>CANRNN010000005.1 GCA_947632025.1 uncultured Clostridia bacterium | reverse complement strand
CCTTTGGAATCCCGATTCGCGAGCTTCGCTCGCAGATTTTTTTTTCTTTTTTTATTTTTTTCTTTTTTTCTTTTTCTTTTCTGTAACGAAAAATCTATTCCGGTGTATCTACTACTGAGAGGGAAAAATCCCAACTGTACAGTACAGCGTACAAGCGCTTGGGGGGATAAAATGAATAGCAAGGAACTTATTGCCGCACTTAAATCTCGCGGCGAGGAGGTCTTGTATAAAATCGCAGATGAGTATTCAGCTTATATCTGCACCGTAATGCGAAATTTCGCAGGCTCCGCCGGTATATCCGCCCCGCCTGAGGATGTCGAAGCATTATGCGTAGATGTGCTGTTCGCAGTGTGGGAACACCGTGAAAACCTCGACGAGAATGTCGGTCTTAAACCGTATCTCTCAGTTTCAGCTAAAAATGCTGTACGAAATTATCTGCGCTCTAAATCCCGAAAAGAGTGTGATTCCCTCGACGAGCTTTCACAGGAAACAGAGTTTGCTTCGGATCTTTCAATCGAGCGTACCGCAGAACTGAATGAGATGATGTCAGCACTTAACGAAGAGCTTGATTCCCTTACAAAAGAAGAACGCGATATTTTCCTGCGGCGATTCTTTTTCGGAGAATCATACGCAATGATCGCGGATTCCCTCGGACTTCAGGAGGGAACGGTTCGGGTCAGGCTATCGCGCACCCGCGCAAAGCTCAAAAAAAATTTACAGCAGAGAGGGTTTGATTATGTTTGAGGAATTTTTTGAGAATAATTGTCCCAAAGGTGAGAAAATTTCCCGTGAATCTACAGAAAGAATTAAATCCTCACTGCGCGAAATGACGGGAAAGCTCCCGCCAAAACAAGAACAGGAGGACAAATTGATGAAACGCATCAACATTACACGCACAATAATATCAGCGGCAGCAGTCGCAGCTCTGGGAGCGATCTCGATAGGAGTTTCGGCAGATTCTATACCTACCAGCGAGAATACACTCCCCGACAACAACGGAGAAATTTCTGCACCCGCAATTCCCGCAGAGGTTGAAACTCCCGCTGCGGAGGTTCAGACCAATACGGAAACTCCCGACGATAACAGCGCTATTGATGGAGTTACGCTGACCTTTGCAGACAGCCGCGACGAAGCCAAAGAGTTTGCTGCTTCGCTTGAAAACAAGCGTATCCCGAATCCCGACCCCGAACTTGAAGCATCAACAAAAATTAGCAATCACTCTTCGAGTTTCTACTGCGGGAATAACCTTCTCCCCGGCTGTTATGACTTCAACATCTCCGAGGCTGTCATCTACCCCGAAACGGTGAATACCTCGTTCTGGCTTCCTGCCGATGACATCAACTTAAATGTTGTTCAGTCACAGGAGAACAAAGAATCTTTTTACGAATCGTTTTACATCAACAAAAATGACGATAATTATGTAATACTTGCCAATATGTCGCCGGAGTCTGCTGAAAAAGCAAACAGAATGATCGAAGAAGCTAACAGCAAGGTCTTTGTTCATGTAAATCATATTGCAGGAAATGGTCATACTGTCGGCACTTCCTTTGAGCTTGACGAAAACGGCAACATCTCCCCCGACTGCAAGGATGCGTCAAAAGTCAACGACACTCTTGCCGGAATCATCAAAGAGGGCTTTGAGAAATACGGCACATCGTTCAACATTTACATCTGATAAAGTTTTTGAAAACAGCTTCCCGATTATTACTTCCCTAAAACTTTTGCTCCCGTGAAAAGCGGGAGCTTTTTTTGCGGAAAATAAACTCTAAAAAAAGAAAAGACCCTCACGCGCGTAAGGATCTTTTCCCGTAAATTTATAAACTTTTAAGTTGACTGAACTTCCTCGTCCTCGCGCCTGATATCCTCTGCGTGTGCCGCCTCGATCGCTTTATTGAACGACAGCATAGGCGCAACGTTCACCTTTTTTATCCTGCGCTTAACATAGTTGTCGGTTATCTTCACCACTACAGGAAGCAGCGAGATAACTCCGATAAGGTTAGGTATCATCATAAGCCCGTTGAATGTGTCAGATATGTCCCACGCAAGGCTTGACGTCATAACCGCTCCCGACATTATCATCAATACAAAAAATACCTTATACCCCTTTGCCGCCTTAACTCCGAAAAGATACTCGAACGACTTAGAGCCGTAATGCGACCATCCGACCACCGTCGTGAACGCGAACAGCAATATCGCTATCGAAACAAACACACTTCCGAACGGTCCGAACATCTTGCCAAAAGCGTCTGCCACAAGCGTTGCGTCGTTCGTTCCCTCTGCGACCGCGCCCGTGCTGAGGTCGATTTTTCCGGAGGACAACACCACCAGCGCCGTCATTGTGCAGACCACTATCGTATCCGCAAATACCTCGAAGATGCCCCACATTCCCTGCTTGACAGGCTCGCGGACATTCGACGCACTATGCACCATTACCGACGAGCCGAGTCCCGCTTCATTCGAGAACACGCCGCGCTTGCAGCCCTGCGTCAATACTGTTTTTATCGAAACTCCGACAAATCCGCCCGCGACTGCTTTAATTCCGAACGCAAAACGGAAGATCGCCGCAAAGTACTCTCCTATGTGAGCGACATTCGCAAATATTATCACCAGACAACCCAGCACATACGCTCCCGCCATAAACGGCACGACCGTTTCCGCAAACGACGCTATACGCTTCAGACCGCCGAGGATTATCAGTCCGCCCAGCACCATCAGCACAGCGCCGATTATCACGCTTGTCCACTTTACATCGCCGAACGCATAGCCGAGGTCGACGTTTTTAAGTATCGCGGAATCGAGGTTGATAACGATCTTGTTGACCTGTCCCATATTGCCGATACCGAAACTTGCCAGCACCGCGAACACCGAAAACAGCGCCGCCAGAAACCGTCCTATGTACTTACAGCCCTTATACCGTCCCAAGCCGTCGCGAAGATAGTACATCGCGCCGCCGCTCCACTCGCCCTCGGAATTTTTACGGCGGTAGTAGATACCTAGGACATTCTCACTGAAATTCGTCATCATTCCAAAAAACGCCGCGATCCACATCCAAAACACTGCTCCCGGACCGCCCACAACGACAGCCGAAGCCACGCCTGCTATATTGCCCGTGCCTATCGTTGCCGCAAGCGCCGTACAAAGTGCCTGAAACTGCGACACGCTGCCGCTTTCCTTGTTTTTGCGGGCGTTTGACTTTTTCGAGAACATTCCGCCTATTGTATTCATCCACCACGTTTTGAGGTGGGAAATCTGGAAGAATTTAGTCGAAACTGTAAAGATAACGCCCGCTCCGATAAGGAGCCACAAGCCGACATTTGTCCAGACGAACGAATTTACCGCATCGTTCACCTGCGTGACCTTATCGAGGAAAGACTCTCCCGTAACGGAAACAAGGTGCAGGATATTCATACAAACCACTCCAAAAATAAAAAATACACACTTAGATTATACCACATTTCACAGCTTTTTTCAAGTGGTTTTCCAAAACCGTTCGGGCGAAAACGTACTTTTCGGCTCACTGTTCTGTTTTCCGCTGAATAAGACCGCCCTCGTCGGGTATCTCGGACGAATAGGGCTTTGTATCGGAAAACTCCACCGAAAGCTTATGATACGGGCATTTAAGCGACAGCAGCGCGCCTGTTTTCTCGTCGGCGGTTATGACGGTCTTTTTGCCGTCGAATGTGGTTTCGGCTGTGATAACTCCGTCCTCGTGAGTAAGCTGCTCGGAGGGGATACCCGACAGTGAATTTACGGAATACGCTATAATTTCGGGAAGCTGTGCGTACTCGGAATTCTCGTCGGCTTTGAAAGACAAATCGCCCAGACTTGCGGAATATTTTCCGTTGAGGATAGTCATATTTATTCCCGCAAGCTCCTTAGGCTCGGTGAACTCAAATTCCCACTCGTCCGCCGAAACGCGCGTCACGGTCGCCTTAGCTTCGAGCCTGTCGCAGGTTATGGCGGCGCTTACGGTATAACTCGAATCGAAATTCGGCGCTTTTCCCGAAAACGGCATGACCGAGCAGCCCGAAAGCAGAGAAATCGCCGTGACGACGCCTGCCGCCGCTGCCTTTAACTTCAGTTTCATCAAATCACTCCAAAATAGTATTTGAAGAAGCGGCAAACGCCTTGGGAAGCATTTCGATAACGTCGCTTGCTAAGACGCAGGCAGCGGGCATTTTTTCAGCCGCAAGCTCCCCTGCGCGTCCGTGGACGTAAACTCCGCCCGATGCCGCCGAAAACGGCTCGGCTCCCTGTGCGAGAAGTGCCGCTATAACGCCGCACAGCACGTCGCCGCTTCCGCCCTTTGCAAGCGCTGGCGAACCGGACGTATTCACCACAGTGCGTTTTCCGTCGGTTATTATCGTATTTGCGCCCTTAAGCACGACTATAACGCCATATTCCTCTGCAAAGCCCGCTGCCGAATCAAGCCGGTCTTTCTGAATCTCCTCAACGGAAAGCCCGCTTATCCTCGAAAACTCGGCGGGGTGCGGCGTAATTATCGTGGGACCTGTCCGCTCCTTCAATACATTTATATTTTTGGCAATGGAATTTATTCCGTCCGCGTCGATAATTATTCCGCAGTCTGCGTTTCTGATAACATATTCTGTAATATTTTGGGTGATTTTGGAGTTTCCCATTCCGCAGCCGACAGAAACGGCGGTCATTTTCCCGATAAACTCCGAGATTCCTATCTCCGCACCATCTCCGATAAAGCCGTCGTTCGTTTCGGGAAGCGGCAGGAACGTGTTTTCCACAAGCGACCCGCAAAGGGCAGAAACTACGCTCCCGACAGTCGCGAGCGTCGTAAGTCCCGCGCCCGTCCGCAGGGAGGCTCTCGTACTCATTACCGCCGCGCCGCTATAGCGGACGCTTCCCGCGATATTAAGCAGTCTGCCGAACGTGCCTTTATGCGAGGTCGGACGGCGTTCGGGCAGGCAATATGCGCTGCTCTCGTCCGTCAGCCCGGCGAGATATTCCTTAAAGCAGCATTCGGGGATACCTATATCGACAAGCTCCGCCTCTCCGAAAACGTCACGACATTCGGGGACGAGCATACACTTTTTATACGCCGCGAGAACGAACGTTTTCCGAGGACGGAAACACCGTTCATCGAAACAGCCCGTGTCGGAATCTGCTCCCGACGGGATATCCACCGAGATCCGGTCGGGGCATTGAACAGCTATCCCGAAAAGCTCGGCAGCGGCTTCGGGAAGCTCCCCGTGAAAGCCCGTTCCGAAAACGCAGTCAACGACCAGCTCGGAATTTTTTACTATCTCGCGGCATTTTTCCTTATTCTCGGAATAGTCGAATACCCTCTCTCCCGAAACACGCGAAAGTTTTTCCCGCGAGATATCGCTTTTCGGCTCACCGCAAAGCAGTATTACGTCTGCGCCCTCAAGGTATGACGCTATCGCGAATCCGTCGCCGCCGTTGTTCCCTGCCCCGCAGAGTATGGTAACTTTTTTCCGTGATAACAGCCGTATCTTCCCCGCGACCGCACGCCCGACGTTCTCCATCATCTCGGAATAGGATATGAAGCGCCCGTTACAAGCAGCCTCGGCTTTTTTCATCTGTTCGTTGTTTACAAGAAAATTCATAATTCCTCCAAAATTGCTCTGAATTCAAAATGGGAATAAAAAAACCGCTTAATAAAATTAAGCGGTCTGATGATTATCAGGATCTTGCTCTGATGTCCTCTACACACGAGGAAACCATATTGCTTACAAGCTCCGCAGCACGTTCGATCGAGATCTCGTCGGGGTGGTTGTGCCATTCGAGGTAGAGGTTGAAAAATCCGCCGACAATAAAGCTCGACATCAGCGTCATATCCTTGTCCTTGCGCATACATATCTGTTCGAGCAGCTTGTCCGTGGTATTCTTGACGACCTTTTTCAGTCTTGACATCAACATTCCGCGCATATCCACCCGCACAAGGTGGAAATAGTAGTCGAACTCCACCGTGATAAGCTCGTTCAGACCGAGGAACAATTCGTATGTACTGCGTTTGAAGTCTTTTGTATCGAACTTATCCACCAGCACCGTAAGCGAATCGACCAGATCCCCCTCTATCTCCGTGAGGATATCGGTTATATTACGGTAATGCGTATAGAAAGTACGGCGGTTTACGTTAGCCTTTGTGGTAAGCTCGCTTATAGTTATCGCCGAAATATCCTTTTCTTCAAGAATTCTGAAAAGCGCGGCTTTCAGCGCTTTTTTTGTACGGACGACTCTTTTGTCGGTTTCATGTCTGAGAGTTGTATCTGACATTTTTCCCATTCCTTTCAAAATTTTTCAATTAACGCAAAACAAGTAAGATAAAACTTTAGTCATATAACTATATTATAATACATTTTTGTGCAATTGTCAAGGGGCATTTTACGTTTATTCGCTTTTTTTTGCGGAATTTTTCGGAATATCAGTCGAAAAGGACGATCTTGCCCAATCTGAGGGTTTCGGGTACATCTATCACGCGTTGATTTGCGCTACCTTTCCAGTGGAGCTTTGCGTCAAACTGTTCTTTTATAAACTCGCCGTCGACGATAACGTCGCAGAGCGACACGACCTCCAGATTTTCTATTTCCTCGAAAGAATATCCGGTATACAGCCAGATGGTTTTATCCGGAAACAGCTCGCGGAATTTTTTCGCAAGGCGTGTCACTTCATCGCGGTTTTTCGGGTGCAGCGGATCTCCCCCGCTGAACGTCACGCCGCTTATATGGTCGGGAGCGATCTTCTCGAAAAGCTCTCCCTCCGCCGCCTCGTCAAACGGCAAACCGCCGTCGATATCCCACGTTATCGGATTATGGCACCCTCGGCACATATGTTCGCACCCTGCCACCCACAGTACCGTCCGCAGTCCGTCGCCGTTTAACATATCGTCTGTGGTGATATTATGATAGCGCAGCATCACATACTCTTTCTGTCGCGTATTTCAGCCATTTTCGCGGCATTAAGGCGGGTATCGCCCTTTACTCTCGAATAGCTGAGATAACCGTTCATACGGTCTATTTTCGTGAGATTACGGCTTCCGCACTTGGGGCAGACGTCCATTTCAAGCTGCTGATGACCGCAGTCGTCGCAGTACGCCAGCGAGAGGTTCACGCCCTCGTAGAAGCCCTTTTGCATTGCCCTGCGGACAAGGCTCTTGACTGCTCCTTTATTGTAATCAATCGGATAGCGGACGTACTGTATCTTGCCGCCGTTGAACAAATTCCAGAAGCGCTGTTCCTTATCCTGTTTCTCAATAGGAGTAATATCCTCCGCCACATGGCAGTGGAAAGAGTTGGAAACATATTCCCTGTCGGAAACGTTCTCGATAATACCGTATTTCTTGCGGAACTGCGTTATCTGCAAGCCGCAGAGATTTTCGGCGGGAGTGCCGTAGATGGCATAAAGATGCCCGTCCTCTTTCTTGAATTCCTGAACACGGCGGTTGATGTACTCCATCGTTTTCAGCGCGAACGAACCGTCCTGCGCGATAGACTTCTTGTCTGCAAGCTCCTCAAGCTCGTTTAATGCGGTAATGCCGAAGCTTGCCGTAGCGGACTTAAGCAGCGGCTTAATTTTATCGTGGAATCCAAGATGACCGCCAAGGAATCCGCCCTCGCAGTATGCAAGCGGATTTGTGGAAGCTCTCATCTCGCCGAGATACTCGTATGTTCTGATATGTATCTTTCTTATCAGATTCAGGTAATAATCGAGGACTTCAAAAAAGTCGCGGCTTTCCTGCTGTGCTTTCGCGTATATCATCGGCAAATGCAGCGACACCGCGCCGATATTGAATCTTCCGATAAAAACGGGCTTGTCGTCCTCGTCGGCGGGCTCCATGCCCCCGCGCTCGAACCACGGCGACAAAAACGCCCTGCAGCCCATGGGGCTTATTATCCTGCCGTATTTCTTATAGATATCCGCGACGTAGCCGTCGCCCGTAAGCGACAGCCAGTCGGGGTACATTGCCTTCTGCGAACATTCTATTCCCGCCTCGAAAACGTCCTCCAGCTCGCCGCCCTCTCCGTGCAGCTTTTCGTCGTAGAGGAACACTATCTTCGGGAACAGCACCGGCTTTTTGCAGGACTGTTTTCCCTGACCGTTCTTTCTGACTTCAAGCATGGTGATGCTTGCCATTTTCGCGAATTTGCCGCGTCCCGTGCCTGCAGTCATTGTAATGAACGGGTAATCTCCCCTGCTTGACGACACGGAATTGAACTTATACTCCCACCCCTGAAAGCCCTGACGGAAGTCCTCTTTAACGTCTTTCATAGCCTCACGGTCGGCGACCTCCTCCGACAGACCGAGGCTTGTATAGCGCTCGAACTGTTTTTTGTAGGTCTTTTCGGCATACGGCTCCAACAGCTCGTCCACGCTTGCAACTGTAAAGCCGCCGTACTGCTGCGACGCTGCCGCAAGCGTAACATCTCCTATAACGTCGAACGCCACGGCGAGGGTCTTTGGTTCGTTGTACCAGAGGTTTCCCATCTCGAAACCGCCCTCCAGCACGCTTTTAACGTCGAACAGGCAGCAGTTCATGGTATCGCGGCGGGCGTTCATATCGTGGACGTAGATATATCCGTCGCGGCACGCCTGAAGCTCCTCCGACGTCATAAAAAACTTTTTATACAGCTGTTTATTAAGCTCGTTCAGCACCAGCGAACGCTTGGTTGACACCAGAGCCGAGTCGGAATTTGAGTTTTCCTTGTCGCCTATGTACATTATCGACTGTGATTTAACATACACATCGTCCAGCATATGTACAAAATCCTGCTTATAATTACGGTAATCCTTATAACTCTTCGCGACAGCGGGATTGGTGGCTTCCAGAGCGCCCTCGACGATATTGTGCATCTGCGCTATGGTAATTTCTTCCTTTCCGTCTGCCATAACCTTATAAGCCTTATTTGTAACGAAGCTGCAAATAGAATCCAACTCCTCAGGCGTGAATTTATACATCACGCGGGTAGCGGACTTGTTCACAGCGTCAATGACTTTCTGAACGTTGAATTCTTCCTTTGTATTGTCTTTTTTGATAACCTTAAGCATTTGGGCACACCTTCATTGTCATATTCGGCGCAATCTGTAGCGCTTATTAAATATTGTACCACAAACTCTTGTATATTGCAATAGGTTTTTAATATTTTTTGATTTTCGTCAAATTACACAAAAAAGCGGTACTGACCTTAATTTGTTCGGGTCTTAAGGTATTTGCCGATAACCTCCAGAAATTTCCTGCCGTAACGTTCCGCCTTGATATTGCCGACGCCCGAAACCGTGAGAAACTCGTCGAGATTTGTCGGGAGTATAACGCACATACTGTTGAGTGACGCGTCGCTGAACACGACATACGGCGGCACGCCGAGGTCTGCGGCTATCTGCTTTCGCAGAGCCTTAAGCTGCTTGAAAAGCTCCGATTCCGCCTTGTCTTTTTTTGCCGGTTTCGAGCCTGCAAATCTCTCCTTTTCGGAATAGAACCGCATTACAATGCTCTTTTTTGTACGGACGAAGTCGTCGGCTTTGGGTGTGAGGACGCAGACCTTATGTTCGCCGCGCTCCTCAAAATAATCCTCAAGGAAGAGATGTTCGGCTATTTTCTCTATCCGCGACTTATCCTCGCCGCGCATTATGCCGTAGGTGGAAAGCCCTTTCACCTCGCTGCCCTCCGAATCTCCGAGAAGCACGCTTATCACGCCCTCACGCGGGAGAGCAAGCTCTCTCTGCTTCAGTCGGAAAATGCAGGAAAGTATCTTCTGTGCTTCTATTGTCACGTCGGAGATCTCGTCGCCGTTTGTGCAGTTACCGCAGTAGCCGCAGTAATCGGACGCTTTCTGCCCGAAATAGCTCAGTATATACCCTCTCAGGCAGCGGCGCGTCTTGCAGTACTCCAGCATATTATTGAGCCGCACCACATCACGCTTCATAAGCCCGCGCAGCTCCTTGTCGGAGAGTCCCGACTCGCGGTGGGAGTGCTTTATCATAAACTCCGAGAGTGTTTTATCCTCGTCGCCGTACAGCAGTATACATCTTGCGGGAGAGCCGTCGCGCCCTGCTCTTCCTGCTTCCTGATAATAGCTTTCTATGTCCTTCGGGCAGTTATAGTGGACGACAAGCCGCACGTTGGACTTATCTATTCCCATACCGAAAGCGTTTGTCGCGACCATTATATCCACTCTGTCGAACAGGAAATCCTCCTGCGCGCGGGTGCGGCGCTCTGCTGAAAAGCCCGCGTGATACTCACCTACTCTGAATCCGTTCCGGCGCAGGAAATCCGTCACGCTTTCGACGTTTTTTCGTGTTGCGCAGTAGACTATGACGCTTCCGTCGACAGCCTCGCCGAGTATTTTCACAAGCTCCTCGTTTTTGTCCTCAGGAGTTCTCACCTCGAAATAGAGGTTCGGGCGGTCGAAGCCCGTTGTTATCACGGTGGGGTCGTTAAGCTCCAGTATTTCGACGATATCGTCCTTTACGCGCTCGGTCGCCGTTGCCGTAAATGCCGCGACGACGGGACGGCGGGGGATACTTCTTACAAACTCCGCTATTTTCAGATACGACGGACGGAAATCCTGCCCCCAATGGGAAACACAGTGTGCTTCGTCCACGGCGACGAGAGGTATTTTCATGACCTTTACAAGCTCGGCAAATCTCGCCGTGGAAAGTCTTTCGGGAGCGGCATAGAGAATGTCGAATTCGCCGTTTGCGGCTCTGCGGACGGTTTCGGCTATTTCTTTTTCCGAGATGGTGCTGTTTATGAACGCGGCGCGTATGCCGTTCTGGACGAGAGCTTCCACCTGATCGCGCATAAGCGAGATAAGCGGAGATATCACGACAGCCGTCCCCTCCATAAGCACGGCAGGCACCTGAAAGCACACGGATTTTCCCGCGCCCGTAGGCATAACGCCCAGACAATCCTGCCCGCCGAGTATCGAATCTATAAGCTGTTCCTGCGCTTCGCGGAAACTGTCGTGTCCGAAATATTTCTTCAGAACGTCGTATTTTGTCAAGCTCTCACCCGATTTCACAAATTTTGCTTACTTTTCTGTTAAAAACTAAATAAAATTAAATAAAAAATATTGGAACAGATTCCGTTCCAATATTTTCCATATATTAAATCCGAAAATTATTTTGTGCCGAACAGTCTGTCCGCCGCGTCGCCTATTCCGGGAACGATATACAGATCCTCGTTCAAGCCCTTGTCGATAGAGCCGCAGACGATCTGGACATCGGGGTGTGCCTCCCGCAGAGCCTTTATTCCCTCAGGGCAGGCGAGAATACACATAAACTTTATGTTCTTTGCGCCGGCATTCTTGACTATCTCGGCGGTCTTGACGGCTGAAACGCCCGTCGCCAGCATCATATCGAGGATAACTACCTCACGGTTGGCGATATCGAACGGCAGCTTGCAGTAATACTCCCGTGCCGTATTTCCGTTCATTTTGTCACGATATATCCCGACGTGACCGACCTTTGCGGTCGGGACAAGCGCCAGAGCGCCGTCGAGCATTCCCATTCCCGCGCGCATTATCGGCACGAACGCTATTTTGCGCCCGCTTATTATTTTTGAATCCGAAAGCTCTCCGAGCGGGGTCTGAATCTGCACTTCCTTCAGCGGCAGGTCGCGTGTCGCCTCGTAGCACATAAACATCGACACCTCGTGTACCAGCTCGCGGAACTCCTTCGAGCCGGTATTTTTATCGTGAAGCAATGCTATTTTATGCTGAACGAGCGGGTGATCGCAGATAATTACGTTGTCCAAATTTTCCATTATTTTCCCTCCAGCTCCATTACTTTCCGAACTCTTTCTATATGCCGACCGCCCTCGAACTGTGTATCGAGGAACAGGTCGGTTATCTCCTTTGCAAGACCTGCGCCTATCACTCTTGCGCCCATACAAAGGACATTTGCGTCGTTATGCATTCTCGTGAACTTTGCCGAGAACTCGTCCCCGCAGACAGCCGCACGGATACCGCGTATTTTATTCGCAGCCATACTCATACCTATTCCCGTGCCGCATATAAGTATGCCCTTTTCGCACGAACCGCCCGTTACTTCTTTGCAGACTTTTTCGGCGATATCGGGGTAATCGACGGTTTCGCCGCCGCAGCCGAGATCCTTACATTCAACGCCGCGTTCATTCAGGTGTTTGATTATTTCGAGCTTAAGCTCATAGCCGCCGTGGTCGCAGCCGATAGCGATCATTTTTCCGACCTCATTTCTGAACTCTGAACATTTGAACATTGTATATATTATACAACTTTTTCCTCAAAACGTCAAGGGTTTTTGTTGATTTTCTTCTGTTTTCTCCGTTTTTGTGCATTTTGACGAATTATTTCAGCTGTTCCGAGCGTTCACGTTCAGCCTGCGACAGTCGCAGGTAGACGGGCATAAGTGCCGCCGCGTCTGTTGCGGGGGCGTTTTCTGCCGCAAGGCAGACGCCGAAGCCGCGCTGGAACCTTAACTCGGCAGGGGCGAGGATATATTTTTTATCCGTGAATTCATAAGCAAGCTCTGCTCCGTCGCCGACGAAGATGATCTTCTCATCAAATCCCGAAAGCTCCTTTGAAAGCTCTTCCAGAGAGAGCGCTCTGTCCTCGCAAAGCCGTGTCAGAACGCCGTTTTCGGCACGGAACAGCGCATTGTACACCTGTTTTCGGCGGGCGTCCATACAGCAGCAGACCACTCCCTCCGAGAAACGCATATTATACGCTGCGGCTTCAAGCGTCGACACCGCGCAGACGGGCTTTCCTGCTCCCATAGCCAGTCCTTTCACGCAGGAGATTCCTATGCGCAGTCCCGTAAACGAGCCGGGACCCGCGCTTACGGCTATTTTATCAACGTCGGAGAGCGCTGCTCCCGCACGCTCCAGCACGGCTTTCGCCATAGGCAGCAGCGTTTCGGAGTGAGTGTGACGGGTGTTTAAGAACTCCTCCGCCACGAGCTTTCCGCCGTCGGTCAGCGCCGCTCCCGCGGAAATAGCCGACGATTCAAGTCCGAGTATCATATTTTTCACCGCCTGTTTTCCGAATTATGCGGAAACTAAAATTCGTCATTCTGCACAAAGGCTTTCAACATCAAGCCCAGTTACGGTAATTTTCCGTTCGTTTTCGGAGAGCTTTTTTATTTCGACGAATATCGGAGAGTCAAGCTCTCCGGATAATTCGGGAACGTTTTCGCTCCACTCTACGAGCATGATACCGCCCCTGTCGAGGTAGTCGAAAAATCCTATCGAATACAGCTCCTCAAATCCCGAAATCCTGTACAGGTCGAAATGAAAAACGGGTATTTCGGTACGATATTCGTTGACGAGCGCGAACGTCGGCGAGGTCACGTCCGAACAGCCGAACGCTTTTGCCACACCGCGTGTGAACGCCGTTTTTCCCGCTCCCATCTCTCCGGTAAAAAGAACTGTATCCCCCGCTTTAAGACTGCGGGCGAATTTTTCCGCGAACCGCTCTGTTTCCTCAACGGAGTGAGAAATGAACTCCATCAGAAAAGCCCCGTGATAACGCCGTTTGTATCTACGTCGATATTCTCCGCTGCGGGAACTTTCGGAAGTCCCGGCATGGTCATGATATCGCCCGTGTAGACCACCACGAAGCCCGCTCCGGAGCTTGCGCGGACGTCGCTTACGGTTATCGTGAAGTTGGTCGGATGACCGAGCTTTGCGGGGTCGTCGGACAGCGAATACTGCGTTTTCGCGACGCAGACAGGCACTCTGTCCAGTCCGAGAGCTTCTATCTCCTTTATAGCCTTTTCCGCCTTTGCCGTATAGACAACTCCGTCGGCGCGGTAAATTTCCTTGGCGATAGTTTCCACTTTCTCCTTTATCGAAAGTTTCTCATCATACAGCGGAGCGAAATTGCTCTTTTCGCTTTCGATAGTGGAAATGACGGCGCTTGCAAGCTCTTTTCCGCCCTCTCCGCCCTTGAGGAACACGTCGGAGAACGCAACCTTAACGCCCTTGCTCTCGCAGTACTCGCGGACGACGGCGATCTCGGCGTCTGTATCCGCCGCGAAATGGTTTATCGCCACGACAACGGGAACTTTGTACTTCTGCATATTTTCAATATGCACGCCGAGGTTTACTATACCCTTTTTGAGGGCTTCGACGTTTTCCCTGCCTGTTTCGGCTTTGGGAACTCCGCCGTTGTACTTCAACGCTCTGATAGTTGCGACGAGTACCACGCAGTCGGGCTTTAATCCTGCCGCGCGGCATTTTATATCGAAGAATTTCTCCGCGCCGAGGTCGCTTCCGAAGCCCGCTTCGGTTATCGTGTAATCCGCGAGTTTAAGCGCGAGCCGCGTCGCTCTCACGGAATTGCAGCCGTGCGCGATATTCGCGAACGGACCGCCGTGGATTATCGCGGGGTTATTTTCAAGCGTCTGTACGAGATTCGGGTTTATCGCGTCTTTCAGCAGAGCGGTCATAGCTCCGACGGCTTTCAGGTCGCGCGCGTAGACGGGCTTGTCGTCATTGGTGAACGCCACGAGAATGTTCCCCAGACGCTTTTTCAGGTCGTCGAGGTCACTTGACAGGCAGAGTATAGCCATAATTTCGCTTGCGACCGTTATCTGGAAGCTGTCCTCACGCGGAACTCCGTCCGCCTTTCCGCCCAGACCGACGACGCAGCCGCGAAGCGCTCTGTCGTTCATATCAAGGCAGCGCTTGAGAAGTATCCTCTTTACGTTTATGTTGAGGGCATTTCCCTGATGGAGATGATTGTCCAGCATCGCCGCAAGGAGATTGTTTGCCGCCGTGATAGCGTGCATATCTCCCGTAAAATGCAGATTGATGTCTTCCATGGGGACGACCTGCGAGTAACCTCCGCCCGCGGCTCCGCCCTTAACTCCGAAAACAGGACCGAGCGACGGCTCGCGCAGCGCAAGGCAAGCGTTTTTGCCCAGCTTGTTCATTCCCTCGCAAAGTCCCACCGAAGTGGTGGTCTTGCCCTCGCCCGCAGGCGTGGGATTTATCGCGGTCACGAGGATAAGTTTTCCGTCGGGCTTATCCGCGACGCGGTCAAAGAGCCGCTGCGAGAGCTTTGCCTTATAGTGTCCGTAAGGTTCGATCTCCTCCTCGGAAATTCCAAGGCGGGCAACTATCTCGCCTATCTTTTTCATTTTTGCCTGTTGAGCTATTTCAATATCCGTAAGCATAATAAACTCCTTTCAGAAATAAGAGATAAGAGGTAAGAGGTAAGATACCCCTTATCTCCGGACTGTTTGTCAGAAAAGCTTGAACTGGTCGATATCGTCGTCGGATAAGATACCCGCCGAGGGTACGGACTTTACACGATAGCGCTCTGCGTCCGCTATTTCGACCTCCGACGCGGGACGCACGGACGAAAGCTCCGCTTTCGTAAGGCGCATTACCTGAACGCCCTGCGTGTCGCGGGCGGATTTTGCAAGGACAAGCACCGTATTGAACATTATCATCTTCCCCGCCGAAGAACGCAGCAGGAAGTCCTCGTCCTCCTTTATCACGAACATACCGACCATATCCGAAAGGTCGGAATACGCGTTCTGAAGCTTTCGGCGTTTGGTTTTCGTTTCAAACGACGACAGCGGCACTTTGGCGCACTTGCCGTTTTTGAAGAATATCACGAGAGTTTCCGAGAAATCGCTTGTCACTGCCATAAACACGGGTACTTCCCCGTCGTCCATTCCGAGCTTCGCGGCGACGTACTCGCCCATGGCGCTTGCCTTGGTTTCCGAGAAATCCGAACATCTCGACTTATAGCACTGGTGCTTGTTCGTGAAAAACAGCAGCTCCGACGTGCTTTGGACCTCGGCTGTAAAAATTATCTCGTCGTTTTCCTTAAGTTTCTGGTCGCTTGCCATTCTCAGGGACTTCGGCGTTATCTGCTTGAAGTATCCCTCACGCGTAAAGAAAACGTTGACGGGATAGCCCTCCGGCTCTTCCTCGACCTCCTCGGCGGTTTCCGTCACGTCGTAGAGGAACATGGTCTTTCGCGGCTGTCCGTATTTTTTGGAGATATCGTTAAGCTCGCCGATAATTATTTTATCTATCTTTTTGGAATCCCGAAGTATCTCCTCCATTTCGGCTATTTCCTTTTCGAGAGCGTCCGTTTCCTCGGTGCGCTTCAGGATATACTCGCGGTTGATATGCCGAAGTTTTATCTCGGCGACATACTCTGCCTGCTGTTCGTCTATGCCGAAACCTATCATAAGGTTGGGGACGACCTCGGCTTCCTCTTCGGTTTCGCGGATAAGCCTTATCGCGTAGTCGATGTCGAGGAGTATTTTTTTAAGTCCGAGGAGCAGATGCAGCTTCTCTTTCTTTTTGTTAAGGTCAAAATAGACGCGGCGCTTTACGCACTGTCTGCGGAATTCCGTCCACTCGCTTAATATCTCGTAAACGCCCATAACACGCGGCGTTCCCGCGATAAGGACGTTGAAATTGCAGTTGAAATTCTCCTGAAGCGGAGTCAGCCGGAACAGCTTTTGCATAAGCGCGTCGGGGTCGTATCCTTTTTTCACATCGAACGCCAGACGCAGACCCGAAAGGTCGGTTTCATCGCGCACGTCGGAAATTTCTTTCAGCTTTCCGTCCTTCACAAGCTCGACGGTCTTGTCTATTATCGCTTCAACGGTAGTGGTGGGCGGTATCTGCGTGACCTCCACGCAGCGGCTTTCGGCGTCGAAATTGTACTTTGCGCGGACCTTTACGGCTCCCACTCCCGTATGATATATTTTATCCATCTCGGCTTCGTCGTAGACGATATACCCGCCCCCCGCGAAGTCCGGTCCTTTAAGCGTCGAGAGCGCGTTATGGTCGGGATTTTTTATGAGCGCGACCGCCGTTTCGCAGACCTCCGCCAGATTGAACGAGCAGATATTGCTTGCCATTGAAACCGCCAGTCCGAAGTTGGAATTCACCAGAATTGCCGGGAATCTCACGGGGAAAAGCGACGGCTCGGTGGTGGTGTTGTCGTAATTCGGCACCATATCCACGGCGTCCTTGTCTATTTCGGCGAAAAGCTCGGCGCTTATCGGCTCTAACTTCGCCTCGGTGTAACGGGACGCGGCGTATGCCATATCGCGTGAATACGCCTTGCCGAAGTTGCCCTTGCTGTCGACATACGGGTGTAAAAGCGCCTCGTTTCCGCGGGCAAGGCGCACCATGGTTTCGTAGATGGCTGCGTCGCCGTGAGGATTGAGGTGCATGGTCTGCCCGACGATATTGGCGGATTTTGTTCTCGCGCCGTTTAGAAGTCCCATCTGGTACATCGTGTAAAGGAGCTTTCTGTGCGAGGGCTTGAACCCGTCGATTTCGGGAAGCGCTCTCGACACTATGACGCTCATAGCGTAGGGCATATAATTCTCTTCGAGAGTATTTACTATATCCGTTTCAACGACCTGTCCCGAACCCTCGATATAGACCGACGGAGCGGAAGCTGTCGTTTTCTTTGGTGTTTTCTTTTTCAACTTGAAATACTTACATCAGGTCGAGGGCGTCGAGGTACTTCGAGCCGTTTTCCTTGATGAACTCCTTTCTGCCGTCGAGGTCGTTTCCGAGCAGCACGTCGAACATTTTCCGTGTTTCCTCCGCGTCGGCGGGCGTTACCTTTATCAGCCGCCGTGTTTCGGGATTCATGGTGGTGAGCGACATCATATCGGGGTCGTTTTCGCCAAGACCTTTTGAGCGCTGAATGGTGTATTTTTTCTCTCCGATAATGCCGAGGATACGGGTCTTTTCGGTTTCGGTATACGCGAAATAGGTCTTGTCCTTGGTATTTATCTCGTAGAGCGGGGATTCGGCGATATAGACGTAGCCGCGCTCGATAAGCGTAGGGCACAGCTGCTGTATCATTGTCAGAATAAGCGTCCGTATCTGGAAGCCGTCGTAGTCGGCATCGGTACAGATAACGACCTTGTTCCACCTTAAATTATCCAGACTGAACGAACTTATGTTCTTGTTCGCCTTGGTCTTGACCTCGACTCCGCAGCCGAGGACTTTTATCAGATTCGTGATTATCTCGCTTTTGAAGATCTTGTCGTAGCCTGCTTTAAGGCAGTTGAGGATCTTTCCGCGGACGGGTATCACCGCCTGAAACTCCGCGTCGCGCGCGAGCTTTACCGAACCTAACGCGGAATCTCCCTCCACGATATAGACCTCGCGCCGTGAAACGTCGCGACTTCGGCAGTCGACGAACTTGTCTATTCTGTTCGTGAGGTCTATTTTTGCCGTGAGATTGGTTATAGACGCTGTGCGGACCTTTTCGGCGTTCTCGCGGGAGCGCTTGTTTACGAGTACACGCTCGCCTATCCTCACGGCTTCGTCGGGATTTTCGAGGAAGTAGACTTCAAGCTGATGTTTCAGCCATTCGGTCATAGCGTCCTTGATAAAGACGTTTGTTATTGCCTTTTTGGTCTGATTGGCGTAGCTTGCCTGCGTGGAAAAATTCGACGAGATAAATACAAGGCAGTCGGAAATATCCTCCCACTTGACGGATTTTTCGCCCTTATTGTACTTGCCGTTGGACTTTAGCCAGCCGTCTATCTGCGACAGGAAAGCCCGCTTCATAGCGTCGTCGGGGCTTCCGCCGTGTTCGAGCCACGAGGAGTTATGATAATGCTCCACAAGGCTTATTTCCTTACTGAACGCGAAAGCCACATTCATACGCAGCTTATAATCTTCCTTGTCCTCGCGGTCGCGTCCCTGCTTTTGCGTCTGCCAGTACTGAGGGGTGGTGAGGGCTTTTTCGCCGAGTATTTCTTTCAGGTAGTCGAAAATGCCGTCCTTATAGCAGAACGTGCGTTCGTCGGACGTGCCGTCCTCGTTTTCGACGATGCGCAAAAACTCCACTCCGCCGTTGACTACTGCCTGACGGCGGAGCATATCGTCGAGATATTCTGTTCCGATATTTATATCCGTAAAGACCTCAAGGTCGGGCTTCCAGTGGATTTTGGTGCCGCGGTGGGTGGATTTTGACTTAATGAATCCCTTTTCGTTGTCGGTGACATTGAAACCTTTTTCAAAGCGGAGGGAATACTTCCATGTGCCGTTGCAGCTTTCGACTTCCATAAACTCCGACGCGAACTGTGTAGCGCAGAGTCCCAGACCGTTCAGTCCGAGCGCGAACGAATAATTCTCGCCTGTATTATTATCATACTTTCCGCCTGCGTAGAGGGTGCAGAACGCAAGCTCCCAGTTGTACTTTTCCTCGGACTTATTGTAATCTATCGGGATACCGCGTCCGAGGTCCTCGACGGTAACGGAGCCGTCCGCGTGCAATATAATTGTTATTTTATCGCCGAAGCCCTCTCTTGCCTCGTCGATAGAGTTTGATATTATCTCGAACACTGAATGACGGCAGCCCTCCACGCTGTCCGAGCCGAATATGACCGCCGGACGCAGACGCACTTGATCGGGTCCTTTTAGCGCTTTCAAATCATTATAATTTTCTTTAGCCATTTAATCACCTTTTAGAAGTTAGACGCGTTATTCGCCTGCGGCGGATAACGCTTGTTAGAGGTTAGAAGTTAGAGTTCAAGGTACGTCGGCTATCGCCGACGATTGAATTGCTGCGCAAAAGATTATTACGGACAAATCACTTCCGCTTGGCGATTTTCTCCTCTTACCTTTGGAAAATCGTCCACAATATTCTCGCGCAATATTATTGCAAGTTTTTGTCCACGCGCGAAGCGAACGCCCGCGGCGGCGAGCCGCTCTAACTTCTATTATACCATATGTTGTTGGAAAAATCAAGTAGTGTCACAAAATTTACGGGTGAAAGGGGATTTTGACGTTAAAAAAGGAAAAATACCCGCATTTTTGCGAGTACTTTCTTTTATTTACATCTGCCGCCTTCCTGCCGCGTATTTTCCGCAGTTTATATCAAGCACGGTACGAACGGGCTGAATAAGCGCGTTTTCATACCTCGCGCTCCACTGTATCGTTCGGGAAAAGTTGCCGCTATCGTCAAGCCCGTCTATCGTGTCGCCCGACTTCACGGGGAAATCCTCCTTGAACTGGAGGCTTGCGATACTGTAAACGTAACTCACCACGCTGTTGGGGTTCAGTCCGTGGAAATGAATCTGAATATCCGGCGCACCGAACGCGAAAAATCCCAACGTGTCTATAACGGCGTCCTCCGAATTTTCAATTCTGAAAAACCGCGCGTTTATCGCCGTTCGGATAAATCTCACGGAAAGGCTTTCGCCTGTCACCTGCCGGAAATTTTCCACCGAAGTCAGCTTTCCGCTGTGCGGAACGTATATCACTTCCGCTTCGGGGAAACACGAAAGCACGACCTCTATCTGTTTTACAAAAAGCTCCGCCTGAAGCTTATAATCCATACCGCTCGACAGCATACCGAACGACGCGACCTGATACTTAAACTCGTCAATATTGCCTTTATAATCCCAGAACTGGCTTCTCGTGAACGCGTCGACTTTTTTCGGGTCGAATTCCTCGCCGATAATGAAATTCGCCGTAACGGGCATAGAAACCGTCCCGTCGCCGTTGTCAACGGAGTTTTTGTACTCCTTGCCCTCTTCTTTCTTAAAAGTGGAGCGGTAATTTTTCAGCGCGAAAAACGGAGCTTTCGGCGCGTCATAAACAATCTCCACATCGCCGAGTATTTTTTCAACCGCTTTCTGAAGCTCCGATACCGGCACTTCCGCGGGCTTTTCCCGAAACAGCACATGCGCTATAAGCATTGTACGTTCGGGAGCTTTTTCGTCCAAGTTTTGAGCAAAATTATCGTTCATTTTTAACTCCTTATTTGCGCGGGTCTATCCACTCTCTGTAATCGTAAATGTACTTTATTCCCGAAATTACGGTAAGCGCCAGAGTTATATACATCAGCACATCGCTTATTATCGCTATCGGAAACGCGAAAGCCGATGTTTCGCCGAGGTTGCAGATAACCCCGAAATCGGCGAGAATGTGCATAAAAAGAATTGCTATAATAGCTATCATTGTAAACGCGGTTTTAAGCTTGCCCCAGATATTCGCGGGAATGACCGCTTTTTTCTCGCTTGAAACTGCCGCGAGCCGAACTCCCGACACGGTGAATTCCCGCATCATAATCACGGCTACTATCCACGCTCTTGTCCAGTCAAGCTCCACAAAGCAAATCAGCGCCGCCGCCACGAGGACTTTATCCGCAAGCGGATCTAGGAATTTTCCGAAATTCGTCACCATATTGTATTTTCTGGCAACTTTCCCGTCGAACATATCCGTAAGGCTTGCCAGTATAAAAATCACCAGCGCCCACAAAAACCGCATCGGTATCTGAGGAATACTCATTGCCGCAAGAAAAAACGGCACCAGCACCACGCGGAACATTGTAAGCTTATTTGCGAGATTCATAGAATCACCCCATTATTTCACAACTTCGCCGACGAGATTGTTCTCTACTACCCTCACGAATTTTACTCTGACGAAATCGCCCGCTGCGGGCTTTTTCTCCGACGGGTCAGTAAAGTATATCATTCCGTCTATTTCGGGAGCGTAGGCGGCGCTTCTTCCGAAGTAAAATCCGATATATCTGTCGTAGCCCTCGACCACGACCTCGACCGTTTCGCCTATCTGCGAATTGAACAGCTCGGCAACCCGTGCGTCCTGCTGCTCTTCGAGAATTTCCTTGCGGTGTTCTCTCACCTCTTCGTCTATCTGGTCGGGGAACTCGGCGGCGGGGGTGTTCTCCTCCTCGGAATACGCAAAACAGCCCATACGCTCGAATTTCATATCCTGCGCAAATTCTCCGAGAGCGTTGAACTGCTCCTCGCTCTCACCCGGAAAGCCCGTGATAAACGTCGTGCGGAGCGTTATTCCGGGAATTTCACGGCGAAGCTTCGCGATAAGCTCCCGCAGCGACTGCTCGTTCCCCGCGCGGTTCATTCGTTTGAGAATTTCGCCGTCGCAGTGCTGAAGCGGGATATCCAGATATTTTACTATCTTGTCCTCGCGCTTTATAATGCTTATAAGCTCGTCGGTTATTCTTTCGGGATAGCAGTACAAAAGCCTAATCCACTTAATGCCCTCGATTTTGCAGAGCTTTTCCAGCAATTCGGGAAGAGCGAGTTTTTTATAGAGATCCAAGCCGTAACGTGTGGTGTCCTGTGCTATTACAACAAGCTCCTTAACGCCGTTTTCGGCGAGTTTCTCCGCCTCGGCGACTATATTCTCCATAGTGCGCGAACGAAACCGCCCGCGGATTTGCGGAATTGCGCAATAGCTGCACCTGTTGTCGCAGCCGTCGGCTATGCGCAGATACGCGTAATGCGGCATTGTCGACAACAGCCGCTCGCCTTCCATGGAATGTGTTTCCTTTTCTCCGAAAACGCATATCTTCTCGCCGCTTGTCATTCTGTCGAAAATTTCCGCGATTTTCTCATACTCGGAAATGCCTATAACCGCGTCCACTTCGGGGAATTCCTTTACAAACTCCTCGCGGTAACGCTCCGACAGGCAGCCCGTCACGGCTATGTACTTTATCGTGCCCTCGTTTTTAAGCGTGATAAGCTCGTTCAGCCATTCTATAGCTTCTTCTTTAGCCGCCGTGATAAATCCGCAGGTGTTCAGCAGCGTTATATCCGAAAGCCCCGGTTCTTCCGCGAACTTATAGCCCGCCTTGTCGAGCCGCGCCATCATAAGCTCCGCGTCTACCTGATTTTTCGCGCAGCCGAGCGACACCACGGCTACCTTTAACTTATTGTTTTCCATAATTTATTGATCCTCGTCGTATTCCGCCGAAACGTCGAATTCCTCGTCAAAATCGTCAGGGTCGTCCGTGTCACGGTCGGGATTGTTTTCAAGAACAGCCGCTATACAGCGCTTTATCGCCGCGAAATCGTACCCTCTCCGCGCAAGAGCGGCGGTGGTTTTCCGTCTGGAATCGGGGTCTGATATTTTCGCGGAATATTTTTTTTCGATAAGCGACATAAGCTCCTCGTCAAGCTCGTCGTCGGAAAATTCCGACAAAGCGTTTTCGGCAAGCTCCCTTGACAGACCGCGTTTGAGCATTTCCGCTTTTGCACGGCGGACGCCCCACTTCTTTTTAGTCACGAGATATTTCGCGAGCCTTTGGGCATAATCTTCGTCGTCGATATAGCCGAGTTTGTCGACATATTCCACCGCCTGCTGCGCGACCTCGCTGCCGTAGGTTTTCGAGAGCTTCTGCAAAAGCTCCCCGCGGCAGTATGACCTCTCGCCGAGCAGATACAAGGCGCGTTTTTTGGAACGCCGCAGCGTGTCGGCTTTGTTTATCTCCGAAAGCTCGGCAGCGGAAATTTCTTTCCCCTCGAACAAATCAAGGTCACGCAGGACGCTTTCACCCACGCATATTTTTTTTCCGAAATCGAACTCCAGCAAAAACGTGCCGTTTTTATACTCCGAAATTTCCGTTATTTTCATAAATCAAATACCGGTTCAGATATCGTCGCTGTTGAACTCCGAAAAATCGTCCGCATTTGAAGTCTTTTTGTTGTTCTCCTCGGTATCGTTTTCGGAATCGTCGTCGTCTTTCGGGTCGTAGGTGTACGAATCGGAATCCTTGACAAGCTCGACACGGACTTTTTCCTCTATTTCCGAGCAGAGGTCGGGGTTCTGCTTCAGAAATTCCTTTACCTTATCGCGTCCCTGTCCTATTTTCTTATCATCATAGCTGAACCACGAGCCGCTCTTTTTGATTATATCGTACTCGACGGCGCAGTCGATTATCTCTCCCATTTTTGAGATTCCCTCGCCGAATAACATATCGAACTCTGCTGTCTTGAACGGCGGAGCGACCTTGTTCTTCACGACCTTGCACTTAACGCGCGAGCCGACTATTTCCGAGCCGTCCTTTATAGGCTCGCCCTTGCGCACGTCGATTCTTACCGTAGCGTAGAATTTAAGCGCCCTGCCGCCCGGTGTGGTTTCGGGGTTTCCGTACATAACGCCTATTTTCTCGCGTATCTGGTTTATGAAGATAGCTATACAGTTGGTTTTGCTTACGGCTGCGGTAAGCTTTCGCATAGCCTGCGACATAAGTCTTGCCTGAACGCCGACGTGCGCGTCGCCCATATCGCCGTCTATTTCCGCCTGAGTTGCCATTGCCGCGACGGAATCGAGAACGATTATATCAATAGCTCCCGAACGCACGAGCGTTTCGATTATTTCGAGAGCCTGCTCGCCCGTATCCGGCTGTGACACGAGAAGATTGTCAACGTCAACGCCCAGTCGTCTTGCGTAAACGGGGTCGAGAGCGTGTTCGACGTCTATGAAAGCAGCCGTGCCGCCTGCTTTCTGACATTCCGCGACGGCGTGAAGGCAAAGTGTGGTTTTACCGGACGATTCTGCTCCGTAGACCTCGATTATACGTCCTTTGGGAAGTCCGCCTATTCCGAGCGCCACGTCGAGAGTAAGAGAACCTGTTGATGAATGTTCGACATTCATATCCTGTGCTGCTCCCATAAACATTATTGAGCCCTCGCCGTACTGCTTTTCGATTTGCGACATAGCTATTTTAAGGGCTTTTTTGCGCTCGTCGGGGCTTACCACCTTTTCAACCGCCTTTGCGGAAGACTTTTCCTTTTTCTTATCCATTGCCATAAAAATACTCCTTCTTTTAGAGGTTAGATGTTAGAGGTAAGAGGTTAGAGTTCAGAGTACGTCGGCTTTCGCCGACGATTTCAATTGCTACGCAATAAATTATTACGGATAAATCACTTCCGCGTGGCGATTTTCTCCTCTTACCTTTAGAAAATCGTCTGCAATTTTCTCGTGCAATTATCTTATAAGTTTTCATCTACGCGCGAGGCGAACGCCCGCAGCGGCGAGCTGCCGTCACGGTGCGAAGCGTACTGTCAGCGGCGACCCGCCGCCGCAAAATTGTCACGCTTGATAATCGTCCACAATTTTCTCGCGCAATACTGTTATAATCTTTCGTCACGGCGCGAAGCGTACTGTCAGCGGCGACCCGCCGCCGCAAAATTGTCACGCTTGATAATCGTCCACAATTTTCTCGCGCAATAGCATTGTAAATTTTCGTCACGGCGCGAAGCGTACTGTCAGCGGCGACCCGCCGCCACGGCGCGAAGCGTATTGTCAGCGGCGATTCGCCGCCGCTGCTATAACTCTATATAAACCGGAATAATCTTTTATAAGGACCGGCGAAAGAGAGTTCTGACGGAATATCTCCATCACGGCTGCTCCCTGAGCCGCCCCTATTTCCACGGCGAACAATCCGCCGCTTTTGAGCTTTTTCGGATACAGCGAAAGTATCTTCCTGTAGAAATCAAGCCCGTCCTCACCGCCGAAAAGCGCTTCGGGCGGCTCGGCTCTCACCTCCGTCTGAAGCTGCGCCATATCCCGCGCCGTAAGGTACGGCGGATTTGAAACTATCACGTCAAAATCATCGTCAAGAGCCTCAAAAATCCTTTCGTCGAAAATATCTCCCTCCACCGCCAAGACAGAGTTTTCAACGGCGTTCAGCGATATATTTTCCGTAAGATACCCGAACGCCGCGTGTGATTTTTCCACCAGAACGGCTTTCGCACCGCTGCTCACGCACAGTGATATCCCTATACACCCGCTGCCCGCGCAAAGGTCGAGGACTTTTCTTTCCGAAGCCGGACGCGAAGCGAGAAACTCCGACGCTGTTTCCGCGAGAATCTCCGTATCGCTGCGCGGGATAAGCACCCCCTCGCCGACTTTGAACCGGCAGCCGAAAAAATCCCACTCCCCCGCTATATACTGGAGCGGATAGCCCGAAACTCGTTTTTTCGTCCGTTCGCGGACTGTGTTTACTGTCTGTTCGGGAATTTCCATCTTCGGGTCGGACAGTGTTTTTATACGCGGTATTCCGACTGTTTCAAGCAGAACACGCGCCTCGAACGGCGCGTTTTCTATGCCGCTGTCGGCAAGGGCGCAGACCGTTTCACTCAACAGCTCTCTGAGTTCCATTACCAGTTGTCGTCCTCCCCCTCTTTCGGCAGGCAGGGGGTCATTGCCATTATCGCGACCTCTATCATGGTATCGTCGGGTTCGTTGGTAGTTATTCTCTGCATAAGCAGACCGGGTGCGCTCAGTGCTGTCGTCACGGGATTTGTGTACCGTCCCGCAAGCTGTATAAGCTCATACGCTGCTCCGATAACTACCGGCAGAGCGGGGAGCTTAAGAATAATCCTCACAAGCGCTTCCAGAGCGGAGTTTTCTATCCCCCACCACTCGGCGGGTCTTATCGGTATCAGCGAATACACTATTATGCTTACAAGAAGCGTGATTATAATAAAGCTCGTACCGCATCTTGGGTGAAAGCGCTTCATTTTCCTCACGTTTTCTACGTTAAGCTCCAGACCGTGTTCATAGCACGCTATTGTCTTATGCTCCGCGCCGTGGTAGGCGTACAGGCGCTTCATTGACGGGAACCGTGCGGTTATCGCCATATACACGACGAACAGCACCAGCTTCAGCACTCCCTCAAACGCTGCTTTCCACATTGAGATATCCGACGCCGCGGCTTTTTCCATCAAAGAAAACAAAAAGCTCGGCAGGAAGAAGAACGCGCCTATCATTGCCGCGTACATCAGAACCATCAATATCACCGCAAGCGCCTTGAAGACAGCTTCCGCGCCCTTTTCACCGAAGAGCTTTACTATCTGCCTGTCGAATTTTGTAGGTTCTTCCTCTTCCTCGTCTGTACCTATCTCAGCCGACTTCATTATATACTTGAAACCGTCCGCCAGCATTTTCACGAAATTTACGCTTCCCCGTATGAACGGAGCTTTATTGTACCATTTTTTCTCCGGTATCTTCCACTGTTCCGTGTAGATTTCGCCGTCGGGCTTTCTTACCGCCATAGCGCCCGTTGAAACGCCCCGCATCATCACGCCCTCGATAAGAGCCTGTCCGCCGATCTTTGTTTTTTTAAGGGAGCTGCTGTCCGTTTTTATCATCATCGGATCTTTCCTTTCTGGGAGCGAGCGGCAGCACTATCGTCACCGTTGTGCCCACGCCGAGCGTACTTTCTATTTCCAGTATCCCGCCGTGCATTGAAATTATCTCGTCCGCGACCGCAAGACCTATTCCCGAACCGTGCTTTGTGAGATTTGCCTTATAGAACTTCTGCTTTACTTTCGGCAGATCCTCGGCGGCTATTCCCACGCCCGAATCCGATATCGAGATAACGACGGTGTCGTCCTTTTTCTCGGCGACGACCTCGATAGTGCCGCCGCCCTCCGTGTATTTCAGGGCATTGTCGATTATATTGATAAACACCTGTCTTAAGCGGTTTTTATCGCCGACGACGGCACAGGTGAACTGAGGTTCGTTATAGCTTATCGACACTTTTTCTTTTTTTGCCTTGTCGATATAGATGAGCATTGCGTCCTCAAGCTCGGCGAGAACGTCTATGGTTTCGGTCTGCAGCGTGAAGCGTCCGCTTTGTATCCTTGAAAAATCCAGAAGCTCCTCTACCATTCTCTCAAGGCGCTTGGTTTCGCCCTCTATCACTTTCATACCCTTGTTGAAAGTTTCGGGGTCATAACCTGCCGCGAGAGTTTCGCTCCAGCCCTTTATGGCTGTAAGCGGCGTTCTCAGCTCGTGAGAAACGGAGCTTATGAAATCATTTTTTATCTGCTCGGAATTTTCAAGCTCGTCCGCCATATCGTTGAACGCCTGCGACAGCTGTCCTATCTCGTCGCCTGACGAAACGGGGATCCTCTGCGAGAAATCGCCCTTTGCGAAACGCTTTGCGGTCGAGCTTATCTGCCCCAGCGGCTCGGATATTGACTTTACAAAATATATTCCCATCGAAAGCACGATTATAACGACGGCGGCGCTTATCACAAGCGACACCACCATTATCCGCGAGAGGTGATTGTCCACAAGCTCCAGAGAGCTTACGAACCGCAGCGCCGAAATGCTGCTGCTCGGACGTGCGACGACTATTGTCACTGCCAGTACATTCTCGGAGCCTATTCTGCCGCTGTAGACGCCCATTCCGCTCTCGCTTTTCAAAGCTGTTTCATAGTCGGGCATCGTATAGCTTCCCTCCGGTGAGAATCCGCTTGACGAAAGCGTCACCTCGCCGTTTTTGTTTATTGACATAAGCTCCATCTGGTTTTTCTTGTCGAAATTCTCCACAAAGCGGCGTACCTCTGACGAATAGTTGGACGAAAGGTCCTCGTACAGTCTTGTAAGCACCATTTCTGCCGCGTTCGCCTCGGAGATGACGTAGCTTTCAGCCGAGCCGTAATAAAACTGCCGCATAAAGTAGTATATCGCGACGTTTACGACTATCAGCAGTATCGCCACGACGGACAATGTGTTTATTATCCACCGCATTGCGATAGAGCGGCTTGCGAAGCCGTATTTTCTCGAATCGGTCTTTTTATTCGTCAGCCGTTCCATTTATAACCAAAGCCCCAGACGGTCTGAATATAATTCGGTGTGGAAGGGTCTGTTTCTATTTTCATTCGCAGGCGGCGGATATTCACGTCTATCACCTTATCCTCGCCGACGTAGGAATCGCCCCAGATATTTTTCAGGATAGATATCCTGTCCATGGGATTATTTCTGTTCTTCATAAGAAGCTCCAGAATATGGTATTCTATCTGAGTGAGGTCTATGGGAATTCCGTTGTTGAAAAGTATTTTATTTTGATAATCGAGTGTAAACGGACCGGAGGTTATTATCTTCGGCTCGTCGCGGCGGACGCGGTTGACGTAGACTCTGCGGTGGACGGCGTCCACTCTCGCGACAAGCTCCGACGGGGAGAACGGCTTTGTAACATAATCGTCCGCGCCTATCATAAGGCAGTTTACCTTATCTATCTCCTGACTTTTCGCCGAGAGCATTATTATGCCGATATCCGTGCTTTTTTCGCGTATCCACCTGCACAGGGAGAATCCGTCCATTCCCGGCATCATAATATCCAGCAAGGCGACGTCGAAATTTCCGTTCTGAGCTTCGTACTCCGTGACGGCTGCCTCGCCGCTTGATACATCTGTCACCTCGTATCCCGCACGTTCGAGATTTATCACCACAAAATCGCGGATAGAATCCTCGTCCTCAACGACCAAAATTTTTTTCATAGATACCTCTTGTTGTAAGCTGAAAATATTCTGTAAACTACAGTACGATGAAGCTGTTTTCAAGTTCGCTTTCCGTAAGCGCCAGACCGCTTGTTTTATAGCTGCCCGACTCGATTATACAGAAAAGCGTGTCGTCGCTCTCGCCGATGATCTTGAACGAGCCTGCCGCTTTCATAGCTTCGGCGTCGTCCTTATTCACCGAGCGTATTCTCATAAGTTCGGTCGTTTCGTCGGCTTTCAGACCTTTTTCCTCGTTATAGGAAACGAACACTATCTCGTTGTCGGCGATATTCGGTATTGCCGACACGACGCCTCTCCAGCGGTTCGGGAACAGCAGTGCGAAGCGGTACTTTCCCGAAAAATAGCTGTAATGCTCCGCCGAGAATCTGTCATTTGAAACGGTGTACCACTGCACGGCGCACAGCTGTTCGGGCAGGGTGCGTGTTTCGTATCCAGGAAGCGGCACGGTCGACGGTATTTCAATAAAGCCGTCGCCGTCTATATCTGTGCAGTATATCTCGGCGGTGTAGTCGTTCACCAAGCGGGAGATTATCCCCGCGGCGGGATTCGATCCCACGCTGTCGGGGCAGAAAAGCTGATTTCCGTAGCAATAGAGAACGTCCGTTCCCGACTGTCCGTTTCCCGAAGAATAATCGAGGAACATCGCGGTAACGTCCTCATTGAGCTTTCCCTCGGTCAGGCGTATATAATCCCCTCCGCCGCCGTAGAGCTGCGTTTCGGAGAGCTTCTCAAAGCCGTTTTCGCCGTCCGTGAAAAGCATAGCTCCCGAAGTATGGCTTATTTTATCCGTCGTGACCGCAAGCAGCTCCTGCTGTCCGTCGCGGTTGAGGTCGCAGACCTTTATTTGTGAATACCCCGACGAATAGAGCCGTTCGGGGGTCTTTTCATTATATTTTATCACGGAGAACGCCTTTTCGGTCTGATTCAGCATTGTGTAGCAGATGATTATATCCGTACACTCAGAATTTCCGAGAGTGGCGAAGCTTATGCTGTCGACCTCGTTCCCCGCGCAGGCGAGGTCGTACACCGCCTGCCACTTGCCGTTTTCCTTGTCCAGGATCTTAAGTCTTAAAGCGCCCTCGCCCGTCTGGACGTTGCTGCTTTCATAGAACACGAGAGCTTCCGTTCCCGGCTCGTCATCTATATTCTGAAGCACGAACGCCGAACGGTACTCGCCGCTTTTCGGATAACGCAGCTTCACGCCCTGCCCGACGCTGTTTATCATTTCCCGATAGATGGCGTTCTGCTCCTCCGTAAGCTTTGGCGGGGTAAGCAGATTTTCCACCGACCCCGCTGCCGTGCAGCCGCTCATTATTACCGCGCAGGCAAGCGACAAAATTATTCCTTTTAATTTTTTATTTTCCGCAGGCGGGTGAAATTTTTTATTCATTGATCTTGCTTTCAGCTGTCAGAAGTATGACCGCAAATATTCCCAAAGCGATATGGACGTAAGGCGGGAACGCCATATGATATGCGTTCACCCCGCACAGCTCCTGAAAAGCGCGCTCGGCGTCATTTGCGGTGGAAACGATACGCAAGGAAATTTCGGGAGAAAAGAACAGCTTTGCTATAAGAGTTCCGAAGCACTCCGAAACAGGCAGCACAGCCGCGCCTATTCCCCAGAAGCAAACTCCCCGTCGGGTGTGCCGCCCGCCGTTTCCGGAAAGCATTTTTCCCGTCATAACCAAAAAAACCGCGCCGAATATTATGGTAAGGCACTCCGCCAGATATTCGGGAAACGTCACCGCTGCCATTCTGGCACGGAAAAAAACTATCCCCCTCATAGCGAAATAAACTCCGACCACAGAATACATAAATCCGAGCCACGGTTTTATTTCCTTTACGGCAAGCGTCGCAAACGCCGTCACGCACATTACCGCCGCTCCCGTAAAATTGAGAATTATCACGAAAACCGACGGCGTAAGCGCGCTGAGTTCCTTTACGCCCTCAGCGCCCGCGCAGAACGCCAGAAGCAGCATTCCGAAGCCCACCGCCGTAATTGCGCCGTATTGATTTTTACGCGGACGTTCTGTGTTTTCCGCATTTGCAGGCAGCCCTTCGCGGACGCTTTTTCCCGAAAGGACAGCGCCAGCCGCAGCCGCCAGCAGCACCGCTCCGTAAAAAAACAGATTACACGGCACCACGCTTTCCGACGGCAGCACCCCGATATCGAAATTCAGCTTCGATATTATAAGCAAAAACGCCGCCGTGCATAAAACTATGCCCCCTGCCGTTACAGCGGGTATCAGAGCATTTTTTTTGTTCATAGAAATTCTCCCATCTTCCGAAAAGGACACGAAATATTATATTACCGTCCGACGGGAATTATCTTTCCGACAGCGGGATATATTTCCTGTTCATACTTATCGCCTTATAAGCGGGACGGATTATGCGCTTGCCGTTTATCATCTCTTCCATTCTGTGAGCGCACCAGCCCGCCATTCTCGCGCACGCGAACAGCGCCGTGTAAAGCTCCGGCGGTATCCTGAGCATTTTGTAGACCAGTCCCGAATACATATCGACGTTCGCGCATATATTTTTTATATCTCCGCGCTCGTCCCTGAACACTTCCGGAGTTAGCCGCTCGATACTGTCAAGCAGTCTGAACTCGCGCTCGAAATCCGTACCCTTTGCAAGCTCCATAGCGTTTTTCTTAAGTATCACGGCTCTGGGGTCGGACAGTGTATACACCGCGTGACCCATTCCGTAGATAAGACCCGACTTGTCGGCGACTTCTTTTCTTAATATCTTGTGGAGATACGATTTTACTTCCTCGTCGTCGTCCCAGTTTTTAACGCCGTTCTTGACGAATTCCAGCATCTCCATGACCTTTATGTTCGCGCCGCCGTGACGCGGACCTTTAAGAGAGCCTATTGCAGCCGCGTATGCCGAATATGCGTCCGTTCCCGACGAAGAAACCGTGCGGCAGGTGAACGTAGAGTTATTTCCGCCGCCATGCTCGGCGTGGAGCATAAGGCACAAATCCAAGAGTTTAGCCTCTTCGGGGGTATATGTACGGTCGTCGCGCAGGGTGGAGAGGATACTCTCGGCGAGGGATTCCTCTTTATTTATCTGGTGCATTACCATAGAATCGTTATGGTAGAATCTTCTCAGAGCCTGATAGGAAGCGACCATTATAGCGGGCAGTTTGGAGATGACGGAAATAGCCTTAAGCATCTCGCTCTCGACGGATTTATCCTCAGGGTCGCTGTCATAGCCGTAGAGCGTCAGCACTGCCTGCTGCATTTTATTCATGATATTCGGCGAAGGGTTGCGCATAATGACGTCCTCGACGAAATACAGCGGAAGCTCGCGGTACTCGGCGATAAGGTGAGAAAAGCTTGCAAGCTCCCGCTCGCTCGGCAGCACGCCGAACAGCAGCAGATATGCCACTTCCTCGTAACCGAATCTCGAATCGTTCTTTGCGCCTGCCACGAGATCGCGGACGTTATACCCGCGGTAGATAAGTTCTCCCTCTATAGGCTGTTTATCGCCCTCGCTTATTACATATCCGTGGACGCAGCAGACGTTGGTTATCCCCGCAAGCACGCCCGAACCGTCGGAATTGCGCAGTCCGCGCTTTATTCCGAATTTACTGTAAAGCGAACCATCGATAGCGCTGTTCTGCACGAAATCCTCGCACATATGGCGCAGTCTGTCTGTTGATTTAAGTTGTTCCATTTTGTCCATAATTACACACCCTTAATTCAAAAAATATATCTATAAAGTCATTATACAATATTTTTCAATAATTGTCAAGTGAATTTTTGAATAACGGGAAATAAAGATATGCAAAATGCACAAATGTTCAAATTTGCGGAATCTAAAAGACAAATTCATAATATGAAGGTGAAAAGATGCGCAAAAAAACGCTGCCAAAGATGACGGTAGTATCGGCGGCGGCTCTGGTGCTGCTGGCGGGGATATTTCTGATAACGGCGCTGTTTACGGGGAAAAGGGGAAAATTTCCCGAAAAGGTGAGCGTATTTTTCCCCGAATCGAAAGAAATAGTGATAATGGACGGAAGCGAGTTTCTGACAGGGTGCGTAAGGGGGTGGATACCACGCGGGGAGATACCTCCCGAAGACGCTCTGGAAGCGGTCGCGGCTGCGGTAAAGTGCAAGGCGCTGTACTGTCTTGAAAACGGGAACAGCGAAAAGGGTCTGGGCGCGGACTTTGTTGCGGGGGAAGATTTTCCGTATGTGAAGGCTTCGGAAAAGCTCGATATTTCCGCGGAAATAACCGAGGCTCTGAAAAAAGCGCCGGAGCTTTCGGCGGGAAAAAAGCCGTTTGACGCGCAGCTGTGCGGCATTTCCACGGGCGTGACGGACGAGTGTGAAAACTCCCCTAGCGCGGCTCTGTTATGCGATATGAGCGCCAAAGGATACGAAAGCATTTCGGCGTACACTCCCGAAGAAGTAAGGCGGGCGATGGGCGTAAATTATTGCCCTGCCGACCCTGCGGAATGGTTTTCAAATCCTGTGTACGCGGAAAGCGGGACGCTTGTTTCGACCGGATTCTGCGGGAGGACATTCAGCGGTGAGGAAATCCGCTCGCGCTTAGGACTGAGAAGCGCGGCAGCGTCATTGGAATTCCGCGAGGACAAGTTTTACTTCACCTGTCACGGAAGCGGCTGCAACCGCGGAATGAGCGTCAACGCGGCTATTTTTTTCGCGAGAGAGGGACGAAACGCCGAAGAGATCCTCAAGTTATTTTACTATAATTAAAAAACGCCCGCCTAATGGCGGGCGTTCCTTGTAATCTAACCTCTTACCTCTAAACTCTAACCTCTAACCGCTTACATCGGATTTTGGTCGTCGGACGCAGATTCAGCGTCGTTTACGGGAGTTGGAACAGTGTTGTCTACAGGTGTAGGCACTGTGTTGTTTACGGGTGTAGGCACAACGCCGTTCGCGTAATTGTAATTGATATTGTTGGAAGCAACACTTCTCATATAGAAAATGCTCCAGATGTTTCCGGCAAGCGCAAGTACTACGCCTATCCACATAAAATAGAAGCCCGCGCCGTGAACGTAGATCTCCTCTCCGCCGCCCATATTGATGTTAATGAAAATATTCATCACAATAAGGAATATCGAACCCGTAACGGCAGCTTTCGGCTTTCCGCGGAATGTACTTACAACGGCTTCCACAAGGAATATCAAAAACAGTATAAGGTTGCGGATAAATGCTGCTGCACCGCTTTCCGCAAAAGAATCGCCGCCGCTTGTGGCAAGTTTTATCGTATTAAAGAAAGTCATGTCGGCATAGCCCATCGCAGAAAGCGCCTCGCGGTACTCGCCCACCGCCGTGTAGAACGGCAAAAAAATGCCTATCAGTGCCATAAGATAGCCTACAAGTGCCATGAAAAAAGGGATCGGGATTTTCTTCATAATTGTCCTCCAAAATTAGATAATGCTTATACGAGCAGATTCTGTGAAAATTTCACATACCTATCACATTATACACTATTTCAGAGGATTTGTCAAGTACCATAATCCATAATTCCCTATTTTTTTTCTGTTAGAAGTAAGAGGTAAAATGTAAGAAGTAAGAGTTAGAATCCGTTAATACTCCTTGTTTCTGCGCAGAAGGTGGCGCAGATAGCCGAACGCCGCGTCCTCGCCTTTTGCGGCAAGTATCCTCAGCAGCTTTTCGAGCAGGGCGGCGGTTTCGGGGTGGATCCGCCTGCGCGCCTTGCCCTTCAGGAAATACCGAAGCGGCATATCTCTCGTATAATTTTCGCCTTGATACACCTTGCTTGCCGCGACCCTGTCGCAGAACATCTCCGCGACGTATTTCAGCGGCATTTTTACCGGTTCCTGCTGTTTGGTTTTGGGATTATAATCCGTCCAGTACTCGAAGTGGTGACGGTTTCTGCCCTTATGGTGCATCCATGCCAGCGAATATCCCAGATCCTCGCGCTCCGCTTCGTTCGGGGAGCGCGTTCCGACGTAATATTTCGCGCCTTGGATAAACTCCGTGGGCGAATATTTCGACAGGTCGTGAAGCAAGCCCTGCCGTAAAATTCCCGCCTTGGCGCAATGTATCATCACCTGATGACGGTGACGTGTTATCGTTTTGAAATGGGAAATCGCCGACTTGAAATCCATAATTTACTCCTTTATACAGTCGGTTGCCTGTAAAAACCGTAGAATATCGGGCGCAGCTTCTTATAAAGCACCAGCGCCAGCACCGACGCTGCTGCTCCCTTAACAAACGTGAACGGCATATTGAAAATAAGCAGGCATTCTATAAGGCTGTCCGCCGCGGGGAGAATTTTCGTAAACATTCCGACAATAACGTCAAGCGGTGTGCCGAACGCCGCCGCATACGCGGGGAATGTGAGAAAATAATTCGACAGCACGCTTATTCCCCCCGAAACCACCGCGCCGATAGCGCAGCCTATAACCGCCCGTGATAATTTCGGGCTTTTATGCGCGATTATTCCCGCAGGCAATACCAGACTTGCCGAAAGTATGAAATTTGAAAGCTCTCCGATGCAGCCCGTCTTTGTAGTAAAGCAGCCGAATATGTTCTTGATAAGACTCACGGACACCCCCGACACGGGACCCATCGTAAGCGACGCAAGAACGGCGGGCGCGTCCGAAAAATCGAACTTTATAAAGCTCGGCATTATTGGCAATACAAATTGCAGCGCATCCATCGAAAGGACAATCGACAGCGCCGCCATAAGCGCCGTGAACACCAGTCGTCTTACGTCGAATTTCGCGAATTTCTTTGTGGGTTTTGTTGTTTTTTCCATTGAAAAGCTCCTTTTCCTCCGGGGGAAAACAGAAAGACCCGCCTTAAGGGTTTCCCCTTGAAAGCGGGACGCTTGGAATCTCACCGATTCCGTGGAAGTTGATTTTTGCAAGTCAAGCTTCTGATTCTTTCATCCGGACTATACCGTCGGTATCGGAATTTCACCGATTCAGCCCATATGCGTTCTCACCCCGAACGCCCGCCGTTACGGCAAGACCGTTCAGAACGCTTCAAGGCTCGCGGACTTTGACCGCCGGTGGGGAATTTCACCCCGCCCCGAAACAGATTTTATTTAGTAGGTTTACCCTACAACTATATTATATTACCTTTAACTCGATTTGTCAACACCTTTTTAAAAAATTTTCTACTCGATATTCTGAATTTGTTCGCGGATCTTTTCAATCTCGCTTTTCTGGTCGACGACGACCCTTGTGACCTCGATATCCTGAACCTTTGACCCTATGGTATTGGTTTCGCGGTTCATTTCCTGAACGAGAAAATCGAGCTTTCGTCCTATGGGCTCTGCGCTTTCGAGCATACTGCGGAACTGCGCGATATGGCTTTTAAGGCGCACGGTTTCCTCGTCGACGGCTGTTTTCTCGGAGAAGATGCCCGCTTCGAGAAGTATTCTGTTCTCGTCGACGCTTTTCCCTTCCAGCACCTCGCACATACGGTCGTAAAGGCGTTTTCTGTACTCCTCAACGATTATCGGTGAACGCGATTCTACAAACTCAACGTTCTTTTCGATCGTATCAAGACGCGAAAGTAAATCCGCTTTCATACGCGCGCCCTCGTTCTCGCGCATTGAAATAAACTTTCCGACAGCTTCCCCCGCGACCGACCGTATATCTTCCCACAGACGCTCCTCGTCGGTTTCTTCCTTTACGACGGTAAAAGCGTCGGGCAGGCGCATTACCGCCGACAGCGACAGATCGTCGGTAAGACCCATTTCGTCCTTTATCTCGCGGAGTGCGTTTACATACTCGCGTATGACCTCGGTATTCGCGGTGATCTTTTCGGAAACGGCGGTGGTGTTCTGGATAAGCACGGAAATCTCGACCTTTCCGCGGGAAATTTTCTCCTGAAGCATTGTTTTCAGGCGTTCCTCCGCGAACGCGCAAAAGCGGGGCAGCCTGCTTGAAAACTCAAAATAACGGTGATTCACGGAGCGTATTTCAACTGTAATATCCCGTCCGTTAAGCTCGGCGTGTCCTCTGCCGAAGCCTGTCATACTTTTTATCATAGCAAATCTCCTTAAATTAAAAACGGCAGCAGTAGCAGTACCAGTGTGTATCGTACAGGAACGATTCTCCCACGCGTGAGAATCCGCACTTTTCGTACAGCCGCATTGCCGAAAAATTCTCAGCTCCGCATAAAAGACCTATCCCGTCATACGAGAGCTTCGGGGCTTCCTTTTTGAGGAATTCCACCAGCGCCGTGCCTACTCCTGTTTTCTGAAAACCCTTTTTCACGCCGACGCGTGACAATTCGCCCATATTCTGCAATTCGCGCGGGAAACACTCTATCCGCTCGCGCTCCTCGTATTCGCCCAGATACGCTGCCGCGACTATCACGCCGTCCTTTACGGCTTTGTAGAGGAAATTCCCCTCGATATCCCGCTTTACGAAATCGAGCGTCGGATAATGCTCGTCCCATGTGCAGCCCGGACTTCCGATATGCGAACGGTATATCGCGGCTATCTCCTCCGCGTCCTCTGGCAGGGCTTTTTCTATGGAAAATCCGTTAATTTGTGTCATTTGCGCCCCCTTGTTCTGTTGTTCTATGTTATTTCTCCATTATTTGCGTTGTCCGCGTCTTTTTCCTCGTAGGTCTGTTCTGCGGAATTACTTTCGGGAACGTCCTCTTTATCGGGAGCTTCCTCCTCGCCGGGAGCGTACTCCCCGCAAGGAGCGTTCTCCTCGCGGTCATTACGGTCAAGATTCCGGAAGAAGCGTTCGCGCTGTCTGTCGGAAACCTCGATAAGACGCGGGCGGTTGTACCTCTGGACTGCCGTGCAGATAAGGTCGTATACCGCCGCTATCACCGAGCCCGCAAGAAATATCCAAAACTGTCCGAAATACACCGACAGCACAAGCGGCAGAAATCCCGCAAAAAAAGTTATAACGTGGCACAGCTCTATACGGCAGGATTCCGCAAGAATATCCTCGGCGGAACGCTTTGACAGAAAAAGGCTCTCAAACTCACCGAAAACGGGAAGTCCTCTCTTGAACCGGCGCATTTTTGCAGCAGCATAGAACCTCCGCTCCGCTTCGGAAACTCCAAAAAAAGCCGAACGGTACGATATGCCCTTTTCCGCCAGCGCCTCGCATATTACTCCCACCACAAGCCGCATTATTATCTGATAGGCGGTCATAAGCATCAATATCCCGATTACGAGGAAAACCGCGCTGCCTGTCGATACGAACATCCACAAAAGCGTAAATGTCAAAATCAATGCGAAGCCCGCGACGATGTAGAGCGATTTCTTTTCGCTGTTCATATAAAGCCCTTTTCCTCCATTCGTTTTGCCGCGCAGAGTATGCCTGTTTTTCCCGTCGGATAGGTAAGCCCGCCCTGAAGCCACACCGCGAACGGCTCTCTTAACGGAGCGTCCGCCGAAAGCTCTATCGAAGCGCCCATTGTGAACGCGCCTGCCGCCATTATCACGCGGCTGTCGTAGCCGGGCATATCCCACGGCTCCGGCGCTGCCATACTGTCCACGGGCGAACCGCTTTGTATTCCCTCGCAGAAAGCTATAAGCTGTTTCTCGCCGCCGAGTTTGAGAGCGGTTATTATATCCGTTCTGGGCTCGTTATATTTCGGGAACGCCTCGAAGCCCAGCTGCTCGAAAAGCGCCGACGCGAACACGGCGGTTTTAAGCGCGCTTTCCACCGTCTGCGGCGCTAAAAACAGTCCCAGCAGCATAGAGCGGTTCTCGTCGAGAGAGCAGCCCACCTCCGCGCCCGTGCCGACCGTTGTAAGCCTGTAGGAGCAAAGCTCGACAAGTCCGCTTTGTCCCGCGATATAGCCGCCTGTTCTGGCGATCCCGCCTCCGGGATTTTTGATAAGGCTTCCTATAATAAGGTCTGCGCCGACGGACAGCGGCTCGGTTTTTTCCGTGAATTCGCCGTAGCAGTTGTCGACCATGATAACGGCTTTCTTATTGACGGAGCGGACGGCTTCAACTATTTTTCCGATTATTCCCACCGACAGCGACGGACGCAGCGAATACCCCCGCGAACGCTGGATATAGACCGCCTTTGCGCCTGCGGCTGAATTTTTTATCCCGTCATAATCGGGCGTTCCGTCCGAAAGCAAGTCTACCTGCTCGTATTTCACGCCGAACTCTTTAAGCGAACCGCCGTACTCTCCGAAAATGACCTCTGACAGCGTATCGTAAGGCTTTCCCGTGACGCACAGCAGCTTATCGTTCGGGCGGAGTATCCCGAAAAGCGCCGTCGAAAGCGCGTGTGTGCCGTTTACGAAGCCGTGGCGCACCAGTGCCGATTCCGCGCCGACCGCCTCGGCGAATACCTCGTCAAGCTTATCGCGACCCGCGTCGTTATAGCCGTAGCCTGTTGTCCCTTTAAGGTGCATTTCCGCGACGCCGTTTTTAATAAACGCCGACAGCACCTTTTCGCCGTTATAAGCGGCGACCTCGGAGATTTTCTCAAAATACGGCTTTGCAAGGCTTTCAGCCTTTTCGGATGCGCACTGCAATTTTTCCGAAAACTTAAAAAACTCGGAACAAGACAAAAGGGACATAATACATTCCTCCGGTAAAAAACTTCTATACTACATATTATACAATTTTTTCCGACGCTTGTCAAGACTGTCAATTTTGGAATTTGTCCGCAATCATAATTACGGAAGCCTGAACATACTATTTAATGTACACAAGATGGGGGTGAATTTCTTGAAAGGGCGTTGTGAAGGAAACACGGAAAGATGCGTCGTGCTGGGAAAATTTATTGTTGAAAACAACGCGACTGTGCGCTCGGCGGCGCGGCAGTTCGGAATAAGCAAATCTACCGTTCATCAGGACATTACCGTAAAGCTCGAAAAGACCGACAAAATTCTCTTTGACGAGGTAAAAGCGGTTTTAGACCGAAACAAGCAGGAACGCCACATACGCGGCGGTGAAGCGACAAAGCGCAAATACCGCGAATTATCGCAGAAAAAATTCGGTACATAAAATAAAGGCTCTCCCTTTTGGGAGAGCCTTGGGATTTTTTATTATTACTTTATCATAGAAGCGACTTCGTCGGCGAAATTTTCCTGTTTCTTTTCGATACCCTCGCCGCGCTCGAAGCGAACGAACTCCGCCACGGAGATCTTCGCGCCCTGCGCCTTGGCAACGGAATCTATATATTTCGCGATAGTCATTGAATCGTCCTTAAAGTACTTCTGCTCCATAAGGCAGACCTCTTCGTAGAACTTTCTCAGACGACCCTCGACGATCTTCTCGGCAACGTTTGCGGGCTTGCCCTCAGCTTCTACGAGCTTGGTCTGGACTTCCTTCTCGTTTGCGAGTACCTCGGCGGGTACGCAGTCCTTGCAGATATACTGCGCGTTAAGAGCGGTTATCTGAAGTGCAACGTTCTTTCCGCAATCGAGGACTTCCTTATCCTCAGGCTTATCGGTGTCTATCTTTACGAGAGTGCCTATTCTGCCGCCGTCGTGCATATACGGAATAAGTGTGCCTTCCATTTTCGTGAAGCGGCGGATCTTGATATTCTCGCCGATAGTAGCTATCTTATTCGTGAGGTAATCGCTTACCTTTTCGCTTCCGCCCGAAACGGTGCAATCCATAAGAGCGTCGGGGTCAGCCGCGTCGCTGTCGAGGATAGTATTTGCGATATCCTCCACAAGCTCCAGAAACTTATCGGACTTCGCGCAGAAGTCGGTTTCGCAGTTTATTTCCGCTATAATACCCTTGTTGCCCTTTACGAGAGCCTTTACAACGCCCTCTGCTGCAATTCTTCCCGCTTTCTTGGCAGCCTTTGCAAGACCCTTTTCACGGAGTATCTTGACCGCCTCGTCGCGGTTGCCGTTTGCTTCCTCAAGAGCCTTTTTGCAGTCCATCATACCGCAGCCTGTCATATCGCGAAGCTCTTTGACTTCACTCGGTGTAATATTTGCCATTTCAGTTTTCTCCTTAAAAATCTATAATTATTCGCTCTTCTCTTCTGTTTCCTCGGAAGCGTCAGCCGTTCCCTGATTTGCGGAGATGACAGCGTCCGCCATAGCGCCCGCTATGAGCTTTACGGCGCGGATAGCGTCATCGTTTCCGGGGATAACATAGTCTATCTCGTCGGGGTCGCAGTTGGTGTCGACTATAGCGACGATCGGGATACCGAGCTTCTTAGCCTCAGCCACAGCGATCTTTTCTCTTCTGGGGTCGACGATAAAGAGCGCTCCGGGGAGCTTCTTCATATTCTTTATTCCGCCGAGGAACTTTTCGAGCTTTTCGATCTCAAGATTGAGCTTGATAACTTCCTTTTTGGGGAGCAGATCGAACGTGCCGTCGGACTCCATCTTATGGAGCTGTTCAAGGCGTGCTATTCTTCTCTGGATAGTCTTGAAGTTTGTCATCATACCGCCCAGCCAGCGTGCGTTTACATAATGTGCGCCTGCGCGTACAGCCTCTTCCTTTATGGAATCCGCCGCCTGCTTCTTGGTGCCGACGAAGAGTATTTCGCCGCCGTTTGCCGCTACATCGTGAATGAAGTTGTAAGCCTCGTCCAGTTTCTTCACGGTTTTCTGAAGGTCGATGATGTGGATACCGTTTCTCTGTGTAAAGATGTACTGATCCATTTTCGGGTTCCAGCGTCTTGTCTGGTGTCCGAAGTGTACTCCTGCTTCGAGGAGCTGTTTCATTGATACTACTGCCATTGTCTTTTCCTCCGTATTTAGGTTGATATCCTCCGCCGTGAATCGCGCTCCACACGTTTTCCGAAAAAGCCGTACCGGAATAACCTAGTACTAAACGACCCGTTCCGTAAAGCTCCGTCCGAAATGCCCTTTAACAACTAAAAAGCCCCGCTCAGAACTCCTCACAGGAATAAGCGCCCGCATAACTCCGCACCGGAATATGCCGCCCGCTCGGAAAAACGCACCATAGACCGCTGTCACGGCGTGTGTAATAGCGATGATCTCTCATCTACAAAATTACCTTAATATTATACCATATTTTCCGAAATATTTCAAGTAAAAAATATTCGTCTATTTGAACAAATTTCCAAAGCCTTTGTGACCTTTATTTGTATGATTTGACGGAACATCACAGGACACGAGAATAGTATCTTCTCCGATAACTTCAATATCACACCATTTTATGAACAGATCATCCTCCCGTCCGAGCAGCCCGAAGAATTTTGCTTTTCCGAACACGATAAGACGGCAGATCTTCGCGGTGCAGCTTTCAAACTCGATATCGTCGGGATAGCCCAGCCGTGCGCCTGTTTTGATATTGATTATCTCTTTGCACTTCAGATCGTTAAAGCTGTAGACCATAGCACACCTCATAAAATTTGTACGGGACTTCTTTTAACAAAGTATGCAAATATCCGCCAAAAAATACTAAAGCCTGTTCACATTACACATAAAGTTACAGGGTCAAAGGCTGTTTATAAACTCCTCCGCGTCGGAGAGCGTTCCGCGGCGGTAAGCCGAAATATCCAGTCCTTCGGGATTTTCCAGATGTTCCGTCACGAGAAACGTTTTCATTCCCAATTCAATACACGGAATGATGTCCTCGGTCACGCTGTTGCCTGTCATAACGCACTCCGACGGCGAAAGTCCAAGCTTTTCGAGAAGCTCGCTGTAATACATCGTATTGGGCTTGCCGTAATGAGAATTTTCGTAGCTTGTTATGTACTCGAAATCCTTTTCCTCAAGCCCTGCCCAGCGCAGTCTTGTAAGCTGCGCGGCATACGGGAAAATGGGATTTGTCGCGAGTACGGTTTTCAGTCCCCGCGAATGCAGGCGCTCTATAAGCGGCTTTCGTTCGGGACGGTATTCAAGGCACGACTTCACCTCGTCGAATTCTTTGGTATAAAACTCGTCGCACAGGCTCTCTATTTCGGGAAGGTCGCGGTTCTGCGAACGGAAATACTCCCAGAACGCCTCGCGGTTGGTTTTCGAGCCGTCGTTTACTATCATAGCCTTTGTGCCGCCCCAGATATCCTTGACAGTCTTGTCGGGCTTGAAGCCGAGCGGCGCTATTTTTTTGCAAAGCCCGCCGAAATAGAGCTTTACGAAATTATCCTGTTCAAACGGCAGCAGCGTGCCGTCAAGGTCAAACAGTACCGTTGTTATCATTGTTTTCCTCCGTTGCAGTTTCGGGTTTCTTTATCCGCATAGCTGCCTTTTTTCTGCGTTCGTCGCGCTTGCGGAGCTTTTCGAGAAACCGGCTCTCGTCATCTTTATCGGCGGCGTAGAGCGTTCTCACGACGATATAATGCTCCTCCGATATTTTTATTGCTTTCAGCTTTGCCGTGTAAATATTCGGGCAGCCGGAGCAGCGGGCTATGGTTTTTGCTGTTTTTCCGTTCTGATACAGCCACTCCGCGAAAGTCAGGGGCTTTCCGCAGGCGGGGCATTTCCAGACGGATACGCGCACGTCCTTTGTCATATTTTTCGGATTCTGAACATTGTCTATCTCGTCCTTGTATATCGGAGTGGACACAGCCGCCGAAAGCTCCGAATACTCCGCGATACCCTTTACCATATCGAGCTTTTTCAATACCTCGTAGGTGAGGTACGCGTCGTTCATAGCGTCGTGTACCTGAACGTCGATAGGTATTTCGAGCTTCTCGGCAGCGGAAGATAGCGCGCACTGCAGATGTTCGCCGTCTACCTGCTTGTTGTAGATAAGCTGGAGATTGATATAGTCGCTTCCGAAATTCGGTTCCATTCCGTGGAGCTTCAAATTATCCGAAAGCATTGCGACGTCGTCGAAGCCCCATGTTATGAAGCGGAACTCTTCCCCGCACCAGACTGAAAAGCGCCTGAACGCCTGCGGGAACGTTTCTCCCGCCGTCAGCATAAGATCCGTGATGCCTGTTATTTTTTCGACGTGCGGATTCATTTTCTTGTAATACTTCGGGCGAATGGTAAGTTTCAGCTTATCGACAAGGCTGAAGCTCTCGTCGGTCTTTACCGCGCCTATCTGGATTATCTCACCGTGAAGCGTGACGGGATTTCTCACCATTTTTGCGGCGTTTATTGCCTGATTCCATTCCATATCGAAAATGACATAATTCATAGCTCAAGCCCCCCGCAGCTCAGATTTCGAGTTTGACCCCGCCGTTTTGATTTCTCCATGTGATATATTCGTCATAAGTCCCCTGTCTGTCTGAAACGCCGTGTTCGCACAGCTCGATTATCCTGTTCGGCACGGTGTCGAGTATCTCGTGGTCGTGCGTCGCGAGCAGGATATTTCCCTTAAATTCCGAAAGACCGTTGTTCACGGCTGTTATGCTTTCGAGGTCGAGGTGGTTCGTGGGGCGGTCGAGGATAAGGAAATTGGAGTTGAAAAGCATCATCCGCGAGAACATACACCTCACCCGCTCTCCGCCCGAAAGGACGTTCACGGGCTTGAACACGTCGTCGCCGCTGAACAGCATTCTTCCAAGAAAACCGCGCAGATAGCTTTCGGTTTCGTCCTTTGAGTACTGCCGCATCCAGTCGAGTACTGAAAGTTTGCAGTCGTTGAAAAACGCGCTGTTGTCGTTTGGAAAATAGCTCACGGAGATGGTGCTTCCCCACTTATACGAGCCCTCGTCGGGTTCAAGCTCTCCGGTGAGGATACTGAAAAGCGTCGTCACGGAAATTTCGTTCGCGCTGACGAACGCTATCTTATCGCCCTTTGAAACGGTGAAATCCACCTTATCCAGCACCTTCACGCCGTCGACGGTCTTGGAAAGACCCGACACCTGAAGTATATCCTTTCCTGCCTCGCGCTCCATATCGAATCCGATATACGGGTATTTCCGCGAGCTTGCGGGCATTTCCTCTACGGTCAGCTTATCAAGCATTTTACGGCGCGAAGTCGCCTGTTTGGACTTTGACTTATTCGCCGAGAACCTTGCTATAAAGTTTTGAAGCTCTTTTATTTTCTCCTCGGAACGTTTGTTCTGTTGTTTTATCATTCGCTGAATAAGCTGTGAGGACTCGTACCAGAACTCGTAGTTTCCGACGTACATTTTGATTTTTCCGTAATCTATATCGACGATATGCGTGCAGACGTTATTCAGGAAATGCCTGTCGTGGGACACGACAATTACCGTTCCGAAATAATCCGCCAGAAAATCCTCCAGCCACGACACCGCGTCCACATCAAGATGGTTTGTCGGCTCGTCCATAAGGATTATATCGGGATTTCCGAACAGGCACTGTGCGAGCAGCACCTTTACCTTTTCGCTTCCCGTAAGGCTTGACATGGAACATTCCATTATCTCCTCGGAAAGTCCCAGACCCTGCACGAGCTTTGAAGCGTCGCTTTCTGCCTCGTAGCCGTTCATTTCGGCGAATTCGCCCTCTAAAACGGAAGCTCTTTCGCCGTCCTCGTCCGAAAAATCCTCTTTTGCGTAGAGCGCGTCTTTTTCTTTCATTATATCGTACAGGCGTTTATTTCCCATTATCACGGTATCCATCACCGTAAATTCGTCGTAAGCGTAGTGGTCCTGTTTCAAGACCGACATACGCAGTTCGGGGGGTCTGGTGACTGTACCCTTTGTAGGCTCAAGCTCGCCGCAGAGTACTTTAAGGAACGTAGACTTTCCCGCGCCGTTTGCGCCTATTACTCCGTAGCAATTTCCGCCTGTAAACTTAAGGTCAACGTCCTTGAACAGAGTCTGCCCGCCGAACGCCACGCTTACTTCAGATACTGTTATCAAATTTAGTCTCCTTTTTAGATGTTAGATATTTAGAGGTTAGAGCGGCTGCCGCCGCGGGCGTTCGCTTCACGCGTGAACGAAAGCTTATAAGATAATTGCGCGAGAATATTGTAGACGATTTTCAAACGAGTGTTTCGTCCGTGATAATATCTTGCGTAGCAATTCAATCGTCGGCAAAGCCGACGTACTTTGAAATCTAACTTCTTACTTCTAACTTCTTACCTCTTATATCAGACTGCCGAAAAGCCTTGTTTAAGGTCTGAAATAATATCATCAACGTTCTCTAACCCCACGGACAAACGTATAAGTCCGCCGTCTATGCCTGCCGCGACAAGCTGCTCGTCAGAAAGCTGACGGTGCGTAGCAGACGCAGGGTGCAGAACACAAGTCCGTATGTCCGCAACGTGAACCTCGTTTGACGCGAGTTTCAGCGAATCCATAAACTTCACCGCCGCAGGTCGCCCGCCCTTTATCGAGAACGAAATAACTCCGCTCGTGCCGTCCGGAAGATACTTCTTCGCAAGCTCGTGACCCGCGCTCCCCTCCAGTGCGGGATATGTCACAAACTCCGCTTTTCCCGTGGACTTGATGTATTCCGCAACTTTCAGAGCGTTCTCGCAGTACTGCTTCATACGGACAGCCAGCGTTTCCAGTCCCAGATTCAGCAAAAACGACGAATTCGCCGCGGGATAGCAGCCGAAATCGCGCATAAGCTGCATTCTCGCCTTTGTGATATACGGAGCAGCGGGGTATTTTTCGGTATACACAAGCCCGTGATAGCTCTCGTCGGGCTCGGTCATAGACGGGAATTTTCCGTTTGTCCAGTCGAATTTGCCGGAATCCACGATAACTCCCCCGACCTGCAAAGCGTGTCCGTCCATATATTTTGACGTCGAATGAATAACTATATCCGCGCCCCACTCAATAGGCTTGCAGAGTATCGGCGTTGCAAACGTGTTGTCTATTATAAGCGGCACGCCGTGCGCGTGAGCGACTTTCGCCCACATTTCGATATCCAGCACCGTAAGCGCGGGATTTGCCAGAGTTTCGCCGAAAACGGCTTTTGTGTTCTCCTTGAACGCGGCGTTAAGCTGTTCTTCTGTCGCGTCGTGGTCTACGAAAATGCACTCGATCCCCATCTTTTTGAGCGTATACCCGAAAAGGTTTATCGTGCCGCCGTAGATAGACGCGGACGCTATAAAGCTGTCGCCTGCCTCGCAGATATTGAGGATAGAAAGCAGACTTGCCGCCTGACCGCTTGACGTACACATTGCCGCCGCGCCGCCTTCAAGAGCGGCTATTTTCTTCTCGACAACGTCCGTCGTGGGATTTGCGAAGCGCGAGTAGATAAGCCCCTTTGTCGGGTCGTCGAACACTGCCGCCACGTCGTCCGTGGAATCGTACACATAAGTCGTGCTTTGAACTATCGGCATAACGCGCGGCTCGCCGTTTTTGGGAGAATAGCCCTCGTGAAGGCACTGGGTTTCTATTTTCATAAAAAATACCTCTATTCTTTCAAGTTATTTTATATATTCTTTAAGCGCGCCGATAAGCGCGTCGGTTTCGCTGTCTGTTCCTATGGTTATCCGCAGGCGGTCAGATATTCTCGGCTTGTTGAACCAGCGGACGTAGATGTCGCGGGATTTAAGATACCCGAAAATTTCCTCTGCGGAATATTTCTCATGTTTCGCGAACAGGAAATTCGTGCTGCTGTCGGGAAGAGAAAATCCCATTCCCCGAAGCTCCGACGAAAGCCGTTCGCGGGTCGCGATGACTTTTTTTATCGTGCTTTGGAAATAATCCTCGTCCTTTATGGACGCAATTCCCGCCGCCTGCGCTACGCTGTCCACGGGATAGCTGTTCATACTGTCCTTTGCCGCATAAAGAGCCGCGATAAGCTCGGCGCTTCCCATAGCGTAACCGAGCCGCATACCCGCCATAGAGCGGCTTTTTGAGAACGTTCTCGTAATAGCGAGATTGTCGTATTCACGAAGCAAAGGCACCGCCGTCGTTCCGCCGAAATCCACATACGCTTCGTCCACGATAACGACGGAATTTTTGTTCTCTTCAAGTATCTCTCGGATAAAGTTCAGATCCCGCCCGATAGACGTCGGAGCGTTTGGATTTGCAATTACCACGCCGCCGTTTTCGCGCGCGTAATCCGCGGAGTTTATGTTAAAGTCCTTGTCAACGTGCAGCGTTTTGTACGGTATCCTGAGAATATCGCACCACACCGTATTGAACGAGTAGGTTATATCGGGGAAAAGTATCGGCTTATCCGAATTGAAAAACGCCCTGAAACACAGCGACAGCACGTCGTCCGTGCCGTTCCCCGCAAAGACGTTTTCGGGGGAAAGCCCCTCGTATTCCGCTATTGCCTTTACAAGCCCTGTGCAGTCGGCGCTCGGATATTTTCTGAGCAAGCCCGCGTCGAAATCCCTTATTGCCTCAAAGACCTTTGGCGACGGCGGGTATGGATTTTCGTTAGCGTTGAGCTTGATAAAATCCTTTTTTGCGGGCTGTTCTCCCGCGACATACGGCTCGATTTTTATTAGATTGTCTTTCCAGCTCATAAATTCCTCTCAAAAAATAAAACCTGCTCACGGAGAACAGGTTTTATGTCACTTCCGTGTTCGGAGCTTGCGGGTCTGTTTTCTTCAAGCCTTAAAGCTCCTCGGACTCGTCGTCTTCAAGCTCGAACGCAAGACGCTTTCCGCAGTTCGGGCAGTCAAAACCTCCGCGGCTTGCCTGCTCATAGTCGAAGCGGATAGTGTTCCCGCAGTTCGGGCAGGTCGTTTCGTACAGCTTGTCAAGCTCCTCGCCGAGGTCGTCGTCGTAATCCGGCTGTTCCTCCTCAGGGCTGCCGTAGATCTCGTCCTCAAGGTCGCACACGCTCTCCTCAAGGTCGGTCATAACGTCCGCCACGTCGTCAAGCTCCTCGTCGACTTCCGCGAGGTTATCCGCGATATCGCCCAGCACGTCGAGTATTGCCGCGATCACCTTGTCCTCGGTATTCATTCCCGCGACAAGTCCCTTGATATAAGATACCTTCTCACCGATAGTCATAGCGATTTCACCTCAAACTAAGAATCTAAGAATATAATTACTTCACGCGCTCCATATATTCGCCCGTGCGGGTGTCTATGCGTATTACCTCGCCCTCGTTGATAAACAGCGGCACGCGTATTTCCGCGCCTGTTTCGAGAGTCGCGGGCTTAGTCGCGTTCGTCGCGGTATTTCCCGCAAAGCCGGGGTCGGTCTGTGTCACCTGAAGCTCCACGAAATTCGGAGGCTCCACGCCGAACACCTTTCCCTTATATGACAGCACCTTGCACATCATTTCTTCCTTGACGAACTTTAAGTTATCGCCGACGTCCGCCGAGCTTACGGGAACGTCCTCGTACGTTTCCTGATCCATAAAGTGGTAAAGGTCGCCGTCGTGGTAGCTGTACTGCATATCCTTTCTTTCAACGAAAGCTGTCGGGAATTTTGCGGACGGGTTATAAGTCTTTTCGACCACTGATCCGGTAATAACGTTCTTTACCTTTGTACGGACGAACGCCGCGCCCTTGCCGGGCTTTACGTGCTGGAACTCGATGATCTGCATTACGTTGCCGTCCTCTTCAAACGTCATACCGTTTCTGAAATCTCCTGCTGTTACCATAATTTTCCTCCAAAATCAATTATTGAAAATCTCCCGTTTACGGGGAAACAAACATTACACTTCTATTGTAACAAATTTCCTCGGATTTTTCAAGAGCTTTTTCAAAAAAATTCGTGTATTTTCTCAAATATGTATGAGATTTTTTGTTGACACTGTAAAATTCACGCAGCCTTCTTCTGTGAGTGCTGCCATATCGGCTATTTTTATACCGTATTTTGCGTTTGCGGTATCGACGGATATGCCGCAGTTTACCGAGAGGGTCATATTTTTCCGCAGCAGTGCCGAGCTTTCCTGTCCAAGATACGGCAGCTCTGTAGGTTCCAGACCTATCCCCTTTGCGAATGTTCCGACGCAGAAGCGGTCGAGGTTCCACGCGTTGAGGGTGCTTCTCATGACGCTGTCGGCGACTTTGCCGCCCGTATCGGGGCGCAGCGCGCGCAGTCCGTCGCTTATCGCGCACGAAACGGCGTGATATGATTCTTCCAGAGCCTCGGATATTTTTCCGACGGCGATGGTCCTGCACATTTTCGCGCAGTATCCCTTGTACGTCGCTCCGAACTCCAGAATAAGCAGGTCGCCCTCGGCTATTGCGCGGTCGCAGGGACGTTTTTTGAAATTAAGCGTATTCTCCCCCGAAAGGACGACGGTGGGTATCGGTATGCCCTCGCTGCCGCTGTCCGTAAGGTAGAATTCCGAAAGAGCGGCTATCTGCCGCTCGGTCATTCCCTTGCGCAGACCGCTTACCAGACGCTCGAACGTTTTGTCGCACATTCTCTGGGCGGTGGTCATATATGATATTTCGTCGTCGGACTTTACGGAACGAAGCCGCGAAAGCTCCTCCGTAAGCTCGTCCGTATGGTGGATTTCGGAATAATGCAGCGACTCCCGAAACAGCATATAATCGCTGAATGTCATCTTATCCGGTTCTATAAGCAGATGTTTTATCCCGTATTTTACGAGAACATCCAGCAGATCCTTGCTGCCGCAGACGGGGCGTGCCGTTATCCCGTCGGGAATACGGTCGGAGATATGCGCAAGCTCTCTTTCCGACGCGAACAGCACGGCTTCTTCCCTGAAAACGAGCATGATTGCCGAATCCGTCCGTGTTCCGCAAAGATACCTCACGGATAACGGAGCTGTTACTAAAGCGGCTGTTTTCTCGTCGGGGAGCCAGTTTTTAAGCTCCGATACCGCGTTCAATTTTTATCACCGAGCAGCATTCCCAGCGATTTCAGCGCGAGGATATAGCCGTACTTTCCGAAGCCCATAATTCTTCCTCTGCACACGGGAGCTATGACGCTTATTTTCCTGAATTCGTCGCGCCCGTCGATATTGCTCAGATGCACCTCTATCACGGGGATCTTTATAGCGGCGATAGCGTCGCGTATCGCGTAACTGTAGTGTGTATACGCTCCCGCGTTAAGAATGACGCCGTCGGACGTGAGTCTTGCCTCGTGGAGCTTATCAATTATCGCGCCCTCGGAATTTGACTGAAAAAACTCGACGCTGCAGCCTGTTTTTTCCGCCTCCGCCGTAATTTCGGCGTTTATTGAACCGAGCGTTTCGTTTCCGTAGATATTCGGCTCACGCTCGCCGAGAAGGTTGAGGTTCGGTCCGTTTACCACCAGAATTTTCATATATTACCCTCCAAGACCGTCATAGTATTTTTTCATAGCTGCTGCGTCCTCTGCCTGTGTGCCGTCCGATTCGCATATGACCGACGGGGACAGCTGCCGCTTGAATATTTCCTCCATAAGCCCCTCGAATTCGGGACCGTATATATCGTCGAGAAACGTCAGGTGGCGTTTTTCGCCGCCTGTTGTGTATTCTATCTTACTGAAATGGATATGCATACGCGAAAGCCGCTCGTGACCGAGTTCATTTTCGATATAGTCGAGCATTCTCGCGTAATCCGAGCGTGATTTTATTCCTCCGTGGGTTCTGGCGTTAAGGTGTCCGAAATCCACGGTCGGCAAGAATCTCTCGTCTATCCTGCAGAGCGCGGTGACTTCTTCGAGAGTTCCGAGCTGATTTATCTTGCCCATAGTTTCGGGGCAGATGATAATATCCGAAAGACCGTTTTCGTCGAGGGCTTTCTGTGCTTTTTTCAATGTTCCGGAGGCGAGATACAGCGCCTCGGCTCTGGACATTTTCCCGCACGAGCCGGAATGTACGACTATCTTTTTCGCTCCGACCAGACTTGCGGCTTTTGCGGCTTCGAGGATATAATTCACGCTGTTTAAGCGCTTTTCCTCCTCCGCCGAGGACAGCGAGATAAAATACGGCGCGTGAAGCGTTATGAGGATATTATTCTCCTCCGCCAGCCGCGGAAGCTCCTTTACCGTCGCCTCCGACAGTCTTACGCCGCGCCCGCATTCTATTTCATAGCCGTTAAGACCGAATTCTTTCAGGTACTGCGGCAGGTCTTTCGGGAATTTGCGGTTTCCCCAGCTAAGTGAATTTCCACCCGGACCGAATGTTATCATTATTTCAGCTCCAAATCAGAATAATCTCTGTGAAACACAAGGCTTTCGATCTTTCGTTTCAGCCTGAACGTCCACTTGTTTTCGAGGTGAAACGGCTCTACAAGCACGGTTCGCATACCCGCGAAATTTCCCGCAAGCACGTCGGTGAATATCTGGTCGCCCACGACCAGTGTTTCGGACTTTTCCGCGCCCATAGCCTTTGCCGCCCGATTCACTCCGAACGTCAGCGGCTTTGCGCCGTTTGCCGTAAATTCCAGTCCCATAGCCTTTGCCAGCGGCTCGACGCGGCGCGTCCTGTTATTTGACACGACGCGCATTCTTACCCCCAGAGAACGCATTTTGGAAAGCCATTCCATAACTCCGTCCTCGGCGTTCGGGTCGTCGTGCATTGAAAGCGTGTTGTCCATATCAAGTATCAGCGCACTGACGTTATTTTTTTTGATGAACTCCTCGTCTATCGAGATCACATTTTTCAGCCAGAAAGTGGGCTTAAAATCCAATATCCTCATCATCAAACGCCGTCACCGCGGTAAAGTATTCCGCCGCACTGTTGGTTCTTTCCTCATCTTCCGAAGAAACGTCCAGTATAAGCAGTCTTCCTTCCCTGAACACGCCTAACGAGATACAATAAAGTCCGTTTTTGTCCCTGTAGCGAAACGCTCTCACGAACAGACCCTCTTCTTCGATCTTGAACGGTATCTCCTCGCGTTTGCTCACATCCTGAGTCGCTCTCTCATCCATAAAGTGATTGACAAAAGCGTACTCCAACACTTCTTTTGGCGAAAAACAAGTCCTATGCGATGCCTGGTATGTGTGTACGTCAAGCTTTACAACACGGTCCGGCGAATAATACACATGATGGTGTTTGCCTTCCAATTCGTCTGTCCAGTCATCCGGAATTTCAAAATTCCACCACGTTATGTGATATGTTTTCATATTTTTTCTCCCGTATTTAATTTTGATAGTTTATAATCCAATTAAAGCGGACACAAAAATGTCCGCTTCAACCGTTGTTCTGTTTTAGGTCGCGCCGCGCACGGCACGCGACTTCCTCAGAGAACTTCCCGCAAGAATCAATACTTGCGCTTACGAGCAGCTTCGGACTTCTTTTTACGTTTTACCGAAGGCTTTTCGTAATGCTCTCTTTTACGAACTTCAGCAAGAACGCCGTCCCTTGCGCACGAACGCTTGAAACGCTTGAGAGCGGTATCCAGCGATTCGTTCTTTCCAAGACGAATTTCTGCCATTTATATTTCCCTCCCTTTGCCGTGCGGCACAGGTTTCTACCAAATGTAGCATACATACAGTATAGGAATATTATACTACAATTTCATTGATTTGTCAAGGGTTTCCCGCAATTTTTTTGTATGAAAAATATTTTTGGTAGTTTTAGCCAAAAAAATTCAACATCATTTTGTAATTATTCCCGAAATATCAACTTTCTCGCCGTCCACCCAAAGATTTTCAAGGCGGTAGAAGTCGCGCTGTTCTGCCGTGAAAATATGGACGACAACGTCTATATAGTCAAGCACTATCCAGCCTGCCGCGCCTGTACCCTCGATGTTTTTCGGCGTGACGCCCTTCTGCGAGAGCTGATATTCCACCTCGTCCGCAAGCGCCTTTGCCTGTGTCGTACTTGACGCGCCCGCGATAACGAAATAATTTGTAAGACTTGTTATATCTTTCACCCTGAGTACGGAGATCTCCTCCGCCTTTTTGGAATCAAGCGCCTTTACGGCGATCTCCATTTCTTCAAAATCGGTCATAACTTCTCCTTATCTTTGTTAAGTCCCAAATAATAATTATACGCTTCAAACGTCGACACGGGAATTGCAGAACACTTTTCGCACACGTTCCCTATCTGATAGATAAGCGCCACGGACATTGCCGTATCAAGGTCGTCCCTGCAGTATTCGCGCATTTTATCTACGCCCTTGTAGTCCCTGTCCTCGGAGATCATATCGCCCAGGTATACTATCTTTTCCAGCGCCGACATTCTCGCGCAGCCGACGGTGTGATAGCGTATCGCCGAAATTATCTCCATATCGTTTATTCCGAGAACATCGCGGACGAACGCCGCGCCCGCTATCCCGTGCCATAGGCTTTTTGAAGCGATCTCGGCAGGGTCGGGAGAAAGGCAGGAATCCGCCGTCATCTGCTTCTGGCGTTCGGGAAGCTCTTCTTTCATAATATCGTGCAGCATTCCCGCAAGGTATGCTCTGCGCTTGTCCGCCCCGTGAAGCTCCGCAAGTCTGAAGCACTCCTCCGCGACGTTCATACTGTGCGTGAAGCGCTTTTTCGAGAGTTTTTCTTTCAGCAGGTCCTCGTAGCCGTCAAACTCTGCATATCTGCTCACTCGCCGTCACCTCTGTAAAGATTATTTTCAACAATGAACTTTGAAACGCTTTCGGGGACAAGCTCCGAAATATCCTCGCCGCGGCTTATTTTACCGCGGACTTCGGTGGAGCTTACGTTCACGATATCCGTGACAAGCACGGACACTCTGCCTATCTCGTTTGCGAACTCCCGCATATCCGTAAAGCTGTCGCCACCGCGGGCTATTGCCGTGACTTTTGTTTCTTTAAGCAGCGATTCGTACTTGTACCACTCCCTGAACGAATACAGCATATCCCCGCCTATAAGCAGATATAATCTTGCATCGGGATACATTTTTTCAAGCTCGCGGACGGTGTTTATCGTATAGCTTACGCCGCCCATTTTCCGTTCGATATCGGAAACTTCGACTTCGCACTTATCCGAAATTCCCGAAAAAGCCGCGCGGCACATTTCAACTCTGCTCTCGAACGGCGCGAGCCTTGTCTGCTTGTGAGGCGACTCGTAAGTCGGTATTATCAGCAGCCGGCGCAGTTTTAACTGAGCTGTTGCTTCTTTTGCGAGATTTATATGTCCGTTGTGAACGGGGTTGAACGCTCCGCCGAATATCCCGATTTTCAGAATATCACTCAAGCTCTATCACCCTCTTTTTGGGGTCGCGGCTCCGGCGGTAAAGGACGAATTTCCGTCCGATGACCGCGACGGTGTCCGCTTCCAGACGACCGGCGATAATATCGGCTGCTTCACGGGAAGTATACTCGCAGTTTTCCTGTACTCCTATCTTGATAAGCTCGCGTGCGTTTATCGCGTTGTCCAGCTGATGCACCACCTCGTCGGTAATGCCGAGCTTTCCGATGTAGAAGATCGGGTTATAGCTCTGCGCCATTGAGCGCAGGCGGGCTCTTTGTTTACTTGTAAGCATTTACGCAAATTTCTCCTTAAGAATTTCCGACAGTTTTCTGAAAGCGCAGGCGCGGTGGGAGATCCTGTTTTTCTCCTCTTCGGAGATAGTCGCCATACTTTCGTCCTCGTCTATCATAAATATCGGGTCGTAGCCGAAACCGTTCTCGCCGACAGGTTCGTTTCCGATAAAGCCGCGCACTTCGCCGCGCACGGAATATTCGTCGTCCTCGTCATAAATAAAATATATCGTGCAGACAAATCTTGCCTCGCGAAGTTCCCGCGGGACGCCGTGCATTTCGTCAAGCACTTTTTGGCAGCGCTCCTTGTCTGTCGCGCCCTCGCCCGCGTACCTTGCGGAATACACTCCCGGAGCGCCGTCCAGAAAGTCTATCTCAAGCCCGCTGTCGTCCGCCATAGTCGGGATACCCACGGCTTCAAAGACCGTCCGTGCCTTGATATGTGCGTTCTCCTCAAACGTGTCGCCGTCCTCGATAATCTCGCCCGTAAAGCCTGCTTCCTTCATAGATATGACCTCGAAGCCGAACGAGCTTAACATTTCGCGGAACTCGCGGAGCTTGCCGTTGTTGTTTGTCGCTATCACCAGCCGTTTTCGGGCGGGAGCGGCGGAGTCTGACGAATTTTGTCGGTTCATAATTTTTCCTTTCTGATACTGAATTTTAATGTCCTGAAACCTTACTTTATCGCATTCTGCCTGACGTTCAGTCAAACAGAGCGTTCACATAATCCTCCGGAACGAACGGCTGAAGGTCGTCTATCTTCTCGCCGACGCCTACGAGCTTTACGGGGATACCCAGCTCGTTCTTTATCGGGATTATTATGCCGCCCTTTGCCGTGCCGTCGAGTTTTGTGAGGACTATTCCCGTTATATCGGCGCTTTCGCTGAACAGCCGCGCCTGACTGACGGCGTTTTGTCCGGTAGTCGCGTCAAGCACGAGCAAAGTTTCGACCGAAGCGTCCGGAAGCTCCCGCGAGATGACGCGGGCGATTTTTTTAAGCTCCTCCATAAGATTTTTCTTGTTGTGGAGCCGTCCTGCCGTATCCGCTAAAATAACGTCCGCGCCGCGTGCCTTTGCCGCCGAGCAGGCGTCGAATATAACCGCCGCGGGGTCGCTGCCCTCGGTATGTTTTACGATATCCACGCCCGCGCGGTCCGTCCAGACGTTAAGCTGGTCTATCGCTGCCGCGCGGAACGTATCCGCTGCCGCGACTATTACTTTCCTCCCCGAATTTTTAAGACCCGCCGCGAGTTTTCCTATCGTCGTGGTCTTTCCCGCGCCGTTCACGCCTATCACCATAATGACCGACGGCGTTGTTTCGAGTTTAAGCTCGTTTTCTCCGGTAAGGATCTCCGAGATGATATTTTTCAGCAGTCCCTTTACCTCGGCGGGTTCGGTCGTGCCTGTTTTCTTTACCTCGGCGCGGAGCTTTTCGCATATATCCGAGCTTGTCTGCGCGCCTATATCCGAGAGTATGAGCATTTCCTCCAGCTCGTCGAAAAAGTCCTCGTCTATCTTCGTAAACGAGTTTATCAGCTGCTCGACCTTGCTTACAAAGCCGTCCTTTGTCTTTTTCAGACCCTCGCGCAGCTTGTAGAAGCTCTCCTCTTTGAGTTTTGCCTCGTACTCTTCCTGAAACTGAATATCGCTCTCGTGGTCGGTGAAGATAGGCTCTCCGCCGCTCAGTCTTTCGAGGAGCGACGGACGGGTATCGCCTGTCTTTTCCTCCTGCTGTACGGTCTGCTGATTTTTCTTTTTCCTGTCAAATAATCCCATAATTACTCCATAAAAACTAAATTTCCGTGCTGCGCTTAATTGCTTAAAATCAATGGTTTGAAATCATTGGCTTGAAGCTCTCTGCCCGAAAGAGTTTCTCTTAGTTTGAAACTCCCTCAAGGTCGTCGGTAAGCTCCTGCCGTATCAGGCGCGATACGCCCTTTTCCTGCATAAACACCCCGTAAAGCACGGAACACCCCTCGATAGTGCCGCGCCTGTGCGAAATAAGCATAAGCTGCGTATTCTTCGAGAAATGATTTACATAGCTTATATACTTCTCGACGTTTACGGCGTCCAGCGGAGCGTCCACCTCGTCCAGCATACAAAACGGCGTAGGACGGTGCATAAGTATCGCGAAATATATGGTTATGGCTACCATTGCCTGCTCGCCTCCCGAAAGGGAGATGAGGTTCTTTATGACCTTGCCGGGGGGCGCGGCTTTTATCTCTATTCCCGAATTCAGCACGTCCTCCGGATCTGTAAGCTCCAGCTCGGCGTGTGCGCCCTCTCCGAATATCTGAACGAAAACGTCCTTGAAGTGGCGGTTAATATCGTTGAAGCTGTCCAGAAACTGTGTCCTTATCTCCTCCGTAAGCTTTTCGATAATATTCTCCAGTTTCTTTTTGGAATCCTCTATATCTCTCAGCTGTCCGGAGTTGAAATCATATCTTTCCGAAACCTCGCTGTATTCCTCTATCGAAGCGAAGTTTACATTTCCGAGGGCGGTTATTTTTTTGTTGAGATCCGCAAGCTCTATCTCGGCGGCTTTAAGGTCGTCGGGAACGGCAGTTTTCTCTTCCGCCTGAGTAGGCGTGAGGTTATAGGTATCAAACAGCAGGGCGACTATCTTATCGTACTCATTCTGAATGTTTCCTATACGCTCGTCAAGGCGCGCGTACTCTGCCGAATACGACTGTTTTTCGCGGTTGAACTCGTCTATTCTGTTGCGTATTTCGGTTATCCGGCTGTCCGCCTTGTCTATTTTTGATTTAAGCTGTTCTATCTCGCCGCGTCGGGAATCGTTCTTTCCCTCGAACTGAGCTATTTCCTTACTCAGCCTTTCGATGGTTTCACGGTTCTGGCGGTCGTCCTCGTCCAGTTTTTCCTGTTTTTCCTTGTACTCGCCGCTCTGATCCAGCAGCAGTTTCCTGCTGTTTTCGACGCCCTCTATCTCTTTTTCGCAGACCTTGATATTTGCGAGCGCCGTATTTTTCGCCTCGGTGAATTTCCTTATATTATCGGAAAATTCCTCTATACGGTCCTTTACCTCGGCGCGGCTTCCCTCGCGGGACTTAAGCTCCTCTTCAAGGGAATTTATTTTCTCCGAGAGCTGCTTTAATATCTCGTCGGATTCGGAAATAATGCGGTTTTGCTCCGCGATGTCGTCGTCGAATCTTTTAAGTGCGGCAAGGCGCGTCTGCTCCTGCGAGCCCGACTGTGCGATAAGGTCCTCCAGACGCTTTATCTCGGCGCAAACAGATATCTCGCTTTTATCGAGCTGCGAAAGCTCCTCGCTTACGCCCTCAAGCTCGTGGTCGTACTTGGCGGCTTCGCTTCTGGCGCGCTCGAACTCCTCCGAAACGCTTCCTGCTTTCGAGCGAAGCTCCGCCACCTCTGCCCGCAGAGCCTCGATAGCCTGCTTCTGGGAGATGATGCCGCCGTCCTTGTTCTGTCTTGCGCCTCCGGTAAATGAACCGCCCGCGTTTACGACCTGACCGTCAAGCGTCACTATCCTGAACTTATAGCCGTATTTTTTTCCGATAACGGAAGCCGTTCCGATATCGTCGACTATTGCCGTCATTCCGAGGAGATAGCCGATTATCTCGGAATAAAGCCCGTCGCACTCTACAAGATCCACCGCAAGCCCCTCGAAGCCCGTTTCGTCCGAAAGCCGAGGTTCGTTGAGGGTGCGCTTTTTCATTGCCGTTATCGGATAGAACGTGGCGCGTCCCGCGTTGGTGTCCTTAAGAAAACGAATACATCTCTCGGCGGTCGATTCGTTGTCGACGATGATATTCTGCATAGCCGAGCCGAGGGCGGTTTCAATTGCCGTGACATACTCTTTCGGAACGGTAACTACGTCCGCGACCACGCCGTGGATACCCGTTATCCTGCCCTGCTCGCCTGCCGTGAGGACTTCCTTGACGGGGCGGAAATATCCCGCGTGATTCTTTTCGATATCGCTGAGTGCCTTTAATTTCTGTTCCTTTCCGACTATCTCGGAATTTGCCTTTTCAAGCTCCGCGCGAAGGTCGTCGCGGCGGCGGCGGCGGCTTTCCGCGAGCCGTTCCATTCCTGCGGATCTGTTGCTGAGGGAGATGCGTTTTTCCTTGTTTTCCTCCAGAGTTGCCCGCATATTTTCGAGGTCGGTCTTATAGCCTTCGATAAGCTTTTCGCTCTCGGAATTTATCGCTATAAAATTCCGCTTCTGCTCGTCGGTCTTATCTCTTGCGGTAACGGAGCCGCTTCTTATTCCGTCGCGGCGGGCGCGTTCCGCCAGAACTCCCGCAAGCTGCCTTTCAAGCTCGGAATACTCCGCGCCCTCTTTATCGTCCCTGCGGGAGATATCGTCGAGCAGAGCCTGATTTTTTTCTGCCTCGCGGTCGTTTTCGTCCGCGGCAGCCTGTTCCTTTTCTATTCTTGCCTTTATATCCGCTATTCTTGAATCGAAACCGGCGCTTTCGCGGACGGCTCTTTCAAGCTCGGCTTTAAGCTCCTCGCGGCGCTTTTTATTGTTTTCGATATTATTTTCGGCGACTGCCTTTTCGGTTTCCTTTTCGGAGCGTTCAAGGTTCGCGTTTTCTATTTCCCTGCGTATCTCCTCAAGCTCGCCCTGAAGCGAGAGCTTATCCGAAAATATCTTTTCTGTTTCTTCGTTTGCCTTGTCGATATCGCGCTCGTAGTTTTCGCACAGACCTTTATTCAGCAGCAGCTTGTCGGAAACCTCCTGCTGCTCCGCGCGTTTTTCGCGGAGTCTTGCGACGGACACCGAAATTTCAAGCGCTTCCTTCTGGTCCAACAGCTCCTTTGCGGCGAGAGCCTTCTCGCACTGCTTTTTAAGCGACGGCAAACGCTCCTCGTCAAGGCGGATTATATCCCTCATACGGTCGATGTCGCCCTGTGCCTTTTCAAGGTCTTTTTCGGCGTCGGCTTTTTTGTGGAGCGAACGGGAAACTCCCGCGGCTTCCTCGAATATCTCGCGCCGCTGAGTATCGCGTGCGCTTATTATCTCCGAAACTCTGCCCTGTCCGATTATCGAATAACCGTCGCGACCAAGTCCCGTTCCCATAAGAAGTTCCTGAATATCACGCAGGCGCTTTTTTTCGTTGTTGATAAGGTATTCGCTCTCGCCGGAACAGTTTATCCTGCGGGAGATGACGACCTCGTCCGCGTCCACGCCGAGCTTTCTGTCGGTATTGTCTATCGTAAGCACGACCCTCGCAAAGCCCATGGGACGGCGCTCCTGCGTGCCGTGAAATATAAGCTCCTCCATATTGTCCCCGCGCAGGGATTTAGCGCCCGTTTCGCCCATGACCCACCGAAGCGCGTCGGAGATATTGCTTTTTCCGTTGCCGTTCGGACCTATTACGGCTGTTGTTCTCGTATCGAATTCCAGCACAGTCTTGTCCGCAAACGACTTGAACCCCTGTATTTCCAGTGTCTTAAAAAACATTTTATCTTCCTTTGGAAAGGCGCGGCGCTATTTCGATATACGCTCCGCCGCGTCCTCTGAATCGTATGTTATAGCCTGCCGCTTCGAGCCGCGTGAGGTTCTCGCGCTTCTGCCCGACGGCGCGGCTGAGATTTCTTTTATCCGTGAACACGTCGTAGCTTCCCGCTCCCAGCGGCTCCAGTCTTTTCAGAAGCTCTTTTAAGAACAGTCTGCTTTCGACTATTTCCCTAAGCGCGGGGTGATATACTCCGCCCACCATATCGCGCTCTACTTCCGCGCTTGCGTGAAGTCCCATACGTATGACCGAAATATCATTTTCCCCGAATTTTTTCAGCAGTTCCGCGCACAGTCCGACCGTTTCCTCAAACGAAAACGACTTATACTCGCCGCTCTCGAAAAGTCTGCCGAGTTTTGTGTTTTTCAGAATGACCGTCGGATATATCCTGACTGTTTTCGGTCTTAGCTTTATAAATTCGTCGGCGGTGTAAAGGCAGTTTTCGGGGGTATCGCGGTACAGTCCCGTCATCATCTGAAGCCCCAGCTCCATGCCGCTTTCCTTTATCAGCTCCGACGCACGGCGAACGTCACCGGCGGTATGCCCGCGGTCGTTTGCGGACAGCACATCGTCGCTCATGGACTGTGCGCCCAGCTCCACAGCCGTCATACCGTATTTTGTGAGGATTTCCGTCACTTGCTCGTCTATGCAGTCCGGACGCGTCGAGCAGCGGATCCCCGTATACACGTCGAACCGCTCTGCAGCGCGCTTTGCACTCTCCAGAAGAGATATCATATACTCCCTCGGAACGGCGGTAAAGCTCCCTCCGAAAAACGCTATCTGCGCTTCGGTTCCCGAACGTTCCAGAACGGGAGCCTGCTCTTCAAGCAGCGCCGACACCTCGTCCGCCGACGGCGCTTTAACGCTTCCCGAAATGCTGTACTGGTCGCAGAAGCTGCACCTGTGCGGGCAGCCGAGGTGCGGAATGAATATCGAAACGTTAGTTCGTTTCATAGCCCATCAGTTTTACAGCCTCTTTCGCGGCTGCCTGCTCGGCTTCTTTTTTTGACAGACCCGTGCCGCTTCCGATTATCTGACCGTTCAGCAGCACGTCCGCCGAAAACGACTTCGTATGGTGATTGTCGCCGTTTTCGTGTACGTCGTAGCTTATTTTTTCTTCGGGATTCTGCTGGATGATTTCCTGAAGTATCGTCTTGTAATCGCCAAGGCTCACCTTTCCGGACTTCAGCGCCTCGACGCTCGGAACGAAAGACAGTATTATCTTTGCCGCCTCGTCGCTGCCGCCGTCCAGATAGACCGCCGCGAGCAGGGCTTCAAACGCGTCCGCGAGTATCGAGCGCCTGTCGCGCCCGCCTGTGACTTCCTCGCCCTTGCCGAGGTACAGATACTCTCCCAGACCTATTTTCTTCGCGAATCCGTACAGTGAGTTTTCGCACACGATCGACGCGCGCAGCTTTGTAAGTCCGCCCTCAGGCACGGTTTTCATATTCGTGAAAAGGTACATCGACACGGTCATCTGCAGCACGCTGTCGCCCAGAAATTCCAGCCGCTCGTTGCTGCCGTTGTTTTTCCCGCCCGAATAGCTCGAATGTGTCAAAGCGCGCTTAAGCAATTCTTTATTCCTGAAGCTGTAGCCGATTTTTTCTTCAAGTGAGGAAAGCTCAGGCATTATCTGTCCCCTCCTCGGTACTCAGGGCGGATATAGCCTTGGTCATCATTTCTATCGCGTTGTTCTCGACGAACGACTTCGCCTGTCTGAACGCTCCGAAAAACGCCTTTGCGTCGCTTGCCCCGTGAGCCTTGAACACGGGCTTTGCCGTGCCCAGCAGCGGCGAACCGCCTATTGTTTTATAATCCATCTGCGCCGAGAATTCGCCGAGCTGCTTTTTGACGCACAGCGCTCCGATCTTCGTTTTGAGATTCGCGAAGAACATTGATTTCAGCGCGTCTTTCATAAGCGAACCCATTCCCTCGCAGGCTTTCAGGAACACGTTCCCCGTAAATCCGTCGGTTATAAGCACGTCGACCGCTCCAAGCGGCACTTCCCGCGCCTCGACATACCCCACGAAATTTATCGGTGTTTTTTCGAGCAGAGCCTTTGCCTCGTGTTCAAGCTCCCGTCCCTTTTCGTCCTCTGTGCCGATATTCAGCAGTCCCACTTTGGGCTCTTTTATCCCCATTGTCGTTTCCATAAAGCAGCTTCCCATGATAGCGAACTGCCTTAACATTTCGGCGGTGCAGTACAGATTCGCGCCCCCGTCAAGCACGCAGTAGCGCTTTCCGCCCTTGCACGGCATAAGCGGCACGAGCGCGGCTTTTTTCACGCCCTTTATCCGCTTTTCTACCGTAGTCCCGCCGACGACGATAGCCGCCGTGCTTCCCGCGGAGATAACAGCGTCGGCGTTCCCGTCGGCGAGCGTGCGGAACGCCACTCCCATAGAAGTGCCGCTTTTCTGCTTCGCGACCGAAAGCGGATTATCCTCCGTTGTGATAACGCCCTCGGCGGGTATCAGCGTTATTCCGTTTTCGGGAACATTCAAAGCCTTCATACGGGATCTTAAAACGTCGGTATCTCCCGTCACCAGTACTTCTATTCCCAGTTTCTCCACCGCCAGAGCCGAACCCAAAAGGACTTCGTCGGGAGCGTTGTCCCCGCCGAATCCGTCAATTACAATCTTCATAAATTCTCCGTTATGTTCGTTATGTCAACTTTCAAGGCACGCGCCAAGGTCCGCGAGCGAACGTTCGGCAAGAGCCTGATATTTTTCCTGTTTACCGAGCTTCACATTCAGATCCGCGTCAAGCGGCGGAAGAAGACCCATATTCGCGCCCATAGGCTCGAAATCCACATACCAATCCTCGTCGTCCGTCCAATCGCAGACGTAATCGACAAGTGCGCCGAGCATCGTGGTGTTCGGGTATCTTATCGGCTCCCTGCCCGACAGGATATCCGCAAGCGCACGTCCCGCCGCTATTCCCGAAGCCGCGCTCTCGACGTAGCCTTCCACGCCCGTTATCTGACCGCCGAAGAACACGTTGTCCGAGCCTTTGAGCATAAAATTCTTATCCAGCAGCGTTCTCGAACAGATATATGTGTTTCGGTGCATCACGCCGTATCTCACGAACTCGGCGTTTTCAAGCCCCGGAATCATCGAGAAAACGCGCTTTTGTTCCCCGAATTTCAGATGCGTCTGGAATCCGACGAGGTTGTACATTGTCGCGTCCTTGTTTTCGGCGCGCAGCTGCACTGCCGCATAAGGGCGCTTTCCCGTGCGCGGGTCGCAAAGTCCAACGGGCTTCATACAACCGTAACGCGCGCTTTCTATCCCGCGCTTTGCGAGGATCTCCACAGGCATACACCCCTCATAGACGTTCGGGTCTTTGTCAAACTTGTGAAGCTCGGCGGGCTCGGCGTTTACAAGCTCGTTCCAGAAGCGCTCGTACTCCTCCCGCGTCATTGGGCAATTGAGGTAATCCGCGCCGCCCTTGTCGTAGCGCGACTGTGAAAACGCTATCGAACGGTCGATGCTCTCGGCAGTGACTATCGGCGCGGACGCGTCATAAAAGCTCATAAACCTGCCGTTACTGCTGCCGAATTTCTCGCTTATTTTCCCGGCGAACGCGTCGGAAGTCAGCGGTCCCGTGCAGATTACCGCGTTTTTTTCGGGGAACTCCGTCACTTCTTCGCTTATCACCGTGATGTTCGGCTCTTCGCGGATAATTCTTGTCACCTCGTCGGAGAACGCGTACCTGTCCACCGCAAGCGCGCCGCCCGCGGGAACAGACGTTTTTTCGGCTGCCTCACAAATCACCGAGCCGAGCATTTTCATCTCGGCTTTGAGCAGCCCGCACGCAGAACTCACGCGCGACGCCTTCAGCGAATTCGAGCAGACCAGCTCCGCAAAGCCCTCGTATTTGTGCGCGGGGGAGTATTTCTTCGGCTTCATTTCGTACAATTCCACCGAAAACCCGCGCCGCGCAAGCTGCATTGCCGCTTCGCACCCCGCAAGCCCCGCGCCGATGACCTTAACCCTCACTGCCGCCACCTCTGTTTTCACCGCTGTCCTTAGCGTTATCGAGAGGTCGCTCGTAGCCGCAGCCGTCCTTAAGGCAATATATCTTTCCGAGCTTTCCTGTTTTCTTGAAAAGCGTCGAGCCGCACTGCGGGCATTTTTCCTCAAGCGGCACGTCCCACGTCATAAAGTTGCAGTCCTTGAAATTCTCGCACCCGTAGAACGGCTTGCCTTTCTTAGACTTTTTAAGCAGCATTTTCTTGCCGCAGCGCGGGCAGTTTCCCTTGGTTTCGGTGACTATTTTTTTCGTGAACTTGCACTCAGGGAATCCCGAACAGCCCAGAAACTTCCCATACGGACCTATTTTTATGACCATATTTTTCCCGCAGACCTCGCACTTTATATCGGTCGGCTCGTCGGGAATTTTAACGTGCTTGCCCTCCATATCCTGCTCGGCTTTGTCGAGGGATTTTTCAAAATCGTTATAGAATTTCCTGAGAGTTTCAACCCAGTCCTTTTCGCCCTTTTCGATATCGTCAAGGCTGTTTTCGACCTTAGCGGTGAATTTCACGTCGACGATATTATGGAATTTATCCTTCAGCAGCTCGGTTATGACCTCTCCAAGCGGCGTCGGGCGAAGCTGATTTCCCGTTTCGCGCTCGACATAATGCCTGTCGAGTATCGTGGAGATAGTCGGCGCGTAGGTGGACGGTCTGCCTATGCCGTTCTCCTCAAGAGCCTTGATAAGCGACGCTTCGTTATATCTTGCGGGAGGCTGTGTGAAGTGCTGATTTCCGGTAAGCTCCGCGACGTTCAGCTTCTCGCCGTTTTCGAGTTTCGGAAGTGCGCCGCCCTGCTCGTCGCTGTCCTTTTCCTCCTCGTAAAGCTTTGTGAATCCGTCGAACTTCACCGAATAGCCGTTTGCCCTGAACAGGCAATTATTTGCCGTTATTTCTGCCGCGACGGTATCCAGTACGGCGTTTGCCATCTGGCTTGCCATAAAACGCTCCCATATAAGCTTATACAGTTTGAACTGGTCGGTCGAAAGCGACTTTTTCACCTTTGCGGGCGTAAGCTCGACATTTGTCGGGCGTATAGCTTCGTGCGCGTCCTGAGCGTTGCTTTTTGAACGGTAGGTGCGCGGTTTTTCCGGAAGATATTCCTTGCCGTAGACGTTCTTTATCATTTCGGCTGCGGCTAGTTTTGCTTCATCGGAAATGCGCAGGCTGTCGGTTCTCATATAAGTTATAAGTCCGACTGCGCCCATATCCTCTATATCCACGCCCTCGTAAAGCTCCTGTGCGGTTTTCATGGTGCGTCTTGCCTGAAACGACAGCTTACGCGACGCTTCCTGCTGGAGCGTAGAGGTCGTGAACGGCGGAGCGGGCTGTTTTTTGCGCTGACTTTTTTTAAGGTTTGAAACGATAAAGTCCGCGTCCTTTATATTTGCCAGCACTGCGTCGGTCTGTTCCTTATTGTCCAGCTGTGCTTTCTGTCCGTCTATTTCCGAGAGCTTTGCCGAAAAGACTTTCTTTGAGGAATTCGTGAAGAGCCGCGCGTCGACGCTCCAGTATTCCGTTGTTTTGAAAGCCTTTATTTCCTCCTCGCGGTCGACTATTATCCTCACTGCGACGGACTGCACTCTTCCTGCCGAAAGACCCCTGCGGACTTTTTTCCACAAGAACGGCGAGAGCTTATACCCCACTATTCTGTCGAGTATCCTGCGCGTCTGCTGTGCGTTCACGATATCGGTGTCTATGGTGCGCGGGTGGTTCATACCGTACTGCACGCCTGTTTTGGTTATTTCGTTGAACGTCACGCGGACTTTGGCTTTCTCGTCGATATTCAGCAGATGTGACAAATGCCACGCTATTGCTTCGCCCTCGCGGTCGGGGTCGGTCGCGAGGTAGATAACGTCGCTGTTTTTCGCGCGTTTTTTAAGTTCCTTGATGATGTCGGACTTATCTTTCATATTGACGTACTGAGGTTCAAAATTATTGTCAATATCGACGCCGAGCTTTGACTTCGGCAGATCTATTATATGCCCCGTTGACGCTACTACATCGTAGCCTGCGCCGAGGTATTTTTTCACCGTCTTTGCCTTTGACGGCGACTCCAGAATAACCAACTTTGACAAAGTAAATATCTCCTTTGCGATTAAATTTAGGAGTTAGTTATGCCGCTCATTCAAACCGTTCAAACTGTACAACTGCACAAACCGTGCAAACCGTGTTTTTACCTGAACGGCATAACTAACTGCTAACTCTTTGCTGTTTCCCACATAATGATCGCCGCCGCTATTGCCGCGTTAAGGCTCTCCGCGCCGCTTATGGGGATATAGAGCTTCCTGTCGCATATTCCCGCGACTTCGCGCGACACGCCCGCTCCCTCGTTTCCGATGACCACGGCTGTTTTTTCGGGAAACGCGGCTTCTCCAAGACGCACTGCGTTTTTATCGAGCATTGCGGCGTAGATTTCAAATCCGAGCCCGTGCAGCCATTCTCCCAACGTTTCGGCTCTGGGACAAACGGACGACATTCTGAACACGCTCCCCATAGACGCTCTTAAGGTTTTCGGGGAGAATCTGTCGGCGCACGCGTTTACAAAAATCACCCCGTCGATACCAAGCGCCTCGGCGGTGCGGATTATCGTGCCGACGTTTCCGGGGTCGCTCACGCCGTCAAGCACAACGAGCCGCCGCGCGTTTTCGGGGATATCCCGTCCGAAACGCTCCGCCGCCGCAAACAATCCCTGCGGAGTTTTCGTATCGGAAATATATTCGGAAAGTTCTTCCGTTATTACCGCGGAAAAATTTGCCTTTGTCTGCGCCGACCTTACGGTTTCGGGATATTTTTCAGCCGCCTTTTCGGTGTACAGAAAATACTCTATCGCCGGACAATCGCCGCAATCCGCAAGCTCCCTGCACAAATGGTCGCCCTCGACGGCAAACATATCCTGACAGCGGCGGTATTCCGCGCTTTTCAGAAGCTCCCGCATAACGCGGACATTGTAATTTTTGCGCGAGGAAATAATCTCCAAAAAAACACCCCCGAACCCCGAAAAGAGAGCTTGCTTACAAAGCCGCAAACGTCGAAAATCCGCGCAAAACGGCTTTGTAAACAAACCCCTACAATAGCGAAAATCTCACGCCCCGCATAACAAGGCGTGAGAAAATTCGATCAAAGTGCCGCCTTTGCCTTTTCGGTAAGAGCGGTGAAGCCTGCCGCGTCGTTTATCGCGATCTCGGAGAGCATTTTTCTGTTAAGTGTTACGTTTGCTTTTTTAAGACCGTTCATAAATGTGGAATAATTCATACCGTTTGCCTTGCAGGCAGCCGAAATTCTGGTTATCCAAAGCTTTCTGAAATCTCTTTTTTTGTGCTTTCTGCCTATATAAGCGTACTGTCCCGACTTCATTACCGCTTCCTTGGCGGTCTTGAACAGTCTGCTCTTGCCTCCCCAGTAGCCCTTCGCGAGCTTAAGGGTCTTGTTTCTTCTCTTGCGTGTAGCAAGTGCGCCCTTTATTCTAGCCATTTCGCTTTCCTCCTATTGTTCGTGTATTCTGTGTTTTCGATTATTTGTAAGGAATAAGGCTCTTTACCTGAGCCACATTTGTCGTGTCGGCATAAGCGCCCTGGCGCAGACCTCTTTTACGCTTTGTAGACTTCTTGGTAAGTATGTGACGCTTACCGCAGTGCTGCATTTTTACCTTACCGGTTCCCGTCAGCTTGAAGCGCTTTTTAGCGCCGCTGTGTGTCTTGATCTTAGGCATTTGATATTCCTCCTCAATGATAATATGCAAAACTTTTAAAGCGATGATCTTCGCGCTTTATTTTGTTTCCGGCTTCCGTAACTTACTTTTTCGGGGAAAGTACAACGGCGTAATTTCTCCCCTCAAGCTTTGAGGGCTTATCGGCTGTGCCGTACTCCGAAACCGCGTCACAGAACCTCTTCATCAATTCCTCGCCGAGATTTGCGTGCGTAAGCTCCCTCATTCTGCGGAAGCGCACAGTGACCTTGACCTTATCGCCGTTTTGAAGAAACTTCACCGCGTTCTTTACCTTGATGTTAAAATCGTTGGTGTCGATATTAAGGGACATTTTTACCTCCTTGATATCAACGACTTTCTGGTTCTTTCTGGCTTCTTTTTCGCGCTTCGTCTGCTCGAAACGGTATTTTCCGTAATCCATTATGCGGCATACGGGCGGAGTCGCGGTCGGGGAGATCATAACAAGGTCGAGGTCGGCTTCTATTGCCTTTTTCAGAGCGTCCTCGGAGGACATAATGCCCAGCTGCGAACCGTCGCTCCCGATAACTCTTACTTCCTTTTCCCGTATCTCCTCATTGATGAGCTGTTCTTTCGTGCCGATTTTAAAGCACCGCCTTTCTTTCACTTACAGCTTTAAGAAATAAAATAAGCGTGAGCACACTACTCACGCTTAATATAATTATTCTTCCGAAAGAAATAACATATTAAACTACCGCGCCTGACAGACCGTGACAAGATCAATCCCGAAACGCCCGCGCCGTTCCTTTAGGAAACAAGCGCCCTGCCCTTTTTAAGGAACAAGTACCGCCCCTTTAGGAAACAAGCACCGCCCCTCTGTTCAAAGACAAGCACCGCTCGGAATTGACCGCCCTCGTCGGCGGGTGAGAGTGTGAAACTCTGCTTTACTGTAATATTATACACCATCGGAGAGAGTTTGTCAAGTGGTTTTTGAAATTTTTTTCAAAAATTCCGCCGCCCGCAGCTTTACTTGGCGCTTATGCTCTCTTTATACAGCGCTGTTTCAGCGAAATCGTCGTCAACAACATTCACGGATACGACCTCGTACAAAGGCGCGTTTTGACCCGTGCCTGCGTGTAAACAGAAATAATACGTCGCCGCCACAAGCTCGCCTTCACCACAGGACAAATCGTTCAAAGCAACAGTGCCTTGGGTCCAGTCCGCGCGATCGCTTACATAATTCGTTTTTCCGTCTTTAAGGAAAGTCAGACGGACAGACATCGTCTTGTAATTACCTGCAAAACCGCCCGTCGCGGTCATTCCGGCAGACTTTTCGCTGCAAGTGCAGTCAAAATAATTCGCACTGTATGTTTTAACAAATTCAGACACACTCGGCACTCTGAAGTTCCCCGTCCAAAGGTAATAGCCGCCGCCTTCCATACCGTGAACCGGCGTGATCTCGCAGCCGCTGGCAGAGTCGGCGAATTTTGGTGTGTTGTCAAAACGAATGATCTCCCCGCTTGCTGTCTGTTTGTCGTAATCGGCGTTGCGGAAATCATAAGGCGATTCCCCGCGCAGGATCGCTTCCTCAAACGCGGTCAGACCGTTATCGGCTCTCTCGGCTTCTTCGTCAAGCAGACGAGCGCTTATCTTTGCGTCGCGTTCAGCCCAACGCTGTTCCGCTTCCTGTTCATTTGTGACCGCGTAAGCCGCCGTAGAAACCGCCAACGCCGCCGCAATTATCCCCGAAGCCAGCATCGTTTTCTTAAACTTCATAAAAATTCCCCCTTAAAGTAATTTTTTAAGAAAACATTTTCCCTCAATGATATTGTACACCATTGGAAAAAGTTTGTCAAGGGGTTAGGGGAATTTTCACAATTTTATCACATACTTCCAAAGAGCTGAATAAATCAAGTGATATTTTTCAGATTAAACGCCGCCATCTGCGGGTAGAACGAGGAATTCCCAAGCTCGTCCTCGATAACCAGCAGGCGGTTGTACTTCTCGACGCGCTCCGAGCGAGAGGGCGCTCCCGTCTTTATCTGACGCGTGTTCAGCGCGACGGCAAGGTCGGCTATAGTCGTGTCGGCAGTTTCGCCCGAACGGTGCGACGCTATCGCCGTGAATCCCGCCTTGTGTGCCGTTTTTATCGCTTCGAGAGTTTCCGAAAGCGTGCCTATCTGATTTAATTTTATCAGCACCGAATTGCCCGCCCCAAGCGTTATCCCTTTTGCAATGCGCTTGACGTTCGTGACAAAAAGGTCGTCCCCGACAAGCTGTATTTTCCCGCCGAGCCGCCGTGTAAGCCCTTTCCAGCCGTCCCAGTCCTCCTCGTCAAGTCCGTCCTCTATGGAGATTATAGGGTACTTTTCCGAGAGCTTTTCCCAGTGGGAAATAAGTTCGTCGGATGTGAAGCGCCTGCCCGATTTCGGCAGGACGTACTCGCCCGCCTTGTCCGTTTTCCACTCCGAGGACGCCGCGTCAAGAGCTATACGGAAATCCTTTTCCGGTTTGTAGCCCGCTTTTTCGACAGCGTCCAGAATTACCGAAATCGCTGCCTCGTCGCTGTCAAGGTTGGGAGCGTAACCACCCTCGTCGCCTACGGCAGTCGACAAGCCGCGCTCCTTAAGAATACCGCCGAGAGCGTGAAAGACCTCCGCGCACTGGCGCAGCGCTTCACGGAAATTCGGCGCTCCGACGGGCATTATCATAAATTCCTGAACGTCGATATTATTTGCGGCGTGCGCCCCGCCGTTCAGGATATTCATCATCGGCACGGGCAGGTCGGTGCCGCTCACTCCGCCCAGAAAGCGATACAGCGGCAGCTCCAGAGCGGCAGCGGCGGCTTTCGCGCAAGCCAGCGACACCGCAAGCACAGCATTGGCGCCGAGGTTTGATTTGTCGGGAGTTCCGTCCGCGTGCAGCAAAGCGCCATCGACTTTATAAACGTCACGCGCGTCAAGCCCCCGGACGGCTTGAAAAAGCGCTTCGGAAATATTCTGCGCCGCCGTTTTTGTGCCTTTTCCGCCGTAGCGGGAAAAATCCCCGTCGCGAAGCTCGTGCGCTTCAAATTCTCCCGTGGAAGCTCCCGAAGGCGCGTTCGCCGTTCCGACGGAGCCGTCGGCGAGCATAACTTCCGCCTGAACCGTCGGATTCCCACGCGAATCCAGTATCTCCCTGCCTGTCACCTTTTCTATTTCCGTAAAATACATATCGTTCCTCCTTGAAAATTTTGCATTATTATGCGCTTTTTCGGTAGAAATTATACAAATGAGCCGTGAAGCGAAAATGTCCACGGCTCTGTAAATATCTGTAAGATAACGCTTATCGCTTATTACCTGCGCACAGCGCCGAGCTGCTCTGACAGCGCGGCAACTATCTTATCGGTCTGAGCGTCGGCAAGTTCGTCGGTGACGTCGGCGGCGGGGTCGGCGAATATAAGCGAGAAGCTCAGGCTCTTCTTGCCGATGCCCAGCTTTTCGCTCTCGAAATGGTCGAACAGGCGGATATCCGAAAGCAGCGGGCTTGCCTTTTTCGCTGCGTCCTCGATCTCGACGCAGAGGGTTTTCTTGCTTACGACAAGCGACATATCGCGCTTTATTTTTGTTTTGCCGCTGTCGGGGGTATATTTCAGCTCCCGCTTGAAAAGTCCTGAAAGCGCGGTATAATCAAGCTCCGCGAGGAATATCGAAAGGTCGGCTTTCTTGCCGTCGTCGATAGGAAGTCCCTCGACTGCTTCGTATCTGAGCTTTCCGAGAGTACCGAGCTTTACGCCATCGCAGGAGATTTCCGCGCAGATACCGGGGTGGAGATACGGGCGCTCTCCGCGCTCGAAACGGAACGTCAGACCGTTATATGCCGCGAGAGCTTCTATAGCAGCCTTTACGGTAAAATAGCTCTCGTTTGCGCCGTAAGCGCCGAGGCAGAGGATTTTGCGCTCTTCGGGCGGCTCGGTAAGCGGCAAAGCTTTCGGAAGATAAACATTCGCAAGCTCGAAAAATCTTCCCGCGGCGTGGTCGGTCTTGACGTTTTCGGAGATGACGTTTATCATACACGGAGCCATTGTCGTTCTCATAATAGAGAGGTTGTCGGTGATAGGGTTCAGAAGCTCCACGGCGCGGCGTTCGGGAGCGTCCTCGGAAAGCCGCAGCATATCCAGCTCGCGGCGGGAATACATCGCCAGCGTCTGCACCTCGTAGAAGCCCTGTGTGCAGAGGAATTTCTTTACTCCCAGCTCTTTATTCTGCGCGGCGTTAAGACCGCCCGCCGTGACCTTGGCGCTGTCTAGGAACGTCGGCACGACGTGCGAATATCCGTACTCGCGGATAACTTCCTCGGCGATGTCCTGATAATTCTCGATATCGGTTCTGAAGCGCGGTATCGTGAGGGTGAGCATATCGCCGTTTTCGGAAACTCCGAACTGCAAAGCCTTCAGGATATCGACAATTTCCTTTTGCGGGACTTCTATTCCTAAAACGGAATTTACTTTCTTGACCGAAACCTCTGCCATGCGGCATTCGCGGGATTCTCCGGCAGATACGTCAAAATGCGACGCGCCTATTTTCGCGACGCCCATTTTCTGAACGAGGTTCAGCGCCCTTGCCATACCTATCTCAACGCCGTATTCGTCAACGCCTTTCTCGAATCTCGCCGCCGCGTCGGTGTGAAGTCCGAGCGCGCGGGAAGTCTTTCTTACGCTGTCGCGGCGGAATTTCGCGGCTTCAAGCAGAATTTCGGAAGTGGTAGGTTCAATTTCGGAATTAAGACCGCCCATAATTCCCGCAAGTCCCACGCCCTTTGTCTTGTCGCAGATAAGGAGATTCTCACGCGTCAGAACGCGCTCTTTCTCGTCGAGAGTGACTATCTTCTCGCCGTCGGCGGCTCTGCGGACGATGATCGACTTTCCGTCGAGAGTATCGAGGTCGTAGGCGTGCATAGGCTGTCCGACTTCAAGCAGAACATAGTTTGTTATATCGACAATCGCGTCAATCGCTCCGAATCCGCATACCGAAAGCCTGCGCTTCATCTCGCGCGGGGAATCGAAGTGTTTGACGTCGTAGATGTAATGTCCAAGATAGCGCGGGCAGAGCTCCTTTGCGTCGTCGGTGACGGAAACCGAAATTTCGGGCTTTCCCGTGTTGTCGCAATTGTAGCTGTAATCCGGCTCTTTAAGCGGCTTTCTCAGAAATGCCGCGACTTCGCGCGCTATTCCGAGAACCGACTGACAATCGGGACGGTTCGCGGTGATTGAAATATCAAGCAGATAATCATCAAGCGCGAGAGTTTTTACAATATCCTCTCCCGTCTTTGAATCTTCCGGCAGAATCAAAATTCCGTGTACCGACGCGCCTTCCTGCCAGTTTTCGTCAATTCCGAGTTCCTCGCCCGAACACAGCATACCATAGCTCATCATACCCGCCATTTTGCGCGGGGAAATTTCTATCCCGCCCGGCAGTTTCGCGCCCACCACTGCTGCGGGGACTTTCGCGCCCCTGAACACGTTGTCCGCTCCCGTAAGGATAAGGTTGTCCGAGCCGTATTCTCCTCCGCAGTCGACGTGGCAGACGTGCAGATGCGTCCCCTCCAGAGGCTCTATTGAAGTTACTTCTCCTACTACGACCTTTTCTATATCCTTTCCGAGATAGACTGTTTCCTCCACCTCAAATCCCGAACCGAACAGCTTTTCCACAAGCACCTCAACGGGAACGTCAATATCCACATATTCTTTAAGCCAGCTTAATAATATCTTCATTTTTATCCCCCTTAACGCCTTACGCCTTGAACTGCGACAAAAAGTCGAGGTCGTTTTCAAACAACATTCCCATATGCGAAATGCCGTATTTCAGCATCGTTATGCGCTCTATTCCTATTCCGAACGCCAGACCTGAATATTCTTCGGGGTCTATGCCGCAGTTTTCGAGGACTTTCTTGTTGACGACGCCGCCGCCCAGCACCTCTATCCAGCCCGTGCCCTTGCACAGCGGACAGCCCTTGCCGCCGCATTCAAAGCAGCTTACGTCCACCTCGACCGACGGCTCCGTAAACGGGAAATACGACGGGCGCAGCCTTGTTTTCGCCGTATCCGAGAACATACCCCTCACGAACCTGTCGAGCATTCCCTGAAGGTCGCAGAGCGTTATTCCCTTGTCGACGACCAGACCTTCCATCTGCGAGAACATCGGCGAATGCGTCGCGTCGCTGTCCGAACGGAAAACCTTGCCCGGCACCAATACCTTTATCGGGGGCTTTTTCGCGTCCATTGTGCGAATCTGTCCCGGAGAGGTATGCGTTCTCAGAAGCAGATCGTCCGTCAGCCAGAACGTATCCTGCATATCGCGCGAGGGGTGGTCTTTCAGGACGTTCAGGCGGGTAAAATTATGGTCGTCGTCCTCTATTTCGGGACCCTCGAATATCTCGAAGCCCATTCCCGCAAAGACGTCTATCATCTGATGCTTTATGATGGTGATCGGGTGAAGGTTCGCCTGCGGGATACCGAAAGCGGGCATTGTCACGTCAATGCTCTCGCGCTCGTAGCGCTGTTTCAGCTCCAGCTTTTTTATCTCGGCGGATTTTGTACGGTAAAGCTCCTGCGCCCACTCGCGCACGTCGTTCACGGCTTTTCCGAAAAGCGGCTTTTCCTCGGCGGGGACGCTTTTCATTTCCTTCATAAGCCCCGAAATAACGCCTGTTTTTCCGAGGTAGCTCTGCCAGAAATCCGACAGCTCCACCGCGTCCCTGACGCTTTCGAGCTTTGATCTTACCTGCTCCCTTATCTCGCTGAAATCTTTCATTTTCTACTCTCCTTAAACTGAAATTACAAATAAAAAATCCGTCCCAACTTTGGGACGGAATTATCCGCGGTACCACCCAAATTCGGGGGAAATCCCCCGCGCTCTTCTGCCTTTCGCGGCAAACGGCGCACTTAATCCGCCTATCCCTCCGAGAGCCGCGGGGGCTTTCTTACGGGCGCGGTTTTCGCGCGCAGACTCCGATGCTGAAATTCACACCCCGCGCGCGGAACGCTCTCACCGCCGCGTCCCTCTCTGAACCGCTTTATCGGGAATGCTACTTACACATCTTCAACGTCAACAGAAATATTATACCACGTTTTCCGAATTTTGTCAAGTACTTTTCCACATCAATCTGCTGTTATCGAAAACGGGTTCTATTTCTCCGAGCGAGAGAAGCCACGAAATGAAGCTTCTCGCCGTAGAGCCGATAAGCTCGTACTGCATTATGTAGAGCTTTATTCCGAATTCCGAGAAAATTTTCTCGATAAGTCCGTCCGTGGTAAGTCCCTCGCGGCAGAGATTCTTTATAACGGACGCCACTTCGCGGACGTTTGTGACGTTTCGGTTCACAAGTTCGGAAATATCCTCCAGCGGCTCGCGGTGCGAGGGTATGAACAGTTCTCCCTCAAGCGTGCGCAGCTTCGAGAGTGTTTTAAGATGTTCGCCCACATCATACAGGTAAGCTATTTTATACTTCTCGAAAGTCGCCTCGCTCACCACCGAATCCGCCAGAAACCACACGCCGTCGGAAGTTCTGAAGCCGACCTGCTCGAAATCGTGACCGTTAAGCTCTGTAAACTCAAGCCCGTCCGGAAGCGCGGACTTATCAAGCTCCCGGCAGTCGCACGCCTTTGCCATAATGAATTTAGAGCGCATTTCCTTATTCGGGAATCCCCCGTAAAGCGACACGGGCTCCAGATACGGATACCTCAGTATCTGCGCGCAAACTCCCGGAGCGTACACCTCGCACCCCGTGCGTTCCGCAAGCGTTGCCGCCCCGCCCGTATGGTCGGCGTGCGAATGTGTGCAGAACACCTTATCCAGCTTCCAGCCGCGCTCCTGAATATTCTTCAGTATTTTCTTTGCGGCGTCCCCGTCGCTTCCGCTGTCTATTGTGACGCAATGTCCGCCGTACTCGTATATTCCGACGTTTGTGGGGCTTGCGACGTAATAGGTATGTTCTCCGACCTGTATCATTTCATACATAACATCATCTCCAAAAAATACTCCATATTATTTTAACACTTTTTCATCGGCTTGTCAAGCATCTTTTACAAAAACTTCGTTTTTGAGTTCCTTACCCGCGATAAAATCGGAATAATTTTCGAGTGTTATCTCGGCGATATTGCGCAGAGCTTCCTCCGTCAGAAACGCCTGATGTGAAGTAATAAGGACGTTCGGGCGCGACACGAGCAGTGATATTACCTCGTCGGTGACTATTTTATCGGAATTATCCTCGAAGAACAGACCGCTTTCCTCCTCGTAAACGTCCAGGGCGGCTCCGCCTATACGCTTTTCGTTCAGCGCGGAGAGGAGCGCTTCGGTGTCGATTAGCTGCCCGCGCGAGGTGTTGACGACGAGCGCGGATTTTTTCATAAGCGCTATCGCTCCCTCGTCTATTATATAGCGCGTATCGCGTGTGAGCGGACAGTGGAGAGAGATTATATCCGAGCGTCTGAAAAGCTCCTCGCGGTCGACGTATTCTGCGGGAACGTCCGGAGAGGGCTTCGGGTCGTGAGCTAAAACTTCCATTCCGAAGCCGCGGCAGATGTCTATAAACACGCGTCCTATGCGTCCCGTGCCGATAACTCCGGCGGTCTTGCCGTGCAGGTCGAATCCCGTAAGCCCCACCAGGGAGAAATTGAAGTCGCGCGTCCTTATATACGCCCTCGGAATCTTCCGGTTAAGCGCGAGTATAAGCCCCATGGCGTGTTCCGCCACGGCATACGGCGAATACGCCGGCACGGTAAGGACGCGTATCCCCTTTTCCTTTGCGGCTCGTAAAGACACGTTGTTATACCCCGCGCAGCGCATAAGTATCACCTTAACGCCCGCTTCGGACAGCTTTTCGACGGTCTTTGAGTTCAGCTCGTCGTTCACGAACGCGCATACAGCATCGCACCCCTCCGCAAGCCTTGCGTTTTCGGGACGCAGTCTGCCCTCAAAATATCGTATCTCAAAATCCTTGTTTATCCTGTCGAACCATTCGCGGTCGTAAGGCTTGGCGTCAAAAAAAGCTATCGCTCCCACAAAAATACCCCCAAAAAATTACTGAGGATATTTTGCGCCGAAATTTGCGGATTATCCTTGACAAAAGGCGGGTTTTATTTTATAATTATATATGCAGATGTTTTTTTGAGGACTTGATGTTATGAAACGTATCGCGACAATTCAGGATTTTTCGTGCGTCGGAAGATGTTCGCTGTCGGTGGCTCTGCCGATAATCTCGGCGGCAGGAATAGAGTGCTGCGGGATACCGACGGCTGTGCTGTCAAATCATACGGGCTTTCCGACGTTCTTCAAACACGACCTTACGGACTGTATGAACAGCTTCGCCGACAAGATATTTGAATGCGGGATAACTTTCGACGCCGTTTACACGGGGTATCTCGCAAGCGCTTCGCAGATCGGCATCGTCGAGGGATTTATCGAAAGAGCCCGCCGTGAAGATATGCTCGTGATAGTCGACCCCGCTATGGCGGACGACGGCGTGCTGTACTCGCAGATAACTCCCGAACACGCCGAAAAAATGCGGCAGCTGTGCGCTCTGGCGGACGTTATCACGCCGAATGTCACCGAAGCCTGCCTGCTTCTCGGAGAGGATATGATATCACAGCCGACCGGGGGCGATATTCGACTTATCCTTTCGGAACTTGTGAAAACAGGCGCAAAAAACGCCCTTATAACGGGCGTTGAACAAGACGGAAAAATAGGCGCGGCAGCATTTGACGGTTCGGAATTTTTCGGGTATTTCACGGAAAAGATACCGCTTCGCTGTATGGGAACGGGAGATATTTTCGCGTCCGCGCTGACCGCGTCCCTCGTAAACGGAAATCCCCTGAAAACGGCTCTGGAACGCGCCGTGACCTTCGTCGGGAAAGCAGTGTCAAGCACCTACTCCGACCCCGAACGAAGATTTTACGGCGTCAATTTCGAGAGCGTTCTGGCAGATTCCGCCGGACTTCTGAAATGAAACAAGAAACAGAAATAGCCGTCAGCCAAGCTCCACGACGGTAACGCCCGCTTCGCCCTCGCCGTATTCGCCAAGGCGGAAGCTCTTTACTCCGGGCGTTCGGCGAAGCGCCGTGTGGATAGCTTCACGCAGTGCGCCCGTGCCTTTGCCGTGGATTATCACCACCTGCGAAAGCCCCGACATCAGCGCTCCGTCAATGAAACGCTCCATTTCCATAACGCCCTCGTTTCCCATCATTCCGCGAATATCAAGCTCCATACCGCCGCGCCGTGACATATTCGACGTGACGGATTTTTTTATCCTGCCCGAAGTCCTTGAAGCGGGCTGTCCCTTTTGACCATTTTGACCCTTTTGAGCCTTTTCCTCGACAAGACGGAGATTTTTGGAGCTTGTTTTCACCCGCACCGAGCCTACCTGAACAAAGCACTCGCCTTTGATATTCGGAAGTGTCAGCAGCGTGCCTTCCCTGCCCGTATCCGCGAGTTTTACCGTGTCGCGCTCCTTGAACGGGCGCGGCGGGACGTAATTTTCGAGCTTTTTTTCCACCACGGGATTTGCGTCGTCCTGCATTGACCTAAGCTTTCCGGCGGTCTTGGATTTCGCTTCGGAAAGCCCTTTTCGGAGCGCTTCGCGGTCTTTTGTCTTCTTAAGCTCCTCAAGCTCGTCAAGCAGCTTGTTTGACTGCGCTCTTGTCTGCTCGACAATTGCCAGAGCGCGCTGACGGGCGTTTTCAAGCTCTTTTTCCTTCTGGGCTTCAAGCTCCGAGAGCTTTTGTTTAAGCTCGGATTCGGTGAGTTTGGCGTTTCTTTCCGAAAGAGCCGCCGATTCGCGCAGGTTTTCAAGCTCCCGACGCGTTTTTTCAAGCTCGTCTATGACGGTTTCAAACCGCTGATTTTCCGTGCTTACAAGCTCCTTTGCGCGGGCGATTATCCCCTCAGGCATTCCGAGCCGCTGAGATATGCCGAACGCGTTGGACTTTCCGGGAACTCCCACCGCCAGACGGTATGTCGGGCGCAGGGTATCCACGTCGAATTCGCAGCTTGCGTTTTCCACGCCGTCCGTTTCAAGCGCGAAAATCTTCACTTCCTGATAATGCGTCGTCGCCAGTACCTTTGCGCCGTAATTTTTAAGCTCCGTGAGTATAGACACCGCAAGCGCCGCGCCCTCGACGGGGTCCGTGCCGCTTCCGAGCTCGTCTATAAGCACCAGCGAATCTTCGGTCGCGGCGTTTACTATTTTTATGATGTTCGTCATATGCGACGAGAACGTCGAAAGGCTCTGTTCTATTGACTGTTCATCGCCGATGTCGACGAAGATTTTGTCGAAGCAGCCGATAACGCTCCCCTCTGCGGCGGGTATCATAAGCCCGCACCGCGCCATAAGCGTCAGCAGTCCCACGGTCTTTACCGCGACGGTCTTTCCGCCAGTATTCGGTCCCGTGATGATAAGGCAGTTATAGTTTTCGCCTATCCCGACGCTTATCGGGACAGCCGTGTCGGGGTCGAGCAGCGGGTGACGCGCGCGGTTCAGTATTACTTTCGGTTCGGGAACTATCTTCGGGGTCACGGCTTTCATTTTCGCGCCAAGGTTCGCCTTTGCGAAATAAAGCTCCAGTATCTGCGAAAGCCGGAAATTCTCGGCGATAACGCCCGAATTTTCGCCCAGCTCCTCTGACAATTCCCGTGTGATGCGCTCTATTTCCGCCTGTTCTTTAGACTTCAGGACGCGTATCTCGTTATTCGCCTCGACCACGCTCATAGGCTCGATAAAGAACGTCTGTCCCGTCGCGGAGGTATCGTGTACCAGTCCGGGGATATCGTTCTTATGCTCGCTTCTTACGGGAACGACGTACCGCCCGTCGCGGACGGTGACGATAGCTTCCTGAAGATAGGAACGCGTGTTTTTGCTTTTTATCATCTCGTCGAGCCTGTCGCGGATATTCTGTCCCTGACGCGCAATTCGCCTGCGGATAGAGGAAAGCTCCGGACTTGCCGCGTCGGACATCTCCTCCTCGGAGATAATGCTCTCGGAAATGCGCTGTTCAAGCTTCTTCATCGGGACAAGCCCGCGGAAATACTCCGAAACAGACGTTTCCATATTCTCGCACTGGGAGAACCAGTCGCACAGCGAAGCCGTTTCGCGGAGTATCGCCGCCGCGTCCAGAAGCTCCCTGAACGACAGCAGCCCGCCCGTTTTGGCGCGTCTGAGCGCGTCGGAAATATCCTTTATGTTCCTAAACGCGGGAGTGCCGAATTTGGCAGCCAGCGCGAAAGCGTCGTCGGTCTTTTTAAGCTCGCGGGTTATCTCTCCGAAGTCTTTCAGCGGGCGAAGCTCCAGAGCCTGCCTGCGGCAATTCTCACAGACGGTCTGTTCCGCCAGCATTTCCAGAATTTTATCAAGTTCAAGCTTTGCGAAATATTTATTCATAAAAATCACCTATTTTACCGTTTTGTAGAATTCCAGCGCCGTAAAGCTCCTCTCCGTGTGGCGCAGAAAATACCTCTCGCATATATTCGACAGCTGTCTTTCGCTCTTTTCGGAGATACGGAATTTGAAGCACTCCGAAAGCGGCTTGAAAACGACCGTCCGCATAGCGAAAAGCGTTTCCTCGCGCAGCAGCACCGCCTCTCCGCCGTATTCGGGATTTAAGCAGTCCGCGCAGACAAGGTATCCCCTGTCCGGTAGAAAATACATTCCGCGGGCGCATTCGTACTCGCCGCAGTTATTGCACCCTATGAGGTTCGGCGTAAAGCCTAAAACGGAGCTGTAGTGAAGCTCGAACGTGCTTTTCACCGCCGAGAGCGTCCTGCCTGTTTTTTCGGTATTTATCGTTTCGTAGAGCGCCACCGCAAGGAATCTCACCAGACTTTCCGCTCCTGTTTTTCCGCGGACGTACTGGCTCTGCTCCGAGGAAGTGCAGTATCTCACCGCCTGAGCGAAGTACGAGCCCAGCGCGAGTTTTTTCACGTCGCTGCTTATCTCGTGGAACGAATATTTCGGCTTTGCGCTGTTTATTGTGTATTGTGACTTTCCTCTGCTTAAGCAGAACGTCGAATACGAAAAAAGCGCCGTCGAGGACATCAGGCTGCTGTTTATTTTTTTCACCCCGTGAGCATTGGCTTCGATAAGTCCGCGCTGGTCTGTCACTATGTCCACAAAGCAGCTGTTGTCGCCGACATCTCTCCTGCCAACGACTATCCCGTCGTATGTCATCAGCATTTCCGTAAATTCCCCCAAAACAAACAAACAAAGTGCGCCCAAAAGACGCACTTTTGACTCTTGACTTGTGACAGGTCACTTGTGACAGGTCACTCGTGACAGGTCACTCGTAACAAGTTCCCGCGGTTTCAGCGCATATATTCGCGCCAGTCGAGGTCGCCGCGCTCCAACGCGTGGATAAGCGCCTCCGCGCTCGCGATATTCGTAGCGTAAGGTATATTATGAACATCGCACAGACGCAGAATATTGTTGTCGTTAGGCTCGTGTGCCTTTGCGGTCAGCGGGTCGCGGAAGAACATAAGCAAGTCGACCTCGTTGCAGCTTATACTGGAAGCGAGCTGCTGGTCGCCGCCCTGCGAACCGCTCATAAAACGCTGGATCTGAAGTCCAGTAGCCTCGGACACAAGCTTTCCTGTCGTTCCCGTGGCGCAGATATTGTATCTGCTAAGGATACCGCAATAAGCAATGCAGAATTGAACCATAAGCTCCTTCTTGGAATCGTGAGCGATCAGAGCGATGTTCATCATATAAAAATCCTCCTGTATGCGGTCAGAGTTCACCGTGCCTGTCTGCGTATTTTGACGTATTTTGACTTAACGCAGCCTATCGTCAGTCTATCTTGATGGTCAGCGGAACGTCCTGTCCGTCGATGCGCTTTGCTATCGCCGTGTATGCCTTGAATCCGCCGCAGTTCGGAGGCAGTGCCTCTCCCTTTGCGCCGCATATCTTGATATTCACGTCCTCAGGCACTACGCCCGCAAGCGGTATCCCCACAGTGTCCATTACCTCGTCGAGGTCGTAGACTATATCTTCCTCGCGGAAGTTGGGGCTTACCTTATTTATTACAAGTCTTTGGTTTATGCAGTTCTTGACGTACAAAAAGTCGGATAACATCTGTCCGTCGCGCACGCACACGGTATCGGGGGTCGTTACCATAAGTATAAGGTCAGCCGCCTTTATAACGCTGAACACAGAATTCCCCACGCCCGCGGTGTCGATGATTATGTAGTCGAAATGCTCGCGCATTTCTTCGCATACTCCCATTATCTTCTCCGGATTGATGTCAATAAACGGGTTTCTTGTTGCGCACACGAGGTACAGGTTATCCACTCTTTCCACCTTAGTGGTCGCGGTGAGGATATCTATCTTCCCCTCAAGATACTCACCTATATCGTGCCGCACTTTATCCTTTATTCCGAGCATAATATCAAGGCAGCGCAGACCGAAGTCCAGCTCCACCAGAAGTGTTTTCCTTCCCAGGGTCGCAAGACCCGTAGCGACATTTGCGGAAGTGGTAGACTTCCCCGTGCCACCTTTTCCCGCCGTTACAGCTATTATCTGTGACATACTCTTCCCCTCTCTGTATAAGACAAACTGCCGTTTGAATGCATACCGTTATATATATATATATATACAATCACAACATTTTTTCACGAAAGACCTCCGGACAGATATATATTTACGGAACGCCGTGACATAAAATCTCACGGAAAGACGTCCATAGCACCATTTTTGTTTGGTTCTTACCGATTTGAACTTTCAGTTATCCTTTTATATTGTAACACAATTTCACGAAAAAGAAAAGGGTTTTTTATATATTTGCGAATTTTTGTGAATATTTGCGGTTTTCGGGCGCATATTTTGTATATTTTGACGAAAAGAAATTTCTCACAGCGGGGAGATGGGGTTTCCGTCCTCATCATATTGTGTATATATCTTTCCGGAAGTATACGCGCTGCAGATATTCGCGACGATATATTTTGCCATTTCGCCCTTTTCGAGCATTATCCCGAAAGCGATTTCGGGATCGTCCGCGGGGTAGAAGCCGACTATCGCGGCATTGAAAACATTCTTTGAAGCCTGCGGAGAGCCTGTTTTTATTGCCACATTTTCCCAGCCAAGACCCGCATAATCGAACACATTCAGCCAGCCCTGATTTGCTATTCCCGTGACGGCGTCGCCCGCGACGAGCTTCATTCCTTCCTTTATTTCGTTCATATAAGCGTCCATATTCGGCAAATCCGAAAAATCCTCTGCCACAACGGGCTGCTTGTCGTAGAGCTTCTCCGAGAAGTCGTAATTGTACACGGACTTCACGATATGCGGTTCAAGGCGGACGCCCCTGTTCGCGAGCGTCAGAGCCTGCACCGCGAGGTGCATAGGCGTAAGCGCCGTTTCGCACTGACCTATTCCTGCCTGAACGATGTCGCCCTCGTTCCACGTCCAGCCGTTTTCCTCAAACAGCTCCAGCGAGGACATCTGACCGTTTTTCATTGAAAGCTCGAATCCGAGGTCTTTTCCCACGCCGAATTTTCCTGCCCATTCCGCAAGGCGGTTTATTCCCAGTCTGCGGGCGGTTTCGTAAAAGAAGATATTGCACGAATATCTCACGGCGCTGCGGACGGTAAGCGCTCCGTGCGCGTGCATACAGGTCGGCATATATCCCGGAGCGTAATAGAGATACGTTCCCCCGCAGGAGATAAGGCTGCTCATATCAATAACGCCCTCGGCAAGTCCCGCCGTCGCTGTTATTGTCTTGAACGTCGAACCGGGACGGTAAACTCCGTCCGTCACGCGGTTGAACACGGGAGAATACTTCTCGGAGAGGACTTTTTCGTAATCTTCAAGGTATTCGTTAAGGTCGTAATTCGGCTCGCTTGCCGCCGCGAGTACTCCGCCCGTTTTCACGTCAAGCACCACCACCGCGCCCGAAATGCAGCCGTTTTCCTCGACGTATTCGGGGTCCTCGAACGCGGGCTTATAGTAAGGCGTGCGGATATAGTCCATATGATAGCGCAGCGCCGCCTGGACATTTTTCTGCAGGTCGGAATCTATCGTCAGCATAACGGAATGTCCCGCGACGGGCTCTTCGGTTATCTCGTCGCTTATTTCAAGACCGTCCGAGCCGCGGGTTATTGTTCTCACGCCGCGCGTTCCGCGAAGCTCGCTTTCGAGAGCCTGTTCCACTCCCGAAATGCCGATTATATCGTTGAGGGTATATCCCTCGCCTTTAAGCTCCGCATACTTTTCGGGGGAGATAGCGCCCGTCACTCCGCGAAGGTGCGGAGCCACCGTGCCGTCAAGGTACTGCCGCTCCCAGCTTTCGGTGATATCCACTCCTGCCAGCATACCCGAAAGCTCCTTAAGCTCCAGCACTGTTCCCACGCTTATATCCGACGCGAACTCGAATTTATTCTCATACGAGAAATCCTTAAGCAGCATCTCATACCGCACTCCCGCGATATCCCGACGCATATCCTCCGGATATTCATCGCTTATTTCATATGTTTTGTACAGCTGATATACGCAGTTTTCCGCCGTAGCGTAGCTTGCGATATTCAGCTTCTTTTTCATAGTCTGGACAGCCGCGTCCTTGTCCTCTATAAACTGATACGGAGCGGTTTTGGTTATCGGAAGCGAATCGTTCCATTTCTCTCCGTTTTTGCGCAGTATAGTCAGCACGCGGTAGATTATTTCGTTTTCCGTTCCCTGCACCAGCGAGGAGCGCTGTAAGTTTATGTTATAGATTATCTTGTTGGAATTAAGTACCTTTCCGTCGCAGTCGACTATCTGCCCGCGCGCCGCGTCCACGTCCTGTTCTGCGGTATGGGTTTCGCGCGTCATCTGCAGATAATTTGCGCCGTCCACGACCTGCACCTGAAGCAGGCGTATCCCGCACAGAAAAGCCGCCGCGATAACGGAAGCGACCAGAATAAACGAACGGATAAAAGTAGAGATTTTATTAGACATATGTTAATTATTCCTTTTTGGCAGCTTCGGCTTCTCCGGCGTTCTGGGCGGATTCTTCAAGACGGCGTTCTTCCTTCGGGCGGACTTTTCTGTTGATGAAGTAGACCAGCAGATACACCGCCGGCGCGGATATTATCGCTCCGAGATACGCGGGCAGAATGACGTTCACGAACGAGATGCTGCTCTGCGCTCCCTCCCACACGACGTGCAGGAACAGAAAATCCACCGCCGCCATAAATACGGACGCTGTAAAGTTCATCACGAAATGCGACAGCATATTGACTTTCACCCAGAACCTTGACAGCAGCGATATCGGCGGACACAGACAAAGCAGCCAGAGCGCCGAAAATCCGACGACAGCCACTCCGTTTGCCATATCCAGCATAAGTCCGCAGAAAGCGCCGAACACTCCCGCCGCAAGGTCGCCCTCGCGCATTGCCACCGCGCTTGCCAGCGGTATTATCAGCAGCGGACAGAATCCGCGTATCAGCGGATTTGTTTCAAACAAGTAAAAAACGAGCAAGACCGCCGCGTACAGCGACCAGCGCAGCACTCCCCGAAGCATTGCTTTCTGCGAGCGCCGTGTGAGTTTTGTGATTTTTTTCATATGCTCCGGTCCTTTTCCCGCGCCCTGCGGGCTTATTCACGCGCCTTGCGACACATATTCCCGCACCTTGCGGGCTTTATATTTTGCATACAGCGGGCTTTAATTCTTGCGCACAGCGGGCTTATACTCCCGCACTCTGCCGCCTGCCTCACGCACCCTGCCGCCTGCCGCCTGCGGGCTTATTCTATTTCAAACGGAACGCCTTTTCCGCTGAAATCCGTCACTACGAACACGGAAGTCACCGAGCGCACGTCCTGCGCCAGCTCTATCACGGCGTGTTTCGAGAAGCCGTTGGGGTCGTCGTAGACTTCCTTTACCGTCCCGACTAGCAGGCTGTCCGGAAAAAGACCGCTCATGCCCGACGTGAAGATGATATCGCCCTCGCGGATATCCGCGTCCTTAAGTATATCGCTCATAAGGCACAAGCCCTTTTGCCCGTTCGTGAGGTCGTTTTCGAGAACGCCCGTGGTCTTTGCCCTGGACGTATACACTCCGACGTTTACCTGCGGGCTTAAAATGGTGGTCACTCTCGCGTAGTTATCGGCAATAGAGGTCACGCGCCCGACAAGACCCACCGTGGTTATCACCGGGTCGTTAAGGGATATGCCGCTTAAAGAGCCTTTGCTTATCGTAAAGCCGCCGTACACGTCGTTTGCGTTCCTGTAGATGACGTCGCACGGCTCGGAAAAGCTGAAATCCTTATTGCGCTCTTTAAGCTCCAGCATTTCGCGCAGGCGCTCGTTTTCCTCCAGCAGCGAATCGTAATCCATTGTATGCTGATACATCTCGGTAAGTTCCGCTTCAAGCTCCTTGCTGCGGTTTTTGTACTTATCCGCGTTGACCAGCTTGTCGATAAGACCCGCCACGCCGTCGGAAATGGCGTTTGCGGCGCTTACGAACGGATATGTTATCGTGCCGACTATCTGTTCGGGACCCGTCTGCTGTCCCGGATTCACGGCGGCATAGGTCATCATTCCGAGCAGAAGCGCGGCTATGCATATAAGGATCTTGAACTTGACGCTGTGGAAAAATTCTTTCATAAATTCACCGATATTACTTTATTTTACAGAATTTACAGATTTTATGAAATATTCGCTTAAGGGAATCAGTAGATGGTTTCTTCCTCACTCAGCACGTCCTCAAGCTTGTCGATATTTTCGAGGACCTTGCCCGTGCCGTCTGCGACGCAGTCGAGGGGTCTTTCGGCGATCTTCACGGGCATTGCTGTTTCCGCGTGGATAAGCTTATCAAGACCGCGCAGCAGTGCGCCGCCGCCTGCGAGCATTATTCCGCTTTCGATTATATCTGCCGCAAGCTCCGGCGGGCATTTTTCGAGAGTGGTCTTTATAGCCTCTATGACGTGCGACAGCGGCTCTGAGAGAGCATCTCTCACCTCTGCTGAGGTGATGGTGATATTTTCGGGCAAGCCGTTTAACAGGTTTCTGCCCTTGATGTCCATGACCGGCTCGTTCTCGTCGGTCTGGAACGCGGAGCCTATGCCTGTCTTGATATTTTCGGCTGTTCTCTCGCCTATGAGGAGATTATATTTTTTCTTGATATAGTTTATAATTGCGGAATCGAATTCATCTCCCGCGACGCGCACCGAACGCGCCGTAACTATGCCGCCGAGGGAGATTATAGCGACCTCGCTCGTACCGCCGCCGATATCGACTATCATACTGCCCATAGGCTCTGCCACGGGAAGTCCCGCGCCGATTGCCGCCGCCATAGGTTCTTCGATGATAGAAACGCGCTTTGCGCCTGCCTGCTGTGCGGCTTCTTTTACGGCTCTGCGTTCTACTTCTGTAACGCCCGACGGGATACAGATGATCACTCTTGCCTTGCCTTTTCCCTTAAGAGCCTTTTTTATGAACTGGCTTAACATAATTGAAGTCATATCGAAATCGGCGATAACGCCGTCTTTGAGGGGTCTTACTGCGACGATAGAACCCGGTGTACGACCGATAACGTCCTTTGCTTCCTGACCGACGTAGCGCACCTGACCTGCCTTTTTATCTACAGCGACCACTGACGGCTCACGGATAATAATTCCCTTGCCGCGCATATATACGAGCGTATTAGCCGTTCCAAGGTCGATTCCGATATCTCTGTTGATTCCAAACATTAAATTGTCCTCCGAAAAACATTAAAGTGTGAAAGTAGATTATATTAAATAACATACCACTTTACATTATAACACTATTTTCTCCAATTTTCAATATGTTATTTATCATAATTTTAGTGAAAAAAGATGAAATTTTTAAGGCATTTTAACAAATTGAGGGAAAGCTCCCGTGAAATTTTGTAAAGTGAGGGACTTAGGTGAAAAAACATAACTTAAAAACTTTTTCATTCCCCGTCCCCGCCGACCGCCTTCGCCGATTGGTCGGTTTAGGATTGATGGGGTTAAGATTTTTTTCTTTAGATTTATATATTAAGATTATTTAAAAGGGCTGTGCGTTTCGTACAAAGCAGTTTGCGCGAAACGTACAAAGCTGTATGTACGAAACGTACAAAGCAGCAGCGTACCGCTGCTGGAAGTACGCTTCTTGCCGTGACGAAAGATTATAACAATATTGCGCGAGAATATTGTAGATAATTTTCACAGAAAAAGGTCGGCGAAACAAGTTTTCGTCGACCCCTTATTTTTATGGTTTGAAAATCGTCCGCTATCCTCTCGCGCAGTAGCTTTATAAGTCCTTACCCACGCGCGAAGCGAACTATCAGCGGCGATTCGCCGCTTAGAGATTACCCTCGACAAGCGCTTTGGTGTCGCGTGCGATAAGCAGCTCCTCGTTGGTGGGAACGACCCATACCTCAACCTTGCTGTCGGGAGCGGAAATCTTCGCAAGCTTCCCGCGAAGCCCCTTGTTGGCTGCCTTGTCTATCTTGATTCCAAGATATTCCATATTCGAGCAGACGTCCTCGCGCAGGTCGTCCGAATTCTCGCCGATACCTCCCGTGAACAGAACAGCGTCCAGACCGTTCATAATCGCGGCATACGAGCCGATATACTTCTTGATCTCATACCGGAGCATTTCAAGCGCCAGTTTCGCTCTCTTGTTGCCCTCTTCGGCAGCAGCGCCGAGGTCGCGCGCGTCGCTGGACACTCCCGAAATTCCGAGGAATCCCGACTTCTTGTTGAGGTAGTCGCTCATCTCTGACGGAGAAAGACCGAGCTTGTTCTGAATGAAAGTCACCGCCGAAGCGTCAACACACCCCGAACGCGTTCCCATAATAACGCCGTCCAGCGGGGTGAAGCCCATAGAGGTGTCTATAGACTTTCCGCCCTCTACAGCCGTGATAGACGAGCCGTTTCCGAGGTGGCAGGAAACTATCTTAAGGTCCTTGATGTCCTTGCCCATAGCGTCGGCAAGCGCCTGAGAAACGAATCTGTGAGAAGTGCCGTGGAAGCCGTATTTTCTCACATGATACTTTTCATAGCACTCATACGGCATACCGAACATAAACGCCTTTTCGGGCATGGTCGCGTGGAACGCGGTGTCGAACACGACGACCTGCGGGGTGGTCGCGGGAATGACCTTCTTGCAGGCTCTGAGCGCCAGAGCGTGCGGGTGATTGTGTACGGGAGCCAGCTCCGCGAGGTCGTCGATCTGCTGAATCACCTCGTCGGTCGCGAGGGTGGTCTTGTTGAAGATCTCCGCGCCCTGTACTATTCTGTGACCTACGGCGTTTATCTCGTCCATGGACTTGATAACGGCAGCTTCACCCGTGGTAAGCACTTCCACAAGCTTCTCGAAAGCCTCGGTATGCGTCGGGAAATCGCAGTCTACGTCGATAGTCCTGCCGTCGGCGGCGGTATGCTTGATATGTCCGCCTATGCCGATACGGTCGCAGTTGCCCTTTGCGATAACGCTCTCGTCGTCCATATCGAGGAGCTGATATTTCAGAGAAGAGCTGCCCGCGTTGATAACCAAAATTTTCATAACAAAAAAATTCCTTTCAAATAAAAATTACAATTTTATTTTATAACATTTCACAAAAAATTTCAAGTATTTTTTGAAAATTTTATTGAATTTATTTAGAAAATGATGTAAAATATATTTATAGTTGATTTTGGAATTAAAATTCAAAGGGAGTACATATTATGAAAACAGCCGCCATGATCTGCGAGTTCAACCCGTTCCACAACGGTCACAGAGCGCTTATTGAAGCCGCGAGGAAAGCGGGGGCGACGCATATCCTCGCCGTTATGAGCGGGAATTTCGTGCAGCGCGGAGATGTCGCTGTTTTCGACAAATTCACAAGGGCAAAAATCGCTCTGGAAAACGGCGCGGACCTTGTCGCGGAGCTTCCGGAAAGAGTTTCCCTCACCTCGGCGGAGGGCTTCGCAAGGGGCGCGGCGGACATCATAACCGCGCTTGGGTGCGCGGATATGCTCGCGTTCGGAAGCGAATGCGGCGATATAGTGGCTCTGCGGGAGGCTGCGGGGGCTGCGGCATACGCGGTAAAGTCCGAGGAATTCTCGGAGCAGCTGAGGCGCGGGAAAAGCTATCCTGCGGCTCTGGACGCGGCTTTAAGGCAGTTTTACACGCCCGACGTGGCGGAGCTTGTCGCTTCCCCGAACAACACCCTTGCCGTGGAGTATATAAGCGCTTTCGACGACTTAGGGAGCAATATCGAGATGTTCACGGTAAAGCGCGGCGGAGCGGCTCACGACGCTTCCGAAGCCGACAGCGGTACGGGATACGCAAGCGGCTCTGCTGTCAGGAAAATGATACTTTCGGGAGAGGAATATTCGGCGTTCGCGCCCGCGTGCGGCGCTCCCGCGGCGGACATCTCGCGGCTGGAGAGGGCGATCCTCGCGAAGCTTCGCACGATGTCCAAGGACGAATTTTCGGGAATCTACGACTGCGCGGGTGGACTGGGCGACAGGCTCTATAAAGCCGTCCGCGCGGGTCGCTCCCTCGGAGAGGTGTATTTTCTCACAAAGACAAAACGCTATACCCTCGCCCGCATAAGAAGGGCTGTACTATGCGGATTTCTGGGGATCGACAGGAAATTTGCGCTGGAAAAGCCCGCGTATATACGCGTTCTGGGAATGAACTCCAGAGGAAAGGAAATTCTCGCCGCGTCAGAGTGCAAAATACCTATCGACACATCGCTGAAAGCGCTTTCGGGAATTTCCCGCGAAGCGGCTCGGCAAGCCAAATTCACGGCAAAAGCGTCGGATATTTACGCGCTCGCTTTCGAGGAAGCGCTGCCGTGCGGGAGCGACTTCACGGCTCGCCCCGTCATTCTTGAATAATTTTCGTGAAAACGCACAAAATATCGCCTACGAAAGGTTAAATAATGAGTACTTTTGACGAATTACGCAGAGAACACCCGATTTTTATCTACCACAGTTATGAAATAAACGAGAAATATTTAACTTTCCATTTTCAGATAGACGAATATCATTTCTACCCGAAGTGGGAATTTGACCGTGATTATATGAGCGGCAATTTCTCGCGTTTGCAGCTTGAAACCGCGGCTTTTTCACTGGGAATGGCGGAGCTTGTTTCCTACTGGAAATGCGCGTGCTGCCCGACGGTCGAGGTGAGGTGCGGGGGACTGTCCGAATGGCAGAAAAACTGGTGGAAAAAACTGTATTTCAACGGCTTGGGGGAGTTCTTCTACCGGAACAAAATAGACGCGAAATTCGAGGATTTTATGACGATAACCGCCCCCGAACCCGCGCCGTTACCCGAAGTAAGACCCGTGCTGAATGGCGCTCTGGTGCCGGTCGGCGGGGGAAAAGACAGCGTGGTGACGCTGGAGCTGCTGAAAGCCGCAGGCGTCGAAATCACGCCCTACATCATAAACGCGCGCGGTGCGACGGAAGGCTGCGTCAAAGCCGCGGGAATTCCGCTTGAAAAAGCCGTTTGTCCGCGAAGGACCATAGATAAAACGCTGCTCGAAAGAAACACGGCGGGGTGGCTGAACGGGCATACGCCGTTTTCGGCGGTGGTCGCGTTTTCCGCGCTGTTATGCGGAATTATGCTGAATGTGAAGTACATTGCTTTATCCAACGAAAGCAGCGCGAACGAAAGCTACGTCGAGGGGCTGAACGTCAATCACCAGTACAGCAAATCGACGGAATTTGAGCGTGATTTTCGTGAATATTGCACAAAAACTTTCGGAAACTGCCCCGAATATTTCAGCCTGCTGCGACCGCTGTCGGAGTGGCAGATAGCGCGCGAATTTGTCAGATTTCCGCAGTATTATCACGTTTTTCAGAGCTGTAATCTCGGCTCGAAAACCAACGTGTGGTGCTGTAACTGCGCAAAATGCCTGTATGTGTATATTTTGCTGGCGGCGTTCCTGGACGACGGCGTGCTGACGGGAATTTTCGGGTGCAATATGCTCGAAAGAGCCGACCTCTCCGAGATGCTGGACGGGCTGATGAACGACGGCGAGGATAAGCCGTTTGAGTGCGTCGGAACAAAGGACGAGGTGCGTTTGTCGCTTAAAATGGCGCTCGACAGGCGAAAGGACGACCCGCCCGCGCTGCTTTTGCGCTTCAGAGAGCGGTTTGAGGGGTATAAGCCCGTTGACCTTACGAATTTTTTTGACGGGGACAATTTTGTTCCTAAGGAATTTATACCCATTCTGGAGAAAATTGTGTATGAACATTGATGAATTAAAACCTCACTTTGACGGAAAACGTGTAGTTATTTTAGGATACGGCAGAGAGGGAAAAGTATGGCTGGAGTTACTTTCAAAGCTCGATTGCTGCCGCGAAATCGCCGTTGCGGACATGAATCCGCTTGACCTCGAAAATCCCGCCGTTAAGCCAATTTCGGGGGAAAATTACCTCGCGGAATGTGAGAGATTCGACCTTATTCTGCAATCTCCCGGAGTAATTATAAAGAACAAACTTAGTGAACAGGCGAAAAGCCGTATCCTGACGCAGACCGAGCTGCTTTTGAAGCTCAGACCGTGCAGAATTATCGGCGTGACGGGAACCAAGGGAAAATCTACCACTTCTTCCCTGATAAGTCACTTTCTGGAAGCCTGCGGAGTGCCGTCAATGCTTATCGGAAACATCGGCGTGCCGCCTCTGATGCGGCTTGAGGAGATGGACAAAAGCGTCACGGCGGTGCTGGAACTTTCGTGTCATCAGCTTGAATTCGTGCGGCATTCGCCGGATATTTCGCTGCTGCTGAACATCTTCCCCGAACACCTCGACCACTATGTCGATTTCGGCGCATATGCCGCCGCAAAGCGCAATATAGCGCGGTTTCAGCGGGAATGTGACTTCACGGTCGCAAACAGCGACTTGATGCCCGTGGAAACGTCCGGAAAGCTCTTCACGTCCGCGTTCGGAAAAGAAGCCGACGTGTGGACGGACGGAGATTCGATATTCCTGTTCGGTGAGGAGATCTCCTCGGCGAAGATCAACACCTCTCTGCGCGGAAAGCACAATCTGTATAATATCGCAATGGCTCTGGCAGCCGCAAAACTCGCGGGGGCGGACACGGACGTGTGCCTTGAATCGCTGCCCGACTTCAAGGGTCTTGAACATCGGCTCGAACACGTCGCCGTGATAAACGGCGTGGAGTACGTCAACGACAGCATCTGTACCGTTCCCGAAGCCGCTATCGCCGCCGTGAACGCCTTTGACGGCACGGACTGCCTTATTCTCGGAGGTATGGACAGGGGAATTTCCTACGACATTCTCGGCGAATTTCTTAATCGCGGTGTGGTCGAAAACGTCATTTTCCTGCCCGACAGCGGAAAGCGCATTGCCGCGCTTGTCACGAATCCCGTCGTCAACAAGATATTCGCCGAGGATATGGAGCAAGCCGTAAATTCGGCTTCAAAATGCGCCAAAAAGAGGGTGCTGCTCTCCCCTGCCTCGGCAAGTTACGGGTTCTACCGCAACTTTGAGGAGCGCGGTCGGCACTTCAAGAAACTTGTAAAAGAACTCTCCTCGATGTGATACAAGAAACTTGAATATATTCAAGAATCTTGTATATAATTCAAGAAACTTGTATTTTCATAAAGATTAAAGCGGACAGTAAAAATACTGCCCGCTTTGGGTATGTCAAACAGCCGCTTTTGCGCTCGGCTATTCAAGGGCAAGCGCCACCTCGCGCACGGCTGTGTGCTTTACCCTCTATCATTGTATGCTGAAGCGGAGTTTTCGTGATTCAGAACAAGCCCGTGTAGGCTGCCGCTATGCCTGCCCACTCGCGTATCCAATAGAAAAAAAGGTGCCTGGGGTCTGTTTTTGTTGAATAATGCCCCACTTTGAGGTCATTCTGACGGGCGTATATCTCGGCTCGGTACTGGTGGAAATCGTGAGTGACGATGAGTATCCCGTCGGTAATGCCGCGCTCGCGGAGGATATTCGCCGAAAGCCGGAGATTCTCGCGGGTATTTGAGGAATTCGGTTCGGGGATAATTCTCGAATCGGGGATTCCGTGAGCAGTAAGATACCTGCGCATAGCCTCGGCTTCGGTGATATTCTCGTCGGCTCCCTGCCCGCCGCTTACGATACAAACGGCGTCGTTATGGGAATTAAGCACTTCCAGAGCCGAATTCAGGCGACATTCCAGCATATAGCTCGGCGTATCTCCGCTCACCTTGCAGCCGAGAAGGATTACGGCGTTCACGTTTTCGACGGGAACGTCGATGTACCTCACCATATTCACCGAGAAAACCGCTGCCAGAACCACGCAGCAGGACGCAGCGCTCCCGAAAAACACAAGGAAAACCTTTCCGACGCGCTTTTTCCATATTTTAGAAACAAGGGCTTTGAACTGCTTCCAGAAGACACAGACGGCTATCACCGCTCCGAAAACGACCGTTCCTATGACGCTTACCGTATTCAGCAGGCGCGTTCCCATATTCGCCCAAACAAGCCCCGCAAGCGCCGTTATTCCGATAATTATGCGAATAATAATTGAAACAGGTTTTTTCATATTTGCGTTCCTTTATAAAAAAACGCTGCCCGTCTGACGGACAGCGCTTGTGTGTTCTTTTAAGCAAAGAGCATTGCCATATTCATTTCCATTTCCGACAAAATATTGCCCAGTCCGCCCATCATACTGCCTATGCACACGATCATTCCGAAATACAAAATAAACGTTGCGCCGACCGAAATAAGCGTCCAGAGAAGATACGCCTTGCTGAAAGTCTGGCGGGTAGTGTTCCCGTCGTCGCCGAATGCCCATATAAACAGCATAATCAGACCCACTATCGGAATTGCCGAAATAAGGAAAGTCAACAGCCACTTTCCTATCGTCATATCGTTGTTTGACGAAGCGTTTGAATTTGTATTGTAGCTTTGCGGGTAAGCGGGAATCTGACCCTGATTGCTGCTTGAAGTCCCCGAATATGTATTATTCACGGGGGCAACGTAAGGGGACGGCTGCTGCTCGGTCTGAACAGGGGAGTCGATATCGGGCTTTCCGAGGTCTACCGCGCTTTCGAGGGGAGCGCCGCAGGACGGGCAGAATTTGCCCTCTCCGCTTACCAGTGTTCCGCATTTGTCACAAAATCTTTCCATAATCTACCTCATTACATAAATATCAGTATCCATAAAAGGGCGGGATTGCCCGTTTTATCACCAACAAGCCATTTAATCCTTTCGGGTCAGCCACTGACTCATACCCGCGCCCCACACCTCGTTGGGGCGGGTCTTAAAGCCGAACTTTTTATAAAACGGCTCTCTGCCGATTGCCGACATAAGATACAGCACTATGGTTTCCCCCGGAAGCAGGGTGCTTTTCATAAAATCCATTGTGCGCTGCATCATTTGTGTACCTATGCCGCGCCCCTGATATTCGGGTATCACCATAACGTCCGTGATGAAATTTGCATAGCTTCCGTCCGACAGCACGCGTATCATTCCTATGGCGCGTCCGTTGTCGCGGACGGTGGTGATATGATAGGCGTTATTGAGAGCGTTTGACGCTATTCTGTCGGAAAGCACCATAAAATTCACGGCGCGGCGCATTTCCTTATATTCCTCAAGGGTCGGGGCTTCGTCGATAAACTCTATTGCCATATAATTACTTCCAATCCGTTTTTAGTTATCGGAATTTTCGTTTCCCTCGTCATTATTTTCCGCGGGTTCGGTCAGTATTTCGGTCGTGCCCTCGGTCGTGTCCCCGCTCTCGGCAGGGGCTTCGGCGGTCGGTTTTTCCTCGGAGATATCATTATCGGCGGGTGTTCCCGTGGGATTGCCGTAGACATCTATCTCGTTATTCATCAGCTTATAGAAATCGGGACCGTCAAGCGTTTCGTTATTGATAAGGTACTGTGCGCAGCGGTCGAGAAGCTCGCGGTCGGCGGTGAGGATATCCTTTGCCCGCTCGTAGCCTGTTTCGATTATCTCGCGTATTTCGGCGTCTATTTCGGAAGCGACGTTTTCGGAATAATTCTTACCCTGTGAATAATCGCGTCCGAGGAACACCTCGTGATCCTCGTTCCCGTAGAGGATAGGACCCAGCTTTTCGGAAAAGCCGTAGCGCATTACCATATCGCGGGCAACACCCGTGGCGCGTTCGATATCGTTGGAAGCGCCCGTGGTTATATCGTCGAGGACAAGTTTCTCGGCTACGCGTCCTCCGAGCAGCACGACAATATTCTCCTCCATACGGCGCTTGGTCATATGCTCGTGGTCCTTTTCGGGGACGTGCATTGTAAGTCCCGCAGCCATTCCGCGCGGAACGATAGTGACCTTGTACACCTTATCCTGCGACTCGCAGCGGTAGGTGGTTATAGCGTGACCTGCCTCGTGATATGCGGTTATCCGCTTATCCTCGTCGCTTATTATGCGGGATTTCTTTTCGGGACCTGCCACTACCTTTATGGTTGCTTCCTCGATATCCGCCTCGGTGACAGCCTTGCGGTTATTTCTCGCGGCGAGCAGCGCGGCTTCGTTCACAAGGTTTTCGAGGTCTGCTCCGGTAAAGCCTACCGTTCTTCCGGCGATACGCTTCAAATCGACGTCGGGACCGATATTCTTGTTTCTGGTGTGGACTTTAAGGATCTCCTCGCGTCCTTTCATATCGGGGTAGCTTACGACGACCTGTCTGTCGAAGCGTCCCGGACGCAGCAGAGCGGGGTCGAGTATATCGCGGCGGTTAGTAGCCGCCATAACTATGATGTTTTCGTTTTCGTTGAAACCGTCCATTTCGACGAGGAGCTGGTTCAATGTTTGCTCACGCTCGTCGTGACCGCCGCCAAGACCCGCGCCGCGCTGTCTGCCGACGGCGTCTATCTCGTCTATGAAAACGATGGACGGAGTATGCTTTTTAGCCTGGTCGAACAGGTCGCGCACACGCGACGCGCCCACGCCGACGTACATTTCCACGAAATCCGAACCGGAAATGGAGAAGAACGGTGCGCCTGCCTCGCCCGCGACGGCTTTCGCGAGCAGAGTTTTACCTGTTCCGGGAGGTCCCACGAGCAGCACGCCCTTAGGAACTCTCGCGCCTATTTCGCGGTACTTGTGAGGATTTTTCAGATAGTCGACTATCTCGACCAGCTCCTGTTTTTCCTCGTCAGCGCCTGCCACGTCCTCGAAGGTGACTTTCTTTCCCGACTGAGTACGGACGTTTGCGCGTGAGAAGGTGTTCATCTTCCCGCCGCCCGAAGTCTGTCTGAGCACGATAAACGTGAAGATCACCATAACTCCGACCAGCAGCAGATACGGCAATATAGTCGTGATAAACGTATTATCCGCTATCGGGATATAATTCTCGACAAGCGGCGCATTGGGGTTCGCCTCGTTATAGCGCACGCGGTAGTTTGCTATTTTTCCCTCGGAGGTATAGCCGCTGTTGATATCGTTAAGGAAAACATTCACGTTCGGGACGGAATAGTAGATGACGTTTTTAACGTCATTTTCCGTTCCTTTAAGGTAATATTGCAGCGAGCCGCTTCCGAGGTCAAGCTCGAACGCCGAAACGTTCAGCTTATCGAACTCGGCTATAACGTCCGAATAGCGTGTTGCCGTCCTGCCCGAACTTCTTCCCGCGACATTCAGCATATATACGAGCCCGAATATAAGCAAAATCGCCACCAGAACATAAATTATAACGCCTTGTAGTCCTTTTTTCTTCATTTAGACCGCCTTTCTTTTTCCGGTTTCAGCTTTTGCTGCCGGAAAGTGATTTCTATGAAAATTTGTTGAATTCTTAAATTATGTAATATCTGATACCCGATATCGGACAATGCTTACGAAACAGACTTATATATCCCGATATACGGGAGATTTCTGAACTCCTGCCCGCAGTCCAGCCCGTAGCCCACCACGAACAGGTCCTCTATTTCCATTCCCGTATAATCGGCTTTGAAGTCTTTTACCACGCGCCTTGACGGTTTATCCAGAAGGCAGGCGGTATGCACCGACCGCGCGCCGCGTCCGCTTATCTCTGTTTTCAGCAAAGAGAGCGTCCTTGCGGTATCGACTATATCCTCGACGATAAGCACGTCACGGTCTTTCACGTCGGGGATAGTGGAAGTTTCGAGAGTTACTGTTCCCGAAGAATCCGTTCCCACATAGCTTGAAGCCCTCAGAAAATCTATTCTGACCGGTATTTCCACCTCGCGTATAAGGTCCGCGAAGAACACCGACGCGCCCTTAAGCACGCACAGAAACAGAGGTTCTTTCCCTTTGTAGTCACGGGTAAGCTCTGCGCCTATACGCTTTACCTGCGCGGAAATTTCTTCTTTTGTGAACAGGATACGTTCAACCTCCTGCGGAACAAACATTTCAAATTCCTCCACACAAATTTAATTATAACACATTCCACGAAAAAATGCAATTATTTTTCGTGATAAACGTATGAAAATTTCTTCCGTTCCGAGAAAAATTTATCTTTTTTCGTTATAACCGTGAAAAAACTGGGTTATTTCCTCTGTGAAGCAGACGCCTTTTCTGACCAGAAAGAAGCGGTTTTTACAGGGATTATATTTTGCGGAATATTTTTCCAGAAGCTCCGACGCTGTTTTTATCCGAAGCTCTGACGGCCGGATATTTCCGAGCGTGAGTATTTTCGCGACTGCCCGTGCTTTTATCGGTTCGGGAAGTTTTGCAAGCTCTGACGCTTTCCAGCCGCGCCCGCATTTTGCCTCATTCAGTGCATTTTCGGCTATCCCGCACAAGTAGTCGTTATCGCGGCGGAGATTTTCGGTCGCTCTGGATACGGTTTCCGCGACGGCGGGATTTATTTTCGCAAGCTGTGGCATAACGTTCAGTCTTATTCTGTTTCGTGAAAATTCGTCCGAAAGATTTGTTTTATCCGTGACGAAATCCTGTCCGAGCCGTCCGAGGAAATCCTCCACATCTGCTCTTGAAGCGCGTATAAGCGGGCGGACGACGCGGAATCTTCCGAGAGTTCTCACGGGCGGTATTCCGCAAAGACCGTTCAGACCCGTCCCTCTGGTGAGGTTGAATATGACCGTTTCGGCGTTATCCGACGCTGTATGCGCAGTCGCCAGAACGGGAGTTTTCCCGCTTTTCCCGACTTTTTCAAGGGTTTCCGCGAAAAAACCGTACCGCACTCTTCTGGCTGCCTGTTCGGTGCTTTCGTGCTTTTCCCGCATTGACGATATATCGGCTTTCCGTGAAAACAGCGGTATATCCAGCTGCCCGCACAGTTCGCGGCAGAAGCGCTCGTCGCGGTCGCTTTCCTCTCCGCGGAGCCCGTGATTCAAATGGCACGCGAACACCTCAAACGAAAAGCTCTCCGCAAGCAGCTTCATCACCCTCAGCAGCGACACGCTGTCCGCGCCGCCCGAAAGTGCGCAGACGACTGCGTCCGCGCCGTCCGTCATTGAGAATTCGCGGACTGCCGCTGCTGCCTTTTCGGTCAGCCTTTCCATTTTACGCACCTTTTACCTTATAGTCGATATTCATAAACTTCGTATATTCGCTGAACCAGCCGAGGTATGCCGTTCCGACCTCTCCGTGACGGTTTTTGGCGACTATGCACTCGCAGAGGTTCTGGTTGGGGTCGTCCTTCTGATAATATGAATTTCTGTAGAGGAACATTACAATATCCGCGTCCTGCTCGATAGAGCCGGAATCTCTCAGGTCGGAGAGCAGCGGGCGTTTATCCTCGCGCTGCTCGGTGCCTCTGGCGAGCTGCGAGAGCGCTATAACCGGGACGTTAAGCTCTTTCGCCATAATTTTCAGATTTCTGGTGATTTCCGAAATTTCAGCCACACGGTTTCCGTTATAGTTATTTGACGACGTCATAAGCTGCAGATAATCTATTATTACCAGCCCCAGATTGTTTACGCGGCGGAGCTTTGACTTTATCCCCATGATATTGCACGCGGGGGTATCGTCTATCATGATATTCAGCTGTGTAAGGATAGCGGTCGCGGTGGTTATTTTTTCCCAGTCGTTTATCGGCACGCGTCCTGTTTTCATAACATCGGAGGAAACCTGTCCCTCGCTGCATATCATACGCGAAACCAGCTGCTCCTTGGACATTTCCAGACTGAAAATACATACTGCCTTGTCGCGGTGGAGCTTTGCGGCATTCACGGCGATATTCATGGCGAATGAAGTTTTTCCCATACCCGGACGCGCCGCCAGAATGATAAGGTCGGTCTTGTTCAGTCCGAATATCCTTCTGTCAAGCTCGGTATATCCCGTGGAAAGTCCCGTCATAACGGGCTTTCCGCCGTTGCGGGCGGACTGCTCGGCAAGCTCCTGCAAAGCCATAAGCTGACCGTAGGCTATGCCGCTTATGGGCGTCAGCGACCTGTTCTCGATGCCTGCCCGAATATCGTATATCTGCTGTTCCGCGAAATCGACTATCTTATCGGCGGGCTGGTCGGAGTTTATAGTTTCGATTATCTTATGTGAAGCGAGCAGAAGGCTGCGCAGGATATACTTCTCGACAATGATATTTGCGTAGACCGTTGCTCCCGAAATGCTCGGAACACGGTTTACGGCGTTTACAAGACAAACATTCGCGTCGCCGTCGGTCTTGAAAACGCCGTGACGCATACAGGCTTCCTTTACTGTGACTATATCTATTTTATCGGAAGCCATAAACATTGACGATAATATCTCGTATATTCCGCGGTATACCTCAATATAGAAATGCTCCGCGTGAAGCATCTGAATTACGTCGCCCAGAACGCTGTCGTCGCTTATGACAGCGCCGATGACTGATTCCTCAGCCTCCTGACTGAACGGCATATGCACTCCTGTCAATTCGTTGTCTGCCATTATACCTCTTCCTTGACCGATACCTTGAATTTTGCCGAAACTCCCGCGTAGAGCCGCGCTTCCGCTGCGAAATCGCCGAAGCCCTCAATTTTCATGGCTATATTTATCTTCTTTTTATCTATATCCAGACCGAGGTCACGCTTTATTGCCGACGCGACCTCTTTTGAAGTCACCGTGCCGAAAAGCCTGCCGTTCTGACCTGCCTTTGCGGACACGACTATAGTTTTTCCCTCCAGCTTTTCTGCTGTATCCTTTGCGTTTTGTCTTTCGACGTCTATTTTGTGCTGTGCGCTGTCTTTCTGTCCCTGAAGCAGGTTGAGGTTCTGAGGTGTTGCCTCCTGTGCAAGACCTTTCTTGATAAGGAAGTTCACGGCATAGCCGTCCTTTACCTCCTTTATCTCGCCCTTTGAGCCTGTTCCTTTAACATCCTGAAGAAGAATCACTTTCATTATTTTTTCCTCCGCTGTTTATTTTTTGTCCTCCGGTGTGGACGTGAAGTATTCGTCTATTACCGAGTGAAGTCTGTTTACCACATCTTCCTGTGTCATTTCATACAGCTGCGCTCCTGCCATTGACTGGTGACCGCCGCCGTCGTCGAGCTTGTTGCCGAGTTTTTCCATTATCACCTGAACGTTTATTTTTCCGAGCGAACGTGCCGAAATGCCCCAGCCGTTCTCGATAGGGTATACCGTAAACGACGCGTCGACGTTTCTTATATACAGCATTTCGTCCGCCGCCTGCGAGCATACCACGCGCACGTCCGTAAAGCTTTCATTTACTACCGCTATGGCGCAGCGCGCTCTGTAAAGCTGCGCCGAGGAGATTATCTGCGACTTTTTGAGTTTATTTTCGATAGTGGTGTCGAACAGCTTCTTTACGGCGATGGTATCCGCTCCTATTTTCTTGAGATACGCCGCCGCCTCGAACGTTGACACTCCCGAACGCATTACAAAATCTTTTGTATCCAGTGTTATTCCCGCCAGAAGCGCTTCTGCTTCCAAAGACCTCAGCAGGACGTTCGGGCTGAAATACTGTACAAGCTCCGTGACAAGCTCTGACGCGGACGACGCGTTGCTTTCCTGACAGCGCACGCCGAATTCGGTTATCGCGCCCGCGCTCAGGCGGTGGTGGTCGATTATCACGACGCTGCTTTTGTTTGCCCGCTCGTAAAGCTCCTTATCCTCCAGTTTTTTGAGGATATGGGTATCGACTATCATAAGCACGGACCTGTCCGTAAAGAACTGCTTTGCTTCATCGGGCTCTATCGCGACGGGCGGGTCGTAATCCGCGAATCTGTCGAAAAGAGCCTTTGCGTTAGTTTTGGAGCTGTCGCGGAATCTCGCCACGGTATATGCCGGAACGCCCAGTCTTCTGATAGCGCAGGTAAGTCCTATCGCAGACCCCGCGCTGTCGTAATCGCCGAAGCTGTGACCCATTATGTAGACGGTATCCGCCTTTCCGATAAGGGTCTTTATTTCCTCTGCCGCAAGACGTATCTTAACCTTTCCGGTGCGTTCCTTTCCGGGGGATACCGCGCCGAAAGCGTCGAAGCCGTTGGGCGTTTTCACGAGAGCCTGATCGCCGCCGCGTTCGAGAGCCTTTACCAGCATTTCGCTTGCGAAGCGCTCTCCCTCCGCGAGGGTTTCGGCTGTCGTTCCCACGCCTATTGACAGCGTCACGGGATTTTTCTCGTTTACCTTTATTTCGTGCGCCATATTTATGAGCGCCATTTTTTCTTCGTTTATCATTTTCAGCAGATACTGCTGTTCGAGGACTATCAGAAATTTATCGCCGGTTATTTTTTTCATAACTGCCTTTTTATCGGCGAAATATTCCTCTATAAGGCGGTCTACCTGAATGGTGACGGTGGCGCGCTCGCTTTCCTTTGCTCCCGAAAGCAGCTCTTCGTAATTGTCGACTACCACTATCATTACGACGGGCTTTGAGTTTTCGTAGGTCGCGCGGAGATTTTTAAGCTCGGTTATCTCGCGGAAAATGAGCATTGTTATTTTCTCAGAGCCGTCGTCATTGTTCTGTCTGCCGGTTATTCTGTCGTTTACGGTATATTCGTGGGAAACGGCGTAGACCCTGAACCACCTGTCGTTGAAGCCCAGCTCTCTGCCCTCCGCGCCGAAAAGCTCGGCGGGCATATCGGTTATTCTGTCTATGGAGCAGTCGTCCTCGTCGGGGCGGAAGAAATTCTTGTTGAACTCCTCGTTGCTCCAGATTATCGAGCGGTCGCCGTCTATGACGCAGATAGGCAGCGGAAAGCTGATAAGCGACATTGAATCCGTGCCGCGTATCTCCTCCGAGAGCTGGTCGAAATACCAGTACTCGTTCTGCCGTATCTGCATAAGTTTTCCGAGAGCCAGTCCCGAAACTCCCAGCATAACAGGCAAAGTTATCCAGAAGATGAGCGGCTCGCTTTTGAAAACGTAAACGTCTATCGCGATAAGCATAACTATAAGCACACATATTGCCGCGAGAAGCATATTGCTTTTATAGAAATTTCTCAAACCGCCTCAGCTCCTTTTTTTGCCGAAAATATCAGACCTCCATGATAATGGGGAGTATCATCGGGCTTCTTTTGGTTTCCTTGTATATAAATTCCGAAAGCTCGTCGCGCATTGCGGATTTAAGGTTTCCCCACTCGCGCACGCCGCGGTCTATGCAGTCGTCTATCACCTGACGCATAAGCTGCTTTGCGTCGTCGAGAAGCTCCTCGCTCTCGCGGACGTAGACGAATCCGCGCGACACTATATCCGGACCTGCTATGACACGTCCGCTTTCGCGTTCTATGGTCGCGACGACTATCATAACGCCGTCCTCCGCGAGATGTTTTCTGTCGCGCAGCACGACGCTGCCCACGTCGCCCACGCCGAAGCCGTCCACCATGACCTTTCCCGACGGCACTGTCCCTGCGAACTTCATATTTACGCCGTCTGTTTCAAGCACATCTCCAAGGTCTGCCACGAACGTATTTTCTTCGGGGATACCCATACCCACCGCGAGTTTCGCGTGTTTTTTAAGGTGCTTGTACTCGCCGTGTATAGGCACGAAAAACTTCGGCTTTGTAAGCGAGATCATCATTTTCAGCTCTTCCTGGCAGGCGTGTCCCGAAACGTGTACCTCGTACATACTTTCGTAGATGACCTCCGCGCCCTGTTTCATAAGCTCGTTCACGACTTTTGTGACGAACTTTTCGTTTCCGGGAATGGGGTTTGCGGAGATGATGATAAAGTCGTTGGGGGTGATGGTGACTTGTCTGTGGTCGCCGCTGGACATTCTCGAAAGCGCCGAAAGCGGCTCGCCCTGAGAACCTGTTGTCGCTATAACAAGCTCTTCGGGCTGATATTTATTCACGTCCTCGATATCTATAAGAGTACCGTCGGGCACGCGGATATAATTCAGCTCCACTGCCTTTGCTATGACGTTTGTCATACTTCTTCCCGAAACGGCAACGTGTCTGCCGTGCTGTACGGCTTGATTTATTATCTGCTGTATCCTGTGGATATTACTGGAAAATGTCGCGATTATGATACGTTTTCCCTCGGCTCTGGCGAAAAGACCCTCGAAGCTCTCGCCGACGGAGCGTTCGCTTTTGGTATAGCCGGGGCGCTCGACGTTCGTCGATTCGCTCATAAGGGCGAGAACGCCCCTGTTGCCGAGCTCTCCGAATCTTGCGAGGTCGATTATCCCGCCCTCGATAGGCGTATAGTCGACTTTGAAATCCCCCGTATGGACGATAACTCCCGCCGGCGTGTGAATTGCCAGTGCGCAGGAATCGGGTATGGAGTGATTTACGCGGATAAACTCGACCGACATACAGCCCATTCTGACGTTCTGGCGCGGTTCTACGACGTTGAGGGAAGCCTGCGAGAGCAGTCCGTGTTCTTTAAGTTTTCCCTCTACAAGACCGAGCGTAAGGCGCGTGCCGTATATCGGGACGTTTACTTTTTTCAGCAGATACGGAAGCGCGCCGATATGATCCTCGTGACCGTGCGTGATAATTATTCCTCTGAAACGGTCGCGGTTTTTTTCGAGATAAGAGAAATCGGGAACGACGAGGTCTACTCCCGGCATTTCCTCGTCGGGGAACGCCAGTCCGCAGTCGACTATGAACATATCGTTCGCGAACTCGTATACATACAGGTTTTTTCCTATTTCGTTCAGACCGCCGAGCGCACAGAACCTCACGGGGGAGCTTCTTCTCTGCGGCTGATGTGTCTGAACGGGACGCGGACCTCTTCCCAGCACGGGACGTTTTTCCGCCGGAGGTTTTGCGGCGGCTCTTTCCATAGCCTGCCGCGTGCTGTTCAGCACAGGAGTCCCCGGCTTGCGGTAAGTTTTCGGCGGCGGCGTGAAACTTCTCGCCGTGCCCGTGCCTGTACCCGAACCCGTACCGGAACCTGTGCCCGTACCTGTTCCTGTGCCCGCACTCTGACTTGTTGTACCCGTACCCGCGGATTTGTTTTCATTTCTTACTCTTTCGTAGATGCTTCTGTTGTTGCCTAATAATCCCATATGATTTCCTTTCCCGAAAACAGAATGAAAACAAAAGCATACATGACCTTCCCGCCGTGAAATACACACGGCGCGGCGCAGAATATAGAAATTCTCGTTCTGTTTCCGATCCGTAGAAGCGAGCGTGAGGAAAATCCCGCCAAAATTCCGTGCCGCGAAAATTTCCGTTTTTTTACACCTATATTCGGTTATTTTTGAGCAAAAATTAAGTCAAGGTGATATATTTCGCGCTTCTCCGAACGTTAAATATTAAATTATACCTTTATAAAACGGACGATGTCCGCAAATTCCTTACAGATTACGGACGGCGTCCGCAAATTCCAAAAAATTCCGCCAAACGAAGCGGCATGAAAAAATTACGTTTAACATTCCGAAAAAAACCAATTTCGGAAAATACATATAATTATTATACCTCTTTTTTCCGCAATTGTCAAGGGGGTTTACGTCCGATTCCGAAATTTCGCGGTCAACGCGGGGATACGGGAAAATTTCCGCCAAAATCAAACGCTCTCGTCAGCCGATTATTTCAAAACATAATCGACCCGCGTCGGTGAAAAATATTCGGGAGCGGAGAAAGCCGCTCAGATCTTTCCAATCAAATTTTCAATTTAAGGAGCAGAATATGAATATCAGATCCTTCAAGGCAATATCAGCCTGCGCGTGGCTGTTTGCGGTATGTATCGCCGTGCCTGCGTTTCTTCCGCTTAACGCGGCGGGCGCGGCGGACACGCGTGCAAGCGTCATTCCGTGCGGAGAGCCGTTCGGGATAAAAATGCGCTCGGACGGGGTGATGGTGATATCCGTTTCGGATAATTCTCCCGCAAAGGGCGCGGGTCTTAAAGAGGGCGACGTTCTAATATGCGTGAACGGGCGCGAGGTTTCCACCAACGAGGAGCTGTCCGACGCGGTACAGCTTTCGGAGAGCGTGACGACGCTCGTTTTCAGGCGCGACGGCGCGGAAATATCAACACAATGTACTCCCGCCATGGAAAACGGCGTCCTTAAAATAGGCGCATGGGTGCGCGACAGCGCGGCGGGGATAGGCACGCTTACGTTTCTGGACCCCGAAAGCGGCGTATTCGGCGGCTTGGGACACGCGGTAAGCGACATTACCACCGGCGACGCCGTGCCGCTCGGTTCGGGAGAGATAACCGCCGCCGAGATATACGACGTTGTAAAAGGGCGCGAGGGCAGCGCGGGCGAGCTTTGCGGAATAATCCTTCCCGAATCGGAAATAGGCGAGATAAAGGAAAATTCTCCGACGGGAATTTTCGGCACGGTTTCCTGCGACCTTTCCGACCTTGCGGGAGAGCCTATGCCCGTGGCTTTCCGTCATGAGATAAAAGTCGGCGCGGCGACCGTCCTCACAACTCTTGACGGGAGCGAGCCGCGCGAATACTCCATAGAAATAGAGCGCGTGAATCCCCTTGACCCCAAAGGCTCGAAATCCATGATGATAAGAATAACCGACAGCGAGCTTCTGGAAAAAACAGGCGGCATAGTGCGCGGCATGAGCGGAAGCCCCATAATACAAAACGGCAGGCTTGCGGGCGCTGTGACGCACGTTCTTGTAAACGACCCTACGCGCGGCTATGCCGTTTACGCGCAGACGATGCTCGAACACTGTCAGGACGCGGCGTAGTTACTGGCGGTTCATAAGGCGGACTTCAAAGCGTCCGTCCTCAAAGACCACCTCGGCACGGCTGCCCGATCTGAGCTCTCCCGAAATTATCCGAAGGGAGAGCATATCCTCTATCTCGGAGGTTATCCTTGCGCGAAGAGGACGAGCGCCCGCGTCCTCACCGCGGACGCTGCGGCAAAGCTCTCCGGCGGCGGACTTTCCGAAAGAAAGCTCTATGCCCCGCGTCTTTGCCCGTTCAGCGACGCTGTCGAGCATTTTCACGCATATTTTTTCCATATTTTCGGGAGTAAGCCGCTCGAACACGACAATGCTGTCTATCCTTCCGAGGAGTTCGGGACGGAATCTGTTTTTAAGCTCCCGCATAACGTCGGAGCTTCCGCCTTTGGTGCTTCCGAATCCGACAAAGTTCTTTGACAGAGCCTGTGCGCCTATATTTCCCGTCATGATGACTATCGTGTTGCGGAAATCGGCGCATCTGCCGTCGGAAGCCGTGAGTTTTCCGTCCTCAAGTATCTGCAGAAGCACGTTCAGCACCTCAGGGTGAGCTTTTTCTATTTCGTCGAAAAGCACGACGGAATAGCTCATGGTGCGGACTTCCTTTACGAGCCTGCCCTGTTCCTCATAGCCTACATAGCCGGGCGGCGAGCCTATAAGCTTGCTGACGGAATGGGCTTCCGTAAACTCCGACATATCAAAGCGGATAAGCCTTTTCGGGTCGCCGTAAACTCCCTCGGCAAGCGCGCGGGAAAGCGCAGTTTTGCCCACTCCCGTCTGACCGAGAAACAGGAAAGAGCCTATGGGGCGGTTCGGGTCGCGAAGTCCCGCGCGTCCGCGCCGGACGGCGTTAGCGACGAGAGATACCGCCTTTTCCTGACCTATCACGCGGCTTGTGAGGAGATCTTCAAGCTCCGAAAGGCGGCGGCTCTCGTCCTCGGAGAGCTTGTCGGCGGGGATACCCGTCATTCGTGAAACAGCCGCGGCTACGTCCTCCTCGTCCACGACCGTCCGTGCTGCGGTCTTGTCCTTTGCCGTGCGCAAAAGCGACGGGCGGGGATTTTTTTCGATACCGGAAACTCTTGCCGCTGCGGCGGCTTCGTCGATAAGGTCTATAGCCTTGTCGGGAAGCCTGCGGTCGTTGAGATAGCGTTCGGAAAGCGTCACGGCGGCTTTTATGGCGGATTCTGTGATTATGGCGTGATGATGCTCCTCAAGGCGCGGACGAAGCCCGTAAAGGATACGCACCGCGCCCTCCTCGTCGGGAGCGGGGACGTTTATGGGCTGGAACCTGCGTTCGAGGGCGCTGTCTTTTTCGATAAAGCGGCGGTATTCATCTGTGGTCGTCGCGCCGATAAGGCAGAGTTTTCCTCTGGCAAGAAGCGGCTTTAAGATACTGGCGGCGTCAATGGCGCCCTCTGCCGCGCCTGTTCCGACTATCATATGGATCTCGTCTATGAACAGGATAACGTCGGGGTCGTTCATAGCTTCCTCAAGGACGGATCTGAGGCGCTCCTCGAAGTCGCCGCGGTACTTTGCGCCCGCGAGCATGGACGAAAGGTCAAGGGCGAACACGCGCTTGCCGCACAGCTCCGGCGGGACGTTCCCCGACGCGACGCGCTGGGAAAAGCCCTCCGCCACGGCGGTCTTTCCGACGCCCGCGTCGCCGATAAGGCAGGGATTGTTTTTCGTCCTGCGGAGAAGTATCTGCACCATACGTTCTATCTCAGGCTCTCTGCCTATGACGGGGTCGAGAAGCCCGCGTCCTGCGTCCTCGGTAAGTTCCCTGCCGTATTTCGAGAGCATGGGGAATTCCTTTTTATGCTCCGCTTTAGCGGCGGTCTTTTTCGGAAGCTTTGAAGCTTTTTCGGCAGCGGAAAAATCGGGCGGTTCATACGACCTTGCGCTGTCACTCGGAATCGGAGCTTTTGCGCCCACGTTCCCGCACAGCCGCCCGATAAGGTCCTGTCCCTGCTCCGACAATATCGCGAACGCCGTACAGTCGCGGTCGGTCACGATAGCCGTGAGGATATGCTCCGTTCCGACGAAATTGTCCCCTCTTGCCGCGGCGAGAGAGCGCGCCGACATAAGAAGCTTTCGCAGACGCGGGGAAAAGTCCCTTTCGGAAAGCTGTAAGCTCTCTCCGATACCCACGCGGTCTTTTACAAGCAGTATAAGCTCGCAGAAGCGCACCTGCGCCCTCGCCAGAAGCACTCCCGCGGCGCTTTCGGAATTTTTTGCCAGAGCGCACAGCAAATGCTCCGAGCCTACATAGGTATGCCCCATCTGCCCCGCTATTGCAGCCGCGTTTCCGATAGCCTCCGCCGCCTCCGCCGAAAACGCGGGGACGCTGTTGGATCCTTGTGACATAAGTTCTCATTCTCCCTTACCGAAATTTTTTGTTCGCCTTTAGTATGGGAGAATATGGGAGCTTTATTCCGTGACGGAAAATGAATTTCTTCGCAAAAAAGAAAACGGCGGAGTGCGTCCGCCGTTATTTGGTCGATTTTTTTCGCTTTTTGGAATTTTGGGATTTGTTTCTGAAAACAAAGACCTTGCTTAAAATGTAATTCAGTATCAGCACGATTATGTTCGAGAAGATCTTCGCGCAGAATTCGTACAGCGCGTTGTGTATGCCGGTAAGGTCCACCAGCAAAAACATTATCAGCAGATCCACGAAAAGCGTGGCTATTCTCGAAGCGTAAAGCCTCAGAGCCTCAAGCATAAACTTCCCGAAGGTGTCGGCGCGGCTCTCGAAAACGTAGACGCGGTTCGTCAAAAACGCGAATGTGACGGACAAAAACCACGAAACGATGACCGGCAGCGCCGTGTTGCTCTCTATCCCGAAAACACGCGTGATGTTGTATATCCACGCGAGAAACCGGGGTACGCTCTCCTCGTCGGGGAAAAATACACGGGTGAGGTAATAGCTTAGAAAGGACACAATGGTCGTGCCTATGCCGAACGCGAAGTAGAGGATTATCTGTTTGTGCTGCAAATAAAACTCCCGTATGCCCTCCTTTGTCCTGAGGGACAAGAGGACTTCCTTTATTTTTTCGAGCTTGTTTTTGATCTTTACCCACTCCTCCAACTATATTCAAATTAAATTATACCACTTCCTGCCAAAAAAATCAAGTAGCCCGCAAAGTTTTCGCAATATTAAAAACATATGGCGTATTTCGGGGGAAATTGAGGTAAAACTCTTGACAAAATATGAAAATTGTTTTATAATATATAGTGAGAAAGTTTGGACGGAGTTATTTTATTTTTTTCGGAGGTACACAAAATGTCGGATTATATAAGAAGATTGCCGGTGTATCTGCTGCTGGACTGCAGCGGGTCTATGGCAGGAGAGCCGATAGAGGCTGTAAAACAAGGAATAAAAACACTGGTGTCGGAGCTTAAGGGCGACCCGCAGGCACTGGAAACGGCGTTCCTGTCAATAATCACGTTCGACAGTTCCGCAAGACAGCTTACTCCGCTGACGGAGCTTATGGTGTTCAAAGAGCCCGCCTTGCAGGCAGGAGGCGCTACGGCACTGGGCGGGGCGCTTACCGTGCTGGCGGACTGCGTGAAAAACGAGGTGCGCACCTCCACCGCCGAGCAGAAAGGCGACTGGAAGCCGCTTGTGTTCATTATGACGGACGGAGCGCCGACCGATAACCTCGACGACGGCATAGAAGCAATTAAAAAAGTTTCCGTCGGAAATATCATAGCGTGCGGCGCGGGCGCTAACGCAAACGCCAACGTCCTTAAGAAAATAACCAACAACGTGCTTATGATGAATAATCTCACGGCGGGAGATATGGCGCAGTTCTTCGCGTGGGTGTCAAGCTCGGTAAAGGCTTCCTCAAAGAGCATAGACGCAAAGCCCGGAGAAGCCGTACAGCTGCCGCCGCCTCCGCAGGGATTCGTTATCGTGCCGTAAGGCGTTTTTAAGGAGTTTTGAATGGATAATACCGTTAAACCGCAGGGCGACGCGGACGAATTGCAGCTTACGGTGACGATAGACGAGCTGCACGACGAAAAAAACAAAACGACGGCAAATTCCGAAGCCGCAAATATACCGCCCGCCGAAAAACTCTCGGATATGGAAGTTATGGAACATACCGCTTCCATGTGGCAGTATAAGGAAATAACCGACGACGGAACAGAAATGCACTCTGAGCTTCATGTAAAGCACTCTAAATCCCAAAAGGGAGAGATAATCGGAGCAAGGGTGAGAGGAAAAAAACACAAGCACGAGGGCTCTAACTGCGACGATTATTTCGAGAGCGCCGTGACGGACGACTGCTTTGTCGCGGCAGTATGCGACGGGGCAGGTTCGAGAAAACTGTCGAGGATAGGTTCGCGGGTTAGCTGCGAAACCGCCGTGGGATTTATGAAAGAGCGTCTTGCGGAGGAATTTTCAGGCGAGCTTAAAAAGGGACTGTGCGCGGAGCTTTCCTCGGAGGAATTTCTGTCGGCGTGCGGAAAAATAGCGAATATACTCCACGACGCGGCGAAAAAGGCGTTCTGTGCGCAGCAGCAGGAGCTTGCCGGAATCATTGAGGACGAGAATTACAAGGCGGCTTTGGGAAGAGCGCCTGAGATAGGCGATCTGGCGTCGACGTTTCTGGCGGCTGTGGCTGTTCCCGTGGAGGTGAACGGCACGGCGCAGACGTTTGTGGCGTGCGTACAGATAGGCGACGGGTGCGTCTGCGCACTGGACAGCAAGGCAGACGCCGACGCGTGCCTTAAAATAATGGGCGACGCGGACAGCGGGGCTTTTTCGGGAGAAACGGATTTTCTTTCCGAAAAAACGACCTCCGACGACGCTCTGGCAAAGAAAACAAAGATATCACGGGGAAGCTCGGATACGGTGTTCCTTATGTCGGACGGAGTGGCGGACGACTACTTCCCCGCCGTGATGATGAAACGGCTTTTCATAGACCTTCAGCTTAACGGGATACTGGATTATTCCTGCGGGAAAGAAGGGATATCTCCGGAAGATCCCGCGCCGATACGGTTCAGATCGGTTTCCTTAAGCAAGAAAAGCGTGGCGCTGCAATATTCAAAACAGCTGCTGGCGAACGACAAGTCCGAAAAAAACGTAAACGCACTATGGAACAAAAAAGAGGCGCTGTACTGCCACTCGCTGGAGGCTTTCGGAATGAATGTGGGAGAAACTCCGGAAGAGCGGCTGGGCGTGTGGCTCGACAACTACAACGAGCGCGGGAGCTTCGACGACAGGACGCTCGTTATCATAAAACTAAACTACTGAAAAATCAAATCAAAAACAGAGGAAACCGTAATGCAGAGCGGAGAAACGCTGACAGCCGTTTTAGAAAGCGGCGACACGATACAATATATATACGACGCGAACGCTCCGCGAGGGGGTATGAAACATACCTATTTCACCCCCGACAAGAAGTTCGCGGTGCAGTTTTTTAACAGGCAGGAGGACGCTCTCGACCCAAGGCTTCAGGACCGGATACGCACCATAGTGGGTATCTATAATCCGACAATAGCCGAGGAGGACGGGGGCGCTCTCGGAAATACCCAAAAAACCGCCGAATATTTCAGGCAGCGCTTCTGCTGGCCTGTCGCGATAGTAAGGCAGCCCGAATTCGGGATAGTGTGTCCCGCGTATCCAGACAACTTCTTTTTCGACGCGGGGGCTTCGGCGGTACTGAACCTTAAGGGCAAGGACAAAAAATCAAACTGGTTCACGGGGAAAAACAGAAAGTACCTCTCCCCTGCCGAACGGGGAGATTTCAGGACGATGCTGAAAACCGCGATAGGACTTTCGAGGACTATACGGAGAATGCATCAGGCGGGGCTTGCACACTCGGATCTTTCGTGCAACAACGTGCTTATAGACCCGAAAACAGGTTCGGCGGTGGTAATAGATATAGATTCGCTTGTCGTGCCGAACAAGTATCCTCCCGAAGTGGTGGGAACAAGGGGATATATAGCGCCGGAGGTGCTGGCGACTATGGGCAGCGACAGAGGACGGATACTGCCGAGCGTGCTGACCGACCTTCACGCACTGCCGGTGCTTATCTATGAATACCTTTTCTTCCGTCACCCGCTGATAGGTCCGAAGATATACAGCGCCGACAGCGCCGAAGAGGACGACTTTCTCGCTCTGGGAGAAAAGGCGACCTTTATCGAGGACCCGAACGATACCTCAAACAGACCGCCCGACCTTGACGTGACGATAGGTTCTCTGTCAAAGGGGCTTGAACGGCTGTTTATAAGGGCGTTTGTGGACGGGCTTCACGACCCCGCCGAAAGACCTACGGCTATGGAATGGGAAACGGAACTTCTAAAAGCGTGGGACAGACTTTATCCGTGCGCGAATCCGCAGTGCGAAAAGCGATGGTTCATAGTGCGCGACGAGAACGACCCCGTCTGCCCGTTCTGCAAAACAAGAGTCCGTGAAAAAATAATACGTCTGGGACTTAAAAGCGAAATGCGCGGACGGCACGGAGTTTACCGTGAAAAAAGCGACATCATAGTTTACGACAGAATGCCGCTGTTCGACTGGCACATCTACTCGAACGTCCACAACGACGAAAAAGCTTCGCCCGAAATGCGGGCTTATATAGCACAGTATAAGGGAATGTGGCTGCTCGTGAATCACGGGGCGGAAGGTATGACCTCGCCGTCGGGACGGCTCGTCCCAAAAGGGAGCGCGGTGGAACTTAAAGACGCAGCGCTTTTCAGAATGAGCGGAAAAGACAACGGGCTGTTGTGCGAGGTTTCCGTAAATCAAAACAAGTCCTAGCAGGACAGCAGGCAGCAGGCAGCAGGCAGCAGGCATTTTTCGGTCATTCGGTCATAAGGCAATTCTCGGAATAGATTCCGATTTTACGAAAGGATAAAAAGCAAATGAAACAATTCGGTCTTACAGACAAGGAAGTTGCCGAAAGCAAACAGAAATTCGGCGACAACTCCATGACGGAGCAGGCTCACGAGAGCTTCTGGGATAAGCTGAAAAGCAACCTCGGCGACCCGATGATAAAAATTCTTATCGTCGCGCTGCTGATAAACGTTGTGCTGGCGATTCTGGGGCTTGTAAAAGGCTCGGACGGGAACCCTATTATCGAGGGCGCGCCCGAATGGTACGAGCCGCTCGGAATTTTCGTGGCTATATGTTTGGCGACGCTGGTTTCGACGTTCTCGGAATTCAGGAATGAAAACGCGTTCCAGAAGCTTCAGGAAGAAGCTTCAAGGATCATGTGCAAAGTGTACAGAAACAACGTTATAGCCGAAGTCGCGATAAACGATATAGTTGTCGGGGACGCTATACTGCTCCAGTCGGGAGATAAGATACCCGCCGACGGCATAATCATTGACGGGGATATAAAAGTCGACCAGTCGGTGCTGAACGGTGAGAGCCGCGAGGCGAAAAAGCACGCAATTCCCGACGGGTGGAAAGATACCGACGAAAATACCGATTTCGACAGCGAATATAAGGTATACCGCGGAGCGGTGGTATGCTCCGGAAACGCCGTTATGCAGGTTACCGTTGTCGGCGACAAGTCGGTCTACGGAAAGATAGCAAGCGAACTGCAGACGGACGACGACCGCGATACTCCTCTTAAGGTAAAGCTCGGAAAACTCGCGAACGGCATATCGAAATTCGGCTATATCGGCGGCGTGGCGATAGCTGTCGCAATGCTTGCAAAGACAATTCTGTTCGATACGAATTTCCAGCCTATGGCATTTCTCGCGCCTGACGGAGTTTTCGCGTGGGCGGCACTGGTGAAAGCGATAATCGAAGCGGTAATGCTTGCGGTCATTATCATAGTTATGGCGGTGCCGGAGGGTCTGCCGCTTATGATAGCGATAGTTTCCGCGCAGAATATGGGCAAGATGCTTAAGGATAACGTATTGGTGCGCAAGGTCGCGGGTATCGAAACGGCAGGCTCGCTCAATATCCTTTTCTCCGATAAGACGGGAACTATCACCAAAGGCAAGCTCGAAGCGATAAACTTCATTATGGGCGATGTTTCCGAATACAAGACAATCAACGACCTGAAGGGAAAACTCAAAGATATTCTCGCGCTGTCCATTCACAAGAACACGCTTTCTATGATAAGCGGAGAGGGCAAGGACAGACGCGTACTCGGCGGAAACGCGACGGAGCGCGCTATTCTCGCGTATGCGGTGGACTGCCCGTCGGGCGCGAATGTTTCGGCTGTCGGAAATATCCCGTTCAACTCTACAAACAAATACTCCGCGACGCAGATCAAGGGAGAATACAATCTCTCGCTTATTAAGGGCGCTCCCGAAAAGATACTTCAGAGATGCTCCCACTACTACGATATGAACGGCGAAAAGCAGCCGTTCGATATGGCGAAACTCAACGCGAAAATAGACGAACTTGCAAACCGCGCTATCCGTGTGCTTGCATTAGCGACGAGCGAGGACGCTTTAGGCGAGGATTCACTGCCCGACGGCAATAACTGGACGCTTGTCGGGTGCCTCGGAATACGCGACGAGGTCCGTCCCGAATCCGTGACCGCGATTAAGGAAGTAAAGGGCGCGGGCGTTCAGGTAGTAATGATAACGGGCGACCGCCGCGAAACCGCAGTTGCGATAGCGAAAGAAGCGGGACTTATCGACGACGAAAACACAAATCTTATGCTGACGTCCGACGAGCTTGCGAAAATGTCCGACGACGAGATAAAGGCGAAGATAAAGGATATCCGCGTTATCGCAAGAGCGCTGCCTACGGACAAGAGCCGTCTGGTGCGGCTTGCGCAGGAACTCGACCTTGTGGCGGGTATGACGGGCGACGGCGTGAACGACTCCCCTGCCCTCAAAAAAGCCGACGTGGGCTTCGCAATGGGCGGCGGTACGGAAGTCGCGAAAGAAGCGTCCGATATCGTTATCCTCGACGACAACTTCAACTCTATCGACCGCGCGATACTCTACGGGCGCACGATTTTCAACTCCATAAGGAAATTTATCGTGTTCCAGCTGACTATAAACGTGGCGGCGGTGCTTATTTCGTTTATCTGCCCGCTTATCGGCGTGGCAAATCCGCTTTCCGTCATTCAGATACTCTGGGTGAACCTCGTAATGGATACGCTCGCGGCACTGGCATTCGGCGGAGAGCCGCCTCTTGCACGCTTTATGCGTGAAAAGCCCAAGCGCCGTACCGAGCCGATAATAAGCAAGGCTATGATGTCGGAAATTATCGTCGGAGCGGGCTGGACATTCGTGCTGTCGCTGGCTATGCTGATTCTCGGTTCGTTCCCGAAACCCGCGGAGGGAGCGGTAAATTCGCTGAGTTACCTCGAACAATGGGGGCTTCTGCGTGATATCCACATCGAAAACGAACCGCACGCTATTCTTCACACGGCATATTTCGCGTTCTTCATCTTCATTGCGGTGTTCAATGCGTTCAACGCACGCACCGACCGCGTAAATCTCTTCGACAATCTCGGCAAGAACAAGGGATTCCTTACGGTATTCGGAATCATCGCCGTGGTGCAGATCCTTATGACCTACCTCGGACGCGGGATACTTTCGGGCTGGGGACTGAATCCCGTAGAGTGGCTTGTGGTACTTGTTCCCGCAATTTCGATAATCCCCGTTGACCTGCTGAGAAAAGCAATAACGGGCGCGGGCAAAAAAGAACAGTAATTTTATTGAATAATTTTTAGGAGGAACAGATATGGCAGTAAGTCTTTCAAAAGGTCAGCGGGTAAGCCTTGACAAATCAATGACAATGGCGAGAATAGGCTTAGGCTGGGACGTGAACCGCTATGACGGAGGAAATGATTTCGACCTTGACGCGTGCGTTTTCCTGCTCGGAGCGAACGGAAAAGTACTGCGCGACGAGGATTTCGTGTTCTACAACAACCTTTCCGCGCGTGACGGAGCTGTCGTTCACACGGGCGATAACCGCACGGGCGAAGGCGAAGGCGACGACGAGGCAATTATCATTGATTTCACAAAAATACCGCAGGAAATACAGAAGATAGCGGTTACGGTAACTATCTTCGAGGCGGCTCAGAGAAACCAGAATTTCGGGCAGGTGTCAAACTCCTATGTTCGCGTGGTGAAGATCGACAATCCCGACGACGAAAACGGAGAAGAAGAACTGCGGTTTGATCTGGTGGAGGAATTTTCCATTGAAACGGCGCTTGTCGTGTGCGAAATTTACCGTCACAACGGCGAGTGGAAATTCAACGCCGTGGCAAGCGGCTATCAGGGCGGACTTGAAGCGCTGTGCCGCTCTTACGGCGTGAACGTCGGATAATTATTTTTGAGCAGGAGGCGGACGTGTGGAACTTCGGGATATAATTTCTTCTGCCGCCGGGGGCGGTACGGCAGTACTTCCCTCCGGAGAATTTGAGGGTCCTGTCGTTATTGACCGTCCGCTTCGTCTGGTCGGGAAAAACACGACCATATATGCGAAAAACGGAGCCGCGGTGTATGTGAAAGCCCCGAACGTCACGCTTGAGGGACTGCGCGTGGAAATTACCGAGGGGGACGTTTCCGATGTCGCGATAGAAGCGGAATGTCCCGCGGCGGTGTCCGAAGTGGAAGTGTTGGGCAGGGTGAGAGGATTCGGCTCGGAGGACGGGAATTTCGACGTGCCGAGGACGATCGCTCTCGGAAATATATGCGCGGACGAGGAAAACACGTTCAGGCTGACCGTGAACGTTCCCGAAAAAACTACGATAGAATGTTCGCTTAACGAGGTGAGATTCTCGCCGAATGTGCTTTCGGCTGGAAGAAACGAAATAACGCTTTCGGTTTCGGGAATTTCGGCGAGGACGCTTCTGTATGCCGAAGCGCTTTTCAAGTCAAAATTTATAAGGCGGGTAAGCGTCACGGGCAGACCGGCAGCAGATAAGCCCGTCCGGGATAAGGAAATTTACACTGCGCCGAGCGCGGAGAGCCTGACGGACGTTATTTCAATGACCGCGCCGAAAGCGGAAAATTCCGCAAAGCTTACTATGACACGCGGAATGAGAACGTCCGCGGCGCCGTATGTTGGAACGGAATTTTCGGTGTGGTTCGAGTGCAGAAAGAACCGCAAAATGGATATAGACCCTTACGTTTTTATGCTCGATAAGGACGGGCGCGCCGTCAACGAAAAGGGATTCGTTTTCTTCGGGAACGAGCGTTCGGAGGACGGCGCCGTGAGATACTTCCCGCAGGACGGGCATATAGAAATTAACCTTGCGGCGGCGGACTGCCGCGTGGAGAAAATAACGCTCGCATACGCGGTCTACGCCGAGCCGCAGAGCGCTTCGGGAAGCGAAAACTGCTTCGCTTATGTCGAGCGTCCGAGGGTGTCGCTTTGCACGGACACGGAGCGGGTATCTTTTGAAATGGACGGGCTTTCGTCCGAAACAGCGGCGGTGGCTATGGAATTCTACCTTTATAAGGGAGAATGGCGGATATCGGCGGTAGGCGCAGGCTACAATAACGGTATCGCCCGTCTTTGCAGGAGCTTCGGGCTGGAGGTCACGGAATAATAGCCGACGGTCACTGTCCCGCTCTGAAATATCCACAAATTAAGGAGGCATCGGAAATGCAGGAGTTTGCGAGGTATGTCGGGTATGATAATCCCGAAAGCTTTCGCGGATTTCTTGTCGGAGAATTCGCTGCGTCGAGCAAAAACGGGCTTTTCTTCAAGGAAAAACTGCCGCTGGGCTCGACGGACGAGATAGCAAGAGCAAGCGCGTATACAGCGGCAAGCTTTGACAGCTCCGACGACATAAAACGTGCCCTTGACGGCTGGGTGCGCGACACGAATACGCCGTGCGATACGGCAGCGGTCGCGGAGGTCATGGCAAAGGCTGTGGAGGAATGCGGGGTCAACAAGAAAAACACCTACTTCGTGCTGATGTGCTGGCTTATGAAATATATGTCGGCGCGTCCCGTAAAGGCGGTATATATCGGTCCGGCAAGCCTGAGAGAGCTGTATTTCCTGTGTATGCTTCAGGCGGCGGGCTTGAAGATAACGCTGGTAAGCTGGGGGCTGGATACCGATTTTAATAAATTCGCGTTCAGGGACAGGGTCGCCGTGAAGAGCGGAAAATTCACAGCGCCGGTACAGGTGGATTTCGGGAAAATAGACCTCTCGCGGGAATCGCAGCTTTCGGAGATGCGTGCCGAGGGCGAGCGCGTGAAAGGACTTGTAAAGCGGCTTTCGACAACGGCAGCGGGAATGTTCGAGGATATCCTGAAAGACAGGCAAAAACGCGTCATAGAGGACGGCGGAGTGTTCACGGAGGACGGGGAGATACCCGTATACTGCGCGGCGCTTGTGGGCTGCGAGGACGAGGCTGTGTACACGAATATGCTCGTGAAATTCAAGGAAAATTTCGCGGGGAAAAAAAAGCAGCTCATTTTTATAGAAAAACCGCTTGAAAATCCCAACGCCGAGGAAGTAAAGGCGCTTGGAACGCCGAGGGGTTCAAGCACCGCCGAACGCGTGGATTCCCTCGCAATGACGATAGATCTCCGAGGCGACAGAACGAGAACGGCTCTCGCGCAGAGAAACCTGAAAGAGCTGCTTTCGGGACTTGACACGCCGAATCAGACGGTCATCATAAATTACGCTAACAAGATGATAACGTGGCTGTACCGCTGCACTCAGGCAAGAAAATATTCCGTGAAATACGAGGATATACCCGTGGTGCTGTATTACGGGGATATATCGCAGTCGGAGCTGCTGTTTCTGAATTTTATGTCGCGGTGCGGATTCGACGTGGTATATATCACGCCGAATAAGTCGAATCTGGAGCTTGCGGTCGGGAAAAATCCCGACGGGAGAATGCAGATATTCGAGCTTCCGCAGACGAAGGAAAGCGGCTCGTATCCGACAAAAGCCGTCAAGATGAAAGCCGCGACGGTCGCGTATTCCGCCGAAAGAGAGCTTGATACGATGCTGTACAACGGCGAAACGGGAATATTCAGAAGCTTTCAGTTTCCGAACAGTATGTCGCTTACGCTTAAAACGACGTTCGAGGAGATAGCTATACTGTGGAAGCAGGAAGCGAAGTTCCGTCAGGGATTCGCCGTGTCGGGGAATCTGGTGACGGTGCCGAATATTTTCGCGAAAATAAGCGGCGTCGAAAACGGCGATCTGAACCGATACTGGGACGATGTGCGGCAGAAGCTCACTCCGGAAACGATACTGTATATCAAGCAGAAAAATGCCCAAAACTCCGGAAGCAGCACGGATCTGTCGGCATACAGGCAGTTCTACAGAAACGGCGAGATAGATACCGAAAAGCTGAAAGCCTCGACGCTAAACAAGTTCAGCTTCCTGCCGGACAGAATACAGGATATGCTGTTCTACAAGCTTCAGGAAGCGGTTTCATCAAAGTTTCTGAAACTGAACGGCGACGAGCTTATGTGCAGCGTGATACATTACGGAATGACGCCTGACCGCGAATTTTTACAGATAGTTCAGCGGTTCGATTTTACGAAAACTATACCGAAGCTTGTTATTATCGACGCGGTGGAGGATACTTTCACCGTGGAGGATTGCGTGAGGATCGTGCTGTGCAACCTCATAGGCTTCGATGTTCTCATTTATACGCCTACGGGCTATAAAAACCTTGAAACGTTCGTTTCGGGCGACGCTTTCGAGGAGCATATCATGAACCAGTTTCTCTACAACACAGAGGTTCCGAAATTCAAGATACCCTCTGAGGACAAGAACGGCGGTTTTTTCGGAAAGCTGTTCGGAAAGCATTAAGGCATTTTGCCGAAGTATGAAAGGAAATCATTATTATGGGACTTCAATTCACTCCCGGAGCGGCACAGGCAACAGCGCAGACGTCGGCTGAGGTAGAAACTTCCGCGGCGGTAAAGACTTCCGACGCGGCTCTCGAAGCAAAACTTGAAGAAGCAAAGAGCTTCAACATCATGGTCAAGACCGACGAGATAAAGCAGCAGCTCGCAAACAGCGAGGAGATCGACAAGCTGGTTTCCACCATCAACGTCAACGATTCCTCGACTATCGTGAAATTCGGCGCGGAAGCAGCCGACCAGATCTCGCAGGCTTCCGATCAGGTGCTGAATTCCATGAGTATCCAGCAGATAAACGACACGGGCGTTATGCTGAAACATCTCGCGGCTATTATGGATCAATTCGACGCGAAGGAGCTTGAGGACAAACCCGGATTTTTCGGCAAGCTCAAGAAAAATATCGAGAAGATACTCAACAAGTACGACACCATGGGCAAGGAAATAGACAAGATATACGTCCAGCTGAAACAGTACGAATCCGAGATAGAAGCGGCAAATACCAAGCTCGACAATATGTATGACGCGAATATCGGATATTATCAGCAGCTTGTGAAGTATATCATGGCAGGCGAACAGGGCGTAAAGGAGCTTGACCAATATATCGAGGAATACAAGAAAAAAGCCGAGGAAAGTCCCGAAGACGGCACGGTCCGTATGGATCTTTCAAATTTACAGCAGATGCGCGAGATCCTCGACCAGCGCGTAATGGACCTGAAAGTCGCACAGAACGTCGCGCTTCAGACTGTTCCGATGCTGAAAACTATGGAATACTCAAATCTGAATCTCGTGAGAAAGATAAACTCGGCGTTTATCATAACTATGCCTGTTTTCAAGCAGTCGCTGGCGCAGGCGATTATGCTGAAACGTCAGAGAATACAGGCGGAATCGTTAAGCGCTCTCGACGAAAAGACCAACGAAATGCTTATAAAGAACGCAAACAACACCGTCGAGCAGTCAAAGATGATAGCGTCTATGTCGGCAAATTCATCCATTAAGGTAGAAACGCTTGAACAGACATGGCAGACCATTGTAAGCGGAATCGACGAAGTACAGCGGATACAGGACGAATCACGCGCAAAGAGAATAGAGGATTCCAAGAAGCTGGAAGCTATCACGGCGGACTACAAAAAACGTATGAAAGCGTAAATTTTTCCACTGCAAAACAGCGTATCCCCCGATTTTTCGGGGGATATTTTTTATTAAGACAGAGGCTTTCACTCGGTTTCGCGGAGCTTGACGGGGCGGGTCTTTTCCCTGAGCCAAACGGTTTCCTCTGAGGTCAGGTGCGGAGATAATTTCTCGAATACAAGCTGCTGATATTCGTTGAAATATCGGATCTGACGCGGCTGGAGAAGGGATATTTCCAATCCGCGCGGGTCGAAGGGGACAAGGGTGAGCGGGGAGAATCTCAAAAACTCGCCGAACTCCGATGAGTCCGATTTTTCGCATAACAGCAGGCTTTCGTGGCGAACGCCGAACTTCCCTTCAAGATACAAGCCCGGTTCGTCGGAGGTTATCATTCCCGCGCGGAGCGGCTCGTCGTTTACGGCGTTTCGGCTGATACGCTGGGGACCCTCGTGGACGTTCAGCAAAAATCCCACTCCGTGACCCGTTCCGTGGTCAAAGTCAAGGTGAGCTTTCCAGAGCGGCTCGCGGGCGGCGTAATCAAGCGTCGAACCGCGCACTCCCGCAGGAAACTCCGCGTGAAGAAGCTCTAAATGTCCCGCCAGAACGAGCGTGTAGGCGCGTTTTTCCTCGTCGGAAAGCTCGCCAAGGACGAACGTCCGTGTGATGTCGGTCGTGCCGTCAAGGTAATGTCCGCCCGTATCGGAGAGCAGAAATCCCCTCGGAGCAAGCTCGGCATTTGTCGACGCGTCCGCGGAATAGTGAACGACAGCGCCGTGTTCCCCGAAAGCCATTATCGGCGCGAAGCTCTGACCGAGATAGCCCTCCCCTGCTTTTCGGAATTCCTCAAGCTTTTCGGAGGCGGATATTTCGGTTATCTTCTCGCGTCCGACCGCGCTTTCAAGCCACATCATAAACCGCGTCACGGCAAGCCCGTCTTTGAGGTGAGCGCGTTTTTCGGCGGCTGTTTCAGATTCGTTTTTGACTGATTTCATCAGCACTATGGGGCTTCGCTCCGAGATTACCGCGCAGGTATCGGGAAGCGAATTTCTAAGTGAAAAGCTGACCGAGTTTGTATCTATCCACACTCTCCCCGACAGCGAAGCGAGCGCCGAATAAATTTCGTCATACGGGAAAATCTCCACGCCGTCAGATTTAAGCTCTGAAATTATCTTTTCGCTGAAGACAGAGCGCTCGGCGAATATTTTCACGCCCTGACGCTCCACTATCATAAACGCCAGAAACACGGGATTATACTCGACATCTCCTCCGCGCAGACCGAGCGTCCAGGCTATTTCGTCGAGCGCGGACACGACCAGATGATCGGCGTTTTTTTCGGAGAGCTTACGGCGGATATCGGCAATTTTATCGCGTCGGGATCTCCCGCAGACGCTTTCGGGAAGTGCAAACACGGGCTCTTTCGAGAGCGGCGGACGGTCGCGCACCACCATTCCCGCCAGATCATCACAGGTGTGAAGCGTTATCTTTTTCGCGGACAGGACATTGCCAAGTTTCTTTGCGAAACTTGCCGTAACAACGCGTCCGTCGAATCCGAGAACGGAATTTTCGGGCATTTTTTCAAGCAGAAACTCCTCTATCTTCGGGACGCCGCGCACGCCCGACTTCATAAGCGATATTCCGCTATGAAGCTCTCTCTGAGCCTGAATAAAGTACCGCCCGTCCGTCCACAAAGCGGCTTCGTCATCTGTCACGACAAGCGTTCCCGCAGAGCCCGTAAAGCCGCTCAGATATTCCCGCAGCAGAAAATGCGCGCCGACGTATTCCGACCCGTGAAAGTCGTCCGTCGGCACGATATACGCGAAGATCCCCCGCGAATTCATTTCCCTGCGCAATTCAGTCAGTCTGTCCATTTGCAGTCCTCCTTGCAAGCTTTATTGAAAATTTTTCGGCGGATAATTTTTCTTCTGTCGAAAAAGCCGAATCCGACGCGGAATTTTCGTCCGCGAATATCTCGAATTTTCCCGAAATATCAAGAGTTATTTTTTCGTCTGTGGGATTCGCGAGAAAATAGAATTCGCCGTCCGGAACTTCTATTCTCAGCAGCAGTCCGCCGCTTACCCGACGTATCGCGCGTGTGCCGTTTTCTTTCAAAAACCGCTTTCTGAACGCTGTCAAGCCGCGGTAATAGCTGACTATCCCGCGGTTTTCCGAAACCTTATCCCACTTAAGCGAATTTATTTCATCGCCCGCGCTGTAGCTGTTTGAATTGAAATTTTTCGAGCGGAGAAACTCCTCCCCCGCCTGAAAAAACGGTATCCCGACGGACAGAAAAATAATCGCTGCGGACATTTTTTCGGCAAGCAGTATCCGTTCGGTATCCGCGTTTTCAAGCGAAATGCGAAGCTTGTCGAAAAGCGTGTGATTGTCGTGACATTCGACGTAATTTATCGACTGCGTAGGGGACAGTGTACGGAATTTTTTCGGGAGTTTTCCGGTAAGCGCGCCCGATATCACCGCGATATTCCGCTCGTTCGGAGAGCCGTTCACGAATCCGCAGTCCTTTTCGTTGAAAACCGAACCCTTTACCGAATCACGGAAGTCATCGTTAAAAAAAGCGACGGCGGGAAGTTTTCCGGCGTTATATTTTTCCGCCCGAAGCCGCCCGTCCAGAGCGCTTTCGCCGCCTGTCCAGCCCTCTCCGTAAAGCAGTATATCGGGGTCTGTCCGCGTCAGCCTGCGGGAAATTTCCCGCATGGTTTTCAGGTCGAGAAGCCCCATAAGGTCGAATCTGAAACCGTCGAATTTATATTCCCGTGCGAGAAATTCAAGGCTGTCGATGATATATTTTCTCGCCATAAAACGCTCGCTCGCGAACTCGTTTCCGCAGCCGGAGCCGTTTGAGCGTCCTCGGAAATAATATTTCGGGAATACCTTTCCGAGGGCGCATTTCTCCGCCGAAAAAAGGTGATTGTACACCACGTCCGCTATTACTCCAAGCCCCATCTGATGTGCGGACATTATCAGCTCCCGAAGCTCGCGTATCGGATCTTCCCGCGAATAATACCCGCTCGGAGCATTGTGGAAGCGCGGATTGTAGCCCCAGTTATACTCCGTCTGCATAAAATCAAAATCGAACACCGGCATAAGCTGTATATGCGTCACGCCCAGCGACTTTATATATTCCAGACCGACGGCGTCGCCGTGGGAATTTTTTACCCCGCGCTCGGAAAACGCCGAAAATTTCCCGCGGAACTTAAAATCGGCGTCACCGCTCATTGAAAAATCCCGCACGGAAAGCTCGTAAATTATCGGGTCTTTTCCCGAAATTTTCGGCTGAACGTCCCACCCGTCGGGCTTGTTTTTTCGCATATCCGCAAGGACCGAACGCTTTCCGTCGGCTGTCACGCGGACGGAATACGGGTCGGCTGTTTCAACGGAACGTCCGTTTTTCGTGACTAAAAAAGTATACGATATCCCGTCGGGAAGTCCCGTTTTTGAACATTCAAAGACCCCGTTCCTTTTGGTCATCTTTATCGGCTCGGAATGTCGGTTTTCCGCATCATAAAGCCGCAGGCAGACGCTGTCCGCGAACGGGCTCCAGACCCTGAACACCGTCCTGTTTCCGAAAAAAACCGCGCCGAGCTTTCCGCGGAACTTAAGCTCTTCGGCGCGGGCTAAATCATTTTTTCTCATAGCGTCACTTCGGGATCCTCATATATGCTTCCGCGAAATTCCGCAGCATATCCGCGTATTTCGGCTTGAGATCCTTCGGCATCATACGCCAGCTCCAGTTTCCGCCGAGCGTCGACGGGACGTTCATTCTCCCCCGTCCGTCAAGCCCTATCACGTCCTGCATAGGTATCACCGCAAGCGCCGACGGCGACGCGAACGCCGCGCGCACAGCGCACACGTTGAACCTGTCGAACGCGCCTTTATTGAGATAGCGCTTTGCCATTTTCTTCGACGAGGAGTCGGCTTCCTTAAACCACTGGACGATGGTCGCGTTATCGTGGGTACCGGTATAGCATACGGAATTTTTCGGATAATTATGCGGCAAATGATCGTTGTCGGAATTTTCGGGATTGAAGCCGAACTGAAGCACTCTCATTCCCGGAAAGCCGCTTTGAGCCAGCAATTTCTTCACGCTGTCGAAAATATCGCCGAGATCCTCTGCTATGATATTCACGTCGCCGAGCTGCTTTTTTATTTCGTTGAACAAATCCATTCCCGGACCTTTTTCCCAGTCGCCGTGTTCGGCGGTCGACTCTCCGAAAGGTATGGCGTAATATGTGTCGAACGCACGGAAGTGGTCTATGCGTATCATATCGTAAAGCTGCGCGGATCTTTTTACGCGCTTTATCCACCAGTCGTAATTGGTTTTTTTCATTTCTTCCCAATTGTACAGCGGATTTCCCCATAGCTGTCCCGTTTTCGAGAAATAATCCGGCGGCACGCCCGCGACGCGCTTTGGGCAGAGCTTTTCGTCAAGCTCGAAGAGATCCGGAGCTGCCCACACGTCGGCGCTGTCGGGGGAAACATATATCGGGATATCGCCTATTATCCCTATTCCCTTGGAGCCGCAGACGTTGTGAAATCTGTTCCACTGGCGGAAAAAGATATACTGGCACCATTTTTCAAAGCGGATATCCTCACTGAGCATTTCCGTATAATTTTCGAGAGCTTCCAGCCTGCGCATACGGATATCCTCGTCCCACTCGCGCCACGCTATCCCGCCGAAATGCTTTTTCACCGCCATAAACAGTGCGAAATCGTCCAGCCACTCCGCTTCCTCAAGCACGAAAGAAGTATATCCCACGTCGTCGACGAATTTTGAAAAAGCCTTATGCAGAAGCTCATCTCTTGTGGCGGATATTTTTGCATAGTCGACTATTGACGGATCGGCTCCGTAATCGGCGTTCTGACACTCCTCTTTCGTGAGAAGCCCCTGCTCGCAAAGCTCGTCCAGATCTATCATAAGCGGATTCCCCGCAAACGACGAGAACGGCTGATACGGGCTGTCGCCGTAACCCGTAGGTCCGACAGGCAGCACCTGCCACCAGCTCTGCCCTGCCGCTTTCAGCCAGTCCGCGAACTTTTCAGCCTCCGCGCCCAGTGTTCCGATACCGTAAGGGGACGGCAAGGACGTTATATGCATAAGTACTCCGCTGCTTCGTTTCAACATATCATATCAAAACTCCATTCTATGAGAAATTGTCCCAGTATTTTCTGTCAAGGCTTCTGAAGCTTATCGCCTGAGAAACGTGGGATTTTTTTATTATTTCGGAATCTTCGAGGTCGGCGCACGTTCTGGCGACTTTGAGGATACGGTCATAGGCTCTCGCGGAAAGCCCCAGCGAATCGAACGCGTCAGAAAGCAGTTTCTTTGCGTCATTTTCCAGCGGGCATACCTCGGCTATTATATCCGACGTTATCCTGCTGTTGGATCTTATCGAAGTCCCGCTGAATCTCTTAGCCTGAATATCTCTCGCGTGCTGAACTCTTTCGAGTATTTCGGCGGAGGATTCCTGCGGCGTTCTCACGGCAAGCTCGTCGTATTTCAGCGGCTTTACCTCCACCTGAATATCTATTCTGTCAAGCACGGGACGGGAGATCTTATGCAGGTACGCTCCCACCTGACTTGGTGTGCAGGTACATTTTTTGACGGGATTTCCGAAATTTCCGCACGGACACGGATTCATTGCGGCGACGAGCATAACATCGCACGGGTAATTTACCGAGCCTATCGCTCTGGAAATGGTTATATCGCCGTTTTCGAGCGGCTGCCGCAGAGTTTCAAGCACCTTTCTGTCGAATTCGGGGAACTCGTCAAGGAAAAGCACTCCGTTATGCGCAAGGGAGATCTCGCCCGGACGCGGCGTGCTTCCTCCGCCGATAAGCCCGACGGACGACGCCGTATGGCTTACGGAGCGGAACGGGCGTTCGCAGACAAGCGGCGCGGACGGGTCTATCATACCCGCGACGGAATATATCTGTGTGGTTTCAATGCTTTCCTCGAACGTTATTTTCGGCATAATGGACGGTATTCTTTTCGCGAGCATTGATTTTCCCGAACCGGGAGGACCGAGCATAAGCACGTTATGCGCGCCCGCAGCCGCGACCTCAAGCGCCTTTTTCGCGCTGTACTGTCCCATTACGTCCGCGAAATCTTCGTAATGCTTATTTGAGAACACAGACGGCTCGTATTTCGGTTCGGGAGAGATACCCGTGCCGTGGACCAGAAAATCCATAAGCTGCGGCAGATCCCTCACGCCGTAAACGTCTATCCCCTCGACGACGGACGCTTCTCTGGCGTTTTCGACGGGGAGGAAAACGCGCTTCAAGCCGTTTTTCATTGCCGTTATCACCATACTCAGAACGCCGTTTATGGGCGCAAGAGAGCCGTCCAGCGACAATTCTCCCATAAACGCCGCGTCGTCGCTTACGCGGGGGACAAGCCCGCCCAGCTCCATAAGTGCCACGGCAATGGGCAGGTCGAACATCGAACCTATTTTTTTGACGGAAGCGGGCGCAAGGTTTACCGTAACTCTGCCGTTGAGCAGCTTTAATTTAAGATGACCCATCACGGCGCGTATTCTTGCCTTGCTTTCCTGCACTGCCGCATCGGGAAGTCCCACCACGTCGAACGTCGGCTGTCCCGCCGAAACGTTTGCTTCCACGGTCACGGGAAAAGCGTTCAATCCGAATAACCCCAAGCTGTTGACCCTGCTGAACATTATGTCCTCCAAAAAACTGTTTTCCATCAATTTTCAAATTTTCAACCAATATAGTTTTATTATAACACCATTTTCCAAAAAAAGCAACGATTTCCCCGAAATTTTACAGAAATTTTATTTTGGGCGGGAAATATATGTTGAAATTTGATTTGAGATGTGGTATAATGAATAATGTATGAGTATCTTTATACCACGAAAAGGAAAATTATGGACAACGAGATCGAACAGCAGATAATTTACGGCAGAAACGCCGTTATGGAGGCTTTGAACTCCGATAAAGAAATAGACACGGTTTACCTTCAAAAAGGCGCGAACCTTGGAAGTTTCGCGGCGGCAGCCAAAAAACGCGGAATTGTCGTAAAGGATGTGAGCGAGGAGAAGCTCTCGGCTATGACAAACGGCGCAAAACACGGAGGAATAGCGGCGGAAATAAGCGCCTGCTCCTACGCGCAGCCGGAGGATATTCTCGAAGAAGCCGAACGCAAGGGCAAGCCGCCGTTCATAATAATAGCGGACGAGATCGCCGACCCGCATAACCTGGGCGCTATTATCCGCTCGGCAGAAGCAGCGGGCGCGGACGGGATAATCATTCCGAAACGGCGCTCCGCTTCGGTAAACGCCACCGTATTCAAAACAAGCGCGGGCGCGGCGGCATGGATAAAAATAGCGAGAGTGGCGAATCTTGTCGATACAATAAAATTTCTGAAGAAAAAAGGCGTGTGGGTGTACGGAATGGAAGCCGACGGCACGCCTTATGACAAAATAGATCTTACGGGAGCCGCAGCATTGGTGGTAGGCTCGGAGGGATTCGGACTGGGAAGGCTGGTCCGCGAAACGTGCGACGAAACAATCAGCCTTCCGATGAACGGAAAGGTAAACTCCCTCAACGCGTCGGTTTCGGCAGGGATACTTATGTACGAGATCGTAAGACAGCGCGGCAGCAGATAAATTCAAGGAGTATAAAAATGGCGGATAAATACAGCATTGACGATATATTGAAAGAAGTCGGGAACTCCCGCGAGAAGCCCGAAGAATTCGAGGACGCCGACAACAGAACTATCCCCTACGCGGGACAGCAGAGAGGAAGCGCCACGGAGCTTTTCGACAGCGACGTGATAAACCGCGCTCTGCGTGCGGGCGCTCAGAAAAAAGGCGAGCAGAAGCCTTCCGCGAAAAAAACAGACCTAAGCGTGACGCAGGTCCTGAAGTCGGTGGGAAAAGAACGCGGACTGTCGGCTAAACAGCTTACGGAACAGGAATCGGATAAGCGCAGGAAAGCCGATATCGCAAGAGCATTTGAAAAACGTGAAGCGTCGAAAACTCCCGTAAAGCCCGAAAGCCCGAAGCTCTCGGCAAGACAGCTGACGGAAGAGGAATCCGACAAGCGCAGGGCTCTGGAAATACGCAACGCAGCCGATATGAAAAAATGGGAGCGTCTGCGCGAGGTTTCCGAGGAGGACGAGGATTTCATTGATACCGTCGACTACGACAAGGAACTTGTCCACCCCGAAAGCGAATACGTCAAGCCCTATGTAAAGCCCGACGTCGCGGGCGAGGACGACGATATCATTTTCCATACACGCGGTGATCTGGTAACTACCGAAACTATGGAAATGCGAAAGCAGAAAAAAATCGAGGACATAAATCAGGCTCTGCTTAAAATAGATATGGAAGCGGAAAATCCCGACGACTATATCGACTCGCTCAACCCGATGGAAACACGCGAAAAAGCCGAGGAGATTCTGCGGGAAGCCGAGGACGGAACAGATACGCTCGCGGTGGCTGGAAACGACCTCAAGCGCATAGCACGGGGAGAAGAACACGTCAAGGAATATCACCCGTCAAGCTCCATTCTCGACGAGGACGACGAAATTGTACAGCGTCACGACCCCGTCTTTCCGGCGGAGATACACGTCGGAGAGAGCATAGTCGACGCGCTAAACAAGAAAATATACGAGCAGCAGGAACATTCGGAGGAAAAAACAGCCGTCATCGGGGATATCCCCGAAAACAGCAGCGATAACGACAGCGACAGCGAAATATCCGAAAACAGCGAGGTCGAGAAGATCCGCCGCGCCAACGAGCTGGCACAGAAGAAAAAACGCAAAATAGCGAATTTTATTCTCGAAACTCCGGATACGGAGGAATTCGCCGCTCCCGCAGAAGAAGCGGAGGAGGAAGCCGACGACTACGAGGACGACGAACCTGTCGACCTCGACGACGAGAACGTTATCCGCGACAGGCTCTCGCGTGCCGACAAGGGACTTAAAAGCCGCCTGCTGATAATCGCCGTGCTTTTCGCGGCAACGCTTTTTGTGGCTGTTATAAATCAGTTCAACATAAATCTCGGCGGGCTGAACAATATCGTAAGCCGCCGCTACGCACCCGAAAACTTTTTGTATACTCACCTGACTATCGGGATACTTTCGTTTGCGGCTTGCTCGTCGGTCATCACAAACGGTTTCTCACGGCTGATAAAACTTCGTCCCGACGCGGATACGCTGTGCGCTTTCGCACACGCGGGGGCAATAGGGGCGCTGGTGCCGTATCTTTTCAGAGCGGAATTTATTCAGCTTGGAAACGCGCACGTCTATTTGCTGCTTTCGCTGGGAGCGCTGCTTTTCAACACACTTTCTAAGCTGTTTACCGTAAAGACCGCTCAAAAGAATTTCGAGTTCACATATCAGGACCGTCCGAAATACTTTATCGGACAATGTGAGAAAAGCGGAGCGGAAAAACTCGCTAAGGGCGCTGTCGAGGGCATACCTGAGGTCGGCACCATGAGAAAGACCGAGATGCTTACCGACTTTATCATCTCGACATACTGCGAGGACGCTTCCGACAGGCTCTCGCGGAAAATAGTGCCTGCCGTTCTTGCCGCAGGCGCGGCGTGTGCGCTGGCGGCGTTCTTTACAAGCGCCGGCGAGAGCGAAATGGTGATAAACCGCATAAACTGGGCTATTACGGCGTTTACCGCCGTGCTTTCGGTAGGAGCGGCGTTTTCGGGTTCTATGACGGTAACTCTGCCGCTTTTGCTGAGTGCCGAAAAAAATAACAGGCGCGGGTCGGCTATCCTCGGATACGGAGCTGCGGCTGAACTGGCGGAATATAACGCCGTGCTTCTGGAAGCGTCGTCGCTTTTCACTCCGGAGTGCGTTAAGATAACAAATATCTGCGGATATAAGCAGCCGCAGAATCACGGAGAGGGCAAGGTAAATATCGACGAGGCGATAATCCTCGCGGCAAGCCTTGCGGTCGCTTCCGACAGCGTTCTGGCGGACGCGTTCTTCGGAATGCTGAATTATAAGCGCGAGCTGCTGAAAAATGTTTCCGACTGCGTGTATGAGAACAATCTCGGAGTTATGGGCTGGATTGACAGGCGCAGGATACTTCTCGGAAACCGCCGTCATATGAAAAATCACGAAATAACCGTGCCGAATATGCGCAAGGAAGCCGCCGCGAACGTCAACAACGACGAGGTGATATATCTTGCCGTGGGCGGAGAGGTCTGCCTGATGTTCTTTATTCACCTTTCCGCAAACAAGACAATAAAGAACAGTCTGCGCTCACTTACCGACAGCGGGGTTTCGCTTATTATCCGCACGGTCGACGGAATGCTGACCGAAGCGACGATAGCGGAGCTTTTCGACCTGGACGCAGACCGCGTGAGGATAATTCCGTTCGATTCGCACGAAGTTTTCGGCGAAAACACAAAATACGTCACCAACGGAAGCGCCGCAGCCAACTGCACGGGGACTATTCCCTCGTTCGCGGGGGCGATACGGGAAGGGCGGCTTATCCGTTCGCGCACTTATATAAGCAGCGTGATACAGATGGTAGGGATAGCGCTGGGTATACTGCTGATGCTGATATTCGCGCTTTTCACGGTATATAATATGTTCTCGCCGCTTTTCGTGCTGATATACAATCTCGTGTTCGGAGCGGCAGCAGCGGGCGCGGTGCTGCTGAAACGGAAATGATATTCGACGAGGAATATATGGAGCGGGCGCTGGAGCTTGCAAAAAAAGCCGCCTCGCTCGGCGAGATACCCGTCGGGGCGGTCGTCGTCACGAATGACGGCGATATAATCGGAGAGGGGTACAATCTCCGTGAAACGAACATCTCCCCTCTCGCGCACGCGGAGATGATAGCAATAGACGCCGCCGCAAAAAAACTGGGGCGCAGAAGGCTTTCGGACTGCACGATATTCGTGACGCTGGAACCGTGCCCTATGTGCGCGGGGGCTATTATGAACGCGCACCTGAAACGGCTCGTGTACGGCGCTTTTGACGGGAAAAACGGCGCGTGCGCGTCTGTTGTGACGCTGTTCGATGAAAAATTCACGCACGTGCCGATGGTCAGAAGCAGAGTTCTCGAAAAACGCTGCGGGGACGTGTTGAGCGAATTTTTCAGGTCTTTGCGATAAAAATATACAGGAATTTGTTATTTTATGAATAAATACCGTATTCTGGCAAGCAATATGCTTATTCTGGCGGTAGGGCAGCTGAGTTCCAAGCTGCTTGTCTATGTAATGCTGCGGTTTTACACTGACAAGCTCGGAACGGCGGGCTACGGCGAGATGTCGTACATTGTCACGGCGTGCGATCTGCTGATATCGGTGGTTTCGCTGTCGATTTCGAGCGCGGTGCTGAGATTCGCTCTCGAAAAGGACAATGACGGAAAAATGGTGTATTCCGTCGCCGTAAACACAGTGCTGATAAACTCGGCGCTGTTTCTGGCGGCGGTGCCGCTTATAAAGCTTATCCCGATATTTCGGGGGTATGAGTGGCTGATATACATATACGTCGTCCTCGGAATGCTGAAAGAAAATATCGCCATATACGTCCGTTCGAGATACTCCGTGACGCTGTACGCGGTGGACGGGATAATCACGACGGTATCGACGGTGGTGTACAATCTCCTGTTTCTGGGAGTTTTTGATTTCGGGGTGGCGGGATATGTTTTCTCGATAGTTCTCGGAAACGTCACGTCGATAGTGTTCCTCTACGCGACGACGGGACTTATGAAAGACTATCACCCGTTCAGCTGCGACAAGACGCTGCGTCAGGCAATGTACCGCTACTGCGTGCCGCTTATGCCCACGTCTGTGATGTGGTGGATAATAAACTTTTCCGATCTGTTTATGATGACGGTCTTTATCGGAAACGACGCGACGGGAATTTACGGCTTCGCGTACAAGTTCCCGAATCTGGCGGTAATGGTCATAGGTATCTTCTCGCAGGCGTGGAGAATGTCGGCTATCACGGAGAGAAATTCACGCACAACATCAAATTTCTACTCGAATACTTTCAGTATGCTGCAAACGGTCATCTTCCTCGCAAGCGCGGGGATAATGCTTATACTGCGCCCGATGATAATGCCGTTTTTCGGCTCGGAGGAATTCCAGTCGGCGTATCTGTATGTGCCGGTGCTGCTGGGCGCTGTTATTTTCCAGAGCTTTGACAACTTTCTGGCGTCTATCTACGAGGCGGCAAGAAAGACCACGCACTCTATGACATCTTCGGCGATAGGCGCGTTTTCAAATATCGTACTTAACGTCGTTCTCATAAATACCATAGGGATAATGGGCGCGGCAATAGCGACGCTTATAAGCTATATAATAGTGTTCGTCTACAGAATAGCAGATACGAAAAAATATCTGTATATGAAGATATACTGGCTGAAGATAGGCGTGAATCTCGCGCTGCTGGCGGCTATGAGCTGGTCGATAATGGCGCTTGAGTACGGGGTTTTGCAGAACACAATAAACGCGGTCATATTCGTGGTGATACTCGCGCTGAATTTCAAGTCCTGCGTTCAGGCGGTGAAACTGGTTCTCGCCAAGAAAACGGGAAGTCCAGCGAATAAACAAGATAAGGAACGGCAAAGATGAAGGAATTTCTTGAAATAGCAAAGATCGTCGGAACACACGGGATACGCGGGGAGATGAGATGTCAGACCTACTGCGACTTTCCGGAGGTTTTCTGTGATTTTGAAAATTATTATCTCGGAAAAGACAAAGAAATAGTCGACAAGGAACACGCGTTCGTTCATAAAAATATCGTCGTGCTGAAACTCTTTGACATCGACACACTTGAGGACGCACAAAAGCTCGTGGGGCAGTATCTCTACATCAACCGCAACGACGGAATTATGGCGGACGACGTGTTCTTCATTCAGGATATTATCGGCTGTACCGTGAAAAACGCCGAAACAGGCGAGGTCTACGGAAAAGTCACGGACGTTTACCAGAACGGCGCGGCGGACGTTTTCTCAATGAAACAGCCCGACGGACGGGAGCTTATGTTCCCGTATATCGACGACGTGGTGAAGTCAATAGACGTAGAAAACGGCATAATTCTCATAATACCGCTTGACGGTCTGTTCGAGGACGCAGAGGACGCGGAGGACACAGAAAACGCAAAGGACACGGCGGTGAAAGACAAGGAATGAGGATAGATATAGCGACGCTGTTTCCGGAAATGTGCGACGCCGTTCTGAAAACGAGCGTTCTGGGACGCGGAATTAAAAACGGCTGCCTTGAGGTGTGTACTCACGATATACGCCTGTACACCGAAAACCGTCACCGCAACGTCGACGACAAGCCCTACGGCGGCGGTACGGGAATGGTGATGATGGCGCAGCCCGTTTACGACTGCGTAATGGCGCTTATCTCGCAGCACAAGGCACGTCCGAGGATAATCTATCTCTCGCCGAAAGGTGAGATATTTTCACAGGAAAAAGCCCGCGAGCTTTCCCGTGAAGACGGACTGATACTGATCTGCGGGCATTATGAGGGCGTGGACGAGCGTGTTCTCGAAGAGCTGGACGCGGAGGAGATTTCCGTGGGAGATTATGTGCTTACGGGAGGAGAGCTGCCCGCGCTTATCATCACAGACGCGGTGGCAAGGCTTCTGAAAGGCGTTCTGCCGAACGAGGACGCGTATTCGATAGAATCGCACTACGCGGGACTTCTGGAGTTCCCGCAGTATACAAGACCCGAAGTCTGGCGCGGAAGAAGCGTCCCCGAAACGCTGCTTTCGGGCGACCACGCGAAGATACAGGAATGGCAGACGCAGAAGGCTCTCGAAGTCACAAAATCGAAACGTCCGGATATGTACGAAAAATATATCGCTCAGAATCCCGAAATACTAAGCTCCGGAAAGAAAAGAAAGGACAGCAAATGAAAAACGTATTCATAGCGGTCACGGGTCGCCCGAACGCGGGAAAATCCTCGCTTACGAATCTTCTGGTCGGCGAGAAAATATCTATCGTCAGCGACAAGCCCCAGACCACCCGCAACAAGATAAACGGAGTTCTCACCAAGGGCGAGATACAGTACGTTTTTATAGACACTCCCGGAATGATAAAGGCGCGCAACCGTCTGAATGAACATATGGTAAAGTCTGTCCGTACAGCCGTCGACGACGTTGACTGCGCTATACTTATGGCGGACGTGACAAGAAAAATTTCAGCCGTCGAACAGGAGCTTGTGCGCTCGTTCGCGGCAAACGGAACGGCTGTGATACTGCTACTTAACAAAGTAGACCTTATAAGCGACAAGGAAAAACTCCTGCCGGTAATAGCGCAGTACAGCGAGCTTTACGACTTTGAGGAAGTGATACCGATAAGCGTAAAGCGCCGTATAAATACCGATAAAATACTGCCCGCACTTGAAAAATTCGCCGTCGAGGGCGAACACTTCTTCCCCGACGACATAGCGACCGACCGCACCGAGCGCTTTCTCTGCGCCGAGATAATCCGCGAAAAGATTCTGTGGACAATGCAGCAGGAAATACCGCACGGCACCGCCGTCGACATTGAGGAGTTCAGCTCCAGAAAAAAAGGCACGGAGGACATAACAGACCTTCGTGCGGTAATTATCTGTGAAAAGGATTCCCATAAGGGAATGATAATCGGAAAAGGCGGCGAGCGCCTGAAACAGATAGGCACTCTCGCACGCAAGGACATTGAGGAGCTTCTCGGCACAAAGGTCAATCTCCAGCTTTTCGTGAAAGTCAAAGAGGACTGGCGCAACCGCGAAAACATCATAAGCGAATACAAGCTGTCCGACGACGTGTAAACGCATAAACCCAACTGTTCCGGATTATTTTATAAGCTTGTGCAGATCGTGTTCGACATTGGTGACGGTCATAAACAGCGCGCTGCTCTGACGGGGAAATTCCCGCTCGATACGGGCGTTGTTTATCTTTTCGTCCTTAGAGCCGCCTTTTACGGCGGCAGCGGCTTTCGCGTCGTCTATCGAGAGCTTTGCGAAGCAGGCGCCCGCGACGGTTTCGTGCGGCACGGAAAAGCTGTTTTCGTCGTTATTTCCCGCCGAATACAACATTCTGTAAGCACGGTAGACCGCCGTCAGCAGAAAAGAGCTTACGGCATTGGCGAGTTTATGGTTTTTTGATTTCACGAGCAGCGAGAAGATCACTTCAAGAGAATTTGTGATAACTTTCTTTTTAAGCATAGTGGGAGCGCCCGCGGGGTCGCCCTCATACCCCTCCGAAACCGTGCTTTCGGGAAGCTGTTCCTCAGAAACTATCATACCTGTACGGGAGCTTGTTCTTCCGAGAAGATAATCCACCGAAACCCCGTAAAAATCCGCCGCCGCTGTCAGAAAATCCAGTCCGCACTCGCGCTTTCCGCGTTCGTAATGCGACAGCAGTGACTGATTCACCCCAAGCTGTTCGGCGGCTTCATTCTGATGAAGTCCGCGCTCCTTCCGCAACAATTTGATAATTCTTGGAAAATCCTGATTCATTCCCGAACTCCTGTAAAAGAATTTTGTTACAAAAACAATGTCATATAGTATATTATAACTCATTTATTCCGATTTGTAAAGTGACATAATAGACAAATTTTCGACGGTCTGATAGTGGATTTTAGCTAAAAGCTCATATTTTGGAGGAATATATGAAGAACTATTACCTTTACCTCATTCGTCACGGTATAACGCAGGGAAACCTTGACGGAAAATATATCGGGCAGACAGACCTCTCCCTCTGCCCGACGGGAAGAAAGCAGATAGAAGAGCTTGCCGCGCAGGATATATACCCGAACGTCGGGAAAGTCTACTCCTCTCCGCTTGCGAGATGTCTGGAAACCGCCGAGATGATCTACCCCGAACATTCGCTTATGATAGTGGACAAGCTTGAAGAAATGAATTTCGGGGACTTTGAGGGGAAAACTCAGGCGCAGCTTCAGGATCTGGGCGCGTACACGGAATGGATAAAGGGCGGCAGAGAAGCCGCTCCGCCGAACGGCGAACGGTACGGGGATTTTGTACTTCGGTGCGTTGCGGGTCTGGGCGAGATTTTCGATGATATGATGAAGCACGAGATCTACCGCGCGGCGTGTATCACTCACGCGGGGGTAATAACGAATCTTCTGTGCGGCTGCGGACTGCCGAAAGGCAGACCCGCCGACTTTCTGCTTGAGCCTGGGGACGGCTACGAGATAATACTCACGCCGTTTATGTGGCAGAAAGGTCCGCTGTTTGAGATCTCAGGGAGATTGTTCTGATGAAAAAATATCCCGTAAAAGCAATTTCGGCTGTATTTGCGGTGATAATGCTGTTTTCGGGGTGTTCCCCGAAAGAGAACGCCGCACCGGACATAGCCGTTATAGCCGATCCGCCGTTTTTCAAGGTCGAGGACAAACAGACGGGCGGCACGGCATACCTGCTGGGGACGATGCATACCGCGCCCGACAACTGCGCTCTTCCCGAAAAAGTCTACTCGGCGCTTGACGAGTGCGGACGGCTGGCGGTAGAGGTGGACCTGACAGAGCTTGAAAAAGACAGCAAGAGGCTTGACGAAGCAATGCGGATACTGGAACTTCGGGACGGCACGGCAAGGGACGTTCTCGGTGACGACTACGGGGAGATAAGAAATTATTTCGAGAAGAAAAAGCTCTATGCTCCCGTGTTTGAACGCTATATCCCGTCGGTGTGGGGGTCGCTGCTGACAAACAGTCTGGCGGACGAGCTTGGATACGATTCAAACAACGGCACGGACAGAATGCTTCTGAATTACGCAAAGGAAAATTCCATAAACGTCATCGAGCTTGAATCGGTCGAATCACAGTACGAAATGAATTCCCGCGAGCCTATGGCGCTTCAGATATACTTCCTCAAACAGTCTGTACAAACCGACCGCGAGCAGCAAAAAGACGCGCTTGTGCGGCTTTACGAAGCGTGGAAAACAGGCGACCTGACAGCGCTTGAAAAAATGCTTTACGAGGACGAAGTCCCCGCGGAACTTAAGGAAGAATACGATTTCTACCTTTCGGAGATGTACGAAAACCGACAGCGGGCTATGTCCGAAAAAATCATAAACTCCCTGAAAAACGGCGAAAAGCTGTTTGTCGCCGTGGGAGCTATGCACTTTGCCGCACCGCCGGATATACTCGACTTTCTCGGCGAAGCGGGCTACGAAATACAAAACGAGGGCGGGACTTCCGCCCCTTTTTTGTAACCCGATTTTTGCGAATGACATATAATGATTCAAGCCTTATCCGGCTTGAATTTTATTTTCGGGGTGATTTTTGTGGAGAAGATCCGTTCATTGTGCGATATAAACGTCGGCGAGCGCGCCGAGGTAGTGGAGCTTGAAACAGAGGGCGCCATGCGCCGCCGTCTGCTCGATATAGGTCTTTGCGAAGGCGCTGTGGTAAAACGTCTGGGTCAGAGCCCCATGGGCGATCCGTCCGCGTATCTTATACGCGGAGCGGTCATAGCTATAAGAAAACCTGACGCACGGCGTGTAAAGGTAAGGGGGATATGAATGGGACTTACTGCTGATTCTACGGGATTTTCCGCGTGCGGAGAGTTTTCCGTTTCCCGAAAATCTCCTGCCGACAAGATAGTTGCCCTGGCGGGAAATCCGAATGTCGGGAAAAGCACCGTCTTTAACGCGCTTACGGGGCTTCATCAGCACACGGGAAACTGGTCGGGAAAAACCGTCGCCGCCGCCGAAGGGTACTTTAAGCGGGGAGATTTTTCCTGTGTACTGGCGGATATTCCGGGGACATACTCGCTTATGGCACGCTCCCGCGAGGAGGAAGTCGCAAGAAACTTCATTCTTTTCGGCGGGATAGACGCGGCTGTGGTGGTGTGCGACGCAACCTGCCTTTCGAGAAGCCTGAACCTTGCCCTGCAAATAATAGAGGTATGCCCGAAAACGCTTGTATGCGTGAACCTTATGGACGAAGCGCGGCGCAAGAAGATACGGGTAGACCTTGACGCTCTCGAACGGGAACTGGGAGTGCCGGTGGTGGGGACATCTGCTCACGATAAGAGATCTCTCGGCGTACTTGTAACACGTCTGGAGGAATTATGCAGCGGAAAATATATCCCGAAGCCGAGAAAACTCAGGTATATAAAGCCCGTTGAGGAGGCTCTGGAGCTTGTCGCGCCCGTGGTGGAAAACGCAAAAATACTTGACGGTATCCCTGCCCGCTGGACGGCGCTGCGGCTTATAGAGGGCGACGAAGCGCTTGTTTCCGAAATAAAGAGCCGTATGGAAAATTCCGATAACGAAGCGCTTTCCGAAGCTGTTTCGGACGCCGAAAGGCTGCTTGAACAGGCGGGAATCTCCGACGGGGTTCTTACGGACAGGATAGTTTCCTGTATTATGCTAAACGTCGAGGAAATATGCGATGAAGCCGTTTCGGGAGAGGTTTCGGGGGAGCTTTCCAAAGCCGACAAGGTGCTTACGAGCAAGGCGCTGGGGTATCCGATAATGCTCGTTCTGCTGACCCTGATATTTTACATCACGATAGTACTTGCGAATTATCCGAGCGAATTTCTAAGCTCGGTGCTTACGAAATTCGGAAATTTCCTCTCCGACAAAATGGTGAACGCAAGCGCGCCCGAATGGCTTCGCGGTGCGCTTATCGACGGCGTTTATCGGGTGACGGCGTGGGTGGTGTCGGTAATGCTGCCGCCTATGGCGATATTTTTCCCGCTGTTCTCGCTGCTGGAGGACTTGGGGTATCTGCCGAGGATAGCCTACAATCTCGACAGACCGTTCTGCAAATGCTCGGCTTGCGGAAAACAGGCGCTTACAATGGCAATGGGCTTTGGGTGCAACGCTGCGGGGATAGTCGGCTGCCGTATAATCGACAGTCCGAGGGAGCGGCTTATCGCGATGCTGACGAACGTTTTTGTGCCGTGCAACGGGCGTTTTCCGATGATACTTACGATAATCTCGCTGTTTTTTGTCGGGGTTTCGGGATTTTTCGGCGGACTGCTTTCGGCAGTGATGCTGACGGGAGTGATAGTTCTGGGAATTTTCACCACTCTCGGAGTTTCAAAGCTGCTTTCTCTTACCATATTAAAAGGAGAGCCGTCGTCCTTCACACTTGAGCTTCCGCCTTTCAGAAAGCCGCAGATAGGCAAGATACTTCTGCGGTCGCTGCTTGACAGGACTATTTTTGTTCTGGGCAGAGCGCTTGCTGCCGCGGCTCCTGCGGGGCTTGTCATCTGGCTTCTGGCGAATATACAGATAAACGGGAATGCCGTTTTGATGTATATTACGGATTTTCTTGACCCGTTCGGGAAATTTATCGGAATGGACGGGGTGATAATCGCGGCATTCCTGCTGGGACTTCCCGCGAACGAGATAGTTATCCCGCTGACGGCTATGATGTATCTTCAAAGCGGAAGCTTGTCGGAGATAGAGCCGACGCAGCTTGCGGAGCTGTTCACGGCGAACGGCTGGACGCGTGTAACGGCGCTGTGCGTGATAATTTTTTCGCTTATGCACTTTCCGTGCGCGACCTCGCTTCTGACGGTAAAAAAGGAAGCAGGCGGAAAATGGGCGGCGCTGGCGTTCGTTATCCCGACGGTATGCGGAATAGTTCTGTGCGCCGTTATAGCGAACATCGCGGGGATATTCGGAGCATAACAAATAAATAAAATCGAGAGCCGTGTTTGCGGCTCTCGCTTGTTTATGGCTTTATCAAAGCGAATCCATAAAGTTCCCGACGATCTTCATGACCTTCGCTGTAGTTTTGCGCTTGAATCGGGAATCCCCCGTCAGCTTGCGCATCGCCAGATACGCAAGTCCTCCCGTTATCGCTCCTGCAGCCGCGCTTTTGATATATCGTTCGGTTTCCCGTGACATAAGATCACTCCTTTGTGAAAGATTTCAAAAATATTTTCTCGTCCGCGTATGATTTTATTCAACAAATGTGCGCGTTTTCGGTAATTTTCTCCGTGAATTTTCGGATTTTTGTACTAATTGCATTACTATATCGGATATTGGTGAAAATTTTTGTTGAATTATACAAAATGCAAGTTTTGAATTAAAAACTTGCAAAAATCACTTGACAAATCAAGTTAAACGTAGTATAATAAAAACATAGCAACGAGGCTATGAGGTGAGAATTCCGCGAGGTATTCCCATATCATAGCCTTTTTCTATATAAATAAACATAATTAAAACATTTGAAAGGAGCGGTCTTAAATGAACGCAATCTTCACAACGCTTGCAGAAGCAGCACCGGGCGTTGACGAAGTAGTCAACAGCACGATGTTCAATGTGGGCGACGGAAACGGAATATGGTATCTGATAGGAGCAGCACTGGTGTTCTTTATGCAGGCGGGCTTCGCGATGGTGGAAACGGGTATGACCCGTGCGAAAAACGCAGGCAACATAATTATGAAGAACCTTATGGACTTCTGTATCGGAACGGTGGTGTTTATTTTCCTCGGATTCGGGCTGCTGCTCGGAGAGGACGCGCTGTTCGGACTGGTGGGCATACCGACGCTGGACGTACTGGGAAGCTTCACCTCGTTTGACAGATGCGCGGAATTCGTGTTCAACCTTGTGTTCTGTGCGACGGCGGCGACTATCGTGTCGGGCGCTATGGCGGAGCGTACAAAGTTCATAAGCTACTGCATTTATTCGGCAGTTATAAGCGCTGTAATCTACCCTATCGAGGCTCACTGGGTATGGGGCGGCGGCTGGCTGGCACAGATGGGATTCGTTGACTTCGCAGGTTCGGCGGCAATTCACACCGCGGGCGGCGTGTGCGCACTTATCGGCGCGGCAATGGTAGGTCCCCGTATCGGCAAATTCGGCAAAGACGGAAAACCCCGCGCTATTCTCGGTCACTCTATGACGCTCGGCGCACTGGGCGTATTCATTCTCTGGTTCGGCTGGTACGGATTCAACGGCGCGGCGGCTTCCAATGTCGAATACCTCGCGAACATCTTCCTTACCACGACGGTTGCCCCTGCGGTCGCAACCTGCACGACTATGATATTCACATGGCTTAAAAACGGCAAGCCCGATGTTTCAATGTGCCTTAACGCCTCTCTGGCGGGACTGGTCGCGATAACGGCTCCGTGCGCGGACGTTGACTGCCTGTCGGCGGCTATAATCGGTCTGGTTTCTGGATTTATCGTAGTATTCGGCGTTTGGCTGCTCGATTATGTACTTAAGATCGACGACCCTGTCGGCGCGGTCGCGGTACACTTCTGCAACGGCGTATGGGGTACTCTGGCGGTAGGTCTGTTCGCTAACGGTCACGGTCAGAATGTCGGCGTCGGCGGCGAACCCGTAAAGGGTCTGTTCTACGGCGGCGGATTCGCACAGCTCGGAGTTCAGGCTCTCGGTGAGCTTTGCATCATCGCGTGGACGGCAGTGACTATCTCGCTTACGTTCCTGTTCCTTAAAAAGACTATCGGACTGCGTGTTTCCCGTCACGAGGAAATCGTCGGTCTGGACGCTACGGAACACGGACTTCCCAGCTCCTACGCAGACTTTATCCCGACTATGCAGGTCGAAACCACATCTTCGGGACGTGAGAAGGAAGTCGACACCCTCGCGAAAGTCGAGGCTGCGGCAAGCTCTTCCGAGAAAGATGTTCCTGTTGTACATAAGAAATACACTCCCTCGGACGGCGTTCATATGTCGAAGGTGGTCATCATCACCAAGCCCGAACACGTCGAAGTCCTCAAGAACGCTATGTCCGGCATAGGAATAACCGGTATGACAGTAACGAACGTTCTCGGCTGCGGTATGCAGAAAGGCGCAACGGAATACTACCGTGGAGTTCCTATCGAAACACATCTTCTTCCCAAGATCAAGATGGAGATCGTTGTCTGCAAGGTGCCTGTTGAAACGGTCGTTGAAACCGCTAAGAACGTGCTTTACACCGGCAAGATAGGCGACGGCAAGATATTCGTATACGACGTAGTCGACGTTGTAAAGGTAAGAACCGGCGAAAGCGGCTACGACGCGCTTCAGGACGTAGAATAATTTACAGAAAAAATTACAGTGCGGAACAAAAGATAAAGTCTATCCCTGGGGGCAGAAGTCCTCAGGGATAGTTGTTTATTGAATAAGAAGTCTTGCCGCAAATTCCGCCATAAGGTCGTACTCCGCGAAACCTTTTTTGACGGGAACGGGGATCTCCATCGGCTCGGCGACTCCGCCGAGGGTCTTAAGCGACCGGTTAAGCGCGAGAGTAAGCTTGTCCTCGGTGCGCGAGGTCACGCTTACCGTGTTCTTCGGCGAGATACCGCAGGTGACAAGCTGCACGCCCTGCGGCAGTTCCCCGCCGTAATTCTCGTCGACTATCACCGCGAGCGCCGAATTTACCCTGATCCTTGAATCCTGCCCTGCTATTATCACAGCGTCCGGACAGGATATTTCCGCAAAGCTGCCCGTTTCTATGACAGGCAAATCACACAGCAGTTCTCCCGCCGAGCCGTTTCCCACAACGCATACTATTCCCATAATTTATATCCCCCTTTTCGCCTTTGTGATAGTATTCCCGAAAAAACTCAAATAACAAAAGCCGCGGATTTTCACCGCGGCATTTTTGTATGTATAGTATTTCCGACGTTTTTTTGTTCGTTCAGTCGAGAAATACCTTCAGTGCCTTTCCCTTGCTCTGGGAGCGGAGCTTGCGCAGCGCCTTTGCCTCTATCTGGCGTATCCTCTCCCGTGTTACCTTAAATTCCCTGCCGACTTCTTCAAGCGTATGCGCGCGGTCGAATCCAACTCCGTAACGGAATTTCAGCACGTCGCGTTCGCGTTCCGGAAGCGTGTCGAGCGCCTTGTTCAGCTCGTCCTTGAACACCGCCTGCATTGCCGAATCAATCGGCGCGGGCGCGTCCTCGTCGGGAATGAAATCCCCCAGATAGCTGTCCTCCTCCTCGCCTACCGGAGCTTCAAGCGACACGGGGTCCTGCGCTATGCGGATTATCTCACGGACCTTGTTCACCGACATATTAAGCTCTGTCGCGACTTCCTCTATAGACGGCTCGTGTCCTTTTTCGTGGAGCAGCTTGTTCTGTGTTTTCTTTACTTTTGAAATAGTTTCCACCATATGCACGGGGATCCGTATCGTCCTTGCCTGATCGGCTATGGAACGGGTTATCGACTGGCGAATCCACCATGTCGCGTATGTTGAAAACTTGAAGCCTTTGGAATAGTCGTACTTTTCGACCGCCTTGATAAGTCCGCTGTAGCCCTCCTGAATAAGGTCAAGCAGCGGCATTCCGCGTCCGACGTAGTGTTTTGCTATGCTTACGACCAATCTCATATTCGCGAGGATAAGCCTTTCCCGTGCGGCTTCGTCGCCCGACATTATCCTCTCCGCAAGTCCTTTTTCCTCATCGGAGGTAAGGAGCGGGATCTTTCCGATCTCCCTAAGATGTATTTTCACGGGGTCGTCGCCTATGCCCGAATCCAGCTCGTCTGTGCCGTCCTGAACATTTTTCAGATCCTCGTCGACGACAATATCGTCGTCGAGCCTGATATTATTGACCTCCACAAATTCACTGAGCTTATCGAGAAGCTCCACGTTGTCGATATGCTCGTATATCTCTTTAAGGGAGAGTGTACCTTCCTGTTTACCGCGCTCAAGAATCTCGTTAAACGCCTTGTTTTCGCTGTTACTCATTTGCAAGTCCTTTCGTAAAACGGAATATGTAATATTGTAATATGTACATACTTATTCCAAAAAGTCCTTCAGCTTTCTGCTTCTGGACGGGTGGCGCAGCTTTCTTATTGCCTTTGTTTCGATCTGGCGTATTCTTTCGCGTGTCACCTGAAGCTTTTCTCCGACATATTCGAGCGTTCTCTGCTGACCGTCATACAGCCCGTATCTCATCATAATTACGAGCTTTTCCCGTTCGCTTAACGTATCAAGTACCTGCATTATCGTTTCCTTGAGCATAGCGTGATTTGCCTCGTCATCGGGAGCGACAGCGTCCTCGTCGGGAATGAAATCCCCCAGATGGCTGTCCTCTTCCTCTCCGATAGGGGTTTCAAGCGATACCGGATCCTGAGAAATGCGCAGCACTTCCCTCACCTTTGAGGAAGATATTCCGAGATATTTTGCTATCTGCTCCTCGGAAGGCTCGGTGCCGTTTTCGTGCAGAAGGTAGCCCTGTGCTTTTTTAACCTTAGTTATGGTTTCCACCATATGGACGGGTATTCGTATCGTTCTTGCCTGATCGGCGATAGCGCGTGTTATCGCCTGTTTTATCCACCATGTGGCATACGTCGAGAACTTGAATCCCTTTGTGTAGTCGAATCTCTCGACCGCCTTGATAAGTCCGACATTTCCCTCCTGAATAAGGTCAAGAAACTGCATACCGCGCCTTACATATTTTTTGGCAATACTCACCACCAGACGCATATTTGCCTCGATAAGACGGTTCTTTGCGTTTTCGTCGTTTTCCTTGGCGTAGCGCTCTGCAAGCTCTATTTCCTCCTCTGTTGAGAGAAGCGGTATCTTTCCTATATCTTTCAGGAACGACTTTACGGCGTCGTCGGGAACGAGGTAATCGTCGTCCGTGTCGTCGTTATCTCCGCGTCCTCCGCCGTTGAACAAGCCGTCAAAGTCGATATCCTCGTCGTCGCCCTCATCGACGACCTTTATATTCATATCCGAGATTTTCTCAAACAGGCGGCTTATCTGCTCGTCGCTCATACCCGACTGCTCAAGTGCGTCGCTTACCTCCTTTGCGGTCAGGCTTCCGCGGGTCCTGCCCTCTTTAAGCAGATCCTCAATAGAATTTGAATATCCCATTTACTTTCGACTCTCCTTTGTCTTTTGAACGATATTAAGAAGATCCTCCGCTGTCATCTCCCTCGGATCCTTCTGTGCGGGAGCGGCGCTTTCATTTATGACCTTCACAAAATCCCCGACCACATCGAGGTTATCGGCAAACTTGCCGTCGCTTATCATTTCAGTTATTCTGCCCATTTCCGAGGGTTCAAATTCCTCATTGAACAGAGAAATATCGGGTTCTATCCCGCTTTGTATAAGTTTTTTTACAAACTCAAATACTTTTTTGTTGAAAACAGTCAAAAACTCGCCCGTAAGCCTTTCGGAAAGCCAGCCGAGCCTGTCCGGATTATGATACAAAAAACAGATTATACCGCGCTCGGCGCGTTCTTCTTTCGGGAATTTTCGGGAATCGGGATTTATCTTATCAAACGTTCCTCTAATTGCCGCGGACTGCTGTGCCGAATATTCGCGGCGTTTACTGCGGCGCATCTCGCGGTTTACGATACCGGTTATTGTTTCGGCGGGAATGCCCGTATTTTTTGCGACCTTAGAAATATAGACCGCCCTGTCGATATCGTTTCCGATGCCGCTAAGGAACGGGACGGAACGCCTAAGAAGCTCGCTTTTCCCGTCGTCGGAATTTATATCCAGTCCGTCCGAGAGCTTTGACATCTGAAAATCGAACGCGCCCGCCGACTTCTCGATAAGCTCCTTAAAAGCAGCCGCTCCGTATTTTTTGATGAACTCGTCCGGATCTTTTGCGCCCTCTACGCGCAGCACCCTTGCGTGTATCCCGACCGCCGAGAACATATTTATTGCCCTTGACGCGGCGGTCTGTCCGGCTGTATCCGAATCGTAGGACAGCACGACACTCTTTTTGTTAAGTCTTGCGATAAGATTTGTCTGCTGTTCGGTAAGCGAAGTACCAAGCGACGCAACCGCGCTGTCGAATCCCGCCTGATGAAGCGAGATAACGTCCATATACCCCTCGCAGAGTATAAAATAATCCGCTTTGGAATTTTTCGCCTTATTCAGCGCGAAAAGCATATTCCGCTTGTTGAACGCGATAGTTTCGCCGCTGTTGAGATATTTTGGTGTTCTGTCGTCCTTTTTGAGAGTTCTCCCGCCGAACGCGGCGATATTTCCTCTTGTGTCGAAAATCGGAAACATCACTCTGTCGCGGAATTTATCGTACATTTTATTTCCGTTTGCGGCAAGCAGCGACCCGTCGAACATATCGAAATCGCTGTAGCCCAGACTTTTCAGGTATTTATGTAAATAATGATAATCGTCGGGTGCGTAGCCAAGCCCGAAGAGCTTTATCGTATGGTCGGTCAGTCCGCGTCTGTGGAGATATTCCAGTCCCTGCGGGAATTGTCCCGAATACAGTGTCTGGTGGAAGAAGCGTCCTGCCTCGCGGTTCATTTCATACAAGCGCATTCTTTTTTTCGAGAGATCCTCGCCGGTACTGTTATCCTCCGGCATTGATATTCCCGCACGCTCTGCAAGGAGCTTTACCGCGTCGATATAGTCAAGATTCTCTATCATTCTGACGAATGTTATAACGTCGCCGCCCGCACCGCAGCCGAAGCAATGGAACAGCTGCTTGTCCGCCGAGATAGAGCAGGACGGCGTTTTCTCCGCATGGAACGGGCAGCGGCACATATAACTGCTGCCGGAGCGTTTAAGCTCGACATAGCTCTGCGCTATTGACACTATATCGCTGTTTTCGCGTATTTTCTGTATAAAATCGTCCGATAAACGCATATCTACCCCTTAATTACAGTTTACAGTGTACAGTGTACAGTTCACAGTATTGGACAAGGAATTTCGCCTGTCGGCGAAGTATTTGATTGTCACAGTTATCACTGCGGCGATTCGCCGCCACTGATAATCGTCCACAATATTCTCGCGCAATATTATTGCAAGTCTTTGTCTACGCGCGAAGCGAACGCCCGCGGCAACACGATGTTGCAAGGAGAGCCAACATAGCGCGAACACGATGTTCGCGCCCCAAAGGCTCTCACTGCGGCAGCCGCTAGTCGATGTAGCCTTTGTTCCAGCCTTTGGGAATAAAAAGCTTTTTGAAGTAATCAACAGCGTACTCGTCGGTCATTCCGCTTATGTAGTCGCCGACCGCACGTTCGATGCCCTCGCTGTCGGCAATCTCGATGTAAAGCGGCGGCATTTCGTCCTTGTGCTTCAAAAAATACCCGAAAAGATATTCCACGATACGGGAAGCCTTGTCCTTCTCCGCTATTGTTGGAGCCGCACGATAGACTTTCTCAAACATAAATTCCCGCAGCTCCCCGAAAGCTTCTTCGGTCGTGCTGTCAAATAAAATATCGCTGCCGCTGTTTTCCACAAGCGAGCGCACAAGGCTCGTTATACGCTCTGATTTCGTTTTTCCGAGGATCCTCACGGGTTTTTCGGGAAGCATCTGCGCCGTTATAACTCCGCCGCGTATCGCGTCCTCTATATCGTGATTGATGTATGCTATCTTATCGCAGAAGCGGACAACTCTCCCCTCCAGCGTCACGGGAAGCGCCGAGCTGCCCCGATGTCCGACTATCCCGTCGACGACCTCAAACGTGAGATTAAGCCCCTGCCCGTCCTTTTCAAGGCGTTCTACCACGCGCCTGCTCTGGAGATTATGCGCAAATCCGCACGGCATAAGTTTGTTCAAAATACGTTCTCCGTCGTGTCCGAACGGCGTATGTCCGAGGTCGTGTCCGAGCGCGACGGCTTCGGTCAGATCCTCATTCAAGCCCAGCGCGCACGCGACAGTCCGCGATATCTGGCTTACCTCAAGCGTGTGAGTGAGCCGCGTGCGGTAATGGTCGCTGTGCGGTATAAGGAACACCTGAGTTTTATGCTTTAATCTGCGAAAGGAATTACAGTGAATTATCCTGTCGCGGTCGCGCTGAAAATCCGTGCGGAAATCGCAGGGTTTTTCGTACACCTGTCTGCCGCGACTGTCCTCGGCTTTGCACGCGTATTCCGAAAGCGTCAAGCGCTCGTTTGCCATAATTCTCTCACGCGGCAGCATAAATTCCTCCTGAAAAAATCAAAAAAATACCCTTACAATATTAAATACAATTCTCGACTGATTTTACCTTTTTTGCTCCGGAATTTTCGTCATTTTACGCAAAATTATACCAATCTTTTTGTAGACCTTGCACAATAATTTTTCCGTTACAGGAATCCACTAGTGACTTTTGAAATTCCTCGGACTGTTCCGCGCGGACGCGGAGAGTTATTTCCACATTCCCGCCGAAATTCTCGTTTTCGACCTTAACGTCGAACAGCTGAAATATCGCGGGCATTCTCCCGTAAAGCGCGTAATCAAGCGAAATTTTAAGTTCCTCCGACATTGCCATGACCTTTATTTCAGCCGCGTCGACGGCGTCCTTTGCAGCGCGGGTGTACGCCCTTACAAGTCCTCCCGCGCCCAGCAGTATTCCGCCGAAATAGCGCGTTACCACACAAACTATATCGGTAAGTCCCCCTTTTCGCAGCACCTCGTATATAGGCACACCTGCCGTACCCGACGGTTCGCCGTCGTCGGAATGACGCGCCGCCGAATTTTCCCGCAGTATATATGCGTAGCAGTTATGCGTTGCCTTTCGGTGCATAGTGCGTATTTCCTCGATAAATCCGACAGCCTCCTCCTCGCTTGAAACGGGGGCGGCATACCCTATGAATTCCGATTTTTTCTCCTCAAAACGCGCTTCACAGCGCCCCGCTATCGTCCTGTACTCCATTCGTCCTCCCGACAAAATTCGCTCCTTACGGAAACAAAAACTCACGCACAAATGCTCATGCGTGAGTTTTCCTTTTCAACAATTAACCAAGCGCTTTTACTTGCCGATATTGTAGCGCTTCTTGAATCTGTCTACGCGTCCGCCGCTGTCGACCAGCTTCTGCTTGCCCGTATAGAACGGGTGGCACTTAGAGCATATCTCGACTCTGATGTCCTTTTTTGTGGAACGTGTTTCGATAACGTTTCCGCAGGCGCACTTTATAGTCGTCGGCTGATAATCGGGGTGGATTCCCTCTTTCATTGATTGTCACCTCTCATCTTTATCTGCAAATTTCCGTAATTGCATATCAATACCTTTTAATTATAACACACTCCACGGAAAATTGCAAGGGCTTTTCAGATGACGGAATTCACAAATTCGAGAATCAAACTCCGAGAATTTTTGTGAAATCTGCCGAAAGTTTTGCCTGAAGAGCGGCAGCGTCCTCTTTCTTGTCACACTTTGTGGTATAATAAGCCTTGATTTTCGGCTCTGTACCCGACGGACGAATGATGACCGACGCGTCGTTTTCGAGCGTGAACGTTATAACGTCGCTCTTAGGGAGCTTCACCTCGGAGGTCTTGCCTTCGGCGGTAACGGTCTTGCTCTCCTTGTAGTCGGTGACAGCCAGCACCTTAAGCCCGCCGATGCTCTTGGGAGCGTCCTTGCGCAGACCGCCCATAATTTCCTTCATCTTGGTCATACCTGCTTCGCCCTCGAAGCCGACGCTCTCGACTTTGTTGAGGTATACGCCGTACTCGTCGTACATACGTTTTCTTGCTTCTATCATGGAAACGCCCTTGGAGCGGTAATACGCCGCCATTTCGCAGATGAGCATAGACGCCACGACTGCGTCCTTATCGCGCACATAACCGCCCGCGAGGTAGCCGTAGCTCTCCTCGAAGCCGAAGATATAGCGCTCTTCCTCGCCTGCCGCTTCAAGCAGACCGACCTGTTCGCCGATGTATTTGAATCCCGTAAGCACCTCACGCAGTTCCACGCCGTATTTTTTGGCGATAGCCTTCGTGATGTCGCTGGTAACTATTGTTTTTACCGCAACGGGATTTTTGGGCATTCTTCCGAGAGCGATACGCTCCTTGCAGACATAATCGAGCAGCAGCGCGCCCGTTTCGTTTCCTGTGAACAGCTCGTAGCCGCCGTTGCCGTCGGGAACGGCGATTCCCACGCGGTCGCAGTCGGGGTCTGTCGCGAGCAGCAGATCGGGCTTTTCCTTATCGCAGAGTTCAAGACCTTTCTGCAGCGCCTCGCGGATTTCGGGATTCGGGTACGGGCAGGTAGTGAAATTCCCGTCGGGATTTTCCTGTTCCGGCACTACGACAACGTCCTTTACGCCTATTTCTTTCAGAATACGGCGGACGGGCTTGTTTCCCGTACCGTTGAGGGGGGTATAAACGACTTTGAGGTTACTTGAAGGCACGAGGTCGCTGTGAAGGCTCTGCTCACGGACTTTTGCGATATAGGCGTCGATAACGGAATCGTCTATATACTTTACGATGCCGTCGGAAACTGCTTTTTCAAAGCCGACCGACTTTATTCCGCCGAACATATCCGTTTTAAGGATATTAGCGAGTACCTTATCAGCCGCCTCGGAGGTCATCTGGCAGCCGTCCGCGCCGTAGACCTTATATCCGTTGTACTTTGCGGGGTTATGTGACGCTGTTACGACTATGCCCGCGCCGCACTTAAGATATCTTACCGCCCACGAGAGCATAGGCGTAGGCATAAGCTCTTTATAGATATGTACCTTTATTCCGTTTGCCGCGAGGACTTCCGCCGCCGAGCGTGCGAAATAATCCGCTTTTATGCGGCTGTCGTAAGCTATAGCGACGCTTTTTTCCAGACCCTCTTTGATGATATAATCCGCCAGTCCCTGAGTCGCCTGCTTTACGGTGTAGACGTTCATACGGTTAGTACCCGCGCCTATAACTCCGCGAAGTCCCGCCGTACCGAATTCCAGTTCGCGGTAGAAACGGTCGGATTTCCCTTCCTCGTCGTTTTTGACAGACTCCAGTTCTTTTTTGAGATCGGGGTCCTCGACCGCCTTTTCGAGCCAAAGCTCATACAGTTTTTGAATATCCGCCATTGGAAAAGACCTCCTGTTTAGAAATTAGATATTAGAGGTAAGAGGTTAGAGGGTGGCTCCGACATCTTACCTAATTTCCAAGTATATATGCGCTATATACATTATACCATATCTATTCCGAAATTTCAAGTAATTTCACAAAAAAATGTAATCGTTTTCCGTCTTGACAAAACAAGGTTTAAGTTGTATAATTTAGAGTGAAAACAATATGGGAGGCAGTTCATATGAAAAAGAAAAAAACGGCTTTTTTGTCTGCTGTGGCTTTTTTGACAGTAATGTGCATCTCAGGCTGTAACGGCAGCACCGGCGGCGCGGACTATATCGACAGCGGTTCAAAGGGATTTGAAATTTCGGAAAGTTCCTCAAACATCTCGGAAAGTCCGGAGAGTTCAGAAAGTTCACAAAATTCTCTTGAAAGCGAAAGTTCGGAGAGTTCTCAGGCTTCGACAAGCGAAAGTGTGCAGAGTTCGGAAAGTTCACAAAGTATAGCAAGCGTTGAAAGTTCCGCGCCTGTGGAGAACGTTCCGCAAAGCAGCGCAAGTTCTCCCGAAAGCTCCGCACCTCAATCCCCCTCGGAGAGCGGGAATGTCGTTATTATCCGCGGGCAAAGCTATTCCGTCGCGGACACCACCACGCTTACTCTCACAAACGAGCGGCTGACGGCTACGGATATGCGCGAAATCGGACGGCTCGAAAACCTGATCGCGCTTACGCTGGCGGACTGCGACGTGCGGGATATTTCGCCGCTTGCGAACCTCAAAAATCTGCACACGCTGACGCTTTTCGACAACGACATTTACGATATCTCGCCGCTCGGCGGTCTTACAAATCTTAAAAATCTCACGCTCTCCGACAACGACATAAGAGATGTTTCCGCGCTGTCGGGGCTGACTTCGCTTACGTCGCTGCGGCTTTCCGACAACGAGATTACGGACATAAGACCGCTGTCAAGCCTTACGGGACTTAGGTATCTCTATCTTGAGGACAACGATCTGCGCGATATTTCGCCCGTTTCGAGCCTTACGAACCTTATTGACCTGTATCTTTCGGACAACGAAATTTCCGATGTTTCGGCGGTGACGGGGCTTACAAAGCTTGAAATTCTCAATTTGTCCGACAACGAGATTTACGACCCCTCGCCGCTCGCGAAAATGACTTGGCTTCAGATTCTTGAAATTGACGACAACGAGTTTCCGCACGGAAAGCTGTCGGAGCTCAGGACTGCTCTCCCGAACTGCGATATCCGTTAAGATAAAAGGAAAATTTCACCGTAATTTCAGATTCCGTCGGTTGACAAATTCCCACCGATACGGTATAATATACTTATGGGGCTTTACCGCTCACAGATGAATATTACACAAAACAGGAGGAAAAAATATGTCGATCTACGATTTTACGGTGAAGGCAAGGGACGGCAGCGAGGTTTCCCTCGCGGATTATAAGGGAAAAGTCCTGCTTATCGTGAATACCGCGACAGGGTGCGGTTTTACGCCGCAGTATGACGAGCTTCAGGATCTGTACGACGCACACGCGAAAGACGGTCTTGAAATTCTGGATTTTCCGTGCAATCAGTTCGCGAATCAGGCTCCCGGCGACGACGAGGAAATTCACGAATTCTGCACGGGACGGTACGGGATAACTTTTCCTCAATTCTCGAAAATAGATGTTCTCGGCGAGAACGCCGACCCGCTTTTCAAGTATCTTTCCGAGAACACAAAATTCGAGGGCTTCGGCAAAAGCCCCATGACGCTTATTTTGTCCGCTGCCGCAAAGAAAATGGACAAAGATTACAAAAACAACGGCAATATCAAGTGGAATTTCACGAAATTTCTCATAAGCCGCGACGGTGAGATACTCGCGCGATTCGAGCCGACCGAATCTATGAAAAACGTTATGGAAAAGGTCAAATCGGCTTTGTGAAACCCGTAAAATTCCCGAACGCTTATTTTGGAGGTAATTATCAATGAGGTACAATTATCAGACACAGAACACCTGCTCTCAGATCATCAGTTTCGACATAAACGGCGACGTTATCACGAATATCGAGTTTATGGGCGGCTGCAACGGAAATCTGAAAGCTATTTCAAAGCTCGTGGACGGCTGGACAGTCGACAAGATCGAGAAGTATCTTCGCGGGAACACCTGCGGACGCAGACCTACTTCCTGCGCCGACCAGCTTGCTATCGCGGTAAGACGCGCTTATGAAGAAACAAAGTGAGGACGGAAAGCCATGACGATAAAGGTAATATACTGCTCCCGTTCGGGAAACACGAAACTGTTGGCGGAAAGCGCGGCTGCCGCTGTAGAAACAAATGCAGAAACGACAGACACACAGCTTGAAGAAAAAGCTGACATTGTACTTCTTGGAAGTTCGGTATATGCGGGAAGTCCCGACAAATCGGTGTATGAATTTCTGGAAAAGAACGCCGACAAGATAGGCACACTGGCGGTGTTCGGCTCGTCCGCTTCGGGAAGTTCGGCGTTCAGGAAAATAAAGCCGTTTGCCGAAAAGCTCGGAATACGCGTTTTCGAGAAATTCTACAACTGTCCGGGGCATTTTCTCTTTATGCATAAGGAACACCCCGACCAAAACGACCTTGACGGAGTATCGGCGTTCGCGAAAATGGTGCGCTACAGAGCATGATACGGAAATTACGGAATAAAATAAATTAGCCCCTCGCGTGAGGGGCTTATATTTTCGCGGAATACAAAATTTTAATGACTGAGAAGCTTTTTCTCCATTTCTTCGGGATTGTTGGCAAATTCCATGGCGGTCGCGTAGCTTATCCTGCCGTCCTTGTAAAGCTGGTGCAGGCTGTCGATAAGCGTCTGCATTCCGACCGCAGAACCGCCCTGCATAGTCGTGTCCATCTGCGTGACCTTATTGGAACGTATAAGGTTGCGTATAGCGTCCGTGCCGAGCATTACCTCGACGGCGGCACATCTTCCCTTTCCGTCCTTGGTGGGAACGAGCGTCTGCGCGACGATACCCTGTATCATATTCGCGAGCTGCATACGCACCTGCTCCTTCGCCTGCGACGGGCAGACGTCTATGATACGGTCTATCGTCTGCGAAGCAGAGCTTGTGTGCAGAGTGCCGAAAACCAAATGTCCCGTTTCGGCAGCAGTCATAGCAAGGGAGATGGTTTCATAGTCGCGCATCTCTCCGATAAGGATAACGTCGGGGTCCTCACGCAGCGCGCTTCTCAAAGCGTACTCGAACGACGGAACGTCGCGCCCTATCTCACGCTGGTGGATAGTAGCCTTTGCCTGATCGTAGCGGTACTCTATAGGGTCCTCTATTGTGATGATATGGCAGGCTCTTGTTTCGTTTATATGCTGTATCATCGCGGCGAGAGAGGTGGATTTTCCCGCGCCCGTAGGACCTGTTACGAGGATAAGACCTCTTCTTTTCTTGGCGAGATCCAAAAGTACTTTCGGCATTCCCAGCTGGTCGAGATTGGGTATAGTCGCGTTCAGCAGACGTATCGAACACGCAAGCCGTCCGCCGTGGTGAAACACGTTTACACGCTGTCTTGCGCCGTTGGGAAGCTCGAACGAAAAGTCTATATCCTCGCCCCCGGTAAGTTTTTTCTCCTGTTCTGCCGAGAGAATGGAAACGATAGTGCGGTGGACGACCTGATCGGACAGGTCCTGATACTTTCTTAATTCGCCGTTCACGCGGATAACCGTGGGCGCTCCGACCGTGAGGTGGATATCGGACGCGTTCATTTCGCGTGCCTGCATAATGAATTCTTCAAAAGTCATAAATTTGCCCTCCGTAATATGTATTGTTCAATGTGCGGTGGTATTCGGGTCACTTTATTTTGAACTGAATTCCGCTTGCGGAAAAATAGACCTCGTCCGAGGCGTTTGCGATACGCTGGTTAAGTCTGCCCAGAACGTCACGGTAAACCGCCATAAAGCCCTGCTCCGCGGCGTTCGCGAAGCCTGTTTCGATGGTGATGATGACGATATTTCCGTTATTCTGACGCATTTTTTCGAGAACGTCGCCGACGGAATTTATCACCATTTCCTCCAGAGCTTTTTTATCCTTATCGCTTACGTTCTCGACAGACGGAAGTCTGCTTATCGCCAGTCTTGTGAATGAACTTAAGCTGTCAAAAATGACGAACTTATGGCTGCCTATTTCCTGACAGGGGGTGAGGGTATCCTTGCTGACTATTTCCCATTCCACGCCGCGATTTTTGTTATCGAACTCGATGCGGTGCTTTACGTCCTTGTCGATCTCTCCTCCGACTCTCAGGTAGAGAACGTTGTCGCAGCCTGAAAAATATGAAGCCGCAAATCTTGTTTTTCCGCTTGCGGCTCCGCCTGTGATAAGTATTGACCGTGCCATATCCGTAATTCCTTTCTTAAAATATATCCCGAATCAGATAATGGATCCCGAAATTTCCGTTCCCGCAATGGGCGCGGGGACAAAATACTGCCCTGACGCGCGGGTCTGACCCGAACGGACATTTCCCGCGGACGCCAACGTTTTCAATTTTTATTATACCACATTTTTTATAAAATGTAAAGTGATTATAAATAATTTGCGCGAAAAAATTTCAAATTCCTATTGAAAAGCAGGGAATTTGGTGGTATAATATAGTTAGCGTTTATATAATGTGATTCAAGGTGATCTTTTTAATGAAAATTTCAACAAGGGGAAGATACGCGCTCAGGCTTATGATAGACGTGGCTCTGCACGAGGACGAGGGCGCAGTGTCGCTTACCGATATCGCTCAAAGGCAGAGGGTGTCAAAGAAATATCTCGAACAGATAGTGGCTATCCTCGGAAAGGCAGAACTGCTCTCGACAAGCCGCGGGACAAAGGGCGGGTGTATGCTGTGCAAGCCTTTGGAGGAATATAACGTCGGAGAAATACTTCGGGCGACGGAAGGCTCTCTCGCGCCTGTGACGTGCCTTCAGGGCGACGAAAATTCCTGTGTGATGAAAGCGGAATGTGCGACGCTGCCGCTGTGGCAGGGATTGTATAAGGTCGTCGACGACTATCTTTCGGGAATATCGCTTAAGGATATAGTCGACAAGGCAAAAGGCTGAACCGCAGAACTATCAGAACTCTTGAACTGAAAGGACAGGTATTTTTATGATAAAAGATATTCAGGAAAAAATACTTAAGCTGAAAAAAGAAAAGGACGTGTGTATTCTCGCGCACTGCTATCAGACGCACGATATTCTTGAAGTCGCGGATTACGTCGGCGACAGTTTCGGGCTTGCGCAAAAGGCGCAGAAAGTCCCTAACAAGACCGTTATGATGTGCGGCGTTCGCTTTATGGCGGAAACCGTGAAGATACTCTGCCCCGAAAAGCGTGTTCTCCTGCCGGAAGCGGACGCGCTTTGCCCTATGGCGGACGCTCTCGACCCGCAAATGCTTTTACAGCTCAAGGAGAAGTACCCCGGTTACGCGGTCGTCGCTTACATCAACACTACCGCCGAGCTTAAGACCGTCTGCGATGTCTGCGTAACGTCAAGCTCCGCCCCGAAGATCATAAAGCGTATGCCCGAAGATAAAATTCTGTTCATTCCCGACAAGAATCTTGGAACTTATATCGCGGAACAATGCCCCGAAAAGACCATTCAGACCGTCTACGGCTGCTGCCCGACGCACGCGCAGTTTGACGCTTCCGAAGTCGAAAAAGCAAAGAAGCTCCACCCGAACGCGCTGTTTCTGGCACACCCCGAATGTGATACCTCCGTTGTGAAGCTGGCGGACTTTGTCGGCTCTACGACCGAAATTATGGACTACGCCAAAAATTCCGACGCAAAGGAATTTATAATCGGCACGGAAAACAGCATAGTGCAGCACCTCGGAATAGACTGCCCCGAAAAGAGATTCTACCCGCTGTCTAAAAACTTCGTGTGCAGGAATATGCAGCTGACAAAAATAGCAAGCGTCCTGCACTGCTTAGAGGGCAATTACGGCGAGGAGATAATACTCGACGAGGATACCCGCCTGAAAGCAAAAGTCTGCATTGACCGTATGCTGGAGCTTGGAAATGGCTAAGGCGCTTATAGCTATGAGCGGCGGCGTGGACAGCTCTGCCGCCGCTCTTTTAATGCAAAAAGCGGGATTTGAGTGCGTGGGGGCGACTATGAAGCTGCGCGAAAATTCCGGAGATTTTACTGAAAAATCCTGCTGCACAGCAGACGACGCCGAGGACGCGGGAAACGTATGCGCAAAGCTGGGAATACCGTTTTATGTATTCAATTTTGTGGATGAATTTCGGGAAAAGGTGATCGCGCAGTTCGTTCACTCGTATGAGATCGCCGAAACCCCGAACCCGTGCATTGAATGTAACCGTTGGCTCAAATTCGGGAAGCTGTTCGAGAGAGCCGACGCGCTTATGTGTGATGTTATCGTTACAGGACATTACGCAAGGGTCGAATTTGACGAGCAAAGCGGGCGGTGGCTGCTGAAAAAGGCTCTGAACGAGGCGAAAGACCAGAGCTACGTTCTGTATTTTCTGACGCAGGAGCAGCTTGCGCGAACGCGCTTTCCGCTGGGTGAATTTTCCGACAAGGAACAGGTGCGGGCGCTCGCAAAGGAAAGCGGGCTTCTTAACGCCTCAAAGCACGAAAGTCAGGATATTTGCTTTGTTCCCGACGGGAATTACGCGGCGTTTATAGAAAATTTCAGCGGAAAAAAATACCCTGACGGAGATTTTGTTATGTCGGACGGACGCGTACTCGGTCGGCACCGCGGGCTTATCCGCTATACTATAGGACAGCGCAAGGGACTGGGGATCTCCTACTCCGAGCCGCTTTTTGTTCTGGAAAAATCCACCTCGGACAACACCGTAAAGCTCGGAACGGAAAAGGAATTATTTTCCAAAGAGCTTATTGCCCGTGATTTCAACTGGATAACCTATGACACTCCGCCTGAAAGACCGATAAAAGTAACGGCACGAACACGCTACCACAGCAAAGAAGCCGAAGCGGAAGCGTTTTCAAATCCCGACGGCACTGTCACGGTACGTTTTTCCGAGCCGCAGAGAGCGATCTCAGCAGGTCAGGCGGTCGTCCTCTACGACGGCGACACCGTCGTCGGAGGAGGGGTAATCAGTTGACAGTGTTGAGTGTATAGTGTACAGTATTGAACAGGGAATTTCGCCTGTCGGCGAAGTATTTGATTGTCATAAAGTGGTAACGTTGACGAATCAATCGCCTTACAGGATTTCCCGTTTTGCCGGCAACTGTAAATTCAGCAACCGTGAAGCTAGGGTCGGCTGACCGCTGTTTTGTCAGCATTATGACTTTGTAACAATCTAATAAATCCGCGAAGCGGATATCTCTGTCCAATACTGTTCACTGTACAGGGAATTTCGCCTGTCGGCGAAGTATTTGATTGTCATAAAGTGGTAACGTTGACGAATCAATCGCCTTACAGGATTTCCCATTTTGCCGGCGACTGTAAATTCAGCAACCGTGAAGCTGCGTCGGCTGCCCATTGTTTCGTCAGCATTATGACTTTGTAACAATCTAATAAATCCGCGAAGCGGATATCTCTGTCCAATACTGTTCACTGTACACTATACACTGTAAACTGCTAAAAAAGCTCCACGCGGGCGGCGAGGAGCTTTGTTTTGAATAAAAACCGAAATTTAGTCAATAATATTTTCGTGAAACTGCACAAAATTTATCGGAAAATTTCGGCAAAATGTCAGACTTCCTTGGCAATAGCGTTCCTGCGGAAAAGCAAGGAAATGCACCAGCAGGAAGCCAGCGCTATAACTATATAAACGATACGGCTGAGAACAGAGCTTGAACCGCCAAAGAACCACGCTACCGCGTCAAATCCGAAAATGCCCATCAAGCCCCAGTTCAATCCGCCGATTATAGACAGCGTAAGAGCTGTTTTATCCATTGAAATTCCTCCCCTCTGTGGATTCGCTGTTAGTTTGCGTTGATTTCGGGGATATATAGCTTGTAATTTTTACCTGAAAAATTTGTGCAAAACGTAGAAATTATTTTGAAAAATTGCCATTTGCCGGAAGCAGATTCGTTAAAATATACAAAATGTCGAAATGTCGAAAAAAGCCCTTGACAAAATTAAAAAAAAGGTGTAAAATAAAAAAGTCGTTAGAAAATTTTTTTCTGATAGAAATGAAGTACGGAAGTTTAGCTCAGCTGGGAGAGCATCTGCCCTACAAGCAGAGGGTCATAGGTTCGAGCCCTATAACTTCCACCAT
>CANRNN010000004.1 GCA_947632025.1 uncultured Clostridia bacterium | reverse complement strand
TGCTACGTTAGCGTTCAGCTTGTTGTACGCATTAAGTGCGTTCATGTTGTGCTGTACTAATGTTATCACTGAAAATAACACACGAAAAAACCGCATGGTTAAGCCATTTTTCAATTTTCAGGAAAATAAAAATCCTCGGATTTCGAGAAGATCCGAGGGACAAAATCAACAATATAAAAACTTTCGGTAAACTACCTTTAGAAAAGTGTGAATTATCTCGCCGAAATTCACCGTTTCAGCATAAAAATCAAAAAGCTGTAGTACAACTATTTTTTAGATAAATTCCGCAAAATTCCCATAAAATTTCCAAATCATACATATTATAATATACTCCAAAAAAATCATAAAAAATTTTTATTGACACGAGCGGAAAAATGTGGTATAATCAAATAAAGAAATCGCAAATTCTGAAAGGACGTGCGTTATGGAACTTAAAAGACTTATTGCCGAAAGCGAAAAGGTTCAGGTTTACGAGGCGGACGACAAGTGCGTCAAAATTTTTAAGGACGCAGACGAGCCGAAAAGCGTCGTACTTTACGAGGCACTTACTCATGCGAGAGTTGAGGAAACAGGCTTCGCAAGGATCCCGCCGTTTGAGGAGATCACCAGAATTGACGGAAAGTGGGCTATAATTTATCAGCATATCAGCGGAAAAACCATGGACGAACTTATCCGCGAAAAACCCGCAAATAAAGAGGCTTATCTCGAAAAAATGGTCGATCTGCAAATAGAGATAAATTCCCTTTGTTCAATAAAACTTAGCAGGCTGAAAGACTATATCAAGCGTTCGATAGACGGACTGGATATTATCGACGACGTTAAAAAATACGAGCTTCTGACGCGGCTCTCCGCTATGCCCGACAGCAACACGCTTTGTCACGGAGATTTTTCACCCGACAACATAATTGTAAACACCGACGGCGTTTTTATCGTGGACTGGCTTAAGGCAAAGCAGGGTAATGCCTGCGCCGATGTCGCCAAGACTTACATCAATTTCTGCTTGAAGCATCGGACAGAGTCAGCTGAAAAATACCTCAAAATATACTGCGAAAAAACAAATTGCTCCAAGAGGGCGGTCTACGACTGGATCCCTATTATCGCGGCAGCTCAGTTGAAATTCAAAAAGCCCGATGAACGCGAGGTCTTGCTCACTTGGATAGATGTTGCGGATTATCGTTGAACTTGCTTGACAAATTTAACATTTTATGGTATAATTATATTCGGCGGGTAAAAAAATAAACCGCCGACGAAAGGAGAACAATATGACTTTTGATGAAATTATGGCTAAGGTAAAAGCTGCTGCGGCAAGTTACGACGCAACGGGAAAGGATTTTCTCGCTGTGCAGGTGAACCTTACGGGAAAGAACGGCGGCGTTTTTTACGTCGAGATAAAAGACGGAAAGATCTCCGCAGAACCGTATGATTACCGCGACCGCTCCTGCGCCGTCACTCTTGAACCGGCGAACTTTGTAAAGCTTATGGACGGAAAGCTGGATCCGGTTATTGCTTACACTACCGGAAAACTGAAGGTCGAAGGCGACCTCGGCAAGGCTCTTGAATTCTCGAAAATTATCAAGAAGTAATTTACAAACGGGCAGTATCCGCTCCTCATTTGAGGGGCGGATTTTTTTGACGAATTTTCCAATGCAGAAATTTCCGACAAAAAAACTGAATTTTTGACGCTCCGACCGACAAAATATATTCCGAAGAAAAAAATATTTCCGAAAGGAGTTTTTACTTTGAATATATCGAATCAGGAATACGGCGAGCTTGCAAAGCGCATTTCTCCACCCTCCGCCATGTACAAGACTATACCTATGGCGTTTGTTATCGGCGGCGGGATTTGCGTTATTGGCGAGCTTCTGCTGAATCTCTATCAAATGGCGGGAATGGATATGGAGCAGGCGGGAATGCTGACTTCTATGTCGCTTATTTTCCTGTCGGCGCTGTTTACGGGTCTTAAACTCTACGACAGACTGGCGCAGCACGCGGGCGCGGGAACTCTCGTTCCGATAACGGGATTCGCAAACTCGGTGGTTTCTCCCGCTCTTGAATTCAAGTCTGAGGGGTACGTCCTCGGTCTTGGAGCAAAGATGTTTGTTATTGCGGGACCCGTACTTGTTTACGGAATATCCGCGTCAATAATTTACGGGCTTATCTACTATTGTTTCAAAACGTTCGGAGGTTAAGCTATGGGAATGTGTGAAGGAAAAACTTTCAAGTTCAGCAACGCTTCCGTTACGTCCTTTGCGGCGGTAGTCGGAAAGGTCGAGGGCGAAGGTCCCTACGGAAGCGAATTTGACGAGGTGATCGAGGACAACAAGGGCGGCACGGACACATGGGAACAGGCGGAGGCGGGGCTTCAGAAAAAATCCCTGCAATACGCTATGGAAAAAGCGGAGCTTGAATCCGGAAAAATGGATATCATCTTTGCGGGAGATCTGCTTAACCAATGTACCGGCTCGTCATACGGATTAAAAGAGTTCTATATTCCTTTTGTCGGAATTTACGGAGCCTGCTCGACATTTGCGGAGGGCTTGCTGCTGGCGGCTTCTATGGTGAACGCGGGCTATGTCGAAAACGCTGCCGCGGTCACGTCGTCGCATTTTTCGTCAGCTGAAAGGCAATTCCGCTTTCCGCTGAACTATGGAGGAGTGAGAACTCCCACGGCTCAGTGGACGGCGACCGCTTCGGGCGCTGCTATTATCGACGCTTCGCAAAGACCTCCGTTTATTCGGGCGGCAACTGTCGGAAAAATACAGGATATGGGAATAACCGACCTCAACAATATGGGTGCGGCTATGGCAGGCGCGGCTTACGATACGATAACACGCCATATGAAGCATATGGGAACTCACCCCGAAAATTACGACCTTATCATCACGGGCGACCTCGGACAGGTGGGAAGCGATATGATGTACGAGCTTTTCAAGCGTGACGGAGTATCCCTTGAGGGCAGACACAAGGACTGCGGTCTGATGATATACGACCGTGACAAGCAGGACGTCCACGCGGGCGGTTCGGGCTGCGGGTGTTCCGCGTCTATGATGTGCGCTTATTTTCTTAAAAAGGTACGGCGCGGCGAGCTTAAAAGGATACTCTACACCGCGACGGGGGCGCTCATGTCGCCGACTATGGTGCAGCAGGGCGGCTCGATACCCGGCATTGCTCACGCTGTCGAGATAACTTCCGAATAAGGAGGAAAAGAAAATATGGATATGTTTATGGAATACGTCTGGGCTTTTCTTGTGGGGGGACTTCTGTGTGCGATAGGTCAGGTGCTTATCGACCTTACGAAGCTTACTCCGGCAAGGATACTCACGTCTTACGTTGTGGCAGGAGTAGTCCTCGGAGCGATCGGAGTTTATGAACCGATAGTAAATTTCGCGGGCGGCGGCGCGACCGTACCGCTTACGGGATTCGGCTATCTTCTGGCAAAAGGCGTGCGCGAGGCTGTTGACAGCAACGGCATTTTAGGCGCGTTTATGGGCGGATTTACTAACGCGGCTGTAGGAATTTCGGCAGCGATATTCTTCGGACTTATCGCGGCACTTATTTTCAAGAGCGGCTCGAAGATCAACGAAACCTAGAGCTTGCTTCCGTAAACGCTCAACGTTCGTTTTGCTATCCGAGCGTTTAGGTTTATGTGAACAGGCTCTTAAAATCAAGCTCCCGTTTTTCGGGAGCTTTTTCATTTGAATTATATAATAAACGGACAGACTTTGCATATCGGATAAATGAATGTGGGTCAATGTCAGATATAAGACAATAAAATGCTCTATTCTTCAAAAAGAAAGTAAAATCTTCTGTTGTCACGGAAGATTTCAGTATAAAATGCTTGAAAAAAATTCCTTACTGTGTTATAATATATAATGTTGGAATTTCAACATTATCTTTCAGGAGGAAAAAATTATGCCGATCTCACTTACAAAAGGACAAAAAGTCGACCTTACAAAAACAAATCCCGGAATCTCAAAGCTTATCGTAGGTTTGGGCTGGGACGTGAACAAATATGACGGCGGAGAGTCGTTCGATCTCGATACTTCGGCGTTCCTGCTCGGAACGGGCGATAAGGTAACTTCCGACGCCGACTTTATATTTTACAGCAACCTCGAACACCCCTCCGGCAGCGTGAAGCACCTAGGCGATAACCGCACCGGCGAGGGCGATGGCGACGACGAACAGATCATGGTCGACCTGTCGGCAGTCCCCGAAAACATTCAGAAGATCGCGTTTTCGGCGACGATATATGACGCGGAGAATCGCCGCCAGAACTTCGGTCAGGTTTCCAACGCGTATATCAGAATAATCGACGACACAAATCACGTCGAGCTTGTGCGTTACGACCTCGGCGAAGATTTTTCTATTGAAACCGCCGTCGTCGCGGGGGAGATATATCGCCATAACGGCGAGTGGAAATTCAATGCGGTAGGCGCTGGATTCCAAGGCGGACTTGAAGCCCTCTGCCGTAATTACGGCGTAAACGTCTGATTTTTAAGAAAGGGCGGGAATTTTGTCGTTTCCGCCCTTATTTTTTGCGGAACAGGGATAGGAATTGAAAACAATTAAAACAAGTGATAAAAAACGGCTTTCGTATTCGCTGGGAGGATTATTGTATACTCCTGCTGCCAACGAAAAGATCGCAGATAAAATAATTTCGGGGAGCATAGAGTTTCTCACTTCAGCGGCGTTCTGCCTTGAGGACACTATCCCCGACAATGCGCTTGATGAAGCGGAAAACACGCTTGCCTTTACTCTCGGAAAGATCGCGGATTCGCAAGCTTCCACGGAAAAACTGCCGAAAATGTTCGTGAGGGTACGAAACCCCGAACATCTTCGGAGAGTACATAAAAAGCTCGGCGGCGCTGCCGAAATACTTACGGGGTATATACTGCCAAAGTTCGACAGCTCCAACGCGGAGAGCTTTCTTGAAGAAATACAAAAGCTTGACACATATTGTATGCCCATTCTTGAAACACGGGAAATAGCGGATATTTCCACAAGGACAAACGCGCTTGCAAAACTGAAAAACTTGCTTGATAAAGCTTCCGACAACGTGCTGAACGTCCGTGTGGGCGGGAATGATTTCTGCAATCTTTATGGACTTCGGCGGGGGCGGGATCAGACAATTTATGACATCGGGACAGTCCGTGATATCCTCACGGATATCCTTAATGTTTTTTTGTCGGAATACGTTGTGTCGGGCGCAGTGTGGGAGTATTACGGAAGTGATAGAAACGGAGCATGGGCTGACGGCTTGCAGCGGGAGCTTGCTCTTGACAGACTGAACGGTTTCATCGGAAAAACGGCGATACACCCGTCGCAGCTGCCGCTTATTTTCGAGAGTATGAAGGTATCACGGGAGGACTTTGAGGACGCCGGACGTATTCTCTCGTGGGATAATTCTCTCGGAGTTGCGGGCAGCGGACGCTCGCGTATGAACGAGGTCAAGGTTCACAGAAAATGGGCGGAACGCGTTTTGTTGTTCGGGGAAATTTACGGTATCAGGGAGGAAGCCGATGAATAAGCGCATCTGGTTCAATCACTGGTTCACGACGGCGTATCATCTTATCGACCTTATGGGAGAGGGCGGCGGGTGCGAGTTTTACGGGTCAAGTACGAATCCCGACGCACTCTACAAAATGAAGTGCGCACGGTGGTTCGTGGAGGAAAGCGACATCTCCTGCGGGGATTATGTTGAATTCTGTCTTAACTTTTGCAGGGAGAATAAGATCGACGTTTTTGTTCCGAGAAGATATCAGGCGGAAATAGTCCGCGCCCGTTCCGAATTCGGGAAAATCGGGACTAAACTTTTTGCAGAGCCCGACGCGGACGTTATCGACCTGCTTGAAAACAAGGGCAGGACATACCGCCGTTTTGAGGGGCGGGAATTTATTCCGCCGTATAAAGTCGCGAACAATGCCGAACAGTTCGTTTCAGCTTACGAGAGCCTTGCCGCCGAGGGCGGAAGAGTATGCGCAAAGCTGGTCACTGACGAGGGCGCAAGGAGCTTCAGGGTCATAGACAACACGATAGAGAGCGTTTCGGGTGTTTACTCCAAACCCGGAACGAAGATAACTATCGACGCTATGAAGCGTGTTATATCGGAGTATGATTTCTCAATACCGTATCTGCTTATGCCGTATCTCGCGGACGGAGAAATAAGCGCGGACTGTCTGGCAACGCCATCGGGTGAGATAATAATTCCGCGGTTCAAGTCACATTATCGGATTTCCGAAATAAAATTCAACGAAAAGATAATGGGATACTGCCGCGATATTATGCGGGAATTAAATCTGCAAACTCCAGCTAACATTCAATTCCGCCTGCAAAACGGACAGGCTTATCTTCTGGAGGTCAACACGCGTATGTCGGGCGGGCTTCAACAGTCCTGTGCCGCGGCAAGGATAAATATACCGAAAATAGCGCTTTATGCGCTTTTCGGAGAGGAGCTGCCGTGGAAATATCCCGAAAGCTCGGAGATATTGCCGAAAACGGCAAATCTTGAAACGCCGGTTCTGATATATTGAGGAGAATTATGGAATATACCGTCCAAAACATTCTGAAAATCGCCAAAAGGATAAACAACACAAAACGGAATTATTTGCTTGTAAATCCGCTTCAGGCGAAGCATATTCCCGTAGCGCCGAAAAAATCGCTAGGTATGATGAGGACACTCGGAAAGTCGCTTGCCGCAAAATATCCCGACACGGGGCTTGTTATCGGATTTGCGGAAACGGCTACCGCGATAGGCGCGGCAGTATGTGAAAGTTTTTCCGATGAGTGCGTTTATATCCATACGACACGGGAAAATTTTGCGGGGAATTTCGTTTATTTTTCGGAGGAACACAGCCACGCCGCCGAACAGAAACTCTGCGCCGAGGGGCTTTCCGAGTTCATAAAAAGCACTCCGCAGATCATTCTTATCGACGACGAGATCTCCACGGGAAAGACGCTTATAAATATCGTGAATTGCCTGAAAAATCGTTTCCCCGAAGCGGAGGAGAAAAAATTTATCGCTGCCTCGATAATCAACCGTGTTTCTCCCGAAAATGAGGAAAGACTGCGGGAGAACGGCATTACTTCGGAATATCTTGTGAAAATCGAGAGTGATGATTTTTCGGAGGAAGCCGAAAAATTTTCCGTCCGTGAAGCCGAAAAGATCACGGAGAAAATTCAGCCGGAAGTTGAAATAATAAGGCTGAAAGAAAAGCTGCCTGACGCCCGAAAGGGCGTGAAAGCCGGCTATTACAAGCAGAAGATATATGAAATAATGGCAAGCGCCGAGGATTCCCTGAAACTCCCGAAAAACGCGGATCTGCTTGTTCTTGGCACGGAGGAGTGTATGTATCCCTCGCTTATCTTTGGGGAAATATCCGAGGAAAGAAACGGCGGGTGTGTTCTATGCCACTCGACCACGAGAAGTCCGATAGGTATTTCCGACAACGAAAATTATCCGATAAACAGCGGCGTCAAACTGCGGAGCTTTTACGATGATTCACGAGAAACATTTATATATGACCTTGCTCCGCACGATTTTGTTGTGATAATTTCCGACAGCGATGGGGATATTTCGGCGGGGCTTGGGGATCTGGCAGCGGCTCTTGCCGACTGCGGTTGCGGGAAGATCTTCGCGGTTTTCCCGAAAAAAGACTGATAGCTTTATATTCCGACATACATTCAAATGTCGGCGGTCTGTTTATATTTCGTTAGGGGCAATATTTTTATTTTGGGGTTGATAGGAATTTTCGGAACATATCTCACCGAGGACGTGACAGTTCTTCTGAAAGACATAACGGGGCTTGTAAAGCCGCTTCCCGCAGCAGAACGGGAGCCGTTGATACAAGGCGGGGTCCATTATTCGGAAATGCTCCCGCTTGAATACGAGCCGAGCGAGAAGTATCTCGAAACGTATTATGCGGCGCTTTCGGCGTTCGCGAAGCCGACGGCTTATGCCGTCGCTGCGGTTTCCCGTATCATCTGGGAGGAAAAAGGCAGAAACGCCGTCATTGTTTCTCTTGCAAGAGCGGGGACTCCCGTCGGAATACTTATAAAGCGTTACATAAAATCACATTACGGCTGTGATATTCCGCATTACACCATCTCGATCATACGCGGACGCGGAATAGATAAAAACGCCATAAAGTATATTCTCTCAAAACATTCCCCCGAAAATATCCGGTTCGTCGACGGGTGGGTGGGAAAAGGCGCTATAGCCCGCGAGCTTAGGACAGCTGTGCGGGAATTTGACGGGCTTGACGGCTCTCTTGCGGTGCTGTCAGACCCCGCGTATATAACCGAAAAATGCGGCACCAGAGAGGATATCCTTATCGCCAGCTCCTGTCTTAATTCGACGGTTTCGGGATTGCTTTCGAGGACGTTTCTGCGTTCCGATATTATCGGAAAGAATGATTTTCACGGAGCAGCGTTTTATCGCGAGCTGCTGCCGAAGGACCTTACCTATCAGTTTATCGGAGCTATCGAAAAGGAATTTCCTAGCGGCGAGGTTTCGCTTCCCGAACGTATTTGCGATAATCGCGGGCTTTCTGATGTTGAAAAAATCCGCGAACATTTCGGCGTCACAGATATCAATTTTATCAAGCCCGGCATAGGGGAGGCTACGCGTGTGCTTTTACGGAGAGTGCCGTGGAAAATTCTCGTAAACGACATGTCCGATGTAAAATACCTCGGTCATATTTTCCGTCTGGCGGAGGAAAAGAACGTTCCCGTAGAAAGATTTGACCTTGAGCATTATCGTGCCTGCGGCATAATAAAAGCGCTTTCGGATATTTAAGGAGCTGTAATGAAGATACTTTTTGCCTGCGACCTCGACAACACACTTATTTATTCCCATAAGCACAAAAAGAACGGCGACATTTGTGTAGAGCGGCTTGACGGCAGGGAACAGGGATTTTTTCTTCCGGAATGTGAAAAGCCGCTGCGCGAGATAATCTCGCGGGCGGAATTCGTTCCCGTGACGACACGTTCGGTGGAACAGTATTCGCGTATCGGGTGGATTGAGGGACTTTCGCCCGAATTTGCGGTATGTACCAACGGCGCTGTTCTGCTTGAAAACGGCGGACGAGTATCGGACTGGTGCGGGGAATATTCCCGTATGATCGAACCGTACAGATCGGAGCTTCGGGCGCTTGGTGAGCGTTTTTCGGAGGACAAGCGCTTCATTCGCTGCCGAATGGTGGACGATTCGTACTTGTTCGTGTATTGTGATAAGGATGTTCCTCCTGAGGAAACCGCAAGGGAGCTGTCGCAGGAGTGTTCGCTCAACGTGTCGGCTTCCGGAAAGAAAATTTACTTCCTGCCGAAAGAGGTCAACAAGGGTGAGGCGGCAAGGCGGTTAAAATCCCGTCTTGGCGCGGATATTGTCATTTCCGCGGGAGATTCCGAGATAGATGTTTCGATGCTCTGCGCATCCGATTTTGCTGTGTTTCCATACGAGCTTTCAGAAGCTGTCCGCGCTCCCGAAACGGCAGTTTTCAGCGGTGACGGCAGTTTTCCGAAGTTCGTTACAGATTCCGTTCTCGGCTTTATCCGCCGATTATGATACGCCGAAGCTCCGAAACGTTTTCCGCTAAATATTTCGGCGAACAGCTTTCAAGCTCCGCTCTTCCGCGGAATCCCCACAGCACTCCGCACGCGTCAAGACCCGCGTTTTTCGCGGTCATCATATCTACTCCGCTGTCACCGACGTACAGCGTTTTTTTGTTTTTTCGGGAATATTTTTCCGCAAGATACACCGCGCCCGACGGTTCGGGTTTTATCGGATAACCTATCCCCGCGCCGACAACCTCGGCTATATTCTCTCCGAAAAATGAATACAAAAGCTCCTTTGAAAACCTGTAGTCCTTATTTGTAAGGCAAAGTGCCGAGATTCCCATTCCGTTCAGCTCCGACAAAAGCTCCGTTATTCCCTCATATGGCATGGTTTTGTCAGCTTTGTGCAGCTCGTAAAATTCCCCGAAAACAGAATATGCCGTCTGTATCGTTTCTTCCGAGCAGCCGTCGGGCAGCATTCTCTCGATCAGCTTTCTTATCCCGTTTCCGACAAAAGCTCTGAATTCGTCAACAGTATGAAGCGGGAATCCCATTTTTTCCAGAGTGAAATTCCCCGCCGCCGCAAGGTCGCCGATAGTGTTAAGCAAGGTCCCGTCAAGGTCAAAAATAACAGGGTCGTACATTATTGTGAAATTCCTTTCAAAGAAAAATATCTATATATATTATAATCTATAAAAATTGCCCTGTCAACCTTGAAATTTCAATTAAAATATGTTATAATATATAGTGATTAAGTATTTTTCTGTATTTGGAGTTTTTATGGAGTATTTTGATTTGTACACTTCCGCAAGAGAGCCTTTGGGAAAGCGTGTCCCAAGGGGAGCGGCTATCCCAAGAGGGGAGTATCATATTGTTGTTCAGATTATGACAATAAACAGGAAAGGCGAAATTTTGCTTACACAGAGAGTTCCCGAAAAAACAAGCGGCGGCAAGTGGGAATGTTCGGGCGGGTGCGCCGTTTCGGGCGAAACAAGCCGTCAGGCTGCGGTAAGAGAGCTTTTTGAGGAAACAGGTATCCATGCCGATATCAACGAGCTTCGGTTCGAGTGGACGCTTACAACAGACAGTATGCTGAGGGATTTTTACGTTCTTGTCAAGAACGCACCGTTGGAAGATATGAAACTTCAGACAAGCGAGGTCTGTGCCGCAAAATGGGTCAGCTTCGAGAGATTATGCGAAATGGCTCGGCTAGGTCAGACAACGCGCACAGTCGCGAGATGGCTCGAAAACCGCGGTATCGCCATTCGCAGGATCTCCTCCGAAACCCGTGAGGCTTACGAAAAAAATAACGTTTCTGCATAAGGCTTGGTGGATATTGTGGATAAAAAAATCATCGAAAAAATCAAATCACTGTCCGAAGGCGCTTGTGAGGGGGATTCCATCGAAGAGGTTTTTGCGGGGTGCTTTAAGGCTGCAAAAAAAACTCTCGGAATAATGCCGTTTGACGAGCAAATAGCGGCAGCGTTGGCGCTTTCCGAGGGGAAAATGGTACAGATGCAGACAGGCGAGGGCAAGACGCTTGCAGCAGTTTTCGCGGCGTGCTATGCGGCAGCCAACGGGCATAGTGTGCATATTCTGACGTTTAACGATTATCTTGCCGAGCGTGACAAAAACTGGATGAAACCTATATATGATGAAATGGGTGTATCGGTCGGGTGTGTTGTTGAAAGTACTCCGAGAGCCGAGCGGCGGGAGCTTTACAAAAAGCAGGTCGTCTACACTACCGCAAAAGAGGCGGGCTTTGACTATCTGCGGGATTTTGTGACGCTTGACGCAGACGATGCGGTTTTTCCCGACACGCTTGATTTCGCTATCTTCGACGAGGCAGACAGCATTCTTATAGACGAGGCAAGGATACCGCTTGTTATAGCGGGAGATATCGAGGTTTCCGATTCGGGAGAACTGCGGGAGATCTACGCGAAAATTTCCGGATTCGGAGAGGAAGATTCCGCTTTCGACGAGGATTCCGGAAACGTGTACCTCACCGACAGCGGCGCGGACAAGGCGGAGGAGATCTTCGGGTGTGACATTTATGCCGAGGAAAGTGCCGAGCTTCTCGCGAGGATAACCGCCTGCCTTAAAGCGCGTGATATTCTGAAGGAAAATAAAGATTATATCGTCAAGGACGGGGCGGTCGTGCTTATCGACGAGTTTACGGGAAGAGCCGCTCCGGGACGCGTTTTTCCGGGAGAACTCCAGCCTGCCGTCGAAGCAAAGCACGGACTTAAAATTACTTCCCGCGGGAGAATAATGGGCAGCATAGCACTTCAATATTTCGCACGGCTTTATCCGAAGCTTTCGGGAATGACGGGTACGGCGGAATCGGCGCGGGAGGAGTTTGAGAAGATCTACGGTATCCTCACGGAGGTCATCCCCACAAGACTTCCCTGCGCAAGGGAAGACCACCCTCTGGAGCTTTACTTTGATAAGGGTGAAAAGCGGCGGGCAATAATTTCGGCAATAAAAGAAGCCGCCGACGCGAAGCGTCCCGTGCTTGTCGGCTCGGAGAGCATTGAGGAAAGCGAAAGCATCGCAGAAGATCTGAAAGCTCTCGGCGTAAAGTGTGAGGTCCTCAATGCAAAAAACAATGCTCTGGAAGCCGCGATAATTGCTAAAGCCGGAGAAAGCGGCGCGGTCACTATCTCGACGAATATGGCGGGACGCGGCGTGGATATCAAACTCGGCGGTGAGGATCGTGCGGACAGGGATATTGTAACAAATGCAGGTGGATTGCTCGTTCTCGTGACTTCGATGCGGGAGAGCTCAAGGATAGTACAGCAGCTTCGAGGCAGAGCGGGCAGACAGGGCGACGTGGGAGAGAGCAGATACTTTGCCGCTCTCGATGACGAAATGATCGAGAAAAACGACCTGAAAAATCTCGCGGGCAAGCACTATCCGACCGAAAAAACCGAGGGCGCTCTTTCCGATAAAGCACTGCTCAGAGAGGTGGAGAGAATACAGAGGATCTCGGAGGGTGACTCTTTCGACGAGCGTGTGAATCTGATGAAATATACTCTTATCGGTGAAAAACACAGAGAAGTGACTTTCGGGAAACGAAGATCACTGCTTGACGGGTCGTATAACTGCGAAATGTGGCAAAAGGACGCTGCGGGACTTTACGAAAAGGCTGCCGAGAGATTCGGCGAAAAGGAGATTCAGCAGTTGGAGAACAAGGTGCTTGCGGCGCTTCTTAACGAGTTTTGGTGTGATTATCTTGATTATACGACCTACCTTCGCGAGGGGATTCACTTAACGCAGATAGCAGGGCGAAATCCCGCCGAGGAATACAACATCGCCTGCGAGGAGTATTACAATTCCGCCGCGGATTCGCTTCCCGAAAGAATGACCGAAAAACTGGAAAAGCTTTTGACGTGTGAAAGGCTTGAGGATTATAAGATCGACGTTCCGACGCGGACTTATACCTACCTCTTGAACGACGTGGGCGAGGAGCTGAAAGCCAAGCCCGTGTTGGTGGGTGTTTTTTCCGATAGCTATGAGGAATCTGTAAAGAGTTTGGAATCTCCCGAAAAAACCGAAGAAAACTCCGAGAATTCTGACGGAGAGAGAACCGAAAAGCACGGCTTTTTCGGCAAGCTGTTCGGTCGGAAAAAGTGAAAGAGCTGATGATATGTCGACTATCTGCGCAATAGCAACTCCCGCTGCCGTAGGCGGAATTTCCGTGGTGAGGATATCGGGAGAAAAAGCGTTCGATATAGCAAAGCGGGTGTTCAGTCCCGTTTCGGACAGAGCGATTTCCGAAATGCGCGGCTATACCGCCGCTTACGGAAATATCTTCGACGGGAACGAGCGTATTGACGACGGAGTTCTGCTCGTATTCAGAGCGCCGCATTCATATACGGGCGAGGACGTTTGCGAAATTTCCTGTCACGGCGGAATATACGTCACAAGGCGTGTTATGACCGCTTGCCTGAAAGCGGGCGCGGAGCCTGCCGCCGCAGGGGAATTTACAAAGCGTGCTTTCCTTAACGGGAAGCTTTCGCTCACGCAAGCGGAGGCAGTCGCGGACGTTATCTCCGCTCAGGGAGAACAGCTTCTCGCTTGCTCGAACAGTCAGCGTGAGGGAGCGCTTTTCCGCCGTGCCGAGAAGATCTCCGATATGATAATGGAAATTTCCGCACAGATCTCGGCATGGATAGACTACCCTGACGACGATACCCCTACGGTAACTTCCGGGTGGCTTACAGAGAAAATCTCGACGGTGAAGTCGGAGCTTGACGAATTGCTCGCGGGCTACGATACGGGAAGAATGATACGCGAGGGAATTTCCTGCGCCATCGTCGGAAAGCCCAATGTCGGAAAGTCCACCATTATGAACGCTCTGGCAGGAATAAGACGCAGCATTGTAAGCGATGTTGAGGGGACTACCCGCGACGCCGTGGAGGATACCGTGAACATATGCGGGATACCGCTGCTTATTTCCGATTGTGCGGGAATTCGCGAAACAAGCGACGAGGTCGAAAAGATCGGTGTGGAAATAATGCTTGATAAGCTTAAAAATTCCGATATAGCGCTTGCGGTCTTCGACGGTTCGAGGAAGCTTTCAGACGAGGACGAGCGGCTTTTCCCTCTGCTTGAAAACAAGCGGGTGATACCGATAATCAACAAAAGTGACCTTGAAAACAAACTCGATATTTCAAAAGTCGAAAGCGCTCTCGGAAAGGCTGTGATAATTTCAGCTAAAACCGACAACTGCGCTGAAATCATCGGTCGTGAAATTTCCGAGCGGCTTGATATTTTGGCGCTTAACGCCGACGCGGGTTATCTCGCGAACGAGCGCCAGAGAAGCTGCGTTATGAGAGCGTCGGCAGCCGTGAATAACGCTCTTGCGGCGGTCGGAGCGGGAGTAACTCCCGACGCGGTCGGCGTGGAGCTTGAACAGGCTCTAAGCGCCGTTTACGAGCTTTCGGGCAAGACCGCGAGCGAGGAGATCATAGACGAGGTCTTTAGAAGATTCTGCGTCGGGAAATGACGACGGGAGGTAGATTTATGAATATACTTGTGATAGGCTGCGGAATGGTCGGGTCGGCGCTGGCGGTACTGCTTGACGAGAAAGGACACGACGTTTCGGTGGTCGACAAGAACGGCTCGAAGTTTGATTCCTTGCCGTCGAAGTTCGCGGGATTCACCACAACGGGAGTGCCGATAGATCAGGACGTTCTGAAGCGCGCGGGAATACAGACCTGCGACGCGCTTTTTGCCGTGACCGACGAGGACGATATGAACATTATGGTTTCGCAGCTTGCACGGCAGATCTTCAAAGTCCCGCGTATTTTTGCGAGGATCATCGACATTGAAAAGGGATCTGTTTTCGAGGAATTGGGGATAAACGTCATCTGCCCTACCAAACTGACGGTAAGCGCGGCGGCTTCCGCTCTTGAAGAGGCGGAAAGCTCCGGAACAGGTTCGGAAATGAATTTCGAGAATTATACAGTGCATTTTTCCACTATGGACCTGCCCGAAAATCTTATCGGAGGTTCGCCCGCGGATATAGAGTACGAGCGTGAGGAAACTCTTTTCGGAATTATCCGTGCGGGAGCGGGTCTTGTGATAAACAAGGGACAGACGCTTGCGTTTGCAGAGGGCGACAAGCTCATTTTCGCCAAAAAGGCTTAAAGCGGAGGATTGTATGAGAGCTATTATAGTAGGCGGCGGCAAGGTGGGATTCTATCTCGCGAAGACCTTGCTCGAACACGGATATTCCATTACGATAATCGAATGTGACAAGGAGCAGAGCCAGTACTGCGCAAACAATCTCGACGCTGAGGTCAGCTGCGGAAACGGCGCGACGGTCGAGGCTCTTGAAGCGTGTGACGCACGGAAAGCGGACTGCGTTATCGCCGTTATGGGAAAGGACGAAAGCAATCTTGTTTGCTGTCAGATAGCAAAACAGCGTTTCGGGGTCAAAAAAACCATTGCAAAGGTAAACAACCCGAAAAACGCCGATGCGCTTAAGGAACTGGGCGTGGATATTGTTATCTCCGCTACCGACAACATCATTCAGCTTCTCGAACACGAGGTAGATCTGAGTGCTATGAAGCGGCTTATCCAGCTTGACAGCGAGGAGGCTTCGCTTATGGAGATAACGCTTCCAAAAGGGTACGTTCTCGAAGGAAAGGCTCTGTCTGAGCTCCAGTTGCCGCCCAACTGCAACATAGCCTGCATAAACCGCAGCGGGCGGACGATAATCCCGCGAGGCGGTACAAAGCTTATAAGCGGAGATATCGTACTGGTGGTAATGATGAATTCCGCAGAAAAGGAACTTCGTCGTGCTTTGAAAATCAAGGACTGAAAGGGTTAAATGCAAAAAATGAAAAACAAAAACGATTCGGAAATTAAAAAAATAAGGCGCGACGCGGGAAATTTCGCGGGCTTTGTGCTTCTTAAAGAAGCAAAATTCGATAAGGCGAAGTTTTTTTCAGACCTGAAAAACGATTGGGGTATCGACGTAGCCGAGCAGGATAACAACGAAGATGACGGATTGGTGTACGTCGAAGCGGAAAACAACCGTATCGTCGTCGGGCTTATCGGCGCTCCCGTTCCGAACGGAGAAGCGGAAAATTTTGCATCGGTCAATTATATGTGGAGAAGAGCCGCCGACGAGGTGTCGAAGCATACGGCACATATTATTCTGGCGATACTCGGCGGAGAATCGGATATTCGCGAAAAAGCCAAGCTTTACGTTAAGACCGCCTGCTCACTGCTGAAGCAGGAGGGCGTTATCGCCCTTTACAGCGAGGGCGCGGTATATCAGCCGAAAATGTTTCTGGAATGTGCGGAATGTATGAGAGAAAATCAGCTTCCGCTGCTTAACCTTATCTGGTACGGACTTTACAACAACGGCAGGATAGCGGGATTTTATACCTACGGAATGCGGCGTTTGGGATTCAACGAAATGGAGATATACACCAACGTCAAAAAAGCCGACGTGGAAAAAATACGCGAGCTTATAGTCAATATCTCAGCTTATGTTCTTGATACGGGAACAGTATTCCGCGACGGGGAAACCATCGGATATTCCGAGAAAATGAAGCTGCCGATAACCGTAAACAAGGGGATAGCCGTAAACGGGGACACAATAAAGATTCATATAGATTAAAACTCAAACGGGAGAGTCTGATATGGACGAGAAGAAAAACGAGCCCAGAAGATCCTCAAAGTCGGGGACAAATCCCAGATCGGCAAGGATCGCCAAAAACGCCACTTCCGCCGCGCCGAAAAAGGCTTTGCAGGGAGATATTATCTTCGCGCTGGATATAGGCACAAGAACGGTCGTCGGTGTTCTCGCGAAGAAAACTCCGCAGGGCTGTAAGATAATAGATATGGAAACGGTCGCTCACGAAAAGCGCTCTATGACGGACGGACAGATCGAAGATATAAAATCCGTCGCCGAGGATATAAAGCACGTCCGCAGGGAGCTTGAAAACCGTCGGCACATCACGCTTTCTTCGGCTTGTATAGCAGCGGCGGGACGGGCGTTGAAAACCATGCGCTGCTCGTGGGAGTACAAGCTTCCAAAAGGGGAGATCATTTCCCGTGAGTCGATAAAAGCCGCCGAGCTTGACGCAGTAAGGCGCACTTTTGCGGATTTCTCGCAGAAGAATGATTCCGCTCCGTTTTATTGCGTAGGTCACAGCGTCGTTTCTCTGTCGCTTGACGGATTCAGGATACAGACCCCTGAGGGACATCGCGGCGAGCGGCTGACGACCGAGATAATAGCAGCGTTTCTTCCGTCATATGTGGTGGACAGTCTTGTGGCAGCGGTTGACGCGGCTCACCTTGAGGTACGGAGCTTAACGCTTGAACCTATCGCGGCAATGAACGCCGTGGTGCCTCAGGAGCTTCGGCTTATAAACCTCGCGGTCTGCGATATAGGAGCGGGTACCTCCGATGTTGCCGTTTCCCGTGACGGGAGCGTTATTGCCTACGGAATGGCAACGACGGCGGGTGACGAGATCACCGAGTCTATAATGCGGGAGCTGCTGGTGGATTTTAATACCGCCGAGGCAATAAAGACCTCTTCCGAGGACGAGATTACATATAAGAACATTCTTATGGCGGAAAATAAAATTTCCCGCGGGCGTGTTGAGGAGATAATCGCTCCTGCTGCTCTCGATCTTGCGAGAGTTATCGCGGAAGAAATCATCGCGGCGAACGCAAAGCCTCCGCAGGCTGTTTTTCTTGTGGGCGGTGGCAGCAAGCTGTGCGGTCTTGCGAAAATGACCGCTAAAGAGCTTAATATCGACGAGTCCCGCGTAATTGTCGGGAACCGCGGAATGTTCAGAGGAATAATCGCACCTGATGATATGGAGCTTGGCGCGGAACATTCTACTCCGCTCGGAATAGCGATAAGCGCGGGCGAGGGGGTTTCCTACGACTTCACGACTATCACTGTCAACGGCAAAAAGCTCCGCGCTCCCGATACAAACAGATTAACGGTTTTCGAGCTTCTGGGAGTGGCAAAGATAAAGCCCGAACAGATGCTGGCGCCTGCGGGGAAGAGTATTTCGTTCACGCTTACGCGCGAGGGCAATACCGAAAAGTTTACCGTCCGCGGAGAGCCCGCAAAGCCCTCCGAGATCCGCGTGAACGGCGTTGAAGTCCCGCTTTCCGCGCCTGTAACAAAGGGCGACGAAGTGGTCATAGTTCCTGCCGAAAAAGGTACGGACGGCTCGGCAAGGCTGTCGGATTATTACGATATAAAGTCGCTTAAGGCGTTTACGGTCACGCTTTTCGGGAAAAAGCTCCGAGCGGGCAGCTATCTTCTCGTGAACGAAAAGGACACGGCTCTCGACAGGAAAATTCAGGACGGCGATGTTATCCGACCCGTGAAGTGCGTTTCCCTCGGAGAGTTTCTTTCAATGAATAACGTGATGGAAAAAGTCCTTCTCAATGATTCGGAGGCAGCGCCCGAAACGCTCCTTCAAAGCGGAGATATCATAACAAGGGCGGACGAACGTGTTCCTGAAAAAAACGACAGCACGCAGGCTTCCGTACAGCATGACGCTGCGGCGGCTCCTGAAAAATCTCCCGAAAACGATAATCCCACTATAACTGTAAACGGCATACGGGCTGAGTTTCCCGGGCGGGCAGACGGAAAGCCCCCTATCTTCCTCGACGTGGCAAGGGCGTTTTCCGATGACCCGACGGCGCTTTTATCACATTCAGGCACCATTACGATCAATGGGAGGATCGCTCGCCTTGACGAAGAGATACACAACGGCGATGTTATTGTTATCGAATAAAGGAAAAGAATGAGAAATTTCATTAAAATATTGTCCCTCCTGCTTGTGGCTGCAATGCTTGCGGGTTGCTCGAAGATACCCGATTTTGTCGATTCGGATACGTCGGATATTTCCGACTCCGACGGCATTATCAGCGAAAAACCTGCCTATATCGAGGGCGGTTTACAGAATTTCGATATAATGAAGCAGGATTTTATAGCACGGCTCAACGCTGAGAACGCCGTGACCGACGGCGCGGTCGTGACCCCCGAAACGGGGGAGGGCTATGTCAAGCTCCGAAAGGATAACGAGCTTACGCAGATAGTGTCCGTCAATACTTCGCAGCATTACCGTGTGCTGCTGTATGCGCGCTCGTCGGAGGGCGCGGTGATAAAGCTTACGGTCGCGGAGCAGTTCTGCGATGTGTTCTACGTTCCCGCAAGGACCCCGACAGAGGGTGAAACGGAGCTTTCGTTTGATTACTGCGCCGTGGATTGCCTGTATCTTCCGGCAGGACAGAATATCCTCAAATTCAACGTGACAGACGGCAGCGCGGATATTGACTATATTGTCGTGGAATCTTCCGATAAGGTTTCGGGGGAACGATATACCGTCGCTTCGGCGTGTATGAATATGCAGTCGTCGCTCTATGCCGTGAATGTCAAGAGGTTTTTCTCGGAGATCTACGGCTCGGAGGTATTGACGGCGCAGAACGTTTCTCCCGCATCAAACGCCGAAATAGAAGCCGTTTACAAAGCCACGGGCAGGTATCCCGCTGTACGGGCTTCGGAGATAGGCTATGCTCTATTGAACGACGATAAGAATAAGGCTCTCGCAGAGGAGGAAGCCAAGCTTGCTTCGGAATGGAGCGGCAGGGGCGGGATACTTTCGTTCACATGGCATTGGTATTCACCAAATTACACACGCGGACTGGATCTTTTGTCATTCAACTTCGATAACGCTTTTGAAAATCAGCGTCCCGAAGAGGTCGCGCTTATGACCGACCCCGAAATAGAAGCTCTCGTTTCAAACGGCTATATGACACAGGAGCTGAAAAGTCTGCTGAAAGATATTGACACTATGGCGCAATTTCTGGCGCAGTTTGAGGACGATAGAACAGCGATACTGTTCCACCCGCTCCCCGACGGAGATGCGGGGATTTACTGGTACGGGAAGGACAATGAAAACTATAAGATACTTTATCGTATAGTTTTTGACAGGCTCTGCAAATATCACAAGCTTAGAAGTCTTATCTTCGTCTGGGACGGCAGCGATATGAATTATTATCCCGGCGACGATTACGTCGATGTAATAGGTCAGAGTTTCGTCGAGGACACAAATTCTTCTTTTGCGGGAAGATTTTCGTCAATAGCGTCGCTTACACCCTCTAATAAGATTTTGGCGGTGAGCAGATGCGACGTAATGCCGAATCTGGACGCGATGTTCCGTGACAACTCGCTGTGGCTGTGGTGCGCTCCTATGGAGGGGGAATTTACTCTTAATATCAGCGGAGCGCTTTCTGAGAGCTACAATTCCGTAGGAACAATGAAAAATTTCTACAATAATAAATTCACCTTTGCTCTTGACGAATTGCCCGATTTCAGCAAAATCATATAAAAATAAGCCGCGGTATTTCTGCCCGCGGCTTATGTATTTATCAGATTATTTCTCACCTTTTCGGTTTTCGGTGCTTCTGCTTTTGTTTTTTGATTTGAACTCCGAACACTGCTCTTTCAGTACACATTCGCAGCATTTCGGGTTTCTCGCGGAGCAGACCTTTCTGCCGTGCCACACCAGTCTGTGGCAGAAATTAAGTCCCTCGTTTTCGGGAATTATCCTGCGAAGCTGCTTTTCGACCTGAACAGCGTCTGTTCCCTTTGCCAGCCCCAAACGGTTCGAGAGCCTTATAACGTGAGTATCGCAGACCATAGCGGGTTTCCCGTACAGATCGCCGACTACCAGATTCGCGGTCTTGCGTCCTACTCCCGGCAGTTTCACCAGCTCCTCGATCGTATCCGGAACCTTCCCGCCGTAAATATCCCGCAGCATCCGGCAAAGCTCGACAATATCGTGTGCCTTGGTATGATACAGACCGCAGGACTTTATGTACTCCTCGACCTCGGAAACCTCCGCGTCCGCGAACGCCTCCACAGTCGGAAATCTTTCAAACAAAGCGGGTGTCACGATATTCACCCGCACGTCGGTGCATTGAGCCGAAAGCCGTGTCGCTATCAGCAATTCGTGCGGCTTTGAATACACAAGCGCACACTTTACGTCGGGATATTCGGCTTTCAGCAAGTCGATAATAACGGCGGCTTTTTTCATACTTCCTCGTTTTTCTCAGGACGGAACACGCGTATTTTTTGCATTGTGCGGTCCTCGATATCAAGCACAACAAATTTTACGCCCTCATATTCTATACTTGGAGGAACGGGCTCTCCGCCCTCAGGGATATATCCGAGTTTGTCGGTGACAAATCCCGCGACAGTTTCATATTCGTGATTTTCGGGAAGCTCCACGTCAAAAAGCTCCAAAACTTCGTCGGGATTTGCTTCCCCGTCGACTTCATAAACTCCGTCGCCGACAGGAGTTATCATCTGCTTTTCGTCGTCATATTCGTCGCGGATATCGCCCATAACTGCCTCGATTATATCCTCAAGAGTGATGATCCCCGCTGTGCCGCCGTATTCGTCTACTACGACCGCCATTCCCGCTTTAAGAGCGGTGAGCGTCTTGAAAATATCCGGACACGGGCAGGCTTCGGGAACGAAGCTTACATCACGAAGAAAATTTTCTATTCTGAAATCCGACAAATCGGCTTTTCCGATAAGGCACAGCAGGTCTTTTACTATGATTATTCCCTTGATTTTGTCGACAGTTTCGTCGTATACGGGGATCCTTGAAAATCCCATATCTAGCGCGAGATAAATAAGGTCGTCGAGGGTTATGGTGTTTATATCCACGCCGACTATTGCCGTGCGGTGTGTCATAACATCGGCGGCTGTGAGGCTTCCGAACTCGAAGATGTTGTTTATCATCTGCGCCGAATCTTCCTCTATTCCGCCGTCCTCGTCGTTGTCATTGGCGAGTGCGTCGACCAGATCGCGCACCTCGTCCTCTGTAACGTCGTTGTAATTCGCTCCGAGAGTTTTTTTCAAGAGCGCCGAAATTCCGCGATTAAGCCATATAAGCGGTGTTAAAAGCACCCTTGCCGTTTTGTGTTCCTGTTGATTGCCGTTCGTACTTCGACTGCCGTCAGTGTCCATATTACCTCCGAATTATTTATTTTTTCATTCCGACAAACGCATTCTGATACCGTTTACTTGAATTTCAAGAGTTACGCCATAGTCCCTCGCCCACTGAACGCATCGTTTAAGCTGCTCGGAAATAATTTCGTCGGGCTGTTCGGTGAACGTTATCCTCAATATAACCGGCGCGTCCTGAAAGGTCTTGCGGAATTCCTCGCTTTGAGTGTACAAAAAATAGTTTTCCATCTTATCGAGCAAAGCCGTCTGCGTTTCGGGGCTGCCGTCTATAAAACCGTTTGTTACCAGCACCATAACCGTTTCGTCGTTTTTCGACTTTGCAAGGATATCCACCTTGTTCGGTTCTCCGAACATTTCAAGAACGCCCATATTTCCTCCGGAATGCCTTAAATTCACACCCCGAAAAGCCGTTTTGCGTTTTCCGAGGTAATTTCAATGATCTTTTCCGTGGAAACGCCCTTTATCTCCGCCATTGCTGCCGCGGTGTATTTTATCATCGAGCTGTCAGAGCGCTGCCCCCGAAGCGGTTCGGGAGCCATATACGGACAGTCGGTTTCCAGAAGAAGGCGCTCTGTCGGTATGACCTCGCACGCTGCTCTTGCTTTCTTGGAATTTTTGAACGTAAGCACTCCCGTGAATCCGATATACATTCCCAGCTTCACGGCTTCAAGAGCGCTTTCTGCGCTTCCCGAAAAGCAGTGTATCACGCCTTTAGGTTTGAATTCCCGAAGGATTTCGAGAGTATCGCCCATAGCGTCCCGCGAGTGTATTATCACGGGCTTTCCGACGCGGCAGGCGATCTCAAGCTGCCGCCTGAAAACATCTTTCTGAACGTCCTTAGGCGCTCCGTCCTCATAGTGATAATCAAGACCTATTTCACCGAGCGCCACGGCTTTCTCGTCCGAAAGCAGCTTTTCAAGTTCATCAAGCTGACCGTCAATCACAAGCCCTGCGTTTTCGGGGTGTATCCCCACAGCCGCATACACAAACGGATAACGCTTTGCAAGGTCAAGTTCCTCGTGGCTCGTTTGCGTATCCACTCCGACGGCTATGATATTGTCAACGCCCTTTTCGGGCATTGATGAAATAAGCTCGTCAAGCTCGCTTCCGAAATCCGACTTCATATAATGTGCGTGAGTATCGAATATTCCCATCACGCTGCCCCGTTTGCTCCGTTAAAGTAGCTTTCCATAACCAACTGACGTGTTTCATAGCTTTCGAGAGGAAGCCTGCCGCGTCCGCCGAAAAGCTGCTCTGTATCGTTGAATGCACCTATAAATGACCGTTCGAGGAGGGTAAATTTATCCTCGCCCTCAACGTTTACGCAATCGAAGAACATCAACATTCTTGCGGCAGTTTCGTCGGGCTGCCAGTATTCGGCGGTGTTTTCTTCAGCAGCGGAGTTCCCGTACAGCTGCCGCAGCTGCGACAAAAGCTCCTCCGCGTACATTTTTGCCCCGACGCTCGGCACATTCCCTGAAATGACCTCTCCCTGTTTTACGAGCATTGCTCGGATAATATGACTTACACCCTTTGTCATAAGTTCGCTGTGAGCGGCAGGTTTTTGTTCGTTCGTGTCGATTTTGTCCACAGGGCTGTCGGTATTTTCCCGCTGAGTCAGGTTATTGTCCGAATTTTGTTTCTTTGCCGATTTTTTTGTATAAGCGGGAGTAAACGCCGCCTCTGATTTTACATAGCTGTCCGTATGTTCCGCCGCAAGTGTGGAGCTTTTTGTTTCCGTGCGGTGTTCGGAAGCTTTTGTAAGTGTTGTCTGATTGACCGAGCCTATGTCCGCTATACGAGATATATCCATAAAAACACCCCCTTTTGTCAGTTTACAGTGTACAGTTTACAGTGTATAGTATCAATACTGTTCACTTTACACTGTACACTGTCTACTATCTAACAGTGCTTCCGTTCGGAACGTCCTTGTCGAGGAACAGTACCCGAACGTCGTCTTTCCCCGCGTCACACGCGAGTATCATTCCCTCCGAAAGCTCTCCGCGCAGTTTTGCAGGCGCGAGATTTGCCACGAAAACTATCTTCTTTCCGACAAGGTCTTCGGGCTTGTACCATTTTGCTATTCCCGACACTATCTGCCTGCCGTTTCTGCCGTCGTCGACGGTCAGCTTCAGCAGCTTATCCGCTTTCGGAACCTTTTCACACGCGGTTATCTCGCCGCTTCTGAGTTTTATCTCCGAGAATTGGTCGATCGTGATAATGTTTGCGCGGTCGAGATCCTCGTCCTCGCGGATACTCTTTGCGGGCTGAAGGATAGCGTTAAGCTCATCTATTTCCTTGTCTATGTCTATTCTCGGAAAAAGGACCTCTCCTTTGTGAACGGTGACGTTCGCGGGCAGCTTTCCGAATTCTCCGAGGGCATCGAACGAGAAAAGCTCCTCCGATGCGCCTATTTGCTCGCGTACTTTTGGCATTGTCCTCGGCATAAACGGGGAAAGCAGTCCCGAACATATTCTTATCGTTTCCAGCAGATTATAGAGAACGCTTGCCAGACGCGCCCGCTTTTCCTCATTCTTTCCGAGGATCCACGGCTCGGTTTCGTCGATATACTTGTTCGCTCTGGAGATGACCTTAAATATCTCTGCCAGAGCCTGCGCCAGCTGTGCTTCATCTATAAGCGGCGAAACGGTATCGCGCAGAGCCTTTGCCATTCCGATAAGCTCGTCGTCGAGAGCTTCGTGCTGACATTCCGACGGCAGTGTCCCGCCGAAATATTTATCTGCCATAGCGACTGTGCGCGAAACGAGGTTTCCGAGGTCATTGGCAAGGTCGGAATTTATACGGTTCAGCATTATCTCATTTGAGAAATTACTGTCCGAGCCGTATGGCATATCACGGAGTATCTGATAACGCACAGCGTCCGAACCGTACCGCTCCGCCAGAATGAACGGGTCTACCACATTTCCGACGGACTTTGCCATTTTTGCTCCGTTGAAAGTTATCCACCCGTGTCCGTACAGGTGTTTCGGCAAAGGCAAATCCAGCATCATCAGTATGATTATCCACACAATGGAGTGGAATCGTACTATTTCCTTTGCGGTCATATGCAGGTCGGCAGGCCAGTATTTCTCAAAATCGTGGAATTCGTCGTTTTCGTAGCCGAGTGCGGAAATATAGTTCACCAGTGCGTCCACCCAGACGTAGACGACGTGTTTTTCGTCGAAATCCACGGGGATACCCCAAGTGAACGACGTTCTCGAAACGCACAGGTCTTCAAGTCCGGGCTTTATGAAGTTGTTTACCATTTCGTTCACGCGGCTTTTGGGCTTGAGATAGTCGGTTTCGGTGAGGAATTTCTCGACTTTGTCCGCAAAATCCGACACCTTGAGGAAATATGCCTCCTCTTTCGCGTCGATAACCTCGCGACCGCAGTCGGGGCATTTCCCGTCGACAAGCTGGGATTCCGTCCAGAAACTTTCACACGGCGTACAGTATTTCCCGACATATTCGCCTTTATAGATATAGCCCTTGTCGTAGAGCTTCTTAAAGACACGCTGCACGGTCTTTACATGGCAGCTGTCTGTAGTCCTGATAAAGCGGTCATAGCTTACGTCCATGACCTCCCACAGGCGCTTGAAATTCGCGACGATGGGGTCTACGAACTCTTTGGGGGTTATCCCCTCGGCTTTGGCTTTCTGCTCGATTTTCAGACCGTGTTCGTCTGTTCCCGTAAGGAACATAACATCATAGCCTTCCATTCTCTTGAATCTCGCTATAGTATCGCACGCTACTGTTGTGTAGCAGTGTCCGATATGGGGATTCCCCGACGGGTAGTAGATCGGTGTTGTGATATAATATTTTCCCTTTTCGTTCATTCTTCTGTCTGCCTTTCTTTGGTATGGTATTAAATTACATCATAAAGCATAATATACTTATATTTATTATATTACATTTTTCAGAAAATTTCAAGTATCATTAAAAAAATAAAGAAAATTTTACATATTACATAAAAAACACTTGATTTTTTCCGATTTTTTTAGTACAATAGAGATAGGGCATAAAAATTGACCTTAAATTCTGTTGGTTTTGCACAAAAATCATTGTGGGATCAATTGGAAAAAGTTGTATTTTCGGCGAATCGGAAAGAGGTAAAAAAGATGTCAAACAGACTGTTTCAGGGGATTGTTCACCAGATGAAAGATACAGTGAACAGAACGATAGGGGTAATAGACGAAAATGGGGTGGTCCTCGCGTGCAGCGATTTGTCAAAGGTCGGAGCGGAAAGCGAATTCTTTTCAATTGACCTTAGCGACTCTCACGAGGTGTTTATAAGGGACGGATATACCTACAAGCCGTTCGGTTCTCACATAAAGCCCGATTACGCGGTGTTCGTGGAGGGCGTCGACGAGATAGCGTCAAGGTACGCCGGCATCATCGCCATTTCTCTTTCCAGCATAAAGCAGTATTACGACGAAAAGTACGACAGAAACAACTTTGTTAAGAACATTATCCTCGACAACGTGCTTCCGGGAGATATAAGCATCAAGGCGAGAGAGCTTCACTTCAACGGCGATATAAGCAGAGTGGTCTTTCTCATAAGTGTCATTACCTCTAACGACGTGTCCGCTTACGACGTCATTCAGAATCTGTTTCCGGATAAGAACAAGGACTTCGTTTTCAATATAAACGAAAGCGACATCGTCCTTGTTAAGGAGGTCAAGAACAATATCGACGTGAAAGACCTCGAAAAGCTCGCCAGAAGCATCTCGGATACCCTTTCAAGCGAGTTCTTTACGAGAGTAAACGTCGGCATAGGCACGCCTGTTATGGGCATAAAGGAGCTTGCGCGCTCGTTTAAGGAAGCACAGACCGCTCTGGAGGTCGGAAAGGTTTTCGATACCGACAAGAATATCGTGTCATATGATAATCTCGGTATCGCAAGACTTATCTATCACCTGCCGACGACGCTGTGCGACACGTTCCTCAAAGAGGTCTTTAAGAAAAATTCCATTGAGTCGCTCGATCAGGAAACACTGTTCACAATACAGAAGTTCTTTGAGAACAGCCTGAACGTTTCTGAAACGTCGAGAAAACTCTTCGTTCACAGAAACACACTGGTTTACCGCCTTGACAAAATAAAGAAGCTCACGGGGCTTGACCTGCGGGAGTTCGATCACGCCATTATTTTCAAAATAGCGCTTATGGTCAAGAAATATCTCGCGGCGAATCCTACCAAATTCTGATAAATTTCATATGATACGGCTGTCGGAGCTGAATTTTCCGTGCGATTCAGATACCGATAGCCTTATGGTTTGTTAAGGCAGCACCGCGGAATGTCAAAATAAAACAAAAATCAGACATAAAAGTACGGTTTCAGCAATTATGCAATCGGGCAATTGGGGGAATTAAAAAATGGTAGAAATGAAAAATGTCAATGTACATTATGCAAGCGGCGTAGACGCGCTGGTGGACGTGAATCTCCGCATAAACGACGGGGAGTTCGTTTTTATCGTCGGCGAGAGCGGCGCGGGAAAATCAACGCTTATGAAGCTGATGATGAGAGAGCTTGCACCAAGCTCCGGAAGAGTTTTCGTAAACGGCTACAACCTCTCTAAGCTTAAGGGAAACAAGATAGCCAAGTTCCGCCGCTCTATCGGTGTGGTTTTTCAGGAATTCAGGCTTATACAGGATTACACAGTTTATGAGAACGTCGCGTTCGTTCTGAGAATAGCGGACAAGTCTAACCGCTATATCCGCCAGAGAGTGCCATATGTCCTCAATCTCGTTGAGCTGGGGCAGAAAGCCAGAAGCAAAACTCACGACCTTTCGGGAGGAGAACAGCAGAGAGTGGCTATCGCCAGAGCGCTCGCAAATGACCCCGGACTTTTGATAGTTGACGAGCCGACCGGAAACCTCGACCCCAGACGTTCCTACGAGCTGGTGGGACTTCTGAAGGAAATAAACCTCTGCGGGACGACCGTCGTTATGATAACGCACGAGCATAATCTTGTGCAGGATTTCGGCGGCAGGATAATAAACCTTGAAGAGGGAAAGATCACGTTTGACCAGACTATCGGAGGCATAACAGATGAGGGCGAGTAATGTTAATTATCTTATAAAAAAGGGACTGTCCTCCGTCTGGAGAAATTTCCTTATGTCTTTCGCGAGCTTTTCGATATTGCTTGTAAGCTTGCTTCAGGTCACTATAACCGTGCTTCTTATGATGAACGTAAATATCGTTATGACAAACATTGAGGACACCAACGAAATTACAATATACGTTAAGGAGGACGCTTCCGACGATCAGATCTCCCATATAAACGATGTCCTGCGTGGAAACCCTAATCTTGCGGACGTGCAGTTCTATTCAAAGGAACAGGCGCTTGAGGATTTCAGAAAGGATATGGGAGAATATTCCGAGCTTATAAATTATCTTGAGGAAAACCCGATGCCGGAAACGTTTCTGGCGAGAGTTACCGAGCTGTCGGAGATACGCGCCACCGTTATGGCAGTGCAGGGAATAGAAGGCGTAGAGCAGGTAAAAGCACCATATGACTTTGCAAACGCACTTGTAAATATCAAGAACGCTTTTTCCATTATAACTGTCGGAATGCTGTTGACGCTTATAGTGGTGAGCGTGGTCGTCGTTTCCAATACGATACGAACAAGTGTTTTTGCGAGAAGAACCGAAATAACCATTATGAAATATGTAGGAGCGACAAACGGATTTATAAAGCTGCCGTTCTTCGTGGAGGGCTGCTTTGTCGGTCTTATGGCGGGAGCGGCTTCGTGGGGGCTTACATGGTTCATATACGACGCTGTGTATTCGCTCTTTACGGATAATCTCACGCTGTGGGAAATGTTCGGCTTCTTTGACCTTATTCCGTTCGGAAGCGTAATGTGGATAGTACTCGGCGCAAGCTGCCTTGTCGGTGCGCTTCTCGGCGCGGTCGGAACGATGATAAGTATGGGCAAATATCTTAAAGTGTGACTGAAAGGACCATTCTGTGAACAGAAAAATATCTCTGGGAATTGCAATAAGCCTTATCGCTATAGGCTGTGCGATAACGTTCGTTCTTACATGGACGGCATCGCTGACGATCTATAACTCCAAGATCGCGAACAATGAAAAATACGAGGCGGTTTACAAAAAACTTAAAGAACTTGACGCTACCGTCCGAGGAAATTATATAGGCGTCATCGACGGCGATTTTCTGGAAAACTCAATCATTATGGGATATGTGAACGGCATAGGCGATAAGTATGCGTCCTATATGCCCGCGAACTCCTATTATATGCTCCAGCAGACCACAAGCGGCGTCGTAAACGGTGCCGGATTCGAGGCGGTCGAGGACGGAAGCGGATACCTTCGGGTGACGACGGTCTACAACAACTCCTCCGCTGACGCCAACGGAATGGCAGTGGGGGACATCATAACGGCTATAGACGGAAGAAGCCTGCTTGATATGGACGCAAATACCGCTTTTGAGAGGATATCGGGCGACATCGGAACTAAACTGTCATTGACGATTTTAAGAAACGGAGAGCAGTTATCTATGACGCTTATCCGACAGCAAGTCGAGGTAGAGTCCGTCACCGACGAGCTGCTTGAAGGCAATATCGGATATATCAAGATCTCCACTTTCAACAATAAAACGCCTGACCAGTTTTCAACTTCGCTCAACTCACTTACAGCAAGAGGAATGAAAGGGCTTATCATCGACTTGCGTCATAACGGCGGAGGTGTGGTAAACTCGCTTCAGCCTATGCTCAACAGGCTTATCGGAACGGCAAGCGTCGCTGTGGCTACTTACGCGGACGGCTCGTCACGCTCGCTTATTGAAACCGACTCGGAGGAGTCACTGAGTATTCCGATAGCCGTGCTTGTCGACGGAGGAACGGCTTCGGCTTCCGAGCTTTTTGCGGCGGCTCTCCGCGACGAAAAGAACGCCGTACTTGTAGGAGTGCAGACCTACGGAAAAGGCGTTATTCAGACGACATATTCTTTCTCGGACGGAAGCGCGGCTTCGTTTTCAACGGCAACAATAAGCCTTACGAAGTCGGGCTCCTACGATAAAGTCGGCTTGAAACCCGATTATACGGTGGAACTCCCTTCGGGTACCTCTATCGAGTATCTTACAAGAGATTCCGATTCGCAGCTCCAGAAAGCAACAGAAGTGCTTTCGGCGGCGATAGCGTCCGCGGAAAATTCCGCGGAGTGATGCCGAAACACTTTTTCATATCAAAATTATACGGCAGTTTTCTGTCGGGAATTATGGAGGATATATTATGAACAAACCCGCAACCGTTCTTACAAGAAAAGGCGAACAGCGTCTGAAGGACGAGCTTAACGAACTTAAATCCGTTCGGCGTAAGGAAATAGCAGAAAAAATAAAAGTTGCGCTTTCGTTCGGCGACTTGTCCGAAAACAGTGAGTACGACGAAGCCAAAAACGAACAGGGCATAATCGAATCAAGAATAGCCGAGATAGAACAGACACTGGCTCATGCTCAGATAATCGACGACGACGAGATCTCGACGGAAAAGGTCGGTATAGGCACTACCGTAAAGTTTCTCGATATGTCCGAAAACGAAGAGCTTGAATTCCGTATGGTCGGAACAAAGGAAGCCGACATCAAGAAAAATAAAATGTCCGACGAGTCGCCTATCGGTTCGGCAATAATGGGTCATACAGTTGGCGATATTGTCGATGTGGAAACTCCGGGCGGCGTGATACAGATAAAAATTCTTGAAATAAGAAAGGACGACGAAGAGTAATAATGACAGATAATAATAACGAAACAACACAGGAGCTTACAGAAGAGGAGCTTGCCGAGCAGCTCGACGAACAGCACAGAGTGCGCCTTGAAAAGCTCGCGGCACTTAAGGAAAGCGGACGCGACCCTTATACTGTAACAAAATTCCCCGTGGATATATATGCCGCGGATATCCGCGCAAGATTTGAGGAGCTTGAAAATAAAGACGTGTGCATTGCGGGCAGAATTATGTCGTGGCGCGATATGGGCAAGGCAAATTTCATTGACGTCCGCGACAGCTCCGACAGAATGCAGGTATATGTCAAGATAGACGAGATAGGCGAAGAAAATTTCGCCGAGTTCAAGAAATGGGACTTGGGCGACATCGTGGGCGTTAAGGGGTATGTTTTCAAGACAAGACGCGGGGAAATTTCCGTTCACGCAAAGGAGATTACTCTGCTTTCAAAGTCGCTGCTGCCGCTGCCCGAAAAATGGCACGGACTTAAGGACAAGGAGGAACGCTACAGAAAGCGTTATCTCGACCTTATCGCAAATCCCGAAGTAAAGGACGTTTTCGTAAAGCGTTCTAAAATACTTTCGGAAATAAGAAAATTCCTTGACGGGCACGGGTATATAGAAGTTGACACACCGACGCTCCTGCCGCTTGAAATAGGCGCAGCGGCAAGACCGTTCAAAACTCACCACAATGCTCTCGATATTGATATGTATCTTCGCATTGAAACCGAATTGTACCTTAAAAGGCTTATCGTGGGCGGTTTCGACAAGGTCTACGAGGTCGGGAGAATTTTCCGCAACGAGGGTATGGACGCGACTCATAATCCCGAATTCACGTCCATTGAAATGTATCAGGCGTATATAAATTACTTTGATATGATGGACCTTATCGAGGAACTTTATCGCACGGTAACTCTCAATGTCTGCGGCACGGACACCGTGACTTACCAAGGCAAGGAGATAGCTGTCGGAAAGCCGTGGGAGCGCCTTACTATGATAGAGGCGGTCAAGAAATACGCGGGCGTTGACTACAACGACTGGAAAACCGACGAGGAAGCAAGAGCCTGCGCGAAAGCTCACAACGTTGAGGATGGCGTGGACGCGGATTCCACTAAGGGACACGTTCTTATCGCGTTTTTCGAAGCGTTTGTTGAAGACAAGCTTGTACAGCCGACGATAATCTACGACTACCCTGTTGAAAATTCTCCGCTTGCGAAGAGAAAGCCCGACTGCCCCGCGTTTACCGAGAGATTCGAGTATTTTATCAACGGAACGGAATTCGGAAACGCGTTTTCGGAGCTTAACGACCCGATAGACCAGAAAGAGCGTTTTGTAAAGCAGGTCGCGTCAAAACGCGCTCAGGGCGGAAATGACGCGCAGGTCGACGAGGATTTTATCACCGCGCTGGAATACGGACTTCCCCCGACGGGCGGATTGGGATTCGGATTCGACAGACTGGTAATGCTGCTGACGGATTCTCCGAGCATAAGGGACGTTTTGCTGTTCCCGACAATGCGTCCGCAGGCGTAATGAAACAAAAAAGGCTCGCGCCTGAGCGCGGGTTCTTTTTCTTTTCACAGAGCAAGGAGAGATTTTATGTCCGACGATAAAGAACGCAAAGCTGCCGACGACCGCCGTGAGCTTCTTAAAATAAAACAGTCGCGGCAGGAAATGCTGAACACGGAAAACGAAGAACCGTCCTCCGAAAAAAAGCCGGCTTTTGAAAAGCCGCACGGAGCAGCCGCCGTAAAAAACTTCTTTTACTATCACAAGGTGACGATAATAATTGCAGCAGCGGTTCTGGCACTGGCGGCTTATTTGATAATACAGACCGTCAACCGTCCCGAATACGATATACGGGCGCTGCTTATAACGGCGGATTATAATTCGGGAATTTTCGGCACGGAAGAAACGGCTTCGGCGGCACTTAACAAATTCTGCCCCGATTTGAATGGTGACGGGAAAAATCTCGCGGAGGTCGTCGGGATAGACCTTGCCGCCGACGAGGGCTCTGCGTCATATTATCTCGCCGAAACGTCGAAGTTTTCAATGGAGATCCAAACACTGCATACCCGCCTTATAATCACAGACGAGGGCTTTGTGCCGTTCGTTTCCGACGAAAACGGCTTTCAAGCGGATTATTTCGTCGACTTTTCGGAGGATTTTCCGGAACTGGAGCTTTTTATGGGGCGCGGCATACGCATAAAGGACACAAAACTCGCCGCCGAGGGGATCACGGAAAACGCCGTGCTTTTTCTTCGTACAAAGAGCGCGGACGATGAATCGGAGAACGACCCTCTGAAAGAGCTTGTGGAGGAGCTTATTATCGGTTGAAATTCCCGCCGCGTGTTTCGGATTCTATCGGAGCGCGGCGGGATTTTCCGCGTCCCGCGTGAATATCGCAGGGGATATACTCGGACAGCTCTTTCACAGGAACCTCTTCAATCCGTCGCAGAAATCCTGTTCGCGCAGCAGCAGCTTTTCGGCGCTTTCGCGAATGTCGCGCTCGGCTGTGTGAGAGTGGTTGACAGCACGCTGAATGTCGATTATTCCCATAGTTGTGCCTTTGAGCATAATTTGCGCGAGGTTGGAGCAGGAGCTGTCGGCGGCTGTCTTCATGGCTATCCCCATTTTTGCCATGGATTTGGCATAGGGCGATGCCTGACGGGCGTGTTCGCCGCGTTTGGAAAGCTCGCGGCGGGCGCGGGAAGCTATGGTCTTGTAGCGGTCGCGCTGGCGGGTTATTTCACGGTAAAGGTCGAGGCTTTTGCAGTGTTTAAGCACGTCCTCGCTTGATTCATACGCCATTTGTGCGTTCCTGTAAACGGATTTAAGAATTTGGGCGCTTTGTTTGTTTTTGAATTCGGGCATTTTTAACTCCTCAAAAATGATAAATTATAGGCGGATACTGTCGGAAATCCGGAAATGTTTCCGCTTTATTTTATTAAGTATTTTTAGCCGATACGAGCGGATTTAATCGTATTCTGACGAGGTATTTTATGGAAAAATCAAAAAGATGTTCGTGGGCGGGTACAGACCCGCTTTACATTGAGTATCACGACAAGGAATGGGGCGTACCGCTCCACGACGACAGAAAACTGTTCGAGATGCTTATTTTAGAGGGAATGCAGGCGGGACTTTCGTGGATAACGATACTCAGAAAGCGTGAGAGCTTCCGCGAAGCATTCGACGGCTTCGACCCCGAAAAGGTCGCTATGTACGGTGAGGATAAAATCGCCGAGCTTATGGGAAATTCAGCAATAGTCCGGAACGAGCGCAAAATAAGAGCCGCCGTCGAAAACGCGAGAGCTTTTCTTGCGGTACAAAAGGAATTCGGCAGCTTTGACGGGTATATATGGAGCTTTGTAGATAATAAGCCTGTTGTAAATTCACGAAGCTCCGAAACGGAGATCCCCGCAAACACTCCGCTGTCCGACAAGATAAGCAAGGAACTGAAAAAGCGCGGATTCAAGTTTGTCGGTACTACGATAGTTTACTCGTTTATGCAGGCAGTCGGAATGGTGGACGATCATACGGTAAGCTGTCCGTGCCATACGAGGAACAGAGCTGTCACTATGCATAAAAGTCTTATATGATTATTGGTAAAATTGACCATTGGATTTGCAATGTAAATTTCGTATAATCCTCTAAATAATAATTAAATTTGTTGCTATTTTTGGATATGCCGGTAAAAGGGAAAATATATGAAAACGTCTAAAATTCTTATGTAGATTCTGTAATCTGTGCGATATTGGGTGTGTCCGGTGTGGCATATGTTTTTGTCATATTTTTGCCGATTTCACAAAATAATTAAGATAATTCTCACTTTTATTAAAAATAGTACTTGATTTTTTCAGAAAAAGGTGTATAATATAATTAGCACTCAAAGTCAGCGAGTGCTAATTTTCATATAAAGAGGTAGATATTATGAGTGAAACAAAAGAATTTAAAGCGGAATCCAAGCGTTTGCTGGAGATGATGATAAACTCTATTTATACGCATAAGGAAATTTTCCTGCGTGAGCTTATCTCGAACGCCTCGGACGCTATGGACAAGCTGTATTTCAAATCCATGTCGGAGGAAAACAGCGAGGCTGTCACGCGTTCCGATATGGAAATAAAACTCGCCCTCGACAAGGACGCAAGAACTCTCACAATTTCCGATAACGGCATAGGTATGACCGCCGAGGAGCTTGAAAATAATCTCGGCACTATCGCTCAAAGCGGCTCGTTCGCGTTCAAAAAGGAGAACGAAAAAGCCGAGGACGTTGATATTATCGGACAATTCGGCGTGGGATTCTATTCGGCGTTTATGGTGGCAAAGAAAGTCACGGTTATTTCCAAGGCTTACGGCTCGGATAAGGCGTTTATGTGGCAGAGCGAGGGCGTCGACGGTTACACCGTTTCCGATGCGGAGAAAGATTCCTACGGCACGACCATAACACTTGAAATAAAGGACAACACCGACGACGAGAATTATGACGAATTCCTTACACCGTATAAGATAAAGGACCTTGTGCGCCGTTATTCAGATTATATCCGTTATCCGATAAAAATGGACGTTGAACACGAGCGTCTGCGCGAGGGAACAGGCGTAGACGGAAAAGACCCCGAATACGACAAGGAGCTTGTCACAGAAACTCTCAACTCAATGGTGCCTATCTGGAAGAAATCAAAGTCCGAGCTTAAGGACGAGGACTATAATCAGTTCTATAAGGATAAATTCTACGATTACACCGATCCGCTGCTCCATATCCACTCAAAAACCGAGGGCACGGCGACTTATTCGGCGCTGCTGTATATCCCGTCGCAGGCTCCGTTCGACTATTACTCAAAGTCGTTCGAGAAAGGCTTGCAGCTCTATTCAAGCGGCGTTATGATAATGGAGAAATGCGGCGATCTGCTGCCCGATTATTTCAGCTTTGTAAAGGGTCTTGTCGATTCCGAGGACTTGTCGCTTAATATCTCCCGTGAAATGCTCCAGCATGACAGACAGCTGAAGGTCATCGCCAAGTCCATCGAAAAATCCATAAAGAACGAGCTTAAGAAGCTCCAGAAAAACGACCGCGAGAAGTACGAGAAATTCTTCAACACTTTCGGAACTCAAATAAAATACGGAATTTACGAGAGCTATGGCACGAACAAGGCTGAATTGCAGGATCTGCTTATTTTCAAGACCTCGAACGGCGGTATGACGACAATTGAAGAATACGTTTCGCGTATGAAAGAGGGTCAGGATAAAATCTTCTTTGCGTCGGGAAGCAGCGTCGCAAGGATCGAAAACCTCCCGCAGACGGAGTTTGCCCGTGATAAGGGCTATGAGGTACTGTACCTTACCGACCACGTCGACGAGTTCTGCTTGCAGATGATGCACGACTACGACGGCAAGGAGTACAAGTCAGTTTCGGCAGATGATGTGAATTTTGAAACAGAGGACGAGAAAAAGGAAATTCAACAGCAGCAGGACGACAACAAGGAGCTTTTCGACTTTATGACAGAAAAGCTCTCCGGTAAAGTCAAGGCTGTCAAGCTTTCTCATCGTCTGAAAAATCACCCCGTCTGCATTACAAGCGAGGGAACGCTTTCGGTCGAGATGGAGAAAGTCCTGTCCGCTATGCCGAACGGCGAAAACGCAAAAGCGGAGAAAGTACTTGAAATAAATCCCTCTCACCCGATATTCGGAAAGCTTAAATCCCTGTATGCCGACGACAAGGACAAGGCAGCAGATTACGCGTCAATATTGTATTCGCAGGCGCTGCTTATCGAGGGATTGCCGATAGAAGATCCCGTGGAATTCTCGAATAAGCTGTGCGAGTTCTTGTCGTAAACCGAAAGAAATTCGCAGTACAAGGTTCTTTCAGCAGCCTATATCCCCTCCTGTCAAGGAGGGGATATTTTTTCATGACAGCCGTTCCGATAAAGGTATAATTGATTAGCATCGGACAAGTAGCGATAGAAAAGCTGAAATGTGCCGTACCTCAAAGCCGCACAGCAGCGCGGATTTATCTCGTTTACGGGATCGTGATACATTCACAGTTTGCCTTATTTTTACATATTATATCGCGGGAAGAGTTTTCCCGCGATATTTTTTGAAGGGCGGCGGAAATATGAAAATTGAGGAGAAAAATAAGAGAAGATTTATCTTCGCTGCGGTCGCGCTGGCGTTTTTGCTTGGACTTTTTGCGGGCTGTCTTATTGCGAAGAAAGAAAAATTTTCGGGCGGGGTCGAGTATTCCGCACGCCCGTTCGACAATGTTTCCGAAAGCGAAGCGCTCCCCGAACAGGGAGTGACAATTCCGGGAATGACCGCGCTTACTATTCCCGCAGGGCAGACCCGCGTCCGCTTTGATTTTTTTAACCCGACCGAAAACAGCGGGCTCTATTATTTGACGTTTGAACTTGATGTCTATATTAACGGCAAACCCGAAACGCTCTATTCCTCAGGGCTTGTGGAAGCGGGAAAGCGCCTTGAAGAGATAACTCTTCTGCACCCTCTCGAAGCCGGAGAATACAGCGCTGCCGTGCATATCCAGCCGTATCGGATAAGTGACAATTCCCCAACAAACAACGCCGATATAATGCTGAAGCTCACGGCAAAATAACTCTATGACAGGAGTGATATATAACGAAATTTTCTTTGAAAAAGCTTATCCCCGCATTTTGCGTTTTTCTACTGGCAGGAGCTTCGGCGGGTTCTCAGGTCATTGACGGAGATCCCGAAAACAGCGGCTCCGTAAGCGTAAACTATAACGGGGGCATCTCATATAAAGTGACCATTCCCGCGAGCGTTACTTTCAAAAGAACCGAAAAGAGCCTTGAACGACCGCTGTCCGCTACGGACGTGGTTTTAGGCGACTGTTCGGAGCTTAACGTCCGCGTTTCCAGCAAAAACGGATTCAAAATGATAAACGGCAGCGGTTATATCGAGTATTCAATGCTCGTGAACGGACACGAGGTCGCCGACTCCGAAAACATTACTGTTCTTACCGTAAAGCAGGGAGAAAATTCAAACTGGGCTGTACTGACGTTCAGTACGGAGTTTCTTGGCGAAAACACGGGGCTTGTCGGAAATTATTCCGACACCCTCACCTTTACCGTTGAGGTCACATAATAAAAATCCCCGTGCGAATATCTTCACACGGGGATATTTTTGCTGTTTTTCTGTTTTTAATCCGCTACATAAGGGATAAGAGCGAGCTGTCTTGCTCTCTTGATAGCAGTCGTAAGCTCTCTCTGATGATAAGCGCAGCAGCCCGTAACACGGCGGGGCAGTATCTTTGCGCGCTCGGTCATAAACTTCTTGAGTTTAGCGATATCCTTGTAGTCGATGAATTCCGTTTTCTCTGCGCAAAACTGGCAAACCTTCTTGCGGGCGCGTTTTACGGGATGAACGGGTTTTTCTGTCTTTTCAGCCATTGAATGTTACCTCCTCATAGATTCTGAAACGAAAAGAATGTCGTGCGGGGCGGTCATCGGGCAGTCAGAACGGATAGTCGTCGCTGCTTGCGCTCGAAAAATCGGGTGCGTCCGAGGACGGACTTTCCGCAGCGGGTGCGGTATTCACACCGCTGTATCTGTCCGCGGGCGGTTCTCCATAAGAGGGGGGAGCGTAATTGCCATTATTGTTCCCGCCGTTGTTTTTCTCACCCGTGAAATAAAGCCTGTCCGCTACGATCTCGTACCAGGTATTGGGGTTTCCGTTTTTGTCGGTATATTGTCTTGTGTTCATTTCGCCCTCAACGAGGATCATTCTTCCTTTGGCGAAAAATCTTGTCACGAATTCCGCATTCTGCCGCCACGCGACAATATTAAAGAAATCCGACTTGCGCTCCTCGCCTTTTTTCTGAAAATTCCTGTCAACGGCGATCCTGAAAGAGCAGACGGGAACGCCCTGAGGACTGGTTTTAAGCTCAAGGTCGTTTACTATTCTTCCCATCATAATGACCTTATTCACGAAAACACCTCCTGATGTCTGTTCAAGAAATTACTTCTTGATAGTGATGACTTTGCGCAGTACGCCGTCGGTAATGTTGGCGATACGCTCAAGCTCCGCAGGGAAATCGGGAGCCGACTCGAACTCATAAACAACGTAGTAGCCTTCGCTCTCGTAGTTGATGTCGTAAGCGAGCTTTCTTTTGCCCCACTCATCAACACTTCTGAGGGAAGCCTCGTTTTTAATGAGGTCGTTGAACTTGTTTGCCAAAGCCTTCACGTTCTCTTCGCCTTTCTTGAGGGAGAAAACCAGCACAGCCTCGTAGCTGTCGTTTACCTTTGCCATTAAAATACACCTCCTTATGGATTATATCCCGCGATTTTACGCGAGAAAGGGGTAGACGCTTTTGCGTCAACTTTTATATTATAACAAATTCTCTCAAATTTGTCAAGCGCTTTTTTTAGATTTTTACAAATTTTTGCGGATTTTTCATCTGTTTTCATCGTCGGGCGTTATCTGCCATATTTCCTCGGCGTAGCTTGCTATTGTACGGTCGGAGCTGAACTTGCCCGCGCTTGTCATATTTATCCAGCACTTTTTGATAAATTCGTTATGGTTGAACTTAAAGTCGCTGTTGGCTTTAAGTTTTGCCTGAACATAATTTTCGAGGTCGCCGAGCAGGTAATAGTGGTCTGCTCTGTGCCAGCTCGCTCCGTCCAGCAGCGAGTAGTAAAGCTCTCTGAACGACCCGTTCCCGCCGTCGTCGAACGTATTGTCGATAAGAGTATTGAGGACGCGGGCTATCCTTGTGTTTTCGGAGTAAATTTTTCTCGGATCGTAATTCGGCATTCTCTGCGCGAGATCTTCTACGCGTGCACCGAAAATATAGTTGTTCTCCTCGCCTGCTTCTTCGCAGATCTCGACGTTTGCGCCGTCGTAGGTTCCGAGGGTCATGGTGCCGTTGAGCATAAACTTCATATTTCCAGTACCCGAAGCCTCCGTACCAGCCGTGGAGATCTGCTCGGAAATATCCGCCGCGACGACAAGCTTCTCGGCATAGGAAACGTTATAATTCTGCACGAAAACGACTTTCAGCATACCGTTAAGCTCGGCGTCGTTGTTGACAAGCTTTGCTATCTCGTTGATATACTTGATGATAGCCTTCGCTCTTGCGTAGCCGGGAGCGGATTTCGCGCCGAAAATGAATGTTGTCGGGGCAAAGTTATTTTTCGCTATGCTGCCGTCTTTCAGCCCGAAATAGATATACATTATCGAGAAAGCGTTCAGCAGCTGACGCTTATACTCATGCAGTCTTTTTATCTGAATATCGAACATCGACGAGGGGTCTATATCCACTCCTTCGTGCTGTCTTATATATTCCGCGAGAGCCGCTTTGTTACGGTTTTTGATCAAATTGAAGCGGTCGAGGGTGGTGCTGTCGTCCGCATACTTGCGAAGATTCTTAAGTTTGGAAAGGTCGGTAAGCCACGCGTCGCTGCCCAACAGCTCGGTTATAAGCGCGGACAGAGCGGGGTTGCACAATCCGAGCCAGCGGCGCGGAGTTATGCCGTTCGTCATATTCTTGAAACGTTCGGGGTAAATTTCGTACCATTCCGGCAGAGCGTCTTTCTTGAGTATCTCGGTATGGATCTTTGCGACGCCGTTGATGAAGCGGGAGCAGTAGATGGCCATTTTCGCCATATGGACCATTCCCCCTGCTACGGGCTGCATCTGCTCTATGCGGCTTTTGGAAATGCCGCGGCGGTACATATCGGTGATAAATTCGTCGTTTATGCGCAGGATTATAGCGTAGACTTCGGGCAGAAGCTCCTCGACTATGCCGCAGTCCCATTTTTCGAGAGCTTCCGCCATAATGGTATGGTTCGTGTAGCTGAACGTATTTTTCGCGATATCAAGCGCTTCCTCAAACTCAAGTCCGCGTCCCATAAGGTTTCTTATAAGCTCAGGTATGGAAATAACGGGGTGAGTGTCGTTCAGCTGGATAGAATTGTACTTTGCGAAGTCCGAAAGCCGTCTGCCTGCCGCGATGTGTTTTCTTATCAGGTCTTCCATAGAAGCCGCACTGAAGAAATACTCCTGCTTCAGACGGAGTATCTTTCCGGGACGAGCGTCGTCGTTGGGGTAGAGCGTGCCGCTTATATTTTCGGCTTCTATCTGACCGCGGGCGGCTTCAAAATAGTCCTGCCGGTTGAACGCGTCAAAATCGAAGGCGCTTATGGGTTCTGCCTGCCACAGGCGCAGAGTTCCCGCAAAATCGTTCTTGTAGCCGAAAATGGGCATATCGTAAGGAACGGCTTTGACGTCGCCCGTCGAGTAGTGGACGATAACGGTATCGTATTCGGAACGAATGCTCCACGGGTCGCCGAAGCGTGTCCAGTCGTCGGCGTATTCTTTCTGGAAACCGTCCTCAATGGTCTGCTTGAAAAGCCCGTACTTATAGCGTATGCCGTATCCTGTAAGCGGGAGTTTCATTGTAGCGGCGCTGTCAAGGAAGCAGGCAGCCAAACGTCCCAGACCGCCGTTTCCGAGAGCCGCATCCTCTATTTCCTCAAAGTCGGAGAGAGAGCCTCCTGCTCCGTTAAGAAGCTCTTCGGCGTAATCCGTAAGTCCCAGACATAGCAGGTTGTTGTACACGGCGCGTCCGACGAGAAATTCCATAGAGAGATAAGAAGCGCTTCTGCCTTTCGGCGAGTTGCAGTTCATCATAGGGACAGCCTGCTTCATTATCGCACGCGAAAGCGCGTCGTGAAGCTCTGTGGGGGTATGCTTTTTCTCTCCCTGCAGGTGCAGGTCGCGCAGAATATCCTTGAAGTCGTTCATAAGCAAGGTCTTGTCGATCATAGTTGTTTTCTCCTTCAGAATCATTATTTGTATTTTGGTTTGCTGTTAAAAAATATCGTACTGTTGCTATTATACCATAATTTTTTTCCAAAATCAAGAGCAATTGACAATAACTTCACTGATTGCGGCAATATTGTTACTCAAAAAGTGAACTAACGGAGATCTTTCTCGGTTTTTGTGGAAAATGCACATAACCGAACGCGGAAATTCTACATTCAAATTGGAAAAAAAATTGATGAAATGTGAAAAAAGTTTGCGATTATCCCTTGAAAAAAATTTAAAATTGTGATATAATTGATATACTACTAGAGCGGGGTAGGGGTAGTTGTGCCCTGAAATTATTTATTCCGCTTTAAAAATCGACATTTTGTTGAGAAACGGAGGTTTTCAGGTGGATAAATTCTCTTACGTCGCTACCGACGCGAACGGAAAGGTCGTCAGAGGATCCGAAATGGCTGAGGACTATAAGGATCTTCAGATGAAGCTGAGAGAACGAAAGCTCTATGTCACAAGCTACCGCAATCTGGGCGGAGGCGGCGCAGACGTAAAGTATAAGTTCAAGACAAAAGAGGTATCCTTTATCAGCCGCCAGCTCGCGTCTATGACTTCGGCGGGTCTGTCGCTGGTAAGAGCGCTGCACATTCTGCAAGAACAGCAGGAAAACAAGAAGGCAAAGGCGGTACTGCTCGACATCTATGAGGAGGTACAGAAAGGTAAGTCTTTCTCGGACGTACTTCACGCAAAGCCCGGAGTTTTCCCCGAAATGTTCGTGAGTATGGTCGCTGCGGGTGAAGCGTCGGGTACTCTCGACCAGATGCTGAACCGCTTGTCCGACCACTACGCAAACTCAAACAAGACTGCAAATAAGGCGAAATCCGCGATGATATACCCTATGGTTTTGTTGGTTTTGTTGTTGGCGGTAATCATCATGCTGTTCGGAGCTATTCTTCCGATGTTCGGGACAATGATGAAAGAAGAAGATATGAGCGCGCTGTCCAAAGCATTGATGGCGTTCTCAAATTCGCTTACAGGTTACTGGTACATTTACATAATCGTTATCGCGGCTATCGTTTTCGGAATCATATTCCTTATGAAAACTCCCGCGACAAGACTGAGAATGGACGAATTGCTGCTGAAAATACCGAAGGTCGGCAAGCTCGTCGCGACAATGTATACGGGTACTTTCGCGAGAAATATGTCTAACCTCTACGGCGCGGGTCTGCAGATGGTGGAGTGTATAGAAAAATCAATTTCGGCAGTAAACAACTCTTACGTCAAGAAACGCTTCGTGGACGTTGTAAACGATATAAAGCTCGGCGAGAGTATGTCAAAGGCAATTGAAAAGACAGGCATTTTTGAGGGTATGTTTACCTCGATAATCTACGTCGGCGAGGAATCGGGTACTCTGGATACAATTCTCAACAAGGCTGCCGACTACTACGACGAGGAAGCGGACTCCGCTATTTCAAAGCTCGTCGGACTTATGGAACCGTTGATGATAATCATCATGGGTATCGCAATAGGCTTGTTCCTTGCGGGTATGTTCCCGATGCTCTACGGCAGCATGACAAACATTTCCTGATCTCCGTCACGAGTCAGAAGAAAAACGAATAATTATGAGGTGAAGATATGCTTTCAATAGATATTACCGACAGACAAATAAAGCTCGTAAGAGGCGTTCACAGCGGTAACAAGATCCGTATTCAGGACGCCGATATGAGAGAGCTTTCAATGGGAATGGTTTCCAACGGATACGTCACCGACGTTCCTATGGTCGCGGCAGAGCTTAACGATATTATCAAATCCAGAGATATCAAGGAAAAAGAGGCAATTGTTTCCATTACGTCAAGCTCCATTGTCTACAAGGAAATGACGGTTGCAAAGCCCAAGAACATGAAAAACCCCGCCATCATCGAGGCTATGATTCAGTCCGAGATGAACGTTTCAAACGATTACAACATTTCGTTTACTATAGCGGGAGAAACCGAGGACGCGGAGAAAAACAAAATGCTGAAAGTCATTGCGGCTGCCTGCCCGCAAAGACTTGTCGACGGATATACAAGGCTGTTCTCGCATATCGGACTCCAGCTTAAAAGCGTGAGCATTGCCAACAACTCCGTAACGCGCCTTATCGTCAATACACCGAAAATGTCGGAGAGAATGCCGTTGCTCCTTATCCAGATAGACAAAAACTTCTTGAATATGAACCTCTACGAGGATAATCAGCTCGCTTTCTCCAGATTCTCGAATATCGACCCCAACGACTACGAGAATGCTCCCGATTACGTTACAAGAGCCGTTTACGACAACTTGTTCCGTATGATCCAGTTTACCAAGCAGAGAAAGAACGCAAGACCCCTTCAGGAGATACTCTTCTACGGAGAGATCGACAGTTTCATTGAGATCTCAAACGCTATCTCGTCGTTCAATGTTCCGTCAAATATGCTTTCAATGCCCGCTTCGATAAACTCAACCGTGCAGTTTGACTTCACAAAATATGCAAACGCTATCGGCGCGCTTTATCACCGCAACAAAGAGCTTGAGCATATCAACCTTCTTGAAGCGACATCCGCAAAGGAATCGAAAGGTTCGAGCGGCTTTATGTTCGCACTGCTCGGAGTTATGGCGGCATCTGCACTGGTCGTCGGAGGAGTTTGGTTCGGTGTGAACACTTATAACAGTTCGCTCCAGTCGCAGATAAACAAACTTCAGGCTGAGATAGACGACCCGAAACTTAAAGCGGACTGTGCTGTGGTGGACGCACGCACAACGATGCTTTCGGGATTCCAGAGCTATAATAATACCGTAAGCAGCGCAAAGGATCTGTTCAATTATCAGCCGAAAGTGCAGTCGCTCGTTATCAATAAGATAAGAGAACCGCTGCCTAAACTGAAAAATCCCGCCGAGGACGGCAGAACGTACCCGCTTGTAAGCTTCTTTGAGGCAGAGAATGATAATCTCGACTACGAAGGAAGTATCCTTAATGAGGGCGAGCTGCTCGATATCGCGTCTATCGAAATTTCCGATACGGGTGAGATAACGGTAGAGTTCAGAGGTCTTTCAAAGGGTAATCCCGCATCTGTTCCCGCAAGATACGCAAAGGCTATCGCCGAGGACGTATTAAATAAGTATGGTCAGCCGTATTTCGTAGGCGTGACTTACGAGGGCTTTGAAAAAACAAATATCGGCGACGAGGGTACTCTCGCGATATTGTACGAAATCATGACTTCCGACAGGGAACAAAGCCCCTACCACGTTGAAAATCCCGATGCTGAAAACGAAGACGAAAGAAAGGAATACCTTAAGGGTCAGTACGATACGGTGTTCTCTTTCACGATCACAATGAATCTTCAGATGGGCAGCGACGAGGAAAACACGGATATTGACAAGGACATTCTCGCAACAGGTGATGAAACTAACTCGGAGGTGGCACAGTAATGAAATTAAGTAAACAGGAGCGTATCGCGGCACTTGTAATTATGGCGATCATAATACTCGCTCTCGGAGGGTTTCTGCTTGTAAAGCCGAAGTTTGAAGAGGTCGGAACCACAAAAACAAATCTTGAAACCAAAACCAAAGAGCGTGACGACGCAGTTGCAAAACAAGGGAAAAAAGCAGGTCTGAGAGATGATATACTGAAAACCTACGAGGACGGCGAGCATCTGGCGGATATGTTCTTCCCTGAGCTTACGTCATATGAGGCGGACAACGCTTTCAGAGAGTTCATTACAAACTGCAAGTCCAATGTTATAGTTGAACAGATCGAGGTTTCCGAACCGAGTACGGCTACACTCAGCGCGTCGTTCTATACTCCCCAATCCGTGGAGTACGCGCTTAAGACCTACGCTACACAGGGCGTAGAGCCTACCGCCGAGGAAAGCGAGATAGCCGCACGTCAGGCAGCGCTTGTATCGGCTTTGATGAATTCACAGACCATAGGCGCGTCTACCGTATCCTTTACGGTTTCCGCACTTACGAACGAGGATCTTATCAAGTTCGCGGACGAGGTAAACAACTACTACAAGGACGAGAACGGTACGTCCACAAGAAAGGCTGTCGCTCTCGCGGGCTTCAATATCGCGTATGACAAGGGTACATACGACAGAAACGTTTCGACGTTCTATGATAAAATATCGGAAAATGCAACAAATTATATGTCAGAGGGCGGTCCCGGTACGGAAGCTTTGAATGCACTGAGATCCGGCACGGGTACAGGCACTGCCGAAAATAACGCGGCTGCTGCTCCTTCCGAGGGCGGCGCTCCCGCAGAGCCTTCCGGCACTCCCACAGTTCCTGAAAACACGCCCCCCGCTCCTTCCACAGGCGGTGATACGGGAAGCGAAAATATCGGCGAAAACATCACAGGCGGACTTTCTCCCGACGGCGCTGACGGCGACCTCGGAGCAGCAGATTTTTACTACACAATGGATACCGAGCTTACGTTCTACAGCATTGAGAGAATGCAGAATCCTAAGGCACAACTCGACGCTCAGGACGGCATAGTGAATACCGAAGGATAATTTTCGGTACAGGTACGGCGACTTTTTGAAAGGAGGACATCATGGCACATACGTTGAAGAAATTCATAAGCTGCCGCGGTTCGGCGTTGTTTATGGTAGTAAGTACTATGACCGCGTTGACGATATGCTGCATGGCTATGTATTTCTCGGTAGTGTCGTCACGCTCGACACAGTATGCGATATTTAATCAGCGTCAGGCGTATGAATCCGCTTCGTCAATAGCGGAAGCAGTGCTTGCTGGTGTAAACACTAACCACCCAAGCTTCGCAGGGCTTTATAATGAGATGAGCGCTATGGAAGTCGGCGACGTTATTTCCACGGGAGCCAACGGGTTTGAGGCTTTCGGTGCGGCAACCGGAATTGAGTCTACGGATCAATACGATTCCCAGATGGGCGCGTATATGGTGGAAATTACAAGACTTCCCGATAACGAAACCAATAATAAAAAGGTTTTCGATATGGCTTATACCGTTTCGGTAAACGGTGTAAAGGACGTGTATCACGCAATAGTTGAGGTTTCGACTACGCCGAAGGAAACTCCTCCTGCGCCGACGCAGATATTTGCGGCGACAGGGTATGTTCCGAATGACGTTTTCCTTGACGGCGGTTCGATTTTTACGGACCTGTTCTTTGATAACGAGAAAACCATTGTAAATGCTTACGGCGGTAAGAATATGCTCGTTTACGGTGACCTTGCGACGGGCGGTTCGCTTCAGGTTTTCGGTTATCTTATTCCTAAATCTCCCGATCCTTGCATTTTTGCAATAAGAGGAGATTATTCAGCTGAATTCAATCAGCCTGTAACATTCGCAGCCGGCGTTGACAAGAGTACCGTTATTATCGGCGGCAACGCTTATTTCAATAATAACAACGGCTTCGGAAACGCAAACGTTTATATTAACGGCGACCTTTATATAAAGGGCAATCCGGATCTTTCCTCCAGCAATTATTTTGTAAACGGAAACATTTACGTTCAAGGCGGATATTGGGTCAACCTTGATAAAGTAAGATGCAACGGTATTGTTGACGCATCCAATAACACAAATCAGTGGGGAGGCTCAGGCGGTATCAACGGTTCCAAGTGGAAAGACGGCGCTGTCGGTGACAGATGGGATGACGGCGTAAAAGCTAGCGGCTTTTTGACAACCACAGAGGCTATTTCGCTGCTTAACGAAAAAACGGCTACAAATACCTTCTATAAGTGGGAAATAAATGACAATAATCCAAGTGCCGACGGATATGTAAGGGAGCTTGATGAAGGCAGATCAACTGCTGTCAAGAAAAAACTTCATTTCTCTATGAACTCGGATAATCCTATTCCGACACAGGTCCTTAAGTACAGCGATGCTGAAAAGGGCTGCATTATAGAGGACGTGACACTTGACAGAGGAAATAATTCGTTCAACAGTATTACCGTTTTGATAGACACGGGCGACAACCCCGACAATGTATATACTATCAGAGTTAAGGCTAACCGTGACTTCACGGGACCCGACGGACACCCCGATGGTGTTAATGAAACATTCTCGTGGTATCCGCTTCAGAGTAATGACGCAAGCGTCGTACTTAGTGTCCTTGTAAAAGGCAAAGGCTCGGTCGTAATTGATATTCCGGAGGGCGTGACCTATCAGGATATGAGCTTTGCCAAGACCATGCACTATGGCTGGTTCGTTCTCGGCGGCGGTACGGAGGATCATAAATTCGGTACAACCGACGAAATGACGATTTTCGACGCTCGTCCTGTAGACCATTCAAACGCCGACCAAGATTTTGCAAGCTTCGTACACAGAGATTGCTACGACGGCGACGGATGCAACTACCAAGAAACTTCTTCCACGAATAAATGTTCGTTGTGCGAAGGACCAATGAAAACAATTCATTGTTCGGTACATGGAGATATCAGCTCTTTCTGCCCCAACTGCCAACCCGAACTTTCGGGAAATCACACCGGAGCGTGCAAGAATCATGTCGGAATAAAGGAAATCGACAGTTATCTTGCTTCACATCCAAGCCAAAAAGCAAGAATGACAGTTGACGGAGAGGTTGTTTATCCGAATGTCAACATCTTCCTTGTATCCTGCGACGAATCGGCAGATATACGTTTGTCTATAATGGCAAACGGCGAGGGAATTATCCAAAACGGATTCTTCGGCTTTATCTATGCGCCTTATATGACGTTCAAGGCGGCATACGCAAATCAGGGCGGCACAATGGTGCGTCTGATGGGCGGTCTGACGGTTTCAGACTACATAATCGACGACTCAATGTCACTTGTCGCTTGCTGGCCCGATAAAATGCCGACAGACCTTATGAGTTCCGATTGCTTGAAGAACCAGCTTCCTCCTCTCAAGGACAAATCGTGGAAGCTGCAGCTTGTAGGTTAAAGTAAGGAGGCGCTTTGAAATGTTGAAAAGATTTTATTCTAAAAGAAGCGGCTTCACGCTTGCAGAAATAATTGTCGCATTCGCGGTTTTCGCGCTTATGTCGGCTATGGTGGCGCAGATACTTGACCTTGCGGTCAAGGCGCGCCAGAAAAACAACGATTATGCACGCGACCTTGCGGATCAACAGCACAATCTGACTGTAATCGAAAAATCCTCGACTGAATTTGAAACTCAGACGGGCGAAATGGTAATGGATTTCGGAGGGGGCGTTGGCGAAGTGAAACTGCCCTATCAGACAAAATCCGCCAATGTTATGACTGCGAACGACTTAGAGGGCATAAACTACTTCCTCGGAAATGTAAACTATCTTACCGACCCGGAAGAATCTACTCCCGGTGATGCCAGCGATTTCGGAGATGGCAGCGGCTCTCAGGCGTCCAGAATGGACACCCGCCTTACGGGCACTTCGGGTATCGGCTTTATAAGAGTGGTCTATGTTCAAAAAGATACACACACATATGACGACCCGTCAAGCCCCTTTTACCTTGAGCCCGGAAATACACGTTACCTTATAGGTGTTTATGCGTCCCCCGTAGACGTTGACGGAAAGGACAAACTGCTTGATGAAAACGTTCCGTACTCTCAGTACAGAATGTACTTCTATACTGATGAGAAATATGAATCTCCGGAGTATGAGGACGCCGACGGCAAGACATACACAATGGACCTTTATAAGAAAGCGGTAATAAAGAATATCGGCTATATCTCCAACTGGACAAATGCGTCGACCAACGGTCTTACAAATTCAAATACTGCCAGCACATACGGAAGCGATATACATTCCTCTAACCCGTACAGCATTGAGCTTGTGAATTCCAATACCGTAAGAATAGGTTCTCCGTTTGTTACGGGAAGGAACGGCGGTGTTACGCTTAACGGTCAGCTTAAGGGAATGAAGTTCAGCGGCGGTGTATTCTCGTATTTCTATGTTGATTTTGAGGGCGACCCCAATATAACGACCGAATCTTTCGGCAGCAACGGTTGCGTTCCCGAAGGTTCAAGCGTGTCGGGTACAACATATGCTCCTTATCCCGTTTATGAGGAAAATTTTGACGCTAGCGGCAAATGCACTTATGAGGAAACGGGTAAGAAATACGTTAACATCTACGGCGCATATATCAATGACCGTCACTACAAATGATACCCCGGAGGTGTAAAGAATGCTGAAAATATTGAAGCGTCTGAAAAGATGGCGCAATAAAAGCGGCTTCACACTTGTAGAGGTAATCGTCGCGAGCGCATTGCTGGGAATACTGCTTATCGGCGTGTTCAGCTTCACAGCACCGGTAATGAAGAGCGTCGCCGCCAAGGAGCAGAACGCAAGAGCGGTAATGCTCTCGGAAACTATCGACTCCTATATAATGAATATGACAAAATATTCGTATTTTGTCCAGACGTTCACGGGGGTTGTGGATTCCGATGTTGTAGAGCCCGTTGACAGTACCGACCCTCCGATACTTTCGGTAAAGTATCCCGCTACGGGAGAGTGGGGCAATGACGGTCTGGATAAGGTAAAAAGCCACGCAGGCGAAAGCCTTAAGAATATGAAGGATACACTTGCAGCAATGGGCGACAACTACGAGGTACGCTGCATGGGTATACGTTTTATTGAGGATCCAAAAACAGGTGCGGGCAAGCTGATGCTTACGAATGAGTACATCGACCAAACTACATTTGGACTGGATCTTAGCAGGACGCAGCTTGTTTTCGAGAGCTGTTTCTACGACGGCTTATACCCCATTATCAAGCTTGAAAACTATGATAACCAGTATCAGATGCCGGACGATGACGGAAACCCCAAGGATCAGATCGAAGCGGATAAGGTCGAAATCGCAAAGGCTCTGAAAATCACCACCGAGGTGTATCTTGACGACTCGATATATAACGTAAACGAGAACGTAAGAAAATCGGCAATGCTGAATTTTTCGGGAACAAGCTATGTTGATTTCGCCTACATAAGAAGCAATGTCATAAATCAAGCAAAGCAATACAAGGTTCAGCCGAATATCGAAGTCCGCGGCTACGCCGCTGCGCAAGCGAATGCGCCGACAAAAGTAACCGAAAACGACGCGGGTCAAAGCTGCTACTACCCCGACACCTACATCTACTTCATAACCAGAAAGCAGAAGAGCAACTACACGACTACTCCCTAATTAAAAACCGAATAAATAAATCGGGGCGAAAGCTCTGCGCGATCGCCCCAAAATATTTGGGAAATGTTCCTCGATTCAGTGGAACAAACCCATGTACCAGCCTATCATATAGTCACCGACGAGCCACGCCGCCGCGATACCTATCGCAAGAAACGGTCCAAAAACCATTCGGCGTGAATATTTTACCTTCTTGATGTCTTCGCCTTCAAGGTAGATCTTGAAACCGCCCTCACGCTCGTCTTTTAAGTTTTCACGAAGAGCTTGACTTAATGCGGCTTTATCGGGAAGTCCCTGCCAAACCTTTTCGTCAAGGAATTCCCATTCAATATCGGGCTCCCCCTCACTTATCCCACCGACAATAATATCATCGTGACCCTCTCTGACAAATCCGGAGCCGTGGTCAAGCTGATTTTCATACCATTTCCCCGCAATTTCGCGGATCTTGTCGGTAATCGCCTTTTCATACTTCTTGTCGCGGAATTTCTTGACTACTCCGTAAACCGCGCCGAGAACGATACCGATAAGCAGCGCGGCAAATACGCGGAACTCCAGCAACAATGACGCTCCCGCCATAAGCTGAAGGTCGCCGCCGCCCATACCGCCGATAAATACGAGTATACCGAAAAGGACAATTACGATTCCGGCAGCGATAAGACGTTCGTACCAGAGAGCTTCCTTGAACACAAAGAAAGCCGAAACGCCGAGTACAGCGATCGTTATGCTGCACCAGTACGGTATCTCAAAGTGGTCGATGTCTATCCCCGAAAGAACGACAAGCACCGCAAACAGCACAAACGAATACGCGAGTTTCACACTGAACCCGAACCGCAGATACGCAAGGCAGAACGCTACGGCGGTTATCGCTTCGATGATCATATATCTTGGCGATATCTTCGACTTGCAGTAACGGCAGCGACCGCGAAGAAATATCCAGCTGAAAATCGGGAACATATCATACCAGGCAAGTCTGTGTCCGCAGGAAAAGCAGTGCGACGGTTCGGTAACTATCGACTGTTTGAGCGGAGTACGCAGAATAACGACGTTTAAGAAGCTCCCGATAACAGAGCCGAATATAAACGCGAAAACCGCACAGATAATGTGCGTTGTAAGTCCCATAAAAAAATCACTCCTTAAAATAGACTAATTCTATTTTAGCACATATTTGTAAATATTGCAAGTCAATATTTCAAATAAATGCAGAACCGCAAATCGCGGACGGCTTTTTGTTGTATCTGCAAAGTTATACCCCGAAAGGAAGATCCAGATGCCAGGACCCGTTAAGAACTTGCCGATAGGAGAGATCCTAAAGGAAAGCGGTTTTATTACCGAAAAACAGCTTCAGGACGCGCTTGTCAAACAGCGGGCAAGCGGAGGAAAAATGCTCGGAGATGTAATGCTCGAAATGGGTATGGTTTCCGAAACACAGCTTGCTCAGGCGTTGGCTATCCGACTGAAAGTTCCGTTCGTGGATCTGTCGTCTGTGAAAGTCGACACGAACGCTGTCGGAAAAATTCCGGAAGCGACAGCAAAGGAAAAGACGATCTTTGCGTATTCGATAAACCATAACCGTTTGATGGTCGCGACAAATGATCCCGTAAACTTTTATATTTTTGAGGATCTGAAAGTCGTTACGGGAATGGAGATCGTGGCGCAGATGTCCACGAAAACCCAGATCGAAGCCGCGATAAATAAATACTACTCCTCGCAGGCAATGGAAAGCACGGTGTCCGACCTCGAAAGCGAAGCGGACAAGGGCGGAGATATTTCTCAGGATCTCGCTCAGGCAGAGTCAGAGGGACGTATCGACAACGCACCTATAGTAAAACTCGTAAATATGATGGTCGAAACGGCTTTCCGAATGAAAGTAACGGATATTCATATAGAAGCGTTCAAAGACAGGACGAGAATTCGCTTCCGTATCGACGGCGAGCTTGTCGAGCAGGATATGAAGATCCCGCCGTCGTTCCACAATTCGATCATAACCCGTATCAAGATCCTTGGCGGAATGAATATAGCCGAGCGCAGAATTCCGCTTGACGGACGATTCGGAACGCGTATCGACGGCGTGAACCTCGACATGCGTGTGTCGACGATACCTTGTGTCTATGGTGAAAAATGCGTTATACGTTTGCTTTCCACCGCAGACGATAAGACCCGTAAGATAACAGACCTTGGTATGACGGATTATAACTACCAGATGTTCAAACAGATAATACGCTGTCCGAACGGAGTTATGCTGGTTACGGGACCTACAGGTTCCGGTAAATCCACGACGCTTTACGCGACGCTTGGCGAGCTTTCTCAGCCTAACGTAAACATCGTTACCGTTGAGGACCCTGTCGAAAAGAAAATCGACGGCATAAACCAATGTCAGATAAACGATAAAGCGGGTATGACCTTCGCGGCGGCGTTGCGTTCGATACTCCGTCAGGACCCTGACATTATAATGGTCGGAGAAATTCGTGACGGCGAAACCGCCGACATCGCGATACGCGCCGCTATCACGGGACACTTCGTGCTGTCTACCTTGCATACAAACGACGCGGCTTCGACTATCGTGCGTCTGGTGGATATGGGCGTTGCTCCTTACATGGTCGCGACTTCCCTTGTCGGAATAATCGCACAGCGTCTTGTAAAACTGCTTTGCAAGGAATGCAAGGAGAAGTTTATGCTGACAGACCCCGACGAGCTTAAGCTTATGAACCGCACAGAGCCCGTCGAGATCTACAGACCGCACCCCGGCGGGTGCAGGGTCTGCCACGGCGCGGGTTATTCGGGACGAACCGCAATACACGAGATAATCGTCACGACACCCGATATAAAAGAGCTTATCTCCTCAGGCGCGACCGCCGAGGAAATAGGCGCACAGGCTACAAAAAACGGTACGCTCCTGCTTCGTGATAACGTTACGAAAATGGTGCTTGCGGGAAAAACTTCAATGGACGAACTGGTTAAGGCAACTTACACAGTCTGATAAACGCAAAAGGAGAATAACACAGTGGAGAACATGAACAATATTTTCGACATAAACAGAATTCTCGACGACGCGAGAGAGCTCGGCTGCTCTGACGTGCATTTCACCGCCGGACTTCCTCCTGTTGTAAGACTTCACAGCGCTATCAGAAAGCTGACGGGATATCCCGACTGCACGGAGCCTATAATCGTCAACATCATAAACCAGATAACTTCCATAAAGCATAAAAACCAGATCTCAAAGGGTCTGGATACCGACTTTTCGTATACAAGCGCTACAGGCTACCGTCACAGAGTAAATGTCTACAGACAGCGCGGTTATCACGCCGTCGCTATTCGTCTGCTGAGAGATGATATACCGACACTTGCAGATTTGAATCTGCCCGCGACGCTCGGAGAATTCGCTATGCACCCGCGTGGTCTGGTACTCGTAACGGGACCTACGGGTTCGGGTAAGTCCACTACACTCGCGGCAATGGTCGACCATATCAACCGCCAGAGAAGCTGCCATATCATCACAGTAGAGGACCCTATCGAATATGTTCATACCCACAAGCAGGCAATGGTAAATCAACGTGAAATAGGTCAAGATGTCGACAGTTTCGCAGGGTCGCTGAGGGCGGCACTGCGTGAGGACCCCGACGTTATCCTCGTGGGAGAAATGCGTGACTTTGAAACTATAGACGCGGCTGTTACCGCGGCAGAAACAGGTCACTTGGTTCTCTCGACACTGCATACTATCTCCGCAAAGGATACTATCGACCGTATAATGGGCGTATATCCGCCGCACGCAAAGGGTCAGATACGTTCGCAGCTGGCAGGCTCTATTGTCGGAATAATCTCCCAGACGCTCGTGCCGACCGCCGACGGAAAGGGCAGATGCGCCGCTCTGGAAGTTATGGCGGCAACAGACGCTATCCGCGCCCAGATACGCGAGGATAAAACTTACCAGATAGGTTCAACTATCGCAACGGGAAAGAAATCGGGAATGTTTACCCTCGACCAGGATCTCGCGCGTCTGGTTCGTATGGGAAAAATAAACGACGCCGTCGCAAGAGAAAGATGTCAGGATATAGGCGAGTACAGACGTTATCTCGAAATGGGCGATTATTGATTTTTCACAAGAGGTGAAAGAAATTGGCGGAATGGTTGGCAAAATCCCGTAAAAAAAGCGGATTCACACTTGTCGAGCTTATTGTGGTAATAGCTATCGTCGGGATACTTGCGGCGATTTTAATACCTACTATGCTTAATATGGTGACTAAGGCAAAGGTCACTTCCGCAAATAATACAGCCGCTTCCATTCAGAAAAATCTGAACGCTTTTCTGGTCGGAGCAGACACAAACGGCTTCGGTATGAAAAGCGGAGCCGTCGAAAACGTCAAAATAAAAGTCCACCGGAACGGAAACGACACCGTGTGGGAATGTACCCAAATGCACGAGGATAGCTTTTACTCGAACGGAAGCACAGACGTGTCGTGGGGTTCGGCAGGAAATTATACCGTCGGCGCGTCGCTCGTGGGGGAAGATCAGGGCGAGGTGCTGTTTCTGGCGGGGCTTGCAGAGTGCTTTCCGAATATGAAACGGGGCAGTATGGTCGTGACGCTTAACAGCGGAGCGGCTTCTTATGTCGTTTTTACACAGGAGATAGACGACTACCTCGCGGATTCGGAGTTCCCCGCGGCAGTGGACGGAAAATCCCCCGCTTCGTTTTCGTGGAACGACCACGAGCAGGGTATTTCCCCGAACGGAATGACTATCGGGACAGCTCCCGTTATTCCGATGGCTTGAAATGTAATTTTTCGGTCAGTTTCATAGACTTTTCGGAGAATCTGTTGTGAAAATGCACAAATAAGTTACTTGAAAATAAGCTGTAATTCACAAAGTTGCAGGTTTGAGTAAAAAATTATCAAAAATCTATTGACAAATTTGCTCAAATGGTTTATAATAACATTACAGACACACAAAACGCAAGAAAACGATTACACGGGCGTGCGGGCTTCGCGGAAGCTCGGCGGCAGTAACGGACGGTCGGATCTGCGGGTGATGTACGGCGCAGCCGTATTTGCCAAGTCGGACTCCGTTCTGATTGAACTGCTTTTACCCGGAGGGTGATTCGCCGTTGGCGGAAAGCTGCTCATCTTGACGGGATTTGCGGGTCTGAAAAGGCAATATCTTCCAAAATATTGTTTTCGTGGGCGGTGACGGTCGCGTCCGTTTCTGTACCCCGAAAACGGCGGTTTCTTTCACGCGGCGTGTATTTTTTACGCGCGTGGGCGGGAACAAAAGGGTCACGCCGACCTCCTTAAAATTTTGCGTGAGCCCCGCCATGGTATGGAGGAGATGTTGTTTCACACGGTTATAAGTCCGCAGGGCTTATACATAACTTTAATTCTTTTCTATTTAAGGAGGTCTTTACAATGGTAAAGAAACTGCAGGCTCTCAAAGCCAAAAAAGGCTTTACGCTCGTTGAGTTGATCGTTGTTATCGCGATCATCGGCGTACTTGCCGCTATTCTCGTTCCTACCATGCTGGGCATGGTAACAAAGTCCAGAGTTACATCTGCTGACTCTACCGCTAAATCTCTTAGAGATGAAATTGGCAACTGGTTGACTGACGCTGATACAGCAGGCTACGGTATGCTGAAGGATCAGTCCAAGATTTGCACTGTTGACATTACTGTTGCTACTGCTGGTAACACAACTACATGGACTGTTTCGAATATTGATACCTCTATGTTCAAGTCCAATGGTACTTACACTTGGTCTGCTAGTGGATCTGCTACACCCGGTCAAACCAAAGTCGGTGTTACCGACCCCGCTACTCTTCTCGCAATCTACCTTGCTGATACATTCAGCACCATGAAGAACGGCGCAATCGCAGCTTCCCTTAGAGGCGGCTCTAACTGCGTAGCACTTGCTTACACTGCTGACAGCAGCACCGCTCTCACTGCTGGTACGGACTATCCTACTCTTGAAGCAAACGGCGACTTCCCTGCAATCTTTGCATGGGATACTCACACCGCAGGTATTTCTTCCTCCGGTTTCACCGTAGGTACTGCTCCTAAGGTAGAGCTTGGCTAATCTTTTAAGATTTGGTCACAAGTCACTTGACACAATGTTCCTCGGCGGCATTCGTCGCCGGGGAATTATGTGTATAATTTGTACTTTGAATATTCAGATGTTTTGTTTTTGCGCCGCAAAAGCCGCGCAAAAACAAGACCTTTGGCAAATCGGCTAAGGAGGACGCTTCTATGATAAAATATCTTCAGTCGAAAAAGGGCTTTACGCTTATAGAGCTTATTGTCGTACTGGCTATACTTGCCGTAATGATGGCGATAATCCTGCCGAACATAAACACCCGCAAGGCAAAGATAAGCGAGGCAAACTCGACCGCGACCGATTTTTATGCAGCGTGTCAGTCGGTTTTTTCAAAACTTTCGATGTTTGAGGGGCATTTGTCGCCTGCCTACAAAAAGTACTATGACGACCACAGCGGCGCGGCTCTCGGAATTATGGGCTATTACGCTTCAATGGGCGGAAATTATCCCGTCACGCCGGACAGAGCGCTTACGTCCGACCAGTTCCCCATAGCGACGGATATTTATATGGAGCTTCACACAAAGAGCGACAGAATACAGGATATTACAGTCATGGCAGTGGACAAGAATAATTCTGCCTATGCCAACGGATTTGCAAGTTTCCTTGTTTCGAGAACAACGTGCGCAAGTCGGGAATGGTGCAAGGCATTTTCTTCCATGATGTCAGCCGAGCTTGGGGACAGAATAGAGTATCGGGACGGATATTATTACGCGAAAATCTCCTTTGTAGAACCGCCGCCCCCCACAACTATCACCGAAAAACAGATGGCGGATACCGTAAAGGTCAAGTGGACGGCGTACACAAGGGACAGACTTCCCGATTCGCCGAGCGAACTTACAAGCTATGAAAACTCGAATCTGATGTTCGGCGACGACTACGTCCTCCCGAACGGGAACGTCTGCGGCACTTGCGCCGCGTGGAACACCTCAACAGGGAATTTTGTGGGTCTTGCCGGAACGATTTTGAAATAATTACCGACACGCGTCAGAAAAGACGCGTGTTTTTTTCTTTTTTTCGGGAAAAAGCTAAAGTTTTCGGAAGAACGGTCGATATAATTAGTAAGGGATAAATTGTGCCTATGATTCATTATTCCCAAAATCGTAAAAGGAGGCTGGCACTATGGAGATAAAAGGTCTGGGGAGAATAATTTCAACCTACAAAACACAGAAAACGGTCGCTCCCAAAAGCACGAGTGCCGCTGTTTCCGCTAAAAACAACACAGACAGAGTTGAGTTTGGATTTGAAACGGCGCTCGCGGCTGCTAAAGCGCAGATAGTACAGGAGGCAAGCGCCGACGCGACTGTGCAGGAGCTGCGGGAGGCAATGAACACCGCCGCGCAGGATATACCCGCCGACGAGATAGCCGCGCTTATATTTATGGGGTGAGGTCATGGACGAGAGAACTGCCAAAGCGGTGGTCAGATGTCTGGAGATCGACGTGGATTTTTATAGGGAGCTTGCGGTTTTCCTTATGAAGAAACAGGCAAGGATACTGGCGGACGATCTCGACTGGCTTACCGATTCTCTGAGCGAAGAACAGGCGTTCGTTATGAAAAGCCGTTCGCTGGAGGAGAAAAGACTGGCGCTGTTCAAGGGTCTGGCAATAGAGGACAAGAAGCTGTCAGAGCTTGCCGAGGACGCTCCGGAGGAGTACCGACCGAAGATAAGGCTGTTGAGCGAGCAGCTTTCGGAAACGGTAGGCAAGATAACCGAGCTTAACAAGGAAACCGCCGAGGTGGTAAAACGCAAGCTCGACAATCAGAAAGAATTCGTAACACGGGCGGGCATTCTCGAAAAGCCCGAAACATACGACAAGAACGCTTCAAAGGTGGCAGGCGGGCAAAGCGCCGCGCAGACCTTCAAGCATATTTAGGAGGAAAAAATGCGTCCGACATTTTTAGGATTTGAAACCCAGAAGCGCACGCTTATGCTTTCGCAGAAAAATATCGACATAGTAGGAAACAATCTGTCAAACGTCCACACGCCCGGCTACACAAGACAGAGAGTGGATATGTACGCGGCTGCGCTTTCGACAAACAGAGATCTGCGCTGGAATTCAAAATCAAGCAAGCTGGCTATGGCGGGACAGGGCGTTTCGGCATACGGCGTTTCGCAGATACGGGATATTTACATAGACAAGCGCTACCGTGAAAATGTGGCGATCGAGGCGGAAACCTCAAAGACCGTGAATATACTCTCGGAGGTCGAGGACGTTCTGGATAATTTCGAGTTGAGCGACGGACTTCAGGCGTTTACGCAGAAGTTTTTTAACGCGCTTCAGGATTATTCGGGCGAAAGACCCGACAGCGCCGATGTCGCGACTATCTGCGTGAACACCGCAACGAGCCTGTGCAGATTGCTGAACGATTACAGCCTGCGCCTTAAGGAAGTCGAAACGACCTACGTCGGAGAGCTTGAGGACACATTAAGCTACATAAACGAGCTTACCGAGCAGATGAACGTGCTTAACGACAAGATAGTCAAGGAAAAATTCCACTATCCCGACGAGTACGATCCCAACGAGCTTCTCGATGAGATGAACCTCTATATCGACGAGCTTGCTACCTACGGAAATATAGACGTCCACCGCGAGCTTAACGGCGCGTATACCGTAAAAATGGGCGGAGTTACGATAGTCGACGGTCTTGAAATGAAAACGAACCGTATCCTTATGGAGGATTACGAAAACTACGGCGAGGCGATAATGTTCTTCGAGAGCGGAGAAACCTATAACGTCGAGTCGGGTATTCTCAAAAGCTACTACGATATGATAAACGGAAACGGAGTTTACGCGACCGGACACCAGAACGGGGCTTACGGGATACGCTATTTCCAGACGGCTGTCGACGAGTTCGCGAGAACAATCGCGAACACCTTTAACAAAGCGAATTACGGCGATATCGACGAGAGCCGTATGATGTTCGCACCGAGTATTGACGGAGCGGTCATCACGGCGGAAAATATACGCGTGGCGGATTCGTGGGTAAAAGACCCGACAATGATAGGTCAGGTCCGTATGGAGGACGATATGACGGGTCTGTACTATTACGGCTGGGACGAACAGATCGACGAGAACACCGGCGAGGTAAACCTCCAGAATTCCAATGTTTTGTACCTTATTTCACAGTTCGATAATCCGAGCATCAAGTTCGGAAACTGCCACGATTTCGAGGGGAGCATTTACGAATATATTTCGTTTATCTCCAACCGCCTCGGTCAGACGATAGATTACGAGGACAGCCGAAATGAGTCGGCGCAGGTCACAGTAAACGGACTTCTCGACGCGAGGGACGATGTTTCTGCAGTGCAGCTCGACGAGGAGGGCATCAATATGATGACCTACCAGAAGTGGTATAACGCTTCTTCGAGAATGATTACGACACTTGACGATCTGCTTGACAAACTTATCAACGGCACAGGCAGAGTCGGACTGTAATAGGAGGGAAACACAATGAGAATTACAAACCCTACATTATTAAGAGGATATAACCGCGACCTTAACAGGATATCTTCCTCCAAAAACGAGCTGGAGCGCAAGATAGCTTCCACGAGAAATTTCAACAGAGCGCACGAGGCTCCGCTTTCGGCTGCAAAGGCTCTTAACGTAAGAAAGTCGATGTACTACAACGACCAGCACACCGAGAACCTGAAAGTAGCTAACAAATTCTATACCGAGGCTGAAACGTCGCTTTTGCAGGTTTCCGAGAAAATGGCGCAGATACGTGAAACTATAATCGCCGCCTGCAATACCTCAAAGGACACGCAGGATTATAAGATATATGCGCAGCAGCTTATGACAAGCGCACAGGAGCTTTGCGCAATATTCAATACCGACAGCGCGGGACGCTCGATCTTCGGAGGAGAGGGAAACGAGGCTTTGCCGTTCTCTATCCTTAACGGTTCCGACGGAAGACCCGCGGCGGTGCTTTATCACGGAGTTCCTGTAAACGCTATGAACGACTACAACGGATTCCCGTATTCCGACGACGTTTATATAGATATCGGAATAGGAATGTGCGTTGATCAGAAAACTCACGAAGTGGATTCCGCTTCGGTGCTTAGAACGTCGTTCAACGGAGCAAAGGTTTCGGGCTGCGGCGCAGAGTACGGAGTTGCGGATATTGACCTTTCGTCTGTCAAGCCCGGAAGAAAGTATTGCTTCGATATCTATGCGGACGGAGTAAAGAAAACAATAGAGTTTACGGGGCAAGGCTCTTTCAGTGACAACGTGAACGCTATCAACGACGAGCTTAAAAAAGCGTACAAGAAAGAGATCCGCAGCGGAAAGAATTATCCGCAGATGGATGCGCAGGGCGTTGTTTCCCTTAGAGATAAGGACGGCAAGGCGGTAGAGGGCGGTATAGTCAGCATGATGAACAATACCACCAAAAATCCCAGAGCCGACAAGCTTGTTATAGATAACGATTCGGGATATACCGACAAATACCGTCTTAACCTTTCGGCTCTTGAAGAGGGCGGAAAATATACCGTGGACGTTACCGTGGGCAACGTTACAAAGACAATTGAATTCGAGGCGGGAACCGACAACCTCGCGGATACCGAAAACCCTATTTATCGTGAGGATGTTACGGTAAAGAATTTCCAAGCGGCGCTTGACGCGGCATTCGGAGAGGGCAAGGTAAATGTTTCCGCAGACGACCCCACAAAGGGAATAGTAACCAGCGAGGGCGCGAGCGTAAAGCTTACGGCAAAAGCCGCAGAAGATGAGAAAACCGAAAACACAAACGATCTTCTCACCGTGAATGCGAAAACTTCCGATAAGGTGAACCTGAAGACTCTTAAAGAGGGCGAGGAATATTCATTCAAGGTAAATGGCACAGAAGTTAAGGTCAGTGTTAAGGACGGGCAGGACGCAAAGACTGCTCTCGAAGAAGCTCTTAAAGATGCTAATGTTACTGCAACTGTAAACGACAACGGCACTATTTCCGTTAATGGCGCTAATGCAACGATCACCTCCGATACAAACGCTGCGGCAGTAGGAACGTATACGGAATATTCCATTGATACGGACAGCCTTGAAGCCGGAAAATCCTACTCGCTGAAAGTTGTAGTCGGAAATGATGTTAAGAACGTTGACGTGACTATTCCGGAGGGTGTAGACGCGAAACAAGCTTTGCAAGATGCGCTCAAAGGAGCGGGAGTCACGATGGGCGATGATGGAAGTCTTACAGTTGCTGACGGCAAGTCGCTTTCCGTATCAAATAACCGCTCCGAAGCAGCGGACGGTTCAAACGCTATAGTAAAGAGAGAAGCGGTGTACTCAAACAATTACATTCAGCTTACGCTCGACGCGGCGAGAGCCCTCGAAAACGGCGATATCGAATACGCGAACGGCTGTATAGACAGAATAGTTTCCGCAAATGAAAATCTGCTTGTTGAAATCGCCGACCTCGGCTGCAACGAGGAGTTTATAGACTTCAACCTTTCGAGAATAACAACTCGTCAGGAAAATCTTTCGGAACGCCAGAACGATCTTGAATTCATTGATCAGGAAGAGGCAATAACCCTCTGGAAACAGCTTGAAGCGCTTTACAACGCACAGCTTCAGATGTCAAGCCAAGTCGTTCCGAACAGCATATTCAACTATATGAAGTAAGACCCAAAAATAATTACATGATGTAATTATATTTTATAACTTGAAAAGGGGTGTTTGAAATGATTCCGAACCTTCTTCAAATCACGACGATCCCGATACAGATCGAGATCAAGATCACAAACGCGAAGTTCGAGCCTACCGAAGAGGACAGGCAGCCGAAGGTGAATATCACCACCAGAAACGGCGGTTATGTTATGGAAGCCGAGCCTTTGAAGCTTAATATCGACACATATCAGGCAAGAAGAAGTCTCGGTCCCGGTCATATGACCGACGGAGATATCCTTAAGCAGAAAGCACAGGAGGGATTCTCGATAGCGTTTCAGGGTACGGCAAAGGTGGCAAGTGAGGGGAATATGCTCGCACGGGGTATGTCGCCCTCCGAGATCGCTATAAATAACGCAAGAGCGGGCGCTACAGTTGAAACGATAATGGAGTTTCTCCCGAAAGAGGGAGCGGATATTACGTTCGACGCGGGAAAACTCAATATCGAGTACCAGATGGGTACACAGGATTTCGACTGGGATCTGCATTCGCAGCTGCCGATGGAGTTCATTCCCGGAAGCGTGGAGCTTATCGTCCGCGACAGACCGAGAGTGGAAATAGAGTATCTTGGCGACCCCATCTACGTTCCGCCGAGCGCAAACCCGAATTACGAACCGTCACCATTTGATATTAAGGGATGATAAAATATGAAGATAGCAACCAGAGATTTTGGCGAGCTTGAGATCGACGAAAGCACCATAATCGACATTCCAAACGGTATTCTCGGATTTGAGGATACAAAACGCTATACGCTGATAAGCCCGTTGGGAGATGATACTTTTCCGATGTGGCTGCAGTCGGTGGACGGAGTGTCGCCCTGCTTTGTGGTTTACGACCCTATGCAGATATATTCGGATTATCGCTTTGAGATAACCGACGAGGAGCAGGAGCTTCTCAAAATCGACGAAAACACTCCCTATAGATGCCTTACGGTGGCGATAGTTCCGGAGGATTACAAAAAAACCACAATAAATCTTCGCTGCCCGCTGGTTATCAACACAAAAGATAAAATCGGCGCACAGATCGTTCTTGATGACTACGATTTTAAGTATCCCGTTTATTTTGACGAGAGCAAGGAGGCTTAATTTATGTTGGTGGTAACGCGAAAGCCCGATGAAAGCATAACGATTGCCGACAACATAGAAGTTACCGTACTTGAGATCACCAAGGATAAGGTCAAGATCGGAATAAACGCTCCAAAAGACGTTAAGATCGTCCGAACGGAAATAAAGACGCTAAGGCAGACCAACGAGCAGTCCGCGAATGCGTCCGATACGGCAATTAAACAGCTGCTTGATTCCCATAAGGGACAGAAAGACAGCTAAAAACCAACGGCAAATGATTTTTATTATAACAGAATAACAAACAGGAGGAGATTTTGTTATGAGCAGTGATTTAATGCGTCTGGCAGGTATAAATTCGGGTTATGACAGCGAGGCAATGATCCAGCAGATGATGTCCGCTTATCAGACCAAAATTGATAACCAGACTAAAAAGCTTACAAAGCTTCAGTGGAAGCAGGAGGCATACCGTGATGTTACCTCCAAACTTACTGCATTTAAGAATAAGTATTTCGACATTCTCAAGAGGGATAGCTATCTCCTGAGCCCGTCTACTTTCGCGAAGTTCAAGACGTCTATTACTTCCAAGGGCGGCGCGGATAAGGTTTCGGGAATTACGGTAACTACAAATTCCCAGTCGGTTGAGTCAAATCATTCTATCACAGTAAAACAGACCGCTTCGGCGGCGAAGCTGGCGGGCAAGTCTATCGCTCCCGCGTCTTTCGCGCTGGATCTCGACAAGGCGGCAAATGCGTCAAGCTATGAAACTGTCACAGATGAGGAAACGGGAGATGTTTCCAGAAACTATAAGTTTTCGCTTAACGTAAAAGTCGGAGATGTTTCCAGAACAATAGATTTCGACATTGATATTGCCCAGAATGCGGATGGCACTATTGATCAGGGCGCTTTCAATGAGCAAGTAGTCAAGAAGATGAACGAAAAGTTCGCCGACGAGTTCGGTTTTACCGGCAAGAACACTAAAGACGGCGCGGTAAGCGGAGCGGTTGACGCCGACGGAAACGAGTATTTCCTGCAAGCTAAGGTCGATGAAAACGGCAAGGTCAGATTCGATGTAGGCGGCAACACAAATGTTACCATCTCCGAACAAGAAGGAAACTTCGGTCTGGCAAAGGCTTCCGCACAGGTGGCAATTGCGGCACAGGCGGCGGTTACAGGCAAAAACTCGATTGCTGTTACCGTTGACGGAGTTACCAAGAATGTTGATTTCAACGGCGTTTCCTCCACCTATTTCGACAGCCGCAACGAGGCGGGCAACGACGCTATTCTTGCCGAGTACAACGAGCTTAAGAAAAAGGCTTATCAGAAACAGTACTATTACGGACTTGATGTATCTGTTTCGCAGGAAGATCTTGATTCTTTCACATACACCTCCACTCAGGCAGCTAAGGACAAGAACGCGGCGGCAATTACAAACGCTCTTAATGAAGCTTTCGAGGACATTACGTTCAGTATAAACGACAGCGGATATATGACCGCAAAAGGCTCGAACGGCTATCTCAAGGAATTTACTGCGACAGCTACTTCGGGCGGTACTTTGGGACTTCAGAAGTCTTATGTTTCCAACAAATTTGAGAGCGGTACAACTCTCAGAGAAATGGGCGTCGTTCCCGAAAACGAGGGCGACACTATGTCGTTCACCATTAACGGAAAAACAATTTCCGTTAACGCGGATTCTACGATGGAGGATCTCGTCAAGGCAGTAAACAACAGCGGTGCAGGCGTTACAATGGCATACTCAAAGCTTGAGAACACCTTCACGATCACGGCAAACGATATGGGCTCGGCAGGCAAGATCGACATTGAGGACAACGAGCTTACTCAGGCACTCGGTCTGGTCGACGGAGCATATACAGATGGTCATAACGCTGTTATTGAGCTTGACGGAGTTGAAATAGTACATAATTCAAACTCCTATGAAATTGACGGAGCAACCATCAATTTCGAGGACGCAGAGCTGGATACCGAATTTAATATCGGAGTTACAAAGGATTACGACGATGTTAAGCAGGTAATAAAGGACTTCGTAAACGACTACAATCAGCTTATTGACGACGTTTACGGTCATATCGGAACAGCTCCCGCACGCGACTCCAAGAACAATCTTTACGAACCCCTTTCCGATACCGACAAGGAAGATATGGACGAAAAGGAGATCGAGAAGTGGGAAACCGCTGCCAAGAAGGGCGTTATCTACAACGACTCCACGGTTTCGGGCATTATGTCGAAGCTGAGAAGTGTGCTTTACAATGCCGTTACTCTTGACGACGGGTCAAAGTTCGGACTGTACAATATGGGTATCACTACCAAAAAGTACAGCGAGGACGCTCACGGCAAGCTTGAAATAGACGAGGACGCTCTCAATGCAGCGTTTGAGGAGAATCCCGACGCTATCGCAAAGCTCTTTACCGATACAGACGGCGTTATGGCACAGTTCAATAAGGTCATTGACGACGCTGTAAGAACGACCGGTACGGTTAAAGGTTCTCTTGTGCGCAAGGCGGGTATCGAAGGTCAGACTTCCGCGAAGGATAACGAGATCTACCGTCAGATGGAGCAGATCAATAAGCGCATAAATCAGCTTCAGGATCGCTACGACCAGAAGGAAGAGTATTGGTGGAAGGTGTTCACGAATCTTGAGAAGATGATGAGTGAGTTCAACAGCCAGTCCAGCTATATGGCAAGCTACCTCGGCAGCTATGGAACGACACAGTAATCTAAAGAAGAGGGATCGATGTTTATGACAAATCCTTACTCTCAGTATAAAAAACAATCTGTGGAAACAATGACACCCGTTGAGGTCGTCATAAAGCTCTACAGTGAGATCGAGCGCCAGCTGGCTATCGGTATCAACCATGTTGAGCAGAAGGATTACGCAAAATCCAACGCGGCATTTATTAAGGCGGAGGACTGTATAGACGCTCTCCGCGAGGCGTTGGATATGTCAGTCCCCATATCTCAGAATCTTGAAAGCCTCTACATATTTTTCTATAAGGAAATAGTCAAGGCAAACGTCAGCAAGGACTGCACCGAGATAAAGAAGATAATTCCGATGTTCGGAGAGCTTCGCGACGCTTTCACACAAATAAGCCAGATGACTAAGGAAGAGATCGAGGCTCAGGATAAAGCAAACAAGAAAAAGGGACTGTTTTAACAGTGTCCTGTAACACATACACTGTAATATTGAAACTGCCTACGGGGGTGAGAATATGGCGGAGCTTTTTGGTTGTGAGAAGGTAAACGATCTTATGGGGCAGATCCTTACCACTCTTCAGGAATATGAAAAACAGACTGACACTATGGTGAACGCTGAGTTGGAGGTTCTCCAGCAGGGACTTATCACAAGGAACGAGCTTATCAAGACACTTGACGAGCTTAAAGCTGACCTTGATTCCGTAATAGGCTGTGAAGCTCCCGAAGAAGCGGCTCTGCTGAAAGCGCTTATCAACGGAAGCTATGTGAATGTTCCGCTTGATGACGCGCATAGAAGGCTTCAGCTCCTTCAGCGCAACATTTCCGTCACAAAGCAGCGCATTGTCGATAAAGACAAGGTGATTTCCGGGCAGTTCAAAGACAGACACGTCGATTCCCGCCGTGAGCTGGAGCAGCTGAAACAGACAAAGCAGAAGATCGGCTACTACAACAGCGCGGTCGTCGGCAAGGCGACAGGTCAGTCGCTGAATAAAAATTCGTAAAGGCAAAAAAAGAAACCGTCGGCTTCGGTCGGCGGTTTTTGATTTCGGAACAGGTGGAATTATGGAGAGGTGCGTACTTTGCCCGCGTGAGTGCGGGGTCGACAGGGTGAATAAGCTCGGCTTCTGCGGAATGGGAGAGGAAATTACAGCTGCAAAGGCAATGCTCCATTTCTGGGAAGAACCTTGTATTTCGGGAAAAAGAGGTTCGGGGGCGGTGTTTTTTTCGGGGTGCGTGCTGAGATGCGTTTTCTGCCAGAATTATGATATAAGCACCGAAAAGCGCGGCAAGGCGATTTCAATTGAGCGGCTTTCGGAGATATTTCTTGAACTTCAGCAAAAGGGCGCGCAGAATATAAATCTTGTAAACCCCACGCATTTTGTCCCTAAGATAATTCCCGCAGTAAAGCGGGCAAAAGAACGCGGACTGAAAATCCCCGTCGTGTACAATTCGGGCGGTTATGAGAAAGTGGAAACTCTGAAAATGCTTGACAGAATTGTGGACATTTACCTGCCAGATGTGAAGTATTTCAGCTCGGAGCTGTCGAAAAAACTGTCGAACGCGCCGGATTATTTTGAAATTGCCATAAGCGCGGTCGAGGAAATGGTAAGGCAGACGGGCGAGCCGAAATTCACTGAAAACGGTGAAATGCTTTCGGGAGTTATCGTGCGGCATTTAGTCCTGCCGTGGGAATACAAAGATTCTGTTGAGGTCGTAAAGCGTCTGGGAGAGCTTTTCGGCGGGAAAATTCTGTTCAGCCTTATGAGCCAGTATACTCCGTTCGGTCGGGTAAGAATTGACAAAAATCTCGAAAAATACAACCGCCGTATCACAACATTCGAGTATGAAAAAGTCCTTGACACGGCTATCTCGGCGGGGCTTCACGGTTATATGCAGGAAAAGTCCTCCGCGAGGGAAGAATATACCCCCGAATTTGACTTCGAGGGACTGTAAATTTGTGAGGATAATATGGAACTTGAGAAAATGGACGCTTTTTTCGCTGCCCGCTTGAACGGGTATGACGAGCATATGATGACGGAAATTAAGGGTGCAAAAGAGTTTTATCCCTATACAGCATCCTTGCTGCCGCCAAATCATGATGTAAATGTGCTTGATTTAGGCTGCGGCACAGGGCTTGAACTTGAATATTACTTTGCACTGAACGGGGAGGCGTCAGTGGTAGGAATTGATTTGTCAGCCGATATGCTGTCAGCACTGAATCGGAAATTTCCGGATTGTAAAATCAAGCTTATTTGCGGTTCGTATTTTGATGTCCCGTTTGGAACAAGCTGCTTTGACGCTGCCGTGTCGGTGGAATCACTCCATCATTTCACTGCCGCACAAAAGCTGAATCTTTATAAGAAGCTGAATACCGCACTGACCGACAATGGATATTTCGTTCTGACAGATTATTTTGCAGAGTCGGAAGAAGCAGAGCAATATTACTTTTCCGAATTGGAAAGGTTGAAAAATGAACAGGGACTTGAACAAAATGTGTTTTATCACTATGACACGCCGCTTACAGTAGATCACGAAATTGAGGTTCTAAAGGAAGCAGGCTTTTCAGATGTGCGAATTATGAGAAATTGGGAAGCAACTTACACCATAATTGCACATTTATAACTTCTTGTGCAACATAGCCCTTGAAAATTATTTTATTTTCTCAACCGCCGCGCGCATTGTCCGTGCGGCGGTTTCTATATCGGGCTGCGCGACAACAGCCGACACCACCGCCGCGCCGTTTATCCCAAGCCCTTTGAGCGTTTCGATATTCTCGGAATTTATCCCGCCTATCACCACAAACGGTATCGTCACTGCCGCGCGGATACCGCGAATTATTTCGGGCGTGACGGGTCGGGTGTCCGTTTTCGTGGAAGTTGAAAAAACCGCTCCCACGCCGAGATAGTCCGCGCCGTCGCGCTCGGCTTTCGCTGCTTCTTCGGGTGTCGCTGCCGACACGCCGATAATTTTCTCCGAGCCTAAAATTCTCCGCGCAATATCGCACGGAATGTCTTTCTGTCCGAGATGAACGCCGTTCGTGTCCGCCGCCAGACAGATGTCTATTCTGTCATTTATGATAAGCGGCACCCCGCGAGGCGCGGTTATTTTCTTTACGCGAACCGCAAGCTCGTAAAACTCCCGCGAAGTCGCGTTTTTTTCACGCAGCTGAACCACCGACGCTCCGCCGGCGATAGCACGCTCGACGGATTCCTCAATAGTATCGCAGCTCATAAGTTCCCTGTCCGTGACAAGGTACAGCGTGTAATCTATCATTTTTTTGTCCATATCAGACCTCTAAGACCTCGATTTTTATTTTTTCGGAGAACATTTCGGCGTTTATTCCCGCGGCATTGAAAAGCTCTGCCCGAAACGTTCCCATTCCCTTGTTTTCAGATAACTTTTCGGCAATTTCGCCGCAAATTCCCATAAACGCCGTGCCGAAAACTGCCGCCTTGAACGGTTTCGCTGTCGCCGAGAAAGCCGCCGTTACCGCCGAGGTCATATCGCCCGCGCCCGTGATTTTCCTTAGCAAAGTCGTGCCGTTTTGAAGCCGCACAGCCGAATTTCCGTCAGTGATAATGTCCTTTTCGCCCGTTACGGCGCAGATACAGCCGTATTTGCCCGCGACTTCACGCGACGCAGTAAATTTAAGCTCCTCGTTTTCCTTGTCGGAGCTGTCTACACCGTGCGATCTTACGGGAATCCCACCCATAAACAGCATTTCCGAGAGATTTCCGCGAATTATTGAAACTTTTACTTCGGAAAGAATTTTCAGCGCAGCTTCTCTTCGGAATTCCGTGAGGTGAACTCCCACAGGGTCAAATACTACGGGAATTCCGCATTCGTTTGCGGACTTACCCGCTTTAATGATCGCTTCAATGTGACTTTCGGAGAGCGTTCCCATATTCAACATAACAGCGTCCGCGCCCGCCGAAACTTCTGCCGCGTCGGCGGGGTCGTCCGCCATAATCGGCGACGCTCCCACTGCCAAAAGCATATTCGCGGTATCGCCCGCCGTGACGTAGTTTGTAATACAGTGAGTCACGGGACGCATTTCGCGGAGCTTTGTAAGCGCGGTCAAAGCGTCTTTTCTAAATGTTTCCATAGTTACCTCTAAATACAGGCGGAGTTTCCCCCGCCCGTTTGTTTTAGGATTTTGCTTTTTCTGTCTTGAATTCAACGTCCGCGCCGAAAATTTTGTCAAGCGAACGCGAACGCTTCATTGCCGTGACAATGATAATCGCGATAACCGTGCCCAACGCACAGGACGAGAAAAACGGCAGAACATATGTAAATATCGTTGCTTCTTTATTTTGCAGGATAAGATAAGCTATCGGGTACGCTGCCAGTCCTCCGAGGACCGAAGTCCCGAAAAGCTCTCCCGCATAAGCGGCAGGCAATCTCCAGGCGTTTGATTTTTTCTTAAATACCCAGTGATACATTGCCCCCGCCAAAAACGACCCTATCATTGACCCCGGAAACGCCAACGGTGTTCCCAGACCCGTGAAATTGCGTATCAGCGCGGCGCAGAAGCCCGACCCCATTGCCCACCAAGGTCCTAAGTACACACCCGCAATAATGTTTACAAGGTGCTGAACGGGGCTGAGTTTCGCACCGAATAACGGAATTTGAAGTTGCGAACCCGCCACTGCGAGCGCGGTCAGAAACGCCGCTGCTGCAAGCTTGTGAAGATCTGTTTTTTTCATGTTGAAAAATCCTCTTTTCTCCGCGGCGCGTCCATGAAAATCAGTGCGCCGTCGGCGTAATAGAATATGTTTTTTTGCATATTCTTCGGTCGGCAGTCCATTCTGCCCTCTCACCCCGAAACACGGGTTCCCTCGCTGATTTTTCAAGTCGGAACGGCGCTCCCCGCCCCGATGGCAGTTTACAGTGTACAGTTGACAGTGAATAGTAGTAAGTATCCGCTTCGCGGATAGTTTAGATTGTCACAAAGAGGAGAAGTTTACAAAAATACCGTTTGCTGCACATTTTAACATATGCAGTTACGCGCGGACTTGCAGACAATCCAAACCGCGCCGAAGGCGCACATTTGCTGTACACTTTGCACTATTAACTGTAAACTATTTTTCAGAACAGAATTTGACCTCCTTCCCCTCAAGTATCATATTAGTAGTACGCACAGCGCACATTTTCCCGCACATAGAGCAGGTGTGCCTGTCTGCGGGAGGACAGCTTTCAAAATACGCTCTCGCCTTGTCGGGGTCGATAGCTATTTCAAACATTTTGTCCCAGTCAACCTCGTGCCGCGCGGCAGCCATTTCGTTGTCGCGGTCGCGGGAATGAGGAACTCCCTTTGCAATATCCGCCGCGTGAGCAGCGATCTTTGAAGCGATAATTCCCTCTTTAACGTCCGACAAATCGGGAAGCCGCAAATGCTCGGCGGGAGTTACATAGCACAGGAAATCTGCGCCGCTTGCCGCCGCGATAGCTCCGCCGATAGCCGAAGTGATATGATCGTAGCCGGGAGCTATATCCGTCACGAGCGGACCGAGTACATAAAACGGCGCGTTGTGGCAAATGCGCTTTTGCAGAGCCATATTTGCGGCAATTTCGTTCATTGCCATATGCCCCGGACCCTCGACCATAACCTGAACATCCTTTGCCCATGCGCGTTCGGTAAGCGCGCCAAGCTCTATAAGCTCCGCTACCTGACCCGCGTCGGTGCTGTCGTCTATACAGCCGGGGCGCAGTGCGTCGCCGAGGGAGATAGTCACGTCATATTCTCTGAGAATTTCGAGAACGTCGTCATAATACTCGTAAAACGGATTCTCGTTGCCCGTCATCATCATCCACGCAAATAACAGCGAACCGCCGCGGGACACGATATTCATTTTGCGCGGGTCGCGCCGGAACGCCTCGACTGCGCGGCGGTTTATTCCCGCGTGGATAGTCATAAAATCAACGCCCTCTTCGGCGTGTGCGCGGACGACTTTCAGAAAATCCTGCGCGGAAATTTCGAGAAGATCCTTGTCAAGATATCCGATAGCGTCGTACATCGGCACTGTTCCGATCATTGCGGGAGATTTTGCGACAAGCTCTTTTCTGAACGTATTGGTCTTGCCGTAATTCGACAGATCCATAATCGCTTCCGCGCCGAATTTTATTGACATATCTACCTTTTGCATTTCGAGGTCGTAGTTATTTGCGTCCCCGGAAATGCCGAGATTTACGTTTATTTTGGTGCGAAGCCCCTCGCCGATACCCTCCGCAGAAAGCGCGGTGTGATTGACGTTCGCGGGAATACATACCGAGCCTTTAGCCACTCTCTCGCGGACAGTTTCTGCGTCAAGATATTCTTTTTTCGCGACGGTTTCCATTTCGGGGGTGATAATACCCTTTTTCGCCGCTTCCATTTGTGTCTTGTATTCTCTCATATCAAATCTCCTTTATATGATTGATAAAAGTGGTTGACGGGGCTTTTCCCATTCCCCACCTTGTATGAATTTTCAATAGATTGTGTGAGATATTTTTTCGCTAAATCTATTGCCTGTGAAAGTTCCATTCCGTTCGCGGAATTTGCCGCTATCGCCGAGGACAGCGTACAGCCTGTCCCGTGAGTGTTTTCGGAATTTATCCGTTTTGACGAGAATTTCACTATTTTTTCCCCGTCAAAAAGAACGTCGACAGCGTCGCCTGTAAGATGCCCGCCTTTTACGAGAACCGCTCCCGCGCCGTATTCAAAGAGCTTCAGCGCGGCTTTTTCCATATCTTGAACGCCGCGAATTTCAAACCCGCAGAATTTCTCCGCTTCGGGAATATTCGGCGTGATAAGGCTGACATTCGGGAAGATGAATTTTTTATACGCGTCAAGCGAGTTTTCCTCCGAAAGCGCCGTCCCGCTTGTCGAGGACAAAACAGGGTCGCACACCGAGAATTTTGGCTTGTACTCCGAAAGTTTTTCCCCGACCATGCGTATAATTTCCTTGTTCGGAAGCATACCGATCTTCACGGAATCAATTTCAATATCCTCAAAAACCGCGTCAAGCTGGTTTGCGACTTCAACCGCGGGCAAACCGAACACCGAAATAACTCGGCAGGTGTTTTCCGCGACAACGGCTGTTATTACGCTTGCGCCGTAACACCCGTGCGCCGCAAAAGTCTTAAGATCCGCCTGTATTCCCGCGCCGCCCGAACAATCAGACCCCGCGACAGTGAGGCATTTTTTTATAGTAAAGCCGCTGTCCATCGCATTCCCTCAAATTTCCTCACAAAAAAACGCCCTCGTGGGGGCGTGATATCGCGCCTTCCCTACACTGGTCTTAACCAACAGGTTCAAGGAGTTGGGCTGTGCCCTCTCAACTTCAGAACGAAGTACCTCCGGCAAATATCATTATAGCACAAATAAATTAAATTGTCAAGTACAAAAAAACATCTTGAAAAAATGATTTATTCGTGCTATAATTATAATGTATTTCTATTTCTACAGTTAAGGAAGGATTCATAAATGAAATTAGGTATGGTAGGCTTGCCGAACGTCGGCAAAAGCACCCTTTTCAACGCGCTTACAAACGCAGGCGCACAGTCCGCGAATTATCCGTTTTGTACTATAGAGCCAAACGTGGGTATTGTTTCCGTTCCCGATGAGCGCCTTGACGCTCTCGCGAAAATGTATAACCCTGAAAAGTTCACTCCCGCAACTCTGGAATTTGTTGATATTGCAGGTTTGGTGAAAGGCGCTTCCAAGGGCGAGGGTCTGGGCAATAAGTTCTTGTCGAATATCCGCGAGGTCGACGCTATTGTTCATGTCGTCCGCTGCTTTGAGGACGATAATATTATCCACGTCGACGGTTCTGTCAGTGCCTCCCGCGATATTGAAACTATAAATCTTGAGCTTATCTTTTCCGACCTTGAGATCCTCGAACGCCGCATAGACCGTGCAAAGAAAGCTGTCAAAGGCGACAAATCTGTCCAGAAGCAGGTCGATTTCTTCGAGAGCCTTAAGGCTCATCTGGAAAATGGCAAGTCCGCCAGAAGCTACGACTATACAGAGGAAGAGCGCGAATTCCTTAAAGATACGCCGCTGCTTTCCAATAAACCCGTCATTTATGCTGCGAATCTCTCCGAAGCCGATTTTACGGGAGGAATAGATTCCAATGTTCAATATAAAGCCGTCTGTGAAACGGCACTTGAAGAAAAAGCCGAGGTCCTTCCGATATGCGCCCAGATCGAAGCTGAAATAGCCGATATGTCCGACGAGGATAAAAGCCTGTTTCTGAGCGATATGAATCTTGATGGGTCTGGACTTACAAGAATAATCAAAACGGGATACAGACTTCTCGGACTTATTTCTTTCCTTACAGCCGGAACTCCCGAAGTGCGCGCGTGGACTATAACCAAAGGTACAAAAGCGCCTCAGGCAGCAGGAAAGATACACACCGATTTCGAGAAAGGCTTTATCCGCGCCGAGATAGTATCATTCGACGACCTTATGAGCTGTGGCTCGATGGCTGCCGCAAAGGAAAAGGGTCTTGTCCGTCTGGAGGGCAAGGATTATGTTATGCAGGACGGCGATGTCACGCTGTTCCGATTCAATGTCTGATAGGAGATGTTTGAATGAACAAAATAATCCGATGTAAGAATACCAACAATAAACGCATCATAGTGCTTATAATTCTTCAGGTTTTTCTCGGTGTAGCACCGATACTTCTGCTTATATCATTTGTTTTTTTCAAGCTTTACGAAATGAAGCTGACGGCTATTATCGTCATAGCGCTTATTTTCCTATGCAACGCCGCGTATGTCATTCTTGCTAGAAGATATAATGTACTCAACAGCGGAAGACGCGGGGAAAAGCAGCTTTACAATTCCGTCAGACATTTAGAAGGAAACAACATAATTTTCTGCAATCTTCCCATTCGCTATAAACGCGGGCGCTCCGAGGTCGATATGCTGATAATCAGCCACAAGGGAGTCCTTATCGTGGAGGTGAAGAATCATTCCGGAACCATTCAGGGAAGCTGGAAATCCGAAAAGTGGGAGCAGCGAAAGCATTACCGCAACAAGACCACGACCTTTGAAATAGAAAATCCTATAAAGCAGATGCGCCGCCAGCGCGATATCGTCAAAAGCATCTTAAACGCGGCAGGCGAGGACGTGTGGATAGATACCGTGCTTTACTTTTCCGGAAACAATGTCAAGCTTCGTCTTGACCTGCGTGAAAATGATTATGTCTGTCTTGGAAGCCGTGAACTTATGCAGTTTCTCGAAAATTACGACCGCAACCGCACTCTCACAAGATCACAGATGGAAAAATACGCCAAGATCCTTGATGATGCGAGAGAAAACGCATAAAAAAAGACCGCCGTCAGAGCGGTCTTTTCTATTGCCATTTTCTTGAGAAGCTCGGCGCTTCCAGCGCGGGATTTGAAGTCTTAGGCTTTACGCGCCTGCGTTTGGCGACGAATTCTGTAATGTCAAACGGTTTCTTTTTCGGAATGTTCTTGTACTCCTCCCAGTAGTAAAGTATCGACTTTTCAAGCCGCTTTGTGTTTCCCAGACTTTCCCGAATGACAAGAGTTTTATTTGTTGTATATAATCCTACATTGAGTATAAGCGTGTCGAATTCAAGTTCGCCGTCCTCGTTTATGTGATAGCCCAGCCTGTCCGATTCAAAGAAATACTGCCTTATCTCGCCGTTGAGCGTAATGCTCCTCGGCGTTTCTTTCGCATTTCTGGACACGCTTTCCAGTCCCGAAAACGGAATATAGCACAATTTCCGCAGTATTATCCTCTCGCCGTATCTTGTAAATTCCCCCGCGTACTCACTGTAGACCATACCCGACGGTACTATGTCGAAAAACGTGAATTTTGCGTGACGCCGCTTCAGCTTATCGGCGATATATACCGCCGCGAACGTGAACAGCATTCCGAAAAGAATACTTCCCATAACCACAAGTATAAGCAGCTTCACGAAATCGGGACTGAAATTCAGCAGTATATTCACCGCGCAAAACGTGCATAGCGCGAGTATCGGAACGATAACTATCACCAGCGCCCTTTTCAGATTCTCCGAATAGCGCTCTGTATCGGCGTGAAAGAAATATTTTTCAATATACAATGGCGCTCCTCGCTTTCAGTCTGTTTCACCGTATTTCGGGATACTCGCGTAGCCGTCGTCAAACGTAATGACTATCCTTCTGTCGGCGTTTTCCTTTTGCAGAGCCTCGGAGATTAGCTCGCCGACGGTTTGTCTGTCTATTCCGCATTCTTCGGGAACCACGCAGTCAAAAATGATTTTTTCGGAATTTCCGCATTTTGTGACCCGTATATCATGTACGGTTATTCTCTCGTCGATATCGCGGATTATATCGGAAATTTCATCGTTTATCTCGCCCTTTCCCGAAACTATCGGGTCGGGGTGGATAAGGAGATTGAGCCCGTTTTTGAGAAAATCGCGTTCAATGCCGTCGATAAGCTCGTGACATTCCGTAAGCGTCATATCGGAGGACACCTCCACATGAGCCGAAGCGAATTGTCTGTCCGGACCGTAGTCGTGTATCATCAGGTCGTGTGTCCCCAGAACGCCGTCATAGCTTAAGATCCTCGTGCGTATTTCCTCAGCCTGCTCCTTGCTTGGCGCTCGTCCCAGAAGCGGGTTCATAGCTTCCTTTATAAGACCTATTCCGCTGTAGAGAATGAAAACCGCCACCAATGCCCCCATAATTCCGTCCAGCTGAAACGGAATGAATTCCGACAGCGTAAGCGCGACAAGCACTGCTCCCGTCGAAATAACGTCGTTCCTGCTGTCGGCAGAGGAAGCGCGAAGCGTTTCGGAATTTATCTTCTTCCCGATTTTTTTATAGAACAGCATAAGCCACAGCTTCACGATTATCGAAAACGCCAGCACGCCCGCCGAAACAAGACCGAACTCTACCTCGGACGGCGAAATTATCTTCGCGACGCTGTCTTTCAGCAGCTCAAATCCGATAACAAGTATCAGTGCCGCCACGATAAATCCCGCCAGATATTCATAACGTCCGTGACCGTATGGGTGTTCAGAGTCGGCGTGCTTTTCCGCAAGCTTGAAGCCCAACAGTCCGATAACTCCCGAAGCTGCGTCGGACAGATTGTTCACGGCGTCTGCGGCTATGGACATACTTCCCGAAAGCGCTCCGACGAGAAATTTCCCCACACATAACAGCACGTTGCACAATATCCCCACAAGCCCCGCCATTCGCCCGTAAGCGAACCGCACCGAGGGCTTGTCGGTATTTTTATAGTCCTGAATAAAAAGTCTAGACAAAATTTCGGTCATAGCGCCCCCGTAAAAATCAACGGAGTCTTAACGACTCCGTTTTTCGTTCATTGTCGCCGCGAACAGGCTCTAATTTTCTTCAAGCTTTTTCAGCGCTTTTATTTCGTCGCGGTTTACCTGAATCCGTCCGTCCTTTATGAGCTTTACTTCGTCCTTGTTTATGACGAGCGGCACATCGGGTTTTTTGTCGAGCTTTATTGTAAGTATTCCCGTGAGAAGATTTACCTCCTGAACCACGCCCCGCCCGTCGGGAGTTTCAACATAAGCGCCCACTTTCGGCGTATTGCGCAGAAAATCTTCATAGCAGTCCTGCTCGTATTTAAGGCAGCACATAAGTCTGCCGCAGGTACCGGAGATCTTCGTCGGATTCAGTGACAGTGACTGTTCCTTTGCCATTTTTATGGAAACAGGCTGAAATTCTCCCAAAAAGCTCGCACAGCAGAAAGGTCTGCCGCATATTCCCAGACCGCCCAGCATTTTTGCTTCGTCGCGGACTCCTATCTGCCGCAGTTCTATTCTCGTGCGGTAAATTGCCGCAAGGTCTTTTACAAGCTCGCGGAAATCGACTCTTCCGTCCGACGTGAAATAGAAAAGTATCTTGCTTCCGTCGAATGTGCAGTCAACGTCAATAGGCTTCATATCCAGCTTGTGAGCGTGTATTTTCTCCGAAAAGGTTTTCATTATCTCCTTTTCGCGTTTGGCGTTCTGCTCCAGTTGACGAATGTCTTTTTCATCGGCTTTGCGGATTATTTTTTTAAGCGGGGACACGAGAGTGTTCTCGTGTATCTCGCGGTTCGACAGCATTACGTTGCCGCACTCGACCCCGCGGGTCGTTTCGACAATAACCTTATCGCCTCGCTTGAAATCCACGCCGTTCGGAGAAAAAAAGTATATCTTCCCCACGTCCTTGAACCGCACGCCGATTATCTCAACCATAGCGTTTTCGTCGGAGGTCGGTACAAATGCGGGTTCTTCCGTATCGCGGCGCTTGGAATTTTTTTTCGTATAATCGGCTTTCGGATTTTCGTCCGATTTTTTCGGAGCTATTTTCTCCGTGAAATATTCGTTATTTTCCATTGTTCTCCAATCTGTTCTCTGAATATATTATAGTATTCTCGAAGTGAAATATGCCGCCGAAAGGGGGAGATTGATATGATAGGATTCGTTCTTTTCAAGCTCGACGCAGGCATCAAGCATATTCAGTATTTCTTTTTCGGAAAATACCGAGGCTATCTTTCCCGATTCCTTTTTCCCGAAGAACTCGGCGGGTTCACCGTATTTCTGTGAAAGAGCGTCGCAGAGAATCCTTGAAAGGTATCCCATAACGGCGCTGAAATCCTGCCATTTGTTATCCTGTTCCTTATTTGAAACAGAGGTGTTTGAAAGCACAGCCGCCGCCGAGAACACGTCGCGGTTCGCGACAGCCGCCGCCGCTTTTTGGGCGATAAGGATACGCTTCATATCGGCAGAGTCCTTGTCGGCAAGGCATTTTCCGATATTTCCCGCAAAGGCTTCCGCAAGCTCGGACGCGTTTGGTAGCCCGTTGTCCCTTAGAAACCTTTCGCAGTCCGAAACCGGCGTATCGGGGACTTCAAACTCCGTTACGCGTGAAAGTATCGTTTCGGGTATCACCCTCGGATTTTCACAGGTGAACACGAACCGCAGATATTCGGCGGGCTCTTCTACAAGCTTCAGCAGCACGTTGTGCAGGTCTGACCGCATTGTGTCCGCTTCCTCGAAAATGTAGACTTTCACGTCGCCGTTGTTGGGTCTTACGGAGGTATCCCTTATGACCGAGCGGAACGAGTCGGACGAATAATCGTTTTTGCACGCTTTTTTTACGAAAATAACGTCGGGATGACTGTCGTTTTCGATATTGCGGCAGGCGGCGCATTTTCCGCAGGCTTTGTCCTTGCAGATAAAGAGCTGCGCGGTATATCTCGCCATAATTTTCCGACCGCTTCCCTCGTTTCCCGAAAACATTATCGCATGGGGCAGTCTGCCTTTTTCGGCAGCAGAATCCAGACGCTTTTTGAGGGCGTCCTTGCCGTAAAGTATCATAATTTCTCGAACATCTCGATATTGGTGACGAATACCGTTGCTCCGCCGACCGTGACTTCGACAGGGAAATCCGTATAAGCTCCCGTGCCGTAGGAAGCTGCGTTCGGTACGAACTGGCGGCGTTTATGGGAATGTTCGCGAATAATGCCGATTATCTCGTCGACCTTATCGTCGTCCGAGCATATCATAAAGGTGGTATTTCCGGACAGCAGGAATCCTCCGGAGGACGCAAGCTTTGTCACCTGAAAACCGCTTTTTGTGACGGCGGTCTGGACCGAATGACTGTCGTCGTTGTTTATAATAGCGAAAATAAGCTTCATAAATGTCACGCTCCTTTACGGAAAAGTACTCTTACATTTATTATACAATATTTCCTCCGAAATTGCAAGTACCCCGCGGGGATTATCGCATGAAAAAATAGCGCTGCGGGACGGGTTAGTTTTGTCTATTGTATATATTGCACAAATTCAACACAAAAAATTCTTGCAATAATCCCACTTGTTTTTTCTGTAGAATATGTTAAAATAGAGATAGTACACCATAGCGTGTAAACTACACTATCAGGAGGTATTTCACAATGGCATATCAGATTTCCGATGAGTGCATCGCTTGCGGCGCTTGCGCAGAGGGCTGCCCTGTTTCTGCTATATCCGAGGGCGACGGCAAATATGTTATCGACGCCGGCACTTGCGTTGACTGCGGCGCGTGCGCGGACACTTGTCCTGTAGGCGCACCTAAGTCGAACTAAGTTACATAAGCACGCGTCCGAGGTTTTCCTCGGACGCATTTTTTATATTCGTATATGTTCGCGTCTGTGATGCCGGAGCTTTTGGGGTTTGCGGCGGTAAGCTCGGCAAGCTTCGGGTCAAGGGTCGGATAATATTTGTTATCCTTGACGGCGGGTTCGGCGTTAGTAAGCATGCCGGTGATTGTGGGCGTCCAGGTGCTTCCTAGAGATTTTGCTTCTCCGGATTTGAGGAGCGCTATCTGCTCGGCAAATGGGAGATTCTGAATGTCTGCTAGAGATTTGCCATCAGGGAGCTGGACGTCGACTTTGTATGTGTGGTAATAGATGGGGGTGCCTTGAGGATCTATTGTGATAGTCATTAAACCGCAGCTGTTAACTACTGTTGCAGGGTTGTAGCACGGCTGAGGAGGATCAATACCGGTAAAGTGGTCGCTATAATCATACTGCGGGTTTGCGGGGTATACTCCGAACTCCGGTTGTTCAAGAAGCATTGATGACGGGTAGTTTGCATAAAGGTTTTCAGCGGCATGGGCAAGGTTTCTGAAATATTTATATACCGGCGCGTGTGAGCCTTCGGTTATTATGCCGTTGAGGTCTGCTAGAGCAAACTCTGTCGGAGTGCCTATGAAACCATATTCTCCGTTTGCGGAATCTATGACCATAAATGCCAATGGTTCAATGAGCAGCTTGTATTTGCCGCTGTTGAATTCTATCCAGCCGGGGTCGTTGTCGTCCTGTGTTGTTATCATTCCTATATCTTGCAGAAATGCTTTTTGCACCCACAGGTTGGTGAAATATGTTTTGAGTTCATTGGCATTGGTGCGACCATTTGAGTTAGGGCTGCATATCAGTGTTCTTGGTATGATTGATTCTCTTTCGCTGTTATAGTGGTCAGCAAATGGCATATCGTGCAGCTGTTCGTCCTTTGCCATAGGCGCAACGTTTGGATTGAAAGCACCTTTAATGATATCAAGTGTTGCTCCGTTTATTATATAGTCTGACTTGCATAGACCACCTACTTTGAAAGCATCGGCTAGATAGATTTTAGGCATTATGTAGCCGTCGCCTATGTAGCCCGTGTCGTTGAGCTTCTTATTGATGTAGTCGACAGAAGCAGCTTTATAGGCTTTTTGACCGGTTTGGGAGTCGACTAGGGTTACGCGGGCACCGAAGTCGAGGGTGCTGAAGCCTAGGTAGCCGTTAAGGTATCTGCCTGTGCCGCTGCCTTGTCCTGTTGTTAAGTTTGGTAAGCCGATGGCGCTTGCGGTGCTTGTAAGGACAAGAGCCGCTAGGAGAGCCATAGTCAGAAAGAGTAAGAAAGAGGGGGCAGCTCGTTGCTGTCCCCTCTTTGTGTTTGAGTTATGTTGTATCATATCAAAAAGAATCGCTCCTTTCAGTTTATGATTAAATATCAGTTAGTTGCAACTAACTATATGATATAATTTAATGCGCGTTAGGGTTTTGTCCACCCGCTCCGAAACCTTCATGTCCCGGTACTGTTACACTTGTTCCCTCTCTGACCCATATGCCGTTGCTGAATCCCCATTTGTCGCCGTTTTGGTCTACGAATGTGTTGGGCAAATAATTTCCATTAGGTCCTGCGTCGGGGAATCCGTTTTCGTCCATTACGATTCCTGTGGTATCTGTGGGGGTGTATTTCTGCGTTGAGGGCGTTCCTGTTACTGTGGGGGACGACTGTTCAGTTTTGGGTTGGCTGCTAGATGTGGGCTTGGGCTTAGAGGACTGAGAAGATTGGGTTGATTGAGTGGGTTTGGGCTGGCTGCTAGATGTGGGCTTAGGCTGGGACGACTGAGTGGATTGGGTGGGCTGGGTAGCCGTTGGCTCACTTGTTGTGGATTGGGTTGGCTCACTTTCAGTGGGTTCCGGCTCACTCTCTGTGGGTTCTGCACTCTTGGCGGGTTCGCTGCTAGATGTGGGTTCGCTGCTAGATGTGGGTGCACTGCTAGAGATGGTTATGGTGTCGTCGTCGTCCTCGTTATTGCTGGTGTCGGTTGATGTCGTGGAGGATGACTCGTCGATTCCGTCGCCGTATAGGTCGGGTCCGCTTACTTCTTCCTCTTCTTGCGGTGCGCATCCGGCGAAGAATCCTGTTGCTGTTGCTGCTAGAGTTGCAATGAGGATCATTTTCCTCAAACTGTCTTTGTAACTCATAATTGGGCTCCTTTCTGAAATATTATCTCCACTTTTATATTATAACATAAAATGTTGTTAAATGTCAAGTATATTTTTCACTCAAAAAGTACTTGACACTTTATTTGAAAATATGATATAATTGTTTCAGAAAGCAGAAACGTTCGGGGAGGTGAACAAAATGGGACAGACCGACAGCCAGTTCAAAGCATTTATTCGTTTTGTCATTGATGCATTAAAAGACGCAAACGATGAAAAAGATGAAGCAAAGCGCAAGGAAAAAATGGCAAAAATTCTTGAAAATCTTCAAAAAACTCTGGAAGATTAAGGATTCGTTTACATCAAATAATTTTAAGGTGTCAGGCTTTTGAAGCTTTGACACCATTTTTGTTGTATTCAAAATCGCCTTAAAAATATAAAAAAATTAAAAAAACAGGAATCAATTTAATATAAAACAGTTAAACGCTTCATCATTCAAAACAAGAGGTAAAAATCTTATAAGATTTCGACCGAAAAAAAGCCGAAAAAAGGTTGAATCGCGATCACCCGAAGGCTTTCGTGATTCAACCCTTTTAATATGAACGTTCGGATTAAAAAGCGTGCAACAAAAATCAGCAAGTTTACCCGACCGCGGCAGTGAGCCTGAACGTTATCGCTCGGTTTACCGCCCCGCGTCACGCTCGGAACCAATTTTCCGCGCACTTTCCTTCGCGTCCCCGCGAGGAAATCCGCCATTTCCGCAGCACCAAAAACCGCTGCGTCAATCAGCGACCGCCGTGACATAAAAGCCGTCACAAGCGTAAAAGCCGTGTTTGCGGACGATCCGCCGCACTCCCTCGGCAAGGAGTATCGTCTTTAAGCTTGAAAGCCCGTCCTACGACATGGACGCCGTTTTCGGTAAAACCGCCGACGGCTCGGATGCCTTGACTTTGTCAACTCTCGGTTTTGCAGCAGCTTGCCCTGCGCCTATTCCTTAAATCGCGGGTCTTTGCGAATGGGTTGTGACAGCTGAAAGCATACGCTTTCGGCGCTGAAAAGCCGCGCTTCTCCTTAAGATCGACTGCAAAGCTCGGATAAAGCCCGTGCGGTATTCGGATTGCTTGACGGAAACTCCGAACGACTTCTGCCGTCCGTACAGTGAGAAAATCCCTCAAAAACGTGCGTAAAAACCGCCGCACGCCCGTCCGCGGTCGTTGTCCCACGGCAAAGCCGCGTCCATTGAACCGCCCGCGCACTCCCGATAGGGGGCAGCGGCGAATTCCGCTGTTACCCCAATGCACGGAGCAAACTCCGTACAGTCTTATCCATTTATTATTTTACATCTTTTTTCGGCAAATGTCAAGTATTTTTTGGCAAAAATTGCACAATATTATTTAGAATATTATCGGATTTCCGAAAAAAACTTGACATTTAGCATAAATAGGTGTAAAATAAATAGTATCGGAGGATTTTTCGGAATCTATCCCCAATATCGAACAGGCGTTCGTACAGCCTTTCGGAAAGGAACTTGAAATTATGAAAATCACACTGAAAAACGGAGAAACAAAAGAGTTTGAAGCGGGTATCACCGTCTTTGATGCCGCAAGGGAGCTGGGTCTTGCGAAAACCGTCTGCGCTGCCGAGATAAACGGCAAGGTCTGCGATATGCGGACAAAGCTTGACGGCGACTGCACCGTAAATTTCCTCACGTTCGAGGACGAGCAGGGCAGACGCGCTTTCAATCACACCGCGTCGCATATTCTCGCACAGGCGGTAAAGCGTCTTTACCCGAATACAAAGCTCGCGATAGGTCCCGCTATCGACAACGGGTTCTATTACGACTTCGACACGGACGAGCCGTTCACCACCGAAACTCTTGCTAAAATAGAAGCCGAAATGAAAAAGATCGTCAAGGAGGCAATAAAGCTCGAACAGTTCGAGATGTCCCCCGACGAAGCGATAAAATATCTTGAAGAACAGGGCGAGCCGTATAAAGTAGAGCTTTGCCGTGAACACGCCGACAAGGGAGAGCCTATCTCGTTCTACAGACAGGGCGATTTTACCGACCTGTGCGCCGGTCCGCACCTTATGTCAACTTCCTCCGTCAAGGCTTTCAAACTTACTTCCGTTACGGGAGCATACTGGCGCGGAAGCGAGAAAAACAAGATGCTTACGCGTATCTACGGCACGGCGTTCCCGTCAAAGGACGAGCTGAACGCTCACCTCGAACGCCTTGAAGAAGCCAAAAAGCGCGACCATAACAAACTCGGACGCGAGCTTGAATATTTCACCACCGTGGACTATATCGGACAGGGACTGCCGATACTCCTGCCGAAAGGCGCAAAGGTCATTCAGATACTTTCGCGCTGGATAGAGGATCTGGAGGATTCAAAGGGCTACGTCCGCACCAAAACGCCGTATATGGCAAAGCGCGAGCTGTATAAAATTTCGGGACACTGGGATCATTACCTTGACGGAATGTTCGTTCTGGGAGATCCCAACGACGAAACGAAGGAGTGCTTTGCTCTCCGTCCGATGACCTGCCCGTTCCAGTATCAGGTATTCCTAAACAGACAGAGAAGCTACCGCGACCTGCCGATGCGTCTGGGCGAAACTTCCACGCTGTTCAGAAACGAGGACAGCGGCGAAATGCACGGGCTTATCCGCGTGCGGCAGTTCACCATCTCTGAGGGACATCTCATTCTCCGTCCCGAACAGCTTGAGGACGAATTCAGGGGCTGTCTGGAGCTTGCAAAATACGTTCTTGATACCGTGGGAATGTTGGAGGACTGCACGTTCAGATTCTCTCAGTGGGATCCCAACAACACCGAAAAATATATCGGTACTGCCGAGCAGTGGGACGAAGCTCAGGGCGTTATGGAGAAGATACTGAACGACTTGGGAGTAGAGTATACCGTCGGAATAGACGAAGCAGCGTTCTATGGTCCGAAGCTCGATATACAGTATCACAACGTTTTCGGCAAAGAGGACACTATTGTTACTATCCAGATAGACCAGATGCTTGCGGAAAAATTCGGTATGGAATATGTCGATGTTGACGGCACTAAGAAGCGTCCGTATATAATCCACCGCACGTCGCTCGGCTGCTATGAGAGAACACTGGCGTATCTTATCGAGAAATATGCGGGCGCGCTGCCGCTGTGGATGAGTCCGGAGCAGGTGAGAATTCTCCCCGTGACCGACCGCGCAAAGGAATACGGCGAGAATATCGCCGACAGAATGACAAAGCTCGGACTGCGCGTTACCGTGGACAGCCGCAACGAGAAAATCGGCTATAAAATTCGTCAGGCACAGCTTGAAAAAATACCGTACTTCTTTATTGTCGGCGATAAGGAAGTCGAGGACAACACCATATCTCTGCGTTCAAGAAAGGACGGCGACCTCGGAGCGTCGGCTGTTGAGGACGTTATCGCAAAAATAGTCAAGGAAAACGCTGAAAAAGCAAAGTGACCGCAGCATATTTTACAAAAGCGAGGTATTATGAGCGAACACATAAATAATTTTCTGGAAGAATTCAAGGATTTCAACAAGGAGCTTGAAGAAAAGATCCTTGAGGCAAACAACGATCCTACCAAGGTCAAGTGGAACAAGCTGCTGCCGCAGCTTATGGCAGCGGACGTGTTTATAGCAGCTATACGCTCCGAGAAAGACGACGGTCAGATGAACATTCTTATGCTTACCAAGGGCAGTCACGCTATTGTTCCGTTCTTCACAAGCTCTATGAGGCTTGCGGTAATGGAAAATTCGCAGCTCAGTCACTTTGACATCATGCGGGTGAATACCGCAAAGCTGTTTGTGTCAATTGCAGGCAGACCGTGCGTAATGAATCCGTTTTCCGAATACACACACCTGTTTTCGGCGTTCGATATGAGAATACTCGCGGCTGAAAACGCTCCGGCTGTTGAGAACGAAAATCAGACCGCTGTCTGAATTATTTTGAAAGGAGGCGGAGTATGACGGACAAAAAACAAGCCGAGGAGCTTGAAAAAATGAAGCTCATAAACAAGGAGCTTGATGAGCGTATCGCCGAGGCAAACAAGGATACCAGCAAAATTAAATGGAGAGATCTTCTGCCGAAGCTTATGGACGTGGAAATTTACGCGGCAGGAAGCATTATGGAGCCTGTTTCGGGGAAAAAAGAGCTGAGTCTGGCGTCGATGGATTTCCGCGGGAGGAAAATAATCCCGTTTTTTACAAATCCGATATATATGGCAGATCTTATCAAAAAATCCGGATTTTCGGTGTTGAAGTTCAAAACCGCGTATTTTTTCGGAATGGTAAAAGACGCGGCAACTGTTATGAATCCGAATTCACAGCGCGACGAAAACGGAAATACCCTCGCGCGCGTTTTTACTCCGTTTGAAATGAAAGTGCTTTCCGCCGAATATTTTGCGGAAAATCCCGAAAAAGCGGAAAAATCTGAAAAGTCTGAATAAAGAGGTCGTAAAATGTCACAGCAGATTCTCAGCATAATCGTTCCATGCTATAACGAGGAGGAAAGCGTTCCGCTGTTTTACGCGGAAGCCGATAAGCAAACGGCGTTTTTTCGTGAAAACGGCGTGGAGCTTGAATTTATTTTTGTCGACGACGGCTCGCGGGATAAGACCGTCGAGGTCGTGAAAAAGCTCCGCGAGAGTGACGAGCGGGTACATTTGATATCCTTTTCAAGGAATTTCGGAAAAGAGGCTGCTATTCTTGCGGGACTTGAAAAGGCGGAGGGCGGATTCGTGACGCTTATGGACGCGGATCTTCAAGACCCGCCCGCGCTGCTGCCGCAGATGTATTCCCATATCACAAAAGACGGTTTTGACTGTGTTGCGACAAGACGTGTTGACCGAAAAGGCGAGCCGCCCATACGCTCGTGGTTCGCTAGAAGATTCTACGGACTTATGCGGAAGATATCCACGACAGAGATCGTCGACGGGGCAAGGGATTTCCGTATGATGACGCGGAAGGTCGTCGACGCTATTCTCTCAATGAAAGAGTATAACCGTTTCTCGAAAGGTATCTTCGGCTGGGTGGGCTACAGGACAAAATGGCTCGAATACGAGAATATCCAACGTGCCGCGGGAGAAACAAAGTGGTCTTTTTGGAAGTTGTTCAAGTACTCGCTGGAGGGAATTATGGCGTTTTCAACAGCGCCGCTTATCATTCCGCTGGTTATGGGGATAATTTTCTGCGCTGCTGCCGCTGCTTTGCTTATAGTTTCGATAGTAAGGGGAGTAATGGGCTTTGACGTGGGGATACTGATACTCTCGTGCGTAATTGCTTTTGTTTCGGGAATTCAGCTGGCGTGTCTGGGAATTGTCGGAATGTACTTCTCTAAAATCTATCTTGAAGTCAAGAACAGACCTAAATATCTTATAAGGGAAGAATTCTGAATAAAATCAAAGAACCGCTCGGATATCGAGCGGTTCGTTTATTTATAATAATATGCTGCGGCCGGCGAGAAATCAAGATCGTTTTTACGGCAAAGCTCCGCGAAATCACCCTGCCTGCCGTTTTCGCTTCAGCGGTAATACAGCTCGTAAAGCCTTTTGAAAAATTCAAGCTCCCGTGCCGAGGTGTTTGCGGTATCTCGCGGGAGCTATTTTTTCGGCGGCAAAGACCGCTTTCTCATATGCCGTTTTTTCAATGCAGCAGCCATCGGGAAAATGATGCGCCCCAAATTCCAGAATGTGCATCTGCTCGTTAAAATAGAGAACGGCGGTTTTCAGATCGCGTTCGGGGTGCTCATAGGCTCGTTTGAGCGGGTCAACGGGATCGGTATTCGGCTCAAACGGATCGTAATACCACCCGAAAAGCTCATATTTCCACCGAAGTTGCGGCATTTTATTCATATCGCACTCCCGCGAAAGATATTCAAAGAGCAGTCCCGAAAGCTGAAACGGCAGCCTGAGAGGATAATTTTTATCGTCGCGGAATATTCCTTCGTCAAAATACTCCCTACAGAATCTGAACAGAATATCATCCGCTTCACCCTTTGGAACGAGCTTCCCGAATTCCTCAACAAACCCGAACAGGAATTTGTTCGCCTGCTTTTTCAGTCCGCTCTCGGCGATTTTCAAATACTCTTTATAGCCCTCGATGAACTCCTCGTAGGTCACGATAATTCCTTCCTCATCACTATAGCGTCGTCGTTTTTGTAGTAGTGCCGCCGCACGGATATTTTACCGAAACCGAAACTTTCGTAAAGAGCTATGGCAGCGGAGTTTTTGCTCCTCACTTCCAGAAAACAGACCGAAGCACCGCGTTTTTTCATGTCACCCAGCATTCGCGTCATAATCTTTTTTGCAAAGCCGCGGCGGCGAAAACTTTCGGTTACGGCTATTCTTAAAAGCTCGCCCTCGTCCTCTATCACACGGGCAAGCGCGTACCCCGCTAATTTTCCGTCAGACTGCTCCCAGACGCTTATACACAGCGGATTGTCAAGCTCGAACATTATCTCCTCGTAATTCCACGCGGGGTCGAAACATTCTTCCTCTATACGGGAAATTTCCTCGCAAATATCCATGCTTACCTCCGTCTGACAGCTTGTCAGTATTGTTTACTCAAATCGGCATAGGTTATGGTGATTGATTTAATGGTATCATCCTCGGAAAAAACCTCACGCCGAGGCTGGGGTCGTTCAGTCTGCCGCTTAATTTGTCAGGATCGTTTACCAAGCCGTAATAATAGTCCTTACGAACGCGTTCAATGTCAAAGCCGCTTTCATTGTTACCGCCCGACAGGTCAGCCGAAGTGTTGCTGCTTTCCGCGGGAGCTTGCGGCTGCTTATTTCTGCACCCTGTCGTTCCGCAAAGCAAAATTCCCGCCAGCATAATCGCCGTTATTATTTTGCTTTTCCCGTCAAACCAAAATTTACAAAACATAGCAAGTCCTTTCTCACCATATTAACAAAAAGAGCCGATATTATAAAAATATCGGCTCGTTCTTTGCAATCTCACAATTCAAAGATCATCTAAAATCAGAAATCTATATCGTTTACAGCAGACTTCGCGAGAGAAAGTTCCTTCTTCGGGATCCTTTTAAGCGGATTATATTCGTATTTCTTGCAAGCTGCCGCGTCGTAAGCCTTTACCACGCCGAATTTGCTGCAGGTGATCTTTTCCCCCTCGCAAGATGTAGAAAACACGCAATATTTGCACGAAGGCTTGACATTATTGCCGAAAAGTTTCTTTTTTGCCATATTATTTTCCTCCAATCAAAAGAGCTTATACTTATCTATTTACATTATATCATATTTGCCGAAAAAAGTCCACCATATAAGTTTACAAATTTCCACGCTGATTTTGTGGATTTTGCACAATTATTTTTCATAAATGGGTATGACCTTGTCGGTCGCAGTTTCACCGAAACCGTCCGTAAGTGACACGATATGCAGCGCCTTGTCACGCAGATACGGCTTGGAACATTCTCCGAAAGCCGAGAACAGTGCCGAGCGGTCGCCGCTGAAATCGACGACAAGCAGGTATCCGCTTTCATCGTTGAGCTCTATTCCGCGAAGCCAGATTCTGTTTACGTTTTGGTTTGCCCTTGCGACCTCGCAGAGTTTATTTGAAAGCTCCATAGGATACGGTGCGGGCGTGAACAGTCTGTACCGTGTGTGTTGATTTATGACGTGAGAAGCGTGTCCCTTTGCACGGATCTGTTTATGCTCATACCATTTCAGGATAAGTCCGCGGGGAAATATCTGGTTGTCCGAAAAAGCGTTCAGCACTATCCCGTCAAACACTCCTGCATTTTCCATAAAAGACGCGATGTTGTCGAAATCCATAATAACAGTATACGGGACAGGCTCATGCGTCCATTTTGAAAACTGCTCCGTGTCGGTAAAAATAGGCAGAAAATGATTGTCCTTGAACGAGAGCGCCGCGAATGTGACTTCGGTATTCGCGGATATTTTCAGAGTATCTCCGTCGCGTATCGGTTCTTTTGAAAGCTGAACAGGGACAATGACTTTGGAATTCATAACAAATTCCTCGGCGAACTGTTCCATAAGCTCGCCAAGCTGTTTCACGACGGATTCTTCCGGCTTCGGCAGAGTGCCGTCCTCGTTGGGTTGCGGAGCAAGTTTTGCGCGTTTTGCCAATATTTCATTGAGCTTAGGATTTTCAAGCTTCTGATTAAGTGTAAGAGTTGAGTTTTCGGGCATAATTTTCTCCTTTCGCATATATTATTTTTTATGGAACGGCACAAACAGCCGCGACCGAAATATCGTCGCGGCTTCCTTTTCTGGAGCGCGTTTTGAGGTGTTCTCCAAGCTCGGACACCGAACCGTCGGATACCGCCGTCAGTACTCTTCTTCCGAACCGCAGAAAATCCTCCTCGTTATGGAACGAGTTTATAAGTCCGTCGCTTGACAGCATAACTCCCGAATAACCTCCCTCACGGTAAAAGAAGCGGAAATTTTCGATAGCGTCGTTGTCGCACAGCGAGGTGGTATAATTCGCCACGAGCTTTGAATCCTCAGGCATAGGAAAAGTCATTTCGTTCCCCGAAAGTGCGCAGAACGTCCCGTCGCCTATCTGAAGTCCGAAGCAGCAGGAGCTTGTCATTCCCGCCACGATAAGCGTCGCACCGTACATTACCTCGTTCGGTATGCCGCCGTACTTGTCGGAAATGCCCTTTTCGCGCTCATTCAGCGGAAGAAGGCTTATATGCGCGGCTATTTCACTGTTCCAGCCGCAGATTATGTTTGCGGCTATGCGGCGGGCTGTTTTCCGCGGATCTTTCGAGAAAATATCATCAAGTCCGCCGTTTCTCTCGTAGAAGTCACAGACAGAGCGTATAGCGACCCTTGCCGCCATTTCGCTGCCGGACGCGGAACGAAAGTGCTTTTCGCTCCCGTGACCGTCGGAAACGGCTGCCACCGCGAAATCGTCAGCGATATAAAATCTTGCACTGTCCTGACATTCCGAGCCTGCCTCCTCGTGCGACGCACCTCTTACCGACATTGCGCAGCCCTTGAGCGTCATTACCAGCCTTCCTCAATATCCGCGTTTATTTCGGCGCTTTCGGCAAATTCGCGTATCTGCTCCGCTGCTGCTTCCTGTTTGGTGCGGAAGTCTTCTTCTGTTTCCGCGAGGCGAACGCTGCGGCTTCCTATTTGAGAAGATGTAACTGCTACGAATTTTACGAGTTTCGCGAGGGCTTCGCCGTTATGTGCGGTTACGACGCTATCGGGATTTCCGGTAAATCTTGCGAGAATATCGAAATCCGCGTCCTCGCCGATAGCGACTGCGGCTTTTATTCCTGCCGCGTACCAGCGGTTTCTGGAAAGCTCCTCAAGACCCTTTTCAAAATTATCCGTAGGATATCCGTCCGACATAAGTATCATAACCGGCGCGAACGACAGCGACGGCGAACTCATAAACGAATTTCTCGACAGCTTTGCAGAAAGCTCGCATAACGCGCTTCCGAGGTCGGTGACGTTTTCAGCGTCGAGCGGAGTCCATTCAAACTCGTCGACGGAAACGGGTTCTCTGTACATCCATTCGCACCCGCCCGAAAATTTCAGCACGGCTATTTTTATATCCGCGTCCGCGCCGCCTATCCCGCGGATCTCAGGGATAAGCTCTTCCATTACGGAATTTACCGTTCCTATTTTGCTGCCGCCCATACTTCCCGAACAGTCGATGATAAAGAACAGCACCATTGATTTTTTTGCTATTTCCTCCGCGTCGTCAAACGGATTTAACGGTTTGTCCATATTTGTCCTCCTTAAAAGTCTGTTTACAGATCGCAGCTCAAAATATACTACATACATTATACCACAAAAAACAGGCTTTGTCAATGCAGCGGTTTCAAATATTTTAAAACAGCGGCGGTTTGGGCAAAAAACTTCTGTAAGTATCTTGAAATTTATTGTTAAATGTGGTAAAATTATATATATGCGCGTTTTTAGGCTGCGCACTCAAAAGAAAGGGTAGATTTTTATGAGCAAAGTGGTAAAATTCGGCGGCAGCTCACTTGCCGACGCAAAACAGTTTAAAAAGGTCGCGGAAATTATTCACGCGGACGAGGAGCGGTGTTATGTTGTTCCGTCCGCGCCGGGAAAGCGCTTTAAGGAGGATACAAAGGTCACTGACCTTTTGTACCAGTGTTACGATAAAGTGTCGGAGGGAATGGATTTCGCAAAGGCGTTTGAGCCTGTCCGCGAGCGCTACGACGGTATTATAAAGGAACTTTCGCTTTCTCTTTCGCTTGAGGAAGAGTATGTGAAGATAGGCACTATGTTCCGTGACGGCGCGAACAGGGATTATGCTGCGTCACGCGGCGAATACCTGAACGGTATAGTCCTTGCGAATTATTTGGGATACGAATTTGTCGACGCTGCAAAGGGTATCTTCTTCGACCATAAAGGAAATTTTGACGCGGATATTACAAACGCCTGCCTTGGCGCTATTCTTGAGAAAACTCCAAAGGCGGTCATTCCCGGCTTCTATGGAGCTTTGCCGGACGGCTCGATAAAGACCTTCTCGCGAGGGGGAAGCGACTTTACGGGTTCGGTCGTCGCTAAAGCGGCAGGCGCCTCTCTTTACGAAAACTGGACTGACGTTTCGGGATTCCTTGTAGCCGATCCGAGAATAGTCGACGACCCCGCGGGCATTGAGGTCATCACCTATTCCGAGCTGCGTGAGCTTTCATATATGGGCGCGGGAGTCCTCCACGAGGACGCTATCTTCCCCGTAAGAAGCGCAAATATTCCCATAAACATCAAGAATACCAACGCTCCGAAAGACCCCGGAACTCTTATCGTGCCAAGCGCGGACGAAAGCTCGCCGAAGTACCTTATTACGGGAATAGCGGGGAAAAAGGATTTTTCCGTAATATCAATTGAAAAAGACAGAATGAATTCCGAGAACGGATTTATGCGCAGATTGCTGCAGGTTCTCGAAAATCACGGAGTTTTCCCCGAACATATACCTACGGGAATCGACACGGTGAGCGTTGTCGTGAATTCTCACGAGCTTGACGGACAGCGCGAAAAGCTTGAACAAAGAATAAAGGACGTTGTTCGTCCCGACCATTTTGAGATAATCGACGGGCTTGCGCTTATAGCGGTAGTAGGACGCGGAATGAAGTCCAAAAAGGGTACGGCAACAAGGGTTTTCGCTGCACTCTCACATGCGGATATCAACGTAAGAATGATAGATCAGGGCTCCAGTGAGCTTAACATCATTGTCGGGATAGACGAGAAGGATTTTGAAAAGGCAATACGCGTTATCTATGATATGTTTATCCTTAGTGAGCAGTAATTTTATTTTCGGAACAGGCGGTGCGGTATGAGCAGGGCAGATGAAATTTTTATCAAAAGCTGCACGGATATACTGGAAAACGGGATCTCGGATAAGGATATGAACGTCCGTCCGAAGTGGGAGGACGGCACTCCCGCGCACACCATAAAGAAGTTCGGTCTGGTGAACCGCTACGATCTAAGTACGGAATTTCCGCTTATGACGCTTAGGCGCACGTTTTACCGCTCGGCTATCGACGAGATACTCTGGATCTATCAAAAAAAGTCAAATAATGTACACGAGCTTTCTTCACATATCTGGGACGCGTGGGCGGACGAGAACGGCTCTATCGGAAAGGCTTACGGTTATCAGATGAGCGTGAAGCACGTCTATCCGGAGGGTGAATTCGATCAGGTGGACAAGGCGCTTTACGATCTGAAAAACAATCCCGCGTCGCGGAGGATCCTGCTTAATATGTACAATCACGCTGATCTTCACGAAATGGCTCTTGCACCGTGCGCGTATTCGCTGACGTTAAACGTTTCTGGCGGGAAACTCAACGCGATATTGAATCAGCGTTCGCAGGATATGCTCACGGCAAGCAACTGGAACGTCTGTCAGTACGCGGCGCTTGTGATAATGTTCGCGAAAGCGTCGGGGCTTGAGGCAGGGGAGCTGGTTCATGTTATAGCCGACGCTCACATATATGACCGCCACGTTGATATCGTAAAGCGGCTTATTGACAGGAAACCGTTCGGCGCTCCGGAAATGACGGTCGAGGATCTCACCGATTTCTACGCGTTCACGAAGGACAGCTTTAAGGCTGAGAATTATCAGTACCACGAATTCGGCGAAAGAATCGAGGTCGCGGTTTAGAACCGCAGTATTCGCCGGCACAAAATGCTTTGGAAATTAGAGGGTAAGAGGCTAGATTTAGAGGAAAGATTTGTTATGGCAGAAGAGAAGAAATTGGCTTTATTGATCGACAGCGACAATGTGTCGGCAAAGTACGCGCAGGATATTCTGAAGGAAGCGTCCAAGTACGGAGAGCTTGCCTGCAAGCGTGTTTACGGCGACTGGGAAAAGGGTGGCAACGGCTGGCATTATCCCGCCGTGAACAACTCGATCCTCCCCGTTCAGCAGACCTGCTATATTCCGGGGAAAAACGCGACGGATTTTTCAATAATCATTGACGCTATGGATCTGCTATATTCGGGTAATATCGACGGCTTCGTACTTGTCACCAGCGACAGCGATTTTACAAGACTGGCTATCCGTCTGCGTGAGGCAGGAAAGCTCGTCGTAGGAATAGGCGAGGTGAAAACTCCCCTTGCGTTTACGTCAAGTTGTCACCACTTCAGTTACCTTAATCAGGTCGCCGATATGGTAAGAGAATACGACGAAAAAACCATTCGCAAGGCGGTTCTCGATTTCGTTAAGGAAAAGGACGACGGCAGACTGGATCTTGCGAAGATAAATGCATTCATTACATCAAAATTCGGAAATGTCGACTACAGTCTTTTTGGCTTCAACAGGCTTTCGAGCTTTATTGACAGCTTCTCCGAATTCCGAAGGAATTCCACCTTTGTTTCCCTTAAAAAAGCAGTTAAAGGGTATGCTTCGGCGGGAGCTGACAAATCCGCTCCCTCCGAAAAGGAGATAGTCGGCGTTATAAAGGAATTTCTCGAACGTGACCCAAACCGCGAGGAGAATATTTCACGCGTGTCGGAATACGTCATCTCAACGTTCGGAAAGGTGGATTTCGGAGCGTTCGGCTCAAAAAAATTCGCTAAATTCATCGACAAACGTCCCGAATTTATCCGTACCGGAACGACTGTAAGACTTTCATCTGAGCAGTCTGCCGTCCGTGTTCCCGAAAACATAAACGTTTCCGAGGGCTTCGATAAGATCACGACGGAGCTTTTTGGTCAGGCGGTTTTGGCTTATGCCAAGGAGAACAGCCCCAAGGGCGGAAATTTAGGTCAGCTGAACAATCTTCTGCTTGATAAATACGGCAAGAATTACGCGGCGGATCTGGGATTCCCCGATTTTACATCGGCGCTTTCCTCGGTAGGGGGAGTTTATATCGAGAAAAATTTCGTCTACCTTTCTCCCGCCGAAACCGAGAAAACCGTTGTCGAAAGCTCCGATACTGCGGAAGAGATCTCCTCGGCTCACACAAAGAAGAGGGGAAGAAAGCCGAAATCCGAGGAAGAGGAAGTCAAACTCGACTATAACACAGTCAAGCGCGATATTTTAAGCACGGTCGCATCGTCGGACGGGGGGATATCTCTCCCGACGCTTGGAAAGCTTTTTACGGAAAAATACGGCAAAGGATACCTAAAAGAAATAGGCGCAAAGTCTATGAAAAATCTTCTTTCGGATATTAACGGAATTTCCGTAAGCGATAATTCCGCAGTTATCAATCAAGAATTTCTCAGACGCACGGACGATATCGAAACCTTTGTGCGCAAATTTGCACACGAATCCGAAAAGCGCAGCGTCAGAATGTTGAGTACACAAATAAAGAAAAATTTTCCGGAGTTTGATTTTTCGGATTACGGATATGCGCGTTTCAGCGATTTTATCAACGCCATTGACGGCGTGAGAGCAAACGGCTACTACATCGAGCCGGAAGATTGATCTCCACAAAAAGAGAGGAAGAAAAATGTCAGCGGAAAAAGCAAAAGCCGCACTTGAAAAATACGGCCTTGCAGACAGGATAAGAGTTTTCTCACAGAGCAGCGCCACGGTGGAACTTGCGGCAAAGGCTCTCGGCTGTGAACCCGCAAGGATAGCAAAATCCATCACGTTTCTCGTGAACGATAAAGCGGTGATGATAGTGGCAGCGGGTGATGTGAAGATAGATAACGCAAAGTATAAGGCAAAATTCGGCGTAAAGGCAAAAATGCTTACGGCTGAACAGGCGGTAGAAATGGTCGGTCACGCCGTCGGAGGAGTTTGTCCTTTCGGAGTGAACGAGGGCGTGGAGGTCTATCTCGACGAGTCGCTGAAGCGTTTTGAAACGGTCTATCCTGCCTGCGGCACGGCTGACAGCGCAGTGGAACTTGCGATCTCCGAGCTTGAGAGGGCTTCGGGCTACAGAGAATGGGTCGACGTTTGCAAAATGATCGGAGCGGGCGTATGAAGCAGGAAATAATTTTTAGTCTTTCGGGATTGTATCGTGATGATTTTCGTGTTACGGGATTTCGTTTCGGTAAAGGCGAGAGGAGCTGCTGCGTAATAGGGTCGCTGCGCGGCGATGAGATCCAGCAGCTTTATATGTGCGGGCAGCTTATCCATGCGCTTTCCCGTATCGAGAAAAAGGGCGATATCGCACACGACAGAGAGATACTTGTTATTCCCTCGCTGAATAATTACAGCACGAATATCGGCAAAAGATTCTGGTGCCTTGACAATACAGATATCAACAGAATGTTCCCCGGAGATCCCGTCGGCGAAACCACAGAGCGCATAGCAGCAGGGGTCTTTAAGGAGATCTGTCAGTACAAGTACGGAGTGCAGTTTGCGAGTTTTTATATTCCGGGTGTGTTTATCCCGCACGTCAGAATGATGAAGACCTGCAAGGAGAACACCTCGCTTGCAAATCTTTTCGGACTTCCGTATGTAGTGCTGAGAACTCCGACGGCGGCGGACAAGGCGACGCTGAATTATAACTTGCAGTTTTCGGGAACTGCAGCGTTTTCGGTCTACACCGATACAACAGATATGCTTGATGTTGAATCCGCCGAACAGGGAGTTTCGGCAGTGCTGAGATTCCTTTCGAGAATGGGAATAATCAAGTACAAATGTCACGGCGGCTATATGGGCACTATCCTCGACGAGGACGATATGATGAACGTTAAGTCCCCTGCAGCGGGTATTTATCGCGAGCTGAAAAAGGTCGGCGACGAGGTCTGCCGTGGCGAGCCGCTGGCTGACATAATCCACCCGTATGAGGGAACGGTCATAAGTGAAATTATCTCTCCCGCAGACGGCATATTGTTTTTCACGCACAAGAAACCGCTCATTACGGAAAACGCTCTCGCTTTCAAGATGATAAAGCGGCTGCATAAATAAAAAATTATCCCCGTTCAGACGAACGGGGATTTTTGCTGTTCAAAAATAACCATAGCTAGCGGTTTATTGCTTCTTGACCTCTTTCATAGTCTTGTTCTTAAGGTAGATGTAGAGCTTCGGGGAAACCTTTTTCAGAGTCCTCTTCGCGAAAATAAATGAATCTTCCTTGAGCTTCGCGGTCTTGTAGAGGAACTTTCGCGGATAATTCTTGGAGGTTATCTTCTTGTCAAGCTTTTCTTCCTCTATCTTCGCTTTTTCGGGCGGCAGCGCGTAAATTTCCTTGTACTTCTTAACCAGCTTATTAAAATTGTACGCCATATAGAGGATATCGTACTTCGGATACTGCGGCATACGCAGCTGAACTGGATCGTTAGGATCTACAGTGGGGTCGATGAATCCCGCGTCTTCGGCAGTCTTTTTAAGTATCGTCATAGGATACGGATAGAAGATATTCGGGATAACCTTGTCAACGTCAAGTTTAGCGTTCAGCTTTACGGTTTCGAGCGAAAGCTCAAGCGTTTCGTGCGGAAGTCCGACGATATTATAGGTAAGTGCCGTTATCTTGTACTGTCTGAACCATTTCGACACCTGTATCATATGATCGTTCTTCATATTACGGTGGAGATACTTGCGGCGGAACTCCTCGTTGCCGTTTTCAAGACCGATGTCTATCATATAGCAGCCGCCGTCTTTAAGCATTTTAACCATAGGTTCATCAAGAACATCAAAGCGCAGATTGCAGTTGAACGGCAGATGTATCTTCTCAATGTACATAGGCATAAATTCGTAGAACCAGTCCTTGTACATATTGAAAATAGCGTCACGGAACTCGATATATTTAATGAACGGATATTTCGAGAGCAGCAGCTCAAGAAGCTCTATAGCCTTTTTCGGGCTTCTGAAGCGGCAGTATTTCTGCTTGTTAGGGTATATGTTGCGGAATTGAGAATTGCCGCAGTATGTGCAGCTGAACAGGCACCCTCTTGACAGCATGACCATAGCCGTGAAGTTTTTCGAGCGGTCGAGGTTTTCATAATCGAAAAGGTCAAAGTCCGGGAACGGAAGCTCGTCCAGGTCCTCAATAAGCGGACGCACGGGATTTTTGATGATCGAGCCGTCGGGCATTTTGAAGTTTATGCTCTGGATATCCGTGCGCATTTTTCCTGCTTTTATTGAATCCATAAGCTCAAGCAGCGGATATTCTCCCTCGCCGACTGTGACAGCGTCAATGCCGCGGATAGCAAGGCATTCGTCGGGAACAAGTATAGCGTGATAGCCGCCTATAGTCACGAAAATATCGGGCAGCTCGTCGTCAAGCCAGCCTGCCATTTCGGTAATGAACGGGATAGCTGTGGTTCTCGCGGTAAAGCCGATGATATCGGGCTTGAAGCTCTTTACTTTTTCGAGAAATTCGTTTTTCTCAGGCATATAAAGCTCGTGATAGAGTTTAACGTCGTGACCGCCCTGTTTCAGCACAGCTGAAATAGACGCCAGACCCTCGCTGTAGTTGCCGAGCTTATTTTTGTTGAACATCTCCTCTTCGAGAAAATCGGGATAGATGAGGAGCATGGTAAGTTTATCTGACATAATTTTACAGTCCTTTCGTAAAAAACAACAACACTATATTACAGTATACAACTATTTTTCCTTAATGTCAAGTGGTATTTGAAATTATTTTGAAAATAATGAACTTAGTGAAGGCGCACGCTTGACAATTTTCATATTTTGGTGTATAATGTAAACAAGACTTTGAAAGGAGTGGACTTTGTGTTTAAGGAATTCGGAAAACTGATAAAAACAAACGGTTTATCTCTTGACGAAATAAAGAAAGAAATAGCTCTGCTCCTGAAAAAATACACAGAGCCGAGCGACGGCTCCGATACCTCCGAGGAAAGTCCTTTGTACACGTCTGAAGCCGAAATGGTTCGCCAAAAAGCCGAAAGCGGCGGATTTAAAGCGGAAAAGATCCCGCTGCCCCCTCCCGAAGATAATAAACACCAAATACTCGACAGCGTCATCGGTAATTCGGAAAAAAACAACGGCGAAAAACGCAGCGAGCTTATGTCCGCAGCCGTTATGCGGAAAATTCAGGCTATGCGTAATATCGACGCTTCAAATTTCAGGTATTTCTATTTGCAGGCAAACGAGGAAATGAAATTTATCCGTCAGGGAGAATCCGTGGCATTCGTCGAGGATAATTTCGGACAGTACGTTTGCTGTTCTGTTCAGAAGCCGACCTACGATTCGCTTACGGACGCCCAGCTTCGGACTTATTTTACTTGGAGAACACAGGTTCGCCATAATATTTATAACGACACTGAACTTGCCTATACAAGACTTTATTGCTACGAACTTCTCAATAAGATCGGCGTAAACAGCGAAACGGCTTTCGAGCGGCTTCTTGAACTTCTGGAAAATTATAAGGACCGACCCAAATGTCTTGACACGGAGCTTCCGCTCTGGATAAAGGATTTCTGTGCATATAACAATGTGAAGGCAGCGCTTCCAGCCGAGCTTTGCGAGCCAACTCTCGGAAAAGCAGAAATGGAGCTTTTCTGCGGAGATTACAAAAATAAGCTTAAGTTGATATCGGAAAACTCAAACTACAACATCAAGGAAAAAAGCACTCTCTTCAAGCAGGACAATATAGGGATAAGCGAAAGCGAAGCCGATGCTGTTCTGGAAAACGTCCTCGAAAATGTACTTTCGCGGCTTTGCGGGATATTGACATCAAATGGTTTTGATTTTTCGGAGATCATGGGTTTCCGGTTCGAGAAAACAGGGCATTTCCGTCCGTTTTCGGGAGCGATCGTTTCTTTGCAGCTGTATGAGAAAATGCATGATTTTACCGTAAGCTCCACCGAACGCTACAAAGCGTCGCCGCGCTCGTCCTCCTACAACCACGAGGTCATGGTTCTGAAGCCGGCAAGGAGCTTTTACGGATTTATTCTTAAGGCAATGGATAAAAGTCTGCGTGAAAAGCTCAAATGTAAGTATCGGATCACATCGACGGCAGCATTGAGCGAAAGGGATCTTAAGGATAACCCGCTGCTCAAAAAGGCAATGGAAACGGTGGATATCGAAAATGCCGTTGAATCGGCGGTCGGAGAGTACTGTGAGAAAAACGGCATTACGGGACTTCTGGCGCAAAGGCGGCAAAAATCAAAGAATACCTCACGGGAAGCCGAGCGACTTAAGGAATTCAAGCCTATAAAGGTAGAGATAGACACGTCCAAGCTTTCCGAGATCCGACAAAAATCCGACGAAATTTCCGAAAAGCTGGTTGCCGTTGAGGAGGGAATTTCCGAGGAGAGGATATCAATGCTTGCCGAGCGGGTCATGGACGAGGACTTCGGCGAGAGAATAGCAAATTGTTCCGAAACGGAGATGCTGTATTCTGATGCCCTCGAAGAGTTGCCTATCAGTGAAAGCCGTCCGGCTTCGGTTTCGGCAGACGAGGGCAGCGAGGCTCTGAAACGCGCCTTGAGTTCCGTGAACGGAATATGGAAAGAATTTGCGCTCGGTCTTTCCGCCGAGGATATCCGTATCCTGAAACATGCCGCCGACGGCTCTCTGGGAAAATATTGCTCCGAGAAAAAGCTATTTCCGCAGCCGTTTATTGAAAAAATAAACGCCGCCGCGCTTTCGGCGACAGGCGACGTAGTATTTGAGAACGACGAGATAATTTCCGACTACAAAGCGGATATTATGGAAATAATCTCCAAAGCGAATCCGTTTTTATAAACAAAAGATCCGACCGTAAAAAGTCGGATCTTCGTTTAGTTCGGGAGAGCGTACTTGTTTTTATATTCGTTGAATTCGTCCATAAAGTCGGACTTGTCAAGCTTTTTAAGCTCGTTCATATATTCGTGCGTGTCCATACTGTTTTCCTTTATCTGGATAAGGCAGACCGCGATATTCGAGCAGTGGTCGGAAACTCTTTCAAGATTTGTCAGCAGATCCTGAAGAATAAATCCCAGTTCTATTGTGCATATTCCGTCACGCAGACGATTGACGTGACGGTTTTTAAGCTCCGTCCGCAGTCCGTCGATAACGTCCTCAAGCGGCTCTACATCTTTCGCAAGAGAAACATCGGAATTTACGAACGAGCGTATTGATATGTCAAGGATCTCCGTGACCGCTTTCATCATAATATCCATTTCCTGCTCGGCGGCAGAGGAAAATCTCACTTTTTTGGTGTGCATTTCCTCGGCGGCTTCCACAATATTAACGGCGTGGTCGGATATTCTTTCAAGATCTCCTATAGTGTGCAGCAGGTCGGACACGGCTTGGCTGTCGCTTACGGAAAGGTCTTTCGAGCTTATTTTAAGAATGTAGGAGCCTATGCTGTCCTCGTACAGGTCGATGGCGTTTTCGTTGTCAATGACCTCCTGTGCGATCTTAGCGTCGTAGTTCTTGACAAGCTCCATTGACATCAGAATGGTTTTCTGTGTGAGATGAGCCATTTTATAGGCTACGTTCTTGCACTGTTCGAGAGCGACGGACGGGGTGTTGAGAAAACGCTTGTCGAGCATGGGGACTTCGAGCGATTCCTCGCCGGGCTTGTCCCGAACGGTAAGGCAGGCGAGCTTTTCAAGCTGCTTTGTGAACGGCAGGAATAACAGCGTCGCCAGAACGTTGAAGCAAGTGTGGATTATCGCTATTCCGACGGAATTCAGCTGCTCGTTCATAAACGGCAGGTCGAAAACAGCATTGATGATGTAGTAGATAGACAGGAACACAACGGTTCCGATAATGTTGAAGTACAAGTGAACGATAGCGACACGTTTTGCGGACTTGTTCGCTCCTATTGAAGAAATAAGCGCCGTAACGCACGAGCCTATGTTCTGTCCGAGAATGATAGGAAGTGCCATACCGTAGGTTATCGTTCCTGTTTTGTTTGAAAGTGTCTGCAAAATACCGATAGAAACCGACGACGACTGCAAAACCGCCGTCAACAGCGCTCCCACAAGCACTCCGAGGAAAGGATTCGTGAACATCACCATAAAGCGTGCGAACTGCTCGTTATCCTTAAGGACCTCCGCCGCGCCCGACATTGTGTTCATTCCGAACATCAAAAGCGAAAAGCCCAACAGTATAGTACCGAAAGTTTTCTTTCGGTCGGATTTTGTAAACATTGTGAGTATTACGCCGACTATTGCGAGAACAGGCGTAAAGTTTTTGGGGTTGAATATTGCGGCAATTCCCCCGCCGTCTATTGCGGTAAGCGACACGAGCCAGCCTGTCGCGGTAGTACCGATATTTGCGCCCATAATAACGCCTATAGCCTGTGACAGCTTCATAATTCCGGAGTTTACGAAGCCGACCATCATAACGGTAGTAGCCGCCGACGATTGTATAAGCGCCGTTACACCCGCGCCGAGAAGAACGCCCTTAAGCGGGTTTGAGGTCATTTTTTCAAGCCAGTTTTCGAGTTTGCCGCCCGCGAACTTTTCCAGTGCGCCCGACAGTGTATGCATACCGAACATAAACACCGCCAGTCCGCCGAGCATAGTCAGAATATCATTGACAGTCATACAAGACTCCTGTTGACAGTTTACATTGCCGAAGACAAAGCCGGCAAATCGTTATTTCTTAATTCATTTTAAACCTACATTTTTATTATACAAGATTTTTCTTTAAATGTACAGTAGTTTTACAGAATTTTTGGTTGATTTCACAAAATTTTTTGAAGAGTTTCACAAAAAGCGTATATTTTGCCGCCGCCAACGTTGAGCGTTCGTGGCAAGACAGAAAAATCCTCGCCCAAATTTAGCCGTGACGTTTGCGTTTCATCAGTAAAAGGTTCGGGTGGCTCTGTAGGACGAAATCCTGCTCTAGGGCTGATAGATGCCCCGCCTAGGACATAGTCGGACTTGCATAATCCGCCTAGAACGATGACCTCGTCGAATTCGACTTTGGGGACAGTCCCGCCTACACCGGAAACACCTCCGATGTATCCCCTGTTATATGTCAACATTGAGATGTAGTCGACAGAAGGGCTGAAGACATTAGTAGCAGCTTGACCTGTTTGAGCATCGACTAGAGTGACGCGGGCGCCGAAGTCGATTGATGCGAATCCGCCGAAGCCGGCTGCGTAGCCTGCACCGGTTTGAGCCGGTAGTGACCCGCCGTTAAAGCTTCCGCTTGCATGCACAATTGATGCGGGTATTAACATTGCGAAAACAAGAAACAGCATAAAAATAAGGGCATTTGTCTGCCCCCTAATACGATATGAAATTTGTTTTATCATCTCAAAAGAATTTCTCCTCTCGATTCAGAATGAGTTTGTCATGACTAACTCTATATATTTTAATGAGCAGTTGGATCCTGCCCGCCTACTCCCGGAACTACCGGTGATTCACGCACACCGCCTGTGCCTTCTCTAGTCCAACCAACACCCGTAGTGTAATACCATTTGTCGCCGTTTTGGTCTACGAATGTAAGACCATGGTCTTTGCGCCAATTAGGGTCATTCGGGAATCCGTTCTCGTCTAATGTGTATCCTGTAGTATCACTGGGGGTGTATTTCTGCGTTGAGGGTGTGCCTGTTACTGTGGGACTGCTGGATTGGGTGGGCTTAGGCTGGCTGCTAGATGTGGGTTTGGGTTGACTGCTAGATTGGGTGGGTTGGGAAGCCTTAGGCTGTGAGGATTGTGTGGGCTGACTGCTAGATGTGGGCTTAGAGGACTGGGTGGGTTTGGATTCAACCGGTTTGCTTTCTGTGGGTTGGCTAGGTTGGGAAGCCGTGGGCTCACTTGTTGTGGATTGGGTTGGCTCTGATTCTGTGGGTTCTGGCTCACTTTCAGTGGGTTCACTGCTAGATGTGGGCTCTGGCTCATTTTCGGTGGGCGCACTGCTAGAGATGGTTATGGTGTCGTCGTCCTCGTTATTGCTGGTGTCGGTTGATGTTGTGGAAGACGACTCGTCGATTCCGTCGCCGTATAGGTCGGGTCCGCTTACTTCTTCCTCTTCTTGCGGTGCGCATCCGGCGAAGAATCCTGTTGCTGTTGCTGCTAGAGTTGCAATGAGGATCATTTTCCTCAAACTGTCTTTGTAACTCATAATTGGGCTCCTTTCTGAAATATCATGTTTTGTTGCTTTTAGTTTACCGGATAGAACTTAATCACTCCTTTCACTATTAGGCTCCTCTGTTAAGAAGTTCCATACATCTTCGTGCAGAACATATTCGCCCTGTTCTAGATCTGCCTGTGCTGCTTCCATCTGTTTGCGTTCAAGTTCAGTAACTTTCGTGAAATCAGGATCCCATGCAAGTACGACCCTTTTTATCATTTCACTGACAAAATTCTGTTCTGTTTCCGGGAGCATATCAACCAATTGAAACATTTCCCTTACTTTCTCAGACATAAGAGCACTCCTTTCATTTATAAATATCGCCACGGCTGCCTATCTCAATTATCCAGATGTTTGCATTGCTGAATCCCTTCCGGCTTATAATAGCCGATATGTTGAAATCCTATCTGTCAAGAGATAAATTTGATATTAAATTGTCAATGGGCTGAGGGACTAATCATATCCTTACTTTTATATTATAACATAAAATGTTGTTAAATGTCAAGTATTTTTGTCGTATTCAAATCGCTTTAAAATATAAAAAAATTAAAAAAATAGGGATCAATTTAATATAAAACAGTTAAACGCTTCATCATTCAAAACAAGAGGTAAAAATCTTATAAGATTTCGGAGAAAAAAATTTCGGTTTTGTTAAAAATGCACAAAAATTCCGAAAAAATACACAAAGTTTTGTTGTAATTAGTGACAGTGGAAAAAGTATGTGGTATAATTAAATAAAGAGGTGAAGATGCTTTGCCTCGGATATTACTTTTCATTGTGCATTTGCACTGTAAACTGCTGAAGGGTGGCGATCATTATGGCAAATAAGATTATTACCATTACCAGACAATACGGAAGCGGCGGGCGCGAGATAGGTCAGAAGCTCTCGGAGCAGATAGGCGTGGAGTTCTACGACAATAAGCTGCTCGATGTCGCCGCCGGAAACAGCGGAATACACAAAAGCCATTTTGAGGAAAACGACGAAAAACGCCCGAACAGTTTCCTCTATCTGCTGTCCACTACCTACGGGCAGGGCGGTGTGCCGTTCGATGATACTCTGTTTTTCGCGCAGCTCAACGCCATTCAGAAAATAGCGTCGGAGCAGTCCTGCGTTATAATCGGACGCTGCGCCGATTATGCTCTGCGCGATTTCGAGGGAGTTGTGAACATCTTTATCTGCGCACCGTTAGAAGTTCGCGTAAAGCGCGCTATCGAGGTCTACGATATCGCCGAAAAGCACGCCGAAGATTACGTCAAAAGAATAGACAAACAGCGCACCTCCTACTACAATTATTACACAGACAAACGCTGGGGTTCTCCGTCAAATTATCAGCTTTGCATTGACAGTTCTGCGCTTGGGATAGACGGCTCGGTGACGCTGTTAAAACAATTCCTCGACGATTATTACAACAGATAATACGATAAGTTTCCGTTCCGGCGGATATCACGGCAAGATTTAACAGAAAACTCCCCGTTCTTGTGACGGGGAGTTTTTTATCTGTTTTTCTTATGAGATATGATTCATCTTGTAAAGAGATGTTTCGGAGAAGTCTTTATCTGTTTCGTGGTCGGTGGTATCGGTATACTCCGTGGTATCTGTTGTATCTTCGTTTGTTATATGGACATTCCCCTGCCGCTCAAAAGCAGCGAATTTGTAGAAGTCGATTCCTTTGCCGTCGAAATAAAATTTCGGCTCGTCGACAAGCAGACCCTCTTTGTAATTATCGCTGAATGCCAAAGAGTTTATGTCGTATTCTCCGGCAGATGTGATGTAAACAGCATGAAGCTTATCACAATCGGAAAACGCAATACTATCTATTTTAATTTTATTGTTTTCCATATGCACGGAGGTTATCCCGCTTGACTGAAAAGCGCCCGTCTTTACCGACTCAAGACTATCGGGGAATGTTATTTCCCGAAGCCCTGAACAGGATTTGAAAGCGTAGTCGCCGATGACCTTAAGGTTTTTCGGGAGTTCTATCGTTTCCAGCTTTTCGCAGCCGTTAAACGCCATTGCGTCAATGACTTCCAGACTTTCCGGAAGTGTTACTTTTTTTAGTGAGTAACAGTTTTCAAATGCTCCTACGCCTATAGTTTTGACGCCTTCCGGGATAACCATTTCCTCAAGCGATTCACAGCCGATAAAAGTATAATCGGGAATGCTTGTCCAGTCGTCGGGGATCTTTACTTCTTTAAGTTTTTCACATTCACAGAACAAACCATTGCCGATTTTTTTCAGTCTTTTCGGAAGCGTCACACTTTCAAGTGTGATGCACTTTCCGAATGCTGCCTCATTAAGTTCGGTTATTCCGTCGGGAACGATTATGTGCTTTATATTTTGTCCCGAAAAGGAAAATGACTTCACCGCAACGACGTCTTTCCATAAAAACTTTGTCGGAAGCGTAATGTTATCGCTTTTCCCTCTGTAGGAGTAGACCGCCGCGTTTTCGCCCTCGTCAAGATAGAATCTGAAATCCATGGGCGGATAGAACCGCAGAGCAATTCCGGCAACGGTAAACAACACCATAAACGTGATAAGCAGGCTTTGAAGTATTCTTATAATTATTCTTTTGGCTTTCATCAGTCTATCTCTTTTAAGGCTTTGTAGATCTGCTGCATTTTGGAATCGGTCGCGGCTATTGTTTCGGCACATTCCTTTAATTGCACGGCAAGCTCTGAGGAAACCTCGGTATCGGATTTATATTTCAGCTCGTGTTCAAGGCTCGCCCAGAAATCCATTGCTATGGTGCGTATCTGCACCTCGACGTTTACCAGCTCTTTTTTATCGGATAGGTATACCGGAGTTTCAACAACAAGGTGAAGCGAACGATAGCCGTTCGGCTTTGGATTTTCGATATAATCCTTTCGCGTCACGAGATTGACGTCGTCTTGCGAGATAAGAAGCTCGGCTACGGAATATATATCTTCTATGTAGTTGCAGATGACCCGCACTCCCGCGATATCCTGAAGATTCTCTTTTGCGGATTGGGCGCTGAACGGGACGCCTTTTCTCTGCAGCTTGCCGAAAATGCTCTGAGGAGATTTAAGTCTGTCCTCTATATGGTGTATAGGATTGTAGGAATATTTCGCTCGGAATTCGCTGTCGAGGATCTCAAGTTTTGTCTTTACCTCTTTGATAGCGGATTCGTAAAGATGTTCAAGCTCTATGAACTTGTACATTTCGTCCATAATGCGGTCGCCGTTTTGTTCCGTGAGGATATGCTGAACGGTTGAAAGCGCGTTTGGTGAAGCTTCTATTGTTTTTCTTTTCAAAAAAGTCACTCCTCCTTGATAAAACGCCGCACGGAAAAATTCGGTGCGGCGGATATTTTGTCCTTAACAGGATTTTACAAAATAAAACGGAATTCTGCGTTATAATAATGTGAAAATAAGCTGAAAATTTATGTAGCGTCGTCCTTCATTCCGTTAAGCAGGCGTTCGATGTCGTCCTGCGACATTTTTCCACCCGACGGCTTTTCGGGTTCGGGAGCAGGAGCTTCGGGAACAGGTTCGGGTTCAGCCGCTGCAGTTGCAGCAGCTAACATTTTCTCAATGTCCTCTTGCGACATTTTTCCACCCGACGGCTTTTCGGGTTCGGAAACGGGAGCTTCGGGAACAGGTTCGGGTTCAGCCGCTGCAGTCGCCGCAGCTAACATTTTTTCAATGTCCTCCTGCGACATTTTTCCACCCGACGGTTTTTCGGGTTCGGCAACGGGAGCTTCGGGAACAGGTTCCGGTTCAGCAGCCGCAGTCGCAGCAGCTAACATTTTCTCAATGTCCTCCTGCGACATCTTCCCGCCCGACGGTTTTTCGGATTCGGGATCGGGAGCTTCGGGAACAGGTTCCGGTTCAGCCGCTGTAGCCGCAGCCGCTAACATTTTCTCAATGTCCTCTTGCGACATTTTTCCGCCCGACGATTCCTCGGACGGCGCAGGCTCGGCGGCTTTTTCAGCCTCCGCAGCCGCAAGACGCGCACTGTAATCCAACTTATGCTGATTTAGGATAGCCTTTACGGTAGGGTCTTTCTTGGATAATTTCGGCTCTTCCTTTTCGGGTGCGTGAACCATTGACATAAGCTCGTCCCAATGTTTGCGAGCCTCGTCGTAGTCGCACTTATCCCCGTCGAATTTTATCCAGTATGTATCATAAGGAGTGATGCCCCGCGTTTTGCGGATTATTTCATAGACATTATATTTTTCCATTCCGAGCAGGGAAAGCTCGTGAAAAGTAAACGGTGTCTTGTCTTGGAAAACTCTGGTAGAAAAAAAGTAATATATATCCGAAATAGAAAGTTTTCGGTAAATGGGAGTAAGCATATCCTCCTTAAATTTGGTGAGAACAGTATAATCGACGTTTTCGTCCGTTCCTATGGCATACTCCGCGATCTCGGTATCCTCCTTGAGGAGAACATATTTCAGCGGCAGAGGAAGTTCAAACGAGCGGTTGTCCACCAGTCTGTATTTGTGACCTTTAAGTACGCTTCCCATATTATCGCTCCTTTATTGTACTCTATACATATACATTATAGCACAACGTGCATTTTTTATCAATACCTAAATAAAATTTTTTATCGTCCGATATAATTCTCAATGTAACTTACACAAAATCGTTGGGCTTAATTTGTGAAAAATTCATAAAAATTTCAAAAAACGGGATAAAAATTTATTTAACTGTTTACACACAGAAGAATTTATGATATAATTAAAGTAACCCTCTATATATACGGGTAAGTCTTAAGGCAGAAATGGGGAGAAAATATGAAAATCAAAATTGTCATTATTATCGCGGCGATATGTTTCGCGATAATCCCAATGGCGGCGAGAGTCTTTTTGTCGGATTATTTTATTAGAAAAGATTCGACAGACGCTTATGAGCAGGAAGTCATAAGTATGGCGGAAAACCAGACATCGGCACTTCAGGCAGTGCAGGATATTGCGCGTGCCGAAATGAAAAAGCTCTCGGAAAATCCGTATATGGCGACAGCGACCGCAAAGGTTGAAATGCTGATCCCTGTAAAGAATTTCGTTAAGAGCCTTGAGGAAAACAGAATAATCTCAACGGTAAGGATAATTGACGCTCAGGGAAATATCGTCGCAGGTACGGGCGACGGTACCCAGCTTAACGGTTATGAACAATATCTGGAATACGAGGACAATAACCTCTATTTCGATACAATAAACACTTCTACGAGCAATATGTTCATCAAGAAAAAGATGAACAACTGCACACTTATCATTTCCTACAGCGTGCCCGCGCTCTATTCAAGAATAATCTGCTCGAACGCGTTTGATCTCCCCGATAAAAAGTCTGACGGAAGGATCGCAGTCGTTGATTCCAGACTCAACTGGTCAACGGGAACGGGTATTTACAACAATTTTGTAAATTATTACGATTCTTCGGTAATTGACCGTATGAAGAGCATAACACAGGACGGCGCGGCTTCCGCCGTGATAAAGTTCAGATCTCCGCAAGGCACGGACAGAGTGGCTTCCGTTGTAAGAGTAGGCGGGGAGAACGGTCTTTACGCTATCGCCGACTGTAACCAGTCCGTCAGCGGTCTTTTCTCCAACAGCAACATCACTATCATTATGGTAGTGTCCGTTCTGCTTGCAGCGGCAGGTATCGGCGCAGCTATCGCAGTTTCAAATTCCGTGACAAAGCCCCTTAAGAAAATCGGCGATACTCTTGAGAGAGTGCGCCGCGGCGACCACGAATCCCGTATCACGACCATCAATAACAACGAGTACGGACAGCTTTCCCGCCAGTTCAACAACCTTATCGACGAGATCGTTGTCAGCGAGGACAGATACAAGACAATTTCCGATATGTCGGATAATATCATTTTCGAGTGGAATTTCATTACAAATGAGGTAACTTTCTCGAATAACTTCAATAAAAAGTTCAGCTACCGCGCTCCGTCCGACCACTTCGGCGACAGCTTCCTGCTTAAAGCTAAGATCCACCCCGACGACGCGGACAGATACAGAGCCGACCTCGACGCTCTCGAAAAGGGAAATAATTTCGAGCGCAACGAGTACCGTATTAAGAACATCTACGGCGACTTTATCTGGGTCCTTATGAGAACCGCAACACTTAAGGATAAGGACGGCAAGGTCATAAAGGTCGTAGGAGTTATGGTCGATATAGACCGCGCAAAGAAGTCCGAAGCCAAACTTACGGAACAGGCAAGCTACGATGCACTTACGGAGCTGTATAACCGCGAAACTATCGAAACTCAGATAAACAACGAAATTTCTCTTTCCGAAATGCGTAAGACCGAAATGGCGGTTCTGTTTATCGACGTGGACGATTTCAAGCATTTCAACGACAATTATTCCCACGCAACAGGCGACCAAGTCCTTAAATTCGTCGCAAGGACAATTAAGGAAACAGTCGGCGAAAACGGCTTTGCGGGAAGATACGGCGGCGATGAATTTATCGCTCTGGTACGAAATGCCGAAACCAATGAGCCTGCTCTTATCGCACAGAAGATAATCGAAACCCTCGGCGCGGGCTTTGAGGCAGATATAGGCGAGAAGCTGAATGTCAGCGTTTCTATAGGTATCGCCGTTATTAAGGACGATTACAACACCCGCGTTGAATATCTCATCGGTAAAGCGGACGACGCTATGTATTCCGTTAAGAAGAGCGGAAAGTCCAACTACGCGTTCATTTGATTCGGTAATGTTCGGGGCGGCAGAGTATGCCGCCCCACTTTGTTTTAATTTAATTCGCAAAATGTGAATTAAATTAAATCCTCTCGTAAAAAAAGGTGCCTTTTTGGTTAAATTGCACAAAAATTCGTGAAAAATAATTGCAAATTTGTAAAATACTTGACAAAAAATTCTCAATTTGGTATACTTTAGTTAACATATGAGTTTTCATTCAGATCCTCGAAAGGAGGTCAAGTATGAAGGATCCGTCATTTGATATAGCGGGACTTGTGGTAATGTGCGTGCTTATCCTGTCTATAGTGTTCCGAAAGATGACAAAGGGAATAACCAACCGCATCTTTATCGCGTCGGTAATTTGCGGCGCCCTCGGTTCTGCTTTCGACATTTTTGCTATAAATGTGGATAATTCGGGAACAACAAATGAAGCTCTTATATGCTTGGCACATTCGATGTATCTGGTTTTCCATGTCGGGCAGGCACCGCTGCATATGCTGTTCGTGGTGAGCCTTACCGATACATGGCATAAAATAAAAAAGAATATACCGATGTTGGCGCTTATAGGATTGCCGTATACGGCTATTCTGGTGCTTATTGTCATAAATCCGTTCACACATATCCTTTTTACAACACAGGGCGGATACGCTCACTCAAAGCTCTTTAACCTTACTTATGTCAGCGTGTTTATTTACATAGTTTCCACTTTTGTCTACGTTATAAAGTACCGTTGGCAGTTCAATCTGCGAAAGGTGCTGTCGCTGTGTTCTATGGCATTTATGGTGGCTATAGCCGTAATTGTCCATATGTCAGACCCTCTGAAGCGGGTGGAGTGCTTTGTAATTGCTGTTTCACTGCTTATCGTAAGCGTCGGGATACAACGTCCGGAGGACTTTATCGACACTTTCACAAATCTGTATAAGCAGTCGGCTTACGCAAACGATTTGCGAAGAACGTTTATGTTAGACAAGCACGTTAATATCGTTATGCTCAATATCGCCAACTTCCTTGTTGTTCAGAATATGATAGGCTACGACAACGGAAATCTTCTGCTCGCCGAGATAGCAAGGCGCATTGAAGCAATAGGAAAGAGCTTCAAGTGCGGGTGTATGGTGTATTACCTCGACAGAGGGCGCTTTCGTATGGTGTTCAATCAGGAATACCGTCACGAGGCAGAGCTTGCGGCACAGTATGTTCTCAATGATTTGAAAACACAATCAAAGTTCAAGGGCTTTGATATAAGCTTAACACCGTTTATCGTGCTTTCACGCTGCCCCGAAGAAATCGAGAGCTTTAAGTCACTTATGGCTTTCGGGAACGATTTCCACGACAAGCACCTGTACACCGGCAGAGTGGTTCTTGCGTCGGAAATTTATAACGCGAAAGAATTCGTTATTCAGAACAATATCGAGAAAATAATCGACCGGGGCTTTGAGAATAACAGCTTTAAGGTGTTTTATCAGCCCATTTATTCAACAGAGCAGGGAAGATTCGTTTCGGCGGAGGCGCTGATACGGCTCTTTGATGTTGAACACGGCTTTGTATCTCCGGAACTTCTTATAACCGCTGCCGAAAAGAGCGGAGCAATACACAGGATAGGAAATTTTGTGTTTGAAGAGGTTTGTCGGTTTATCGCAAGCGACGAGTACAAAAAGCTGGGTCTGGACTATATTGAGGTGAACCTCTCGGTCGCTCAGTGTATGGATTCCGACCTTGCGGATAATATTCTCGGAATAATGAAAAAATATAATGTTTCGGCAAGCCAGATAAATCTGGAGATAACCGAAACAGCCGCGTCGTATACACAGCGGGTAATGACAGAAAATCTGAACAAGCTGTCGCAGGCAGGATTGCTGTTCTCGCTGGACGATTACGGAACGGGATATTCAAATATGAAGCGTGTAATATCGCTTCCGCTGAAAATCGTAAAGCTTGACAAGTCGTTCGTTGATGACATAAACAATCCCAAAATGTGGATCTTCCTGCATAATACCGTCAAAATGCTGAAGGATATGGAAATGGAGATCGTGGTGGAGGGAATTGAAACAAAGGAAATGTTGGATACATTCTCGAATATGAAGTGCGACTTTATACAAGGATATTTCTTCTCGAAACCGATAAGCAAGGACGATTTTGTGGCGTTTATTATGGAGGCTCATAAGCAGCAGGAGCTTCCCGTGAACTAAAGAAATGACCTAACCCTAACCCACATACAAATTAAACAGGCAGGACTGTCCTGCCTGTTTTTCATTTGAAAATAAATAAAGGCGCGGAATAAACCGCGCCTTTGATGTTTATATTCTGTTTTTAGTAAAACCGCACTCCCGCTTGAGTTGCGTGTGACGGCAGATAATCCAGAGGGTCGAGTACGATATTGTTCTTTCGTACCTCGAAATGTAGGTGATTACCTGTTGCTGTTCCGGTCATTCCGACATAGCCTATGCATTCGCCGCTTGTAACACGCTTTCCGACGTAAATCGTCGAGCTGAACGCGCACATATGGGCGTATGTGACATCGACTCCGTTATCGTGATGTATAACGACATGATAGCCATAACCTGTCTGAAGCGCTGCTATTTTTGTTATGGTTCCCGAACCCGCCGCGTAAATCGCCGTTCCTCTCGGAGCCGCAATGTCGATACCCTTGTGAGTGCTGTATCCGCCGTGGAACCACGGATATTCGCTTATAAGACCGCCGTCAACAGGCCAGCGGAATTTACCCGCTTCTACAGTCGTAGGAGGAGCAGCGTTCGAGTCACGAACCTTTGTTCCTATCGAGATGACCTCGGTCTTAGGTTCCCTGGTGACTGTTCTTGAAAGCACCTGACGGTTTATTTCCACGCCGTTAATGTAGGAAACGTTCGCGGTGACTGCGACCTCGCCGTTTTTGCCTGTGACCTCCAATATTTCGTCGCCCGAATAGGAGTTTGCGTTCTCGATATACTCTGTATCATACGGCAGGCTTTCGGTGTAATCCTCCTCACGGGTGACAACTATATTAAGGAAGCGCTCTTCCTGATTTACCTTTATTTTATCGCCCGTATGGAGGAATGTGTTCTTGTTGAATCCGGGATTGAGCATTGCCAGCTCCTCGAAAGTCATATCCACTTTATTGCAGACAAGCGCAGGCGAATCGTTTTCCTGAACAGTATAATAGGAAGCTACGGTTTTGTTTGAGGTCAGCAGGTTGATTATGTCCTGTTCCTCAACGAAGCTGTCGATCATATATTTTCCCGAAACAAAGGAAATGTTCTTGTCGAAAGAAACGGTTTCCTTATCGCTGTCGGTGCGGTATTCCGAAAGCATTGAATCAAGCGTGATGTCGACAATCTCGTGACGGTCGATAGTACCGTAAAATTCGTCGTCGATATAAACGCCGAAGCCCTCGCTTATATCCTTATAAAGCAGTCCGAGGATTTTATCCGTTACCTGATATGTATTCAGCGTTTTGCCGTAGCCGATTATATCCACCTCGTAGGAAGGCTCGAAAGTTATAGCATCAACGTCGCTTCCCGTGTAGTTTATACGTTTCTGCACCATCTGTTCGGCGCTGGTAAAAACTGTTTCATCCGTGATATACCCTATAAAATCGCCGTTTACGGTAAGTTTCAGTGCATATGTCTGACTGTTTGCGTAACTTATTATATTAAACAAAAAAACGCAGGAAATTATCGGCAGCGCCCAGTTTACGATTGTAACAGCCACGCCGCGCTTTCCGAAAGCGACACGTCCTGCCACGCGTGCGCCTGCCTCTGCTCCGCCCACAGTGCCTTTTTCCGCACGGGCTTTGGAGATCTCGTTTTTTCCTATCCTGAAAGCTTTGACATGGCGGTAGATCGGCATAATGACGGCTCCCGCGGCTTTTTGCAGTACCTTTGATAAAATTCCCGCGAAAAACACTCCGAGTTTTGCGAACGCCGAGCCGATCTTTTTTCCCACCGCCGATAGCAGTGCCAGCATTTTCAGCAAAGCCCCGAAGAACAATTCCCCCACCGAGGCGAGAACCTCTGCGGGCTTTATATTTGCGGGCTTGTCTTTGTCTGCGTCGATTGGTATGACTACCTCCTCTGACTGCGCTATCTCTTCTGTTGACATAAGTAACTCCCTTAAAATGAAAACCGTGTTCTATAATAAATCTATTTATAATATTATATCACATTTGGCGGAATTTTGCAAGCGGATTATCCGGCATTTGTGAAACGGCACTGAATTTTGAATAAATTTTATGTGAATTGTAAGCCCTGTACATATGTACAAATAAACAAAGTACAGATACCGATTTTTTCGGGAATAATAAAAAGGAGCGGCATAAACTCCGCTCCAAGAAATTAAAGCTTCTGAAATTATTCAGCGAATTCGCTCTCAACGAGCTTGATAAGACCGTCAACCGCGAGCTGTTCGTCAGAACCGTCGGCGATTATGCGGATCTTTGCGCCGCCTACGATACCGAGCGAAAGAATACCCAGCAGGGACTTCGCGTTGACTCTCCGCTCTTCCTTTTCTACCCAGATAGAAGACTTGTATTCGTTTGCTTTCTGAATAAAGAATGTAGCGGGTCTTGCGTGCAAACCAACCTGGTTTTTCACTTCAATGTCTTTCATGCACATAACAGTAACCTCCATTACAAAATGTGTTGTTCAGCGAGTAACCTTTCTTTTGCGTTCAAACCGCCCCGATTGCGTTCAGACGCAGAGAGTTCTCTTTTCTGTTGTTCCTGCCCGCGCAGGAGAATCAAGAGATTCGGGCTGCCTGTAATATTTCCCGCCTTGTTTTTCAGTATCTTTTGTTTGGCGTTTCCTTCAATCTCTATATATAAGTATATCCAAAAAAAACTAATTCGTCAACAGAGATTTTAAATTTTTCGCTTCAAAATTGAGATTTTCTGTTTTTTGACGTATATTTGACTAAACCAAACTCCTGATTTTGTATATCTTGCACAAAAAGTTTTCAACATCTTATTCAACATAAATAATAGTTTTCAACGCTAACTCTCAAACGAGAAATAGCGTGAAGAAAACTCCCGCCGGATTTCACGGCGGGAAATATGGTGAATAAATTCCCATTATGGGAGAGGAAGCATTTTTATAAAGCTGTGTGTAATAAATATTATTCAAGATAGCCTTTAACTATTCTTACCATCATATCATTCAGCTTTTCGACATTGAAAGCACCGACGGTAGGCTCGATATGCACGTTTCCAACGCCGGAGTCGTTGGTTAAAAACGTGTAAGTGCCGCCCGTCGTGAACGCCATGGTGCGGAGAAGATACTCGGTGGACTTGTCAATGCCGCTGGAGGCTATCGGGATAATGCGAATTCCCATTTCGGAGGCTTTGAGTATCGACTGCTGAACGGAATCCACTATCTGTTTGTCCTCGTGAGGCGGCGCATCCAGCACGAGGAACATTATTTTAACCGCGTCCTCGTCCCAGTCGTGTTCGTTTATCGCGTTGTTAAGTGCGGAATGAACCGCCTCAGGGAAATCCCCGCCGCCGCTTGCCTCCTGCTCGCGGAGAGCGTTGTTCACTTTGTTTATATCTTCCGAGAACGGATAACTTCTCACTTCGTACTGATCTGTGGTGTCGCGGTAGAAGTTTACGGAAACGCGTGTCTTGATATTGCCGTTTTCGGAGCGGATTTTGCTTACAATATCTTCTAATTCAACCTTAAGATAATTAAGCTCGTCGGACATAGATCCCGTCGTATCGCACATTATCATAAGATCAAGTTTGCCGCCGACTGTGGATTTTGCTTTTTCCAAGGTAATGCCGAAGGTCTGGTCGCCTGCGGGGTCGACCCAGTCTACTTCAGCCGCGCAGCTTTTACTGCCACAGGAAACTTCTATTTCGTATGGAGCAGTTTCCCTGTCAAAGAACAAAAACGCTCTGCCCTTATTGTCGGTAACGGCGGAGTTCAGGCACCCATTGCCCGAAACCTTCGCGCCCTCAAGCGGAGTTTTCCCGTCGGTCGTGACGGTAACAGCCAGTCTGTGGAGGGTCTTGTTTTCCCATGCGGTTTGATAGCTGCTCCATTCGGTGTGCGATTTGTAAAGAGCCTGCCAGTCCTCCCAGTGGTCGTTGTCGTTCCACTCGCCGCCCGTAAGCAGCCCCGACTGCGGTTCTATTTCATCATTACCGATAGACGTCGTGGTTATATCGCCTGTTTCGCCATTGCCGCCCGACACGCCCATAGGTGCGGCAAGGTCGGTCGTTTCTTTAATAGTGCCGGCTGTTCCTTCTAAAGTATCAAATAGGTCGCCTGCACCGCCGTAGCCGTCTTTGACACCTGTACCACCGAAGTCCGTTCCGACAAATTCGTTGCCGTTGGAATATGTCGCGGAGCAGGCTGTCATTGAAACGGCGGTCAGTGCAGAAAGGATAGCAAGATATTTTTTCTTCATATATTTTCCTCACTTTCATTTGGTTTGAATTGCCTTTCAATGATAATACCCGCATACCTCAAAAAATGCTGCAAGAATTTTTCAGCGTAAAAAAATTTAAGATTTCGGGAAATACGGACCTGCGTCTGCTTGTTATCAGAACATTTTACTTCTTGCCCGAAGGCGAGTTTCTTTCTCGGAATATTCCCTCCGTGTAGCCCTGTATGCTTTTGTCGGTTTCAGCCATTTCGAGCCGCTGTTCCGCCCAGACGCAGTATTCGGCTTCCTTTTCTATTCCTATATAATGCCTGCCGAGCTTTTTGGAAACTACACTTGTTGTTCCCGAACCAAGAAAAGGATCAAGGATAACATCGCCCTCTGACGAGCTTGCCAGAATTATTTTGGCTATCAGTTTTTCGGGCTTCTGCGTCGGGTGAGCGGTGTTTTCGGGCATAGACCAGAACGGGACGGTAATATCGTCCCAGAAGTTTGACGGGCAGGTATCGCGATAGTTTCCCGCGTCCGATTCGATCCAGTCTTTTGGTTTGCCGCTGACGCGGTAAGGAGCGATGACCTTTTTCCTTATTCTCACAGCGTCCAGATTGAACGTATATTCGCTCCCGTTTGTGGCGAACCATATATCCTCCATGCTGTTTTTCCAGTTTGCTCTAGCTCCGCGTCCCTTTTCACGCTGCCATGTGATCCTGTTCCTTATCCGGAAAAATTCACTCAGCACCTGTCCAATTATAAGACTTGATTCCCAGTCACAGCATACATAGATCGAGCCGTTTTTCTTCAGAAGAGGCTTTATTTCGGATAGCCACTTTCGTGTGTATTGTTCGTATTCGGACGTTTTTTTCTTTGAGAAAGTCGTTTTGCTGTAAGTCATTGTGAGATTGTACGGCGGGTCGGCTATTATCAGATCCGCGCTTTCTTTCGGAAGCAGTCTGCATACTTCAAGCATATCTCCCATAATCGTTTTGTCCAGAATACCGTCAATAGAATTCTGCGGCTGAACTATCTGTATACATTTTTCAAGATATCGTTTCCCCTCGCTTATGGGCGTATTTATCGTTTTGTTCCTTGGCGATCTGCTCATAATTATCGTAAACCTCCGTGAGTCTGCCGCTTTATTTTTTATTAAAAATTATTAAAAAGCTCCGCCCGAAAGCGGAGCGTATTTTTACAGGATCTTCTCCATTCCTATCTTCTGAACGGAAAGACCGCATTTTTCGTAGAATTTTTTTGCGTTCTCGTTACATTCCCATACATTGAGAGTGACATTGTAGCAGCCGTGTTCTTTGGCGAATTTCAGAACGTATTCATAAAGAGAGCGTCCCACATGCTGCCCGCGGGCTTTCTCGTCGACGCAGAGATCGTCGATGTACAGCGAGGTATAATGCACGAGGGATTCTCCCGTATGGCGCTCAAAAATACAGAACGCGTACCCTTTTATCTTGTCGCTTTCGTAAACGAAGATCGGACGTTCGTCGTCCGCGATTATTTCGGAAAGCTCGGATTCCGTATATTTTTTTGACCCCGGCTTGAACAGATCCGGACGCTTATCGGAATGTACCTTATGCACCTGATACAGAAGCTCTGTTATGCGCGGAATGTCACGCTCCTCTGCGCGGCGGATAGTGTGGTCATTATTTTCCAAAACAAAAACCTCGTGTTTCTTATTCTTTTACTTCAAATTTCTCGCCGTCTATCTCGACGGAAGTCCCGACAAAAATCGGCGCTGCCTTTCCGCTCGGCACGTTCTTTTCCTCGCCATTCGGAAGTACACATTTCCACTCGTCGGACGTGTGATTCTTCAAGCCCCATAGAGCGGGATTTACCTTGTTTCTTACGACTTCGGCGCGCAAGTCAACGTTATCACCGAATAGTTTCGCCCCGTCAAACAGCAGGATAGAGCTTTTTGCTCCGACAAGCGAAAGCGGCTTTGAGTAGTGTATCCCGCAGGGACATATCAGTTTTCCCTCGCTGTCGGATTCCACGGCGGGCAGGAAATTCTGCGCACCGCACTGACAAGCCGTAATATCTCCGCGCAGGCGCTTCAAAAGATCAAGCCACTGTTTTTCGATAAGCCGTTTTGATGGCTCGGAAAGTCCCGTTGTAAATGAGAACTCAAAAGCCTCACGGATATAGTCGGGCATAATTCTCCAGAATTTTATGATGTTGTTGTGGACTCCGCGAACAGGTCGGTTGCTGTCGTCGTCGGGGTCGTAAACAAAAATAGGCTCGAAACCATAGTGCCTGCGTTCCGCCTCCTCGGTAAGGCATACGCTTTTAAGCACCTTGTTTCCCTCTAACGGATCTCCCCGCAGAAGCAGTCTAAAAAGCACCACGGCAAGTGAATATCTGTCCGTGAATTTATCCGGAGCTTTTTCACCGCGCACGATTTCGGGAGCCATATACCCCGGCTTTCCCGCAATGCCCAGATGCTCCCCGTAAGGCGCTATGTTGTCGCAGTCGCAGATAAGCACGTCCCCGTCCGACGGTCGAATAAAGAAACCGCCGTCGTTCATATCCTGATAGCTGTAGCCGCTGTTGTGAAGCTCTCGAAAGGCGGAGGTTATCCTTATTGCCGAATTCACGACCGAATAAAGTCCCGAAAACTTTACTCTGGCGTTTAAAATCTCCGAAAACGGCTTATATTCAGACGGTATTATATCCATCAGAAAGCCGAAACTGTTATCCACCGGAGCGGTAAGCATTTTCGGCATAAGGAACGCCTCGTTTGCGGTTTTGTCCTCAGTCAGTCTGCGCAGGTTGTCGCGGAAAATATCGGGACGTTTCAGCTTTTTCGGAAAGTAGACCTTAAGCGCGTATTCCTTTCCCGAAAACATAACGCGGTAGACCGTCCCCTGTCCGCCCGAACCGAGGACCGCCGTAATTTCCGCGCTCCCGCCCAGCTCAAGAGGGATTTTATCTCCGATCTTAAGCATCAGAAGCCGCCTCCCGTGAGGGAATCGAATTTCTCCTCGGCGGAGGTTTCGGCAGCGTTTCCGCACCATTCGCAGACTGTTTCGGTTTCGCCGTTCCAACAGGTGGTCTTGCCGCACTCGCTGCACTGGAAAAATCCCTTGGCGCCGCAGTGCGGGCAGGAGGGGTATTCGGTTGTGATATAAACGTTTCCGGAAATCTGTGTATCGCCGAACTTTTCACGTCCGGCTGTGCGCTCGCTTACCTTGAACGCCCACGTCGCGTACCACGCGCCGTCCTCGCGCTGCTCGGCGCGAATCCCGAAAAGATCGTGTTTTTCTTTGCATTTTGTAAGAATTACAGCTGCTTTCATTTTTTATCCTCCGATTGAATTTAATTCAACTCAGCGAAGCTTTTTAAGTATTTTCGCCGCGTCCTCGTGACCGTTTTTCGCGGCAAGAGCGAAATAATGCTTTGCCTGCTCCGTATCTTTCGGGACGTAAACGCCCTTGAGATACATTACTCCGAGATTATACTGTGCTATGTTAAGTCCGCTGTCCGCGGAAAGCTTGAACCAGCGGAACGCTTCGGCGGGGTCTTTTGCAACGCCGTTTCCCGTATAAAGGCACTTTCCGTAGGAACACTGTGCCCTTGCGTGTCCAGCTTCGGCGGCGCGTTTGTAGAACATTGCCGCTCCCTCAGCGTCCTTTTCGGCAAGGCAGCGCCGTGCGCTCTGATACAACTCCTCGCCGTCGTCGGGAATGGGTTCGGGTGCTTCGGTTTCCTCTGACGGGAAATCTCCTATGCCTGTATATTTTTTCCACTTGCGGGCAAGCTCGGAATTTTTTGTGACGTGAACGCCGTTTTCATAGCAGAGTGATATCATTTCCGAAGCGTCCGCGCAGCCTTTTTTCGCGGCTTTCATAAAACAGTCAAAAGCCTTATCCTCGTCAAGCTCGCAGGCTATTCCCTCCGCGTAGAAGTATCCCATCATATATATCGCCTGAGCAACGCCGTTCTCGGCGGCTCTGACGAACCATTCGCGGGCGCTGTTTACGTCCAGCACACCTCCGCGTCCCTCCAGACGGTAGCTTCCCATATAATATTCCGCCTCACCGTAATCCTGCAGAGCGGCGCTTTCAAACCAGTAAAGCGCCTTTTCATAGTCGCGTATCCTGTCGAAATGCCGTCCGAGCGAATACTGTTCTGCCGCGTCGGTGATGTTTTTCTTGGATTCCGTTTCGGAAGCGGGAAGTATCTCCGACTTCTTGAAGGATATCTCGCAGCCGACTGCGCAGCCTACCGCTTCGACAGCTTCTGCGGCGATCCTGCCTTTGAGTCCAATCTCATCGCGGAGGGATTTTATACAGCCCGCCGCAGCGGCGCATCTTACCTCAAACGGTTTTTCGCGAACGGCGTACAGTTTTTTTGCGCAGCCGTCGTACAGTGCCACGAAGCACAGTCTTCTCGCTTGATTTTCTTTCGGGAAGAAATCGGCGATAAGCGCGTCTGTCAGCTTCTGATTCAGCAGTGTATCACTGCCGAATTTATCGGTGATATACTTCAGTATACCTTTTAAGTCGCGGATAGGTTCGCCTTTCGGAGTATGAACAGTCCTGCAATAGCCGCAGTAGTCCTGTTTTGTTTCGTCAAAGACCCGTCCGCAGCGTCCGCAGACCATTCCTGTTCCCTCCTCTGAATTATTTTTATACATTATATATTGTACCACATTTTTTGGAAATTGTCAACGGCTTTATACGAAAACTTCCGAATTCGGCAAATAAAAAACAAATCTTACGATTTCCTTACAATTCGGAAAATCCGTTGACAGGGGGATTTTCGTATGTTACAATTTACAAAGGGGGAATTTATATGAAAAAAACAATATTTTTTATTATGCTTATGATTTTTGCGGGGATAATAATTTTCGGCTGCAACGCTAAAGACACTCACGACTATAAGGCTGCCGCCGTGGCAAATGCCGACAGCGGGGCGCTTTTGTTTGCGGAGAACGCCGACGAGCGGCTTGCGTGTGCGAGTATCACAAAGCTGGTGACGGCTTGCGTCGCTCTTGAATATGCGGAACCCGACGAGGTTTTCGAGGTGGGCACAGAGCTTGAGCTTCTGCCGAAGCACGCAAGCCGCTGTCTTATAGCAGAGGGTCAAAGGCTTACGCTTTATGACTTGATTTCGGGAATGCTTATTCGTTCGGGAGGCGACGCGGCTTATACCGTCGCTGCTTCCGTTTCTCGTAAGGCGGGCGGGGAAATGACCGATAAAGCCGCTGTTGAAAATTTCGCGGAGCTTATGAATTCGTTTTGCGTGAAGATCGGAATGAAAAACTCGCGTTTCACGAGTCCCGACGGCTCGGACGGGCAAAAACAGTTCACCACCGCGAGAGATCTTACCGTTCTCGTAAAATATGCCCTCGGCGATCCAATAATAAGAGAAATAACCCGAACGCTCGATTATCACGCCGTCTTTGAATCGGGGCATATTATCGACTGGCACAATACCAATCTCCTGCTTGACCCCGAAAGCGATTTCTACAGCGAAAGCTGCACGGGTATGAAAACCGGCACGACCGAAAAGGCGGGAAATTGTCTGGCGGCTGTTTTTGAGAAAGGAAACGAAAGCTACATAGTCATAATTCTCGGAAGCCCCGACGACGAAAGCCGCTATAAAGCCGCTTTAAGGCTGTTTGATGAATATTGCGGATAAAAGCCCCGATGGGGCTTTTGTTAATTTTTCACAAAAATAATTTTATGCACACACGAAGTTTGTCGAAAAAACTTCTTGATATATTCTTAATACATATAGTATAATGGTATTTAAGGAACTTCCCTGTGAATTATATTGAAAGGAAATTGATGAGTGAAAAAATTTATAGCAGCGACACTTACAGCAGTTTTGGCGGTAGGTCTTTGCGGGTGCAGCAACGAAAACAATAAGAACAACAATCAAAGCGAGAGCAGCTCGGAGATTAAAACGGAAAGCTCCGAAAGCACGGAGAGTTCCGAAAGTTCGGAAAGCACGGAAAACTCTGAAAGCTCTGAAAGTACAAGTGGGAGTGCTGAAAGCACAGAGAGTTCGGAAAGCTCTGCTCCCGTACAGGTTGAAGAGCTTTATGAGTATGCAGATGAACCGGGAACGGGCGGGATTTCCATAACCGCTTATAAGGGCAACGAGAGTGTTGTTAATATTCCCGACGAGATAGACGGCAAAAAGGTAGTTGCAATCGGCGATGAGGCTTTCAGGGATTGCACAAGTATTACAAGCGTAACTATCCCCGACAGTGTGACCAAAATCGGTATTTGGGCTTTTTGCAGCTGCAAAAAGCTTAAAAAAATAGATATTCCCGACAGCGTGACTGAAATCGGCATGGAGGCTTTCCAATTTTGCGATAGCCTTTCAAGCATAGACATTCCGGACAGCGTGACCGAAATCAAAGCTTTTACTTTCCGCCAATGTGAAGGTCTTATGGAAGTAACCATTCCCGACAGTGTGACCAAAATCGGTAGTCTGGCTTTTTACGGATGTGAAAGCCTTATGAGCGTGAATATTCCCGCCGGTGTGACCGAAATTGATGTTAGGGCTTTTGGCAGTTGCAAAAAGCTTAAAAAAATAGATATTCCCGATAGCGTTACCAGCATCAACGCAGAGGCTTTCAGCAACTGTTTTTCCCTGGAAAACATAACTATTCCCGACAGCGTGACCTACATCGGCGTGGGGGCTTTCGGAGGCTGTGACAATGCTAAAATTACTTACAAGGGTAATACATACGACTATGAACACATAACGGACTTTTACAACGCAGTAAACAACGGATAAACAAACAGCGCTCCCCTCAAAAGGGAGCGCTTTTATTATTTCGAGGTATCGCCGAACGCTATCATCGTTTCCCACCCCTCCGGAAATCCCAGATCCGAAAGACGTATGTCCTCCGAATTTTTCCGAAGCATTCGCGAAACGGGCTTCACGACCCGCTCGTTCCAGTTCGACTTGCTGTGATAGAGCTGTTTCATTACTATCATATACCCGAAAACATTGTCCGAAAGCTCAACAGGAAAGTTTTTCGGCGTCCTCGGAAGAATAGGAAATCTGTTCCCGTAAAGGCGGTTGTAATGCGCACAGTAGTTGCGAAGCTCGTTCAGACAGAATATCCAGTTGTCCATTTCCGACGCGGAGCATTTGTAGTATTCCGACGCGAGGGCTTTCTTGTCTTCCGACTTCATATCCTTATAGAAGAACGCCAGAGTGCCGAAACTGAAAAGCTCCATAACCACCCACAGCGGGAATTTGCCGTTATATTTTGAGTTATAGTGCCTGACAAATTCGCGCTCGTCGTTACATTCGATAAGGTGATTTATGCGCGAGATGAAGCTCTGATGATTATGTACGCGCTCAAAAGAGTTGGGGTTAAGGTAGCCCAGACCGCCGTATTTCAGCGCGTGGAAGTTGGAGATAGCGGCACGAAGTGCAATCTCTATTTCCTCCAAGGCAGCGATAAGCACACTTCGCAGCTTTCTGTCCATTTCATACACGCGCAGTATTTTCTCGAAAGTTGTGCCTTCCTCGTATTTATGCTTACCGACGGAAAACGGCTCAAAGTAGTTGGACAATCGGTAATAATTTATGTATTTGAGAGTTTCGCGGACGAGCTTTTCGTCGCGGATTATACAGCCGCGCTCTCGTAGAATGGATATTTGTTCGTTTGATGTAGCAGGTATTTTTTCTTTCAGAAGAATCACTCCTTTATCTGAAAATGACGTTCAGTCTGTCCAGAAGACCTCGCGTTCGTGCTTGCTTTCTCTTGTCATAAGCGCGGTTATGCTTTTTCTCGGATCGCTGCCGTTATAGCAGACATTTACTATCTGCTCGATTATCGGAGTATCTATATTGTGTTCTTTTGCCAGCCGGAAAGCGGTCTTGCTGTTGATGTAGCCCTCGACCGTGCCTACGGTCTTTACTGCTTCGGCAGCGGGAGTGCCTTGTCCTATCAGAAATCCCGCACGGAAATTTCTGGAGTGCTGTGAAGTGCAGGTAACGATAAGGTCGCCTATTCCTGCCATTCCCGTAAATGTTTTCCAGTTTGCTCCCAGACCCACCCCAAGGCGTGTTATTTCGGTCATTCCGCGGGTCATAAGCGCTGCGACGGTATTGTCGCCAAGTCCCATTCCCCTTGCTATTCCGCAGCCGAGAGCTATCGGGTTTTTCAGAACGCCGCCCAGCTCGCAGCCTGTCACGTCATCGTTCACATATATCCTGTAGCACTCGTTGGAAAGTGTGCGCTGGATATACTTTGCGGTTTCGGAGTCATAAGCCGCGCAGACCTCCGTAGTCGGCACGAAACGCGCTATTTCCTCCGCGTGACATGGACCCGTTATCACCGCGACACGGTTTTTGGGAAGCTCTTCCCGTATCACCTCGGAAAGTCTTTTTCCCGATTCCTCAAGACCCTTGCTTGCGTTTACGATAACAGTATTTTCGGAAACATACGGCTTGACGGATTTAACAGCCTCCCGATAGAACGCCGACGGTATGCATACGACGACTATATCTGCTCCGGAAACGCACTTCGGGTCTGTTGTAACGCCCAACTCGGCGGGCAGCTTCACTCCCGGAAGCAGGCGTTTATGCTCACGTTCCGTGCGGAGCTGTTCTGCTTCGCTCTCGAATTTCGTCCAAGTCATGACCTCGTGTCCGTATTTTGAATACAGCACGCCCAGAGCCGTGCCGTATCCGCAGCCGAGAATTGTGATCTTAGCCATATCTGTTCAACCTCTTTAATACATAAATAATTTTGTATTCAAAATCAGCGCAGATGTGCTGTCTTTTGTATTACGCGCCTTTTTCGCGGAAAGCTGCGGCGGGGGGCGGGCGCTCCCGCTTCGCGGGAGCAAAGCCGCAAGCGCAACATATGGCATTTCCCGCGTTTTACGCGGGAAATGCTCGCTGCAGCGCAGCGTTTGCGCTTGCGGCTTAGGATTTGCTTCGCAAATCCGCCCGCCCCCCACCGACAGCCCCTGAATAGGTTGTGCGTTTGAGCGGGATATCCGCCTTATTCGGCAGGCGGGGTACAAATCACGTTAGTTGTTGTAGGATCTGCTATTTTGCTTTTTCTCCGAGCTTTTTCTCCGTATGAGTTACAAGGCGCTTAATGTTTCCCCTGTGCCTGAAAACAATAAGCCCTCCGCAGAACGCAGCTATAACTGCATTTGCGATAAACGCGGGGTCGTGGTCGAGAAAATACCCGAACAGCGGCGACGCTATGCAGAAACAGGACGAAGCGACAATACTGCCAAGCGAAACGTATCTTGTTATTACAACGAGAACAATGAAAATTCCGAGAAGGATACAAGCGATTCTCCAGTCAAGAACGAAAATCGCCGAGATAGCCGCCAGAACGCCCTTTCCGCCCTTAAATCCGTAATAGATCGGAAAACAATGTCCCACTATCGCCATAAATACCGCTATATACTCTACCCACGTCATATCCGATGTCGGGTCGGTCGTGTCAATTCCGCCGAAAAATCTGAACGCTGCTCTGACCAGCAGCACCGCTATCGCCGCTTTTGAAACATCGCCCAGCAGCACTATTCCTGCCGCGCCTTTTCCAAGTACGCGCAGAGTATTCGTAAGCCCCGCGTTTCCGCTGCCCATTGTGCGAATGTCCTTGCCTGTTTTCACTTTCGCGACGATTATAGACGTGTTTATTCCCGCCAGAAGATACGGCACGAGAAGCATTATCCCATAACACAGCCAAATCATTTTATTTCCTCTTATTTTCCATTTTTTCGATTATCTTGCCGTTCAGCATTACGCTGATCCGCGGTTCGCGGCTTCGCAGTACAGCTACTGTCACGGCAGGATTTTCGTCGGGCTTTATCGGAAGAAGTTCCGTTTTTCCGTCCTGCAGCTTGAGTTCAAGATTAAAGCCCTTCGGCTCTGCCGAACGTATCTCATCGTACCTCAGAAGTACGATCTTCCTGTTTCGGTGGAACAGAACGTATTCTTCCAAAAACCAACGCCCGCCCATATCCTTTGCAGATTGATACTGCGAAATGATCTCAGTCCTTGTTTTTTCGGGAAGCTCCGAGAGTCTTTTTCCGAAATCGCGCGGCGCTATGACAAGGATACTCAGCATATTCCACAGCGTGAGCGCAAACAGCGACGCCAGTACTATTATCGTCATTAGACGTGTTTTTTCACGGACTATGACTCCCGATACCGCAAGTCCGAGAGCTATCACCGCAAATTCCACCCAGAAAATTATGATTTTTTTCCGATAATATCTGCGGAAATCCGAGATTATCCTGTTCATTGATCTCCTCTTTCGCGTATTTGCAGCTTTATCGGAGTTTTGTCAAGCCCGAACGTTTCGCGTATCTGATTTTCAATATATCTCTGATACGAGTAGTGGAACAGGTCCTTGCTGTTACAGAACACAACAAACGTCGGCGGATTTGCCGAAGCCTGCGTCATATAATAGAGTTTCAGACGCTTGCCCTTGTCGGACGGGGGCTGAACACGCGAGGTGGCATAACTCAACATATCGTTGAGGACTCCCGTGGAGATACGTCTGCCGTGCTGTTCGTGAACGAGCTTTATCATCTCGAACAGTTTGTCGATACGCTGCCCCGTTTTCGCCGAGATGAACACAAGCGGCGCATAGCTCATAAACGCGAGATCCTTTTCAAGCTTTTTGGAAAATTCCCGCATAGTGCTGTCAGTTTTGTCTGTGACTGCGTCCCATTTGTTTACGGCGACGACAACGGCGCGTCCTTTGTCATGAGCATACCCCGCGACCTTGCTGTCCTGTTCCGTAAATCCGACCGTAGCGTCTATCATAACCACGCATACGTCAGCCCTGTCGACCGCCATAAGCGCTCTCAGCACGCTGAAATGTTCGATATTTTCAGTGACCTTTGCCTTGCGCCGCATACCTGCCGTGTCGATAAAGATATACTTGTCTTCTCCGCGCACGACCTCGCTGTCGACAGCGTCGCGTGTCGTTCCTGCAATATCCGAAACAATTGAACGTTCGGTACCCGTGATGTGATTTACAAGAGAGGACTTTCCTACGTTCGGTTTTCCGATAACGGCAACCTTTATAGCGTCGTCCTCGTAAGGCTCGGCTTCTTCGGGAGGGAGTTTGTCGAACACGGCTTCAAGCAGATCGCCCGTACCGTGACCGTGAACCGCCGAAATGGAAATAGGATCTCCCAGACCGAGATTATAGAATTCGTAAAATCCGGGCGGCGGAGCGCCGATATCGTCGTCCTTATTAACTGCAAGCACGACGGGCTTACCGCTTTTGCGGAGCATGGCGGCGACTTCCGCGTCGTTTGCGGTAACCCCCGCTGTAATATCCGTGACGAAGATTATACAATCCGCCGACTCTATCGCGAGCATTGCCTGTTCACGCATCTGCGCCAGAATAACGTCGTCGGTTTTCGGCTCGATGCCTCCCGTATCTATAAGCGTGAACTCACGGTTGAGCCACTCACACCTGCTGTAGATCCTGTCGCGGGTAACTCCCGGAGAATCATCAACGATAGAGAGCCTTTTCCCGACAAGTTTATTAAAAAGTGCGGACTTCCCGACGTTCGGGCGACCGACAATTGCTACCAGCTGCATTTTTATTCTCCTGTTCTTTTGTACCTATAATTATAGTATAACATATCTTTACATCTTTTTCAAGACAAAAAAGAGAGATTTGACTTTGAACCCTGTCCTTTAATTATTTTGACAAAAAATGGCGCGGCTGTGACTTATTAAATTACAGCATCTTTACGAATCTCCCCAACAGCTCATCAAGGGAAATTTCTTTGACAGCTGCGCTTTCCGCGCCCTCTCCAGAAGCTCCGATAAAAAAATCATCCCATTCGTAAACAGCCGTGTCGGGAACGACAAGCGTATTTATCTCCTTAAGGTCATGAGCTATCCCCAGTCCCAGACGTTTCAGGAACGCTTCCTTGCGCACCCAGAACCGCAGGAAATCCTCATCGGAATGTGTTTTTTCAAGTTCCCCTGCCGATAGTGTCCGCCCGTACAACGACGGATTTATTTTCCGCGACTTGCGTTCAATGTCCACGCCAAGCTCCATTATATCGCCGAAGCCTGCGGCTATCGCGCCTTTGGTATGTGAAAGCGAAAACTGAAGTTCGCTGTTTTTCAGATACGGTTTTCCTTGACTTCCCTTGCGAAACGATATCTTTTTTTCGGAAAGCCCCGTTCGCTGCGAAATTTCCGACAAGATCAGCAGTCTTGACAAGAGAGCGTTTATCTTATCGCCCTCGTTTTTTTTCTTCTCAATTGATTTTCTTCTTGCGGGCGAGAGCCACCCCATATATCCCGAAATTTCCGCAAAAGTAAGATTTTCGGGGACTTTAAGTGCTAATATTTCCATATTCTCCTCATTTCTCCATAGGGAACAGATCTCCCGTTTTTGCCTTTCGTGCCTGCTTGAACAGCGGGGTCTTTCGCGTTATAAGCTTTGTTGAGATCCCGTCCGCGGAACAAAGTTCAAGCGTTATTTTTCCGGAACCTATAATAGGGTGACGTAGGACCCTTGCACTGTTTTCCACGGGATTTTCCTCTCTTGTCATCGCCAGAAAACAGAATTTCTCGTCCTCATACGGAGCGTCGGCGTTTTTCAGCTTCCTGTGGAGCGCCGTTCGCGAAGCCCTTGCCGTGAAGTGACACCAGTCTTTCTGCGGGAGTTTACACTCTCCCGAAAAAGTACACGGCGCGAGTACTTTCATTCCGAAAGCTTCAAGTGTTTTTCGGATCTCTTTTATTTCGCCGAACGCCTTTGGAGTTCCGCGCTCGACGATAACAAGGATTTTTTCTGTAGAATTTGCCAGTCTTTCAAGCGTTTCTCGAAGAGTTTTGCCGTTCAGCTCGTTCAGGCAGTAAGAACAGACTACAAGCTCCGCCCGTTCGGAAATTCCGTCCGAAATATCGTACTTTACCCATTCGGTCGGAGCGCCCACAAGCCCGCAGAATTCCTCTCCAAGCGAAAGCATATCCCCATCGCGTTCAAGGCAGGTGATCCTTTCGCAGTCCGTGAGCAGGTCGGCGGCTATTGCCCCCGCACCTGTTCCCGCGCCGACATCAAGGACGGTTGAAATTTTTCCGCCGAAAACCTCCAGTGAAAGCTCCAGAGCCCGTGATACCGCCGCGAAAGTCGCCGGCATTCTGACTGACGCATAGGCTATTATCTCTTCCCTTGACGAAGCCGAAAATCCCTGTTCCGAGCGGTATCCCTCCGAGATCCGCTCTGCGGCTCGGATAAGCGTTTTTATGTCGTATTCCTCCGAAAGCTCCGAAATTCTTTCCCTTATTGCCGACGGAAATTCCACAAAAATCACCCTCTTTTATTTTACACCAAATTTATCATTTTGTAAAGAGCAATTCCGTAAAAAAATCGCGGCAGATACTCCTGCCGCGAAAATATTCAAAATCAGATCTTGTAGGACTTAAGGTTTTTCTTCAAGGAAGCTACCTGACTGTCGAGGGATTCGCTTGTCGCAGCGCTTTCTTGGGCTGTTGCCGCCGTTGCCTGAATAACTGCCGAAACTTCTTCGAGCTTGACGACGATTTCCGCAAGCATTTTTTTCTGCTCCTCGGAAACGTCCGCGATCGTTGTAATGGAATCCGTGATAGAAGCTGTTTCCACGACCACCTCGTCGAGCATTGCTGCCGTTTCGTTTGCGGCTTCCATACCTTTTCCTATGGACTGTACGGTTTGGTCGATGAGGACGCTTGTACTTGCGGAAGCCTCACTTGACTTGGACGCAAGGTTGCGGACTTCTTCAGCGACCACGGCGAAGCCCTTTCCTGCCGCTCCTGCTCTTGCAGCCTCTATAGACGCATTAAGCGCGAGTATATTTGTCTGGAACGCAATATCCTCGATTGCCGCGTTTATTTTGACTATCTCTGTTGCAGATTTAGAGATACTGTTCATAATATTGAGCATATCCTGCATTTTCTTGTTGGACTGCTGTACAGTATGATTAGCACCCTGCGAACGCTTTTTCACGTCGAATGCGTTTTCAGCCGACTGCGAAACGCGCTTGCTTATATCCTCGACGGAGTTCTGCACGACGCTTACAAGCTGAGATTCGTCCGTTGCGGAGTTGGCAAGTTCAGATGCGCCGTTGGCAACATTGCTTGAACCCATGGAAATTTCCTCGGCGACGTTTCCGAAATTCTCGAAAGTTTTTCCGAGAGCTTCGCAGATATTCTTCATACTTGTCTGTATAGCCGTAAACTCTCCGTTAAACACCGTATTTGACGTATAGCGGAAGTTTCCGTCCGCCATTCCGGAAAGGATACGTCCTATCTCGTCGATATAGGATTTGAGAGAGGTATTCGTAATTTCGAGAGATTTGCATATCGTACCTATTTCATCTCCCGTATCCTTGGGGTATTTGTGGTCGAGAACGCCGTTGGACATCTGCTGTACTATTTCTTCTATCTGGGAGAGCGGTTTAAGTCTTTCCGTAAACTTGAACATAAAGAACAGCGTTCCGAGCGCTATGAATATTGCCGAAATGACGATCGTAAGAATTATGATGCCGTTAAGGGGCTTTATAGCTTCGCCGTAATCCGCGACATACAGGACTTTCCAGTTGGTGTCGCCGATGGAAACTATCGGGAAATATTGTTTCTTGCCGTCGATATAGCCCGAAACGATATTCGTGTTGTCTACAGCGCCGAGAGCTTTTGTAAACGCGGGCGATACCGATTCAAGTGCGGTAATGATTTCTGTTTCGCCGTCCATATGATAGGAATAATCCTGATTTTTAGCATCAACCACAATATTGTTTGAATCGTCCACGAGTATTGCGTATCCGCTGCCGTCGGCTTTGAGATTCTGTGTAAGGGATACAAGCTCGTTTATTTCGACGTCGAGTCCGCACACTCCGACGACCGCTCCGGAGGAATCTACGGCGGGTGTTGCTATTGTAATGACGAGCATTCCCGTGATAGCGTCGACATAAGGTGCGGTTATTATAGTCGTTCCTGCCGCCTTGGCGCTTTTATACCAACCGCGCTCCTGTGAAACATAATCGGAGTCTACGGGATATTTTCCGCATGCCATAACTCCCGTAGGATCTGTTTCCCATGCGAAATAGTTATTCATAATAGAAGCGGATGAAGCCATTGACACATCGAGCAGGTATTCCTCCAACTCTTTTCCGTGGAGGTTTTCCTTTACTCCCGCTTTTGCCAGCTCTTCGGAGAGGGATATATGTTTTTCAAACCATGTGTTCATTTTTTCTGACTCATTAGCGACAGTATGGAACAGGTTGGCTTTGATGGATTTTGTGTACTGAGCGTTTACGCAGATAGAATAGACCGCGCAGATCACCACCGTGACCGCCGTGAGAACTCCGACCGAGCATATGAGGATACTTTTAAGCAAGCTCTTCTTTTTTCTCATAACAGTTTACCTCCCGAATAAAATGTGTAATAAACCTCAAAATACATTATTATTTTACACCTATTGAGTTTGTATGTCAAGAAAAAACTTATAATTTTATAATTTTTGCACAAAAAATTTTTTCTTGGTCAAAAAAAATTAGCGCGCCGTACAAAAAACGGCGCACTATTGTTTCTGCTTATTGCCAGACTATTCCATTTCCACGAGTATATCATTAAACTCGGCGAGCTTTGAAGCGGGGATCTTATTCCCTTCGAGGACGTTTCCGTTAAGGGTCACTCTCGAAACGCCGTGCTGAACTCCTGCGGAATTTTGTATTTTTATCGAAAGCTTCTTTCCTCTGAAAACCTTTTCTATCGAAATCTCGTTCCACTCCGACGGAACAGACGGGTCTATCACAAGACCGTTGGGAACGGGCTTCAAGCCGAGAATTCCCTCCATAGCTCCGACCATCATAGTTGACGCCGTCCCCGTCAGCCAGTGTACATGAGAGCGCCCCGCGAACGGGCTGTCTTTGCCCTCTGTGAACTGACCGTAAACGTAAGGTTCCATAGAGCGCTTTTCGGCGAAATCGTTATAAGTTGCGGGTGAAGCCTCTTTCCAGTACATATATGCCATATCGCCGCGTCCGAGCATTGCCTCCGCGAGAATGAGCCACCCCTGCGGCTGCGAGAAAATGCCTGCGTTTTCTTTTACACATCTGTTAAAGCAGTGCATAAGAGCGCCCTCAAAAGCGTGGTCGGCATAAGGCGGGTACATCACCATAGCGCCGTAGGGGGTGTTGAGTTCGGAATAGACCGTATCAAGCGCCTGTTCTCCGCGCTCCTGTCCCGCGAATCCCGAAATGACCGCCCACGACTGTGGATTGAGCCACATGAAAGCTTCGTCGTCGGAGCGCTGTCCGATGACTGTGCCGTCCTCCTTGTAACCGCGAATGAAACGGTCGGAGTTCCAACATTCGTCAAGCGCCGAGCCGAGCTTTTCACGAATTTCGTCGAGATAACCGATGTAATCGCCGTCATTTTTCATTTCCGCGTAACCGCGCAGTATTTTTATGGCATAAACGAGCTGGAACGCCACGAATGTACTTTCGCCGCGCTTCCCCAGACGCAGACAGTCGTTCCAGTCGGCGTGAAGTCCCGCGGGCATTCCGTGAGTGCCGAGGTTGTTCATCGAAAATTCAATGGCGCGTTTCAGATGCTCGTAGACTGTCGCTTTCTCTCCGTCGTTTGCAAAGTAAATTTCCTCATCAAGAAAGGCGATGTCGCCGCTTTCACCGATATAGTGTTCTATCGTCGGGAAAAGCCAGAGCGCGTCGTCGGCACGGTAGGACGGGTGTCCTGTTTCCTTGACATATTCGGGGTCATCGGGAGTGTTTTCGTGACCGGCATTGTGAGTATACTTTACCAGCGGCAGTCCCGCGCCGTTGGTTACCTGAGCCGAAAGCATAAATTCTATCTGCTTTTTCGCCATTTCCGGAGCGAGGTGGATAATTCCGCGTATGTCCTGAACCGTATCGCGGTAGCCGTAGCCGTTCCGCAGTCCGCAGTACTGGAAAGAAGCCGCTCTTGACCAGATGAACGTGATAAAGCAGTTGTAAGCGTTCCATGTGTTTATCATATTATTAAAGTCGGGGTCGGGAGTTTTGACTTTGAAATTGTCAAGCTTGGAATGCCAGAAATTTTTAAGCTCCGATAATTCCGCGCTCACAAGGTCGGAGCTTTCGTAAAGTTCGACGAGTTTTGCGGCTTCCTGTTCGTCCTTCTGACCGACTATAAAGACGAGTTCCTTTGTTTCGTTCGGGGCAAGCTCAATATCGCTCTGAAGCGCTCCGACGGAATTGCCGCAGAAATTCAGCTCATTTGAAAGCCCTTTCTCGATGCCGACGGGATTGCCATAGTTTCTGTAATTTCCGAGAAAAACGTCACGGTCGCCGCAGTACGCCGAAACAGGAGCCTTTGCCAGACCGAAAAAGCGCGATATCCCGCCCTGAAGTTCGTTTTGTCTTTGTAGAATGAATTTATCCTTAAAGTAGGTATGCGTGATAAAAAGGGTATATTGCAGATTTATCTGATCCTGCTCGTAATAATTTTCGTTGACAAATTCGCAGACGCCCGTTACGGAGAGTTTTCTTGCGGAGCTTCCCGTATTGGTGATCTTCGCAGCCCAGACCTCGTAAGTCTTTCCGAGCGGGACATAGTAAGAGGTTTCGGCACGGATACCTTTATATTCCGAGGAGATGACAGTGTATGCAGTACCGTGGCGGCATTCGCTTTTATATTCCGCGAGCGGCTTGCACACGGGGGACCACGATGCGCTCCAGTAATCGCCGTCGGCGCTGTCCCTGATGTAGATATAGCGTCCGGGCAGGTCGTTCGAGAAGCTGTTGAAGCGGTAGCGCAGTATTCTTCCCTTAGCGCCGCTTTTCTCGAAGCTGTAGCCCGCGGCGTTATTTGAAATTATCGCGCCGTATTCGGGTGAGCCGAGATAGTTTGCCCAAGGTTCGGGAGTATCGGGGCGGGTGATGACGTACTCCCTGTTCTGTTCGTCAAAATAACCGTAGTTCATACTGTTTCTCCTTGTAGTTGTTTTTGCGGCTTTGCCGTTCGTATTTGCCGCCTCAAAGGGCTTATCTGATCCTCTTATAATTATACCATAATCTTCCCGAAAAACAAGGAGGAGCTTTTGCACAAATTTTTTGTGTTAAATTTGTGAAATTTGCCGACCGTATGTGCAAACCGCCAAAATCCCTTGAAATCCTGTGTGAAATGTTGTATAATAAATATGTATAGCATTTTTCGGAATTTTAACTTTAAGGAGAGATATTATGAACATTTTGATAGTAGGCGGCGGCGGACGCGAACACGCTATCGCGGCAGCGCTGAAAAAATCACCTAAGGTGGAAAAATTATACTGCGCTCCCGGAAACGGCGGAATTTCCGCGCTTGCGGAATGCTTTCCGGTAAAGGCGACCGATATTGACGGAATTGTCGAGCTTGCGAAAAAGCTCCGCCCCGATTATGTATTTGTAGCCCCCGACGACCCGCTTGTTATGGGAATGGTGGACAAACTGAACGCCGAGGGCTTCAAAACGTTCGGTCCGTGCGCAAACGCAGCTATTCTTGAGGGGAGCAAGGCGTTCTCGAAGGGACTTATGAAGAAATACGGCATTCCTACCGCGGCTTACGAAACTTTCACCGACGAGGAAAAGGCTGTCGAATACATTAAAAAGCAGAATTCCTATCCTGCGGTCATTAAGGCGGACGGACTGGCTCTCGGAAAGGGCGTTATTATCGCGAAAGATTTCGACGAGGCAAAGGCTGCCGTTCATTCTATGCTCGTTGACGGAAAATTCGGCAAGAGCGGCTCGGAGATAGTTGTCGAAGAGTTTATGGATGGCAATGAGGTGACGGTTCTTGCGTTCACGGATGGCAAAACCGTAAAGCCTATGGTATCCTCCATGGACCACAAGCGCGCAAACGACGGCGACGAGGGCTTAAACACGGGCGGCATGGGAACTGTCGCGCCGAACCCGCTGTATACTCCCGAAATTGCCGCAGAATGTATGGAGAAGATCTTTAAGCCCACTATCGCCGCTATGAATGCTGAGGGCAGACCGTTTAAGGGGTGTCTGTACTTCGGACTTATGCTGACGAAAAACGGCGCGAAAGTTGTCGAGTACAACTGCCGTTTCGGCGACCCCGAAACGCAGGTCGTTTTGCCGCTGCTTGAAACCGACCTTGTCGATATTATGGAAGCAGTATGGGACGAGCGGCTGGACGCGCTTGACATCAAGTGGAGCCGTAACTCCTGCGCGTGTGTTGTAATGGCGTCGGGCGGCTATCCCGAAAAATACGAAACGGGCAAGGAAATTTCCGGTCTTGACGAAAACGGTCAATGCCCCGACGCTTACATCTATCACGCGGGGACAAAGCTCGAAAACGGAAAATATATCACATCGGGCGGACGTGTTCTCGGTGTCACCTGTACGGGGGAAACTCTCGAAAAGGCTCTTGATTCGGCGTACAAAGCCGTTGATAATATTTCCTTTGAAAAAGCTCACTACAGAAAAGACATAGGCGCAAGGGCTCTGGGTAAGAGGTAAGATGAAGTATAATTATGTCGCTCCGTGCCATTTCGGGCTGGAGAAAACGCTTTCCTTTGAGGTAAAGCGAATAGGCGGCGAGAACGTCGAGGTAAATGACGGACGGGTATTCTTTTCGGGGGACGCAAAGGTTTGCGCTTTGGCGAATATTTCGCTGTCGGTCGCTGAAAGGGTGTGCGTCGTGCTTGGAAGGTTCCGTGCGGAAACGTTTGACGAACTTTTCGAGGGGATAAAAAAGCTTCCGCTGTCGGAATTTATCAGAAAAAACGACAAATTCCCGAATAAAGGACACTCGCTGAACTCAAAGCTTACGAGTGTGCCTGCCTGTCAGAAAATCGTCAAGAAAGCTATGGCGGCAAATCTCGGAAAGACTTACGGTCTGAATATTCTTCCCGAAACAGGAGAAATGTGTGAGATACGTTTTTCGATAATGAAGAACGAAGTGACGCTTATGCTTGATACGTCCGGCGAGGGACTTCACAAGCGCGGTTATCGCCGCGACAGCAACGCCGCGCCGATACGCGAAACACTGGCGGCGGGAATAGCGGATATTGCGAGAGTACGGGCAGAGGATAAGGTCGTTGACCCGTTCTGCGGTTCGGGGACTTTGCTTATCGAATCTGCGTTCAAGGCTCTGAATATTGCCCCCGGACTTAACAGAAGATTCGCGGGAGAGCGAATGAAGTTTCTTCCAGCCGAGGCTTGGAAAAACGCCCGCGAGGAGGCTCGTTCGGAAATTATCACCGACGGCGGTTTTACCGCTTTGGGTTTTGATAACGACGAGGAGTGCGTAAGGCTGACTCTCGAAAACGCGAAAAAGGCAGGTGTGGGCAAATATATCCGTGCCGAAAAACGTGATATAAGAGATCAGGAAAAACTTCCCGAACGTGTGAAGATACTCACCAATCCGCCCTACGGAAAAAGACTTCTCGAAGTGAACGAAGCAAGGGAACTTTACGGAATTATGGGCAGAAAGCTGCTGCCGCTTGAGGGGAGAGGGCTTTATGTCATAACTCCCGATGAGGAATTTGAAAGCATTTTCGGACAGAAGGCGGACAAAAACCGCAAGCTTTACAACGGAATGTTGATGTGCAGGCTCTATACCTATTATAAGTAGTTTATGAAGAAAAAAATCAAAATACAATATGACGGTACGGCGGTTTTTGCCGCGATGTTCTATCTGTTTGCGCTGAGTGCGGCGCTTATGTACGTCTGGTGCAGAAGTCAGGCTGTGATCTGTACGATAATTATGACGGCATTGTGCTGTGGGATATATTTTCTTTTTTACAAGGTAAGAACGCGCAAGCTGATATCATTTTTAACGTTTACGGGGATTTTTATTGTCGTATATCTGCTGTTTGCGTTCGCGTCGAATCCGTACCGTTCGCCTGCTTACTGGGAATTCCTGTTTACCACGTCGAATTTTTTCGACCCGTTTTACGCGGCGGTGACGATAGCGGTCTTTTCGCTTATCGTGACATTTCCCGTGTGTTATTTCACTGCGTATCTGCCGCGTCCGGGATTTCTGCTTCTGCCCGCGTATATACCGCTTATTCTCGGAGCGAGAACTCTCGGAGGACTTCCTGAGGGAATACTTCTGCTTCTGGTTATCGGATTTGTCGCAGCCGCTATGGGAACTTCGAGAGCAAAGAGTACTGATACGGTGTATTTTGAGGAAAAAACTCCGGACAAGGGAAAGATCATCGCTCTTTCGACAGCGGCACTGGCAGTGTCGTTGGTTTTCTTCGTTTTACCGAGAGTCAACAATACCCCTTACCTCGATTGGCTGAACACCGTTCTTAGGGGGAGGACCTCTATCTACGGCAGACAGTCGCTTACGAATTTTTCCGAAAGCTCTATCCCGAACAGAGGCAACAACAATCCTACGACGGATTCTCTTTTTGTGGTTTCCGCAATGTACCCGCAGAATGTGATACGTTGGTCGTTTGATATTTATGAGGGAAACGACGGTTGGTCATACGACGAAAATTACTCTATGGGTTACGCCGACTGGGAAAGCTCAAGCCGCAGACTGAGCTTCAAGCGTCTTGTTGATTCTTTGAAACAGGGCGTAAGCGAGGGGAAACTTGAAAAATACCGTGAGGAGATAACCGCGCTGGACGCGGGCGAAAGCTATCCCGTTCAGATGACTGTCCGGGTAACAGACGGAAGCTCCACGGCGGTCGTGCTTCACCCGAACCGCACCACAGGCGTAAGCATCACGAATCTTGACGAAAACACCTATCGCAATCCGAAAGATGAGATCTTCACAAAGGAAAATATGGGGAAAAATGCGTCCTATCTTGTTAGTTATCTTGCCGAGCCCGTGAACGAGTCGTTTGTCAATATGCTTGAACGGGTGGATTTTTCGGAGCTTCTGAACGACGCGTATTCAGAGGGCGTTATCGACTATATAACGTTCAACGCGTTTGACAGTGAGTATGATTCTGCTATGGAATATTATTCCGATAACGGATTCAAGGAGCTTCCCGTTTCGGAGCGCTCGCTATACGACCCGAAAGAATCGACCGCAAGGATACAGGCTCTCGCAGACGAAATAACAGCAGGTCTTACCACAGATTACGAAAAGGCTCTCGCGATAGAAAAGTGGTTCGGCGGAGCGGGATTTGTATACGATATGGATTTTGTGCCGAGAGAGGCTACAGCGGAGTATTTCCTTTTCGAGAGCAGGAGAGGGATATGCACAGATTTTGCGACGGCTTCCACACTGCTTCTTCGTGCCGCGGGAATACCCGCGAGATATACCGAGGGATTTGTGCTTTCGGAGGATTCAATGGATCTTATGGGAAGATACGTCGTCACGCCCGAACAGGCGCACGCGTTTTCGACCGCGTATATTGAGGGTGCGGGCTGGATAGAAATAGACGGCACCCGATTTGCCGAAACAGCTGACAGCGGCGAGGCTTTGAGGTGGACAGTATTTATTATCATAGCCGCAGCGGGGATCCTTACGGTTCTTGGGATCATTTTCAGAAAGCCGATTTCGGAAGCCGTTTTTGCGGTCGGTTATCAATTCAAAAACAAGGAAAATAAGATCCGTGCGGTTTATCTGCGCACAAGAAAACTGGTCTGCAAAATTCCCGATATAGACCCGAAGAGCGCCACCGCAGAGGAGGTGCGCGGGATAATCGCGAGAAGTCTGCGGCTCGAAAAAGAAGCCGACGAAATAACAAGCGCGGCGAACGAGCTGATGTACGGCGGTAAGACTCCCGAAATCAGCGGGAAGCAACTGTACAAGGACTATAAAGCCGTTTACAGAATGAAAAGGAGTATGAAGAAATGAGCAATCTTTTCGGATTTGTTACGGCTGCTCTGGGCGCGACCTTTTTTATGCTGTTTATCGACGGCGGGATAGGAAGCCTTTTGCTTTATGTCATAGTGGGGTCGAATATTGTTTCGATAATACTGCTGCTTATTTCAAAAAAGCGCTTTTCGGTGGAGCTTAAGGAGCTTTCCGGAACGGCGGAGTGCGGAACGGAAGTGGAATTTGAAGTAGTGCTGAAAAAGACGGGCTTTTGTTTTATCCCGTTTGTCGAGCTTTGTCTTATGGCGGATTCTCCGATAAGAATAAGGACCGCGCTGCTTTTCAAGGGGAAGACCTCAGCGGTGGGCAAAATGAAGCTCAGTCACAGCGGACTTAACAGACTGCGCCTTGAAAAGGTGCAGATAAGCGATTTTCTTGGAGATCTGTACCTGAAAGTTCCTGTAGTGAGTGAAACCTGTATGGCGGCTTTGCCGAGAATCATTGAGTATGACGGTCCGGAAATTATCCCGAACACTCTTCCGTCCGAGGAAGAGGAAGTGGAGGAGGGCGTTACAACGCTTGCGGGAGGTATGCCGGGCTACGAACACCGCGAATACACTCCCGGAGATTCTCCGAGAAAGGTAAATTATAAGCTGTCAGCAAAAAAGAGCAAGCTTATGGTGCGTCTTGACGAGAGTGCCGGAAGCGCAGCGACAAATCTTTATATCACAGAGGACGCAATGCCGGTTTGCTGCGATAAGGCGCTCGCGCTTGCGGGAAGGCTGATAATGCGCGGCGGTACGGTAAAAATAACGCATAAGAACGATTCGCTTATCGCGTCAACTCCGGAAACTCTCGGCAAAATGCGCGAGTGGCTGGCGTTCCGCGAGTTTGCCGAGGAATTGTCGGAAAATCCCGAAACGAGCTTTCCTGCCGACGCCACGGTGGTTTTTTCGCAGAATGGTGTTATTACAAAAACTGCTTTTGCGTAATTTTTGTGCAAAATGCACAAAAAACGATGGTGAAAAAGTGGTATTTCACCGAAATGTAACGAGAGGGACAAAACTCCTTGAAAAATTTTGAAATTTAATATATAATAAGATTAGGTATTCCGATATAAATTTCTTCAGGAGGATAATACTATGGCAATCAAGCTTGACGACAGATATCTTAAGGACTTTGTGAGAGATCACGAGCTTGCGGGAATAGCTCCCGCCGTAAAAGCCGCTCATGATACTCTCGAAAGCAGACAGGGACTCGGAAACGATTTCCTCGGTTGGGTGGATCTGCCCGTAAATTACGATAAGGAGGAGTTCGAGCGCATAAAGAAAGCCGCCGCTAAAATAAAAAGCGACAGCGACGTGCTTATCGTTATCGGAATAGGCGGCTCGTATCTCGGCGCAAGAGCAGCTATAGAGGCTCTGCGCTCGTCACTGTACAACTCCCTCAAAAAGGATACGCCCGATATCTACTTCGTAGGGTGCAGCCTAAGCCCGACGTATCTGAGCGAGATTATCTCGCTGGTCGAGGGTCGTGATTTCTCCGTGAATATCATCTCAAAGTCCGGTACTACTACGGAGCCTGCTCTGGCGTTCAGAGTGTTCCGCGATATGCTCGTTGAGAAATACGGCGAGGAGGGCGCTAAGGGAAGAATCTACGCGACTACCGATAAGGCTCGCGGTACTCTTAAGGAACTCTCCGATAAGATGGGCTACGAAACTTTCGTTATCCCCGACGACATGGGAGGAAGATTCTCAGTCCTCACGGCTGTAGGACTTTTGCCGATAGCGTGCGCGGGGTGCGATATTGACGCTCTTATGAAAGGCGCAGCGGACGCGCGTGAGAAGTACAGCGTGTGCGATCTTGAAAAGAATGATTGCTACAAATACGCCGCGTACAGACAGCTCCTTTATAAAAAGGGAAAGAGCGTTGAGATGTTTGTAAGCTACGAACCGTCGTTCCAGATGATGGCAGAGTGGTGGAAGCAGCTCTACGGTGAGAGCGAGGGCAAAGACAACAAGGGTCTTTATCCGTCAAGCGCGGTGTTCTCGACAGACCTTCACTCACTCGGTCAATTTGTTCAGGACGGCTCAAGAGTGATGTTTGAAACTGTCGTTCAGTTCGGAAAACCGCAGAAGGAGTTTTTCCTTAAGGACGACCCGAACAACATTGACGGTTTGAATTTCCTTTCAAATCAAAATATGTCTATCGTAAACCGCAAGGCGTTTGAGGGAACGGTCATCGCTCATACCGAGGGCGGAACGCCGAATATCGTGGTAGAGGTTCCCGAACTTAACGAATACGAGCTTGGATCTTTGATTTATTTCTTTGAGAAAGCGTGTGCTGTTTCGGGATATATGCTCGGAGTAAATCCGTTCGACCAGCCCGGAGTAGAGAGCTATAAGAAAAATATGTTCGCGCTCCTCGGAAAGCCCGGTTACGAGGCTCAGAAAGCAGAGCTTGAAAAGAAACTGGGACTCTGATACACTGGACGCGGGATCCATACACACCGAATGCGGTGCGTTTCGCACTGTTCACTTTTAACTGACTACGGAGGAAAATATTATGGTTAAGATCATTACGGGAAAAAGAGGTTCGGGAAAGACCAAGGTCCTTATCGACGCTATTCACGCTGCCGAAAAGGAATCAAAGGGAAACGTTGTAGCAATCCAGAAGGGTTCTTCTCTCAACACCGACATTACCTATAAGGTTCGTCTGATAAATATTGAGGATTACGCTGTGGAGGGAGTAGACGCGTTCTACGGCTTTATCGCGGGTATACTTTCGTCCGACCACGACTGCACAGATATTTTCGTGGACGCTACACTTAAGATCACGGGCAGGGATTATGACAAGTTAGGCGAGATGTTCGACAAGCTCGTTAAGATAACTCCCTCGACGACCGTTACGCTTACCGTTTCTGCTGATAACAGCGAGCTTCCCGAAAACGTGAAAAAATTTGCATAATAGTCGCTTTGCGGCAAGTTCGGGACTGTTTATTTGTGAAAATTGCATAAATTTTTAAAATCCCCTTGACAAAGACCTTTGGGTGTGGTATAATATTGTTTAGGATTTTTCCGTTAAGAAGTGCAGAGGTCGGCGGTTTAGCCTGTTAAATTCTAACTTCTTACTTCTGAATATATTACTTCTAGAAGGGGGTTTCAATAATGGCAGTTCCTAAGAGAAAAGTATCTCGCGCAAGACGTGATAAGAGACGTTCCGCGGTGTGGAAGCTCTCCGCTCCCGCTTTCTCCCGCTGCAAAAACTGCGGTGAGCTTAAGCTTGCACACAGAGTTTGCGGAAATTGCGGTTATTACAAGGATAAGGTCGTAGTCGTTAAGGACGCTGACTGATTTTTGTGATATAACGTTTGTACGAGCAGCAGGCTCGGCGTTTGCCGGGTCTGCTTTTTCTGTATCGAGAGTCTGTATCCCGAAAAGATAATGCCCCTGTTTTCTGAGGCGGTTTGGGGGCTTAAATGCTGCGGGCGGCGGGGGCGGGCGCTCCCGCTGTGCGGGAGCTGACCGCGAGCGCAGCTAAAAGTTTCCCGTGCAAAGCACGGGAAACCGCGCTGCAGAGCAGCGCCTGCGCTCACGGTCGGAATTTGCGGAGCAAATTCGCCCGCCCCCCGCCGCCGTGCCCCCGATCCTTAGCTACCCTGCCGAAGGACATTGAAACACAAAGGAGTTCCGATGAAAGATTTCGTCCACCTTAATGTTCATACCGAATACAGCCTGCAAAGCGGAGCGTGTCGTATAGGCGAGCTTGTCGGAACGGCAAAGTCGCTCGGACAGACCGCCCTCGCGATAACCGACAACGACGCGTTGTACGGTGCTGTCGAGTTTTTTGACGAGTGCGAAAAGCTCGGAATAAAAGCTATAATCGGCTGCGAATTGAGGATTCCCGAAAGCTCAGGACTTTCGTCGGGCTTCAAGGGAAATCTGCTTACTCTGCTGTGCAGAAACGAAACAGGTTATAAAAACCTCTGCCATATAATTTCCGAAGAACGTGAAAGCCGCGGCTTATTGTTTTCGGATATGGAAACGATAGCAAAACATTCCGAGGGACTTATCGCACTGTCGGGCGAATCTGAAGGCGAGATCTCTCGCTTACTTTCGGAAAATCGTAATACAGAAGCTGAAAAACGCGCACTCACACTTTCCGGTATCTTTCACGGAGAGTTCTATTTTGAGCTTTCCGACCATACGACCGATGAAAAGCGTGTGTCAATAAAGCTCCGAGAGCTTTCCAAAAAAACCGGCATACCGACTGTTCCGACAAACAACGTCCATTATGTAAGGCGTGAGCAAAGCACCGTCCGAGCCGTTATGTCGTGTATCCGAAGCGGAGTCACTCTTGCCGAAGCCGACCCGAACGCTCTCCCGAATGATGAATTTTACCTTAAAAGCCGTGCTGAAATGAGCGGATTCTTTACGGAAGAGGAGCTTGACCGAACGCTTGAGATCGCCGAAAAATGTTCGTTCAGATTCGAGTTCGGGAATACAAAGCTCCCGCGTTTTGTCGAAGAGGGAGTTTCCGATAATACCGAGTTTTTCCGCAAGCTCGTGAACGACGGCGCACTCTCTCGTTATGGGGAAATAACTCCCGAAATTGAGGACAGGATCTCCTACGAAGCCGGAATCATCGAGAAAATGGGCTTTGTTGATTATTTTCTGATCGTGTGGGATTTTGTAAATTTCGCCAAGAATTCGGGTATTCCTGTAGGACCGGGCAGAGGAAGCGGCGCAGCGAGCATCTGTGCATATTGTATGAGAATAACCGATATTGACCCGCTGCGGTATAATCTGCTTTTTGAGAGGTTCCTGAATCCCGAACGGGTATCAATGCCGGATTTTGATATAGACTTCTGTAATGAACGGCGCGGCGAAGTCATCGAGTATGTCAAGCGCCGTTACGGCAGCGACCACGTCGCGCAGATCGTGGCGTTCGATACGCTTAAAGCCAGAGCCGCTCTCCGCGACGCAGGCAGGGTACTCGGAATCCCGCTTCCAAAGGTAGATTCGGCTGCAAAGACTGTAAGCTCGTTCAATTCAACTCTTGACGAGGAGCTTGCAAACGGTGAACTGGGCAGGCTCTGTTCGTCCGATCCCGAAATAAAACGACTTGTTGAAGCAGCGAAAACCATCGAGGGTTTCCCCAGACACACGTCTGTTCACGCGGCGGGTGTAGTTATAACCAGAGAGCCGGCTGTCGAATATGTTCCGCTGCAGTATGAGAACGATGGATTTACCGCTCAATACACAATGACAGAGCTTGAGCGTCTGGGACTTCTGAAAATGGATTTTCTCGGACTTCGGAACTTGACGATAATCCGCAGAGCGTGTGACCTTATTCGTGAGAAAGAGCCCGAATTCAACATAGAAAAAATAGACGAGAATGATAAGGCTGTCTACAAAATGTTGAGTGAGGGCGGCACTGTCGGGGTTTTCCAGTTCGAGTCGGCGGGAATGACTTCTGTGCTTATGAGACTTAAGCCCTCCTCGATAGAGGATCTGACTGCGGCAATAGCGCTCTACCGTCCGGGACCTATGAACTCTATCCCGAAATATATCGAAAACCGTCACAAGTCGCCGGACGAGATAACCTACGCTCATCCGCTGCTGAAAAATATCCTCGGCGTGACTTACGGGTGTATCGTCTATCAGGAGCAGGTAATGCAGATCTGCCGTGAAATGGCAGGGTACTCCTATGGGCGGGCGGATCTTGTCCGACGCGCCATGTCAAAGAAAAAACATGACGTTATGGAGAAAGAACGCGGCGCGTTCGTGTATGGTACGGACGAGAACGTCGGTGCTGTGAAAAACGGCGTTCCCGCCGAGGTCGCCAACGCTATTTTCGACGAGCTTGCGGGATTCGCGTCATACGCGTTCAACAAGGCTCACGCGGCGGCTTACGCTACGGTGGCGTACAGAACTGCGTTCCTCAGGCGGCATTATTATGCGGAATATATGACAGCGCTCATTTCCGCCTGCCAGTCAACAGACAAGCTTGCGGAATATATCGCCGACCTTGGTGAAAACAACACACCGATACTCCCGCCGGACGTGAATCACAGTTTCGCGGATTTTACGGTGGAAAACGGCGGAATAAGGTTCGGTCTTGCGTCCGTTAAGGGAATGGGCAGAAATTTTGCTGTTTCGCTTTCTGAGGAAAGGGAAAAAAACGGAGAGTTCAAGTCGGTAACGGATTTTGCTGTGAGAATGTACGACAAGGACCTTAACCGCCGATATCTGGACGCTCTTATCAGAAGCGGCGCTCTCGACGGATTTCCACAGAACAGAAATCAGCTGTTGGAGTGTTCGTCGAAGCTTATGGGGTTTGCGGAGAGGGAATTTTCACGGTGTTCCGGCGGGCAGCTCGATTTGTTCGGGAACGATGGATCGTCTGAGGAATTTTCGTTCGCGGATACGACCGACTTTTCCAACACGAAAAAGCTCGCTATGGAAAAAGAAGCACTGGGAGTATATATTTCGGGACACCCCGCGTCGATGTATCTGGACCGCTCCGAGGACGACGGGGTCTACGCAGCGGATATGGCGGGACTTCGCATAGGAGAAACCGTTTCGGTAATAGGAATGCTGTCCTCGCTTCGGAGAATAACCACAAAAAAAGGTGAGCCTATGGCTTTCGCGGAATTTGAGGACGCAACAGGAAGCGCCGAGTGTGTGCTGTTCCCGAATGTACTTGCGCAGTCGCCGAGATTGGTTTCGGGGCAGGTATACCGTTTCAGGGGAAAAATTTCCGAAAATAACGGCAGACGGAGTTTTATTACGGACAAGGTCGCCGAAGCCGAAGCACTGCCTGTTCTCGGAAGAAAAACGCTCTATCTGAATTTTCGCTCGGAAAGCGACGGCAGAATAGCTGAAGCACTGATGCGCCTTGCAGAATACAAAGGAGTGACAGGAGTGAGGTTCTGCTTTGAGGATACCAGAGAGGTCTGTCGGGTAAATTCGGTTTCGGGAGTGCGACTCGCTTATGCACTTATGCGGACGCTGTCGGCACTCCTCGGAGAGAAAAATATCATGCTCAGGTGAAATTTTAGAAAAATTTTATTATCGAAAAATGTACAGTTTTTTTTATTTTTTGCGGGATTTTTTGTTGAAAAGCACTATTATTAAGCACGAAAACGTTGTTAACGGGAAAAGGGACTTGACGAAATGATTCTGTTTGTAGTAAAATTATAATCAGAGGATAGAGACAAGAGAACGGGACGATTTTATAGACAAATAGTCTCTTATTCCCGAAATATATTTTTTTCGGAGGCAAATTATGGAGAAAAAGAAGATAGGCGTACTTACAAGCGGCGGAGACGCTCCCGGAATGAACGCGGCGGTAAGAGCTGTCACCAGAACCGCTATCTACAAGGGATTTGAGGTCGTCGGAATTCTGCGCGGATACAACGGACTTCTCAACAGCGAGTTCAGAACACTTACGAGAGGTTCTGTTTCCGATATTATTCAGCGCGGCGGCACAATGATCTATACCGCGAGATGTCCCGAATTCAAGGAATGGGAAAATATCATGCGCGCGAAAGAGATCTGCGAACGCGAGAATATGTGCGGTATTGTCGCAATAGGCGGCGACGGCACGTTCAGGGGCGCGGCTGATCTGTCGAGGGCGGGCGTTCCGTGTATCGGTATTCCCGGCACTATCGACAACGATATCCAGTGTTCGGAGTATACGATAGGCTACGACACCGCGATGAATACGGTAGTTGAGATGATAGATAAGATACGTGATACGTCGCAGTCGCACGAGCGCTGCGCTGTTGTCGAGGTAATGGGCAGACACGCGGGACATATCGCGCTGTCAACGGGACTTGCCTGCGGAGCGACCGCGGTTATCGTGCCCGAAATGCCGCATGATATGGACGCTATTGTTTCCCGTATCAAGGAAGTCCGCGCTATGGGCAAAAAGCAGTTTATAATCGTGGTTGCCGAGGGCGTCGGCGGCGTTGACAAGATCGCTAAGGAAATTCAGGAGGCTACAGGCATTGAGTCGAGGGCTACTGTATTCGGTCACGTTCAGCGCGGCGGTTCTCCGACGGTCCGCGACAGAGTAATGGCTTCCGAAATGGGCTATTATGCGGTGGAACTTCTTGAAAAAGGCATCGGAAACCGCGTTGTAGGCTACAAGGACGGCAAGGTGTACGATGTTGATATACAGGAAGCGCTTTCCATGAAAAAACCGTTCAATGAACGCCGCTATAAAATCTGCAACGAAATCAATTTTTAAGAAGTAAGAAATAAGAGGTAAGGGGTAAGAAAGAGGTAAGAACCACAAACCATTAGGAGAACACGAATTCTCCCTGTTCTCTAACCTCTTAACTTGTGAAGGGAAAACGACATGGCAGGACCATCTTATGACAGACTCCGCGAGCTTACGGATATGATAGAAACCGAGCCTTGCACAGAAGAGGAAAACCGGCGGTTTGCCGAAATGCTCAAAAACGGAGAGCAGCTTCCGGAGGGGGTAGCTAAGTCCGCGCAGGACGATAAAATTTTCTTTCACATAAAAGAACTCATACCTCCCGAAAAGGAACAGATGTACGTTCTTATGAGGATTTCAAAGGATTTGCATTTCATAAGCACGCTTGTGGGGGTAATGTTGACGTTGGGTATAATTTCAGCCTTAGCTGCATTGCTTTTTGGGCTGATAAATTAGAGGTAAGAAATAAGAAGTAAGAACCACAAACCGTAGGAGAACACGAAATCCCCCTGTTCTCTAACCTCTTACCTCTAACTTCTAACCTCTAAAAGCACAGAGTAGGGAATTCCGCGTTAAGTGCCGCCCGAACGGAGAGTTGTCGGACGGACGAAAAGCAGTACGCTTGCGGTGGAGTTTCCGCATCTCGCTGTACATAACCGAATAAGAGCCGTTGTGCTTATTTATTCCTTTGTGTATAACGAAAAGGAGGATAAGACAATGGCTTTTTTCGACAAATTCAAAAAATCGGCGCGGGAGCTTAAAAACCTGCGCTGCATAGCCGTTACGGCGATACTTATCGCGCTGGATCTGGTGCTGAAATTTTTCTTGAATGTTCAGCTTACGGAGGATCTTAAGATAAGTTTCGCGTTCGTCGCAATAGCGGCTATCGGTATGCTGTACGGTCCGACAGTGTGCGCGCTGTCCTGCGTGGTGACGGACGTGCTGGGATTTTTGTTGAAGCCCACGGGGAGCTTTTCTCCGCTGTTTACGCTGGTGGAAGTTGCGGGCGGCGTGCTGTATGGGCTGTTTTTGTACGGATTTTCGCCCGTGAAGCCCGATTTTTCAAGCGCGAAGAGTTTTTTCGGCTCGATTTTTTCAAACAGGATCGCAGCATTGAGGATAATCCTCGCGAAAATATCTGTTGCGGTGGTATGCAATCTCATTATGACCCCGCTGTTTATTACAATACAAAAGCAGGCTGAGTCGGGAGTTTTTGACACGAACGTTTTCTGGGCGGGATTTGTTTCAAGGATCGGTACACGCGTCGTCAAGAATCTCGTAGAAGCGCCGGTGCATATACTTATACTTTTCCTGACGCTGTTCCCGATATGGGCAGCGTACAGAGCTATTTTCAGAGAGAAAAAATACACGGTTTAGAAAGGGAATATCTATGATAAAACTTGGATTTGTCGGTGTCGGGAATATGGGCGGCGCTATCATCAGGGGAATCAACGGAAAGTTGGGTAACACGGCGGTGTTCGCTTATGACAGCAATCCCGAAAAGCTCACGGGTCTGCGAAATATCGGCGCGACATCGTCGGCAAGCGTCAACGATATAGCAAAGCGGTGCGATTATGTGCTGCTTGCGGTGAAACCTCAGCAGCTCGACAGCGTTCTTGAACAGATAAAACAAACAGGAAATGAAGATCTGGTCATAATTTCTATATGTGCGGGAATTTCCGCGGAATATATCCGCGAGAGGACTTTTCCGAAAGCAAAGGTCGTTCCCGTTATGCCGAATACCCCGATGATGCTCGGAGCGGGAGCGTCCGCTCTGGCGCACTGTGAGGGAGTTTCCGACGCGGAGTTCGCGTTTGCAAGAAAGATAATCGGTGCGTGCGGCATAACCGAAACTGTTCCCGCCGACAAAATGAAAGAGGTCATAGCGATAAACGGAAGCTCGCCCGCTTTCATTTACCTTTACGCAAAGGGCTTTGTGGACTATGCCGAGAAGGTCGGTATAGATAAAGACGCAGCTTTGCGGCTGTTCGCACAGTCGCTTATCGGTTCGGCAAAAATGCTTACGGAGAGCAAAATGACAGTAGACGAGCTGATAAAACAGGTTTCTTCTCCGGGAGGCACAACTCTCGCGGGACTTGACAAGCTTTATGAGGGAAAATTGACCGAAACCGTTATGAACGCTTGTGAGGCTTGCACTAAGCGCGCTTACGAGCTTGGCGGAGAAAAGAAGTAATAGGAAAAATAAGGAAAATGTGGAAGCGCTCGTTTCCGCATTTTTTGTACAAGTTTCACAAAAATTAACGGAATATTTTGTCATAATCTTTAAGGTTTTTTCGGAATGGCTCGGAATTGTTCAAACTGCTCTTGACAAAACATATTTTTTATTGTATTATTAAAGAGGGGAAGTGTTTGTTTTTTGAAATAAAAATCGAGAGCTTTCTTGCATTAAAGTCAAAAAGAGGTCGTTAAATGCGTTTCGGCAGCGTTGAGTTTTTTAAGGCACTTATAAAAACCGTGCTTGCAATATTATTTTTTGTCCCGCTGATAATCGCAGTGATTCTCGGCGTGTTTCTGGTGAAAAAAAATAACGACGTTAAGGCGCTTACCGAGCAGAATTCCGAGATCTCAGAGCTTAACGGCATACTCCTCGGAGAAAAAAGCGGCACGGCGGTCGATTTCCGCAATATTTTCGAGAAAAGCGGAGTTTCTTATGAGGAATTCCTCGCCCTTATCAACGAAAAGGAAAATATCGACGCGGAAACTTTGTACAATGAAATGTCCAAGATAGGTATTTCGGACGCCGATATCATTGCCGCGGCGGTTTCTAAGGGAACATTAAGCGGCGAGAGCCTGTACAATATCATGACATCAAACGGGATCTCCGATAAAGACCTGCTTATGGCAGTGATAAGAAGAAACGGCGGCTCGACCGACGGTTTTTACAGTTTGCTGAAGTCGTGCGGGCTTTCGGATTCGGATATAGCCAAGCTCGTTGCAGGAACATATGATCCGCCGAATGGTGGGAATGATACGTCAAATACCTCGGATAATTCCGATACCGAAAATTCGCAGGGCGACACAAGCTCCGACGTCAACTCAAGCGGAAACACAAGCTCCCCGAACGTGAGCGGAGAACACTCGTATGAGGCGCTCTATCCGGATATGTACGTCGATGCGCCGGAAAGCTATGTCCGCGAAGAAGGAACGATCTATATGACGTTCGACGACGGACCATCACAGTATACTTACTCGATTTTATACACTTTGAAGAACAGAAATGTCAAGGCGACGTTTTTCGTAGTCCCGAACAGAAGCGAGGCGTGCGCGGAAACCCTGCGCCAGATAGCAGCCGACGGTCACGCGATAGGAGTTCACAGCGCTTCGCACGAGTATGAAAAAATTTATGCGTCGGTAGAGGCTTTTCTAGAGGATTTTCACGAGGCGTGGGATATAATTTATCAGGCGACGGGGCAGAAAACACAGATCTTCCGTTTTCCCGGCGGCAGCAAGAATGATTATGACGTCGCTACCCGCGACGCTATTATAGCAGAAATGACACGCAGAGGATTCCGATATTTTGACTGGAACGTCGAAAGCGGCGACATAGCGGGAAAAACGTGGACGGAAATGTATAACTCCATTCCGACCGATATAGAGGGAAAATTCCGCTCGTTCGTGCTTATGCATGATACAAGCAAGGGCGGACTTTACGTTCTCGACGATGTGCTTAAGGTTCTTATAAACGCAGGCTATAAGTTTGACAGGATAAACAATGATACTCAGCCCGTGCAGTTTGTCGGACCGTTCGCGTGACGGATTTTGAGTAAAATGCCAATTCATTTGGTTTTTGGGGAATATAACGAAAGGAATATGCTATGGGAATCAAAGATAATTTTTCACAAGCTGTTAAGGAATTGTGGAAAAAAGACGGACAGGGCGATAATACTCAGCAGAGCGGAAATCAGCCGAGCGAATTAGATAAATACCTCCGGCAGAACGGGGGACAGACAACACCGCCGGCGGGCGTTGAGGTGAACAGCAACGGAGTTCCTCTTGAAACGCCGTATTATCCGAACCAGAACCCGCAGAGCAATCAGGATACACAGAATATAGGTGCGGCAAACAACGGCGCTGTAAATATGGCTTCAAATCCTGCTGACGCGAATCCTGCCGCTCCCGCTGAAAATGTCGGTATCCCGAATGTGCAGAGCAAGCCGCAGGAGCCCGCGGGTACCGCCGCAGAGGAAGCTTCGATAAACAGAAATGTTCGGAATGTTCAGCAGAATATGGGGCAGAATAACGGAGCGGGCGCACAGGATTCCTACAACAGAAACGCAGGTTTCCCACAGGGCGGCTACGTCACACCCAACGGCGCGGGTACCTATCAGAACCAAGGCTATGGTCAGGGAAATATGGGCGGTATCGGCGGAAACGGGGGCTACGGCGGAAACAACGGCTATGTTCCTCCCGTGCAGAATCCCGCAGGGCAGATGAATAACGAAACCGAGGAAATTACTATAATTTCCAAAAACACATCTATAGACGGAAATGTGCGTTCTCTTGCGAATATGCAGATAGACGGAAACGTCAAGGGAAATGTCGAAACCACACGAAACGTTGATATGACGGGAAAAATAATCGGCGATATTACCTGCAACAATGCGGCAATGAATTCGGCGGCTATGCAGGGAAATGTTTCCCTCAAGGGACGTATGAAAATGGACAGGGATACTATACTTATCGGGGATCTTTCCTCGCAGTATGCCGACATAAACGGAAGAATACGCGGCAAGCTCGATATTGTCGGAAAAGCCGAGCTTAAACGTGACGCTATCGTTTTCGGAGATATAAACGCTTCGACTATAGCGGTAACGGACGGCGCTATCATTCAAGGATACGTCAACACCACTTTCCTCTCAAAAGAGGACAGCAGAAACGTATTCCCAGACGCTATCTCGCTCGATACAAAGGATGGGAAGCAGAACGTTCAGCCTAATCCTTCCGAAACCTGACGGCATAATATCTTTTGAAAGGTCAAATTAACTAATGAGCAGTAAAAAGCAAAGCAGCTCCAACTCGGCGCTTATCGCGACAATAATTGTTGCAGCACTGGCGCTGGCGGCTGTGATAGTTCTTCTGGTCGTCCTGAACAAAAATGACGGGGAGAATTCGGGAGAAAACAATTTCAAAGCAACTCAGGAGCTTCTGGACGAGTGCGGCACAAGCGCCCACGACCTCGTGTCGAAAAACTATGAGATAATTAAGCTCTATATCACAGAGGGACTGGCGCATAAAGACGAACCTTACGGTAATGAGCCGGAGGACGGGATTTATACCGTAGATTCGGATATGTACGATTCTATTGATGATATAGAGGAGCTGGTCAAATCGGTCTATACTGCCGAGGAAGCGGACAGAATACTCCACAATTTCGAGCTGAAGCTGAAAGACGGCTCGACGCAGGCTGTGGAGCTTTATAAAAACCGCGACGTTTTCGGCGATATTTTTCTCGGAATAGACGCGCGTTTCGCGCCCGATACGAGCTATACGGCGGACTGGTCGTCGTGTATGCTTGAGGTGATCCCGACGAGCGAAAGCTCCTGTGATATTACCGTTTACATTAACGGGATAACGGTCGAGGAAGCCGCAGAACACCCCGAATCAGTGCTTTCCGCCAAAATGATAAAGACCGACGACGGCTGGAGGCTTACGGAGTTTCTTAAGTAATGAAGAAGAACGAAAGTCCGTTTGCGGTATACGCTAAAGTAAGTCAGATAGCGTTTGTGATAATTGCGCCGCTTCTACTTTTCCTATGGGGCGGGAGCGCACTGGTAAAGCATTTCGGTCTGCCCGACTGGGTAATGGGTATCTGTGTTGCGCTGGCTATTATTTTTATGTTGGGCGGAGCGGTAAATTATCTTACAACGCTTATCCGCTATTATGAAAAGCAGGACAAAGACAAGAAAGTTCCCCGTGCGTTTACTTCGTCGCGCAGGGATAATGATTACTATGACGACCATAGAAAGTAAGCGGCTTGTTTTATCCGAAGGCGGAGGAATGTTCGGCTTTGAGCTTAATGTTATAATGTAGATCCAAAAGGTGGTAACAATCAAAAAGAACGAGCCCGTGTATGAGGAAATGCGCTCTTTGGCGCCGTATTTTCTTGTAATAAGCGGAATATATATGGCAGTAACGGTGATTATTTCGTTCGCGGTGAGGGATTACACTATTCCCGTAGGCGCGGTTTACGGAATGATAGTTGCGGCACTTAATTTCCTGATGCTGGGAAAATCCGCTCAGAACGCTCTGCGAAAGAGCGAAAAATCCGCGAATACCTATATGAGCGCGATGTACTGCGCGAGGTATCTCGGTCTGTTCGCACTGCTCACAATCGGCGCGCTTGCGCCGTTTATAAGCCTTATCGCATCGGTGATACCTCTGTTCTTTCCGAGGATAGCCATAATGATAAGAGCATTTTTAAGAAAGGAGGACTGATGCGAAATGCCAAACGCGTTAATGTTAGCCGCCGAAGCCGCTGCCGCAAAGGAGCTGGAGGTCAACGGCGCGCTGAAGGTCGCAAAACTCTTTGAAATAGGCGGAACGGAAATATGGCTTACGGAAAGCGTCATAGTTCAGTGGGTAGTAATGCTTATCCTGCTGGCAGTGATCCTTATATTGACTCATAATATGAAGGTCGTGCCGGAAACAAAGCGTCAAGCTGCAGCGGAAATGCTGGTGGAATTCGTCCGCAATACCGTAAACGGCACTATGGGCGAAAAATACGGCGCGTACACTCCGTACATTATGACGCTGCTGTGCTACATAATGATAAGCAACCTTATGGGTCTGCTCGGACTGCGGAATCCGACGGCGGACGTTTCGGTCACGGGCACGCTCGCGATAATAACGTTCTTTCTGGTTCAGTACAACCGCGCAAAAACAGGCAAGTTCAAGGGCTATTTCAAGAGCTTTGTCGAGCCGCTGCCGTTTATGCTGCCGTTCAATATAATCGGAGAGTTTGCGAACCCTTTAGCACTTGCGCTCCGTCTGTTCGGCAATATGACGGCGGGACTGGTCATCGGCTCGCTTATCTATTTCGCTCTGGGCAATTTCGCGCTGGTTATTCCGGCAGTAACTTCGCTGTACTTTGACATTTTCTCGGCGGTAATGCAGGCGTACATATTCATTATGCTGTCTATGTCGTACATATCGTCGGCGGAATGTGACTGACACGCTCCCGCAAGGGCTGCGGGAAAAAACCGATCATCGGCAAAAATCCCTTTATTCCAAAAGGGTGACGAGCAAAACGCTCGAATGAAATTATTCTATTTCTGGAGGATTCTATTATGGAAATGACACCCGAAACAATGAAAATTCTGGCGAACGGTATACTCCTCGGAGCTTCCGCTCTCGGCGCGGGCACCGCAATGATAGCAGGTCTGGGTCCGGGTATCGGCGAAGGCTACTGCGGCGGTCAGGCAGTTGCGGCTATCGGCAGACAGCCGGAGGCTTCAGGCGCTATCACAAGAACAATGATCATAGGCGATGCGCTTGCAGAAACCACGGGTCTTTACGCGCTCGTAATCGCGCTTCTTCTCCTTTACGCTAACCCGCTTATCGGAAAACTGGTTCAGTAATTCCCACGGGTATAACGCATAAAGGGAGGAGGAAAATTTAATGCTGAATATCCTCAGCAACGTCAGCCAGACGGCAGCAGGAAGAGATTGGTACGAGGCTCTCGTGTCCATCAATCCCGGAACTATCGTCTTTACGCTGATAAACACGTTTATCATCTTCCTCATCTTCAGATTTTTCCTGTACAAGCCCGTGTGCAAGATCCTTGACAAGCGCAAGGAAATGGCAGCAGCGGAAATCTCCGAGGCACAGCAAGCCAAGGAAGCTGCGCAAAAGGCTGAAGAGGAATACATACAGCGTCTGGCGGACGCAAAGAACGAAGCCGCCGAGATAGTAAAGCAGGCGACGCTTCGTGCGCAGAAGCGCGAGGAAGAGATCGTAAACGAAGCAAACCGCAAAGCAGCGGATATCCGCACAAAGGCGGAGGAAAATATCGAACGCGACAAACAACGCGCCCTCAACGAGGTAAAGGACGAAATATCCGAGCTTGTTGTAATGGCAGCGGGCAAGGTCGTTGAAAAGGAAATTTCCGCCAAGGACAACGAGGAGCTTATCACCCGCTTCCTTAACGAAGTCAACGACAAAGATAAGGATTAGGCGAGTGTTTGGACTTTTGTCCGTACAGAAAGGAAATTGCTTATGAACGACAAGGCTGAAAATGTATACGGCGACGCGTACTTCGAGCTTTGCTGCGAGCAGGGCGAGGGCGGGCTTTCCGATTATCTGACAGAACTCAGAACGCTTTCGGATATTTTTGACGAGAATCCCGGCTTTATCAAGGTCATGGGAACGCCGACCGTTTCTGTAGAGGAAAAGGTCGGACTGTGCAGAGATATTACCGAAAACGGGAAACTGAGCAGTCTGTGCGGAAATCTGCTGTGCGTACTCGCGGAAAAGAACAGAATGGGCTGCTTTTCGGATATTGTAAAGCGTTTTAACGAGCTTTACAACGACAAATTCAAGCTGGCGGAAATAACCGTTACGGCTTCGGAGCCTCTGTCCGATAAGATGAAGGAACAAATCGCCGCGAAGATGTCGACGATAATCGGCAAGACCGTTACTATAAGGGAAAAGGTCGACAAGTCGATAATCGGCGGAATCGTCATAGATTACGGCACGCGCCGTTATGACGGAAGCGTCAGGGCAAGGCTTGACGCGCTCAAGAAAGAGCTTGGAAGCGTTATAGCATAAGCTTTTTGTTGAGTTTTACTTGCAATACGTTTTAGAAAGGGATGTATGTAATGGATTTACGCCCCGATGAAATAACGGGTCTTATCAAAGACCGCATCAAGAATTACAGCGCGAAGATCCAGCTCGGAGATGTGGGAACGGTCGTTACCGTCGGCGACGGTATCGTTCGTATCCACGGACTTGAAAACTGTATGCTGAATGAGCTTCTCGAATTCGAGAACGGGATCCAGTGTATGGCACTCAACCTTGAGCAGGGATTCGTAGGTGCGGTTATGCTGGGCTCGGACGCGGGCATTAAAGAGGGCGACAGCGTAAAGCGCACGAACAGCATCGTGTCCGTGCCTGTCGGAGAGGCGCTTCTCGGACGCGTTGTGAACTCTCTCGGACAGCCGCTTGACGGCAAGGGCAGTATCCTCGCGAAGGAAACACGCCCCATCGAGAAGATAGCTTCGGGTATCATCACAAGAGAACCTGTAAACGTCCCTCTCCAGACGGGAATCAAGGCAATCGACTCTATGATCCCGATAGGCAGAGGTCAGCGTGAGCTTATCATCGGCGACAGACAAACGGGTAAGACCGCTATCGCCATTGACACCATAATCAACCAGAGAGGTAAGGACGTTATCTGCATTTACGTCGCTATCGGTCAGAAAAACTCGACTGTGGCAAACGTAGTGGAAACACTTACCACAAACGGCGCTATGGACTATACTATCGTAGTTTCGTCCACTGCGTCGGAGCTTGCACCGCTCCAGTATATCGCGCCTTACGCGGGCTGCGCTATGGGCGAATACTTTATGGAGAACGGCAAGGACGTACTTATAGTATACGACGATCTGTCGAAGCACGCGGTCGCTTACCGTGCGCTGTCGCTTCTTCTGAAGCGCCCGCCGGGACGTGAGGCGTACCCCGGCGACGTATTCTATCTCCATTCAAGACTGCTTGAACGCGCTGCTCGTCTTAACAGCGAGTACGGCGGAGGCTCTCTTACCGCACTGCCTATCATCGAAACGCAGGCAGGCGACGTTTCGGCGTATATTCCGACAAACGTAATTTCAATTACCGACGGTCAGATATTCCTCGAAACAGAGTTGTTCAATTCGGGCGTTCGTCCCGCGGTAAACCCCGGTATCTCGGTATCCCGTGTCGGAGGAAACGCGCAGATAAAGGCAATGAAGAAAGTCGCGGGTACGCTTAAGCTCGACTATTCGCAGTATCGTGAGCTGCAGTCGTTCTCGCAGTTCGGTTCTGACCTTGATAAGGATACAAAGGACCGTCTTGCAAAGGGTGAACGTATCGTTGAGGTTCTGAAACAGGATCAGAATTCTCCGCTGGAGGTCGAAGAGCAGGTCGTAATTATTTACGCCGTTATCAACAACTATCTGGCAAAGATACCTGTTGAAAAAATCAAGCAGTATCAGAAAGATCTTATCGAGAACATCAAGACGACAAAGCCTGAAATTCTCGACGGGATCAAGAACGAGAAGGTAATTTCGCCCGAAAATGAGGAAGCACTGAAGTCCGTGCTTTCGAGCTTCGCGGAATCCTACGCAGGGTAAAGGAGCGCAAATATGAAACAGGCTTCTTTTGTATTGGGCATTGTAGCAACGGTTCTCGCGACTGTGACGGCGCTTGCCGTGGCTTGGCTCTACATTGAGAAAAAGGTCAAGTATATCACTACCGAGGATAATATTTGAGGTAGGATAGTTCTGCGTCTTACCTTAAATCCTACCTCTTACATCATACTTCTTAATCTATGTAACTGACCCTTGCCTCTTACATCTAAATGCAAAGGAGTGATATATTTTGGCAAGCGGAAATATGAAAGCGATAAAGCGCCGGATAAAGTCTGTCGGGTCTACAAGACAGATAACAAAGGCGATGGAGCTTGTCGCTTCTAGTAAACTCCGCAAGGCGAAATCCCGCGCAGAGCTTGCACGTCCGTACTTTAACGAGCTGTACAAGACTATGTGCGAGATAGCTTCCGCAAATACCGACTTCTCTACAATATTCACGGAAAAAAGAGAGGTCAAGCATAAACTCTTTATCGTTATAGCAGGCGACAGAGGCTTGGCGGGAGGCTATAACTCAAATGTCCTTAAAATGGCGGCAGCCGCGCACAAGGACGATGCCGAAAAGCCGAAAATTCTCGCCATAGGAAGAAAAGCAGGCGAGTTCTTTTCAAAACGCGGATACGAAATGGTCGAGTCGTACTCGAATATCGCCGAGGACATAAAGCCGAATACGGCTCAGGATATTGCGGATATTGCAATAGAAATGTTCTCGAAGGGCGAGGTCGACGAGGTATACGTTTTCTACACGATGTTTGTGTCGTCAATGAGCCAGCAGCCCGAAAGTATGCGTGTGCTTCCTATGGATACAGTGCAGCTTGAAGATTACGGCACTATGAACTACGACCCCTCTCCGGAGGCAGTGTTCAACAGGATCGTGCCGAAATTTACGGCTTCGCTTATCCAGTGCGCAGTCGTGGAGTCCTTCGCGTCAGAACAGGGCGCAAGGCGCACCGCTATGGAGAACGCCACCGACAACGCGGACGCTATGACGGAAAGTCTGTCGCTGCTCTACAACAGAGCGCGTCAGGCAAGCATCACGACCGAAATCATTGATATAGTTTCGGGAGCGTCGGCACAGGAATAAAAAAATAATATTCCTTAGAACCCAGATCTAAAAATCTGATCTCTTACTTCTTAATTTCTAACCTCTAGACGGAAAGGAAAAGTTAGAATATGTCAAATCAGAATAAAGGCACGATAGTCCAAGTCATCGGCGCGGTTCTGGATATAAGATTCGCACCAGACAGTCTGCCTAATCTGCTTAACGCTATCGAAATCGACAACCACGGTAAACGTCTTGTCGTAGAGGTAGCGCAGCATATCGGCGACGATATTGTCCGCTGCATCGCAATGGGTGCGACGGACGGTCTTGTCCGCGGTATGGAAGCAATCGACACGGGAGCCTCCATAAAAGTCCCCGTCGGCGAGCAGACACTTGGACGTATCTTCAACCTCCTCGGTGAGGCGGTAGATAATAAGCCGCAGCCCGAAACGGAGGAAATGTGGGAAATCCACCGTCCCGCTCCTACTTTCGAGGAGCAGGAGGCTTCCAAAGAGATACTTGAAACAGGAATCAAAGTCATCGACCTTATCGCTCCGTATCTTAAGGGCGGAAAGATCGGACTGTTCGGCGGCGCGGGCGTAGGAAAAACCGTACTTATACAGGAACTTATCAACAACGTCGCAAAACAGCACGGCGGTATTTCCGTATTTACGGGAGTCGGCGAGCGTACCCGTGAGGGTAACGACCTCTACCGTGAAATGACCGAGTCGGGAGTTATCAACAAGACCGCCCTCGTTTACGGTCAGATGAATGAGCCGCCGGGAGCGAGAATGAGAGTCGCGCTTTCCGGACTTACCATGGCGGAATATTTCCGTGACAAAATGGGACAGGACGTTCTTCTGTTCATAGACAACATCTTCCGTTTCACACAGGCAGGCTCGGAGGTTTCCGCGCTGCTCGGACGTATGCCGTCCGCCGTAGGTTATCAGCCTACCCTTGCGACCGAAATGGGCGCGCTTCAGGAGAGAATTACCTCCACGAAGAAAGGTTCTATCACGTCGGTTCAGGCGGTCTACGTTCCTGCCGACGATCTTACAGACCCTGCCCCCGCTACGACGTTCGCACACTTGGACGCAACGACGGTTTTGTCGCGTGATATCGCGTCGATGGGTATCTATCCCGCAGTCGACCCGTTGGAATCTACTTCAAGAATACTCACACCGCAGATAGTCGGACAGGAGCATTACGAAGTAGCCCGTGCGGTACAGGCAATTCTCCAGCGCTATAATGAGCTTCAGGATATTATCGCTATCCTTGGTATGGACGAATTGTCCGATGAGGATAAGCTGACGGTTTCCAGAGCGAGAAAGATACAGCGTTTCCTGTCACAGCCGTTCTCGGTTGCGGAACAGTTCACGGGTATGACGGGTAAGTACGTTCCGCTGAAGGAAACTATCCGCGGATTCAAGGAGATAATCGAGGGCAAGCACGACGACCTGCCGGAGTCGGCGTTCCTTTTCGTCGGAACGATAGACGAGGCTGTCGAGAAGGCAAAGTCCACCAACTAACGAAAGGAAAAGCCGATGACACCGTTTAAGCTTCAGATCATAACGCCCGAAAAGACCGTTTTCGACGGAGAAACCGAACAGGTGATCGTGAGAACGACGGTCGGCGACGTGGGTATACTAAACGGGCACGAGCCGTACTGCGCGGCAATAAGTATCGGGCAGATGCGGATAATGATAGACGGACAGTTCCGCCGTGCGGCGACTTCGGGCGGAATTATCAAGGTGTCGAAGGAAAAGACGACGATACTCGTTCAGACTTGCGAATGGTCGGACGAGATAGACGTTGAGCGTGCGAACGCCGCGAAGGCGACCGCCGAGGAGCGCATAAAAGCCGCCAAGAGCGACAAGGAATTGCTGCTTGCGGACGCGAAGCTCAAACGCGCCCTCAACCGAATCGACACTTCAAGGTTTAATTAAAAAATGCTCCCTCCGGACTGACGTTCGGGGGGAGATTTTTTTTGCAAAACAAAACGCCCTCGAAATTCGGGGGCGTTTGTGAATCCCGCGGGTTCAGACGATTGCTAAAATGATTACGGCAGCGATAAATCCCAATATGCACGCCGCAGAGATAAGCAAGACGTTGTGTGTGCGGCGTTTCGTTATCTTGAATTTCTCGGTCGGAAAAGTTTTTCTTCCCGTAAATGTGCGGCGAATTGTTCTCCTGTTTATGCGAATTTTCATAATACCCCCATTGAAGATCATAAGCGGGATCCACAATATCAGTATATCACAAATAATTCATATTGTCAAGTGAAATTTCACTCTAAATTAGGTTTTTATAGTAATACTATAAGTGTACAATTATAGTATGAGGTGATTTTTTGTGTTTTATGTGGATTACAAAGAGCTTGGTCGGAGAATAGCTGACCGCCGCCGCGAGCTTGGTCTGAAACAATGGCAGGTAAACGAAATGGCGGAGCTTTCGGATAAATATCTCTCGAATATTGAGAGAGCGTCCTCCGTGCCGAGCATAGATGTGCTGATGAAGCTCTGCGAGGCGTTGGAAACCACTCCCGACGCTCTTCTTCTGGGAACGCAGAGGAAAGAGGTCGAACAGGGCGGTTTTGCGGAAGCCGCCGCTCAAAAGGTTAAACTGATGTCTGCCGAGCAGTCAAAGCTTGCGTTAAGCCTGCTTGACTGGATTCTCACACTTAAATAAAAAACTTCCCCCGTTCACACGAATGGGGGAAAGAAAATGAAATATATTGATTTATAAACTATCTGATTTTTAGGGTTTTCAGATAATCTTTTTGGTCTGATGTTATCCTGTTGCTTTCTAGGCTTTTTTGAATTGTTTTATTGTGTGTCCAATCATCAAGTTTTTTACCTTCCAGATACGGAAGTATAAAATTGTACTGTTTTGCCAGAGCAGTAGCAAAATACCACGCGATCATGATATTTATGTAGTATTCTTCTGTTCTTATCGCCGCAACCATATCTGCATATTTTGTATCAAATCTTTCATCTAAGAAATGTTGCATAAGCATACCGATTGCAAATCGGACAGTATACACCTTATCTGATTTGATCCACGTGCAGATATACGGTAGAAGTTTTTCCGGCTCTTTTTTGAACACCTTTGGTGAAAGCTGGTCGCAGGTAGCCCAATTATCAATAAACGGAAGAAAAGTTTCAATTTCTGCAATACATTTATCAAAATCTTTCTCTTGCGATATTACAAACGTATGCAGTTGATTTTCATCAAAATATTGATGCGGAAGAGATGTCAGAAACAGGTTTATGTCCTTGTCTTTGATCAGTTTCTTTGCCAAGATACGGAGTTCCGGTGTCCTGACACCTATGATTCTATCCGTTTCTACTGTCGGGAGCAGCTTTGAGTTGAAAGCTGCATACTTCTTATCCTGTAAACGAAATAATTCTGCTATAATGTCCTCACTATTCACCTGCAACTTCCTCCAAATTCTGATTTGTCGCTTGCAAATCAGATGCGTCAATCAAACGTTCCTGTCAACATTTCGGACAGCAAAGAGGAAAGTCTTTGAGAACGGTATCCTCTCTAAGCCTGTTACGAGGCTTTGCCCCACAAATGTGCTAGTATACCAAAAACTTTCCTTACAAGTACTTCTTCAAGTCATTTACGCGGTCGGTCTTTTCCCACATAACGTCGAGATCCTCACGTCCCATATGTCCGTAAGCCGCGACCTGACGGTACTGCGGACGGCGAAGTTTAAGAGTTTCGATAATAGCCGCGGGACGGAGGTCGAACTCCTTCATGACCGCCTCGGCGATCTTATCGTCGGAAATTTTTCCCGTACCGAATGTGTCCACCATAACGGAAACAGGCTTTGCAACTCCGATAGCGTAAGCCAGCTGAAGCTCGGCACGCTCGGCAAGTCCTGCAGCAACTATATTTTTCGTGACGTAGCGCGCCATATACGCAGCCGAACGGTCGACCTTTGTCGGGTCTTTTCCCGAAAACGCTCCGCCGCCGTGACGGGAATATCCGCCGTATGTATCAACGATAATTTTGCGCCCCGTAAGTCCGCTGTCGCCCATAGGACCGCCGACAACGAAACGTCCGGTAGGATTTACGAAGTACTTTGTGTTCTCGTCAAGAAGCTCGGCGGGAATGGTGGTCTTGATTACCTTTTCGATAATGTCGGAACGTATCTGTTCAAGAGTAGCGGAAGCGAGGTGCTGGGAAGATACAACAACCGTATCGACGCGCACGGGCTTGTTGCCGTCATATTCGACAGTGACCTGTGTTTTCCCGTCGGGAAGAAGATACGGTATCGTGCCGTTTTTGCGCACTTCCGTAAGTTTTTTCGAGAGTTTGTGAGCAAGGCTTATCGGCATAGGCATAAGCTCGGAGGTTTCCGAGCAGGCAAACCCGAACATCATACCCTGGTCGCCCGCGCCTGTATCGCCGGCGTTCTGTTCGCGTCCTTCGAGAGCGTTGTTTACGCCCATAGCAATATCGGGCGACTGCTTGTCAATAGTTGTGAATACGGCGCAGGAATCGGCGTCAAAGCCGTATTCGGAGCTTGTGTAGCCTATCTCGCGGACGGTCTTTCTGACTATTGCGGGGATATCCACCTGAGCCGTGGTAGTAATTTCTCCCATAACCATTACCATACCTGTTGTTGTAGTGGTTTCGCAGGCAACACGACCCATAGGATCCTGTTCAAGGATAGCGTCAAGCACCGCGTCGGAAATGCAGTCGCATATCTTGTCGGGGTGTCCCTCGGTGACGCTTTCGGAAGTAAAGAGCTTACTTGTGTTCATAATGATTGTCCTTTCTTTTCGGTTGAATTTTAATGACACAACAAAATGCTCGTTCCGTCAAGGAGCGAGCAGTTAAATTCCGTTCACTCCTCATCTCTCGGCTTTTTGCCGCAGGAAGTAGCACCGTTCCGGCTTTCGATATACAGAAATCGAAAATCGGTGGTTGCCGGGCTTCTGAGGGACCAGTCCCCTTGAACGGCGAAAATCAGATGAAATTTATCGCCGCTCGCTTGAAGCCGCTCTTGATAAGGCATTTTGTCAATACTTATTATACCATATATGCCGTCCCTTGTCAAGGGCTTTTTCGACATTTTGAAATTTTCTTGAAAATAATCTTGACAAAATAAAAAATATATGTTATACTGATAATATAATTGAATAGTTAAATGCGTTGAAGGGGAACAAGAACCTGCGCGCTTTTCCAGAGAGCCGTTGTTTGGTGCGAAACGGCAGAGCGGCAGGGAGATAACTCGCTCCTGAGCAGAACGGGCGAACGCTTATTTTTGCAACTAGTCCGTTACGGGTTTCTTCCGTTACAGAGAGACGCGCTGTTTGGCGTGGCAGAGGCGATTTTCCGGGAGGATTTTCGCAAATTGGAGTGGTAACACGGGTTAGTTCTCGTCCCCAAGTGTGGGCGGGGACTTTTTTAATGGAAAGGAGCATTTTACGAAAAAGAAAATTTATGCGGCGGCAATTGCGGTGGTCATAATGCTGTCGGGGTGCGCTCCCGGAGAGCCGTCCGAGAGCGAGCAGTCCTCTTCGGAGGTAAGTTCGTCGGATTCAACGTCATCTTCGTCCTCATCATCTTCGGAAAGTTCAATTCCTGATGCCTCGGAAACGCCCTCGGAGGAGGAAAAATACGCAGACGCGCCCGCGCCTGTGATTGCCTCGCGCACAATGCCTGAGGATTATTCCGGAGAGCCTGTGGAGTTCAAGACGGAAATTGACGAGTTTAACGCGCAGGTAAAGGAATTGCCTATTCCCGACGAATATAAAGGCAGTTACGGCGACTATACAAGTCAGGGTTATTCTGTGAGAAAGCTGGAAATAGACGGCATACCGCTTTATGAGGTAAAGAAAGACGACGGCACGCCGAAGCCGCTTCTTATTCAGATACACGGCGGCGGCTGGCATAAGGATTTGAACTATGCGGCAAACCTTGCTGCGGAGGGCTTTTGCGCTGTTTCTATCGACTGCGCGGGCAGCGGCGAGTCGCAGGACGGACCGATACAGGCTCCCGCGGCGTTTATGGAAACGGTAAAGGACATTGACACACTTGTGGAGTATTACAACACGAAATCAGATGTTGACGCGTCAAATTTCGGCTTGATCGGCAGCTCCATGGGCGGGAATATAGCGTTGAATTATGTTGTATACGGAAAGTATAAGCCCACGGCTATAACCGCAGAAAACGCCTGCCCCGACCCGCTTACCGACCACGGACCGATTTGGGATTGCTTTGATAAGGGTCAGAACTGGCAAACCTCCGTGTGGACGGACGAACAGCTTGAGGAATTTGTTGCAAAGGTAAAGCCGATAAATTATCCTGAGTATTTTAAGGACGTGTGGGTTTACGCGTGCTGCGGTGAGCTTGACGAGGACAATCCTCTTGAAAGAATGGAAAATCTGAAAAACGCGGTAGAGGCTTTGGGCGGCGAAAAATTTGTTCTGAAAATATACGAGGGAATAGGTCACGAGACTCCGCAAAGTTGGTTTGATGTTGAAACGCGCGAGTTTTTCGGCAAGCTGAAAGGCAACAACTGATTTCTTACCTCTTACATCCAACCTCTTACCTCTAAATTGAAAGGAGATTTTTTAATGAAATTTGCAAACAAATACCAGCGGCGTTATTTTATGCCGCCGTATCCGTGCCTTGAATGGACGAAGCGCGAGTATATCGAAAAGCCGCCCGTGTGGTGCAGCGTCGATTTGCGCGACGGAAACCAGGCTCTTATAATCCCCATGAGCCTTGAAGAAAAGCTCGAATTTTTCACATATCTTGTGAACGTCGGTTTTAAGGAAATCGAAGTAGGTTTTCCTGCCGCGAGCGATACCGAATACGAGTTCTGCCGTGCGCTTATCGAAAGAGATCTTATCCCGGATGATGTGACCATACAAGTCCTCACGCAGAGCCGCGAGCATATCATAAAGAAAACCTTCGAGGCTCTCGAAGGCTGCAAAAACGCGATAGTTCACCTTTACAATTCAACCTCCGTTGCCCAGCGCGAACAGGTTTTCCGCAAGAGCAAGGAAGAAATAATCGAAATAGCGACAAGCGGCGCAAAGTTGATGAACGAGTTTAAGGCTAACACAAAAGGCAACTTCCGTTTTGAGTATTCGCCCGAAAGTTTTACGGGAACAGAGCCCGAATTCGCTGCAGAAATCTGCAACGCCGTTATCGACATCTGGAAACCTACTCCCGACAACAAGGTGATAATAAATTTGCCCGTGACCGTCGCGGAGAGTATGTCGCACGTTTACGCGTCGCAGATAGAGTATATGTGTAAGGAGCTTCACGACCGCGAGAATATTATTGTGTCGCTCCACCCGCATAACGACCGCGGCTGCGCCGTCGCCGACACCGAGCTTGGACTGCTTGCGGGTGCTGACCGTGTGGAGGGTACGCTTTTCGGAAACGGCGAACGCACGGGAAACGTCGATATAATCACTCTCGCTTTGAATATGTATACTCACGGGATAGAGCCGAATCTTGACTTTTCAAATCTGCCGGAGCTTACGCAGAATTATGAGCGTCTTACAAGAATGAGAGTTTACGAGCGTATGCCGTACAGCGGGGCGTTGGTGTTCGCAGCGTTTTCGGGCTCTCATCAGGACGCTATCGCAAAGGGTATGAAATACCGCGAGGAGAAAAAACTCACGCAGTGGAACGTTCCGTATATTCCCATTGACCCGCACGACCTCGGCAGAGAGTACGAGGGCGACGTTATAAGAATAAATTCGCAGTCGGGCAAGGGCGGCATAGGTTATCTTATGGAGCAGAATTACGGCATAGTAATGCCGCCGAAGATGAGAGAGCATTTCGGCTACACGGTAAAGGGCGTTTCCGACCGCGCTCACAAGGAGCTTAAGCCCGCCGAAGTCTACGAGATATTCGAGAAAACTTATGTCAACCTCAAAAACAAGCTTGAAGTGACCGAAGCGCACTACACTCAGGGCGAGCAGATCTCCACCGAAGTCACTGTGAAAATTCACGGCGAAACAAGAAAGCTGCGCGGTATGGGCAACGGACGTCTGGACGCTGTTTCAAATGCTATCAAGGACAATCTCGGTCTTGACTATACACTGTCGGTATTTACGGAAAACGCCGTGGAGGTAAGTTCTAAGTCGAAAGCCGCGTCCTATATCGGAATAACTCTCCCGAACGGCTCGGCAAGCTGGGGCGTAGGAATTGATACGGATATTATCAACTCGTCGATAAAGGCGCTTGTATCCGCTCTTAATAATTCTGGTCTTATATAAAATAAAAATGTAACAAAATAACAAAACAAAACGCGGGAGAAATTCCCGCGTTTATTTGTGTTTTACGTTTTTATATTCGCCGTTGAATCGTAGGTTCGGGTCGTCAAAATTTTCCTCGGTGTAGACGGGAGGTTTGTTGTTGAAGCGGTCCATACGTTCAAGCTCCCGAGACAAACGCTCCTGTTCCTCTGCAAGTTTGTTATTGTAGAGCTTGACAAAATGCTTTGCCGCGGGCTTTAACAGCCCTGCTATGACCGCGCACAATATGTTGAGGAAAAAAGCTGCCCCGCTGCTGCTTCCGGTTGACAGAAAAGCGGTTATAACACCTATTATTGCAGCGAGAAATCCTATGACGATGGCGACATTGCAGGGAGTTTCGAGAAAATTTCCCCTTATGGCGTTTACCAGAACGATGATCATAAGCACAAGAAAAACAAGATCCAGCATTTTTTACCTCACAGTTTCAGAAATAATAGTCGGGATTTTTGGGCGGTTCAGTAATTCTGCGGCTTTCGGCGGTAAGGTCGAGCTTTGTGACAGAACAGCGGTAACGCCTGCCGCGCTTGGCGTTTTCCTGCTCTATAAGCTTGCGTTTTATGCAGACTTTTTCAAGGAGGTGAAAATAAGCGTCAAGGCGAGCTTTTTTGCGGGCGCGTGCGCGTGCGACCTCTTTAAGTTCTTCGGCAGTGGGATGTTCGGGTCTGTCGTTCTCTTTTGGCGAATAATGGAATGACTCGCCGTTTCGGTTGATAATAAGCATCTCCTCACGGGAGTTGTTGGAATTTCCTCTGAAATTTTTTATTTCCTCTAAGATCCTGCCCGCAAGTTCCGGATCGTCTTTCATTTTTCTTTCGAGCCTGGGAGAAACGATAACGTTTTCGCTTTGGAGATATTCTTCGGGAACAGGAGATTTTTCGGCAAGAGCTTTTTCCACGAAATCCATAAACGAGCCATCTGAAGAACATTCCGCCGACGGCAACCCTTTTCCCGCGAAAAGCTCAGGCGAAAGCTCCGAAAAAGAAACATTCATAAAATCACCTCCGGCACATTCCTTAATATTAAGTATACCACATTCCCAAAATTTTTTCAACTAATTCCAAAAATTTTATTAAAATTATTGAAAAATACAAAATATTGTGATATAATATTAGTGTATAACAATTTATAAGGAGAATTTGCTATGAAATGTCCTGATTGCGGCTGTGAGGAAAGCAAGGTAATTGATTCGCGTCCCACCGAGAATAAGGTGCGCCGTCGCCGTGAGTGCATTAAGTGCGGCTCGCGCTTTACCACCTATGAGATCATCGAAGAAGTACCGCTGATGGTTATTAAAAAGGATCATTCCATCGAGCCGTTCGACCGAGAGAAGCTCGTCGAAAGGCTTCGGCGTGCAACCGTAAAGCGACCTATATCGCTTGAAAGGATAGAGAGTATCGTCGAGGAAATCGCGACCGAGCTGAAAAACACGCTCCAGCGCGAGGTGACGTCCGACAGGATCGGCGATATGGCATTGGGTAAGCTCAGAGAGATAGACGACGTGGCATATATCCGTTTTGCGTCCGTTTACAGAGAGTTCGGCGATGTTGACAGTTTTATGAAGATCATTTCCGAGGTCAAGGACGCCAAGAAAAAAATTTGATTTTTTGAGTAAAACCCCCTTGACAAACGAGAGTTTTTGTGATAAAATATATATTTGTCACGGCTTTTGACTTTGAGGGCGGATAAAATCGAAAAATTAAAAATTTTTGAAAAATTTTAATAATTTTTTATAAAAACCCCTTGACAAGTTTGAAGAAAAGTGATATAATAAGAAAGTCGCCTAACG
>CANRNN010000003.1 GCA_947632025.1 uncultured Clostridia bacterium | reverse complement strand
AAAAGTTTTCGAGTGATCGGGGACTCGAAATAAACAAACGGAAAAGATCCGCTTGGGTGGGGAGTCAAAAGAGAGGCTAGAAAAGTTTCACATTCCCGTGAAATTTTTTTATTTGCCTTGGTTTTTTCTCTTGACACTCGCGTAGTCGTCAATTTGAAAATAAAAGTTTCAAAAAATTTCGCAAAATCTATCGGGAAAATTTTGGAAATTTTACACCCTTATTTTTCCAAATAAACGGTCAAGCACAACTTAATATCCGTTCAATTAAATCATAGCACAAACAAAAGCATTCGTCAATTCGCAATTTTATCCAATTTCACCGAATTTTTCCGTAAAAATTATGAAATATACACAAAAGTAAAATTACTTTACAGCAAAATTACAAAATTTTTCCGGAATATTTTGGACAAGTTCCATAAAAATACACACAAGCCCTTGACAAGCAAGAGATTGTGTGTTATAATATATATGTATGTCGTTGTAGCTCAGCTGGATAGAGCGACCGCCTCCTAAGCGGTAGGTCGGAGGTTCAAATCCCCTCAGCGACGCCAGCCCGCAAAAAGAATCCCCGACCCCCGTACCAAACGGGGGTTCTTTTTGCGGTCGGCACAACTGAAAAACGGTTTCCAAATTTTTTTGCGTTCTACTTTTCAACATAAAATTTTTTTGAAATTTTTTTGAAAAAATGCGTTCCTTCCTATTATAATATATTTAAATTTTCGAGAATTTCCGCGATTATCGAATTTGACACCAGAAAGCCTTCGGGTGTTAGGCTCAACCGTCCGTTTTCCACTCTGTAAAACCGCCTTGGTATTCGTTTCAGTGCCTTTTCGATTTTTTCGTTGAGTTCAACGCCCTCCGTTAGCCTTAGACCGAGCATTATTTTTTCCTCGTCCTCGTTCACATTGTCGTCCTCGACCGTCGTTTTTTGGGTGGAGTTTTCGAGAAACTCCCGCAAATTCCGTTCCACGAAAAATCTTTTCCCGTTCCGGAACGAGTGCGCCGCCGGACCTATTCCGAGGTACTCATCTCTTTTCCAGTATTTGAGATTATGTCGGGAAAACTTTCCGTCCCTTGCAAACGAGCTTATTTCGTATTGGTGAAAGCCGTGCTTTTCCAGTTCCTCGACTGCCAGAAGATAAAACTCTGCGGTTTCGTCCTCATCGGGAAGACCCGCCGGAGTTTTCTTCCCGAAAACCGTGTTCGGCTCGATTTTCAATAGATACGCCGAAACGTGCGTCACGCCAAGCTTAGAAATTCCCTCCACGCTTTTTCGGAGGGAATTTTTTGTTTGTTTCGGAACAGCCAGCATCAGATCCGCAGAAATATTCTCAAATCCCGCATTCTTCGCAAGCAGAACCGAATTTTCCGCTTCTTTCGCGGAATGTGTCCGCCCCAGCACGGCAAGTTCCTCGTCACATAAAGACTGAATCCCCACCGACAGCCGATTCACGCCCGCTTCACGGAGAGTTTTAAGAGCAATTTCGTTCATCTCGTTCGGGCAGCATTCCACGGTTATCTCAGCGTTCTCCTCAAAATCAACTTCCGCCAGAATTCGTGGGATTTCCTTATACAGCAATATCGGAGTCCCTCCGCCGAAATATACCGTATCAAACCGCCCGCCGTAATGCCGAATATTTCTTATCACCGCGTCCGCGTATTTTTCCGAGAATTCCTCCCGAAATACCACCGAGTAAAAATCGCAGTACGGGCATTTTTTCCGGCAAAACGGAACGTGGATATACAGTCCCTTGTCACTCCTCATCGAGCTTTAGTACCGCCATAAACGCTTCCTGCGGCACTTCCACCGTGCCGAATTGACGCATACGCTTTTTGCCCTCTTTCTGTTTTTCTAGAAGCTTTTTCTTTCGGGTAATATCGCCGCCGTAGCACTTTGCGAGAACGTCCTTGCGCAGAGCCTTTATCGTTTCCCGCGCGATAATTCTCCCGCCCACACACGCCTGTATCGGTATTTCAAACAATTGCCGCGGGATATGTTCTTTCAGCTTTTCAGCCATTTTTCTTGCGCGCTCGTAAGCTTTGTCCGTGTGAACGATAAACGACAGCGCGTCAATAACCTCGCCGTTGAGCATAATATCCAGTTTCACGAGTTTTGACGGCGCAAAACCAATCATCTCGTAGTCATAGCTCGCATACCCGCGGGTCCTGGATTTCAGAGCGTCGAAAAAGTCGTACACTATCTCATTCAACGGAAGCTCATAATGCAGGTCAACGCGGTTCTGGTCGATATATTTCATATCCTTGAACACTCCGCGCCTGTTCTGGCAAAGCTCCATAATGTTTCCAACATATTCGGACGGCGAATAAACGTGCGCGTTTACCATAGGCTCGTTGCACTGCGCGATAAGCGTCACATCGGGGAAATTTGTGGGGTTATCTATCATTTTCACGCTGCCGTCCGTCATTTCGATTTTGTAGACAACAGAGGGCGCGGTCGTGATTATATCGAGGTTGTACTCTCTTTCGATTCTCTCCTGAATTATTTCCATATGCAGCAGCCCCAGAAATCCGCATCTGAATCCGAATCCCAGAGCTATAGAACTTTCAGGTTCAAACGACAGCGACGCGTCGTTCAGTTTCAGTTTTTCGAGAGCGTCGCGCAGATCGCCGTATTTCGCTCCGTCAGCAGGGTAGATACCGCTGAACACCATGGGGTTTACGTCGCGGTATCCCGCAAGCGGTTCGTCTGCGGGTCTTACCGCGCTTGTAACGGTATCTCCGACCTTTGTATCGCCGATAGACTTAATCGAAGCGGCGATATATCCCACCTCGCCTGCTTTAAGCTCCCCGGAGGGCACAAGCTCCGTCGCGCCCATAAAGCCCACCTCCACCACGGTGAACTCTGCCTTGCTTGCCATCATACGGATCTTGTCGCCGGGCTTTACAGAGCCCTCTTTCACGCGCACATAGACTATAACTCCCTTGTAGCTGTCGTAATAGCTGTCGAAAATAAGAGCCTTCAGCGGCGCGTTCTCGTCGCCTTTGGGAGCGGGAATCTTCTTCACTATTTCTTCCATTACAGCATGGATATTTATTCCCATTTTCGCGGAAATTTCGGGCGCGTCCTCGGCTTCGATACCGATAACGTTCTCTATCTCCTCCTTGACCTCGGCAGGGTGCGCGGAGGGCAGATCTATCTTGTTTATCACGGGAACGACTTCAAGGTCGTTCTCCACCGCGAGATAGGTATTCGCGAGAGTCTGCGCCTCTATTCCCTGTGAAGCGTCGACAATAAGGATGGCTCCCTCGCACGCAACAAGGCTTCTCGAAACCTCGTAGTTGAAGTCGACGTGTCCGGGTGTGTCGATAAGGTTGAAAATATATTCCTCGCCGTCGTCGGCTTTGTATTTCAGGCGCACAGCACGGGCTTTTATGGTTATACCGCGCTCTCGTTCAATATCCATATTGTCCAGCAGCTGATCTTCCATATCACGCAGCGCGACAGTTTCCGTCTGTTCCAGTATTCTGTCCGCGAATGTGGATTTACCGTGGTCGATATGTGCGATTATACAGAAATTCCTAATTTTATCAAGATATCCCATTCGGTCAATTATCCTCCGTATACTCCGAGTCAAGATGAAGCTCTATAAGCTCCAGTTTCTCGACAAATTCCTCTTCCGTTTCCCAGTTAGGCAGGTCGAAATTTTTCCAGCGTTCGTTTTTAAGCAGCTGCCGCGTGACGTAAAGGTCGTTCTTGCGTTTCGTGGCGGATTCCTTGTATTCGCGCAGCGGAGCCATAACGCCGTATTCGCCCTCCAGCCTGTAGATGATAAACTCCCCGAATTGATACGCCGAAAGCCCGCTGTTCTCGAAAATCAGCTTTACGGTGGTATTTTCCATATCAAGCGGGGTTTCGTTCAGCGTGAAAATAGCCAGCGGCTCGTCCGCGAGGTGAGCCCTGTCGTGTTCTCCCGCGGCGTTGTCGTAGCGTTTTTCGTCATAGACAAAATCTCCTCTTAGGAGATAATAGTGACTTGACGGATTCTGATAACACTGCACGACAACATATTTTTCCTCGCCGTATTCCTTTATTGTCACGGTATCTTTCGGCTCGTAAAATATCCCGATAACAAATTTTATCGCGAACATAAAAATTCCCGTCGAAACCAGCACAATAAGCATCGGCAGAAGCTTTATGAAAATTTCCTTAAATTTCGCCATTTTTGCCATTTTTCTCCTTGAAAACGTCATATAAAAATTTACATACATTATAATTATAACACATTTTCGTTCTCCTGTCAATACGGTTTACAGACTGAAAAGATCCCCACAGCCGACTGCGGGGATCCTTTCGTATATATTATTAAACGCCGTAAAAGCGTATTGAAAACCTTGTGCCCGTTTATCAGAAAATTCCGGGTATCACACTCGCAAGGAACAGCCCTGCCGCAAAGGAAACCGCGTTCGATACAAAAGAGTACAGCACAAAAAACCATTTTTTCCTCTGCTTTTCGGAGAATTTGTTGAGGAAAACCGAATACAGCACCGCTTCAGCTATAAATATAACAATTTCAAGCAGAACGTAGAACACAGTGAAAGCCAGACTGCCCATATAATAATTTATCACATTCAGTCCGACATTAAGCATTATCTGCGTCGCAACGTTCACCACAGCAACAAACAGAAATTCTTTCTTTTTGCGGAATCCGAATATCAGCGCCACTCCAAGCTCCAGAATGATCGTGGCAACGATCCTTGCCAGCATTGACAGCAATTCCTGTTGAAACTTATACGAGTTATATGCTTTTATTCTCTCGTTGGAATACGAGTTATATGCATCTATTCTCTCGTTGGAATACGAGCCGTCCGCTTCTATTTTATTGTTGGGATCCGTATCGTCGTAATCCGCAGATACTATGTCAACGCCCTCCATATCCACGGTATAATAGTTGTCAAAAGCGTAGCTTTTGTAGATCCCGCTTGAAACGAATGCGTTTTTTTCTGGGAAATAAAGCAGTATTTTGTAATTCGACGGCGGGTAATACGTCCAGCTTATTTTTTTGGACTCGCCCACATTCCATGTTTCCTGAAGGAAATAATATCCGTCGGGATCTTTGTAATCAACAAACGCTTTCCATATCTTGTATGGAGTTCCCGTGTATTCGTAACCGTTTTCAATGTACCTTCCGTCTTTTTCGTCACCGCTCCATACGCTGTCGGGTCCTGTGGTCTTCTTCAATGAAAGCAGCGTCCCATAGCAGACCTCGTCACCGAGATTCAGAAATTCGACGATGACCGACGGCTTCGGACCCATATCCGCACTTGCCGGAACAGATATTACAGTGAGTGCCGTTACAGCACACAAAAGCACAGCCAGAAATTTCCTGAACGAAAATGTGATTTTTGTCATAATAAACCTCCTTCGCCATCATGTTCTTCGGGGATACTGTCGGAAAAGCTTTCCGACGGGTCATAATAATGGTTTTCGGAATTTTGCTTTGATTTGTTTATACACGCCGTAAGGCTCAGTACAAAGAGTGCCGCAAAGAATATAGCCGTGAATTTTTTCATAAAGTTCCCCTCCTGAAATTTATTTCGGAATTCCATGCTTCCGTTACAATTTCAGTATATCAAATAAAACTCCGATTGTCAATAATTCTTACAGAATTGTAACCAATTTGTAACCATTTGTAACTATTTGTAACCAAATTGTAACCTTTTCTCAAAACGAGGTAAAAAAATCCTCCTGTTTTTTCAAACGGGAGGACGAAATATTCAGTTTTCGCTTTGTTTTTTGTCGGTCTGTCAGTCGATGAACAGGTGGCGGGGCAGACCGTCGACCATAAACGGTGAAAGCTCACCTATGATAAGCGGACGAGCGTAGTCAGAGAATTCCTTTGAAACATAGGAGTTGTCGTTGATTATCCATTCGGATGGAACGCGCTTTTCAACATTCGCGACCGCCGAAGCAGGGCAGGACGCGGTCTTAAGCTGGTACGGGTTGTTCGAGATCCTCTCGAAGATTATCATTTTGCCCGTTCCGCCCTGAAGAGCCAGCTGAACTCCGTCAGCGCCCGCCGTGAACGCCTCCGTTATATCACGTCTTGAAACCAGATGCGACGCGCATCTTTGCAGCGTAGAGAACACGATTCCGCGGGATTTAATTCCCAGCTCTGCTCCCACAGCGTCCGCAAGATACAGTGCCGTACCGCCCAGTGTTTTATGACCGAACGCGTCCTCGTGCATAGACTGACGGTTTTCCTCGCAGACATACTTTCCGTTTGCGGTCTTGATACCCTCGGAAACAGCGATGGTGATTATCTTCTTTTCCTTGCGTATTTCGTTTATTTTATTAATGAACTGATTGAAGTCGAAAACGGTTTCGGGCAGGCATATGATATCCGGACCCATGCAGTCCTCCGAGCGCGAAAGCGTTGATGCACAGGTAAGCCACCCCGCGTCGCGTCCCATGATCTCCACGATGTTTATGGACTCGTTCGGATAGGTGTTGGCGTCGCGAATTATTTCCTTCATAGCGGAAGCGATGTACTTTGCCGCGCTTCCGTAGCCGGGCGTGTGGTCGGTCATAGCAAGGTCGTTGTCTATGGTTTTCGGAACGCCTATAAATGTGATGTCGCTCTTGATTATCTCGGCATATTTCGAGAGCTTGTCGATGGTGTCCATCGAGTCGTTTCCGCCGATATAGAAGAAGTGCTTTATGTCGAGCTTTTTAAGGATCTCGAAGATCTTCTTGTATGTATCCTCGTCCTTTTTGAAATCGGGGAGCTTATAGCGGCAAGTGCCGAGGAAAGAGGAGGGTGTGCGCTTGAGAAGCTCGATGTCAAGGTCGTTCCTAACATATTCCGACATATCGACATACTGTTCCGAGAGCAGACCCTCAATTCCGTGGCGCATACCGTAAACGTGTGCGCAGCCTGCGTCCTTTGCGGTCTTGAACACGCCCACCAGCGACGAATTGATTACGGAAGTAGGACCTCCCGATTGTCCGACGATGACATTTCCCAACTGCATAACAAATACCTCCACAATGTTTGAATTTTAAAATTTGACCGGCAAAGTGTGAGCTTCGGATTTAAATCACAAAGAACCGCCCAAAGCGAAATAAACCCAACCAAACCGCTTTGCAAGGTTAAAAATTTAACGAATATTGCCCTTGTTCGTTGAGAAAACTTGTGCAATATTACTACAATTTCATTTTACCACAATCCAGAAAATTTGTCAAGTATTTTTTTGAACGTTTAAAAATTAAATTAGTATCTGTTATTTCAAAGTCTGTCCAGTATTCCCTGAACATTAATTCCTTTGTGCGTATAGTATATCTGGCATATCTGCCGGACAAGCTTAACGTCTGCGTTAAGGCTTTGCGCTATATTCTCCGGCGACCTGCCGCTCTCTGCTTTTCGCATAACGCCCTCGACTATTTTCGCGATATCCGCATTTTTATCCGATCTCATAAGCTCACCTCTTAAATTTCATTATACAGCCGTTCGCTTAATTTGTCAAGGAGAATTTTCTCATTTTGCTTGACAAATTTTATAGTCGGGAGTATAATATACTTTATGAGGTGATTTTTGTGGAAATTTCGGAAAAATATAATAAATTATGTGATTTTCTGCAGCAGCTTAAAAGCGTCACCGTGGCGTTTTCGGGAGGAGCGGATTCCGCGCTCCTGCTGAAAGCCGCTCACGACGCTCTCGGAGAAAAAGCCTGCGCCGTCACCGTAAAGTCCGTTCTCATTACCGAAAGCGAGCTTTCGGGCGCTTCAGAGCTTTGCTGTAAAATAGGCGCGCGTCAGATAGTTGTCGAATTCGACCCGTTTGGTATCGGCGGATTCGGCGAAAATCCCCCTGACCGCTGCTATCGCTGCAAAAAAGCGATCTTCGGGAAAATTCTCGAAATCGCGCAAGAAAACAACTGCACTGCCGTCTGCGAGGGCTCAAACCTCGACGACGAGGGTGATTATCGCCCCGGTATGATCGCGATAAGAGAACTCGGCATTATAAGTCCGCTTCTTGAAAACGGCTTCACCAAAGCCGATATACGCGAGCTTTCCCACAAGCTCGGTCTGCCCACCTGGAACAAGCCGTCGCTTGCGTGCCTTGCGTCGCGATTCCCCTACGGAGAGGAAATTTCCGCCGAAAGGCTCTCTAAGGTCGCCGCCGCCGAAGAATTCCTGTTCGGCATGGGACTTTCTCAGGCAAGAGTTAGAGTACACGGAAAAATAGCGAGAATAGAGGCGCTTCCCGACGAATTTTCAATCATTCTCGACGAAAATAACCGCCGCGAAATTTACGGTAAATTACAAAAACTCGGATTCGGCTACATAACCCTTGACCTTCTTGGATACCGCACGGGAAGTATGAACGAGGTCCTCGGAAATTGCGGGTCTGATCGGAAAAATTGATTTTCCCCCTTGACAATTTCTGAAAAATGTAATATAATAAATTTGTATTAAATTTTGAAAGGAGAATTCTTTTATGAAAAGTTTTGGAGTAAAATCGTGGGTGTTCCCACAGCCCGTGCTTATTATCGGCAGCTACGACGCAAACGGCGCTCCCGACGCTATGAATGCCGCTTGGGGCGGTCAGTATGAGTCAAATCAGGTGATGGTTTCCCTCGGCTCTCACAGGACTACCGAAAATATCAAAGCAAAGGGCGCGTTTACCGTCAGCTTCGCGACCGCCGGCACTGTCACACAGTGCGATTATGTCGGCATAGTTTCCGCGAACGATGACCCCGATAAGATGAAGAAATCGGGGCTTCACGCCAAAAAGGCAGGAAAAGTCGACGCTCCGCTGTTTGAGGAGCTTCCCTTCGCGCTGGAGTGCAAGCTCGTCAAATTCAATGAGGACGGTATTCTCGTAGGGGAGATCGTTGACGCAGTAGCCGACGAAAAGATACTCACCGACGGCAAGATCGACCCCGCAAAGCTTAATGCCATAGTTTTCGACCCTGTAAACGCCGCTTATCTCAAACTCGGCGAAAAAGTCGGAAACGCCTTCAAGGACGGAGAGAAGCTTAAATAATCCCCGCCTTAACAGTTTACAGTGAAACTTAAAAGCGCACGGTATTTCATACTGTGCGCTTTTTTCTTACTTCTTATCTCTTACCTCTTACTTCTTACCTCTAAAATACATTGTTTTGCAGTCGAAGATATTCTATACTTAAATTGTAAGGGAACATATCAAAACAGGAGGTGAATTTATGGACAACACGGTAATAGTGGCAATGCTTTCTCTTGCGGGAACACTTTTCGGAAGTCTGGGCGGAATAGTCGTTTCGTCCAAGCTTACGGCTTACCGGCTCGAACAGCTCGAAAAACGAGTAAACGAGCATAATAATTTCGCAAGGCGTATCCCCGTGCTGGAAGAGCAGATATCCGAACTCAACAAGCGAATGGAACGGGACGATTGACAAGTCCCGAAAATCGGCATATAATGCCGTGAGGAGGTGATTTTATGGATCTGAAGCGAAAGCTTACATCAAGAAAATTCTGGATAGCTGTCGCGGGCTTTGTTACGGGAATAATAACACTTTTTGGCGGTTCGGACGATCTTGCCGATAAGATTTCCGGAAGTCTGCTTTCCGCTGCGGCTATCGTAACTTACATAATAGGCGAGAGCATGACCGACAGCTCGGCGGTAAAAAGCAACTCGGATACCACAGGCGGGGACACCCCCGCAAACGGCGCTATAGAAAATAATCAACAATATATTCGCGTAAACACAAATGATTTAGATCAAGGCGCGAAGCGTACTGTCGGCGGGGACTCTCCGCAGGAAGGTGAAGAGTATGAAAACAATTAAAGCAATAGCAACTTTTTCGGCATGCTATAAGGAAAACCGTAAAATGCCGAGCGGTTCGCCCGCGGGGATAATCGTTCATTCAACCGCGGCGAATAACCCCAATCTTAAACGATACGTCTACGCTCCCGATCTGGTCGGAGTAAATCCGAACAAGAATTGGTTCGGCGGGGAAAATTCCAATCTCGTCACGCCGCACGGAGTAGTTGGACTTGACATAAACGGCGAAGTCCGCGCCGCACAGATATTGCCGTATGACATCTGCTGCTGGGGCTGCGGCAGCGGCACCAAGGGCAGCTATAATTTCTCGCCCGCGTATATTCAGTTTGAAATGTGCGAGGACGGACTTAACGATGAAAATTATTTCAACCGCGCCTTTGACGCAGCCGCACAGTACGTCGTGGAAATTATGAAGGAGTTTCCGCAGATAAAGCTTGAAAATGTTATCTCGCATAAGGAAGCAAATGCGCGCGGTTACGCCTCCGCCCACGGAGATCCCGAAAACTGGCTTTCAAAATTCGGACGCGATATGGATTGGTTCAGGGATAAAGTAAAAAAGCTGTTAGAAGATACCGCCGTAAAGCCTCCGGAAACTTCCGGAAACAAAAAATTCTATCGCGTGCAGGTCGGCGCATTCAACGACAGAAAGCTCGCCGAAAATCAGCTCGAAAAGCTGAAAACCGCAGGCTTTGACGGATATATAACCGAATAAGCCCAAATAAAAACATTCCTATAATAAAACGGCAGTCGTCAAGGCTGCCGTTGATTTTATTTATTATTTTTTATCCGTTCACACCAAGCAGGGAAAGCACTCCTTGCGGCTTCTGATTCGCCTGCGAGAGCATTGCTTGTGAAACATTCTGTAAAATGCTTGATTTTGTGTAGTTCATCATTTCCGTCGCCATATCCGCGTCGCGAATCTGACTTTCGGCGCCGTTTATGTTATAGTGAGCGTTGCTGAGATCGTCAATCTTGTGCCCAAGACGATTCTGTATCGCTCCGAAAACGCAGCGCACCATTGATGTTTTCGCAAGAGCATAGTCCAGACGGTCTATAGCGCGGTTTGCTTCCTCTATCGGGTCGAATTTAAGCTCGCTCATTCCCAGACCCTTTGAGGAGCAGTTAAGGTCATTTTTAAGCCCTCCCAGCGAAGATGACGGATACCAGAATGTAAACGACACCGAATCTTTCGTCCTTGAATTTGTCTGTAAAATCAAATTCTGTGTATATGTGAGATTGTCGTACAGTCTGAAAAAAGCGTTTACGCCGCGGTCCTCGTAGAGCTTTATATCCGCCTCGATGTAGATCCCGCCTATCTGAGTGGGATTTGAAACCGTTATCTCCATTCCGTCGTGAAGCGGGTCGTTGTCGTAGTAGAACGATTTCGGCAGATGAACTCCCATACCTGCGAGGTCTACTTCCTTTCCGTCCTCGTCTGTCCACACTTTACGTTCCTCGTCGTATCTGTAGACTGCTCCGTCATCTGCGACCTTGTAGTCTATTCCGCCCGCGTCGGGGTTATCGGGGTCAAATTCTCCCATCTTGAAGTCGCCGCTTTTAGCCGAGCCGTCGCTGTAATCGGAATGTGCCGAATTCGGATTGAAATATTCTCCGTTGCTGCTCTGTGACCTTACCGCGGGGGTCGGAAGATTTACGGAAAGCGTAAATCCGTCGGGTAGCTTCCCGTCTTCCTCAAATAAATGGTAAAGATTTCTCGCGTCCAGCTGCCTTGCGTAAGAATTTTCGGGTCTTTTAAGGTACTCGTCCGAATAATTGTGATAACGATAGCTTATCCCGTAGTAGCCCGCGTCGTGCCATTCGTTCGTCACGTTATCTTTCCATTTGTCAGTGTTCTTGTCGTAAGTAAGCGTGAGCGTAGTGCCGTTCGGGCTGCTGCCGTAATCAAGCCATGTATCAAGATAAAACTGACTGCTTGTGGAAGAATAACTTGTTCCTCCGCCGTCGTAGGACTTTCCTTTATATGAGCCCGACGCGCTCCAGCTCTGCACGGAGTATCCCCATTGGTCGTAGCATTTCGCGTCGCTGTTCATTCTCTCGTCGTTGTAGTAGAAATGCATATTTTCGACATAGACCTGCGGACCGCCGGTGTATCCGTCGGGGTAGAGCGGCAGCTTGTCGCCGTCCGCCTGAGGAGTTCCCGAAGCATTGTATTCGTTTTTATACGTCTGTCCGTCGACGCTCCATGTATATTCCAGAGGGTCTGTGTCGCGGTCAAAATTATCGTCCTTGACAAGCTCCGCTCTCGCGTTGGTGTCCTTTATCCACTGAAGATATTCTTCACGCTCTTTACGCGTAGCGTTCCTGCCGTTGACATAGCCTGACGTCCAGCGCTCTAAAGAGCCGTCTTTGAGATATTTCGCGTTTTGCGGGTCGGTCGGGTCGGGAGAACCCATACTGCTGTTTCCGACGCTGCCGCTTGACCATCTTCCTTTCGCGGTACTTGAAGCGTAATGCGGCAATTCCGTGCAGTATACACGAAGCGCGTCCACCGTGCCGCTTTTCGGCGTGGTTATTTTGATGATTGCCGAGCCGTCCTCCTCGTATTCAATGGAGATCATATCCTTATACTTTTCCGGCAGCCCCTCCAACGAGAATTTCGGAGCGATATGGTCATACGAAGCTCTCAGTGAGGCGTCGTTTATAGCGAGAAGCGCTCCCATAAGTTCCTCGTCACTCAGCAGTTTATCTTTCACGTCCGGCATAAGCTCTATAGTAAGTTCAGGGTCGGGAACGCTGCTTATTGATTCCTGAGCGATGTAGAAATTATTTCTGAATGTATCCTCCGGCAGTTCCGCGTTCGACGGACTCAGCCACATCGTTCCGTTTTCGGTAAGAACCGTAAAACCGTCCGCCATATATCCGCCGTTAAGCATCACCGTTCCGTTGAAATCGGTATCGGCTATCTGGTTCAGTTCCTCGCATAAATTATAATATTCAAGCTGCAGTGCCTGTCGGTCGACATCATCATATGTGCCGTTTGCAGCTTCTGCGGCAAGTTCCTTTGCGCGTTTGATAATGCTTTGCTCCTCGCCGATCGCGCCCTCAAACGTCTGCACGAGATCTATCCCGTCTTTGCAGTTCCGAATAGCCTGCGCGATACCGCGTATCTGTCCTCTGAGCTTTTCCGACACAGCAAGCCCCGCTGCATCATCGCCTGCCGAGTTTATCCTGTAACCGCTTGAAAGCCTTTCCGTAGCTTTCGCGAGAGCGTTTGTATTTTTATTCAGCGTGCCCGCCGCATTCAGCGCCTGCAAATTATGAGAAATGATCACATCGTCACCTCCGAAAAGAGCATCTATATTTTATATCGTCATATTCTGAGAATAAAATTAGTTTTTACTTTATAATTTTTTCACAAAATTTATCCTGCCGTTTTGTTGAATTTTTACAAAAGCCATAATTCTCCATACTAATTATACACCATTTGGCGTTATATTTCAAGTGCTTTTTAAAATTAAAACGGCAGCCTTTAAGACTGCCGTTTTATTATCATACATATTATGCTTCTATATTGCCTTTCAGCCGAGAGTTACTTCGACTGTATGTTCTCCGTCCTTAAACACGGGAATTACGTTTCCGTCAACGGCTTTTCCGTCAACGACAAGCGACTTCACGCCCGCCGAAACGTGGTTCGGGTTTTTGACGTCGATATTGTACGTCGCCCCTCTGAACTGGCGCGTCAGTTTGTATCCGTTCCACTCGTGCGGAATGGACGGGTCTATCTTCAAGCCCTCGTACTGCGGCTTTACTCCGAGAATATACTGCGATATAGCCACAAAATTCCATGCCGCCGTACCGGTAAGCCACGAGTTTTTAGCTTCGCCGTGACGCTTGCCGTCCTTACCTGCGATCATCTGCGCGTAAACATACGGCTCTGTGCGGTGCAGATCGCTCATTTCCTCGCGGAACGCGGGAGCAATCTTTGAATAGTACTCAAACGCCTTGTCGCCGTGACCTACCGCCGCTTCCGCGCAGATTATCCATGCGTTGTTGTGGCAGAACACGCCCGCATTTTCTTTATAGCCGCCCGGATATGTGGAAATTTCGCCGTACTTTACAATGTACTTTGTAAACGCGGGATTATTCAGCACCAGACCGTGCTTGGAATTGAGGTACTTGTCGACGCTCTCCAGCGTTTTGAGGTCGTAACCCTTGTCTTTCCCAAGCCCCGCCAGAACGCACCAGCCCTGCGGCTCGATAAATATCTTGCCCTCCTCGCACTCGTGAGAGCCGACTTTTCCGCCGTTGTGGTCGTATGCGCGGAGGAACCATTCTCCGTCATAGCCGAATTCAACGGTATTCTTGCGCATTTTCTCAATTTCCGCCTCGGCGCGTTTCGCCTCCGATTCGTCGCCCTTAAGACGGCACATAGCGGGGTATTCGGGAGCGATAAAGCAGAACATTCCCGCAATCATGACCGATTCCGCTGTTTGCGAATAGAACGGCGGATTCGGGAAAATCTCCTTGTTATTGTAGGTCTGGAAGCTCTCTCCGGGCTTGTCGGAGAAGCACGAGAGATTCAGGCAGTCATTCCAGTCCGCGCGTCCCGACAGCGGCAGCCCGTGAGGACCGATTTTCTTGCAGACGTGGTTAAACGCCCTCTTGCAGTGGTCAAGCATGGTGTCCGCAAGCTCTGTTTTGTTCTCGTAAGGCACTTTCTCGTCGAGAATGGACACATCGCCCGTTTCCTTTATGTATTGTGCCACCGCGAGAATCATCCACAGCGGGTCGTCGTTGAAGTTAGACCCCAGCTCGTGGTTGCCCATTTTGGTAAGCGGCTGATACTGGTGATACGCGCCGCCGTCCTCAAGCATTGTCGCCGCAAGGTCGATAAGGCGTTCTCTCGCTCTTTCGGGAATCTGGTGAACAAATCCCAAAAGGTCTTGATTTGAATCACGGAAGCCCATTCCGCGCCCGATACCGCTCTCGAAATAAGAAGCCGAGCGCGACATATTGAACGTTACCATGCACTGATACTGATTCCAGATGTTGACCATACGGTTGACTTTCTCGTCCGGAGAATCCACCCTGTACTGTGTCAGCAGCTTATCCCAGTAATTCTTAAGGCTCTCGAACAGCTTGTCTGCCTTTTCGGAGGTATTGCACTGCTCTATCATAGCCAGAGCTTTTTTCTTGTTGATAACGTTGCACAGCGGCTTTGCGTTTCCGACGCCGTCGGTGGTGTAGGAAGCGATAATTCCGTCGTAGTTGCCGGAAGTGTCGAATTTCTCGTCCGCAGGCATTTCAACATACCCTAAGCAGAACACCAGCTCACGGCTTTCTCCCGCCGCAAGTTCAAGCTCGATATAGTGGGAAGCAATCGGGCTCCAGCCCTCTGCAACGGAGTTTTTCGGCTTGCCCTCAAAAACAGCGTCGGGGCGCTCAAACCCGTTATAAAGTCCCAAGAAGCTCTCGCGGTCGGTGTCAAAGCCCTGAATCGGAGCATTTACGGTATAGAACGCGAAGTGGTCGCGGCGTTCTTTGTACTCGGTCTTGTGGTAGATAGTAGAGCCTACTATTTCAACCTCGCCGGTGTTGTAGTTCCTCTGGAAGTTTGTGGAATCGTCATTCGCGTCCCACAGGCACCATTCAAGGAAAGAAAAGAGCTTAAGGCTCTTTTTAGAACCGCTTTCGTTGGTTATGGTGACTTTCTGAATTTCGCCGTTAAAATCCTGCGGCACGAAGAATTTCACGGAAGCCTTCACGCCGTTTTTCTTGCCGGTAATTACCGTATAACCCAGCCCGTGACGGCACTCGTACTCGTCAAGTTCGGTCTTTACGGGGCTCCAGCCCGGATTCCAGACGGTATCTCCGTCCTTCAGATAGAAGTATCTTCCTCCCATATCCACGGGAACGTTGTTGTAGCGGTAACGCGTGATCCTGCGCAAGCGCGCGTCCTTGTAGAAGCTGTATCCTCCTGCTGTATTTGAAATAAGCGAGAAGAAGCCCTGAGTTCCGAGATAGTTTATCCACGGATAAGGCGTGCGGGGAGAGGTGATGACATACTCCTTCGAGCTGTCGTCAAAGTAGCCGAATTTCATTAGAAATACCGTCCTTCCATTTCTTTTGGCGGGCAAATTACCCTATAATACAAGTATACACCAATTCCCGTAAAATTACAAGACTGAAAACCGTTACATAAAATATCGAGTGCTACAAATTTTAGTCGCGATTTCTGGTAATTTTGACGAAAAAGAGTTTTTTCTTAAAAAGTAATTCCCAAACAGAATTAGTTGTGATATAATATAAATATGTGTACGCAGGTCTTGCACGGAAAATACTTTTTGCCGCAAATTAAAACATAAATTGCCGACGGAGGTTGACATTATGGGGATCGAGATAAATAAGGAAAATATTACAGAGCTTATCGCCAAAGCGTTTGAAAACCGTGAGATAAAGGTCTACTATCAGCCAAAATTCAACGCCGTGAACGGAAAAATACAAGGCGCGGAAGCTCTGGCGCGCTGGCAGATGTCCGACGGGGTGATGATATCTCCCGGAATGTTCATTCCCTTGCTGGAAGAAATGGGTCTTATCATAAGCCTTGACTGGTATGTTTTCCGCGAGGTCTGCCGCTTTATCGCGGAGGAGCTTTCAAAGGGTCATAAAGTGGTACCCGTTTCGTCGAATTTTTCGAGATTCCACGCGCGCGAGCCGAAATTTGCCGAGCGCCTTTGCGAGATAACCGACGAATTCAATGTTCCCAGAAAATATCTCGAAGTGGAAATAACCGAGTCTGCCTTGGCGTTCGAGGGCGTGGATATCCTCGATTTCGTGCAGTCGATAAAGGACGCGGGATTCGCTATCTCTATCGACGATTTCGGAAGCGGACTTTCATCGCTGAATTTCGTGAAAGACGTTCCCGCAAACGAGCTTAAAATAGATAAATCCCTCCTTTCCCATAATTGCGAGAACGAAAAGGAGCGCATAGTCCTTGAGGCTATTTTTGAATTCGCTCACCGCCTGAATATGACCACAGTAGCCGAGGGTGTTGAAACCAAAGAGCAGCTTGGTTTTTTAAGGACTTGCGGCTGCGAGCTGATACAGGGCTTCCTGTTCTCAAAACCTGTACCTGAGGACAGCTTCCGCGAGGCGCTTATGAGATCCGCCGAAATACGCGAAACGGAAGATATCCTGCTTACACAGTCGCCCGCGTCAGCGACGCAGCTCCTGCTCAATGCCGTGTTCAGCGCCTACCCGTTAGTAATTATGAGCAATCTTACCCGCAACAGCTACTACATGATGGCGTATGACAACTTTTCAACAACGTCCTGCCCGTCTACCGGAGTTTATGCGGAGCTTATCGTTCACGGAGCGTCTACCATGCACCCCGACGACCAGAAGCTCTTTTCTGATACATTTGAGATAAGCGACCAGATCTCCGCTTATGAGAAAGGCGAGCGCACCCGCCGCGTTGTCACCCGTCAGCTCGGCGACGACGGCATCTACCGCCGCGTCGAAACCACAAATTACTATATGAAAAATCCCAATAGCGAGGATATCCTTGCAATAACCTTAAGCCACGCCTTGGATTAGAGGTAAGAAATAAGAGGTAAGGGGTAAGAGCGCATTATTCGCTGACGCGAATAATGCAAAATATAGATAAGAACGGGAGAATATATGTTTGAACTTCTTTTAACCGAGGATCGCGCCAGACGCGGAGTTTTCCATACCCCGCACGGGGATATACAAACGCCGTTCTTTATGAACGTCGCCACCGCCGCCGCGATAAAAGGTGCGGTTTCAACAATGGATCTGCGGGAACTTAAGACCCGCGTCGCGCTTTGCAATACCTATCATCTTCACCTTCGTCCGGAGGAAGATGTGGTCTACAAAATGGGCGGGCTTCACAAATTTATGAACTGGGACAAGCCCATTCTCACCGACAGCGGCGGTTTTCAGGTATTTTCCTTGTCCAAGCTGCGTAAGATTAAAGAGGAGGGCGTGTACTTCGCTTCCCATATCGACGGAAAACGCCTTTTTATCGGTCCTGAGGAAAGTATGCAGATCCAGTCGAAGCTCGGCTCTACAATCGCTATGGCGTTTGACGAGTGTGTAGAAAATCCCGCGCCGGAGGATTATGTAAGGCGTTCTGTCGAGCGCACAACCCGCTGGCTCGAACGCTGCAAAACCGAAATGGCAAGACTTAATTCCCTGCCCGAAACGATAAATAAGCGGCAAATGTTGTTTGCGATAAATCAGGGCGGCACTTACGACAATATCCGCGTCGAACATATGAAAATTATCCGCGAAATGGATCTTGACGGCTATGCGGTAGGCGGACTTGCCGTAGGTGAACCTACGGAAGTTATGTACCATATTCTCGACACTGTTTTGCCGTTTGCCCCCGAAAACAAACCGCGTTACCTTATGGGAGTTGGCACTCCGTCGAATATAATCGAGGGAGTTTATCGCGGAGTGGATATGTTCGACTGCGTAATGCCCTCCCGAAACGCGCGCCACGCGACAATATTCACATGGAAAGGCATTATGCACGCCACAAACGAGTGTTACAAGACCGACCCGCGCCCGCTTGACGAGGAGTGCGACTGTCCCACCTGCCGCAATTATTCGCGGGCGTATATCCGTCATCTTTTCAAGGCGGGGGAGCAGCTTGGCGGGCGGCTTGCCGTAATACACAATCTGTACTTTTACAACACTCTTATGGACAGGATATGCGAGGCTCTTGACAGCGGAAACTTTACGGATTTCCGCAACAAATACTCGCCGCTTCTCGCTTCAAAGCTTGAGGATTAGTCAAGGAGAATTTATGACGATTGCCGAATTGTTTTTCATCGCCGTGGGGCTTTCGGCGGACGCGTTCGCCGTGTCATTGGCGGACGGATTTTCCCTTGCGAAAAAACGCAGGGCTGTGATAATAGCGCTCTTTTTCGGCGGATTTCAGGCGCTTATGCCGATATTGGGCTTTCTGCTCGGCGCAGGTTTTGCGGGATTTATAAGCGCTTTCGACCATTTTATCGCGCTTGCGGCATTGGGCTTTATCGGCGGGAAAATGATAGCCGAAAGTATTGGCGAGCTGCGTTCGGGCAAGACTGAAACTCCTCCCGAAAAGGCGCTGAAGTTTCACGAGCTTCTGGTTCAGGCGCTTGCGACTTCTGTGGACGCGTTTATGGTAGGCGTAAGTTTTGCGGCTATCGGCGTAAAGATCGCTCCCGCAGCCGCTTTTATCGGAGCAGTGACATTCGCGCTGTCGCTTATCGGAGCGCTCGGCGGCAGAAAGCTCGGACTCAGGCTCGGCGTAAAAGCGGAGCTTATCGGCGGCATTATATTGGTTCTTATCGGCTTGAAAACTTTTCTTGAGCATGTTATTACAGGAGTGTGAATCGGCGAATGGCGAACTTCGCGGTGTTCGACGCGGACGGAGTGCTGCTGGATTCCTCGCTTTTCTGGAATTCTCTGGGCGAACGTTACATAATTTCTCTCGGAAAACACCCCGAAAACAGACTTTCGGAAACATTGAATGAAATGACCATCTCCGAGGGCGCCGAGTTTCTCAGAAAACGCTATGATATCCCGAAAACTTCCGCCGAGATCATAAAAGAAATAAACACGCTTTCCGAAAAATTCTATCTTCACGACGTGCAGCTGAAAAACGGCGCACGGGAGCTTCTTGAAGCGCTCTCCTCACGGGGCGTTCCCGCGGTCGTCGCTACGGCGGGAGATCCCATTCTTGTGAAAGCCGCATTTGAACGGTTAAACGTGTGGCGATATTTTAACGGGATCGCCGACTGTGAAAAATTCGGAGCAAAAACCGAGCCCTCCGTGTACTATGCCGCTGCAAGGATAGTCAGCGCCGTACCGAAGCTCACGGTGGTTTTCGAGGATTCGCTGTTCGCTGTCGAAACCGCGAAAAAAGCAGGATTCATCACCGCTGCCGTCGCGGATATTTCCGAAAAAAACACGTACAAGCTTAAACTTGCGGCGGATTTTTTCGCCGAGGAACTGACATTTTATTCAAAGAATCTTGACAAAATAGGATTTTAATTTTTACAAAAACGGAGGAATATTAAATGAATCTATTCGTCAAAAAATTGATAGCCGGAGCCGCTGTCGGGATCGCCGTTTTCACCGGAGCATATGCGGCTTATGCGGCGACGGGCGACCCTTCTTCGGAAACATCTGACACTTCCTCAGACGGAGATACTTCCTCAGGAGTTTCCGACAGCGCTCCTCAAACTTCGAGCGGCTCGGAATCTGAAACAGGATCTGTTCCGGAGCTTCCGCCTGTGACCATTTCCCGTGATAAAGTTAAGATTGAGTACGAAAAAACCGACTACAGCGGCTCTCCCCAAAAGCCGAAAATATCTGTTTCAGACGGCGAAAGAGAGCTTCACGAAGGCGAAGATTTTACCGTAGCTTATCCCGACGATTGTGTTAATGTCGGCAGAAAAACCGTCACCGTAACAGCCGCAGGAAAAAATTCGGGAAGCGTTGAAATTACATACGAGATAACCCCGCTCGATTGCTCCGAAAGCCGCAGCGGAGTGAAGATCATGGTCGCCGACTGCGTCTATAACGGTCTTGCTCAAACTCCCGATGTTACAGTAAAGGTCGGCGAGCTTACGCTCGGCGAAAAGGACTTTCAAGTGACATTCACGAATAATATCAACGCTTCTGACGAGTCCTCGCCCGCAGTATGCGATATCGAATTTCAGGGGAATTTTTCGGGCAGCAGGAGAGTGGAGTTCACTATCGAAAAAGCTCCCTCGTCCGATGTTTATATGGAAATAAAGGTCAAGCCCCTTACGCCGTTCGTTATGGGATTGTCCACGATAAAACCCACAGGCTCTCTGTTCGGCATACCGGAATTTTACAGCGAGGATTTTACAGCCGACGGTCAGCCGAAAATCGCTTTTAACGAGCTTCGCTTCACACTTTCAGATGACGTTTATAATGACACCGAAATAGATATTCCTGTGACAAACGTCCGCAACCATGAAGATTTTATGATGTCATTTATAGTAACTCCCGCCGAAAAGGAGATACCGAAGCTCACTATAAATTCGATCTACAAAACCTACGACGGCAAAGAAATTCCCGAAGATATACTTTCAACGAACGGAAGCTGCGCCGAGGTAAACGGCGAAAAGATCTCCGGCGAGTGGCTCGTCTGGGACAGCTTTCCTGTTGACCCCTGCGAGCGGACGATTTTCACCGCTACGTTCTATCCCGATGATATTGAAAAGTACGAATACGTTGACGGAATGTTCAGCGTAACGGTAAGCCGCCGTCCTATCACGCTTAGGATCTCTGCCCGCAAGGATAGTATAAAATTGGGCGATAAAGCTCTGATAAAGGTTTTCGGACTTCCCGAAGGAGCGAAAATGCGGCTCGAATCCAGCGGCACAGGCGAGGCGGGCTTTTCGGTAACGGAAATAACCGAAGGGGGAAGCGCCGTCCGTGAGTTCGAGGCGGAATTCCCGTATAATGACGCCATCTATACGTTCAGGGCAGTATTTGACGGCGACGAGTATACCGCTGCCGCGTCCTGCGAATGCACCGTAAAGGTCGGAAATCCCAAGCTCCCTGAGGAGGAAAAGCCCGAAACAGTGACCTCCGACGAGGAATTGAAAGCGCTTATCGAGAACGCGGAAAACGGCGCTGAAATTTCCGCCGAGGGTATGAAGATGGTATCTGCCGAGCTGGTCGCTGCAATGAAAGAAAAAGATTTGAAGCTCAGAATGAAGCTCGGCGAAAGCTACACATGGGTCATTGACACTTCGGAAATAAGCGGCAGCTCGTCGTTGAATCTCTCAGTAACGTCAGCGGCTGTGCCATTTGTTCTTACCGAAAAGCTCGGAGGGGAGCGCGGTGCGTGCTTTAATACGTTCGCCTTAAATCTCGGAAAGGGCGCGAAGATACGCGTGCCGGTATCTCCCGAATCGGAGGAGTTGAAAAAAACGGACAGGTTGTTTGCAAATCTGTTTTTGTACAACAACCTCGGCGAGCTTGAATTTGTTTCCTGCGCTGAGGTATCGAACGGCGCTGCGGAGCTGGGAATTTTCAAGCAGGGAAAATATGTTGTTATAATTGACACTGTTACAAAGCTGGTGGGAGATGCCGATTATAACTGTAAAGTAGATATTGATGATGCTTTGCAGATACTTATATTGTATCTTAGAAAATTAGGTGAAAAACTTGAACCAAATGATTATCCCAATTACGATTATGATGGAAACGGTATAATTGATATTGACGATGCTACAAAAGTATTGGTTCAATATTTGCGCAGCATATAAAAACCATATGTCGCACGCAGGATTCTTTATCCCGATTATGCCCCGAAGGAGCTTTCCAAGCTTGACATTGACAATAATAAAAAGATAAATCTCGATGATATCGACAAGCTGGTGAACAAATACGCAAGGTATATTCTGGGAATGGATTAACAGAAAAAACCGCAAAGAAAAATCCCCATCGGCAACGATGGGGATTAAATTTTATTCGTTTAGCTCTGTTCTTGTTCTGCCGTGCTTCGGCGTATTTTTCTTAGGAAAATCCTGCTTGATAGGCTAACTCTTTAGTATTGCACTTATCTGCTCCTCGGTCATTCCACTATCACGCATCTTTGCAATGATATCAGCTCTTTCCTCAGCTCTGCCCTCAGCTCTGCCCTCAGCTCTGCCCTCAGCTTTGCCCTCAGCTTTGCCTTGTTTTATTGCGTCCTGCAGGCGCGAAGCTTCTTCGTGTTCCGCAAAATAGCGTATCCGCGCAAGCTCTCTTACAGCAGGATCGCTGCTCATACTGTTCACAACGCCTACTGCTTCGTTCATTACCGAATTGTTGATCTTTTTCAGCATATCGAGTTCCTCCTTGCTTTCAGAATTTATGAGCTTCAACCACAGCTCTTTCTGGCTGAATTGTGAAATGTCCTTGTTCAGATTTCTCAGCTTGTGAAGCTCAAAGAAGAAAAACGCGCACTTGTTCGTCAGTCTTTGATTATGCTTTTCGTCGTAAAGCGTGTAAAGCGACGCATAATCGGTATGCTTAAACTTGTCGTGGTCGAAGTCCAGAATGCTTATTGAAATGTTCTGGCGTAATTCACCATAGCTCTGACCTTTATTCAAGTCCTGCGCACACATTTTCGCCCAGTACACAAGTTCCTTGTCTACAAAGTCGTTGCTGTCTGTTGTCTGCATTTCGAGGTCTATTGACCTGTCTTTGGTCGTCATAAGAATATCCAGCCGCGAAAACTTTTCGCGTGCCATATCGGGCGTTATTTCGGGATTAAGTACCGTAACGTCCCGAACGTCGTTCTTGTCGATATCCATCAGACTTGCCAGAAGGTCGATAAGCAGCCCCTTGTTGTTCTTGTCCGCGAACATTTTCTTGAACACAACATCTATTTTCGGTTTGATAAATTCGTCCATTGGTATCACCTCACTTGAAATGATTTCCCTTGCTTATATTATACACCACTTCTCCCCGAAAGTCAAGGGAGAAATGATGTTTCCTGAAAAATTTGATTAAAACGGGTAGGGAGAATCGTCGTCACCGCCGAGGAAGTATTCCTCAGCCGCGCTTGTCGTGCTTTCGGGAACGGGCGGTTTGTTAATAGTATTCTCGTCCAAATAAAAACCTCCTTATAAAAAAACGCGGAGATTTTTCTCCGCGTTTTCGACTATTCAATTGTGTTTAGTGACTGCCTTATATATCGTCCCTTGTGATAATGCCGTCAGCTATCATCAGCTCCTCACTTTCTTCAAGGGACAAGTCGCGTATCCTGTCGCGATTTTCGCCTAACCAACGGTATATTTTGTGTTGAAGTGGAGAAAACCATACCCAATATTTCCTCTTTTCCAAAGTTAAGCAGTGTCCCGAAACCCAATCAGATGCAAATTCCGTGGCAAAGAATTGTTCTTCGGATATGAATTCCGGTCTGATTTCATTAGTGTTTGTATTTTCCATAACAAGCTCCTTTCATCGCTGTCGCCCCGCACGGGGCGAATACTATCCGTACCTATCATCACCTATATTATACCACAGTATATTGTAGATGTCAAGAGTTGAAAAGAAAATACCCCAAATTCTGCATATAGGAACGGTGGCAATGCCACGAACCGCCGCGCCCTGTCTGCACAAGCTATGCTTGTATATGTAACACCGTGAAACCGGTTTCAAGGTGTTAGAGTCTGCATAGTATTGATAAGTACTCTTAACTCTCTGTCTTTGCTGACGCGCATAAGAGGAATTTCTGCGTTTTCATAAGTGAAATTGGAGAAAGAGTTTTCCTAACCTACACACAGAATTCAAATTCGGAGACATCATAGCCGAACTGCAATTGTCAGCCGATACTTTTACATTGTAAAAGCCTTTACATTTGTGTTTTTAGTGTAATTATTATCAACAAACCTTAGCAAATCTCCAAGTTTAATCATTTCGACATCCTGTATATTATAATGCAATGCAGTATAGAGGTGGACTGTAAAATCCACCGATTTTTTTAGCAAAACCATAATTAAACAAAAATATGCTCAAATATTTAGATAATTCCACAAACAATTATTGCATTTTGCGCAGGATTTTTACATCTTGCGCAAAACGGGCTTTATTTAGCAAAAAATTGGATTATTTTGGAGAAGTGTGTTGACAATTAAAAAGAATATGATATAATTTTTGTAGATGAATATAATTATAAATGTATGATTTTATAAACTGAAAAATAATGAATCTGTTCAAAAATTTGAAGAGGTGAAATTATGGAATTCGCCGCTCATATTCGTGAAAAAGATAATCAAGTACAGACAGTCGCGGCACACTGCAAAAATGTATCCGAAATTGCCGGAAATTTTGGCAGTATTATCGGAATATCAAATATTTGCCGAATTTCCGGTCTGCTGCATGATATCGGAAAACTGATACGGAAATTCAACGAATATATTCGCGGAGAAAACAGCTGCCGGCGCGGGGAGATCGACCACAGCTTCGCAGGCGCTAAATATATCCGTGAATTTACGAAAAACGATAAAACATTATGTGCTGTCGGAAGATTTATCGGGCGTGTAATTCTTTCTCACCACGGACTAAAAGACTGGGTGGACGACGAGGGTACGGACAATTATTCAAGACTTACGGAAAAATCCGAAAATTACGATGAGATCTTAAATAATCTGAAATTATTTCCCGAACTTGATATCACAGACGAAATGCTTGCAAAAGCTGCCGGCGAATATAAAAAGGTCAAAGAAAAAATTATCGGGATCTCAACGAATATTCCGGCAGAACGCCGCGCACAGGCATATGCTTTTTACATGGGAATGTTTGAAAGACTGGCAGAATCAATTTTGATAGACGCGGACAGGATAGATACGGCGGATTTTATGTCCGATGAAAAAACCGAAAGAGAATATAATTTCAAAGAAATTCTTGATTTAATGGAAACGCGTATGGACGATCGTCTTGCGGGATTCGGCGCGTCCACTGACAGAATTTCCGAGCGGAGAAAAGATATTTCCGAACGCTGTAAAAACGCGGCGCAAAGTTGTATCGGAATTACAAAGCTAATCGTTCCGACGGGCGGCGGAAAAACGCTTTCGTCACTTCGATTTGCTATACAATACTGCAAAAAGCACGGTAAAGAACGTATAATCTATACCGCGCCTTTTTTGTCAATTTTGGAGCAGAACGCTGATGAATTCCGAAAAATCGCGGGCGAAGATAATTTCCTTGAACATCATTCAAATTATGCGGCTGAAATAGCGGACGATGTCCCCGAACTTCACGAGTACGAACTCCGCAGCGAGAAATGGGATCCTCCCGTGATAGCGACCACAATGGTGCAGCTTTTGAACGCGCTTTTTTCGGGAAAAACTACCGACATACGCCGAATGCACAGACTGGCAAATTCGGTAATAATAATCGACGAAGTCCAGTCGATGCCGATAAAATGCGTGTATATTTTTAATCTTGCTGCGAATTTTTTGTCTGCTGTATGCGGTGCGACAATCGTTCTTTGCACAGCTACTCAGCCGCCGTTTGATAAATTGGATAAATTCCCGATAATGCTTGATAAAAACACACCGAATATCACAGGCGATACTGCGGAAGATTTTGAAATTTTCAAAAGAGTAAAAATTGAAGATCTTTTTCGTCCCGAAGGCTGCAAAATTGAAGAAATTGCGGAATTCTGCGCTGAAAAACAAAAAGAATTCGGAAGTCTTTTGCTTATCGTTAATACTAAATCCGAGGCTGTGGGATTATTCGGCTTGATCAAAGAAAGATCCGACGCGGAAATAATTCATTTAAGCACGAATATGTGTCCTCAGCACAGGCGGGAAATAATAAACAAGATCCGTGAAAATAATTCGGGACTTATTTGCGTTACAACACAGCTTATCGAAGCGGGAGTTGACGTTTCGTTCGGCTGCGTTGTAAGGATAATTGCAGGTATGGATAATGCGGCTCAGGCAGCGGGACGCTGCAACAGAAACGGCGAGTGCGGCGGGGTACGCCCCGTCTATTTGCTTAATCTGCGTGATGAAAAGCTCAACGGTTTGCCCGAAATAACCGTGGCGAGGGATATTTCCATAGAAATGCTGCAAAGTAAAAAATATTCCGATATTTTAGGCGTTGAATGTATGGAAACGTATTTTGCCCGACTTTACGACAGCAACTCCAAAAAGCTGTTTTACAACACCGAAGATCCGAAAGGGAATCTATTGGATTTTCTATCCGAAAATAAAGACCGGTTCGTATTGTCAGCGAACAAAAGCATAAAAAACTGCGCTCAGGCTTTTAAGACAGCGGGGAGTTTGTTTGAGGTCATTTCAGACGGGGCTGTCGGGATAATTGTTCCGTACAGCGACGCAGCAAAGGAAATTATCGCGAAATTAAATTCGGAAATTTCCCCCGCGGAACAAATAAAACAACTTCGCAGTGCGCAGAAATTTACGGTAAACGTTTATCCGAATTTGTTTAGGGAACTTTGCGAATGCGGCGGCATATACGAACTTTCGTGCGGAGCGTTCACGCTTGAAGAACGATATTACAATGCGGAATTCGGAATTACCAAAGAACCGCTTGAGCGTGAGTTTCTTGAAATTTGAAAGGAGTGATAATGTGGAGAAAAACCATAAAGAACGGGGCGTGGAATTTAAGGTGACAGGCGCGTCGGCGCTGTTTACCGATATTCTGACGAAGGCCGGAGGAGAGCGGTGTACATATATGATACCGACTTACGAGGCACTTAAAGGCATACTTCAAAGCGTGTACTGGAAGCCGACTATCGTGTGGGTCATTGACAAGGTGCGGGTGGTGAATCAGATAAAAACCGTCCGCAGGGGCGTCCGTCCGATAAAGTACAGCGACGGCTCAAACGATCTTGCATATTACACTTATCTTGACGATGTATGCTATCAGGTCAAGGCGCATTTCGAGTGGAATTTAAACCGCCCGGAGCTTGAATGCGACCGTGACGCGGGAAAACATTTGTCAATAGCGCGGCGAATGATAGAGCGCGGCGGACGGCGCGATATTTTCCTCGGAACGCGTGAGTGTCAAGGCTATGTCGAGCCCTGCAAATTCGGTGAGGGCGAGGGCTTTTACGACAATACAGGAGAAATTCCGTACAGCCTGATGTACCACGGCATAACCTATGCGGACGAGGCGGAACTTGACGAGGACAAAGGGCAGCTTACGGTGCGTTTCTGGAATCCCGTGATGAAAGACGGAGTTATCGAATTCCTTCCGCCGAAGGAATGTACAATAAAGCGGCACATAAAGCCGCAAATTATAAAGCCTTTCGGGAAAGAACTCGAAAACTTTTCTGGACTGTCCGAGGAGGGCTTATCCGAATTTTTCGGGGGTGATTTGAATGAGCTGGGAAAATGAGCTTTACAGCGTCTACGAAACGCAGTGCGGAAAAGAGTTTGACGGGGAGGAGGTGCTGCCGAAAATATCACACTCCACTGCAAACGCGCAGATACAGATAACGCTTGATAAAAACGGCAATTTTACGACAGCGCGCAAGCTCTCAAAGGAAGAGGGCAAAAATACCCCTATTCAAGTCACGGAGGATTCCGCAAGCAGGACAAGCGGAGATGCGGCAATGCCGTTTGCGGACAATCTACAGTACATAGCTGCCGATTATCCTAAATTTGTTGAGGGCAAGGGAAGTGACAATTCCGAAAAATTCTCTCTTTATATTGAACAGCTGAAAAAATGGAACGAAAGCGAATATATTCACCACGCTGTAAACGCTCTGTACAATTATATCACTAAAGGTACTGTTATAGCCGATTTGGTGAGGTGCGGGGTTTTGTTGGTCGATGAAACAACGGGAAAGCTCGATGATTCAAAAATAGCGACTATAGAACAGAAGAAATGTTTTGTAAGATTTCGGATAGACGGGATAGATGAGCCTGAAACTTGGAAAAACGACACGCTTTCCGAGAAATTTATTGCGTATTATAACGAAACGCTCGGCGAGCCTGTTTTGTGCTACGCACTTGGAAAAGTTCTCCCTCCTGCTGAAAAACACCCGTTGAAAATACGAAACAGCGGCGATAAAGCAAAGCTGATATCAACAAACGACACACAGAATTTTACCTATCGCGGAAGATTTTCTAACGACAAGGAAGCATTTTCGGTAAGCTATGAATTCAGTCAAAAAATGCACAGCGCGCTGAAATGGCTTATCGCGCGGCAGGGTATACATTTTGATTCTTTGACGGCAGTCGTCTGGTCAAGTACAATGGACAATGTCCCCGATATGTGCTGCAAGGGAATACCCGAACAAGACGACGAATATGACGAAAGCGAAGATCCGTTCGGCAGCAGCGAACAGGAAATCAATGTCAGCAAAGAATACAGCAATCAATTAAGAAAACGAATTTTCGGAAACAAATCAGTAATTTCGTTTAACTCAAAAGTAATGATAATGTGCTTGGACGCGGCAACTACGGGGCGGCTTTCCGTGTCGCTTTATGACGAGCTTGAAGGTTCGCGTTTTTACGATAATCTCTTAAAGTGGCACGAGGACACGGCGGCACTCAGAGGTTACGGCAAATACGGCAAAATCAATTCTTTTTCCGTATATGAAATAACAAATTACGCTTATGGAACAGAAACCTCAAAGGGATTTATAGACTGTAAGGCAGAGCTTAGAAAAGACCTTATCCTCCGCCTGCTGCCGTGCATTACGCAGGGACGACCGCTGCCTGCCGATATCGTGAGGGCGATTTGCAAAAAGTCGTCAAATCCGCTTGCTTACGACGAAAAAACCAAAAATCACCGCAAGGTTCTTGAAACTGCATGCGGTTTGATACGAAAATTCAACATTGACCGAAAGGAAGGAGTTACAGCTATGGCTTACGATCCCAACGAAACCGACCGCAGCTATCTTTACGGCTGCCTGCTTGCAGTAGCGGACGCTGCCGAGAGAAACACTTACGAAAAAGGTGAAACCGACCGCGTGACAAATGCACGCAGATACTGGAGCGCGTTTGCTCAAAGACCGTGGACAACATGGAAGATAATCGAGGGAAAGCTGCGTCCGTATTTTGACAAAACAAATGAATACGGCAGAAATACGGGAATTCGCTTTGAAAAAAAGCTGAACGAAATAATGAACAAATTTTCTGTCGGAGAATTTGAAAATGACGGCGCGTTAAGTCCGAATTATTTGCTGGGATACCATCATTATTCGGCTGAAATTTATAAATCAAGAAAAGACAACAACGAGGAGGAATAAAAATGCTTGAACACAAAATCGATTTTACAGTGCTTATTACTGCCACTAACGCAAATCCCAACGGCGATCCGCTTAACGGAAACCGTCCGCGTGAAAGCATAACGGGTCTTGGAGAAATTTCCGATGTCTGCATTAAACGCAAGATACGCAACAGACTTCAGGATATGGGCGAGGAAATTTTTGTTCAGTCGAATGACCGCAGTGACGACGGTTATGGCAGTCTTTCCGACCGCGTTTCAAATAACAAGGCTCTTAAAGAAATAAGCAAAGGAAAGAACACAAATCAGGACGATTTTGCTAAAGCAGCCTGCAAAGAATGGATAGATGTCCGCAGTTTCGGTCAGGTGTTCGCGTTTAAGGGCGACAGCGTTTCGGTTGGCGTTCGCGGACCTGTTTCAATTCAGCAGGCGACAAGCGTTTCTCCCGTGGATATTATTTCAATGCAGATAACCAAAAGCGTAAACAGCGAGGGTGGGAAAAATGAAAAAGCATCTGATACAATGGGAATGAAGCACCGTATAGCTTTCGGACTTTACGTTATCAACGGCAGCATAAACTGCCAGCTTGCCGATAAAACGGGATTTTCCGCGGACGATGCGAAAAAAATCAAAGAAGCTCTTACTACGCTTTTTGAGAACGACGCTTCCTCAGCGCGTCCGGAGGGGAGTATGGAGGTTTGCAGAGTTTACTGGTGGGAACACGACTGCCGCACTCCGAAAGTAAGTTCCGCGAAAATTCACCGTTCGGTCAAGATAAAATTAAAGGACGGAATAAAACAGCCCACCTGCTTTGATGATTATGACATAACCGTTGAGGATACGGGTGTAAAGCCCGAAATTATTGAGCTTGTCTGATGTATTCCGAGGAAGAGTTTATACAGCTTTCGGGAATTCAGCATTTTACTTTCTGCCGCCGGCAATGGGCTTTGATACATATTGAAGGTCAGTGGGAAGAAAATTTCCGCACCGCCGACGGCAGAATCATGCACGAGAACGCGCACAATGTCGAATTCCGCGAAAAGCGCGGCGATTTGATAACCGTTCGCGGAATGAGGATAATGTCGCGGAAATTCGGCGTAAGCGGCGAATGCGACGTTGTGGAATTTATACGTGATGAAATAAACGGCGTTTACATTCCGAAACTCGAAGGGAAATTTCGTGCTGTTCCTGTTGAATATAAGCGCGGGAAAGTTAAATCGGACGACTGCGACCGTATTCAGCTTTGCGCGCAGGTTTTATGTCTTGAAGAGATGCTGTGCTGTGATATAGGCGAGGGGTATATTTTTTACGGAGAACCGCGCCGCCGTGAAAAAGTTATTATTGATGATGAACTCAGAAATTCAACGACAAAAATGCTTTTGGAAATGCGCGGTTATTTCGAGCGTGGATATACTCCCAAGGCGCGGCGCACTAAATCCTGTAACGCGTGTTTGCTGAAAAAAATTTGTTTGCCGTCGCTTGAAAAGGCGTGTTCTGTGTCTGAATATCTGAAAAGCGCATTGGAGGAAGATCCATGAAGAACCTGCTGAATACGCTTTATATCACCACTCCCGAACGATATTTATCGCTTGACGGTGAGAACATTGTTGTTTCGAAAAATTATAAAGAAATAGCTCGTTTTCCGCTGCATAATCTTGAGCGTATAATGGCGTTCGGAGCGGCAGGAGCTTCGCCCGCGCTTATGGAAAAATGCGTTTCGGAAAATCGGGAATTGATTTTCTTTTCGCGTTCGGGAAAGTTTATGGCGAGGGTCGAGGGAGAGGTTTGCGGAAACGTTCTCCTGCGCCGCGAGCAGTACCGTATTTCGGATAATCCCGAAAGAAGCCTGTGCGTCGCGAAAAATATGATTGCCGCAAAACTGTATAATTGCCGATGGACGCTTGAACGAACGCTGCGTGACCATGCCGCGAGAATAGATACCGAACTGTTTTCGCAAAAATCCGCGTACCTGAAAACGGCTTCGGAAAACGCGATAACGGCGGTTGACGCAGATTCTCTCCGAGGAATTGAGGGCGAAGCGGCGACGGTGTATTTTTCGGTTTTCAACGATATGATATTACAGCAAAAGGACGATTTTTGTTTTACAGTAAGAAGCCGCCGACCGCCGCTTGACAGGGTGAACGCTATGTTGTCGTTTGCGTATTTGCTGTGTACAAGTATGTGCTGTTCCGCGCTGGAATCTGTCGGGCTTGACCCTTATGTTGGTTTTCTGCATACCGACCGTCCGGGGAGGCGTTCGCTGGCGCTTGATCTGCTTGAGGAATTCCGCGCACCGTTGTGCGACAGGTTTGTGCTGACTTGTATCAATAAAAAAATAATTTCCAAAGACTTTTTTATTGAACAGGAGGACGGCGCAGTGCTTCTGACTGATGAAGGACGGCGTGAATTCCTGCGAAACTGGCAATTGCGCAAAGATGATGAAATTACTCATCCGTTTTTGAAAGAAAAGGTCAAATGGGGACTTGTGCCTTATGTGCAGGCATTGCTGCTTGCACGATATATGCGCGGAGATTTAGACGATTATCCGCCGTTTTTGTGGAAATAAGATGCTGATACTGATAACATATGATGTAAATACGGAAGATAACGAAGGCAGAAAACGCTTAAGACGTGTAGCAAAATGCTGTGTTAATTACGGCGTTCGGGTGCAAAATTCCGTGTTTGAATGTATAGTTGACGCGGCAGAGTGGCGGGTGCTTAAACAAAAATTGCTGAGCGAAATTGACGTTAATTTTGACTCGCTGAGATTTTACTTTTTAGGCGATCCGCAAAAGGCAAAAGTTGAACACTACGGCGCAAAGTCAGCCCCACAAATGGACAAACCGCTTTTGCTTTAGTGCGAAACGCAAGCTCACATAAAAACGCGCCGGATTCGCACCTGATTTTCAATGCTTTTTTGATTTAGTTAATTATTTTTAGCGGAGATTTTTGATTTCGCACTAAAAATTTTGTACAGATTTCACAATTTTTTTCGAAAATATTTCGGGAGAACTGTTGAAATTTGCGGTCGCTCCACCATGCGTGGAGCGTGGATTGAAATGCGGATATACCGCGCATAGCAATAACGTCCGAACGTCGCTCCACCATGCGTGGAGCGTGGATTGAAATAGAGGAACCTCGCAAAAGAGATAATGTAACCCAGGTCGCTCCACCATGCGTGGAGCGTGGATTGAAATACTTTTTTCGTCTGCTGTTATCAGAAAGCCGTTGACAATTTAAATACGATCTGATATAATGTTAGATAAGTACATTTTTATCTATCAATACAAATCAACCGGAGGTAAGAAAATTGAATATCAGCAACTATCAAAAATATATTTCGAAAGAAACAATGATGGGACCAAGCAGCGTGAGGATTTTGGAAGAACTGCTGAGGCTATGTTCTTTACAATTTAATTTTGATAATCAAATTCTTGATTTAGGGTGCGGACGAGGACTTACAAGTTTCATAATCGCGAAAGAAACAGGGGCTAAAGTTTATGCAAACGATTTGTGGATAAGCGCAGCCGAAAACAAAAAACGTTTTATCAAATGGGGAATTGACAAACAAGTGATACCTGTTTGCGAAGATGCAAATCATCTTCACTTTGAAGAAAAGCAATTCGATGCCGTGTTTAGTATAGACGCTTATCATTATTTTGCAGGAAATAAAGGCTTTTTTGAAAACAATATTATGCCGTTTATCAAAGACGGCGGAATTGCTCTGATCGGTATTCCGGGAATTAAAGACGAATTTGAGGGTCGTGCTGCCGAGTTGCTTTCGGATTGGCTCGGCGAAGATTCACATATGTTTAAAAGTCCGAAACTTTGGAAAGAGATTATCGGTAGCAATAATAGAATTTTTTCGGTTAGAACATGGGAAATGGAATGCTTTGACACAGCATGGAGCGAATGGCTTGAAATTGACAACGATTTTGCAGCCGGTGATAAAAAATATTTTGATTTAATAATAAAACCATATACTTGCTTTGTCGGAATAGAGGTAAAGATAGCATGAAATTAAAGGAAAATAAATTCCGATTTGGATTGCTGAACATTTTCCGTAATATCCCGGCTGACGAATGCTATATTTCATAGATAACTCAAAATTGTTCTCGGCTTGTCACTCCACCTCGCATAGAGCAGCACAAATAGGTAATAACAACAGCTAAAATCTCATTTGCCGGTTCGCCGGACAGATTATTGATTTTCCTCCACTTCAATAGCAGTTGCGTTATTCATATTAACAATGATAGAGTTTAGATTTGCTTTCTTTACACCACCTTGATTAACTGACATGGCTTCTTCTATCATTTTTATAATTAAATCTCGCTTTTCCCAAATTGATTTAGGAATAAGAATTTTATTTACATCCCATACTAACTTAAAGCTTTCACGTCGATTACCCTCGCTTCGAAAATCTTCAACTTCCAAACGCACGACATATCCATTTCACCACAAATCGTAAATAAGCGGCACATCATGCATCCCTCCCCCAATGGCAACTAAAAATGCATTTCGAACTCTGTCTGCTATCCACTCTGTTCGCCCCGGCAAAAATATCTTTGGATCTGTCCCCCAACAGTTTTTTAATCCCATAGATTTGAAAAAATCAAAATCTTTTTCTTGGACAATTTCATATACAAAAGCCATAACATTCACTTTTCGGACGATAGGTTATATACAACGCTGTTTGATTTGTCTTTGGTCTACCAATGCTGCCAAAATGTCCGCTCTTCACTTCATATATTGTTTTATGACCTCAAACGGCAGATCCTTTTCACTCACAAATCTCCGCAGCCCCGGATACAGAAACGAATATCTTATCGTCCTTGTCCTTGTTACTATTTCGACATTGTATCCGCGCTTTACCCACATTATTCTGTACGGATGATAGGTTATTCCGGTAACGTCGGAGTAAAGTATCCTCTCGTCAAGTCTGCCCTTGCGATAAATCCGGAATTCCCGTCCGTTCGCCTTGTATGTGATCTCTCTGCCCGATATCACGACTTTCGTGATCATAAATCCAATAAACGCCACCACAGGCGATCCGAAAACGCAAATTCCGTTAGGCAGCGGCGAATACGGCGAAAGTCCCAAATTAAGAAGATATACAGCAAAAGCTATCACGCACAGACTGATAAATACAGCTACAGAAATTGTAATGAAATTGTAAGGTTCGAGGTATGTTCCCTGCGTGACTGTATCATTCTCGCGGGTTTCACGGCCGTCCTTGCCCATGACGATAGGATCGTATTTCGGAGTTTCGTCCACAGAAAGCATTTTCGGTTCTTCCATAAGCGGCGAGAGCTTCTGAGAATAGCCGGAGCTGTCCGCGGCAGTATCCTCGTCTTTTTCGGTAATAGGTATCTCCGTCGCTGTTTCGGTTTCCGTGAAAATATCTTCGGGGATACCGATCCTGCTTGTTCTCGCAGGAGCTGAAACAGAGGGAATAGAATTTGTGCTTCCGAGGACATGTGACATTTTATCTTCGGGAGTATGCGCGTCCGCAGCGGATACACTGCTGCCCGAAGCAAACAATGACGCGTCGGCAAGACTGCTCACAGCCTCGTTTGCTTTATTGCGGGATTCGTTTTCATGTATAAGCTCTTGCCGTTCTTTGATTATCCAGAACGGCGTGGTTTTTTCGGAAATATATCCCGTGGAGGTCACGGCGTATGTTTCCGTGGCGTTGTTTATTATCATATAAACGGTATAACCGTTAATTTTCTTGAACAGTCCGCGGGGGACGAACTCTATTTTCTGAACTTCATTGTAATAGAATGTGTGAGTAGTCCCGCCTATATTGACGATGAGTTTGTCTTCGGACGCGACATATGTGCAGACATAGCCCTGCAATACATATTTCATCAGTATTATGAATACAGCCGCTATTACTATTTCGGCAACGACAAAAGCGATCACTCCCGCAAGCTTGTAGAATATGGTGTTTGATTGATATTCGTTTGTGGAAACGCCTGCTTCGGGAAGCATATAATTTACGGCGCCGATTATGCCCGCTCCGGCGATTATCATAAACGTTATTCCCAGAGCCACAAGCACGGCGATGATAAAGTGTTCCGACTTATACGGTGAGCGGAACTCACCGCTTTCGGAAAAACCGAAGCGTCCGCGGTCGGCAGGATTGGTGTAGTTATGAGTCTGCATAAAAAATTACTCCTAAAAATATAAAAATGATGTTACTATAATAAATTATACTATATTGCAAAAATTTTGTCAATACAAAATATCCAAAAATCTCCCCGCTATCCGGTAAAAATTGTGCAGTTTTTCGCTTGAAATTACAAAATAAATGTACTATAATGTATAAGGTTGGATCATCTGTTAAGGAAAGTGGTAGATTATGGAAGCATATGAGTGCTTTAAGGACCTCGCAATTATCCTTGTCACGGCAAAGCTGTTCGGACTGCTCGCAAAGAAGCTGAAAGCCCCACAGGTCGTCGGACAGATAGTCGCGGGGCTTGTCATAGGTCCGTCGCTGTTAGGTTTTGTGCAGCAGTCGGATTTCATTTCAATGCTCGCCGAAATAGGCGTGGTGATACTTATGTTCTCGGCGGGGCTTGAAACTAACCTGCGGGAGCTTGTGAAAACAGGTCCTGTGGCGGTGACTATCGCCTGCGCGGGTGTCGCCGTGCCGTTGGTCATGGGCTGGGCGCTGTACGGGTGCTTTTTCGGATTTGCGCCGTTCGGTTCGGAGGAATTTTTCCGCGGGGTTTTCATAGGAACTATAATGACAGCGACTTCCGTATCAATTACGGTACAGGCTCTGCGTGAACTGGGACACTTGAAAGGCAAGGTGGGAACAGTGATAGTATCGTCGGCGATAATCGACGACGTTATCGGAATTATCGTACTCACGTTCGTTATCGGCTTCAAATCCGCCGATGCAAAGCCTGTTGATGTGGTGATAAAGACACTTCTGTTCATTGTGTTCAGCATAGGCGTGGGATTCCTCATTTACTGGCTTTTCAAATACCTTGACAAGAAAAGTTTCCACCACCGCAGAATACCGATATTCGGACTGGCGCTTTGCTTTATTATGGCGTTCTGCGCCGAAAAGTTTTTCGGGATCGCCGATATTACGGGAGCTTACGTCGCGGGAATTATTCTTTGTAACTTGCGTGACGCGGAATATATAGCGGGCAAGATGGATATTTCGGGATATATGCTGTTCGGACCGGTATTCTTCGCTTCAATAGGACTTAAGACGACGTTTGACGGATTTTCCGTGACGCTGCTGTGGTTTTCACTGGCGTTCGTGGCGGTTGCCCTCATAGCAAAGGTCATAGGCTGCGGACTGGCGGCGAAGATCTGGAGATTCAATATGAAAGATTCCCTCAAGATAGGCGTGGGAATGATGACGCGCGGAGAAGTCGCGCTTATCGTTTCACAGAAAGGTCTGGCTGTGGGAATGGTATCGCCCGAATATTTCACATCAGTAATTTTGCTTATACTCTGCTCGTCGGTCATTTCGCCCATACTTCTCAAACTCCTCTACAAAGGAGAGGATAAGCCCGACCACAAGGTCCCGACATCACAGGACGTGGACGAAACCGAGGAAGTCTACGCGGAATACTGATATACTGTCAAAATCAAAAGAAACAAGCGCTTCCCGCCGCAAAAAGCGGGGAGCTTTATTTTGTAAAGGAGAAATATGAAAAACAATGCTATTTTCCGGCGGGCGCTGACGCTCGCCGTTCCGATGATGATACAGAACGGCATTACAAATGCCGTAGGACTTGTCGACAACATAATGGTAGGAAGTCTCGGCACAGAGGCGATAACGGCGGTGTCTATTGCGGGACAGCTTATTTTCGTGTTCAATCTCGCGGTATTCGGCGGACTTTCGGGTCCCGGAATATACGGTGCGCAGTATTACGGGCAGAACAACACAGAGGGCTTTCAAAGCACGGTAAGGCTCAAGCATTGGATAGGAGTGTTCGTTCTGCTTGTGGGGATACCTTTGTTCGCGTTCGGCGGGGGTTTTCTCGTGGAATTATACCTGAAAGGTGAAAGCGCCGATATTGATCCGGCGCTTACGAAAGCTCTGGCACTGGACTATATGAACATAATGCTCTGGGGACTGCCGCCGTTCGTTATAACGCAGATATACGCAGGAAGTCTGCGGGAAACGGGAGCGTCCGTGAAGCCCATGGTAGCAGGACTTGTTTCCGTGGCTGTGGATATTGTCGGAAACTGGCTTCTGATATACGGGAATTTCGGATTCCCGAAGCTCGGCGTTAAGGGCGCAGCGATAGCGACCGTTTCCGCAAGGATCGTTGAGGCAGCGATAGTGATCATCTGGGCGTTCGCGGCAAAGAAGAAGCACTTTTTCCTCCGCGGGCTATATAAAACTATGCTCGTGAAAAAGTCGACTGCGGGCGTGATAATCAAAAAAAGTCTGCCCATATTTCTCAACGAGTTTTTGTGGGCGGGCGGAACAGCGCGGCTCACACAATGCTACTCGCAGAGAAGTCTGGATATTGTCGCAGGATTAAATATCTCAAACGCACTGTGCAATTTGCTGAACGTCGTATTTATCGCTCTCGGAAACGCCGTCGGGATACTCGTCGGTCAGACGCTCGGTGCGTCAAAATACAAGCAGGCAAAAGAAGACGCGTTTCGGCTTATGTGGTTTACGGGAGCGGTTTCGGCGGTGCTTACGATAATTCTTGTGGCGATCTCCGGCGTGTTCCCGAATCTCTATGACACTACAGCCGATGTCAAAAATTACGCAACGGGATTTATCGTGATAACGGCGCTGTTTTTCCCGCTTCAGGGATTCCTGAACGCTCTTTATTTCACGCTCCGCAGCGGCGGAAAAACGCTTGTCACATTTTTGTTTGACAGTGTGTTCACATGGGTTGTAAGTGTCACGGCTGCGGCTCTTCTTTGCGAATTTACTACACTCCCCATTCTTGGGATATATGCCATAGTACAGGCTCTTGATTTTATTAAGGTGACAGTCGGATATATACTTATTCGCAAGGGCGTATGGATATCAAATATTGTGGAAAAAGCATAAGCGGCATTATGACAGAAAAATATCCCCCTCTCGGATCAAACCGAAAGGGGGATTTTCTGTTGGATCTAACTTACTTGATACATTCAGAGTACCTTGAAAACTCGCTTGTGAATTCGCCCATACCCTGCGTTATCTGCCTTAACAGCAGCGCGAAATCCTGCATTTCCGCTTCGGGAGCTTCCGCGAGTACCTCCGTCATGGCGTTTTCCAGTGAATTAAGACCCAGCACCGTTCCGCGTTTTTTGGAGATGACCGACATAATATCGCCTTGTTTGTCGTCGGGTACAAGGATCTTGTACGAATAGATGGGCTCCAGCAAATACGGGTCGGCTTTTGCAAGGCAATCCTTGAACGCCATAGAAGCTGCCGTCTTGAACGACATTTCCGAGCTGTCGACGGGGTGGTAGCTTCCGTCGATAAGCGTTGCCTTAACACGGACAACGGGATAACCTCCGATAGAGCCTTTTTCCGCTGCCTCGTGAAGTCCCTTTTCAATGGCGGGGAAGAAATTCTTCGGGACAGAGCCGCCGAAGATCTTCTCCTCAAATATCAGATCGTCCTCCGTGGTCGGTTCAAACTCTATCTTGACGTGACCGTATTGCCCGTGACCGCCCGACTGTTTTTTGTATTTGCTTTCGATGAGGACTTTCTTCCGGATAGCTTCGCGGTACGCGATCTTCGGAGCGGAGAGCTTTACGTCGACTCCGAATTTTGTTCTGAGCTTCTGCGCCATAACTTCGAGGTGCTGGTCGCCCAAGCCCCCGACCGTGCGCTCGTGGGTTTCGTGATTGTGGACGTATTCGAGTGTCTTGTCCTCTGCCAGAAGTTTTCTGATAGCGTCGGAGAGCTTGCCTTCATCGCCGCCGCCCGCAAGAGTAACAGCGCGGAAGTAGCAGGCTTTCGGAAACTCCATTCCCTCCAGCGCGGTCTTATCGGAGGGGTCGCAGAGGGTATCGCCGGTATTGGCTTCTATTTTCGTGACGGCGCAGATGTCGCCCGCGAGTATCTCGGCTGCATCCTCCTGCTTCTTGCCGCAGACAGTGACCAGCTTTCCGAAGCGCATCTCACGCCCGTCGGTATCTACCGGGACGGATTTTGCGGTAAGCTTTCCCTGAACCACTTTTACAAAGCTTATCTTTCCAACGAACGGGTCGGCTACAGTTTTGAACACCACGCCCTTGAAAGGCTTGTTTTCGTCGTATTCGAGAACAGTTCCGCCTGCTTTTTCAAGTTTTCTTTCGTTCGGCGACGGGAGCATGGAAACCACGGCATCAAGCAGCATATCCACACCCGAAAGAGTATCGTTAGCGCAGCAGACAACGGGAGTTATCGTTCCGTTTGCCACTCCGTCGTGGATACCTTTGACAAGTTCGTCGTGAGTAAATTCCACCTCGCTGCAGAATTTATCCATAAATTCCTCGTTAGTTTCGGCGACAGCCTCAGCCATAGCCGCACGAAGTCCCGCTATACGGTTTTCGGAGGCGGGCATTTCCACCTCTGTAGGTATGCCCTTCTTGTCGTACTTATACGCCTTCATAGTCAGAAGATTGATGTAAGCCTCGACGGGACCGTTCTTGTCATACGGCACGACTATAGGGCAGACGGACGGACCGAACACGGTCTTCATCTGTGTGAACACACGGTAGAAGTCGCTGTTTTCCACCTCCATACAGGTGACTGCAAGCATATGTGCCTTGTTGTTTTTCATAGCCAGCTGATACGCCTTCATTGTGCCGGGGCATACTCCGTCCTTACCGTTTACGGTGATTATCATACTTTCAGCCGCACGGACGCCCTCGTACATTCCGCCCGCAAAATCGAATCCGCCGGGAGCGTCTATAACGTTTATCTTTGTGTCTTTCCACGTCATATTGACAAGCGAGGCATTTATTGACAGCTTGCGTTTGATCTCCTCCGCGTCGAAGTCGCACACTGTGCTGCCGTCGGCGGTATTACCCATTCTGTCGATAAGACCGCACTTAAAGAGCATTGCTTCCGCAAGCGCGGTTTTGCCGCTCCCGCCGTGACCCGCGAGAACGACGTTCCTGATTTTGTCGGCTGAAAAAGTTTTCATTGCTTTATCCCCCTGTTAGTTAATTAAAGTGCTTTAACAATTTAAAACAACTTCTTGTATTTATTATACAATAACTCTCAACAAAATGCAAGTGTTTTTGTGAATATTTTTGAAATACTCTGTGAAAACAGCTTGAATTCGGTAAAAGATTGTAGTATAATAAAGATGTGGACTAATGGACTCAGCTTGTAATTGAATAATAAAGGAGAAATTTATGATAATTCTTCCCGAACAAATAAAGGAAGCCATCGAGCGGCTCGAAAGCGCTGGATTCGACGCGTATATCGTCGGCGCTTGCGTGAGAGAACTGATGCTCGGAAACTCCCCGCAGGATTTCGACATCGTCACAAACGCCGAGATAAACGACATAATGTTCGCTTTCAGAGAGTACAGGATATCCGATGAGGGAATGGCAAGGGGCGAGATAATGGTAACTATTCTCGGTATGGTTATCCAGATTTCGCCATACAGGCGCGAGGTGTTCGGAAACCGCGTGATGTACGCTCCCGACCTTGAAACCGACCTTGCAAGACGCGGCTTTACAATGAACGCTATGGCGTATTCACCAAAAACGGGACTTATAGACCCTTACGACGGCAAAAGCGCGCTTATGGGCGATATACGTCAGGTCGTCGCTATCGGCGAGAATGTCACCGTAAATGTAAAGATCGGCGGAGTGCCTACGGCGGAAACCATCTACGATATGACAAGAAGCTTCAGCTCGAAGCCGTCAAGACTTCTCGAAGCCGTCCGCTACTGCTCCGAGGACGAATACGAGATAGAGGAGCAGACAAAAAATTGTATGCGTGCCAATGTCACCTGCTTCGATTACGCTGAAACTGACCTCCTGCGTGAGGAGCTGCAGCGCATTGTTATGGGAAAATTCGCCGCGAGGGCTTTGGAACAGAATTCCGATATAATCTCTTATGTCCTGCCCGAAATAGAGCAGTGTGTCGACTTTGAACAACAGACCCCGTATCACGATTATGATGTGTGGACGCATACCTGCAAGGCTGTGGGATATGCTCTGCCGGAACCCGAAATACGCTTTGCCATGCTGTTCCACGACCTCGGAAAGCCCGATTGTATGTCGATAGACAAAAACGGTATGGGGCATTTCAAGGGTCACGGAGAGCGCGGAAGGCTCATCGCCGAGGGAATTATGCGCAGGCTTGAGTTTCCGAAAAATCTCGCGGACGAAATAAGCTGGCTCGTGTTCCACCATGATGTTCCCATTCCTGAGGACAGAAAAGAACTGAAAGCGCTTATACGCGAGCTTGGCGCATCAGATCTGAAAATGCTCATTCAGTGCGAAATAGCCGACAGCAGGGCGCGTAAGGTCGACCCGAACACTCCCGAAACCGCAAAGGCGCGTGCTGCACTTGCGGCGCTTGACGAAATAATCAACACGGGAGAGTGCTACGACATAAGTCAGCTTGCCGTAACTAAGCGCGAGCTTATCGACCGCCGGCTTGTCCGAAGCGACGACGAAGCCGACGAGCTTATGGACGCTCTGTTCGATATAGTACTCGACAAGCCCTCGTTCAACAATCGGCTCATGCTGCTGGATATCGCCGAAAAGAGCAAGTCCCGTCTGGAGGAGCGCATACGGGCGCGCACTGAGCGTGAAACTCTCAGGAACAAAGCAGGCGACAGACGCTCCGAGCCTATCTTCTCCAAAAAGGACAAGAAGTGAAAACGTTTTTTCTGTTCCTTAAAGGACACGTTCGGGCGATCGTCACAGCGGGGATATGTATGGCTGTTTTCGCGCTGCTTATGGTAATTTACGGAGTGCCGACGGTAGCGGTGTTTTATGCGGAGCTTATTTCGTTCATTGTTTTCGCCTTTGCAGCCGTCTGGGATCTTGCCGAATTTGCGAGAAAGCACAGGATACTCGAAGCGCTGAAGCATGAGATACTGCTTACAGATGAGCATCTTCCCGAAACCTCCGATGTGATAGAGCTGGGCTATGAGGAGCTTATTCATATTCTGTGCGAGGAAAAGAACAGACTTTCGGAGGAAGCCGAAAAGCGAGCGGAGGATTCCTCGGTATATTTCACGCTGTGGACGCATCAGATAAAAACGCCGATCTCAGCGATGTACCTCGCTTTGAAGGAAGCCGGCGAGGACGAGATTTACCCCCACGAATTCACCGAAGAGCTGACGGACGAACTGCGGAAAATAGAAAGGTACGCCGAAATGACGCTCTGCTACGTTCGTCTGGAGGATAATTCGGACGATTTCGTTTTCGGGAGCGTTTCTGCGGATAAAATTGTAAAAAGCGCCGTAAAGCGTTTTTCTCAGCAGTTTATCCGCAGGAAGATAAGGCTTTTGTATTCTCCGACAAAAATCGAGGTGCTAACGGACGAAAAGTGGCTTCTTTTTGCTGTGGAGCAGCTTATTTCAAACGCCCTCAAGTACACGCGCGAAGGTGCTGTGGAAATAGTAACGGAGGATATCGGGAATTTTGTGGAGCTTACAGTGCGCGATACGGGAACGGGTATCCCCGCTGAGGACCTGCCGAGGATATTTGAACACGGATTCACAGGACTCAACGGCAGAGCCGAAAACCGTTCGACAGGAATAGGTTTGTACCTCACAAAGAGAATATGCTCACGTCTGGGGCATACGATATCCGCGAAAAACCGCTCGGACGGCATTACAGGCGCGGAATTTACAATACGCTTCGAGAAGGAGCTTCCCGATACGAGAGAGTAACGCGATTTTTACCGAAAATCCTTGACAAGAGAATCGGTTTGTGGTACAATTTATATAGCCGGAATTTATCAAACATTAAAAATATTTTCGGAGGTGACTCTTATGGGTACACAACCCACAAGAACAAAACGCTCTATTATGGGCAATATCGTTATGATAAGCGTATTGCTTATGCTGGGGCTGGTGCTGAACATCACGGCGAGTATTATCATTCAATATACTCAGACTGAGAAGAACGTCAAGACTATGCTTGCCGAGAATCTAAGGGGCTGCGCTTCAAGCGTCGAGAGCGGTCTGAGAAATCTCAATATTCTCGTAAGCGACCACGCAAACGACTGGGAATTCGCTAACGGAACTCCCGAAGAAAAAACTGCACACGCAGAGCTTATCGCGTCCTTTGACGAGAACGTCCTCGCACTTACATATATCGGCGCGGACGGTACCGTCTACGGCGATGCACTGCCCGATGAGGTGACAAAGGGACTTTCGTCAACGTCCTCCGTCATTACTACCCCCGCATCGAGAAGCGGAGATTTTTACCTCGGAATAAAGACAAATTCCGGAGCGGCGCTCGTGTCGCATATGAAAGCCGCAAAGCTCGACGGTATCATATCCGGCAACGCCTGCGACGTGTTTATTCTGTCCGATAACGGAACGGTCATTGCCGCGTCCGCCGAAAATAACGATTTCAGCGAGAGTTATCCCAATTATGTTATGGGCGCGGGTCATTCGCTCGTCGATATCCACCCGAAAGGCGAAAGCGGCAGCCGCAAGGTCTATTCCGCCGAGGCTATCGGCGAATCGGGCTGGACACTGCTCGTGTGCGCAAGGAGCGGCGAATACTATAACGGCATTATTATAGCGTTCTTCGTGGATCTGGGAATTATTGCCGCTATGACGGCACTGGGCATCTTCTTCAATATCGTAATAAGGAAAAAGATAGTACTTCCGCTCGGAATTATCCGCGAGAAAATAATGGAAATGTCCAACGGCAACCTCTCCTCTAAAAAGGTCGAGATAGAAACAGAAAACGAACTCGGTGAACTGGCGGGCGCCGTAAACAATCTCGCGAATATCAACAGCAACATCATAGAGGATATTTCTTCAACGGCAGAGCAGATAGCGAACGAGAACCTCTGCGTCCGCCCGAAAGCACAGTACCTCGGCGATTTTCTGCCTGTCAAGAATTCTCTTGAAAGTATAGTCACATCAATGCGCGATGTCATCGCGAAGATCGACAGCGCGGGAAGCAAGGTGAGCGCGTCCTCTGCACAGATGTCGACGAACTCGGCAGCGCTGTCTACGGCGGCTTCCGAGGAGGCAGCTATCGTTGAGGAACTTTCCGAAAGCCTCGGAAACGTCCGCGACCAGATAAACGAAAGCGCCGATAAAGCCGATGTTGCCCGCCGCACAGCCGAACAGACCGTCGACGCTATGAACGAAGCCAACGAGAAGATGAACGAGATGGTCGGCGCTATGAAGTACATAAACGACACCTCGTCCGAAATAGCGAATATCATCAAGGCTATTCAGGATATTTCGTTCCAGACAAATATCCTTGCGCTTAACGCCGCTATCGAAGCTGCACGGGCAGGCGACGCGGGCAAGGGATTTGCCGTTGTCGCAGAGGAAGTAGGCACTCTCGCGGGGAAAGCCGCAGAAGCTGCGAAATCCTCAAAGGGACTTATCGAAAACTCCCTTAAAGCGGTCGACAGAGGTACTGTGATAGCAAACGAATCCGCTAAAATGCTTGATTCCATAGTCGAAAAGTCCAGAGAGTCCGCAAGCGTTGTCGAAGAGATAGCCGACGCTTCGGGCAAGCAGGCACAGTCCATAATGCGGGTAATGGAGGGTATGAACAAGATCTCCGCGTCCGTAAATCAGGTGAACTCTTCGGCGGGAGAGTGCGCGGAAAGCTCACAGCTGCTCGCAGCGCAGTCCGCAATGTTGAGCGAAACGGTAGACAAGTTTATTATCGACGAATCGCAGACTCCCGTAAAAACAGCGGTGAACAAGCCTAAAGCCGTATCAGAGAGCAAGCCCGTGTCCGTGTCAGCCGCTGCTGCGGAAAAACCAAAACCCGCTCCCGAAAGACCAAAGGCGGCAGCTGAAAGTAAACCTGCCGCTGCAGAAAAGCCCAAGCCCGCTACGGCAATGCCGAAGCAGGAGGTAAAGAACGAGCCGAAACCCGTCCTGAATACCTCGGCGCGTTCAAAGACGATAACTCTTCCGGGTGATATACAAAAGCCAAATGTCGGAAAACCTTCCGGTTCATTCGCAGCAAGACCTGCCGCGAAACCCGCTTCCGCATCTTCTGTGGGCGAGGCTCCCGTTATTCCGGAAACGAAGCCGGCTCCCGCTCCCGTAAAAGCGGAAAGCACGGCGACTCCTGCCGCACAGCCTGTTTCAAAGGCTACTATGCAGCCTGTCAATTATACTGTAAATATGGAACGCGATAAATATTAACGCGGAGGTGTAATTATATGATAGAGAGCAAGGAATTCGGGTATTATAACGGGTACAGATGTCTGCTTATCACGCTTAAAAACAAGGAAGGATACTCGTTGACGGTCACTAATTTCGGCGCGTCAGTGCAGGCGGTGGAGGCTCCGGACAAGAACGGGATATTTACGGATGTTGTTCTCGGATACGATACCCTTGAGGAATACGCGAACGGAAATTCCTGCCACGGCGCGACCGTCGGACGGTACGCAAACCGTATAGGGCTCGGACGTTTCTCGCTTAACGGAGAACATTATGAGCTTTCCAGAAACGACGGCGAAAATACGCTTCATGGCGGATTTTACGGCTACAACAAGCGTGTTTGGGAAATCCTGCACGCAGTGGACGCAGCGGAGCCTTTCGTCGAAATGACGTACCATAGCCCCGACGGAGAGGAGCATTTTCCCGGCGCGGTTGATATTACCGCAAAATACACGCTTATCTCCAACGGCTATAAGGTGGAATATACCGCCGTTTCCGACAGGGACACAGTCATAAACCTCACGAATCACGCGTATTTCAATCTTAAAGGCGAGGGACAGGGAAATATCAAGGACCATATCGTACAAATAAATTCCGCGAGATATACTCCCGTGGACGAGGGGCTTATCCCTACAGGAGCGCTGAAATCAGTGGCGCTCACGCCTTACGACTTCAACAAGCAAAAGCGCGTCGGCGAGGATATGGACAACGGCAGACTTCCGAACGGCTACGACAACAACTTCGTCCTTTCTACCGAACAAGGCAAGGACGCGGCGGCTTCGGTCTATGACCCCGATTCGGGAAGAATGATGGTAATTGCTACCAATCAGCCCGCTGTGCAGTTTTATATCGGAATAGGACTTGACAACGAGCATGGAAAGCACGGTCACACCTACTGCAAGTACGGCGGATTGTGTTTAGAACCGCAGCATTTCCCCGATTCCCCGAATCACCCGAATTTTCCCAGCACAGTGCTTCACGCGGGCGAGGAATATTATTTCAAAACAACATATATGTTCACGGCAATTTAATTTAAGAGCATTTTTCAGGAAAATACACGGGTCACAAGCCCGTGTATTTTTTCTTTTTATTTTAGATAAAATGAATTGTCCCCGACGTTTTTGAGCTTTTTTGAATTAGCTCTTGACTTTAGGCGCTAATTATGGTAAACTATAAATGTACTATAATAATATTTTAATGACATTTCTTTAGATCTCCTATAGGAAACGGAGGCTTGTAATGAATTACTGGATCCTCGTGATAGACGATGATGCTGCAAACCTCAAAATGGCAAACAATATCCTGAGCGCAGAGGGTATGAGAGTAAGCTGCGTAAAATCAGGCGAGGCGGCTGTAAAGTTTTTACAGTCAAGCATCGCGGTACCCGATCTTATCCTGCTTGATGTACATATGCCCGTCATGGACGGGTTTCAGACACTTGCGGAGATAAATAAGATCGCCGACGCTTCGGTAATTCCCGTGATATTCCTGACAGCTGACGACGACAGCGATACCGAAACCAGAGGTCTTAAAGCAGGAGCTATGGACTTTATAAAAAAACCGTTCAATCCCGAAGTCCTGCTTTTAAGAATAAAACATATCGTGGAGCTTAGCAGGCTTCAGGCAGATCTGGCTTTCGAGGTAGAACAGAAAACACTGGAGCTGACCGCACAGAACATCAAGCTTGAAAAAATTTCAATGCAGATATGTATGGCTCTTTCAGGAGCTATCGACGCTAAAGATAAATATACCAACGGTCATTCGGCAAGAGTGGCGGATTATTCAAGAATGATAGCCGCAAGAGCAGGCTTCTCAAGGGAAGAACAGGACAACATCTATATGATAGGGCTTCTGCACGACGTAGGGAAAATAGGTATCCCCGACGCTATCATCAATAAGCCCGGCAAACTTGACCCCGAAGAAAGAGCCGTAATTATGGCACACCCTGTAATGGGAGAAAAAATACTGAAGCTTATTGAGGAATTTCCAAGACTCGTGACGGGGGCAAGATTCCACCACGAGCGATATGACGGACGCGGCTATCCCGACGGACTGGCAGGGGAAAATATTCCGATAGAAGCGAGAATAATAGCCGTGGCGGACGCCTATGACGCTATGACCTCACGCAGAAGCTACCGCGACGTTCTCCCGCAGGATCAGGTAAGACAGGAAGTTGCCGAGGGGCGGGGAGTTCAGTTTGACCCTAAATTCGCGGATATAATGCTCGATATGATAGATGAGGATAAAGATTACCATATGAGGGAAAAGTAGGAGGGCGTTATGTACGCGAAACAGGACAAAGGGCGCTCGGCAGGAAAAATTCTTCCGATAGGACTGACGGTGCTGGCGTTCGCGCTGGGAGCAGAGATCATTCTGAACGGCTGGGATAAAGGTACACTTGTAAGATTAGCTGTCGAGATCGCCGCTTGCTGGGCGTTGTACATTTCACGGAAAATGCCCGAAAAGTGGCTTATGTGGGTGTATTTTGCCGCTGCTATGGACGGATTCGTGTTTTTCGGAACGCATGAAAGCTCGATATATGTCATAGCGCCGCTTGTGATCGGGATATTTCTGCTGTTTTTTTCTGCTGAAATTTACAGTCCGATACCGTTTTGTGCGCTGTTTTATTTCGGAGTCCTCGCGTATGACATAATAAACGTTTTTTCTTCGGGAGGGAGCTTTGCTCCTCCGGAAATTGCAAGGCTTTTATTCTGTATAGCTTTTGTGGTGACAACGGGTCTGATCCTCAAAAAAACAGAGGCACGCCGCAAAAGTAAGAACGCGGATATCGAAGAGCTTATCTCGCGTCTGAAGGAGGAAAACCGCCGAACGGAAGATTTCCTTACAAACGTTTCTCATGAATTGCGCACCCCGATAAACGCTGTCACGGGGCTTACAGCCGTAATGCTCAAAAACGAGAACGACCCCGAAAAGCGCGAAAATCTGATCTCCGTTCAGAAAGCGGGATACCGCCTTTTCGGACAGATAGAGGATATTCTTGATTATACCGAAATAGATACCGAAAGAATATCAATAAGCGACGAAGCATATATGATGTCGTCAATAGTCAACGATATCATCACCGAGCTTAATATGACGGGTACAAAGCCTTCGCCGGAGATTATTTTTGACATAGACGCAAAAATTCCGGCGGGACTTTACGGTGACGGCAGAAAAATAAAGAAGATAATAAAGCACCTTATTTCCAATGCCGTAAAATTTACCGACGAGGGCGGAGTTTATGTGAGGATCTACGCTCTCAAAAAAACCTACGGCGTGAATCTGTGTATCCTTGTAAAGGATACGGGAATAGGTATGAAAGCCGAAAGCCTTTCAAGAATAACAGAAAGATTTTACCAGTCCAGCCGCGGCTATAAAAGACGTGCGGGAGGACTTGGACTGGGACTTCCGATAGTTTACGGAATGGTAAAGGCTATGGAGGGCTTCGTCCATATTGAAAGCGAGTACGGAAAAGGTACTTCCGTGACGGTCAGCATTCCGCAGAAAATAGCCGACAATGCTGCGGGAATGCAGGTCGAAAAGCCGTCGGAATTGTGTCTGGCGTGCTATCTTATGCCTGAAAAGTATAAAAATCCCGAAGTGAGAATGTTCTATGACGAAATGATAACTCATATCACTCAGGGACTGGACGTTACCGCACACAGGGTGTTCAATATTACGGAGCTTGAAACGCTGGTTTCAAGATACCGTCTGACGCATTTGTTTGTGGCAAAGGAAGAATACGAGAAAGATGCGGACTATATCGAAAAACTGGCAGAAGATATAATCGTAGTGGTCGTTTCCGATGATGCGGGTACTCTGCGTGCGGGAAGCAGAGCCAGGATAATGCACAAGCCGTTCTACTGTTTCCCTGTGGTGAATGTACTGAACTCCTCGGCAGAGGATCAGACAGTTAGAGGACAGAGAATGGTCTGCCCCGATGTGAAGGCTCTCGTAGTCGACGACGAGCCTATGAACCGCCTTGTAGCGGAGGGAATACTCAAGGATTATCAGATGTCGGTAAAAACAGCAGGTTCCGGCGCAGAGGCGGTTTCAATATGCGAGAGCGAGGACTTCGACGTTATCTTCCTCGACCATATGATGCCCGAAATGGACGGCGTTGAAACTTTGAAAATGCTGCGCAAGCTGAAAAACGACCCTACGGATATGTTCACGGTCGTGGCGTTTACGGCAAACGCCGTGAGCGGTTCGAGAGAAATGTTTTTGCGCGAGGGATTCGACGATTTTTTGTCAAAGCCTGTCGAATCCGCCGAGCTTGAGCGTGTTTTGAGAAAAGTGCTGCCAAATTCCAGAATAAAATTCATTGCCGAAAAAGAGATCGAAGAAAATATTCCGGCAGCGGAAAAGCCCGCAGAAAAGAAAGATGTTCCCGTAAAGGACGAAGAAAACACCGACCCCATCGCCGTCCTTGAAAAAGCAGGGATAAATACCCGTGCGGGACTTACATACTGCCGTAAGGATAAGGATTTCTACATTCAGATATTGTCGAAATTCGTGTCGGACGCAAACTCAAAGGCTTCGGAGCTTGAACGGCTTTTTGCTGCGAGTGACTGGGACGGATACAGGATACAGGTCCACGCATTGAAAAGCTCGTCAAAAATGCTCGGAGCGGATATACTCTCGCAGAAAGCAAAGGAGCTGGAGGACGCTTCAAAGGAGCATGACGCAGAATTCGTCGGGAAAAATCATGGCGCACTGACAGAGCTTTTCAAGGAAACAGTGAAGATAATAGGCAGCGCTGTCGGATTAGAAAAATCTGATGACGGCGAAAATTCAAAGTGCGAGGAAATAGACGCGGAAACTCTGCTGAATACTCTGTCGGAGCTTCTTAATTGTTTCGGAACGTATGAAGCGGACAAGGCGCAGAAACTGTTAGGCGACCTTAGCCGGTATTCCTATGGCGGCGAGCCGCTGAAAAAGACACTTGACAGCGTAAGCCGCGATGTTGACGAGTTCGAGTATGAATCGGCTTCGGAAAAAACGTCCGCGCTTATCGGGCGCGTAAAAGGCGGTGATGCTCGTGAATAAAAAAATCATAAAGTTCGCGGAAAAAGCTATCGGCGACTATACACGACCGCTTCAGGAAAGACTGTTCAGGCTGATCTCCATAATAGGGGCGACAGGTCTGGCTACGGGAGCGATCGTAGGTTTTTTTTCGGGAGAGTCGCTGACTAATGTCATAGCTATGGCAATAGCTTTTGCGGTACTGGTAAGCATAGTAATAATTTCAATAAAGGCGAAAAGGATACAGGTAGGCTCTATTGTGCTTGCCGCTATTGCAATGTTCGTGGTGCTGCCGTTCAACTTCGTTTCGGCGGGAGGAATTTACGGCGGCGCACCGATATGGTTTATTGTGGGATTCGTACTGGCTACGATAGTCGTTCAGGGAAAAGCGAAGTATTTCCTTATGGTGGGCGGGGTGCTTACGCTGCTTGGGTGTTATTACTTCGCGTATCATTATCCCACTAAGATCATACAGCACACGCTGAATATGGCGTACATAGATTCTCTGATAACGGTAGTGCTGGTGTCGTTCGTCGTCTGCGGAATGCTGCTGTTCCAGAACGCCGTATACCGCTCCGAAAACAGAAAGACCGAAAAGCAGAAGGAAGAAATAGAAGAACTTAACAGGGCGCAGAACAGATTTTTTTCGAGTATGTCGCACGAGATCAGAACCCCTATAAATACGATAATCGGTTTGAACGAGATGATCCTCCGCGAGACAGTGACGGACGAGGTGGCTTACGACGCAAAAAATATTCAGTCCGCAAGTAAAATGCTGCTGTCGCTTATCAACGATATACTGGATATGTCGAAGATAGAATCGGGCAAAATGGATATCGTTCCCGTGGAATACGACGTGGGGTCAATGCTTTCAGATGTCGTGAATATGATATGGATACGCGCACAGGACAAGGGGCTGGAATTCCACATAAATGTCGACGAAAATATCCCCGCAAGGCTTTTCGGCGATGAGGTGAGAATAAAACAGATAATCATAAACCTGCTGAACAACGCCGTGAAATACACTCCCGACGGGTCGGTGACGCTGTCCATCCAGACACTTAAAAAAGAAGACGACACGGCGTATATCACCTATACCGTATCCGATACGGGAATGGGTATTAAAAAAGAAAATATTCCGCACCTTTTCAGCGCGTTCAAGCGTGTGGACGAGGAGAAAAACCGTCATATCGAGGGCACGGGTCTGGGGCTTTCAATAGTAAAGCAGCTGGTGGTGCTTATGGGCGGAGAAATTGAGGTAAACAGCGTTTACACCAAAGGTTCGACGTTTATGGTGACACTTCCGCAGAAGATCGTCAGCACCGAGGCTATTGGTGAGCTTGACCTCGAAACTAAGCACACAATGCACACCCGCGAACACTACAGGGCGCTTTTTGAAGCTCCGAAGGCAAACGTCCTTATTGTTGACGATAACGATGCAAACCTTATGGTGGCGACAAAGCTCCTTCAAGACACGAAAGTCGGCACGGATACAGCGTCAAGCGGCGAGGAGTGCTTGAAGAAAACCGAAAGCAAGCGCTATGACATGATCTTTATGGATCACCTTATGCCGGTTATGGACGGGATAGAGTGCCTGCACGCCATACGAATGCAGGCAGGCGGACTTAATCGCAACACACCCATCGTCGTACTTACGGCTAATGCAGGTGGAGAAAATCAGGCGCTCTATAACCGCGAGGGATTCGACGGGTATCTGCTTAAGCCCGTGAGCGGTGAGCTGCTCGAAAGTGAGCTTCTCAAACACCTACCGAGGGAACTTGTGACGCTTGCTTCGGCAGGAGAATTCAACGACGTGTTGGTAGGTCCCGTTCTCGCACACGGGAAAAAACGCCCGTTGCTGATAACTACGGACAGCGTGAGCGACTTTCCCGAATCATTCGCAAAGGATCGTCATATCGCCGTCCTTCCGTATCACATCATCACCGAGGGCGGAGAATTCAAGGCAGGCGAGGAGATAGAAACAGACGGCGTCTTGTCATACCTCGCACAGAAAAATAAGATAGCACGCTCCGAAGAGCCGAGCGTTTCCGAGTATGAACAGTTTTTCGCCGAGCAGCTTACAAAGGCGCAGCACATAATCCACATCTCGATGGCGAAAAACGCAAGCCGAGGATATGAAAAGGCACTTGAGGCATCGAGTTCTTTCGATAATGTCACAGTCGTTGATTCGGGGCATCTGTCGAGCGGTATGGGTCTTATCGTGCTTAAAGCTGCCGAATACGCCGCTCAGGGAATGTCTGCGGAAGCGGTACTCGCTCAAATCGAGCTTCTAAAAGCAAAGACCAGAACCACATTCGTCGTGGGAAGCACGGAATATCTCGCACGTTCGGGCAGGATACCGCAAAATGTCAATAAAATCTGCGAGCTGTTTATGATGCGTCCCGTTATAAAGCTCAAAAAAAGCAATATGAAAGTAGCGGCTATCCATATCGGAAACCAAAGCTCGGTAAGAAAAAAATATATAAACGCGGCGCTTAAACACCGCGACAGAATAGACAGGAAAACGCTCTTTATCACCTATGCGGGAATGAGTCCCGACGAGTTGGACAACATAGCAAAACAGGTGAATACAAGGATAAAATTCGACCGCGTGATATATCAGAAGGCTTCTCCGGCTATATCTATCAACTGCGGACCGAATTCTTTCGGGCTTCTGTTTATGGAACAATGATTTTTCAAGGAGTAACAGATGAACACTTTTTTTAAGAAAATAGCGGCGCTTTCGCTGGCAGCAGTGATGATGTGCGGCTGTGCGGGAAAGGAAAAACCGTCCGTTTTGAAAGACGGAGATTCCGACAGCGAATATGTACACAATAAAGGAACGCTTATTGTCGGGATAACCGATTTTGCGCCGATGGATTTTAAGGAAAACGGCGAGTGGAGCGGATTTGACGCACAGCTTGCGGTTATGTTCGCCAAAACAATGGGAGTTGAACCCGAATTTGTCGAAATAGACTGGGACCGCAAAGCACAGCTTCTGAAAGACGGGACTATCGACTGCGTGTGGAACGGAATGACGTATACAGACGAGCTTGCACAGGAGATCACCTGCTCTGACGTGTACATTTCAAACGCTCAGGTAATTATTATGAAGGAAGAAGCGATAGGAGAATATTCGTCGGCAGAGGATTGTCAGCACCTGCTTTTCGCAGCGGAAACAGGTTCGACGGGTGAGAGCATACTTAAAGAAAAAAATTATCGGTACACGGTCTGCGATACGCAGAAAGACGCGCTTCAAAGCGTAGTTGAGGGCAAAACGGACGCGGCAGTTATTGATATTATTATGGCAGGATATTACACCGCCGACGGCAACGAATTCGATAAGCTGGCGTTCAATTTTCCGCTGAACGATGAGAAGATCTGCGTCGGACTGCGGAAAAATTCGGATCTCACGGACGAGCTGAATAAATTTCTCAAAGGTGCAGGCACGGACGGAACTATGGAAGAGCTTGCGGAAATTTACGGGATAAAGGAAGCTATACTCGAATAAAAAGGGGCTGTGCTTATGAAAACCATTCTTGTTGTCGACGACGACAACGTAAATCTCCAGACGACGCGAGAAGTTTTGAGCGATACATATAAAGTCATTCTCGTGAAAAAGGGACAGCAGGCTTTGGCTTACCTCGAAACGGGCGACTGCGACGTTATCCTGCTTGATATAAATATGCCCGAAATGGACGGCTTTGAGGTGATGCGCAAGCTCCGCGAATCAGAGCGGCTGAGAGAAATTCCCGTGATATTCCTCACGGGCGACAACGATTCCGAAACCGAGGCGAGATGCTTTAAGGAAGGTGCTATCGACTTTATCGCAAAGCCGTTCGTACCCGCCGTTATGCTCCACAGAATAGGGAGGATACTGGAGCTTGACGAGCTGCGCCGCGGTCTTGCCGACAGGCTCGAACAGAAAATACGCGAGGTTTCCGATATAAAAAACCGCGCCGGACACGACGCGCTGACAGGCTTGTGGAACAGACAATACGCCGAGGAAGCCGTGAACACCATACTGCTCAGCGGTTCGGGCGGTGCCGTAATGATGATAGATATGGACAATTTCAAGCTTATCAACGACAATTACGGACATATCGCCGGTGACAAGACGCTTAAAATGTTTGCGGATACAATGCGCGAATTTTCGGAGGAAGGCGATGTCCTTTGCAGAATAGGCGGCGACGAGTTTGTTATTTTCGTTAAGGACGTGACTTCAAAGCCGGAGCTTTCTCTCCGTGCGGCGGATATTATCCACGACATCTGCCGTAAGATAGACGAAAATCATTTTGAAACCGACACCTCTGTTTCTATCGGAATTTCTATTGCTCCCGGCGACGGCGAGGATTTTGCTTCGCTTTACAATTCCGCAGACAAAGCGCTGTATTTTGTCAAGCAGAACGGAAAGAACTCCTACCACTTCTTCAGCGACAGAATGGCAGCGGAATCGGCACGCGGCGAAAAAACAATAAGCATTGACTATCTTCAGGATATAATGGACCGCGCCGACGGAGGAACCGGCGCATATCAGATGGAATTTGAGAGTTTCCATCACGTCTACAATTTTATACGGAGATTTGTTGAACGCGGCAACAAGAACGTCCAGATAGTGCTGTTTACGGTAAGCGGCGCTGACGACGCGAAAAGGACTGAACGAGCCGTGGAGATACTTGAAAAGTCCATATACTCCTGTTTGCGGAGGTCGGATATTTCCACGAGATATTCCGGACATCAGGTCATAGTGATACTTATGGATATCACTTCCGAAAACTGCGATATGGTCGCCGAACGCATAACTGACAACTTTAACAAAATGAACACCGACGGTCAGATCCAACTTGAATACGGCATAGCAAGACTTAGCGGAAAGAAAAAAGTAACATAAAACAAACGCGGCGGGTTTTATTCCGCCGCGTGTTTTTGTGAGTGTTATTGATCAGAATTCGGGAATATCCTCCGACTGATTGTCGACCTTTTTAGCGTTGAGGATCCCATATGTCAGATGATACATAAGCTCAGAAATGACGATAGCCAAAACTGCAGCAACGGCTATTCCGGCGGCATGCTCGGAAGGCTCGTATTCTCCAGACGAGATCGCCGATATATACGACTGCAGTGCAAACGGGTGGAATTCCGTAAGTCCGAGCCCGATGAGCAGGTTTTCAAGTATCATTTCTCCAAGCAGTACCAACGGCACAGCCGCTCCCGGACGAGATGTGCATATTCCGACCGAAAGGAAAATTGCCGTCATAAATGCAACGTAAACAGATATCAGTAACGATATCAGCAGGAGCTTGTCAAACGGGATATGGTTGTTTTGGAACATTACGTTGCAGAGGAATCCCGCAAACAAAGCGCCGATAAAATGCACGACAAAAATCGTCATGGGGTACAGAATAAATTTCGGCAGGAGATAGCTTTTCAAATTCAGACCGCTGCACATAGGGACTATCATCGCACGTTTTTTCTGCTCTCCGCCGGCAGCCGACATCAGCAGCAACATCACTACCAGCATCGAATAGCTCGCGTACATCGCGACCGTCATATAAAACATCATTCCGGCATCGGAGTATAGACCAAGCATTTCGCTTATGTTCTCGCCGAGTATTCCGCCTGACGGAATTTCGGGGGTCTGCTGCGGATCAAACGCAGCCGTGAGAGTTTCGCTGTTCATCATTTTAAGCATCTGCTCCGTAAACTTGAAGAGCAAAGGCGTTGATATTCCGAATGAAAACACGCATATAAGAATGCCCCAGAATTTGAATGTCCTGAAAAACTGTGAAATTTCCTTTTTGAAGCTGTATTTAAGCTGCATAAATTTTATGCTCCTTTCTTATTATCCGCTTACCTTTCTGAAAACCTCATCAAGAGTCGCCGTGCCTATTTCCATTTTCTCGATTATCATATCGTTTTCGGAAATTATTTTTGTCAGGCGCTTGACGGTTTCCTCGGCGTTTTCCGTTCCAAAACGGAAAGTGTTTGTCACCTCGTCGTATTCCGCACGGGCGAAATCCACTTTCAGGAGAGCTATCTTATTTTCCTGAGAAAGTCCTCGGATAGACAGCTTTACAACGTCGCCGCCGTGTCTGCGGAGTATCTCCGTAAGCTCACCCTCCTCCGCGAGTTTGCCGTCGCTTACTATGCCTATGCGGTTCGCGACTTTTTCAACGTCGGAGAGGATATGTGTAGACAGGATTATCGTGCTTCCGAGGGATTTCAGGCGGTTGATGATGTCGATGACCTCGCTTCTTCCCTGCGGGTCGAGCGCGGAAGTAGGCTCGTCAAAAATCAGCAGTTCCGGCTTTCTGAAAATAGCCGCGCCCATTCCCAGACGCTGCGTCATTCCTCTTGAAAAGCCTTTTGTGCGGCGGTCTGCGGCTTGCGTCAGACCTACGATATTCAGGACCTCCGAAGCTCGTTTGGGGATATCGCCGTCGTACTCGCAGCAAGCGCCGATATATTCGAGATACTCGCGGGCGGTCATATAGCCGAAGATCGTCGGGCTTTCGGGCAGATAGCCTATCTTGGTGCGTTTTTCTCCGCCGGAGCCTATCACGATATTTCCCGAATCTTTCGGTATAATGTCGCAAATAATGTTCATTGTTGTGGTTTTTCCGCAGCCGTTTCTTCCCAGAAAACCGTAAATGTCCCCATCGTGGACGTACATATTCAATCCCCGCAGGACTTCAAAACGACCGTAGCTTTTTTTCAGATCAGTAATTGTAACCATATTTTCCCTTTCCATACAAAATAATAATCCATTATATAATAATATACAACAATTTGTACGATTTGTCAAGTATTTTTTGTAATTTGCTTTACAAAAGGAGAAAAATATGTTATAATATAAAACGGAGGCAGAAAATAAAAGGTTAAAGGGTCTGAAAGTTCTGATGAAAAGGTTTTATATTCTGGATATGGACGGAACGCTTTGCGACAGTATGGAGTTATGGCGGAAAGAAAGCGTACACGTTCCCGATTTCCGCGACGCGGATGTGGTCGCAAAGGTTTTCGACGTAATGCGGGAGCATTACAGAAACGACATAAAATTAAAGGACGGCGCTTTGGAGTTTCTTGAACGTTCCCGAAAACGCGGGATAAAAATGTGTATCGCCACGGGAACACGCCGTGATGTCGCTTTGCCGTTCCTTGAAAAAACGGGTATACTTGATTTTATGGAGTTCTATATCGACAGTTTCGACGTGAGAGCGTTCAAGGAAAAACCCGATATTTATCTGAAAGCGGCAGCGCTTCTCGGCGCTAAGACCGAAGAATGCGTCGTTTTCGAGGACGCGGAATACTGCGCACGGACAGCAAAAAACGCAGGATTCTATGTGGTCGGTATCGCTGATACGGTCGCGCTGAGAGAGGGCTGTACCCGACTCTTTTCGGACCTGTACATAGAAAACTGGGGAGAATTTGACGAAAATAAGATCCCCGATCTTATAACGGAGGTAACAAGACAATGAAACGAATAGCGGTATTCAGAAAGGTAAGTCCGGAACGGTTCGCAAATGACTGCGGACTGTCAAACGCTCAGGAGGTATACGATTCCATAATTCTTCCGAAACGTGCAACGGCAGGTTCGGCGGGGTATGATTTCTTTGCGCCTATCGACATAAGCCTTAAGGCGGGCGAGAGCGTCAAGATCCCGACAGGCATTCGCGTGTGCATTGAGGAGGGCTGGGTAATGTCGCTCTATCCGAGGAGCGGTCTGGGATTCAAGTACCGCCTCCAGCTGGACAACACGGTCGGCATTATCGACAGCGATTATTACAACTCGGAAAACGAGGGGCATATTTTCATTAAAATAACAAACGATTCTCACGAGAACAAAACAGTCACGATCCCCGCAGGAACAGGTTTCGCTCAGGGTATCTTCACAGAATACGGGATAACCTACGACGACAGCGCCGAGGGCGTGAGAAACGGCGGAATGGGCAGCACAAATGTATAATACAGAAATCGGGAGCGCAGGCTCCCGATTTTTCTCTTACGCAAAACCGCGAAAGTTTCCTTTCGCGGCACAAATACTTTGTAAAGCGTCAGCCCTGCTGCGCTTTTTTCTTTGCTTCGATATCCGCAAGAGCGTCCTTTCTCGAAAGATTTATCCGCCCCTGAGAATCTATCTCCATGACCTTTACAATGATCTCGTCGCCTATGGAAACAACGTCCTCCACCTTTTCGACACGGTGATTTTCAAGCTTGGAAATATGCACCATTCCGTCCTTGCCGGGAGCGATTTCAACAAATGCGCCGAAGTTCATAATACGAACGACCTTGCCCTTGTAAATTGCGCCGACCTCAGGCGGATTTACGATAGTGGAGATAACCTGAACGCAGGCTTTTGCTTTCTCCATATCCAGTCCGCAGATGAACACATTTCCGTCGTCGTCGATGTCGATTTTGCACTCGAAATCCGCGCAGAGCTTCTGAATGACCTTTCCGCCCTTGCCGATAACGTCGCTTATCTTGTCGACAGGTACTTTCATTGTGAGCATCTTCGGAGCGTACTTTCCTACCTCCTTGCGGGGAGCAGGTATCGCCTTCAGCATTACCTCGTCGAGGATATAATCGCGTGCCTTATGTGTTTTCGCAAATGCGCTCTTGATTATTTCGGGAGTAAGACCGTCGATCTTAAGGTCCATCTGGATAGCGGTGATACCGTCGTGAGTACCTGCCACCTTGAAATCCATATCTCCGAAGAAGTCCTCAACGCCTTGGATATCGACCATAGTCATCCAACGGTCGCCCTCGGTGATAAGTCCGCAGGAAATTCCCGCGACGGGCTTCTTTATCGGAACGCCCGCGTCCATAAGCGCAAGAGTAGAACCGCAGACGGAACCCTGTGAAGTCGAGCCGTTTGACGAAAGTACTTCCGACACAAGTCTTATTGCATACGGAAATTCCTCTACAGACGGGATAACAGGCAGCAGCGCTCTTTCCGCAAGCGCACCGTGACCTATCTCACGTCTGCCGGGACCTCTTGAAGCCTTTGTTTCTCCGACAGAGTATGACGGGAAGTTGTAGTGGTGCATATAACGCTTGCCCTCTTCGTCGTCAAGACCCTCCAGCTTTTGGGAATCCGACACCGGACCAAGCGTGCATATCGTCATGACCTGCGTCTGACCGCGGGTGAAGATGCCCGAACCGTGAACTCTCGGCAGTACGCCTACCTCTGCAGCGAGCGGTCTTATCTCGTCAAGGGCTCTGCCGTCGACACGCTTTCCGTCGTCGAGCAGCCAACGGCGAACGACAAACTTCTGAAGCTTGTACATACATTCGTCTATCATCGGTATCTGTTCGGGATACTGCTCGTCGAATTTTTCGTGAACCTCTGCGTAAATGGGCTGCAAGCGCTCCTCACGGATATTCTTGTCGTCGGTGTCCATAGCAAAGCGGACTTTCTCGATAGCGAAATCGGAGATCGCATCATACATATCGTGGTCGACTTCCATACTCTCGAATGAGAACTTAGGCTTTCCTATCTGCGCCTGAATATCCTTTATGAACGGGATAAGGCTCTTGACGATCTCGTTATGACCCGCCATAATAGCGTCGAACATAACATCATCGGGAACTTCGTTTGCTCCCGCTTCTATCATAACTACTTTCTTTTCGGAAGAAGCGACAGTAAGCGTCAGATCGGTTTTAGCTCTCTGCTCCTGATTCGGCATAAGAACTATCTCGCCGTCAACCAATCCCACCGAAATGCCGCCTATAGGACCGTTCCACGGAACATCGGAAATTGACACCGCAACAGACGCGCCTATCATTCCGAGAATTTCGGGCGAGCAGTCGGGATCTACCGCCAGCACCGTCATTGTGATAGCCACGTCGTTTCTCATATCTTTCGGGAACAGCGGACGCATAGGTCTGTCGACCACGCGTGATGTGAGTATAGCCTTCTCAGAAGGTCTGCCCTCACGCTTTAAAAATCCGCCCGGAATTTTTCCGACGGAGTACAGTTTTTCCTCATAATCCACTGCAAGCGGGAAGAAATCTACTCCCTCACGGGGTTTCGGGGAAGCGGTAACATTTACCATAACCACGGTTTCGCCGTATCTTACCCAGCAAGAGCCGTTTGCGAGCCCGCAGACCTTTCCCGTTTCGACGGTAAGCTCTCTGCCCGCGAACATAGTTTTGAATACTTTGTAATTCTCAAACATTAAAAATATCCTTCCATAGTAGAGCCATTTTGGAAATACGCAAAAGCGGTCGCGCCGCTTTTGCGTTCCGTCCTCTTACTTTCTAAGACCGAGCTTTGCGACGATAGCGCGGTAGCGCTCAATATCCTTTTTCTTGAGGTAATTGAGAAGGTTTTTGCGGTGTCCTACCATTTTCAGCAGTCCGCGTGTGGAGTGATAATCCTTCTTATGCTCCTTGATATGCTCGGTAAGCTCGTTGATTCTCTTGGTGAGAATAGCGATCTGGACTTCGGGCGAGCCGGTATCCTTGTCATGGATGCGGTTAGCCTCAATAACTTCGGTTTTTTCTTCTTTTCTTAACATAATAACACCTCATTAAATATTCTCCGCGGTCACAGTTCGGGGATACGGTGTGATTCTCCTTTGGAGCAAACTCCGCCGACCGTGAGAGCGGTAAAGTTTTATGTGTGCGGAATTGCACACACTACCTATTATAACACATCTTTTTCGATTTGTAAAGGGGGTTTTTTAATTTTTTGGCTCTTTGTATTTTATTCTTAGCGTAATTTTTTGACTTATTGCACAAAAAAATTAAACAGCGTTCTCAAAATTTAGTAATTGTTGCGCTTGAAATTACTGTATATTTTATGATAATATAATAAGTAAGAAGTATCGAATGATAAAACAGGTTTTGATAACAACAGGCATACTTGACACAGATATTTTTGATAATTAAGATTTACTAATGAATTTTTCTCAAGGAGGAATGGTTATGAAAAAATTTATTATCCCTATCATTATCGCTGCTGCTTTGGGAGTTGGCGGCGCGGTCACGGCAGTAGCTCTCAACAGACATGCCGATGCCGAACAGGATTATATTGACTACTCCGTTCCGGAGCTTACCTACGGTAAATATTATCTGGACGGCAACGTTGATTCGGGGCTTTGGCTTGAACTTACACCGGAGCATATTGAGCTTTGCGGAAATGACTTGAAAGGCTCGTTTTTTTCCGCCGTTGAAAATCGAGAGGGTCTGACAGGCAGCGATGCCGACACACGTTCCGAAACGCTGATGTCCGAATACTGCAAAGAAAATCCGTATGTTGTAACTCATTCGTTTCGCGATGGAAGTTGCGGTATACTTATTGACTGGTCGACCGTTGACGAGGAACAGCACCGCTATAACGGCACGGGCTACACCTACTTTTCAGATTCCGAAACGCTCAACTTCGCTCTGTTCGGCGATTTCATTTTGGTTGAATAATCGTATACGCACACATAAAACGATCCGCTCTTTCGGGAGCGGATTTTTTTCTCCGACATCCTGTAAAAGCAAATGCGTATAGTCCGTAGTTTATAATTTAAATGGTTATGCCTTAAATATTATCAATTTCACGAAAATACGGAAAAATACACGAAAAATATTTAAAATTCGTAAAAAATATGCTATAATAATTCCGTAACATATTTTTGGAGGCAGAAATGAAAAGTATACTCAAATTCGTGAAATCGCAGCCCGTACTGGTAATAGCGGGCGTTCTGGCAATAATTACCTTGTTTATAATCCCCCCCGATAAGGAATACCTCGGCTACTGCAATACGTCGGTGCTTATAGAATTATTCTCGTTGATGATAGCCGTGGCGGGCTTTAGAAGTGTGGGAGTGTTCGACGCAGCGACATCTCTTCTGCTGAAAAAAGCGGGAACAGTAAGGCGATTGGGACTTATTCTTACATTGATATGTTTTTTCACGTCAATGCTCGTGACCAACGATGTGGCGCTGCTTACGTTCGTGCCGCTGACAATAATGCTCTTTTCGTCTGTCAACGACGAAAAGGCGCGTATCCTCGTGATAGTTCTCGAAACCTGCGCCGCGAATATCGGAAGTATGATGACACCGTTCGGCAATCCCCAGAACCTCTACATATACGACGAATTCAGGCTTTCGGGCGTGGAATTCCTGACATCTACGCTGCCTTACGGGCTGACAGGACTGGTGGTCCTTGCAGTGTTGACTTTGGCGCTTCCAAAGACAAGATGTTCCGCTCCGGCTGCCGAAAAGACGGATATTCCAAAAGCAAAGGCAGTAGGGTACGCTGCGCTGTTTATAGTGTGCCTGCTGACAGTTTTTCGTGTTATACCAAGCCTTGTGTGTCTTGCGGCGACTGTCGTGTGCGCTTTGATATTTGACAGAAAACTCCTGCTTAAGGCGGATTACGCGCTTATCGCAACGTTCGTGTGCTTTTTCGTTTTCGTAGGCAATATTGCGAGGATCGACGCAGTAAGCGGTTATCTGTCGTCGGTTCTGGTCGGACGAGAGGTGTGGATAGCGGCGCTGTTGTCGCAGGGAATAAGCAACGTTCCCGCAGCCGTGATGCTTTCGGGATTCACGGAAAACGGAAAGGGGCTTCTTGTCGGCGTGAACATCGGCGGTCTGGGTACGCTTATCGCGTCCCTTGCGAGCCTTATCTCGTTCCAGTTTTACCGTAAAAGCGCGGGCGCGAAAACAGGAAAATATTTCGGCGTGTTCAGTGCAGTGAATTTCGGCATACTGGCGCTGCTTCTGGCAATTTCCTTTATTTTGAATTAGCCTTTTCACATAAACGTTCAACAAAATCGACAAGTAAACAACGATTAGTTTTTATTACAAATAAGACCGTTCGCTTTCGCGGACGGTCTTTGTGATCTTAGTTTTTATATTCTTGATTTAAAAGTTTTCAAACTTTTTCTTGTAGAAAACCGTGCCGAACGCCAAGCCCGAAACTCCTCCGCACAAATGTCCGAAATGCGAAACATTGTCGTTAAGCGTAAGTCCGCTGTAGATCTCCTGACCGAGATAAATCACGGCAATAATGATAAGCGTAAGCGGTATTTCGCCTTTTCTCATATTCGTAAACGCGCTTAATATTATAAGCATAAAGACTATTCCCGAAGCGCCCAATATTCCCGTGCTGAAAAAGAACGTGTTCAGCACCCCGCCCAGAAAAGCCGTCACTATCATCATTATGGCGGTGTTCCAGCTGCCGTAGCGTTCCTCTACAATAGGTCCCACAAGCAGCAGCATTGTCATATTTCCTGCCAGATGCGAAAAATCAGCGTGTCCGAATACATATGTGAACAATCTTAGATATGTCAGCGGATCTAAAAGGCTTCCGTGACCATAGCAGATAAACAACAGCCTGTTGATAAAGCCTCTTGTTATCAGATTCAGGACCAGCACCGCAAGACACACCCCCGCAAATGTCAGAATCACGGGGGAATTATATGTGAGTTTGTATTTATGAGTTTTCATATTATTTCCTTCCCTGAGCCTTTCAGCCGCCGTGACAATTCGGCAATAGGCAAGCCCATTACATTATAAAAATCGCCGTCTATCCTCTTTACCAACAGTGCGCCCTGTTCTTGTATACCGTATGCTCCCGCTTTGTCCATCGGCTCACCCGTGGCGACGTAATCGGAAATTTCCTTATCGGAAAGCTCGTAGAATTCAACGGCGGTGTCCTCCGCGAAATTCTCGGTGGTTCCGTCCGCGAAGATAACGCACACTCCCGTATAAACACGATGAACACGTCCCGAAAGCTCCCGCAGCATTTCACGGGCTTCCTCTTCTGAGTGTGGTTTTCCGAGAATTTTCTCGTCGATAGCCACTACCGTATCGGCGGCGATTATGGTTTCGTTTTTATATCGGGAGTATATTTCCGCTGCCTTTTGCCGTGAAAGCATAAGCACGGCGTCTTTCGGAGAAGTGCCGTCGGGGATATTTTCCTCACCTTTTGCGGGAATAATTCTGAACTCCCGTGAAATTACCGATAAAAGCTCCTTTCGGCGGGGCGATTTGCTTGCAAGTATCATCACTGCGCCGCCTTTTTATCACGGTTTCCGTAAATATCTATGTAGTTGGCTATACATTGTTTTACGACCTGCACAGCCTTATCCCGTCCCTGAACTTCGTCGACGGCGGTTTCCTTTCCCTCAAGCTGTTTATACACCGAGAAGAAATGGCGCATTTCCTGAAAAATATGCGACGGCAGAGCCTCTATTCCGCGGTAAGCGTTGTAGTTTGGATCCTCGAACGGGATAGCGATTATTTTCTCGTCGCGGCGTCCGTTGTCAAGCATGGTGATAACGCCTATCGGATAGCAGCGCACCTCGACGAGCGGGTCAATAGGCTCATTACAGAGAATAAGCACATCGAGCGGGTCGCCGTCGTCTGCGAGTGTCCGCGGGATAAATCCGTAGTTTGCGGGATAATGCGTTGAGGTATACAGTATCCTGTCGAGGATAATAAGTCCCGTATGCTTGTCCAGTTCGTATTTTTTCTTGCTTCCGCGTTCTATTTCCACGATCGCGAGAAAATCTTCCGGTGTTACTCTTTCGGGATCTACATCATGCCAGATATTCATAATTTTTTATTTCTCCTTGCTGCAAAAAAAATTCTATAAAATATTATACTACTTTTTCTCAAAAAAATCAATAGGTTCATTTTGTGTATTGAAACTAATTATATTTTCCTGCGCACTTCGTTTACAAATATTGCTGTAAAGGAGATGTTTTTATGAAGTGGGGCATTATTGCAACAGGAAATATTGCAAAAAAGTTTGCAAAAACGGTATCGGATATGGAAGGCGAGGAGCTTGCAGCGGTCGGTTCACGGGATAAGGGACGAGCCGAGGCGTTCGCTGCAGATTACGGTATTCCGAGGGTGTACGGCTCTTATAAGGAGCTTGCGGACGACGCGGGTATAGACGCGGTCTATATTGCCGTACCGAATAATTTTCACTATGAAAACACGCTTATGTGCCTTGAGGCAGGAAAGCACGTTCTCTGTGAAAAGCCTTTTACCGTATGCGCAAACGAAGCGGAAAGGCTTTATAAATTCGCGAAGGAAAAAGGTCTTTTGCTGACAGAGGGTCTGTGGATACGATTCCTTCCGCTGTATCAGAAGCTTCTTGAAATTATCCGCTCGGAGGAGTACGGAAAGCTTCGCCACGCACGGTGTGAATACGGCTTCACAGTAAGCGGCGAACGCCGCGAGAGAAAATTCAAGTCCGAGCTTGCGGGTGGGGCGCTTCTCGATATCGGGATCTACTGCCTGGGTTTCCTCAGAATGGTAATGGGCGAAAATCCAAAAAAATTCACGGCTTCAATGAGATTCAACGAGTATGGAACGGACGAGTTCAGCGCCGTCCAGCTTGAATATCCGAACGGCGCTACAGCTCAGTGTGTTCAGACAATAGGCTTGCAGATCGACAGAAAAGCCGCGCTTTTCTTTGATTCGGCGGCTGTTTATCTTGACGATTTTCAGGGAGCGTATTCCATGACAATAAAGCGCTCGGACGCATCGGTCAGCGAGTTGAAATTCCCGCCCGAAATCAATGGATTTGAGTATCAGATACGGGACTTTTCAAAATGTGTTTCACAGGGCAAGACTGAAAGCTCCGTTTACACCCACGCCGAAAGTCTTGATAATATGCGGCTTCTGGACAGCATACGCAGCAGCTGCGGTCTTAAATTCAGCTTTGAATGATATGTCCGATAATATAAAATCCCCGTCCGAAGTGCGGACGGGGAAATTTATATTCAGAAACCGAACGAATAGTCACCTATGTATATTTGACCGTAATTGTGTAGATTGTACGGAGTGTTGAACATATCGTCATCGCTGCCGAATCCGTCAACGCGAAGTCCCTTTGACGTTCTTTTCAGAATGACCGTGAATTTATCGTCCTCCATCGGCTTGTGAGTTTCGGGATCCTCATTGTGACCCGTTAGATTGACCTTTACGGTAGTGTCGTCGGGATATTCGACGGAATCAAGCGTGAGCTTTACTTCACATATCCCCCAGCCTGCCTCACCACCGGGACGGCTCGTATAGAGTTTGCCGCTGTCGGCGACATATTCGTTTTTCGCTGTGAGCTTATCGGCGAGATTTTCGGTAGCATAAGCGTTCAGTTTTCCGAAAAACTGTTCGGCACTAACGTTTTCTGCACGATAGCAGGATTCGTACCCGTCCAGTGCATCTTTATCATCAACGCGTATCCAATCCGTTTCATAGAAATAATTATAATAGAACACGGAATAATTTTTGATAAGCTCCAAAATCTCATCGGTTTCGGTCACAAATTTATTGCGTACGGGTTCGTCCGCAACGAAAAGCGGGTCGACGGGAGGAGTGTCCTCAAGATCGCTTCCGATAGGCAGTGAGCTTTCTTGGCTTGAACTTGTAGAGCTTTGGGAGCTATCCGACTGTGTTTCACTGTTGCATCCGCAAAGTCCGAGAGTTAAAACAAGTGCCGATAATGTTGCATAGAATTTTTTCATGATTAAATTTCCCTTCGTTAAAAATATAGGTTGATGTTCCCATAACGGAAGTCTGTTTATTGGGAGGATTTGTTTCCAAAATTTCTAAATACCATAAAAATATTCGATAGTATATTATTACAAATTAGAGATTTTTGAATGTTGTGCGAGCATAAAATTTTCAAACTCCCGTAAATTCTGCGTATTCACAAAAAGCAGCGAGGTGCTTTTGCTGCTATGCGCAACGGGGAGAAATGAGGTTTAACAGCCGTTTATTGCCTTGTAAAGCTATTTGATGTTTAATCTATTTTTTCCACTGAAACTAATCGCGCCGAAGTCCTCGAAGAAAAAAAGCTCTGATTCGGTTCGCTGTGCATTTTAATATTGTCAATGGTAATTTTCGCTTTTGTATATTCGCCGACCTCCATACCGCTGAAGTCCAAATCATAATCGTTTATGTTTCCAAGGTTAATATAGTTGTACTCAGAATACAATATCACCTCGCCGAGTTTGGTTACATCTCCTATCATTACCGCAAATGCGCCATTTGGCTTAAAACCTTCTCTGGCACTGAACGAAACGGAATGTAAAGGAAAAGGTGTGGAGCAGCTTGTTGGACAGAATTCAATATCTCCGTTATTGACGCCGTAAAACTTATCATCGGCAATGCCGAAATATCCCGTAAATTCAGCCGTTCCCTCAAGCTCGATATCCGAGCCGCCGTAGTAAATTTCATTGCATCGTCCGCCGAGTCTGATAACTTCCTGATTTGACGCCAACTTTTTGTTGTAGTAGGAAACCGCAGAAGAAACTTTGAATCCGCATATTTCATCGCCTTCATAAATTTTTACAAATTCGCTCTCCTCATTTTCGAGAACGTCCGAAAATGTCCTGCTGTCGTGATCGAACGTTTCCGCGTCGTCGATGCTGTTTCGGAAAACACCCGTCGGCATAGTAACAAAAGCACCCTTAACAGTAACATTTGTAAGCTCGTCATATGTCATTTCATCAAACATTGAAATATCGGCGTTTTCGATTGAGATAACATCGCCCTTTTCAACTTCCTTGCCGTCGAGCCCGACCAGTTTCACGGCTTGCTTTTTTGAAGTGCCGTCAGAAGCGCTTGCCGTGTTTGAATTATTTAAGGAAGAATCTGAATCAGACAGAAATCCGGAAGAACTTTCCGATGAAAACGAAGAAGAACCGTTTGAGGAGCTTTGATCCTGATTCTGTTTGTTAGAGCAAGCCGTACAGCATATAATAGCGAATGCCGAGATAAAAGCCGGTATATTTTTTGAGAGTTTCATAAAATTTTTCCTTTTCCAAAAATCAGATAGTATAAAAAACTTTTTCGTCCGCGCCGTCTGTCGCTTCAAAAACGGACTCAGACTTTTCGTCGCTGACCTCTGCGGCTTTTTCCGCGGCATAATTGACATTTTCCTTATCCGCAACATTCGTAGTTTCAGCTTCAGGATTTTCAAGAGTATTGACTGCAGCCGGCGGTGTCTTAATATCATTATTCTGTTTGGACGCAGAAGCAGCTAAAACAACTGTTCCTCCAAGGAACGCCAATGATGTACAAGTTAAGCATGCTAAGAATTTAACTTTCATAATATCCTCCTAAAAATAAAATCAGTCTTTCTTTGCCGACAATAATTTAATTAACAAACAGTCAGTATTTTGGAACAAATATTCTCAAATTTTTACATTATACATTATAACACATTCAAAAACTTTTGTCAATCACCCTCAGAACAAAGTGAGATAATTCCCCCAAAGTCTTGTAGTATTAAACAAAACTGCCCTGCAAATTTTATGCAATTCAACAACAAAACGGTTTAACAAAAAATCGGAATACGACGCGAAAACCCGCCGTGAACATTTGTCCTCGGCGGGCGGTTTTTATACTACCAAAAGCGGCTGGAGTTGTTTTCCGTCAAGGGCTAGGGCAACTGCTTCGGGTATTTTTGAAAAATCCGCGACAAGAGAATTAGGCTTTTTTTCGCAGTCGTCCTGAGCGAACGGAACAAAATAATAATTTCGTAAATTCATAAGCGCACCGATATTTTTCGCTGCGCCCGCCAGAGCGTCGTTTGTTGAAACAGCTATTATCACTGGACGCGAATTGCGCAGGTGGCTTTTTACCGCCATACAAACAGGCGTATCAACAATACCTAGCGCCAGCTTCGCGAGGGTATTTCCCGTACACGGCGCGACGACAAGAGCGTCAAACATTTTATTGGGTCCTATAGGCTCGGTTGAGGGTATATCGCAAAGAGGCTCTTTCCCTGTGATCTCGGTTATTTTGGTTATGTTGTCACGGGCAGAACCGAAGCGTGTGTCAAGGGCGGCAGCGTTAAAAGACATTATCGGTGTGACTTCACAGCCTAGCTTTACAAGCTTTTCCGCCGTGCCGAACGCCTTGGCGAACGTACAGAACGAGCCGCAGACCGCAAAGCCGAGCCGCAGTCCCGAAAGTTTCTGTAAATCGTTCATAGCATTTCCTTTCGTATGTAGATTTGGACGCGCAGATGCGCGGTATATTCCGAAAAACAGAGTTCCTGAAAAGAAAACAAAATTCCCTTTCGAGCCGTTTTTTCTTTGTTTCAATTTAAGTTCAGGCTTTCGCAGAATGAGCGTATCTCCTCGGCAATAAATTCTCCGGCTTTTTTAGGCGAATATTTTCCCGGAAGTCCCGAAGCGTAAATGTATTTCCCGCCAACTTTTCCGTGATATTCGGGAACGGACGCAAGCTCCAAAAAAACTCCCGTATACTCGGATAATTCCCGCTCCCCGAACAAACCGCACGGTACGGTGTTCGCTATAAAATCAAATTCCGAAAGCCGCGGCATGATTTCTGAAAAATCCGTCGAGTAAGATCCGTCGAGCCTTGCCTTGACACGCACAGCTTCACGGCGGGCGGCGACAGTCACACTGCACCCGAACGCTTTCAGCCGTGCCGCCAAAAGCTCCCCTATCCTGCCGTAGCCCGAAATAAGGACCTTTGAATCCAGAAGCGAGCCCTCCGAACTTTCTATAAGTAAAGCACAGGCGGCTTCCGCCGTAAGCGCTGCGTTTTTCAGAGTGAGAGCTTCCGACGCGAAATAATTTACGAGCTTCAGCGAATTTTCGGCGCAAAGTTTTGCAAGCCGCTCGTTTTCTCCTCCTGAAAAAACAATGCCGCCCGTCCCGACCAGATCCGGAATAATCTCAAATGGTATCGGCTTATCAGACAGCGGAGCAAATACCTCTCCATCTTTTTTTGAAAAAGGCAAAGGCAGCACCGCTGCCGAAAACTTGCTTTCGGGAAAAGCCGCGCCGCTGTATTGTCTGACCGAAAAATCCCCCAAAAGCGCATTTGCGGCATATTCCATTCGCTTGTCACCGCCGATAAACAATATATCCATAGTCGCACCCCCCTTTGACACATAATATGCAAAAGCCTGATTTTGTGTTAAACTCCTTTCAAAAACGTCGTATATATTTTTGCAGGAAGTTTCACAGAAGCGGATTTGCTGAAATGTTTACAAAATTGTAACTAAATTTGTGATAAAATCCGCTTGACAAGTGAGTTTTTTTGCGCTATAATAATACTATATTATAAAATGTCTAAAAATGGGGAGAATAAAACATGGTATTTTCAAGCTTGATCTTTCTGTACGCTTTTTTGCCTTTGTGTATGCTTTTCTACTTTCTTATCAAGCCTTTGAAGGGGAAAAACGGCGTCCTTATCGTGTTTTCGCTGCTGTTCTATTCGTGGGGAGAGCCGGTGAGAGTGCTGTATCTGCTGCTTTCGGCTGTGGTGAACTATTTTCTCGGAATGGGAGTTTCGCCTACAAGAGTTGAACTTAAAAAAGACCTTTCCACGCCTACGCTCCGCCGCAAGATACTTCTCGCGGTAAGTCTGGTGTTCAATATAGGTATGATAGGGGTTTTCAAATACAGCCGGTTTGTAGTGACAAATATCAACGGGATATTCGGCGCGGAGCTTCCCGTGCCGGATATCGTGCCGATGATAGGAATAAGCTTCTACACGTTTCAGGTGATGTCCTACGTTATCGACTGTTACTGGGAGAAAGTCAAGCCGCAGTTGAGCTTTTACAAGCTGCTTTTGTACATCTGCCTGTTCCCGCAGCTTATTGCGGGACCTATCGTGCGCTACAGCACTATCGCGGAGGAGATAGATAACCGCCGCTCGACTGTTGCCGATATAAGCACGGGAATATCCAGATTCATAATGGGACTTGCGAAGAAAGTTATCCTCGCCAACCAGCTCTACAGGATAGTTGACAGCACAATAGGCAAGAATGATATTTCGGGGCTTACGATCCTTGGGGCGTGGTACGGCGTCATAGTATATTCTCTTTATGTATATTTTGACTTTTCGGGATATTCCGATATGGCGATCGGTCTGGGGCGCATCTTCGGATTCCACTTTAATGAAAACTTCAACCACCCGTATCTGTGCAAGGATATTACGGAATTCTGGCAGAGATGGCATATTTCGCTGGGGTCGTTCTTCCGTGATTATCTGCTGCCTATACCCGTGTTCGGAATACGCAACAAGTACACGAGCCTTTTCCTCGTGTGGCTCTGTACGGGAATATGGCACGGCGCAAACTGGAACTACATAATCTGGGGACTGTACTACGGCTGCTTTATAATGTTTGAAACAGCTCTGGGAAAGAAGAGAATAGCGAAGATCCCGATGCTGATACGGCATATATACACAAAGCTGGTCATCACCATAGGATTCGGGATATTCTTCTTCGAGGATCTGGGGAACCTCGGAACTTTCCTGAAGTGCCTGCTCCCCACAAATGCCAACGGCTGGTCGGATATGACGGTAGAAATGTTAATGGCGAACAATCTGTTCCTTGTTATTGCGGCGGTGATCTGCTCGTTCCCGCTTGTTGACGGATTCAAGAAGCTTTCGCAAAAATCGGAGAACGTAAAATCGCTTGTTTCTGTTTCGGGAACGGTTTTAAGCGTGGGACTTCTGCTGCTTTCAAGCGTGCTTCTCGTGGACGCAACGACAAATGTGTTCCTGTACTGGAATTATTAAGGGGGAGAAATAATGGACAACAATAAAAAACGTGCCTCAGAGCGTTCAGAACAGACACGCAATCTTTCACATAATGACAACCGCGACAGCGAGCGCGCAAGACAGCTTGATCCGGAGCATATCGCCGCAAGGCGCAAAGCGCAGTCAGAGCAGGCAAAGCATCTCGCGGATTCGGCAAATTCCGCGGCAAACTCCGAAAAAAGAGCGTCAGCCCGTGCTTCGGAAAATGTACCGAGAAAAACATCTTCTCCGACTGTGCGGAAAAATCCCGACAATCCTCTTATGACAGGGCGGCAGGGAACACGTCCGGCTTCGGAAGGTACATCAGGCGGGACACATAGAACGAGCAATATCAGCCCGCGCACCATCAACACAAATCCCGACGCTTCGCCGAAAAAACAAAGCCCCGACCAGCAGCAAAAGCACGCTATGACGCAGGACGAGCGGCTTCGCTTGCGCAAAAAACGTATTCAGGAGCAAAGCAAGCGCCGCGAGAATGCTTTTCGCGTGTTCAATATCTCGGCGGTTATGGTCGTGTTTGTGTTCTGTACGCTGTTTATGACGTTCGGCAAGCGCCCGACGGTTTCCTATGAGGAATTCCGTGATTTGAACAAGTGCCCTACGTTTACATGGGATAGTTATTTCAAAGGCGAGTTCACCGAAAAATTCGCAGCGTTCTACAATGATACCGTGCCTTTGAGAAGCACGTTCAAGGATATGATAGCGTCGTTCCGCGCGATTATCGGAATACCGTACAAGGGCGGAGTCGCGATAGTCGGCGACCCGATAAAGCCCTCGGACGACGTTCCGCCGACCGCAAACGTTACGTCACAGTCAACAAGCTTCAAGAATCCTGTGAACACATCAAGCAAAGCCTTAGATGTGAGCGGCAGTTCCTCACAGAGCACTTCCGGTACATCTCAAAGTTCATCGAGCAGCGCTCAGCAGGAAGTTCCCGAACAGCATGAGGACGGTGCGGAAATGTCCGGTTCAGTGCTTGTTCTGCCGTCGGGACGCGGAATGTCACTGTTCGGCGCGGGTAAAAGTACCGCCGACGAATGTGCGTCGTATATGAATCACTTCAAGGAGCTTCTTCCTGACGTGGATATGTATGCCCTTATTGCGCCGACGGCGGTGTCGTTCTACCTGCCGGAGGAATACAAGAACGCTTCCGCAGAGGAAAAGCCGATGATCGACTACCTTTACAGCAAGCTGGAGGGCATAACTCCCGTGGACGCATATTCGGTGCTTTCACAGCACGTCAATGAGGATATTTATCTAAAAACCGACCACCACTGGACTTCGCTCGGAGCATTCTACGCGGCGCAGGAGTTTGCAAGGACCGCGAACGCTCCCGTGCCCGACCTGTCTACCTATGAGGTGGAAACGCGTGACGGATTTTTAGGCTCAATGAACCGATACAGCGGCTACCACCCGTCAATAAAGAATCACCCCGAAACGTTTACGCTTTACAAGCCCACCAATTCCTACACGACAGACTACTATAATTCCGATATGACCAACGAGCGCACGGACAGACGGCTTATACTCAATTTGCAGAGCCTGAATGCCTCGGAATATTATCTTGTGTTTATAGGAACGGACGACGTTGTGACACACGTCAAGACAGACTGCCATAACGGACGTAAGTTACTTATGATAAAAGACAGCTACGGCAACGCCCTCACCGCGAACCTCACAAATTCCTTTGAAGAAATATGGGTAGTTGATATGAGATATTTCCAGAAATCCGTTTCGGAATTCTGCAAGGAAAAGGAAATAACGGACTTGCTGTTTATGTGGAACACGTTCTCGGCAATGGGTCCGAACCGCCATGAACTTCCCGAAATTTACTGATTTTCAAGGAGATCCATTATGCTTGAAGAACTTCGTTTTCCGTTCGACTCGGATATGATAATGCTTTCAAAGAAAAAGCTCCTCCGAAAGCTGAAAGAGTCGGAAAGCGGCGGGATACCGCTTCGTATAGCGGTTTTCGGCGGCTCGACGACTTCCGATATTGTGAAAGTGCTGGAGCTTTTTCTGCGCGACAGAGGGATAATCCCGACGTTTTGGGAAAGCGAGTACAATATGTATTTCAACGACGCCGTGTTTCCGAGTGAGGAGCTTATCTCGTTCAAGCCGGAGCTTGCGTTTATCCACACAAGCTATCGGAATATCGAGGAAACGCCCGATGTTCTCGAATCGGAAAATTCCGTCGGGGAGAAGCTCTCGCGGGAATATTCGCGTTTTGAACGAATGTGGGACTCCATAAGCGAAAAATTCGGCTGCCCGATAATCCAGAATAATTTCGAGCTGCCGCCGCAGAGGCTTCTCGGAAACCGTGAGGCAGGCTGCTCTTACGGTATGGTGGACTTCATAACTCGCCTGAACGAGCGGCTTTACGGTTACGCAAAAACGCACAAGGGATTTTATATTCACGATATAAATTACCTTGCGGCAAGCTACGGACTTTACAAATGGCATGAGGAGCGGCACTGGCACATGTATAAATACGCTCTCTCAGTAGACGCTATACCGACGTTTGCGTATTCGCTGTCGAAGATAATATGTTCTGTTCTCGGAAGGAACAAGAAGGTCATAGCTCTCGACCTTGACAATACGCTTTGGGGCGGAGTTATCGGCGACGACGGTCAGGCAGGGATAGAAATAGGAAACGAAACCTCCGTCGGACAGAGTTTTCTGCGTTTGCAGAAGTATCTTAAAGAATTCAAGAAATTGGGCGTGCTGTTGACGGTGTGTTCCAAAAACGATCCGGAAAACGCGCTTGAGGGACTGAATCACCCTGACGGTGTTCTGCGTCCGGAGGACTTTGCGTGCATTAAGGCAAACTGGGACGAAAAGTGGCGCAATCTCGAAGAAACCGCACGGGAATTAAATCTTCTTCCCGAAAGCATAGTTTTCGTAGACGATAATCCCGCTGAAAGAGCGATAGTAAGGGCACAGCTGCCTGAGGTCACGGTGCTTGATTTTGACACTCCCGAAGAGTGCATTATGGCTATTGACGGGTGCGGATTTTTTGAAACGACGAACCTTTCGGAGGACGATTCCCGCCGTGCGGAGATGTACCGTGAAAACGCCGAAAGAGCGGCTCTCGAAAAGCAGTTCGCAAGCTATGAGGATTTTCTCGCGTCACTTGAAATGAGGGCGCAGATAACGGATTTTGAGCCTGTGCATATCCCGCGGATAACGCAGCTTACAAACAAGAGCAACCAGTTCAACCTTACTACAAAACGCTTTACACAGGAAGAAATGGAACGCACGGCAAAGTCGCCGGAATATATCCGCCTTTGCGGGCGGCTGACAGATAAATTCGGCGACAACGGCATTGTTTCGGTAGTTATCGGAAAAACCGACGGTGAAAAGTTGCATATGGAGCTATGGCTTATGAGCTGCCGTGTCCTCAAACGAAAAATGGAATACGCTATGCTCAACGAGCTTGTGGATTCTGCAAAAAAGCGCGGTATAAAGGAAATTTTCGGCTACTATCTTCCGACAAAAAAGAACGGAATGGTAAAGGAGCTTTACGGAGAATTCGGCTTTGAAAAAGTATCCGAGGACGAAAATCAGACCGTATGGAAACTGGACGTTGAAGGCTTTGAGCCTATTGAAACTCAAATAAAGGTAAACGAAGGAGAATGACAATGGGCAGAGAAGTTGTAAGAAAACGGTTGACGGAAGTGTTTCGCGATGTGTTTGACGACGACAGCATAGTGCTTACGGACAACACAACCGCAAACGACATTGAGGCGTGGGATTCGCTTGAACACATAAGCCTTATTTCGGCAGTGGAAAAGGAGTTCAGAATGCGCTTTACAATGAAAGAAGTGAGCGGCATGAAGAATGTCGGCGAGATGATTTCTATAGTTGCGGAGCGTGCAAAGAAGTAAACAAGAAGAATTTGCAAAAAAATTGAAAAACCCCCTTGACAAACCGCAGCTAATGTGTTATAATATATAGTGTTGCAGTACGAACGGAGTAGGAGTTTGTACTATAATATGCGCCAGTAGCTCAGCTGGATAGAGTATCTGGCTACGAACCAGAGGGTCGGGGGTTCGAATCCCTCCTGGCGTACCAGCCGGTGTGACCGGCAGCAAGTTCGTCTCGCAGGTGCCTGCGGGACGTTTTGTTTTCGCTCGACTTCAAGGAAATCTTTATTATAAAGGTTAGACAGCAGGGCAATGCCCTTGACCTTTTCCCAGCAGAGGTTGCTCTGCTGGGAATGTTTTGATATAATGTTAATCTTTTTATAGAAGGTCAGACAGCCAATATGACCGGCGTCAAGTTCGTCTCGCAGGTTTCTGTGGGACGTTTTTTGTATAATAAGTTACAGGAGTTGAACATCATAATAAAAACAGCCTTATAATTAAAAATTGATAAAAACAGGTCGGCGAATGCTTTTTTGCCGATTTTTTATTTTTAATAAAACCTTAACAATTCTTGAAAAAATATTTAACATTCGTGTTGTAAAATACAATCAGCAAGTGAGACAGTAACAAAACTCACAAATTAAACAACGGAGGTATTTACTATGAAAAAGGCAAATTTTTACACACTGATAGGTGCTGTTATCGGAGGGTTGGCGTTCGCGCTGGGAATGTGTATGTGCTTGCTCCCGGAATGGAACGCGTTCACGGCAGGAGTAATACTTGCGGCAATAGGTGGCGCAGTACTGATTGCAACATTTATCGCGCGGCGAGTTATTCTCGGAAAACCTGCGCTGAAAATCAATCCGAAAACCGTCGGGAAAATTGCATTCGGGGTATTAGGCGCACTGGTTCTGGGAGTCGGAATGTGCATGGTTATGGTGTTCGACATGATGATTTTGGGCATTGTTGTAGGGCTTGCGGGGATAGTTCTTCTGCTGTGCCTTATACCGATGTGCGTTGGTTTGAAGTAAGGAGGTGTAAATATGAAAAAGTTTGTAATTCCCGCAGTAATTGCAACTGTGGTTTCGGGTATCGCGGCTGTTTTTGCAGTTTTTATCCGCAGAAAAAGAACGGCTTGAGGTATCAAAAATTTTAGATTAAGGAGAATGTGTTATGTCAAAATTTATTGAAGCAAACGAAAAGATAGCAAACGGCGTTGTTGAGGGCTATAAGAAAATCGAAAACGGCGTCGTCAACAGTTACAAAAAAATTGAGGATGGAGTTGTCGGCAGTTATAAAAAAATCGAGGATAAATTCGTTGATACGTTTTTAACTCACGAGGGCGAAACTGCCGAGGACGCGAAAAAGCGCATTACAAAGCGAAATTCTGCAAAATAAAATTTACGACCTGCATTAAAAAATGTGGGTCAAAAATTTTTTCAGCTTCTTAAAAATCTTAACAAAACTTTAACATTTATGTGCTACAATATAAGAAAGGAGGTTGGGAAATGTTCAAAATACTTGTAGTTGAGGACGACAAAGATTTAAACCATGCGGTGTGCGCGTTTTTAAATCAAAGCGGTTATACTGCGGAGGGCTGTCTTAACGCAAACGACGCGTATAATGCAATGTATAATAACACATTCGACCTCGTGATTTCCGATATTATGATGCCCGAAATTGACGGGTTTGAGTTCGCGAAAACTGTGCGTGAGTTGAATGAAAATATACCGATTTTGTTTATGACGGCGCGCGACGATTTCGCGTCAAAACAGCGCGGTTATCGTATCGGGATAGACGATTATATGGTGAAACCTATCGACCTTGACGAGCTGTTTTTGCGTATCGGGGCGCTGCTCAGGCGGTCAAAAATTGCCGCAAGTCACCGCCTTGAAATCGGCAAATTAACGCTTGACGCGGACGAACGGACGGCGGTTTTCGATGGGCAGGAAATTCCGCTTACAGCGCGGGAATTCAACATAATTTACAAGCTGCTGTCCTACCCGAAAAAGACGTTCACGCGAACGCAGCTTATGGACGAATTCTGGGACGCGGAAACCAACACCGCGCCGCGCGCTGTCGATGTTTATATGACAAAACTCCGCGATAAATTTTCCGATTGCGACGAGTTTGAAATTCAGACAGTTCACGGCTTGGGCTACAAGGCGGTGATCAAGTGAAAGCGCATAACAATGCGGATTTTCGGATTGCGAAAATGCTCCGCGCGGCACGGCGGTTCGCGTCGTTTTTCCTGATAATTTCGTTCACGGTGACCTGCTGCATGCTACTGTTCCTTATGACGTTTCAAAGCAGCGCTAAAATCGAACTGACAAAGGAAAATGTAGCGCTTGCGGCAAAATTAACGTTCGTTAACGTTATTCTAATCAGCCTTTTATTCACGATTATAGACGAAATCCGGCGGTGGTTTATGGTGTCGCGCCCCGTCAAACACATAATTGCCGCCGCCGAAAAAATTATGAACGGGGATTTTTCGGTGCGGATTCAGCCTATTATCGGCGTTGACAACGACACGGGATTTAATGTTATAATAGATTATTTCAACCGCATGTCGGAAGAATTGTCGGGAATTGAAACGCTCCGCACGGATTTTATCGCGAACGTTTCGCACGAATTGAAAACCCCGCTTGCCGTTATTCAGAATTACGGAACAATGCTCCAAACGCCCGATTTGAGCGACGAAAAACGGCTTGAATATGCTAAAACAATTACCGTTTCGTCGCGCCGTTTAGCGGATTTGATAACAAATATTTTGAAGTTAAATAGGCTTGAAAATCAGCAAATTTTCCCGCAAAAAAAGTTGTACGATTTGGGCGAACAATTATGCGGAAGTTTACTGAATTTCGAGAAAATCTGGGAAGATAAGCAGATTGAAATTTCAACGAAAATAGCCGACGAAGTGTTTATTGAAAGCGATTTTGAGCTGCTGGAACTGGTGTGGAACAACCTGTTTTCAAATGCGCTGAAATTCACCGAAACGGGCGGGAAAGTTTCTCTCGTGCTTCAGACAGACGGGGAATTTGCGATAGTCAAAATCAGCGACACGGGGTGCGGGATAAGTCCCAAAACGGGGCGGCATATTTTTGAGAAATTCTATCAGGGCGACACCTCTCACGCCACACAGGGAAATGGTTTAGGGCTTGCGCTGGTAAAGCGTATTATGGACATAATCGGCGGGGAAATTTCCGTCGAAAGCGAGGTCGGACGGGGCAGCACGTTCACCGTAAAATTAAGGAGAACCACGAATGGGGCGAATTAAAAAAATACTCCGAAAAATGCTTTTCCCGCCCACTATTCCAGCGCTTATTTTGGCTTCACTAGGCTATTTTTCCGTGCTGGCAGTTGCAATTTTCAAAATACAAAATCCCGTCTTTCGGTATTTCTCATACATTTTTTCAGCCTACGCGCTGACGATTACGATAACTAATTTTCCGCGCATTATCGCGTTTTTTAAGCTGAAGAAAAGTCAGCTTTTTGACAACAAATTTGTGAAGAAAATCCGCAACACAAAACTCGGAAATCGCTTTTTCTCGGACGTTCGTTTTCGCACGGAAATCGCATTATACTGCGGATTATTCATCAATTTTTTGTATATAATTTTGAAATTGTTTTCGGGAATTTATTACCGTTCGGTGTGGTTTATTTCGCTCGGAATTTATTACATTTTGCTAGCAATTATGCGCTTTATTTTGCTGCATAAAAATTCCGATTTGACAATGAAAACGGAGCTGAAACGCTATCGAATGTGCGGAATAATGCTGTTAATTATGAATCAGTCGCTTGCGGGCATCGTAATTTTTATGGTATATCAAAACAAAGGTTTTGACTACCCCGGAATACTGATTTACGCAATGGCGGCATATTCGTTTTATATGATAATCGTTGCCGTAATCAATCTCGTCAGGTTCAGAAAGCACGGAAGTCCGTTGCTGTCGGCGGCAAAGGTGATAAATCTCGTGGCGGCGATGGTGTCGATTTTGTCACTTGAAACGGCAATGTTAACGCAGTTCGGCAGTGATGATGATCCGCTTTTCCGAAAAGCAATGACGGGGGCAACGGGCGGCGCAGTTTGCACAATTGTTATTGGAATTGCAATTTTTATGATCGTAAAGTCAACCAAACGGCTTAAGAAAGGAGATTTTGAAAATGAACAACAACACATTTAACTATACCTATTCCGCGGCGCAGCAGGAGGAAATTAAAAAAATCCGCGAAAAATATTCGCACGAAAACACCGAGGATAAAATGGAGCAATTGCGCCGTCTGGACAAGAGCGTGACGCGCCCCGGAACGGTGGTTTCGCTTATCGTTGGAGTGGTAAGCTGCCTAATTCTCGGCGTCGGAATGTGCTGTACAATGGTCTGGGGCGGGGAATTTTTCGTCTTAGGAATTATCGTCGGAGTGGTCGGAATTATCGGCGTGATTTGCGCTTATCCTATCTATTCGGCGATAACGAAAGTGCGAAAAGAAAAGCTCGCCGACGAGATAATAAGACTGTCGGACGAGCTGATGAAATAGCGGGATATCAAACGAACAGTTATTAGGATTTCCGTTTTAATAGTGTTGAAAAATGCTTGACCACTAGATTATATATTACGCGCCACAAATTCAATTATCCTGCTACAAAAGCAGAATAAAAAGCGGTTTCGTCCGGAAATTCACTTTTGTCATCATAGCTCATATGATACATTGATTTATGATCTGTTATGATATATAAATTAACATTATATGAAGTTAAAAAAGCACCTTCTTTTTTCCAGTACTTATAAAAATCGTAAAACCACCCAACTTCCCGCGGGGTTGATCCGTGGTCAACTGACTTGATTCTAACCTCTAACGATCCGGTATACGGATAAATTTCGTAATAATTGTCCACAAAACTATAATCAGTTATCGCCGATATTCCTTGGGGCTCTAAAAAATTATCCTGAATGATTTTATCAAATTGAGCACACGTCCGAGCTTCTGGAAACCCATCAATAAGGATCTTTCCTGCTTCAGCGGTAATCTTAAATTCTACATCGTTTAGGGTGAAAACAATGGCGTCACCCAAAGTATTCCAAATAAATAATTTTGCCGAGTTATAGTGTCCCTCTATAAACTGTGCATCCGGGTAATGTTCAGCCGCATATTCCAGGATCACTTGCTTATTCCTTCTAGCTCCTCTTTGCCATGGCAGAAGCAGATTTGCATTAAGAAAAACAATCATAGTGACAAGCACGACAATCACACTCAAGGTGGTAATAAGAAGTGTCAGAAATAATTGTTTCTTTTTTTTGAGATCCGGCAGGCTCTACAATATGTTTCAAAAAAAATCCTCCCATGTTCGTTATGTTCTAAGCATAATTTGTCTTAGTATTCAAGACTATGTTACAGAAAGAAAATTTCTAGCAGAGCAACCTCTGCTGGTAAACGGTGCAGGACATTGTCCTGCTGCCTGCCCCTTTATAAAAAAATTACATTATATCCTTACAGAAAACAACGTCCCAGTGAGAACAACGTTTCACTGGGACTTGGTGCAGGGCATTGCCCTGCTGGTTGGGGCGGAAGGATTTGAACCCTCGGAATGGTGGAGTCAGAATCCACTGCCTTACCGCTTGGCTACGCCCCAATAACTATTTAATTATAACACAATTTCCTGCGATTGTCAAGCATTTTTTTGAACGAATATATCGTTCCCCGAAATTTAGTGTATTATGCACAAATTTCGTGTAAAATCACAAAATTTTTTAAGCACTTTAATCAATTTTAGAAAAATGCTTGACAAACAGAAAAAAATGTGGTATAATAATTTAGTCACGGGAAGAAATGGCGGCATAGCTCAGTTGGCTAGAGCACTTGGTTCATACCCAGGGTGTCACCGGTTCAAATCCAGTTGCCGCTACCAGGCCCGTGATATGGCCCGTTGGTCAAGAGGTTAAGACTCCAGATTTTCATTCTGGCAACATGGGTTCAATTCCCGTACGGGTCACCATAAGGGCAATGCTCTTGATAAAAACGTCCCACACATTGTTGTGGGACGTTTTGTTTTGTCCGTCTTGTTTGGATACGGTTTTGGAAGTTTTATGGATACCTATACTGATGACCGAATATGATCTCGTAGTTTTCACTATTTCTGTTTTCTAAATTGAAAATCTCACACCGAAGCGAAAAGGCTGCTGCCCACAAAGCAACAGCCTTTTTTATTTATTCAGCATATCGCTCATGTTAAGCAGAGCTTTTGCTTTTTCATCGGACATTGCCCGAAAATTATCTATCAGGTGTTTTTCTCTCTCGTTCAGATAGGAACACTCCATATCATCGTTGAATATTTCTGCCAGAGAAGAACCAAGTGCTGTTACCAGACGTTCTAAGGTTTCGATCGTCGGCTGTCGTGTTCCTTCCTCAACACCCTTGATATGATGTCCCGATATGCCTGTTATCTGTGTTAGGCGGTACATGGTCATGTTCTTATCTTCCCTGAGTTTTCGCAGTTTCTTACCGATCTCCATAAAACCGTCCTTTCAAATATACCTTTATTATATTATATACCCGTTTGGACAATAAAATAATATCCTTTTGGGCTTGAATATAGGGACATTTAGGTGTATAATATATAGTAATAAAGGTATATAGGAGTTGCTGTTATGGAAATTTACACCGTAAGCTTTTTCGGACACAAGGATATAGAAAGACCCACAGAGATAGAAAAGCGTCTTGATGACTTGCTTTATGACCTTATCACACAAAAAGAATACGTTGAATTTCTTATAGGACGAGAGGGGGATTTTGACATACTTGCTGCGTCCCGAATAAAGAGAGCTATCCGCGCATACGGATTCGGAAACACTCACTTCACGCTTGTTCTGCCTTATATGAAAGCCGAATACCGTAACGGTAATGATCTTCTCGGATATTATGACGAGATCGAAGTCTGCGCCGAATCCGACAAAGCACATTTCAAAGCAGCGATACAAGTGCGCAACAGGGTTATGGTTGACCGTTCCGATCTTGTGATCTGCTGTATCCGACACGAGAGCGGAGGAGCTTACCAAACCGTAAAATATGCCCTGAAGCAAGGCAAGCCCATAATAAATCTAGCTTATGAAAACAGAAGTTATAATATATAATATCCGGCAGCTGTTGCCGTCTGCCGGCTTGTTGCACGGTAATAGGAAAATGCCGTGGAAAGCACTGTCGTCCGAACAGGTTTCGTATTTGCGCATATACTGTCATAGGCAATATTGCCTGAATTTATTATGAGGTGACAGTTATGAATATCAATATAAAATCCTTTACTACCGCTCAAAAGGCGGCAGGTTTGCTGAAAAGCCGCGGTATACGGTGTATGGTCGAACGCAGATTCGGCAGGGGAACGGGGTGCGGTTTTTCTCTGAAAATAACCGATCCTTCCGTCAGCCGCCGTGAGGTCTGCGCCTTGCTCGGCTCTATCGGAGTTGACTGCGGGGCGAATTCAACGTGATATATTTTGACAACGCAGCAACTACCTTTCCCAAGCCGCGGAATGTTTACAGAGTATTTCAGAATGCCGCCGCAGAGTTTGGTGCTAATCCCGGACGTTCATCTTATCCGCTTGCGGTAAGAACCTCTGAGGCGGTCTACAGATCCCGCGAGGTCTGCGCTGATTTTTTCGGGGCAATGCCTGAAAATACCATTTTTACGCTAAACTGCACTCAGGCATTAAATTTTGCGATAAAGGGTCTGGCACATAAGGGCGTGCATTTCGTTATAAGCGATATGGAGCATAACGCCGTACTGCGTCCCGTTCATTCCGCGTGTGAGTTTTTCGGCGGAAGTTACACACTTTTCGAGAGCGACGAGGACGTTGAAATTACCGTAAAAAACGCTGCGCGGGCTATCCGACCGAACACGCGGGCGCTTATCTGCTGCGCGGCTTCAAATGTCATAGGATTATGCAATCCGATAAAGCAGTTGGCGGAGCTTTGCGCTCGGCGCGGGATATGTTTTATTGTAGATGCCGCTCAGGGTGCGGGCGTACTGCCTGTTTCGCTTAAAGACGGAATAAATATTATCTGCGCGGCGGGACACAAAAGCCTGTACGGTCCTATGGGAACGGGCTTGCTTATTACCGACGGAAAATTCCCGCTTAAAACAATAATTGAGGGCGGCACAGGTTCTATGTCCGAAAGCGTTCAGCAGCCCGACTTTCTGCCCGACCGCTTTGAGAGCGGAACTATAAACACCGCCGGAGCGATCGCGCTTGGAGCGGGAGTGGAGTATGTTCGGAAAATAACTCCCGAACGTATCCTGTCGCACGAACTCTCTCTTTGCGAGCGGTTCTGCGTCGGGGCAGGGAAGATAGGCAGCGTTCGGCTCTATAACGAGATACTTCCCGAAAGCCGTAAATTATTCGCGCCTGTGGTATCGTTTAACATTGAGGGAATGGATTCCGCACAGGGATCGTCCGTTCTCGGAGAACGCGGATTCTGTCTGCGCGGAGGACTGCATTGCGCTCCGCTTGCGCACAAAAAGATCGGAACTCTGGAAACGGGAACGATTCGCTTCAGCCCCGGCGCGTTCAGCACGCCGCAGGAGGTCGATATGCTCCTTCAGGAATTAAAACGAATAAAAATATAAAAAAAGGAGAGCCGCAAAAGCAGCTCTCCTTGAATTTTATGAAGCGTTAAACAACAATTACTTGTACAGCGTCTTTGCCTTGTAGCTCGTGTGAAGTACCTCGTGAGCCTTGTGTGAATTCGGTTCGCCGAAGTATTCCTTGTACAGAGCTTGAATGTCGGGATTCTCGTGCGAACGGCGCAGTTTAGATGCGCTGTCGATGTCGTACAGAGCCTTTGCGCGCTCGGCACGGATATCCGTGAAATTCTTGACCGATGCGGGCTGAATTATCTGTCCGCCGCCGTTTACGCAGCCTCCGGGGCAAGCCATGATCTCGATGAAATCATACTTTGCCTCGCCCGCTTTAATGCTCTTAAGCAGCTTCTTGGCATTTGCAAGACCTGATGCCACAGCAACTTTGACTTCCTTGCCGCCGACGTTATAGGTCGCTTCCTTGATGCCCTCAACGCCGCGGACTTCCTTGAAGTCAACAGGAGAATCCGCTGCTTCGCCCGACAGTTTCCACGCAGCCGTGCGCAGTGCTGCTTCCATAACTCCGCCCGTAGCGCCGAAAATAACTCCCGCGCCCGTATATGTTCCGAGAGGAGAATCAGCCGTTTCGTCGGGCAGCTCGTTGAATATGATACCCGCTTTCTTTATCATTCTCGAAAGCTCACGGGTAGTTATCGTGATATCAACATCGGGTACACCTGCTGCTGCTTGGTCGTCGCGTCCTACCTCGTACTTCTTTGCGGTACACGGCATTACCGAAACCGATATGATGTCTTTCGGGTCTTTTCCGAGCTTCTCGGCATAATATGTCTTTACGACAGCGCCGAACATCTGCTGCGGCGATTTGCAGGTGGAAAGATTCGGAATGAATTCGGGGAAATAGTTTTCACAGTAACGTACCCAACCCGGCGAGCAGGAGGTTATCATCGGCAGTGTTCCGCCGTTCTGCACTCTGTCAAGGAATTCGTGAGCCTCTTCCATGATCGTGAGATCTGCGGAGAAGTTGGTATCGAATACCTTATCGAATCCCAGACGGCGCATAGCCGCGATCATCTTGCCCTCAACGTTTGTTCCGACGGGCAGACCAAATGCCTCGCCCAGCGAAGCTCTTACCGCAGGAGCAGCTTGAACCACTACCATCTTGTCGGGGTCTGCTATAGCCTCAAGCACCTTATCTGTGTCGTCCTTTTCAGCGAGAGCGCCCGTAGGACACGCGGTGATGCACTGTCCGCAGGAAACGCAAGCCGTATCCGCAAGCTCCATTCCGAACGGAGAGCCTATCATTGTTGCGAAACCGCGTTCATTAGCGCCGATAACGCCTATTCCCTGATTTACCGAGCAAGCGGCAACGCAGCGGCGGCAGAGGATACATTTCTCATTGTCGCGTGTCATATGAGCCGCGGAAATGTCAATGTCGAATACCTGTTTTTCTCCCTCAAAGCTACCTTCGTCAACGCCGTACTCGTTACAAAGCTCCTGAAGCTCGCACGAGCCGCTTCTTACGCAGGACAGGCACTCTTTCTTGTGGTTGGAGAGCAGCAATTCGAGAGTTGTCTTTCTGCTGTTGATGATCTTTGGGGTGTTGGTGAAAATTTCCATTCCCTCGTTTACGGGATACACACATGAAGCCACGGGAGCCTTTGCGCCCTTGACCTCGACGACGCATATACGGCAAGCGCCGATAGCGTTTATATCTTTAAGGTAGCACAGCGTCGGGATCCTGATCCCCGCGTTTCTGGCAGCTTCAAGGATAGTAGACCCTTCGGGAACGGAATACGCCGTACCGTTAATTTTAATATTAACCATTTTCATACTCCTTTCCTATCAAGCTTTTACGATAGCGCCGAAGCGGCAGTTGCTCATACATACGCCGCACTTTATGCACTTATCTTGATTGATGTGGAACGGCTTTTTGATCTCGCCCGTGATAGCTCCCACAGGGCACTTCTTAGAGCAGAGCGAGCAGCCCTTGCACTTATCGGGAAGAATCTGAATGGAGAGCAGGCTCTTGCACACGCCCGCAGGGCACTTCTTGTCCTTGACGTGAGCTATGTACTCGTCCTTGAAGTAGCGCAGAGTTGAAAGCACGGGGTTAGGAGCTGTCTGACCGAGTCCGCACAGCGCGTTATCCTTGATGTAGTAGCAGAGCTTTTCGAGCTTGTCGAGATCCTCCATCGTAGCCTTGCCCTCGGTGATCTTGGTAAGCATTTCGTAAAGTCTTTTCGTACCTATACGGCAGGGTGTACATTTGCCGCAGCTTTCGTCGACGGTAAATTCGAGGAAGAACTTTGCTATGTCGACCATACAGTTATCCTCGTCCATTACGATAAGTCCGCCCGAACCCATCATGGAGCCGATACCTATAAGGTTGTCGTAGTCGATAGGGATATCGAGATGCTCAGGAGGTATACAGCCGCCCGAAGGACCGCCCGTCTGAGCCGCCTTGAATTTCTTGCCGTTCGGGATACCGCCGCCTATTTCCTCGATGACCGTGCGCAGAGTTGTTCCCATCGGTACTTCAACAAGTCCCGTGTTGTGGATCTTGCCGCCGAGCGCGAATACCTTTGTACCCTTTGAACGCTCCGTACCCATAGACGCGAACCAGTCCGCGCCGTTGAGGATTATCTGCGGGATATTCGCATAGGTTTCTACGTTGTTGAGAATGGTGGGCTTTCTGAAAAGACCTTTTTCCGCCGGGAACGGAGGACGGGGTCTGGGCTCGCCGCGGTTGCCTTCTATTGAAGTCATAAGCGCGGTTTCCTCGCCGCAGACGAACGCTCCTGCTCCAAGGCGCAGGTCGATGTCAAACGAGAAGTCGGTGCCGAAAATATTCTTGCCGAGCATTCCTGCTTCGCGCGCCTGACCTATGGCGATATTCAGTCTTTCAACGGCTATAGGGTACTCGGCGCGGACATAGATGTAGCCCTGCGTAGCTCCGATAGCGTAGCCTGCTATTGCCATAGCCTCAAGAACGACGTGCGGGTCGCCTTCAAGCACCGAACGGTCCATGAACGCGCCGGGGTCGCCCTCGTCGGCGTTGCAGCAGACGTACTTCTGGTCGGCATCAGGAACAAGGTTCTTGGCAAGCTGCCATTTCTTTCCTGTCGGGAATCCGCCGCCGCCGCGTCCGCGCAGACCGCTGTCGAGGACGGTCTTTATAACGTCGTCCTGTGACATGGAGGTAAGCACCTTATGTAAAGCCTGATATCCGTCACGCGCGATATATTCCTCGATATTTTCGGGGGAGATAAGACCGCAGTTGCGCAGTGCCACACGGTGCTGTTTTGCGTAGAATGCTGTATCGTTGAGGGATTTTATTGTGTCGCCCTGAACGGTTTCCGCATAGAGGTATTTCTTTACGGGGATACCGTTTTTGAGGTGGGATTCAACGATTTCGGGAATGTGGTCTACTTCCATTTTGGAGTAGAACGTTCCCTCAGGGTATACGATCATTATCGGTCCTAAAGCGCACAAGCCGAAGCAGCCTGTTTTTATTATATTCACTTTATCCTTAAGACCGTTCTTTTCGATCTCTTCTTCGAGCTTTTTGATGATATTTGCCGAGCCGCTGGAAGTACAGCCCGTACCGCCGCAGACCAGAACGTCCTTTTTGCCGTTGTCGTTTCTGTCGACGCGGACGTTCACGACCTCGGAGGCTTTGGACTTGATGGCGTTAAGCTCGTCAATGGTTCCAATTCTATTCATATCAGAATATCCTTTCCTTGATTAGATATTTAAAGGTCAGAGGGTCAAGCCGGAATAAAACTGTGACACCTCGTCCGTGAAGTCGGCACATCTTGCGTTCCTGCTTTATACCTCTTGAATTATCTTAAATTCTAGTCGGCGTATTTCGCGAGTATCTTGTCAACGTCGTCGGTAGTTAGTCTGCCGTAAACGTCCTCGTTTACCGTAAGTACGGGTGCCAGACCGCACGCGCCTATGCAGCGGCACGCGTCAAGCGAGAATTTTCCGTCAGATGTAATTTCTCCGCCTTTAATGCCGAGCTTTTCCTGAAGCTTGTCGTAGATATCGCCCGATCCTTTGACGTAGCAAGCCGTACCCAGACATACGGAGATCTTATATTTGCCTTTGGGGTTGATGGAGAACTGAGCATAGAAGGTGACTACCCCGTAGACCTTCTCCATAGGAATATCCATTTCGTCGGCGATCATCTGCTGAACCTCGATAGGCAGATATCCGTAAATGTCCTGAGCTTTCTGGAGAATGGGCATCAGCGCACCGGGGTCGTTTTTATGCTCGGCGATCACTGCTTTCAGACGTTTCTCCTGCTCTGCGGTTCCGGAGAAAGGAATCGCGCTTTTCTTAAAAGCCATGTTTTAGCCTCCCTAGATAGTGTACAGGTTTCAGTAAAAAGTGTACAGTATAAGGTTTTCGCCCTGCGAATTTTGTTTCACCGTTCACTCAGTACCTGAACTGTCGAATTTCTCCATCGTCACAAAATTAACGATGGAACGCTACTATTGTATTATACCACATTTTCAACAAAAAATCTATAGCAACCCTTGATATTGAGAAATATTACCCTGTAGAAAAATCGACTTTATTTTTGTGGATTTTCTACAAATTTTACGCTGTCATCGCAAATTCCGAACACAAATCGCGGATTATTTTCCTTGTAAACGATTACTCTTGTAAAAGAAAAATCCACAAATTTATTAAAAATTCGTGGAAAATTTTTTCTCAAATTTTTACAAAGGAAATACTGTTTCCTTTTATAGTAAAATCGGTCTTGCGCATTGTCAGCTGTTGACAGCATCGGTCATGGATCTTACGAATTTATAGATCTCGTCGGCGGAGTTTTCGCCGTATTTTTCTATAATCCGCACTATCGCCGAGCCCACGATAACGCCGTCGGAAATAGCTGCCATTTTTTTTGCCTGTTCGGGATTGGAAATTCCGAATCCGATAGCCGCGGGGACTTTCGCGTATTTTTTAACATTTTCCATTATAGAGCCTAAGTCGGTAGAAAACTCGCTGCGAACTCCCGTAACACCCAAAGAGGACACAATGTACAAAAATCCCTCTGCGCTTTCCGCGATAGACTTGATACGCTCTTCGCTGGTCGGCGCTATCATCGAGATAACGGATATACCGTGAGCCTTTGCCGCCGCGTCCGCTTCGGACTTTTCTTCAAACGGCATATCGGGGCAGATAAGACCGTCCACGCCTATTTCGGCGCATTTTGCAAAAAATCTGTCATACCCGTACTTGAACACGGGATTCAGATATGTCATAAACACCAGCGGGATATCCGTTTCCGAGCGGAGAGTTTTCGCAAGCTCAAAAGCCTTGTCGGTGGTCATTCCCGCCTTTAATGCGCGAACGTCCGCGCCCTGAATTACAGGACCCTCGGCGATAGGGTCGGAAAACGGTATGCCTATTTCAATAAGATCCGCTCCCGCTTTTATCATTGCCCGCATATTTTCGAGAGAAGCCTCATATGTCGGATCTCCAGCCGTAAGAAAGCCGATAAAAGCCTTTTTGTTGTTGAAAGCGTTCTGAATTCTATTCATGAAGATCTATCCCCCTGTATCTTGCGATAGCCGCAACGTCCTTGTCTCCGCGTCCCGACAGGCAGCAGATGATTATATCGTCCTTTTTCATTGTCGGAGCTATCTTCATAAGATGTGCCACAGCGTGTGCGCTCTCGATAGCGCAGATTATGCCCTCTGTCCTTGCAATATACTCAAACGCGTTTACCGCCTCGTCGTCGGTTACGGGAACGTATTCCGCGCGCCCGATAGAGTGCAGATACGCGTGTTCCGGACCTATTCCCGGATAGTCCAGTCCCGCCGAAATGGAGTACACGGGCGCGATCTGACCGTATTCGTTCTGGCAAAACAGGCTCTTCATTCCGTGGAATATTCCGAGAGTACCCGTCGCGATCGTCGCGGCAGTTTCTCCCGTATCAACGCCGCGTCCCGCTGCTTCACAGCCGATAAGACGCACGTCCTTGTCGTTTATGAAGTTGTAAAACATTCCCATAGCGTTTGAACCGCCGCCCACGCACGCCATAACTGCGGTCGGGAGCTTGCCCTCTTTTTCGAGGATCTGTTCTCTGGCTTCTCTTGAAATAACACTCTGGAAGTCGCGCACTATCATCGGGAACGGGTGCGGACCCATTACCGAACCGAGAACATACAGCGTATCGTCAACGCGCCTTGTCCAGTCGCGCATAGCTTCGTTTACCGCGTCCTTAAGCGTCATAGTGCCCGTAGTGACGGGATTTACCTTTGCTCCAAGAAGTTCCATTCTGTAGACATTCAGCGCCTGCCGCACGGTGTCCTCTTTGCCCATGAATATCTCGCATTCAAGCCCCATAAGAGCCGCCGCAGTCGCTGCCGCAACACCGTGCTGGCCCGCGCCCGTTTCGGCGATAATGCGGGTTTTGCCCATTTTTTTCGCAAGCAGGCACTGACCGAGTACGTTGTTTATCTTGTGAGAACCTGTGTGGTTCAGATCCTCGCGCTTGAAGTAGATCTTCGCGCCGCCGAGGTCCTTTGTCATTTTCTCCGCGTAGTAGAGAAGAGACGGTCTACCCGCATATTCACGGTTGAGTCTGTCGAGCTCCGCGACAAAATCGGGGTCGTTTTTGTAATGCTCATAAGCCTCTTCAAGCTTGTGAATTTCGTTCATCAGCGTTTCGGGGATATATTGTCCGCCGAAGTCGCCGTATCGTCCTTTAGACATAAAATTCTCCCTTTCTTAAATTCAAAATCGTTTTCATAAATTCCGCTTCCGCAAAAGCGGATAACCTCATCTATGTTTTGAGTTTTGCTCTTATACCATACGAACAGCGCGTACCGCTTTCAGTATTTTCTCGCGGTCTTTAAGCTTGTCGGTTTCTATGCCGCTTGAAATATCAACGGCGTAGGGCTTAAATTTCCGAGCGGCATCGGCTATGTTTTCCGGAGTAAGCCCTCCTGCGAGGAAAAACGGCGTTTTAATTTTGGACGGCTCCATCAGTGTATGGTCGAATTGCACGCCGCTTCCCGTGCCGCTGTCCAGCAGCAGAAAATCCGCGCCCATGCCGTCCGCTTTTTCGATGTCCTCCACGCAGGTGACTTTCACGGCTTTTATTATCGGCACTCCCGTAAGTTCACGCAGCCGCGCGATATAGTCGGCGTTCTCGTCGCCGTGGCATTGAAGAATATCCGCCGCTCCGCACCTTGCGAATTCCGCAAATTCGTCAATATCCGCGTTCACCGACACCGCGACAGACTTTATTTTCGGCGAAAGCCGCGCTCTAAGCCGCAGAGCCGTTTCTTTGTCAATATTTCGGTGACTTTTCGGGAACATCACGATAAATCCCGCAAAATCGGGCATTGCCTCGTTTACATAATCAACGTCGCATTCCCGAAACAGCCCACAGAGCTTTATTTTCACGTTCTCCATGCTGTCAGAAACCTCTTAGTTCGCGCAGCTTTGCGGTCTTGTCCTGCGCTCTCATCAGCGTTTCGCCGATAAGCGCGGCAGATGCTCCCATTTTTCGGATATTTTCGATATCTTCGGCGGTTTTCACGCCGCTTTCGGATACGAAAATTCTGTCGTCGGGAACAAGACTTCTAAGCCGCGCGGAGTTGTTCGTGTCAACGGAAAATGTCTTCAGATCGCGGTTGTTCACGCCGATAATTTTAGCTCCGAGCTTTACCGCAAGTTCCGTTTCGCGTTCATCGTGAGCTTCCACCAGAGCCGACAGACCGAGCGATTTCGCAAGCTCCATATATTCCTTAAGTTCACTCTCCGACAAAATCGAGCAGATAAGCAGCACCGCCGCCGCGCCGAGAATTTTCGCTTCGTAGATCATATATTCCGAGATGGTGAAATCCTTGCGCAGAACGGGGATCTTCACTGCCTGCGCTATCTCGCGCAGATATTTGTCGCAGCCCTTGAACCAGAACGGCTCGGTAAGGCAGGAAATCGCCGCCGCGCCTGCCTTTTCGTAATCACGAGCAATGTCAAGATACGGAAAATCCTGCGCGATAACGCCCTTTGACGGCGACGCTTTTTTAACCTCGCAGATAAACGCCACGTCGTCGGTCAAAAGTGCCTTTTCAAACGGAAAACCTGTGTCTTTCGGGAGTTTCTCGGCTTTCTCGCGAACCTCCGAAAGCGGAATTTCGCGCTCCTTTTCCGCTATTCGCTCGCGTGTCTTTGCCGCAATTTCATCAAGTATCATATCCGCCCTCAGTTCAGCGTATTAGAAACCGAAACGTACTTTTCAAGCGTTTTGAGAGCCGCGCCGCTGTCTATCATCTCAGCCGCCAGTTTCACGCCGTCCGCGATAGTTATACCCTTGTAGATATGCAGAGCCGCGCCCGCGTTCAGCAAAACCGCGTCACGTCCCGCGCCCTTTTCGCCGCCGAGGATTTTTTTGGCGATTTCGGCGTTCAGTTTAGGTTCGCCGCCTTTGAGATCGGCAAGAGAGTGCCGCTCAAGCCCAAACTGTTCGGGGGTTATCTCATATTCGGTGTATTTGTCGCCCTCAAATTCAACAACCGAAGTCGGCGCGCCGACGGAAATTTCATCAAGCTTATCCTGCCCGTAAACCGCCATTCCGCGTTTTACGCCGAGCTTTGTAAGGGCTTCGGACATAGGTTTCAGCAGTTCGGGCTTGTAAACTCCGAGGAGCTGTACATTCGCGTGTGCTGGGTTCGTAAGCGGACCTAAGATATTGAACACGGTCGGGATACCTATCTCTTTGCGGACGGGTCCTACATACTTCATGGCGGAGTGGTATTTCTGCGCGAACATAAAGCACATTCCCACCTCGTCAAGCAGTTTTACGCAGCCTTCGGGCGATACTGAAATATTTATTCCCAGCGCCTCCAAACAGTCCGCCGCTCCGCATTTTGAAGAAGCCGCGCGGTTGCCGTGCTTGGCAACTTTCGCGCCTGCTGCCGCGCAGACCAGTCCCGACATGGTAGACACGTTTATCGACTGCGCTCCGTCGCCGCCCGTGCCGACAATTTCGAGAACGTCGCCATTATAATTCACTCTTGTCGCGCAGTCGCGCATTACATACGCGCTCGCGGAGATTTCGTCAGTCGTTTCTCCTTTGATATGGAGTGCCGTAAGCAGCGCCGAGGTCTGCGCAGGCGTAGTTTCGCCTGTCATTATCTCTCGCATTACGCCCTCCATTTCGGAATAGCCGAGATTTTCTCCGTTCGATACCTTTGAGATCGCTTCTCTGATCATAAATAATACCTCCTGAAATACAAGACTCTTGAATATGGTACAAGAATCTTGAATAAAATACAAGTTTCTTTAATTTTTCCGATTTGCTCGGAAAGTGTCTGTTTAAGCCAAATTATTATTAAAACGACGTTTGTTTTTTCCCGATTTCGAGAAAATTCTGCATAATTATCCTGCCGTGCTGTGTAAGAATGCTTTCGGGGTGGAACTGAAGCCCGAACACGGGGAATTTGTTGTGCTGAACAGCCATAATTTCGCCGTCGTCCGTTCGCGAGATGACTTTCAGGCAGTCGGGAAAATTCTCTTCCGAAGCCGCGAGCGAATGGTATCTCGCGACCTCGATCTTATCGCCCAGTCCCGCAAAGATCGGGGAATTGTTCGCAAGCGTGACAATTGATTTTTTGCCGTGCATAAGCCGCTTTGCGTAGGTTATCTTTGCGCCGAATGTTTCACATATCGCCTGATGACCCAGACAAACTCCCAGAAGCGGGATTTTGCCTGCTGCTGCCGAAATCAGCTCCTCGCACACGCCCGCTTCGGACGGTCTGCCCGGACCGGGACTTATGATTATATGCGACGGCGAGAGCGCGAGTATCTCCCTTACAGAAAGCTCGTCGTTGCGAATGACTTTTATGTCGGTATCTATCATGCCTACGAGCTGATACAAATTGTAAGAGAAACTGTCATAATTGTCAACCAGAAGTATCATAATTCACCCTCCTGTGCAATTTCAAGCGCGTTCATAACGGCTTTCGCCTTGTTTATACATTCGTTGAATTCGTTTTCGGGAACGCTGTCCGCTACTATCCCTGCTCCCGAACGCACGAACACGCGTCCGTTTTTCTTGAAGCACAGCCGTATAGCGATGCAGGTGTCCAGGTTGCCGCGGAAGTCGATATAGCCTACCGCGCCGCCGTAAATGCCGCGTTTGTTGTTTTCAAGCTCGTTGATTATCTCGCAGGCGCGTATTTTCGGCGCTCCCGAAAGAGTTCCCGCCGGAAGAACGGCATCTACCGCGTCAAGTGCGTGCAGATCATCCCGTATCTCTCCCCGTACCGTCGAGCCTATATGCATAACGTGCGAGAACCGCAGTATCTTCATATAATCCTCAACGCCGACCGTGCCGAACTTTGAGATCTTTCCGAGGTCGTTGCGTCCCAGGTCGACAAGCATATTGTGTTCGGAAAGCTCCTTTTCGTCAGCCAGAAGCTCCCTTTCAAGGCGTTTGTCGTCCGCTTCTGTCGCGCCGCGCGGGCGTGTTCCTGCAAGCGGAAAAGTATGAAGTATGCCGTCATCGAGTTTGACAAGCGTTTCCGGAGAAGCTCCCGCGACTTCCATATCGTCGCTTGAAAAATAGAACATATACGGCGACGGATTCGTTGCACGCAGTACACGGTAGGTGTCGAACAGGCTGCCTTCAAAATCCGCGTCAAGGCGGTTGGACAGTACGACTTGAAAAATATCGCCCTCAAATATGCGGCGTTTGGCTTTTTCGACCATTTCGCAGTATTGTTCCTTGCTGAACAGGCTTCGTATGTCGCTTTTCAGCCGAGATTTAGGAACGGGCGCCGGTGTTCCGGTACGAATGAGCTTCACAAGCTCGTCAAGCTCGCGTTCGGCTTTTTTGTATTCCTCGTCGAGATTTTCTGTGGAAATATTTGTGATAAGGACTATTCTCTGGCGCAGATTGTCAAACGCTATGACCTTGTCGAACAGCATAAGGTCCACGTCCTTAAAATGCTCCTCGTCCTTAGCGTCGAGCTTTAGGCATGGTTCGCTGTATTTGATGTAGTCGTAACCGAAATATCCGACCAGCCCGCCCGTAAAGCTCGGAAAGCCGTCGATTTTCGGGGAACGGTAGCGCTCCATAAGTTCACGGATATATTCGGCGGGGTGTGCTGCTGTAAAGGTCTTTGATGTTCCCGCACCGACCTCCTTTACGGTCATTTCTCCGTCGAGGCAGGAAATTTCGAGCTTCGGCTCAAATCCGAGGAACGTATACCGTCCCCATGTTTCCTGATTTTCGGCAGATTCGAGAATGAAACAGTGCGTGCTTACGCTTTTGAGGATACGCAGCACTTCGATAGGCGTTTTAATGTCGGACAGTATTTCCCGCTTTATCGGAATTATAGAGAATCCTGTCATTTGCTTGGCTTGTTCAAGCGTCGGACTTAACATTATTATCTCCCCTTCGGTTATAATTCAGCACAAAAAAACCGCCCTCAGATACAGGAAGATCCTGCCATAAGGACGGAGAAAACTCACCGCGTTGCCACCTTAATTCGCGAAACCGCGCACTCAACGGATACCGACATATCCTTGCGATTAACGCTCGCACACGTCGCGGAATACTCAGAGCGCCGACACGTCCGAAAATACGCTTCGCAGCGCAGTCCCCGACATATCCGTTACCCCTTTGACCGCACCCTCGGCAGTCCATTTAATGCTTCGCTTTCTGCGGAACTCTCAGCAACGTCCGCTCTCTGTGAGCGCGCCGGCATTTTTATCTCTGCCTCATAGGTTTGAAAGGGCATATTAAATTGTACAGTATTATTTTATCACTCTTTTTTTATTTTGTCAAGAGGTTTTTTGTGAAATTTTTGTGAGAATTTCAGCAAAAAACGGGATTATAAAAAATCAATAAAAATCAGTGCAAAATTTGTATAAATTGCACATTTTACGGGCGAACGCCACGAATCCGCTTCGTAAAAGGAATTTTTGAATTTTATAGGAGAAAAATCGTAAAAACGGAAATATTTTGCTTCAAAAAAAGCCTTGAAAAATTCTGAATAATGGTGTATAATAATTATGGATAAGTATAAGTATGGGCTAGTTGCGCCCAAATACAGGGTATACATTATAAATATTTTATAATACTGAGGTGATAAACTATGGCTTTATTCGACACCACCGCATTCAGAATCCTCGAACAGGGCATTTCCGTCATGTGGCAGAAACAGCAAATTATCGCACAAAACTTAACTAACGAGGATACTCCCGGATATAATTGTAAATATCTGGACTTTGAAGGGATACTTAAGGATAAGATCCGTGCGAACGGCACCATTAAAAAGGAGCTGAACCTCGCACAAAGACTTAAAGTGGATTATATCACAAGCGATCAGGAGGATCGCAACAACGTCGACCATGATACGCAGATGGCAGAATATACCAAAACCGCATACCAGATCGACGCTCTTATCAACCAGATGAACGGAAATTTCACGCGCATAAGAAGCGCATTGGTCACTAAGTGACGGAGGTAAAATATGGCTTTTTTGAGTTCGCTTAACATTCCGCTGTCGGGAATGACAGCCGAGAGATTCCGACTCAGCATCATAGCACAGAACACCGCCGCAGCGGGTACTTACGCTTCTACGCCCGAAGAGGCTTATAAGCGGCAGATGGTCGTTTACGGCGAGGATAAGACTTTTAAGGCTACGCTGTTCAAGCGTATGAAGGACGGATTATATACGCCGGGCCTGTTCGCCTATACGCAGCTGCGCGGCGTTGAGGCAACAAGAGTGGTGGAGGACGAAACTCCGCCGGAGCCTATTTACAGCCCCGATAATCCCCTCGCTGACGAGTTCGGCTATATCTACGAGGCAAATGTCAACCTCGCCGTAGAGGAAACGGACGCGATAGCCGCAACAAATGCGTTCAACGCTAATTATTCGCTGTTTCAGGCGATGCAGGGAATAATACAGGCTTCCCTCAATATCGGCAAGGGATAATTTCGGCATAGGGCGCACGGCAAAGACCGTGTCCGCCGCTTGCTTCAGCTAAAGCGGCACTTTAAGAACGCCGCATACCGCTTATTCACGAAACGAAAGGATAGTAAATATTATGGCTTTGATCCCGCTTCAGTCAACAGAAACTCTTACAAGACTCACCAAAATGGATCCGATGAGCAAAATGCTTCATATGGGCGCGACTTCCGTCGAGCTTCCCGACGTGGAGCAGGCTTCGTTCCTCGATATTTTTAGAGGAATGGTAAATAATGTTATCGAAACTAACGAGCAGGTAGACCGCGACGCTATCAACCTTATGCTCGGAAATATCGACGACCTCGCGACCGTTCAGGCAAACATCGAAAAAGCAAACACGGCTGTCGATCTGCTTGTTACCGTAAAGAATGAAGTCCTCAGCGCGTATAATTCTATTATAAACATGCAGATTTAAATGAGGAGCCCGGAGGCATTTACATAAATGAACGAAAAAATTAAAAAGGTAACGACGGTTATCAAGGACAAGTGGACGGGATTCTCCACGGCAGTGAAAATAATGATATTGGCGATACCCGTTGCCTTGATCGCGATAATCGTGATACTTTCGATTATCCTCAACCATAAGGACGAGGCAGTCCTCTATTCGGGACTTACCACTGAGGAAGCAAGCGAGATAGCGTCGGTCATCTCCGACCTCGGAGTAAGGGACGTTAAGCTCAAGGGCGACGAGATAATAGTTCCGTCAGATCAGGCGGACAACCTGAGAATGCAGCTCGCCGTACAGGGCTATCCGAAGGATTCGATGAATTACGACATCTGGAACGACGGAGTAGACCTCTGGAGTACAGATTCCGATAAGCGAGAGGTAGCCCGTCAGCAGCGTGAAACCCGTATCGCGGCAACTCTGCGCGAGCTGGAATCGGTTTATCAGGCGTATGTTCACCTTGATATCCCCGAAAAGAAAAACTATAGCATAACTCCCGAAGAGGAGCTTCCGACCTGCTCCGTGACGCTCCGCCTGAATGGCGACGAGGAGCTTACCAACGGCGAGGTGCGGTCGATATTCGCGATAGTTTCCAAGAGCGTCGAGGGTCTTACAAAGGACAATATTTCCGTTACGGATACCTACGGACGCGAGTACGAGTGGATCTCCAAGGAAGAGGAGATGGCGCTCGGAGAAGATAAATCGGGCGTTCCGATAGCGCAGAAGCGTTTCGCGTTCCAGCGTCAGATGGAAAACGCTATACTAAGCAACCTCGATTCGTGGCTCACTAAGGTCTACGGAAAGAACGGATACGCTGTAAATGTAGCAGCTATCCTCAACTATGACGGAAAAACGATCACTTCGACCGAATATTTCCCGTCACCGGACAGCGATAATAATTCCGGCGTACTTTCTCATGACAAGCATGTAGATTCCAATATCGAAGCAAATGTCGGCGACGGCGTGGTGGGAGAAGGTCCCAATGCCGACAACTCGCCCGATTACCCCACTATAGAGGGTCTTGACGACGGTGAGAGCTACTATTATAATTACGACGAAACCGAGTACGACGTGACCAATATCGTCACGGAGATCAACAAGGACGGCTACGAAATACAGCAGCTGTCAGTCGGAGTTATGATAAACACTTCGGCAATGACCGAGGCGGAGCGCGAGGACATAGCGCAAGTCGTCGCGGACGCGGCAGGTACGACGGTTGAATTTGTACACGTTATGGCTACGCCGTTCGCACTTTCAAATCCCAACGGTTCTACAGTGGCTCCCGGCGACGGCTTCGGAGTAATTACAAGACCGCCGGACGGATACAGAAATATGCTTCTGTTCCTCGTTATAGCGCTTGGAATTATCCTTATCGCACTGCTTATCGTATCTCTCTTTATGTCAAAGAATAGGAAGAAGAAAATGAGGAGAAGACAGGAAATGGCTTGGGCTGCGGCTCAGGCAGCTCAGGCAGATTCCGCTCAGTGGAATGAAAGCGAACAGCAGCCTCAGGAAGTGGACTTCAATATCGCTTCTCTTACCGAGGAGGCAGGCAAGGAGTCCCGCGAAACTATCCTCAAGCGCGAGATCGCCGAGTTTGCGCGCAGCAGCCCCGATATCGTAGCACAGATACTCCGCAATATGCTCCGTGAGGAAGCAAACAAGTAACAGGCTGACGCAGTCGGAAAGTCCTGTTTATCATTATTAAATAATATACCTGTGGCTTTAAAATCAAAATTTATCGTCGGGAGGGATCAAAATGCCTGCAAAGAAAGACGAGAAAAAGGAAGGCGGTCTGACCGCCGCCCAGAAGGGCGCGTTGGTGCTGGCTTCAATGGGCGCGGAAAACGCGTCCGCGATATACAAGCATTTGTCCGATGAGGAGGTCGAAGCGATCTCTGTCGAGCTTGCGAGAATGGAATATCACCCGATAGAAACCGTTGAGGAGGTCCTTAACGAGTTCTACGAGCTGTGCCTTACTCAGAAAGTAGTAGCAGAGGGCGGTATCGACTACGCCAGAAACGTTCTCGAAAAGGCATTCGGAGCGGAAGCAGCTAACACGCTGCTCAACCGTATCACAAAACAGCTTGAAACAAAGTCGTTCGACTTCGTCCGCAAGGCTGACTATAAAAACCTGCTGGCTATCGTACAGAACGAGCACCCGCAGACGATCGCGCTTATCCTCTCGTATGCGAGAGTGGATCAGGCTTCGGCAATATTGTCGGAGCTTCCGAAAGAAAAGCGTGTCGAGGTTGTAAAGCGTATAGCGAATATGGACAGAGCCTCGCCTGAGGTCGTGAAGTCCATAGAAGTTTCACTTGAAAAGAAGTTCGCAAGCCTTGCTTCCACGGATTCTATGGAAGTAGGCGGTATAAACTACGTTGCAGAAGTCATGAACAACGTCGACCGCGCAACAGAAAAGTTTATCTTCGACGAATTGTCCGTCCGTGACCAGAAACTCGCGGATATGATAAAGCAGAAGATGTTCGTGTTCGAGGATATCGTCAACCTCGATTCCAAGGATATTCAGGAGTTCGTCAAGCAGGTGGATTCCAAGGATCTTGCGGTGGCTATCAAGGGCTCGACGCAGGAGGTCGCGGAATGTATTTTCCAGAACATTTCCTCGCGTGCGCGTGAGAACCTGCAGGCGGATATCGAGTATCTGCACAACGTTCGTATGCGTGATGTCGATGAGGCACAGCAGAGGATCGTCGGCATTATCCGCCGCCTTGAGCAGGAGGGTACGATCACCATTTCCCGCGGCGGCAGCGACGAGATCATCGCCTGATCTTGCAGCCCGATGTTCGCGGAGCTTCGGATATTTATGTGTTGAACAAATAACGGCATAACAGAAAAAGCCGTGTACGGGGGGATAGCAGTGGGAGTGCTGAAATACAATTCCGTGCGCTATGCAGCGGGCGGAGTGGATATAGAAAATACTCTCGGAATACGCAGAGCAGAAGAAAATTCCGAAAATAACGTCCCCGCCCAAGAACCCGAAAATGTTGAAGCTGCCGAAGAGAAAGCTCCGGAGCCTACCGAAAGGGAGCTGCTCGAAGCGGCAGCCGCGAAGCTTGCCGAGCGTGAGGCGCAGATCGTGTCCCGTGAGCGCGAGAATGAACGTCTGAAAGCCGAGCTTGTCGCACTGAAAGAGCAGTACATAGAGCAGGGCAAGGAAGTGATCCTTGAAGCAAGACGACGCGCCGACGAGCTTGTAAAAAATGCCGAGTCACACGCCGACGAGATAGTCCGTGACGCGGAAAAGACACGCGGCGACGTGTTTATAAAAGCAAGAGCCGAGGGCTTTGAGCAGGGGCGTAAGGACGGTATAGAAGCGTGCCTTGCCGAGGGGCAGGGTGTGCTCGATGAAGCAAGAAATTACGCCGAGCAGATAAACATTCATAAGGTGGAACTCTTTAAGCGTTACGAAAAGGAAATTTACGAAACCGTAATGGCTATCGCAAATAAGGTAACGCTCGATTCAATGTCGGTTAAGGACGGAACTGCCGCGAAAAAGCTTATAAAGAAAGCCGCGAAGGATTTCCGCAATTCGCAGATGATACGCATAACACTCGACGAAAACGGCGCATCGACAGAGCTTGCCGGAGATTACGAGTATTTAAAGGAGCTTTGCGGCGGAGCGGCAAGAGTTGAGGTCGAACTTCTCGCGGACGCGGAGGCGGGTACCGTGATCGTCGACAACGGCGAGGAAATTACCGACGCGGGTATACAAACTCAACTGAAAATGATACGGGAGCTTGGAAACGGAATGTTCACTGATGAAGCTCCGAAAAAACGTAAAAGGAAAGCTTCAATGCCCGCCGAGGAGTCCGAGGATCCGGACGAGAGGGACGACAGCGCGGACTATATTGAAGAATGACCGATAATAAGGCGGGAAACCGCGTTAATATACAGGCGGAGGGTGAAAAATGCTGAATCTTTCGGCGTTCAGAGAGGATATAAAGGAAAGTGACCTTTTCCGCTATATGGGAAAAATCGAGAAGATAGTCGGTATGACTATTGAGGCAAGCGGTCCGGTGTGCAACATCGGCGACGTTTGCAGGATCTTCTCGAAAGATATGACCTCGTTTATCAAGGCGGAGGTCGTCGGCTTCAACAAAAGCAATATACTGCTTATGCCGTATACCGATATCGAGGGTATAGGTCCGGGAAGCATAGTCGACAACACGGGCGCAAAACTCAACGTTAAGGTGGGCGAGGGACTTAAAGGGCGTATAATCGACGCATTGGGAAGTCCGCTTGACGGGGGCGCCGAAATCGCATACTCCGACGAGGTTTCAATTACGGGAATCCCCGTGAATCCGTTCACGCGACCGCCTATTCACGAAACGATTGAGCTTGGCGTTAAAGCTATCGACGGTATGCTGACAATGGGCAAGGGTCAGAGAATGGGCATCTTCGCGGGTTCAGGTGTCGGAAAATCGACACTTATGGGAATGATAGCGAGAAAGGTCAAGGCGGACGTGAACGTTATCGCCCTCGTAGGAGAGCGTGGACGTGAGGTGCGCGAGTTTATTGAAAGAGATCTCGGACCTGAGGGTATGGCGCGATCGGTGCTGGTGGTTGCAACTTCCGATCAGCCCGCTATGATGAGAAGCAAATGCCCGCTTACCGCAACGGCGATAGCGGAGTATTATATGAATCAGGGCAAGGACGTTCTGCTTATGATGGATTCGCTTACGCGTTACGCAATGGCGCTGCGCGAGGTAGGACTTTCAACAGGCGAGCCACCGATAGCGAGAGGTTATACTCCGTCAATTTACAGCGCAATGCCGAAATTGCTTGAACGTGCAGGAAATTTCCCGAAAGGCTCAATAACGGGAATTTATACTGTCCTTGTTGAGGGCGATGATACCAACGAGCCGATAGCCGATACCGTCCGCGGTATCATAGACGGACATATCATTCTTTCACGCAAGATCGCGGCGCAAAACCATTATCCCGCTATTGACATACTGTCGAGCGTTTCACGTCTTATGAGTGAAATAGCAACGCCGGAGCATAAGGAAGCCGCCGGAAAGCTGAGAAATCTGCTGTCGCTTTACAATTCCAATTTCGACCTTATTTCGATAGGAGCTTACAAGCACGGCACGAATCCGCAGCTTGACGAGGCAATAAACAAGATAGACGCAATAAACCGTTTCCTTATTCAGTCGGTTGACGATAGCGTAAGCTTCAATGATACGGTTTTGCGGCTTATCGACGCGGTAAGCGACAGGAAGTAAGGTGATTTTCATTGAAGAAATTTCAGTTTACTCTTCGGAAGCTTTTGGATTTTCGGGAGCAGGAGCTTGACAGGCAGAAAAACGCGCTCGCGCTTCTTCAGGCGGATCTGAAGCGGATAGAGGAGGCGCGGGAGATACTCGTCGATAAAGTCGCAGAGCAGAGCGAGCAGCTCGAAAGAGTGTGTATGTTAGGCTCGACTGCAAGCGACATCGCGATGAGAAAGCGTTACATAGTAACACTCCAGCAGGAAATACACTTCAAGGAACAACAGGCGATATTGAAGCAGGCGGAGATCGAAAAGCAGCTCGGTGTCGTGGTGGAAGCCACCAAAGATGTGAAAACTCTCGAAAAACTTGAAGAAAAACAGCTTGAAGAGTACAACGCAGCAGCAGGCAAGGAAAACGAACAGTTCATCGAGGAGTTCGTCAGCGGACAGACCGTCAGAGCGGCAATTTCCGCTCAGGAACAATAATTCCATAATTCAGTTATCACGGCGCAAGCCTTGATATATACATTATTATTTTAAGGAGGTGAAACAATGGCAGTTTCAATGTATCAGAGCAATTATCGTGCGGATTTTATGGTCAGCGATGCAAATATCTCGCAGCGTGTCGAGCATACGGTCAAGGAACAGCAGCAGTTTGCGAAGATCCTGAACGACTTTGACAAGAGCGAAAAAGCTTTAGTGGCTGAGGATAAGGCGGTAAGTCAGTTTACAGTCGAATCGGTTAAGCCGGAACAGGCAACGCTCACTCAAACAGAAACTTCGACGATAGTTCCCGATGACCCGATGAAGCTTGCGAGAATGATTCTCAAAGGCGAAGTCGACATTGAGGACGTTCCTGCCGAAAATCTTACTTACGAGCTTCTGAAAGCGATCATTATTCTCAAGAAAAGCGGTGAGCTCGAAAAGGACGAATCCGAAGAGGACGAGGAGGAAAAGGACGGCGAACCCGAACGGGACTCCCTGTTCGACCCTGTGCAGGCGGCTATGCTCCAGCAGGATTTCTCGGCTTCTATCCAAGATATGCTGTTGATGGAGATCTACAGCTTCCTGGAAAAGCACAATGAACGCGAGAACGAGGACAAAGTCACGATCCTCGACGGAATAAGCGAGCCGCTCCCCGAATACCCCGAAACGGCGGATACGCTTTCGTTCCCCATTGAGAATGAGGTCAAGGATATCGCCGAAGGCTCAATTTTCGCGCAGATCATCGAAGAACACGTTGAAGCAGTCCAAGAGGAACACATTCGCGAGAACAAGGATACTTTCGAGCGTACAGGCGAAATTTCCGCCGAAGTCCTCAAGGGAACAGCTGAAGACGCCAACACGGCAAAATTGCTCGAACAGGCGCTCAAAAACGGTGAGATCGAAGAGCCGACCGTGACAGTCACCAAGGCTCCCGAAAAAACCGAACCGAACGCCGACGCTCTTAAACAGAGCGCAAAGCAGACCGCCGAAGTTTCAAGCGAACCCAAAACAGCACCAACGGACGCAAAATCGGATAAACAAAGGGCATTGAACGAGGAGCTTGAAATGCTCCGCGCAGCAAAGCTCGGAAAGTCCGACAAGCAGAACGAGCCAAAGCCCGCAAATGTCACAAGACCACTCAGCGCGGATACGCCGATAGTTTTCACGGCTAAGGACGGAAGCGAAATACGCGTTACGCCCAGAAACGTTCTGAATCAGGTGACAAAGCTCGTCGAAGAGGCAGTTTCCGAAAACAAGGAGAATTCCGAGTACTCACTTACGCTTAACCCCGAAGAACTCGGAAAGATCACCGTAAAGCTCTCTAAGGCGGCGGACGGCGCGGTTTCCGTAACGATTATGGCGGAAAACGCAAGAACACAGCGGCTGCTCGAACAGCACAGCGAGCTTATGCAGTCCAACCTCAAAAACAACGGAATACAGCTTGAAAGCTGGCAGACCGTAAGCGAATCCCAGCAGGAAACGCTCGCGCAGGACTACAACGGAAGCTCCAAAAACCCCTACTACCGCGACGATAAGAAAAATTCCGACGAGGAAGAGGACGGAAAGTCTTTCGCGGAAATTATCGCGGCAATGTGATTTTTTTGCAAAGGAGGAAAAACAATGGCAGATATAGGCGACATCACAGGCTACACCTCGTCTATCGACCAGATCAAGGCTAATCACGAGAAATACAAGGATCTGTATGTGGATTCGGATAAAGACCTTGTAAATCAGGAAACATTCCTGAATCTGCTCGTTGCGGAAATGAGCAACCAAGACCCGCTGGAGCCTACCACAAACACAGAGTTTATCTCGCAGCTGGCGACTTTCTCGTCAATGCAGTATATGCTCGATACAAGTAAGTACTCAATGGCAAATTACGCATCTTCCCTCGTGGGAAAGGTAGCAACAGGCTCTATGATGGACGGTCCGAACCTCGTAATGCAGACGGGCGTAGTAGAAAAGGTCGTAAAGAACGGCGATAGCTATACGGTAACTATCAACGGTATGGATTTCGATATCTCGAAAATAACCGCAGTCCAGAATAACGATTCCGTAAGCAGCGGATACGGTTCGGGAAACTTCGGCGACAGTATCGCAAGAGCGGCTATGATGGTCGGAATGTTCGCGACAGTAAAATCAGACGAAGGCGACGTTTACGGCTTTATTGACGCTATCCAGATGGACAACGGCACAATAAAGGTCGTTATCGGCGGCAAGGCTTACGCTATGGAGGATCTGAAAGAAGTTACCTACGCAACAGTGGTCGACGACGATAAAACAGACCCGACAGAACCTACCGAACCCGACGACAGCGCTGACGACAAGGTTGACGGAACAGAGCCCGTCGAGCCCGACGACAATACCACAGGCGAAGTCGGCGGCGATACGGAGCAGGAAGCCGAGGGAGAAGCCGAGGACGTTCCCGATGTGGAAGAGGGCTGATAACCCCGATTCAGCAAGGAGGCTAATATGCTTATAAGTGAGTATCTGGCGCTCCGAAACCAAATAAGCGTTACCACAGGCACAGCAGTAGGCACAACAGGTGTTTCTCCGCAGATTCAGGAGGAAGCAGGAGAAAGCTTCGCCGAGGCACTGCGTGAAAAAATTGCCGAAAAACAAGGCGTGGAATTTTCAAAGCACGCAATGCAGCGGCTTTCCGAACGCAGTATCGACATTACTTCGGGCGATACGCTCGACAGACTTAACAAGGGTGTCGAAATAGCCGCGGATAAGGGCAGTAACGACGCACTCGTCCTCGTGGGAACAAACGCGTTTGTTGTGAGCGTCAAAAACAACAAGGTAATAACCACAATTCCTCAAGAGGAATTGAAAGGCAGCATTTTTACCAATATCGACTCCACTGTGATCATATGAGCGCTATGCGATCATATTTATGAACGGACCTTCGGGAATTCATCGGGGATCTGTGAATGAGATCCCCGCACAGTGAGAAAGAAATATTTTGGAGGTCAATTTTATGGTTAAGTCACTTTATTCCGGCGTTTCGGGTCTTAAGACCCACCAGCAGAGAATGGACGTTATCGGTAACAATATCGCAAACGTCAACACTATAGGTAATAAAGCCGACGTTGTTACGTTCAAGGACGTTTATTACCAGACAAAGCGCAGCCCCTCGGCGGCAACTTCCACCCTCGGCGGCGTAAACCCCAGACAGGTCGGCTACGGCGTTCAGATGAACACCACTTCCGCGAATATGACACAGTCCGGTTATACCCAGTCGGATAATACTTTCGATATGGCAATATACGGCAACGGCTTTTTCCAGGTAATGGACGGAGCGGGAAATATCTACTACACAAGAGCAGGTATATTCAACATAGACGACGCGGGCTATCTTGTAAACGCCGACGGTTATCACGTTCTCGGCGTTACGGGAAACAGCGACGGTCAGAACGCCAACAGCGAAATTATCCGCGTGGTCGTTCCTGCGACGGACGCGCACGCTTCCTCCGCGACAAAGGAAATAGCAGGCACAAATGTCACCCTCTCGGTTTCTGCGCCGTCTGACCATACCGATATGACGGTCACTTTCGTTGACAGCAACTACCCCTACGCCACCTACGCGAACAATATCCTGTCTATCTACTTCAACCGTAATGTTCAGTACGAGTCGGAGCAGGATTTTGAAAACGCTATAAACCTCGCGCTTCAGGCGGGCGGCGTTACGCTCCCCGACGATGTCGAGCTTCAGTTTGACTTCGAGTCCATACCCGACGACCCCAACGCCAAGACTGCGTACAATAATATTTCGGGATTTAAATTCACAACTACCAATGCTACAGCCGAGTTTAACTATAAACTTGACAATGGTCAGTGGGCTTATATGAGATTCCAAGTTGATGATGCAACTAATACGGATAACATTAAAATAGAATACAAAGAAGATGGTGTCGATGGTGAAGAAAATGGGGTCAAGGTTCTATATGACGAAAAAGCAGGTTGGACAATAACAATCGGTCCAGAAAGCACCAAGAGCGAAATAGACACGGCAATCAAGGAATACATTAAGAACCCTACAGCCGATGATGGTGAACTTATGGACATAGAAGTGCCTAATTTGAGTCTTGCTTCTTTCTATATTCCGAGTGGTGGTACCCAGACTAGAGCAGATATTCTTGAAAAGATGTTTGGCGATCCTGATCCTGATGCTGATACGGCAATTGCTGGAACAGGTAACACACTTACTCTAGCAGGCGCTCCAAAGGACAAATTATCTGGTTCATTTGACTTTACAATGACCGACCCCGGTGCTTATGCAAATGACTACAAAATCGTGTTCTCCTATATTCAAGGATATGACAAAACTAAGGCAGTATGGGACGACAAGACCATTACAGTAAGTATCTGTGCAAACTCCACAATTGCCGACGTAAACAGAGCGATTGTGGCAGCAGCGAACGGCGATACCAAGAAGATGATAAAGTTTAATGATATAGCAGGGCTTGATTTTGGTGTAGGATATGACGGAAGTTTGTTTACTGTCACAAAAGGCGAAGATGGTTCAATAACTACTACCAGACCTGATGGCGCGACAAGGAAAGAAACTACTGGTGCTGGCGGGGAAATTACAATTACTTATACAAAAGCTGCAGACCCCGCTGATGGTCCAGAAATTAAAACCGAAGAAGATTTTTATAATTATAGGGATAATGTATGGAATCCCGGTTTGAAAGAAGCTTTCTTTGGTGACAACCCCTCTGTAAACCCCATGTACGGCGACGACGCGTTCTTTACAAAGGTCGCAAAATCGCTCTCGACGTTCGCTCTTGAGGACGGTCGCCTTGGCGAGCCGCAGTCGTTCGACGACTTCACCGACGTAAACGTTCAGCAGGACGGAACGATAATCGGTCTGCACCCTGTTCACGGTCTGATGATACTCGGACGCATAGACCTTGCGACATTCGACAACCCGAACGGTCTTGCAAAAGTCGGCGGCACAAACTTCCAGGAAACAGTCGCTTCCGGTCCCGCACAGCTCGGAATCCCCGGCGAGGGCGGCACGGGCGTTGTGCTTTCGGGTACTCTCGAAATGTCCAACGTCGATCTTGCGGACGAATTTACCAACATGATAACCACCCAGCGCGGCTATCAGGCAAACTCCCGTGTTATCACGGTATCCGATACCATGCTTGAGGAGCTGCTCTCGCTTAAGAGATAATAACAGCGTTTTCTGACCCTTGAAAGCCGCGGGGAGCAGTCCCCGCGGTGATGGGAGGGGAGAGGTAATTTATGATCTTTTTAACAAAACTCGACGGCAAGGAATTTATGCTGAACGAGGAGCTTATCGAAACGGTGAATGAAACCCCCGACACCGTTATCGTTCTCGAAAACGGACACAGCTATATCGTCCGTGAAAGTATGCGGGAGCTTCAAAACAAGATCTATGAAAATTCAAGGCTGCAAAGACGGGCAAGACTTTCGGCACACGACCCCGAAAAGCCTTTGACATAAAGCTCCGAGGACAAGGTCCTCATAAAAATACATCAAAGTGAGGGATATGTTTTGAATTTATCACTTATCATAGGTTGGGTGGCTGCGTTCGGTCTGGTCCTCTTCGGAATATTCTTTAAGGACGGGGCGATAATGCCCGGTAACATGATGAACTTCATCGAGATATCGTCGCTGGCGATAACCGTCGGCGGTACTATCGGATGTTTGATTGCGTCTTTCCCGATGTCGTATCTGAAAGAAGTACCGAAGCGCTTCAAAATGGCTCTTATGCCGAAAAAATACAATCCTACCGCTTATATCGAGGAAATTGTAAAATATGCCCAGATAGCGCGTACCCGCGGACTTCTTGCCCTTGAAGAAACCGCTAACCAGTGCGAGGATCCGTTTATGAAGTCCAGCCTTATGATGATAGTCGACGCGAACGACCCCGAAAAGGTGCGCGGAATGCTCGACGATACAATAATGTTTATGTGCGAGCGCCACGAGCAGGGACGATCTTTCTTTGAAAAGGGCGTCGGAATATTCCCCGCGTTCGGAATGCTGGGTACGCTTATCGGACTTATAAACATGCTTGCAAGTATGGACTTTAACCACCCCGAAGCTCTTACGGGAGGTATGGCGCAGGCGCTTATCACGACGTTCTACGGGTCGCTTTTCGCGAACGTTATCTTCGCGCCCCTGGGAATGGCGCTTAAAAACCTCCACGAGGACGAGCTTTTGTGTATGCAGATAATCGAGGAGGGCGTTCTCGCCATAGCGGGCGGCTCGAACCCTCGTTATATTCAGGAGAAGCTGGAGTTTATGCTTCCGAAAAGCAAAGCTTCCGGAGGAAAGAGCAGTTCCGGCGGCGGAGGAGCAGCATAATTTTCCATTTCTTGGAATTGCCCTCAGCAACAGTCTGTGCAATAACTTTCCGAAAAGAAACGATTTGCTCATAAATTATATCTCGTAATGAGCGTTTTTTGTGAAAATTTAATATATTTGCAAAAAAAATCTTAAAATTGCAAAAAAAGTATTTGCATTTTCGGAAAAGTTGTGGTATAATAAATTAGGTGTAGTGTATAAGCTTCGGAAGGAGTTGAGAACGTATGGCAAAATTACCCCCTAAAAAGGGTGAGGATAACCCTAATGAATGGTTGAATACATACGCAGATATGGTTACGCTGCTGCTTACGTTCTTCGTTCTGCTGTTCGCTTGCTCAAACCTTGATGAAACAAAGCTGCAGTTTATTTTCCAAGCGTTCAAATCACACGGAAAATATGTAAATCAGGTCGTTACTCAGCAGGATCCTTACGCAGAGGGCGAGGGCGGCACTACCAACAACGGCGAGCAGCCGGGCGGCGAGGGCAATATGCCCCAGAGCTATGAGGAGCTTTACAGCTACCTTGCCGAAAAATTGGAGAATATGGAGCTTTCCGACCAAGTGTCGATCGAAGAGGGCGCGGCGCATATCACACTCCGTTTCGACAATTCCGTCCTGTTTGACGGAAACAGCTCGATTTTGAAGCCCGAAGGCAGAGAGGTCCTGAACGGGATAATTCCCGGACTTCACGCGATGGACAGCTCTATCGCAAAAATGATAATCGTCGGTCACACTGCGAAAGCCGTCGGACCGTTGGACGATTATATGCTCTCTTCACAGAGAGCGTGCAGCGTAAGACTGCACCTCGGCTATTACAATACGCTCGGCGAGGATAAGTACGGAAACGAGAAGTATTTTGTCCAAGGTTCGGGCGCGAACGACCCTATAGGAGATAACACCACGGAGGAAGGCAGAGCCAAAAACCGCCGTGTTGAGATAACTATTGTCAAAAGCGATATTGATCCGACCAGCGAGGAAGTTATGAAGGATATCCTCGAACACGACTTCCATATTGATCTTGATGATTACGATCCGAACAATCAGACGGACAAAGACATCAGCAAGCTTCCCGAAGGCTCGGCGGAGAAGATAATCGGCTTTATTGACAGCAAGTATAACGATTCTATGACATACGTCGGAAGCTACGGTCCGAACGCTGTGGACGGCAAAGAGTTCATAGCGGATGTAACGGAAGAGCAGTAAAGCACGCGGATTCCAAAATTCTAGAGCGGGGGGATACAGCTTTGGCTGACGTACTTACGCAAGCCCAGATAGACGAAATGCTCAAAGGCATAGCTTCGGGCGCAGAGCCCGTGGTTACGCCGAAAGAGGAAGCGAAGGTCAAGGAATACGACTTCCGCGCCCCGAAAAAATTCACAAAGGAGCAAATGAAAGTTCTTGAAAGCATTTTTGAGAACTATTCAAGACTTCTTTCCTCATATTTTACAGGAATGCTCAGGCTTTACAGCCGCGTGTCCTTGATAAATATCGAGGAACAGAGATACAGCGAGTTCAATAACGCCCTGCCCGATTATGTTGTTATGGGCATGGTGGATCTCGGAATAAAAAACGACGAGATAAGCGAAACGGACGTTATCGTGCAGATATCCAACTCGATCACGTTCACGCTTATCGACAGACTTCTCGGCGGGCGCGGCGAATACAGCGATATATCCCGCGATTTTACCGAAATCGAAGTCACCATTATGACGGACGTTCTCCGCGCAATGGCGCAGCTTCTGCAGGAACCGTGGTCGACGCATATCGACCTCGAACCAAAGCTTATGGGCGTAGAAACAAACTCAAGAGTTGTGCAGACTATTGGTCATGAGGACACTGTAATAATTGTCGCGCTTGAGGTTGAAATAAATACTCAGAAATCCATAGTTTCCGTATGTATCCCCGCAATTGACCTTGATGAGATCATGGGCAAATTCATACCGCGATATTCGCGTTCGGACAGGAAGACCAACGCGGAGCGTGATAAGCTGCGCCGTGATACCATTATGACAGGGATCAGTACGACCGATCTTGAAGTCAAGGCGGTTCTGGGACAGATCAATCTTGATTTGTTTGATATTCTCACTTTGCAGGTAAACGACGTAATTCCGCTTGACAAGAAAATTTCCGAAAATATCGAGGTATATGTAGGAAACAGACTTTGGTGCGACGGCAAGCTCGGTACATACAACAACAAGAAGGCAATTATGGTGGAAAATTTTACAGAGAATTGAGGTAAAATGACTGATGGCGAACAATGACGAGAACATTGAGTTCAGCTCATACGAAATCGACGCGGTCGGAGAAATACTTAATATAAGTATGGGCTCGGCGGCAACGGCGGTCTCCGAACTGCTTAACGCAAAAGTCTGGATCACCACGCCGCAGGTTAATGTGGTCAAAGTCCACGAGCTGAATTACGATAACCTTGAGCCCGCTATCTGCGTAAAGATTGTTTACGTCGAGGGTTTGACGGGACTCAATATGATGGTTCTCAAACAGAACGACGTACAGCTCATACTTAATCAGCTTCTCGGCAATCCTTTGGTTATCGACCCCGATTTCCAGTTTGATGAGCTGAATATCAGCGCCGTAAGTGAAATTATGAACCAGATGATGGGCGCTTCGGCTACCGCGCTTTCCGATCTGCTCGGAATGACGGTCGATATTTCCGTGCCTACGCCTTATATCATAGAGAATACACGCTTTGGTGACTTGTGCGAGATGGATCCCGACCAGACTATCGTCGCGGTAACATTTAACCTCACGGTCGACGGAGTTATGAACAGCGAGTTTATGTCGGTGCTTTCGCTCGACCTCGCAAAGACACTTTCGGGAAAGATGATAGAAAAGTTCTCTGTTCCCGAAGAGGAAGAAGCCGCTCCCGCAAGTCAGCCCGCAGCGGCAGCTCCCGCTCCGAGCGCACCCGCACAGTCCGCCGCAGCTCCGCAGAGCGCACCGGTAGGTCAGCCCATGCCGCAGCAGCAAATGCCTATGGGTCAGATGCCGCAGATGCCGATGGGCGATATGAGCCAGATGCAGGGACAGATGATGTATCAGATGCCGCCGCAGGGGGCATACGGATACCCGAATCAGTATGCGGCATACGGCGCATATCCGCCGCCTCCCGCGCCTCCTGTAAATATTCAGAATGCACAGCTCCATCAGTTCGATATGATGGATTTCGGAATTCCCGCCGACCAGAAGGACAACTTAAAGCTCCTCATGGGCGTACCGCTTGAAATAAGCGTTGAAATAGGAACAGCAAAGCGGAAAGTCAAGGATATCCTAGAGTTTACTCAGGGAACAATAATCGAACTCGAACGTCAGGCGGGCGCACCCGTAGACGTTGTAGTAAACGGAAATTTAATCGCTCGCGGCGACGTTGTCGTTATCGACGATAACTTCGCAGTGAGAATCACAGAAATTGTCAAGAACAAATTCGTTGACAGTCTTGGCAAAGAGTGATCGGCTCGCGGAAGAACCTTTAACAAATTCATCAAGGAGAGAAGATAATGGACAAGAAGATTTTATTGGTAGATGATGCGGCATTTATGAGAATGCTTATCAAGGATACCCTTACCAAGAATGGTTACACGAATATTCTCGAAGCGGCAGACGGAGCGATAGCCTGCGAGATCTACGCGGCAGAAAAGCCCGACTTGGTGATAATGGATATCACAATGCCGAATAAAACGGGAATCGATGCACTCAAAGATATAAAGGCAGGCGATCCGATGGCGAAAGTGGTCATGTGTTCGGCAATGGGTCAGGAAGCAATGGTCGTTGAGGCAATAAAACTCGGCGCTCTGGACTTTATAGTAAAGCCGTTTAAGGCAGACAGAATTCTCCAGACTGTGAAAAAGGTACTCGGCTGATTTTCTGCATATAACACAGGCGGGGAATTTTTCCCGCCTTTTAGCGTTTTTTCAGAGAGCAAGCTCAAGCGCTGTAAAATTTTTGCACGGAGGAGTCAGGGAAATCGGAGGGGTCGTATGGAATACTTTCAGATGATAATGGCTCTCGTGGGAGTATTGGCGCTGATTTTCCTTATTTTCTGGCTGATGAAAAAATTTAACTCGAAGGTCGCTTTGTATGACAGCAAAAATATGCGGGTGCTTGAAAGAATAAATCTCGGACCCGATAAAATGCTTATTCTGGTAAGCATTTGCGGAAAATGTATGGTGTTGGGCGTAACTTCGGGACATACGGAAAAAATATGCGATCTGGAACAGACAGAGGAAGAACTCACCGCTAAAAACGGCGAGAATCCGACTTTTTCCGAGAGCTTTAAGACTATTCTCGGAAATATGATGAAGAAAAAGTAAGCGGAAAGCGGGGATTGGCGTGTTAAAAAGGCTCTTGGAAACGGACAAGAGGCTGATGGTGAAATTCGCCGTGTCGCTGTTCGTGACAATATTGCTGACGTTCGTTTTTGCGGGGCTTCGTTCCTACGCGGCTTCAGCAGGTTCGACCGCAGCTTCAAATACTTCGGCAAGCGCCGAAAATTCGGCTGATTCGGACACTTCAAATAATTCCGATACGACAAGCAGCGGTTCAACCGCAAGACCCGGAGATTATCTCGATACACCCGCTGAAGAGGTGGGAAAAAGTCCCGGAGCGTCAGTGCTTCAGCAGGTAATAGGCGTGGACGCGTCACAGCCGTTGGAAATAATTATCCTCCTTACGCTGATAGCGCTTTTGCCGTCGCTGCTGATAATGATGACGTGCTTTGCGAGAATAGTTATTGTTCTCGGATTTTTGCGGAGCGCCATGCAGACACAGAATACTCCGCCGAATATGGTACTTACAGGACTTGCGCTTTTCCTTACAATATTCATAATGGCTCCGGTATTCTCGGAAATAAATGAAATAGCATATCAGCCTTATGTCAACGAGGAGCTTACAACACAGGAGGCTCTCGAAGCCGCGTCTGTGCCGCTTAAGCGATTTATGCTCAAGCAAACGACCAACGACGACCTTCAGTTTTTCGTGGATCTTTCACATACGGAGATCCCTGAGGGCGGAATGACCGACGAGTACAAGGAAAATGAACTGTCGCTTGCGGTCATCGTGCCGTCGTTTATGATAGGAGAGCTTAAACGGGCTTTCCAAATGGGATTTATGATATTTTTGCCGTTTTTGATAATAGATATTGTAGTCGGAAGTACGCTTATGTCAATGGGTATGATGATGCTTCCGCCGGCAATGATCTCAATGCCGTTCAAGATACTTGTTTTCGTTTTGGCGGACGGGTGGAATTTGCTTATAGGCTCAATAGTCGCGAGTTATAATTTGTAGCGGCGCTCGCCGTGATATTTGAAATTTTGTCGGAATTTTCAGGCGGAGGTGAGGAGAGTTGACGCAGGATCTTGTAATGGAGATTTTTCGCGAGGCGGTAATGCTGGCGTTCAAACTCGCTTTGCCCGTGCTGCTCGTGGCAATGATAGTGGGTCTTATAATAGCGATACTGCAGGCGGCAACGCAGATACACGAGCAGACTATCTCGTTCGCGCCGAAGGCTATCGCGGTCGGACTGGTGCTGTTTTTTATGGGACCGTGGATGACCAACGAGATAATCGACTTTATAAACTTCATATTTGAGAAAATGTCGGAAATTCCGATAACGTAGAGGTTCGCCGATGTCTGAAATATGGACGATAATACAGACGAATTTCGTCGTGTATTTAATGGTCTTGGTGCGTGTTTCGGGAATTTTCACGTTCAACCCGATATTTTCACGCAACGGCGTTCCGAATACCGTCAAGGCGGGAGCGTCACTTGTACTCGCTTTGGCAACGACCATGGCGGGCGGGTACGAATACACAATACCAAGCGGGCTTTTGCCGTTTGCGTTCGATTTCGCAAAGGAACTGCTGGTCGGAGCTGTCCTGGGATTTTTCGTGAATCTTATGCTTCAGGTGTTTTCAATGGCGGGCGAGGTCACGGATATGCAGCTCGGACTTTCAATGGCGAAGTCTTACGACCCGACTTTCGGCAACGCGGGACTTTCCACGCAGTACTACAGCCTGTGGTTTATGATGTATTTCTTTGCAGTCGGAGCGCATAAAAGCTATATCAAGCTTTTCGCTCTCTCGTATGAAACTATCCCGATAGGCTATACATCATTCAACATAAATATCCCGATAGTGATCGCAAGATATTTTCAGAGTGTTCTGGAATTGGGATTAAAGCTTGCAATGCCGGTTATGATAGCCTCTCTTGTGACAGAATTCTGTATGGGAGTGCTTATGAAAGCAGTGCCGACGATTCACGTTTTTGTCCTCAACATTCAGATAAAAATGCTTGTGGGATTTGTGGTGTTGGCGGCAAGCTGCGGAGTGGTCGGGGAATTTATTGAGAATATCCTCGGAATTATGTTTGATAATCTGAACGCTCTGGCGCAGGATTTTACTACCTCGCCGATATAGCGTTTTCCGATAAATTGGGAGGGATAAGGCTTGGCAGGAGAGGAAAAAACCGAAAAAGCCACCCCGAAAAAAAGACGTGACCAGCGTAAAGAGGGAAACGTTCTACAGTCGAAGGAAATAGTCACTGCCGCGTCGGTGTTGGGAATTTTCTTCGCGGCAAGACTTCTGTCGGAGTTTATGCTGAAAAATCTCCTTGCGTATTCAACAAGGATCTACGAGTCGGTAGGAACGTTTGATTTGAATCCCGACAATTTTATGTCCGTGGTCGTCGATATGATAACGGTGATCGTTATCGTGGTGGGACCTATCTGCGCTGTGGCAATGTTGCTCGGAATTATACCGACAGTGGCGCAGACACGCGGGCTTTTTACAATGAAAGCGCTGATGCCGAAATTTTCCCGCCTGAATCCGTTGGAGGGAATAAAGAAGCTCTTTTCAATGCAGGCGGTCGTCGGTATACTTAAAGGACTTATAGAGGTCGTGGTCATAGGCTGGCTTATCTACAGCGAAATACGCGACAGAATGCCCGTAATAATCTCGATGTCCGATGCGGGGCTTATGCAGGGTCTGGCGTATACGGGGCTTACTATTTACGATATGGTAATGCTCATCTGTATAATGCTGGTGTTTGTGGCAGCGGGAGATTTCCTGTTCCAGTGGTGGCAGTTTGAGAAAAAGCTCAAAATGTCCAAGCAGGAGATCAAGGAAGAATTCAAGCAGATGGAAGGCGACCCGCAGGTCAAGAGCAAAATAAAGCAGCGTCAGCAACAGATGGCTCAGAGTCGAATGATGCAGGAAGTGCCGAGCGCGGACGTAATAATCCGAAACCCGACGCACTACGCCGTGGCTTTAAGGTACGATCAGGAAAAAAACCGCGCCCCGCAGGTAATAGCAAAAGGAAAGGATTTTTTAGCAAGGAAAATCGTTGAAATAGCCGAAGAACACGACATTTATTGTATGGAAAATCCTCCGCTCGCAAGAGCGCTGTATGCGCAGGTAGACCTCGGTCGGGAGATCCCGTATGAGCTTTATGACGCAGTAGCTGAGGTGCTTACAGTGGTATATAAAGAAAAGAATAAGACGCTCCGCGCATAACAGGCGGAATTTACATAGACAAACAGAAAGGAAGTGAGAACTTGATAAGAAAAATACTGTCAAACTCGATGGTACTGTTCATAATCTTTATAGTTCTCGCTATCATTATTCCGCTCCCTTCATGGCTGCTGGATTTTATGATAATGGTCAATATCGCGCTTTCGCTGATAATTCTTGTAATGACAATGTTTATCAAGGAAGCGCTGGAATTCTCGGTATTCCCGACAGTGCTGCTGTTGTCAACAGTGTTAAGATTGTCGCTTAACATTTCAACTACAAGAGGTATATTGCAAAGCGGCTACGCGGGAGAGGTAATAAAGGCATTCGGAAATTTCGTTATGGGCGGAAACGCTATAGTCGGATTTCTGATTTTCATAATCATTGTATTGGTGAACTTTATAGTCATCACCAAAGGTTCGGAGCGTGTATCCGAGGTCGCTGCGAGATTCACGCTCGACGCGATGCCCGGTAAGCAAATGGCTATCGACGCGGACCTGAACTCCGGTCTTATCAACGAGGAACAGGCAAAAACACGCCGTTCAAATATCCAGCGTGAAGCAGATTTCTATGGCTCAATGGACGGTGCTACGAAGTTCGTAAAGGGCGACGCGATAATGTCCATTATCACAACGCTCGTAAACCTCATAGGCGGCGTTATAATAGGAATGGTTCAGGGCGGACAGGATTTTTCGACGATACTTAACACCTATTCTCTCGCGACCGTAGGCGACGGACTCTGCTCGCAGATACCCTCGCTGCTTATCTCCGTCGCAACAGGTATGATAGTTACCCGTGCGGCAAGCGAGGATTCGCTCATCTCGGACATCAAGGCGCAGTTTACAGCGCAGCCGTTCGTTCTGCTTATCGCGGGAATGGTCGTGCTGGTAATGATGGTTATTCCGGGGTTCCCGACACTTATTCTCCTCTTTTTGGGAATTTTGCTGATTGTCGGAGCTGTACTGCTTGACAGGAACAAAAAGAAAATGGCAGAGCTTGAACTCGCTCAACGGGCAAAAGCCGAACAAGCCGAGCTTGACAAGCCGAAGACCGACAACGATTATTACCGTGATATTGACAACGTGTTCAAGCTGCTTAATGTCGAGCCTATCGAAATGGAATTCGGTTATTCGCTGCTGAGGCTTGTCGATGAAAAAAGCGGCGGAAACTTTATAGACCGCGTTGTTATCTTCCGTAAACAGTTCGCTATGGATATGGGAATGGTAATTCCGTCAGTCAGAATGACAGATAATCCAGAAATCAACCCTAATATGTATATAATCAAGATAAAGGGCGAGGAGGTCGCAAGAGGAGAGATCCTTGTCGACCATTATCTGGCACTCGACAGCGGCGACGTTACAACACAAATTGAGGGAATAGATACGGTAGAACCTGCGTTCGGCTTGCCCGCAAAGTGGATCTCCGAGGACAAGAAAATTATGGCAGACGTGGCAGGGTATACGCTTATAGACCCTGTTTCGGTCATGATAACCCACTGGTCGGAAATTATGAAACGTTATGCTCACGAAATGCTCTCGCGGCAGGACGTGAACACAATGATCGAAAATGTCAAGAAAACTAATCCCATAGTTGTCGACGATTTAATACCGAAAGTCATATCTGTCGGATATTTACAGAAAGTATTGGCGAATCTGCTTAAAGAGGGGATCCCGATACGCGATATGGAAACCATACTCGAAACCCTTGGCGATCATACGAACGTCCTGAAAGATATAGATATCGCAACGGAATATGTTCGTCAGGCGCTCAAGCGTACTATTACACATCGTTTCGCCGAAGCAAATTCGCTGCGTGTTATCACGCTCGATACACAAATTGAGGATATGATAGTAAGCTCCGTCAAGAAAAACGATCAAGGAAGCTACCTCGCTATGGCACCCGACCTTATCCAGAGTATAGTTGCCGCGACAAATGACGAAATAGATAAAATCAAGGACGTTATACCGACTGTAATAATTTTGACCTCACCCGTTGTGAGAATTTATTTCAAAAAGCTCACTGAGCAGTTCATTTCAAACATAACAGTGCTTTCTTACAGTGAAATAGACGCTTCGGCACAGATCCAAGCAATAGGAAATATTTCGCTTTCTGTGCCGGTAAAATCATAAACAATAAGTAATAATTCTTCTTCCTATTACAAAGAGTAGAAAGGAGCGCACGATATGGAATATAATTTCGCCGAACAAATAGCAATTTATCAACAAAACGGCGATATTGCGCTCCGAAATGAAATAGTCCTCAAATGTATGCCCCTTGTGAAAGCTACCGCAATGGCAATGCGGAATATGTACATAAAATACGGTGACGTTGAGGACGTGGTGAATGAGGGCGTTATCGCTCTTATGGACGCAATAGACGGTTATGACCCGCTGAGAGGAGCAAAGTTTGAAACATTCGCGTCCCTGAAAATACGCGGGGCAATAATAGATTACATACGCCGTCAGGACTGGATACCGAGGAATATCAGAAAATTCGCTAAGGCTCTTGACAAAGCAAACTCAATGTTGTATAATTTAAATGGTAGACCGCCTACAACTGCAGAACTTGCCGAGTACCTGAAAATGGACGAGGAAAAACTTCTGAAACAGATGGCGGAATGTTCCTGCACATTGACATTGTCGTTTGAGGAATTGCTCTACGAGGATAATATCGACGAGCCTGCGCTCGAATCCCCGACGGATTCGGGAATACTCCACGACGAAATGCGAAAGGTGATCGCCGACGCTGTAGGAGAACTGAAAGAAAAAGAGCGTCAGGTGATAACGCTCTATTATTACAAAAATATGAAATATTCGGATATCGGCAAGGCTTTGGGTATTTCCGAAAGCCGTGTTTGCCAGATACATACAAAGGCGGTCTTGCTTCTTAAGGCAAAGCTCGCACCCTATTTCAAAGGAGGTACGGAAAATTGAATCGTGAATTTTATTACGCTTCAAACGGAATGTTCCTGAACCAACGACTCATAGACTGTATCGGTAATAACCTTGCAAATGCTTCCACAGCGGGTTATAAGCGTGATACGGCTGTCATAAACACGTTCGACGAGCAGATGATACTCGTAAAGCACCGTTCGCGTATTTCGGGAACTTTTTCACAGCGTTACATAGATACGTCCTACACCGACCTTGAACAGGGATTCTTCGAGTATACCGAAAGTCCTTTCGATGTGGCAATAAATGGTGATGTATACTTTAATATTCAAGGCTACAACGGGAACGTTATGCTGACGCGCAACGGCAACTGGGAGCTTGACGATGAGGGGTATCTTTGCCTTAACAATTCGGGAAGGATACTCGGCGAAAACGGCGAGATCTATCTCGGCACGAAGGATTTTGTTATAGACGTTGACGGAACAATAACTCAGAACGGGCAGGTCGTTGACAGACTGTTGCTTAGTTACATTGATCCGGAGGGCGATGTTACGAAATTCGGCGCGAATATGTTCACGTCTGTTGAGGCGGGACCCGTTCCGGAAGATTTAAGATTCGATATTGTTCAGGGCGCGTTGGAGCGTTCCAATATCGACTGGAATTACGAGCTTTCCGTGTTAATGAACGCCAACAGGCTGTACGAAGCGAATGCGTCAATATTAAAGCTCGCCGATAATATCAACCAGAACTCAAATTCGCTTTGCAAAAAAGTTTGATTAGTTTCCTACAGGAGGAATTGTAATGAATATATCGTTCCATACGGGAAAATCCGCAATGATAGCACAGGCTAAGGCACTTGCAGTCTACGGAAATAATATCGCGAACGTGAATACCGTCGGTTATCAGCAGCTCCGTCCCGATTTCGCGGACTGCCTTTACGTTACCGAAAGAGCTACCGAGCCGGATTGGCAGACGGGTCACGGTACATATGTCCAGAAAACCGACCTGATGTTCGGGGAGTCACATTTCCAGTGGACTGACAGAATGTTGGATTTTGCAGTAGCGGGGGAGGGCTTCTTCGCTGTAGAGGATCGCTACGGCGACGTTCACTATACTCGTGACGGAGCTTTCCAGATGACGCAGCTGGACGGAGAATGGTATCTTGTTTCCGGCAACGGCGAGTACGTTCTCGACAATAATAGGGAGCGCATAATCGTTCCGTTCGACGAAACCGATACCGAAGCCGACTGGGGTGCGCTGAATCAGATGGTCGGCGTGTTTGAGTTCGCTAATCCTTACGGGTTGGACGCTATGGGTTCAAACCGTTATATCGAGAACGGCAAGAGCGGCATCGCTATCCCGAATGAGAACGCAACTAAGCTGCAAGGTACATTGTGCGTTTCAAACGTCGACCTTGCTACACAGATGGTAAAGCTGATTGAAACTCAGAGAGCGTATCAGATAAGCTCAAGAGTGGTAACGACCTCTGATGAGCTTGCGAGAATCGCAAACAATTTAAGATAAAAAAATATTCTGCGCTGCGTTTTTGAATTTACACAGCGCTGAAATTTGAATGTTTTTGGTAAAAAAGCCAACAGGGGGTGGACGCTATGTTGAAGAATTACGAGGATTTATCTCCGAACGCTATAGATATTCTGAAGGAAATAGGCAATATCGGATCGGGAAACGCCGCGTCCGCGCTTTCTGAAATGCTGGGAAAGTCGATAACGATGCGCGTCCCTGATGTAAGAGTGTTGGATTATCAGGCGGTCATTGATGAATTGGGCGGTCCCGAAAAAGTCACGACGGGTATTCTGGTACTGACTCACGGCGACCTTGAGGGTATGATAATGTTCCTGCTTGACGACAGCTTCGCGAAAGTTGTTTTAAGCACATTTCTCGGAAAAGATAACGTGAACGTTCTTGAGATAAAACAGGACATGACGGATTTTTCCGCTGTCGTAGAAATGGGCAATATAATGGCGGGTTCGTACCTTAAGGCACTCGGACTGCTGACAAATATGGTCATTGATATGGACGTCCCGTCAATGACAGTGGATATGATGGGCGCTATAATGAATTACCCGATGATAGAGTTTTCCGAAGTCGGGGATAAGGTTCTGCTCATTAACGACGGTTTCGAGATCGACAACGTAAGCATAAAATCAAATATAATTATGATACCAACAGTTGATTCCTTAAATCTTTTAATGGAGAAGCTCGGTGTGACAAATGGCTAATATGATTACGATTGGAATCGGTGATTTGAAAGTCTGCCGAGCGCCCGATGTCCTCATTACATACGCGCTCGGTTCTTGTATCGGGATCTGCTTGCTTGATAGTGTAGCGAACGTGGGCGGATTGTCGCATATAATGCTCCCCGACAGTACTGCGTCAACAAACGGACCAATGTATCCGATGAAATTTGCGGATTCGGCGATACCGCTTTTAATTCAGCAGATGGAACGTCTGGGTGCGTCCCGTTCCCGTATGAAAGCAAAAATCGCGGGTGGAGCGACGATGTTCACGACGACAAGTGAGAAATTCAACATCGGTATCCGCAATATCGAGGCAGTCAAGAGAACGCTTATGCAAAACCGTATCCCGATTATGGCTGAGGATACGGGACTTGATTATGGTCGGACGCAGGTGTTCTATACGGATACAGGTGTTATGGAGATCCGTGCCGCCGCAAAGGGAACAAAGACGTTTTAAAAACTCCCTAAGGCTGAATGGGACTTTTATGATTAAAGGACGATGTGATGCTCCTACTGGTTTTTTGTCTGGTGGTAACTTTTGCTTGTATGTATAAAGGTACAAATTACTACGAAACAACATTTAATATAAAAAAGAAAGAACACATATGGGATAAAGAGATAAAATTCCGTAAAAATAAAAATACGGCAGCAAATGACAGCAACGACAGAAAAAACTGACAATATGGACTAAAGTTAAGCCGAATGTCTATATTGACGGAATAAAAATTTGTTTTTGGTGTTTGTTTGTAATTAACGGTTTTAGAGATGCTACCCCCGCAGCGCGGGGGATTTTTTATATTCCGTGACAAAAGTGTCTTGGTTTCCGACTATATTATTGAGGCAGGAAAATGACAGCGTAAATTAAACTGCCGGAGGGGGGGAACAAGGTGGACGACAAACAAATAATCGCGCTTTTGAACGAGCGAAAGGAGGAAGGTCTATCTGAACTTAAACAAAAGTATAACCGCTTGATTTTAAAAGTACTGCGCGGGATTCTGGATTCATCACAAGACGTGGAGGAGTGCGCGGACGATGTCCTGCTCGATGTCTGGGACAGGATCCCGCCCGACGACCCGAACGATCTTGCCGCTTATGTATGCAAAATAGCACGGCGCAGAAGCATTGATAAATTTCGTTACAACACCGCCGAATGTCGGAACAAAGAGCTTATCACGGAACTTGACGAGTGTATCCCGTCGGGTATTTCCGTTGAAGAGCAGGATTACGGGGAATTGTCAAAGCTCCTGTCCAAGTGGCTGAATTCGCTTGACAAGTGTTCGCGCAGGCTGTTTACTCTGCGGTATTTTTTTGGGGATACCGTTAAAAATTCCGCAAAAGAATGTGGAATAAGTCAGACCGCAGCATCATCAACGCTTATGCGGCTGCGACAGAAACTGAAAATTTTTTTGACCGAAAGGGGTTATTTCAATGATTAACAATTCCGAAAACAAAATCAATCCTATTTTCACCGCTATGAGCGGCATTGACGACAACATTATTTCCGAGAGCGTAAAGCCCCGCAAAAATCGTGTGAAACTTACCATTATGATATCCGCTGCCGCAGCGGCACTGGCTCTTGTGACGGGAGCGTCCGCAAACTGGTTTATGAAAGACAAAATTCTTGTCGACGAAAAGCCCGCATTTGAGCTGAATTTGAAAGTTACCGATGTGAATGAGATTTCCGACGAGGAGCTTAACCGTTGGGGCGCGGTACTTGGGGACAACGGCATTTGGAGCAAGACCGCTCTTCCGGGCGAGGTTTTCGGGAAATTCGGAGTTTCGCCGCTTATGACCGATAAATTTGAGGAGCAGCAGTCCGAGATTTTGATAGACATTGACGAGAGCAGCTTACAACTTAAAACATGCAAATTTCTTAACACTTCAACAGGAAAGATAATAAACTATTCGGTTCTTATTCAGACAGACGAGAAATTCGGGCTTACTTCCGGCATAAACAGCGAGTATTCTCCCGAAGTTATCACGCTCAACAACGGCGAAAAAGCGCTTCTGTATAAGTTTTATTCAAAGCTTTCGGGCGGAGATAATGTTCTTGCGCGGTTTACAAACGGCGGAATGTATTACGAGCTGAAAGTTGACAATTCCTCATTTGACGAGATGAAACAGATACTCGCGGATCTCGGAATACTTTAACGCTCTGAATACTAATAGGCAAGCTTTATTATAACAACAAAAACCCCCGACTTTTCAGTCGGGGGTCGTTTTATTAGGTTGGAGCTATCGGCATTATGGATTATGCCTTTTCAAACTCTTCCTTGTACGCTTTCTCCATCTCAACGAGGTGGTCGTACTTAGCCTTGGAGTTCGCAACAGCCTTGTCGAACAGAACAGTCGCTCTGTCGGGATTAGCACGCATAAGCGAATTGTAGCGAACCTCTCTCATCATAAATGTCTTGTAGTCGCCTGTAGGAGCCTTGCTGTCGAGCGTGAACGGAGATTTGCCCTCGTCCGCGAGCGCAGGATTGAAGCGGAACAGATGCCAGTAGCCTGCTTCAACAGCTTCCTTCTCGACCTGTTGAGCGATAGTCAGACCGCCCTTAATGCCGTGGTTGATGCAAGGCGCGTATGCGATAATGAGCGAAGGTCCGTCATAAGCCTCTGCCTCGGCAATAGCCTTCAGGCACTGGTTGCGGTCAGCACCCATTGCAATCTGTGCAACGTATACATAACCATAGCTCATCGCGATTCCCGCGAGATCCTTCTTCTTAACGTCCTTACCGCCTGCTGCAAACTGTGCTACTGCGCCTACGTTTGTAGCCTTGGAAGCCTGACCGCCGGTGTTGGAGTAAACCTCAGTATCGAATACGAAGATGTTTACATTCTTTCCGGAAGCTATAACGTGGTCAAGTCCGCCGTAACCGATATCGTAAGCCCAGCCGTCGCCGCCGAAGATCCAGTTGCTCTTCTTGGAGAGGTAATTCTTGAGGTTCAGAACATCAACCGCTTCCTTGTTGCCGCAGTTGCAAGCCTCAATCTTGTCAACGAGAGCCTTTGTCGCGCAAGCGTTAGCCTTGCCGTCGTCCTTGGTTTCAAAGTACTTGTCGATAAGACCTACGACTTCGGTATTGCCCTTGCCCTCAGCCTTTTCACGGAGAACCTTCAAAGCGTTCTGCGCTCTGTTTCTGAGAGTATCCTGTGCGAGGAACATACCCAGACCGAATTCTGCGTTATCCTCGAACAAGGAGTTAGCCCATGCGGGACCCTTGCCTTCCTTGTTGGTGGTGTATGGAGTTGAAGGCTCGGAACCTGCCCAGATAGAAGAGCAGCCTGTAGCGTTCGCAATGTACATTCTGTCGCCGAACAGCTGAGTGATAAGCTTTGCATACGGAGTTTCTCCGCAGCCCGCGCAAGCGCCGGAGAATTCGAGCAGCGGCTGCTTGAACTGTGCGCCCTTAACGGTGCTTTCCTTGAACTTCTCGACAGCCGCGTCGTTGGAGTTTTCGTTAGCGACAGCGTAGTCGAATACTTTCTGCTGATCCATAACGCTCTCGATAGGCGACATAACAAGCGCGTTCTTTGCCTTGTCCTTTGCGCCCGCGGGGCAGATGTTAGCGCATACGCCGCAGCCCGTGCAGTCGAGCGTGGAAATGGTCATGGTATACTTCATTCCGGGCATACCCGTAGCGTCCTTGCATACTGTGCCTGCGGGAAGTTTTGCCGCCTGCTCCTCGGTGTAAACGAACGGACGGATAACAGCGTGCGGGCAGACCATAGCGCAGTTGTTGCACTGAATGCAGTTTTCGGGGATCCACTTCGGAACATCTACCGCGATACCGCGCTTTTCAAACGCAGCCGAACCCTGCGGGAACGTGCCGTCCGCGATATCAACAAACGTCGAAACGGGCAGCTTGTCGCCGCGCTGTGCGTTTACGGGAACCTGGATCTTATTTACGAAGTCGATAAGGAACTTGTTGTCGCCCTCGAAGTGCGGGTGAGTAAGCTCGCCTGTGCAGTTAGCCCAGTCAGCGGGAACATCAACTTTAACGACTGCGCCCGCGCCCTGATCAATAGCGGCGTAGTTCATGTTGACAACGTCCTCGCCCTTCTTGCCGAACGAAGCGAGAGCCTTTTCTTTCATGTACTTGACAGCGTCGTCAGCGGGGATAATATTCGCGAGCTTGAAGAAAGCGGACTGAAGAACGGTGTTGGTTCTGTTTCCAAGACCGATCTCTTTCGCGATCTTAATTGCGTTGATGATGTAGAAGTTGATATTGTTCTTTGCGATATAAGCCTTAACGGGAGCGGGGAGCTTCTCGCTCAACTCGTCAACACTCCACTGGCAGTTAAGCAGGAACGTGCCTCCGGGAACAACGTCCTCGACCATATCGTACTTGTCGATATAGGAAGGATTGTGGCAGGCAACGAAGTTTGCCTTATTTACGAAGTAGGTGGACTTGATAGGCGATTTACCGAATCTCAGGTGAGAAATAGTAACGCCGCCCGACTTCTTGGAGTCGTAAGCGAAGTATGCCTGAGCATACATATCGGTGTGGTCGCCGATGATCTTGATAGAGTTCTTATTCGCACCGACAGTACCGTCAGAGCCCAGACCCCAGAACTTGCAGCAGGTCGTGCCTTCAGGAGTGGTGTTCGGGTTTTCGGTAATTTCGAGCGAAAGATTAGTAACGTCGTCCTCAATGCCGACAGTGAAGATGGGCTTAGTCTTGTTGTTGTAGATAGCGATGATATGGGACGGGTTGCAGTCCTTCGAGCCGAGTCCGTAACGTCCGCTGTATACGAGAGCGTCTTGGAACTTGTTCTCTCTCTTGAGAGCAGCCACAACGTCGAGGAACAAAGGCTCGCCGAGAGAGCCGGGCTCTTTCGTTCTGTCAAGAACGGAGATCTTCTTGACGGTAGACGGAATAGCCTCTACGAACTTGGAGGAAACAAACGGTCTGTACAGTCTTACCTTTACAAGACCGACCTTTCTGCCCTGTTTTGCGAGGTAGTCGATAGTTTCTTCGATGGTGTCGCATACGGATCCCATTGCCACGATGACTTCTTCAGCGTCGGGAGCGCCGTAGTAGTTGAACAGTTTATAGTCTGTGCCGATCTCGGCGTTGACCTTGTTCATATACTCCTCGACAACATTCGGGATCTCATTGTAGTACTTGTTGCAGGCTTCTCTTGCCTGGAAGAAGATGTCGGGGTTCTGAGCCGTACCGTGAAGAACAGGTTTCTCAGGGTTGAGCGCTCTGTTTCTGAATGCCTGGATAGAATCCCAGTCAACCATTTTAGCGAGAGTATCGTAGTCCCAGACTTCGATCTTCTGGATCTCGTGAGAGGTTCTGAAACCGTCGAAGAAGTGCAGGAAAGGCACTCTGCCCTTGATAGTGGAAAGGTGAGCCACCGCGCCGAGGTCCATAACTTCCTGAGGGTTGGTGGAGCAGAGCATAGCGTAGCCTGTCTGGCGGCAAGCGTAAATATCGCTGTGGTCGCCGAAGATTGAGAGTGCGTGAGAAGCGACCGCACGAGCGGAAACGTGAATTACCGAAGGCAGCAGCTCGCCCGCTATTTTGTACATATTCGGAATCATCAGAAGAAGTCCCTGAGAAGCGGTATAGGTAGTTGTGAGCGCACCCGCTGAAAGAGAGCCGTGAACAGCGCCCGCTGCGCCTGCCTCGGACTGCATTTCAACGACCTTTACAGTCTCGCCGAAAATGTTCTTTCTGCCGCCTGTTGCCCATGAATCGGTAACTTCCGCCATTACAGACGACGGGGTGATGGGGTAAATTGCAGCCAGATCTGTGAACGCATAGGATACATGTCCGGCGGCGTTATTACCGTCCATCGTAAGCTTTTTTCTTGCCATTGGTATTTTCCTCCTAATTTAGCAGTATTGAGCGGGATTTTCGCACAAGAAAATTCTCACTCGTTGCTTTTCTTCTCCGAAAAGCGTAAGGACACGTCTATCGGATATTTACATATATAATTGTATCACATTTTTTTGTGAATTGCAATAGAATTCTTAAAAATTCCTAAAAAAATTTAGTGAATTTTGCCGTATTTTTTATTTGACCGACCCTTGCGTATACTATACCTTGTTGTTGTGCGATTCCGCAAGCACTATTCCGCTCATTGCGAGAACGCACACCGAAATAAGCGCATTTGCTGTGAACGGACAAGCTGATACTGCCGGCTGCATTACTTGGATCTCTCCTGCCGAAAAGCCTGCCGCACCTGCGAATATTATCGCGAAAAGCGCCGAAATTCCCGCTGCCGCTGCTCGTGACACGATGAATTTTTTCAGCGGGATCCCTTTGGCGAGGGCTGTTATCTGCAATCCCACGCACACTCCGCCCATACTCAGCAAAGCCGCGCATAAGGGCATTGTGTACCGATTTGCGGCAAGCTCCTTTATCCGTGTTATTTCAAGCAGAGCGGGGAAAATTCCCTCATCGGGAAACAGCCTTCCGACAGCGGAAATTATTCCTGTTTCGCGAAGGACAGCCGTTAAAGCCGCGAAAATAACAATCGTAGAGCATACCGTAAACATCACCTTTGCCGCGTCTGTTACGGACGAAACGAATGCTTCTGCAAGCCCCGCTTTGTGTTTCTTTTCCGGAGGCGCAAGCCTTATCTCCCCCTTGAGCCGCACTATTCCCGCCATAAAAAGCGACGACAGAAATCCTGCGGCGAACAGCAGAAGCCCCGCTTTGACGCTTCCGAAAACGTTCCCTCCGACCAGTCCCACCACGAAAGCCGGACCGCTTGCGAAACAGCAGCACATCATTCTTCCCGCGTCCTCTTTCGAGATCCTTCCCGCCTCCGAAAGCCCCGACAAGAGTTTTATTCCCACGGGATACCCTCCGATATTTGCGAGAACGAATACACCGCACAGTTCCTCGTCCATTCGCAGCAGCTTTGACAGCGGAAATGTAAGTGGCTTCAGCGCCGTCCTGTACAGTCCGCTTTTCTGGAGAAAAACCGACAGTGCCGTAAATGCGAACAATGACGGGATTATTACCTCCAGACAATCCGAAAGCGCATCCCGCACAGCTCCCTGAGCGGCATTCGGGTCAACTATAAGGAATCCCGCAAAAACTGCTGTTATCAGGCAGACAAGTATTTTCATATTCTCTCCTTATCTTTGTGACCTAATTATTTGTTTACTCCCGCGACGCCGCCCGCCGCGCCGAAAAACGCACACAGCAGCGGCTTGAGCAGCAGCATTATCGTCCCGAATTCTCCGAAAATAAGCGATATCAGCATTGCCGCCGCCGAAAACATAATTCCGCACAGCGCCCCTGTTTTCAGCCCGTCGCGGCGCTTTATCATTCCCGCTGTCCTGCCCGAAACAAAGCTCCCTATTGCCAGCGCCAGTACCGATGCCGCTCCCGCCGCCGAACCCGCCGAATCCGTCAGTGACAGCACCAGCGCCGCCAGCACACAGACCGCCAGCAGCGCCCCCACTCCGGTCAAAAGCCCTGCCGCATACGGTATAAAGCGTTTTCCGCGCATAAAATCACCTCGTTATTAAGGTATGCTTGGACGGCTTGTTTTAGAATATTTTAACTTTATCGAGAAACACTATCTTATCGGCGCTTGGTTTGTTTACGAAAACTTAATAATTGTCCTTGTTTTTAGTACAAAATATCGAAAAACTTTTCTTTGAATTTGTTTAAATAGTAGAAATAAACGTTAAATGTGACTAAATTGTAAAATGTGTATAGTAATACTCGAAATTGCTTAAAAATGTCGTTGAAAATAGTTGCTCAATATTATATAATAAATATGTGTATTGGTGCAGATTTATTTTGAAAAGAGTGATCAAGTGACCGAAAACCCGTTAAAGCGCAGCTGGTGGAAAAACGTCTGGCAGACGCTTATTACATGGACGGTTTATTTCCTGTTCCGACCAAAGGTGATGTATACCGATAAGTCGATCAAAAAACGTCTGAAAGGACGTCCGTGCGTGTTTGTCGCAAATCATACACACCATTTCGACGGGGCGTTTTGCGGTGCGGTGCTGTGGCGGTACAAGCCCTTCGTTCTCGTGAAAAAATCATGGTACGAAAAGCCGAAAACAGGAAAGTTCATCGCTTGGTGCAGAAGTATCCCGATAAATCTTGAAGAAGCCGACGGAGCATGGTTTGAGTCCGCCGAGAAAGTGATCGACGGCGGCGGAACACTGCTGATATTTCCGGAGGGCGGTATCGCCCGCGAGGGTCATATGCAGGAGTTCAAGGCGGGTGCAGCGCTTGTCTGCGCAAAAAAATCCATTCCTATCGTGCCGTGCGCGATTTACGGGACGTATCCGTTTGTGTTCGGGAAAAGACAGAAGCTGCTTGTCGGTGAGCCGATAGAATGCAGCTGCCCTCCCGATATGCGCCACAGCAAGTACGCGAGGGAGATCTCAAAAAAATCCGAGGAAGCCGTAAAGTCGCTTTACAATGAGCTTGTTTCGCGTTACGGCGACTGCGGTATGTATTCCCCGAAACAAAAGTAAAAAAACCGATTTTATCGGAAAAATATTTTTAAGGAGATTTTATTATGAACACTGAAATTTGCGAGAAGATCAAGGCAATGCTGGTTGAAAACCTTCGTATTCCGGAGGACGAGCTTGAATACGATTCCGAACTTTTCGGCGACGATATCGGGCTTGATTCCATTGATTCCATCGAAATAATCGCCGGCATCGACAATCTGTTCGGAGTGCAGATGACGGGTGCCGCAAGAGAGAATTTCAAGTCCATCGAAACTCTTGCGAAGTTCGTAGAAGAGCATCAGGGTGAGTAATATGTCCGACAGACGAGTTGTTGTTACGGGATTGGGATTGGTGTGCGCTCTCGGCGAGAACACCGAACAGTGCTGGAGCGCGGCGGTAAACGGCGTTACGGGTATCCGCGAGGTAAGTTCCGTAAACACCGAAGGCTGTTACGCCAATGTAGGCGCGGAGGTGCTTATCCCGTCCGAAAAACTGTCGGGCGAGGATTATGACCGTTCCTCGCTTTTGTGCATAAAAGCGGCAGGCGAGGCTCTTGAGGACGCAGGCTATAAGATAACTTCCGAAAATTCCGACAGGATAGGTGTTATCATGGGCAACTGCGTCGGAGGCGCGGTTTCCATAGACAAGTATTATTCCGAGAAGAAAAAGGGCTGCGAAAATCCTCACGATATCTACAGAATGACAGCGTCGGCGCTTTCCAACAACGTCGCGTTCCATTACGGAATGAACGGCGTTACTGCAAATATCGTCAACGCCTGCGCGGCTGGAACGATAAGTATAGCCTACGCTGCCGACCTTATCAGAGCGGGAAAAGCCGACGCCTTTGCAGCAGGCGGCTCGGACGCGTTTTCGTCGCTCGCTTTTGCTGGATTTCATGCGCTGCACGCGCTTGACGCGGACAGTTGCTCTCCGTTCAACCGTTCGGGCGGTATAACGCTAGGAGAGGGCGCCGGAGTTCTTATAATCGAAAGTTACGAGAGCGCCAAAGCCCGCGGAGCCGAGATATACTGCGAAATTCTCGGTTCGGGAGTTTCTTCCGACGCTCACCATATCACTGCCCCCCGTCCCGACGGCGAGGGACAGATGCTTGCGATAAACCGCGCTGTTGCGAATTCTGGACTGAAACCTGCCGACCTTGATTATATCAATGCTCACGGTACGGGTACGGCAAAGAACGACGAAGCGGAATTTTTGTCGCTCCACACGATTTTCGACGAGAATGACCATTTAAGTGTAAGTTCAACGAAATCAATGACCGGTCACTGCCTTGGCGCGGCGGGTTCTATCGAAGCTGTTTTGACAGTAATGGCGGTCAAGGAGAATATTATTCCGCCTACTATCGGATATGCTCCCGAAAACCTTGAGACTTTGAAGGAAAAGGCGGGTAACATCGACTTCGTTCCGAACACAAAACGGGAGAAAACCGTTAATTTCGCAGCGTCGAATTCGTTTGCGTTCGGCGGTAATAACGCTTCTGTCGTGTTCGCGAAGAATCCTCACGAAATCCCCGACAGAACAAATTCCGAAAAAATATACGTTACGGGTATCGGAGAGCTTATCGGAAAGCCCAATGTTGAAATAACCTCCGATGATTACAAGCAGCACGGCATAAAAATGGCATTCTACAGAAAGCTTGACAGATTTTCACAGCTGCAGCTCATAAGCGGCGTTCGCGCCCTTGCAGACGCGGGGATAACCGTTTCTGATGAAAATGCCCGTGACATCGGAATCGTGATAGGTACCGCCGACGGTCCTCTCACGGAAATCGTCAATTTCCAGAAAAACGTTATTGAGAACGGCACGGCAGGCGGTTCGGCGTTCTCGTTCCCGAATACCGTGTACAATGCGGCAGGCGGGTATCTGTCTATTTTTGCGGGAATAAAGGGCTATAATGTCACTAATGCCAACAGTATTCAGGCAGGACTTCAGAGCGTTTGCGAGGCTGCCGACGTTATGCGAAACGGCGACGCTAAGGTCATGATAGCGTCAGGTACGGACGAGCGCACCGAGATCACAGATTATCTTTACTCGTTAAGTAAAGATAAGATCGAGCTTGGAGAGGGCTCTGTGGCTCTCGTTCTCGAAACGGAATCCGAGGCGGATTCGCGCGGGGCAAAAAAGCTTGCTGAGGTGGCAGGCTGGGCGTGCGCGCACAAGGCTGTGGAGTTCGGGACGCTTAAAGGTTCTGAATCCGCTCTCGAAAAGGCAGTAAATGACGCTGTTTCGGCTGCGGGTATAACGGTATCGGAGGTGTCGGCGGTCTGCGGTTTCGCGAATGGAAATCCCGATGTCGACACACTGGAAAAGGACGTTCTCGGAAATATCTTCGGGAATACTCCCGTATATCACATAAAAGACACGATAGGCGAGGCACGGGCGGCTTCGGGAGCTGCACAGGCTGCGCAGGCTGCAAGGCTCCTCGCGGACAGCGGGAACGACTACAGGTACGTTTTGGCAGCTTCGTTCGGAGCGGGCGGGGCGTATTCCGCTGTCGTTTTCAAAAGGGTGTAGGATATGGAAAACAATAATAAAACGGCTCTCGTCACGGGAGCTTCGCGCGGGATAGGAAAAGCCTGCGCACTGCGGCTTGCGGAGTGCGGTTATAATGTCGCGGTGAATTATGCTTCAAATGACGCTAAGGCTGCCGAAACGGTCGCCGAGATAGAAAAACTCGGACGGAAAGCTGCCGCGTTCAAAGCAGATACTTCCGACCTAAAGGCGGTGCAGGGAATGTTCCGAGAGGTCGTAAAATCATTCAGCGGGATAGACGTTCTTGTAAATAACGCGGGCGTTGTTGACGACGCGTACCTGCTGATGATAAACGAAGATTCCCTTACAAGAAGCCTTGATATCAATATAAAGGGCTATTTCCACTGCGCACAGCAGGCAGCTCTCAAAATGATAAAAACAGGCGGACGTATTATCAACATATCGTCCGTAAGCTCTGTTCTGGCAGTTGAGGGGCAGGGAGTATATTCCGCGACAAAGGGTGCGGTAAACTCAATGACCGCGACCCTTGCAAAGGAACTTGCTCCGAGAAAAATCACCGTAAACGCAATAGCACCGGGATTCATCGAAACCGAAATGATAAATTCCATTCCTGAGGAAAAACGTGAGGAATACCTCAAAGCCGTGCCGCTTGGACGTTTCGGAAGCGCCCGCGAGGTCGCAGATATGGTCGCGGCAATGTGTTCCGATGCTTTCAATTATGTCACGGGGCAGGTAATAGTACTTGACGGAGGTTTGAGCCTTTGAATTTACTTGAAATCAACGAAAAAATCAAGCAGCGTCCGCCGTTTCAGATGATCGAGCGCGTAACAGAGCTTGTAGAGGGCGAATCCGCGACGGGGATAAAGTGCGTTTCGGTAAATGAGCCGTATTTTATGGGGCATTTTCCGGACGCTCCAATCATGCCGGGAGTGCTGCTTATTGAAAGCGCAGCACAGCTGTGCAGTCTGGTCATCACTCCAAAGAACGACGACAACAAGATCTATGTACTTTTGAAGGTCAAGGATTTCAAGTTCTTAAAGCCTGTAATACCCGGCGACAGACTGGAAATTAAAGTTTCTTGTACATTGAAAAGCGCTGCGGCATACGAATTTTCCACCGTGATCTCCGCCGACGGAGTGGTCAAGGCAAAGGGAAGTATGCTGTTCACTTCAATGGACAAAAGTGCGGTGTATGAAGAATGATCGTTATTGATTTTACAGCCTCGGCAGTTACGGGAAACGGTATGAGAGCGCGTGTTGAAGCGCTTCGCGGGCAGTATAGCCCGCTTTGTTCGGGGTATTTTGACGAGCTTCTGCGCCGCCGCGGAAGCGCTTTCTGCGATTCCGCGAGCGGCTTTCTGCTGCTTGACAGCCTGCTTCAGAAAAATCGTATCGACCGAGCTTCGTTCCCGATAATAATAGGTGAAAACGCACGTCCGTTTGTTGATTTGCCTAATGTGGATTTCAGCGTATCTCACAGCGAGGGGTGTGTGCTATGTGTACTCGCTGTAGGCGAAAATGCCGCAGTAGGCTGCGATGTTCAGCACAAGCGCGAGTATTCCGACGATAGAATGAAAGAGCTTGCGCGGGCGTTTATGACTGAATCAGAGTTCAAGAATCTTGAAGATTCCGACGACAAGGAGCTTGAATTTTTTACAGCGTGGACAAGACGGGAATCTTATGTCAAGCGCGTTGGCTCGGATATTTTTGATAATCTAAGAACGGCGGATCTGCGTGGTGAGAGCTTTCGCGAGGGAATTATTCATGCGTTCGGCGAGAAATATTACTACAGCATAAATCTTCCGAACAACGAGGAAATTCACTTCCTGGACGAACCGGTCAAACTTACTGCTTCTGAGGATTGAGGTGGAAAATGAAGCTTTTGATTCTCAATGGAAGCCCTAAATGTGAACGTTCCAACACGTTGAACATTGCAAAAGCTTTTGCAGAGGGATTTCCCGAAAGCACGGAGGTCGAGATACTCCACCTTGCGAAAATGCACATAAAGCCTTGCCTTGGGTGTTTTTCCTGTTGGGGAAAAACAGCAGGGAAATGCGTGATTGACGACGATATGGGAATTATTTCTGAGAAGATTCTCGCGTCGGATATTATCGTGGAGAGTTTTCCGCTTTATTTTTTCGGAATGCCGTCAACATTAAAAGCTATGACAGACCGCTGCCTGCCGTTTATGAAGCCGTATGAAGGCGGGTTCGCGGGAGGATTTCACGAAATGCGCGACGGACGAATGAACATCAAGAAGCTTGTAATTATTTCAACGTGCGGTTACGTTGAAGCTGCTCCGATGTATGAGGCACTGCGAAAGCAGCTTGATTCGATATGCGGAAAATCGCATTATACTGCTATTTTTTGCCCTCAAGGGGAGCTTTTTGTTTCTGATTACGGACGTCGCCAGCGTGAGGGATACCTTCGTGACATAAAGCGAGCAGGTGAGGAATTCGCGGATTCATTTACGATTTCTCCGGAAACGCGCAGCAAAATTGACAAGCCTATTCTATCTCCCGCAGGATTTGAGGCAATTACCTCTGCCCACTGGAAACAGCAAAAACCGCATGGTTAAGCCAAAATATTTGGTTTTGCTTTCGTTTATTTTAAAATTCCTTATTACAAAGCCATTTTCTGAAATTAAAAAAAGTCCTTGAAATCCATAGATTTTCAAGGACTTATTATTTTGCATTATAAAGCCAAAATCAAGCGAAATTATATCGTTCTTGCGTTTCGGGGTCGCGATGTTCGTGTTTTTCGTAATAGCCGATGAGTTCAGTGTTTTCGTCACGAAGTGCGACCATATAAACATCCATATTTTCTGAATCTTTGTGAAAAGTAAAGATGCGGTTGTGCGATTTATCAGCCGAAAACCAATCTACGGCACGCTTTATCATTTCGCGTGAACGTTCGCCGTGGCAGTCGAAAATGTTTTTCCCTATGAGGTTTCCGTGTTTTTTGTAGCGTTCTTTTGCGGCAGAATTCATATAGATGATCGTGTGATTTAGGTCACATATTACGATTGCCTCGGAGTCCTGTTCAATAATGCTCCTAAAAAATGGTAAATAATTCATATTAAACCTCAAGATTCTTGATAATTCTGGCTTCACAGTAGAAGCGTTTGTCATTGGCGTGTCCCATTGAAAATGTTTTCCTCGGAAGCGCGCCGTCCCTAATTACAGTCGGAAAGAGTTCCGTTTTTTTCATTGTAGGCAGCAAAAATCCTATAGTAGAGCTGTTTTTGCAAAGTGAACGAACAACGTCCTCGCCATGTATGTAGTCAATACGTCCGCCGTTCTCCGCAAGATATTTGTCAAGGAAGCCTTGCACCGACCCTACTGCAAGGTTAGAAGTTGGCTTTGTTATGCCAAATTCAAGTGCTTTTCCGTCATAATAAACCTTAAAGCTTTGACTTCCGGAATTTTCCAAGCCAAGTTCTTTGGTCATTTTGCACAAAAGATTTTCCGCGTCAACATCAAATATTACTCTGTGTATTGCTTCAAATTCAAGTGCGGGCGAATGAAGGTTTACAACCTCTGCAAGCGCATAACGAGCGAGTTCAGCATCTGGAGAACCTTCTCGTTTAAGCTTCTCATAGCACTCCTTAGCAGTCGCCAGTGAGTGATTCCCGTCGCCCATAGCGTAGAGAAGTACTTCCTCATTTTTTAGCCCGTATTTTTCATTGAATTTGGCTCTGTCAGAGAGTTTGTCAAGAGCAGCCAAAACCTCGTCCGCATCACTTTTTTTAACAATTGAACCCTGTAAATGTCCGCCGTTTTTCATTAAATCAAAATCATATACTCTCTGTAATTTTTTAGTAAGCAGAGGTTCAATAACAGTGAATTCCGGATCGTCGATCAGTATCATTATGTGCGGAAGCTCCAGCACGGCATTTTCGCGTATTTTGACCCTCGGAGGTATCCTTGAAGCGACCGTTGCCTCTGTTGCACGCACTTGTGATGCGCTTCCTTTATGATAGTCGTACATTTCAAGATCAATTACTCCGACCAGTCCCGCTCTGATTTTTCCGTCCGCCTGCGTCCTTTTTACCAAAATAAAGCAGTTTTTGTGCAAATTAAACAAATCCTTTTTTAAATATGAAATCATATTTTCATTTATTTGTTTAATTCGATTCTCACAATCGGGCTTATCGAGAAAAATTTCAGGCAGGGTAAGATTCAAAGTAGATGGTGAATCGCCCACAATTTGAGCAACATCTTCCCAGTAAGCCGGCTCACTGGTGTATTGATCGCATGCGACAACGGACCATTTTTTCATCTCAATTTTTTCGGAATTGGGAATTAAAATGTCCGCAGGCTTAAACGCTGTCATAAAAAACCTCCTAAAATCTACCATATAATCAATGGGTATCATACCAGCTGTTTCCAATTTTAGCATCAACAGGAAGCTCCACCTTTAATTTAACAGCTCCCTGCATTTCCTCGCGAAGTATCTCCAAAGCCTTTTGCGATGCGGATTCAGGAGCTTCGACGATCAGCTCGTCGTGAACTTGTAGTATCAGTTTTGCTTCCGGAAGCTCTTTTTTAAGACGGCGGTAAACCTTCACCATCGCGATTTTTATAATGTCAGCCGCAGTCCCTTGTATAGGAGTGTTCATTGCAATGCGCTTTCCGAGGGCATTAACGACTTTGTTCGACGACAAAATTTCAGGAATAAAACGCCTTCTTCCAAAATATGTCACCGAATAGCCATCAGATTTTGCAGATTCTGTAATTTCGTCAAGAAAACGCTTCACTCCGGAATAATGCGCAAAATAGTCATCAATGTACTTTTTCGCTTCGGCAACCGTGACCCCGATGTCTTTAGCGAGCGAGAAAGCTCCAATGCCGTAAACAACGCCAAAATTGACTGCTTTCGCCCTTCGGCGAAGGTCATTTTCGGATTCGCCTACAAGATTCTTGAACACATTAGCAGCTGTTTCGGCATGAATGTCGCGTCCCTCACGGAAAACCTCGATCATAGCTTTGTCATCAGCTAGCGCTGCGAGAACGCGAAGCTCGATTTGACTGTAATCCGCGTCAATAAGCCGTTTTCCGGGAGCTGCAATAAAAAATTTGCGAAACTCTCTTCCAATTTCTGTTCGCACAGGAATATTCTGGATATTTGGCTCAGCAGAACTTATCCGACCCGTTCGAGTTTCGGTTTGTTTAAAAGTAGTGTACATCCTACCGTCCTCGGAAACCGCATTCTGAAGCCCTTTTACATAAGTGTTAAAGAGCTTTGTAAGTCTGCGGTAGTCCAAAATTGGTTGAATTATAGGGTGGAGTCCGAGCAGGGCTTCAAGAGTTTCGGAATCGGTCGAATAACCTGTGGATTTCTTTTTCCCATGCGGTAAATTGAGCTTTTCAAAGAGAATCTCCGAGAGTTGCTTAGGACTTGCGATATTGAATCGTTCACCCGCCAAACCATATATTTTTTCTTCAATTTCATTGATTTTCGGAGTTAACTCGTCACCAAATTTTTTCAAAGAATCCAGATCCAGTAATATTCCCTCATGCTCCATTGAAGCAAGAACTTCTGCAAGCGGAATCTCAATATCCTGCAAAACTTTCAGCATTCCTACATCGCAAATTTCTTTCCAGAGCATCGCACAGAGAAGATACAAAAAGGAAATATCGGCTTCATTATCAGAAAATTCAATATTTCGCTCCTGACATAAACGGCTTACATCGTAATCTTTCGCGTTTACATCTAATAAATAGGATGCAAGCGTTACATCGAAAATGACATTTTGAATTTCAATTCCTTCATTTATACAGTATTTGTAAACTGATTTTGCATCAACTGTATATTTTATCTCACTGTTTTCAAGTACAGACTTATAATCCCCGACAATTGGCTCTCTGCCGCGAAAAACGGACATTTTTTCGTCTTTAATAAACACGAGTAGCGCGTCCTCGCGGAACGGAACATTATCTTTGGTAACTGTTCTTTTTGCCGCATTTTGAGTATTATTATTTGCCTTAAATTCCGTTTTTACAGAGGATCTGAATTTTTCAAGTCCAAGTTTTTTTATTGCAGAATTCATATCGAGAGATTGCAATATTGAAACGGCTTCTGCATTGTTGGGTTCATGAATCTTGTAGTCGTCTAAATTTGTAGAAATCGACACTGTTAAACAAATTTTGCCAAGCTCATATGACAATTTTGCGGAATCTACGCCGTTTTCAAGCTTAGTCTTAACCGACTTTGTGACATCTATTTCTGCAAGTTTTGAAATCAGATCATTCAGACTGCCATATTTTTGAATAAGCGAAAGCGCCGTTTTTTCTCCTATTCCCGCAACTCCGGGAATATTGTCGGATGAGTCGCCCATAAGCGCCTTAACATCAAGCATTTGTGCGGGTTTAACGCCATAAACTTCAAAAATCTTGTTGGGATTATAAATAATATCTTCCTTATTTGAAGCCAGTCGCACTGTAACCTTGTCGTTCACGAGCTGAAAACTGTCGCGGTCGCCTGTCATAATCACGCAGTCTTTCCCCTGCTCAAATGCAGCGTGCGAAAGTGTTCCGATAATATCATCGGCTTCATAGCCCTCCAATTCGACCACAGAAACTCCAAGACTGCGCAGCAATTTTTTTATCACAGGCATTTGTTGAGCAAGGTCGTCAGGCATTGCATGACGGTTTGCTTTATACTCTTTGTATAATTTATGCCGGAAAGTTGGTGCCTTCAAGTCAAAAGCAACAGCAATCCGATCGGGTTTTTCCTCGATCAGAAGCTTGAAATATATGTTCATAAATCCCGTTAATGCGTTTGTAGGAAAGCCGGTTTTGCTTGTAAGCGCTCTTATTCCGTAGTACGCCCGATTCATGATACTGTTGCCGTCGATAAGCAGTAATTTCAAGAACAGCACCTCGTTTCTTTGTATTATTATTTTAAAATTATACTCTGCGTATTTTTTCCAATAACCGTTCCGGGAGTTTTTTAAGAATTAGGTATGTAAGAAAGCCTGTAAACAGTCCCCCCAGAACCGCACTCGCCATTAAAATCGGCAAATATGCGAGAATCGACATTGTCCCATAAAAAGCTACCGCTACGAACATTTGTCCGAAAATATGAAAAATTGCTCCAAAAACAGCGGTAAAAGGTAAGAATTTGACTCCATGAAAGGTTTTGTCGACCCTCGAAAAAAGTGCCCTTGAAGCGCTCATAACCGCCCACGCAAGCACTCCGCCGCTCAGTCCGTAAATCGCCGAAAGCGGAGAACCTACAATAAGCGCTGCCACAAGACATCTGAGAATCGTTACAGCAAGGGCATTTGCGGGCTTCCATGACCCCCCGATATGCAGCAAAAAAAGAGTAACCACGTTTCCAAGTCCGACCCTTACGCCCGTTATCGGAACTATCGGCGGAAGCATTGTTTCAAGTGCCGAGAGAGCCGCAGCAAAACACACAAAAACTGCCGAAAACGCTAGCTTTTTCGGAGACATTTTTCACCTCTGGCATAAAAAGAAAATGTCAAAAAAACGACTTTATTAAGCCAAAATATTAACATAAGCACGTCCGAAAATTCAGTTGCCGTTACCGCCAAATTCCTTATGTGAAAACGCTTCGATCTCCTGTTCAGAACATAGAATGTCACGAAGCTCCTTGGCAAGCTCCCGCATTTCGCTTGTGAGCGGCGGCAGGGGCGGTATCTCTTCATCTTTTTCAGAGGAATTTTCTGTTTCGATGCCTGTTTCGGACAACATTGTGTAGTCCTCTCGCCGGATCTGCAGTGGTGAAAATTCCTCAAGATATTCCCGCAGCGACGATATAATTATCACAGAAAACGCTGAAATCGCCATTATCACCATTATTATGCCGCAAATCAGAAACGGCAGTTTGGGTTCGGCGATAATTCCCGCCGTGATACCTATTCCCGAAAAAACAATATCCAATACACAGGAAAGCACCTTTGTAGGCATTAAATCTCCTACAGCGAACAGCGCAAACCAAGCCGAAACCAATGCGCATACTGTTACATATATCACAGAGTAGCCTGCACCGAGCAAATACGACAGCCCGATGCAGACCAGCGACGCCGCACAGTGGAGATAAAAATTCATTTTTATCCACGAACGGAGCTTATTTATTTTCACACGGCGAGAAGCAACAAAATCTTCAGCAATGTTGCCGTTCGTGTAAAAATGGATCAGTTTTCTCTTAGTCTTTTGTAACATTTTACCAAAAAAGCTCCTGTAAAATTAGCTATCCTGCATAATTTCATTTATCTCATCAAGCCAAAGTTTAGCGCTGGCGTCAGAGGGCATTCTCCAATCGCCCCTTGGCGAGAGCGTCACGCTTCCTACCTTTACGCCGTCGGGCAGGCAACTCCGCTTGAACTGCTGTGCAAAAAATCTGCGGTAGAAAACTTCAAGCCACTTGAATATTGTCGCCCTGTCGTAGTTTTTTCCAAGGCAGTATTCCGCAAGTCTGAAAACCTTTTTTGGCGCATAACCTCGCCGGATCCCATAGTAAAGGAAAAAGTCGTGAAGCTCATAAGGTCCGACGATATCCTCTGTTTTTTGCGAGATCTCTCCGTCTTTTGCGGGAAGAAGCTCTGGACTTACGGGGGTGTTGAAAATCGCTGTAAGCACCTCACTAAGTTCAGAATTCTTGGAGTTTTGTGCATAATAATGCACGATGTGTCTTACAAGTGTTTTCGGTACAGAGATGTTCACCCCGTACATACTCATATGGTCGCCGTTGTAGGTCGCCCAACCCAGCGCAAGCTCCGAGAGGTCGCCTGTTCCGATAACCATACCGTTTTCGGAGTTTGCGATGTCCATAAGGACTTTTGTTCTTTCCCGTGCCTGAGCGTTCTCGTAGGTCACGTCGAACGTATTTTCGTCGTGACCGATATCCGACAGATGTTTTTTCACTGTTTCCGAAATATCAATTATACGCAGTGTGGTATTTAAGATGTTGCAAACCTTTTCGGCATTTGATTTTGTATGCGCCGTAGTGCCGAAGCAGGGCATTGTGACCGCGATTATATCGGAGTTCGGACGCTTTAGGATCTGCATAGCTTCCACGCAAACGAGAAGTGCCAGACAAGAATCCAAGCCTCCGGAAATCCCCACTACCACACATTTTGAGTGCGTATGGCGTATTCTCTTTGCAAGCCCGTGAGCCTGCATAGCCAGTATATCCGCGCAGCGTTTGTCCTTTTCTGATGCGGATTTCGGCACAAACGGCGACGGGTCGATATATCGTGTAAGCGTTGTTTCCATGACGCTTTCAAGGGAGAAAATCACTCTCCGTATATTTTTTTGCTCACAGACAAATGAAGTGTTATGCCGACGCTCATAGGCAAGCCTTTTCACGTCAATCTCAGTGATCGTAAGACCTGTTGTATACAGTGCGCTTTCGGTCAGAACCTCACCGTCCTCGGAAATTATCCGATGTCCGCTGAAAACAAGATCCTGTGTCGATTCGCCCTCACCCGACGAAGTATAGATATATCCGCATAAAAGTCTTGCGGATTGTGTTTTGACCAATTCCAGACGGTATTCTTTTTTCCCGATTATCTCGTTGGAAGCGGACAGATTCCCTATAATCAGCGCTCCGCCAAGTGCAAGCGACGTTGACGGAGGGAGCGGCGACCACAGATCCTCACACAATTCCGCCCCGAAAGAAAAATATCCGCAGTCAAAGACCAGTCCCTGTCCGAACGGCACTGACGAGCCGAATATCTCGACCTCACAATTTCCGTCGGGGCTTGAAGTAAACTGTCTTTGTTCGTAGTATTCACTATAATTCGGCAGGAATTTTTTCGGGACTATTCCGAGAATTTTCCCGCGGAACATTATCACAGCGCAGTTGTAGAGCTTCCCGAAAAATTCGAGAGGACACCCTGCCGCCGTAAGCATATCTCGTCCTTCTGTCGCCTTCAAAACGCGCTGCAAAGCCGATTTTGCGCCGTCAATAAGGACAGGCTGATAGAACAGGTCATGGCAGGTGTAGCCGGTAATGCACAATTCGGGCAAAACCAGAACCTTCACGCCCTCTTTGTCGGCTTCTTCAATAAGGCGAACGACTTCGTCGGCGTTATGTTCGCAATCTGCGACTTCCACCCCAAAAGCTCCTGCCGCGCATTTTATGAATCCGTCTTTCATTTCCGACCCTCTTTCAACACTTTTATCCACTACTATTATACACGTTTTTGCCCAAAAATGCAAGTGCTTTTTTATTACGTTCAAGAATCGGAAGCCCATGCAGAACAAAATACAAGATTCTTGAATTCAGCACAAGAAGCTTGTATTTTCTTCTCTGAAAGTTTGTAAAAATTATTCTATTGGCTGGTCAAAAAGCTTGATTTCGGGCTGCTGGGGCTTGCTTTCCGAGCCGGAAATACCCGTGCGCAGTATTCTGATATGTTCGAGGTCGCTTCCGAGAAGCTCCTCGATACGCTGAAGCATTCTTACGGCGTATTCGACGGTTGAGGCACGCAGATCGGCACAGTCATTCTGTTCCTTGTTGACCATTTCGGTGACGCGGCGCCGTGCTTCGATAACTATATCGTTCTTGTCAAGAAGCTCTGTACGGCGCTGTTCAGCCTCACGGATAATACTTTCGGCTTTTTGTTTTGCCTCTTCAATGATGTTGTTTTTGTCCATCACGACTTTCTGCGCCTGCTGTATTTCCATTGGCAGAGCCATTCTCATATCCGTGATGATATCGGCGATAGCGTCGATATCCACGGCGCTTTTTTTCGACATTGGTATTCTCGTCGCCTTGTTTATCACGTCTTCGAGCATTTCTATCAAATCTTCTATCGAGTAAGAATTCTGCATTTTTAATTCCTTTCCTTAACGCTTTTGCAAAGCCTTATCATTTGTTTTTAAGAAGCTGTGCCCGCCGCTTTTTTTCGGCGAATTCGGCGGTGAGCTTCGCGCTTATTTCTCCGTGGATCTCGGACGGGACGTACTTTGACAGATCCCCGCCGAACATTGCCACCTGTTTCACCATACTTGACGAAATGAACGTTGTGTTGGCGCTTGCGGGAATGAAAACCGTTTCTGCGCGTGGATTGAGATCCTTATTGGTGTGTGCCATCTGGAACTCGTATTCAAAGTCGGACGTTGCTCGCAGCCCCTTTACAATAACGTCGATTTCGGGACGCTCTTTGAAGTAATCCGCAAGCAGTCCGTCATAGCTGTCTATTTCGATATTCGGGAGCATAGCGGTCGCCTTTGACAGCAGACTCACACGCTCCGGAATAGTGAAGCTGTAGTTTTTAAGCGGATTTATCAAAACAACGACGATCAGCTTGTCGAACATTCTCGCAGCCCGTTTTATTATATCCAGATGCCCGTTCGTCACGGGGTCGAAGCTTCCGGGATAAATTGCCGTTTTCACGTTTATTCCTCCTTGCTTTCGGGAATGCGGTAAACAGTAATGTCCAGACCCCTGTGGTGCAGGACCTTTGAAACGGAAAATCTTCCGAGCTGTTTCGGGAGATTACATTCGCACTCGTGTTCGCAGATGATAATTCCGCGCTCTGACATTTTCGGTTCCAGCAGCGGCAGCGCCTTTCCGAGAAGTCCGTGCCGGTACGGCGGGTCCAGAAACGCTATATCAAACGTTTCCGCTGTCATTTTCAGAAATGCCGAAAACGGTTTCTGTACGACCGACGCAAATTCCTCAAACTTTACCGACGCGAGATTCTGACGTATTGTTTTTATGGATTCGCCTGCGGAATCCACGAAAAAGCAATGCTTTGCGCCGCGGCTTATCGCCTCTATCCCAAGCTGCCCGCTCCCCGCGAACAGGTCAAGAACGGCAGCGTCCGAAATTTCAAACTGTATCGTGCTGAACATCGCTTCTTTCACGCTGTCGAGCGTCGGACGCACCAGCTCCGTACCCTCGACCGTGATGAGCTTGCGCCCTTTTGCTGTCCCCGTAATAACCCTCATTCCGTGACCTTTCTAAAACCTTTCTTGTATAAATCCCCAAAGCTCACGCGCTTTTTCAATACTTATCCCTGCCGCTTTTTTAAGTTCTTCGGGAGAAGCCTCTTTTATACCCTGCTTTGTTTTGAATTCGGTGAGTATCGCCCTTGCCTTTGCTTCTCCTATGCCTTTTACTTCGGTAAGCTCCAGAGAGTAGGTTTTCTGTTTGTGCTTAACGCGCTGAAACGTTATGGCAAATCTGTGTACCTCGTCCTGAATGTTGGTAAGCAGCGAGAACAGCGCCCTGTTGGACTTTATCTCGATCTCTCCGCCCGCTTTTGCTATGGCGCGGGTGCGGTGCTTGCTGTCCTTTACAAGTCCGAACAGCGGAACGTCAACATGAAGTTCTTCCATGACCTCCGCTACTGCGGCTATATGCCCGCGTCCTCCGTCGAGCAGGATAAGGTCCGGCAGCGGAGCGAAGCTTTCGTCGCCCTCAAGATATCTTGTAAGCCGGCGGCGCAGCACCTCCTGCATACTCGCATAGTCGTTCTGCCCCTCGACGGTCTTTATATTGAATCGCTTATATCCCGCCTTAAACGGTCTGCCGTTGCGGTAAACTATCATACCGCCTACCATCCCCGTTTCACCGAAGTTGGAGATATCGTAGCTCTCGATGATATTCGGAACCTTTTCCAGACCCAGAAGTGTCTTCAGGTCCTCCAAAGCGGATATTTCCTTTGCCGTTCTCCCGACCCGAAGCGCCAGATATTCTCCCGCGTTCTTTTTTGCGAGAAGCGCTTGGGAAAGCCCCTCTCCGCGTTTCGGAACAATAAATTTCACGGCGTGACCCGATTGTTCCCGAAGGAGTTGTTCGAGCAGCTGCGCGTCATCAAATTCCTCGTCGACGTAGATCTCTTTCGGTATCTCTTCCTGTGAGGAATAGTAACTCAGCAGGAAATCCCGCCGCATTTCCGCTCCGCTGTATTCCTCGCCAAGGAAAAAATTCTGCTTGTCGACGAGTCTGCCGCGGCGGTATTTTATAACGGCGACGCTTGCCATACCGACATTCTGTGCTGCTCCGACAATGTCGTAATCCTGCTTGTAATCGAGTATAGTCTGCGTTGATGTCAGACGTGTTATTGCTGAGATCCTGTCACGCAGTCGGGCTGCTTTTTCAAATTCGAGGTTTTCGGCGGCAGCGTTCATTTGCTCGGTAAGTTCCTCGACCGAGGCTTTGCTGCCTGTTTTAAGATATTCGACGGCTTCGGCGACTATCTTCTTGTATTCCTCGGAGGAAATTTTTCCCTCGCACACGCCCATACACTTTCCGATATGTCGGTTAAGGCAGGGACGCTCCTTGCCGAAATCCCTCGGAAACTTCTTCCGACAGGTCGGCAGGGCGAAAATGGTGTTTGCCTCCTCGACGGCGAGCTTTACGGTATAGCCTCCCGTAAAGGGACCGATATATTCGGCGTTTTTATCGTCGGTATTAAGTGAATAGGAGATCCTCGGAAAATCCTCATTTGTTATCTTGATATAATTGTAGCCTTTCGCGTCTTTCAGAAGAATGTTATATTTCGGTTGGTGGAGCTTTATAAGGCTGCATTCAAGGACGAGCGCGTCAAGCTCGCTTTTACATACGATGAAGTCGAAATCGCGGATATTATCCACCAGCTTCAGCGTCTTTGCGGTATGTTGTGAATTCGAGCGGAAATAGCTTGTGACGCGGTTTTTCAATCGCTTTGCCTTTCCGACGTAGATGATCTTCCCGTCGGAATTTTTCATCAGATACACGCCCGGCTCTGTCGGGAGATGATTTGCCTTGTCGCGAAGGTACGGGAGTTTTTCATTCATAGCAATAATTTGACTTTTTCAATTTGGGATATTGGTGTCAAGCGTCAACGGAGCGCATAAAGACTATATTCTTCGTACCGCACCGCAATCTTGTTTCCGACACCTTACCTCTTGACCATATATAATTTATTCTACCACATTTTTTCAAAAAAAGCAATATATTTTCCAAAATCCCTTGAAAAAATCGCGGAATTATGTTAGAATACTATAGTGAATATTTATTTTTTGAGAGGAATTTATGGACAAAGCAAGATTTCGTGACGGACTTAAAGACGGCTTGCCGATAGCGCTGGGATATCTTTCGGTTTCGTTCACGTTCGGAATAACGGCGGTCAATATGGGGATCCCTCCCGTGACCGCGATACTTATATCTCTCACCAACGTCACAAGCGCGGGACAGGTTGCGGGAATAGGCATTATCGCTTCGGGCGGGAGCTTTGCGGAAATGGCTCTGGCACAGCTTATCATCAACCTCAGGTACGCGCTTATGAGTTTGTCGCTCTCGCAGAAGCTTGATTCTGAATACAATCTCGCGCACAGACTGATAACGGCGTTCTGCGTGACGGACGAAGTGTTCGCAGTGGCTTCCGGCAAAGGCTCGGAGCTTCCGGCAAGGTATATGTACGGACTTATACTGCTGCCGTATGTGTTCTGGTCGGGCGGAACGGCTGTGGGAGCGTTTCTGGGCAGCATACTGCCTGAAATGCTTAAATCCGCTCTCGGAATAGCTATCTACGGAATGTTCATTGCGATAATAATCCCGCCCGCTAAAAAGCAGCGCGGCGTTCTGGCAGTGATAGGTGCGGCTGCTGCGCTGTCATGCGTGATCTTTTACGTTCCCGTGTTCGGATTTATTTCAAGCGGTATCTCCGTGATAATCTGCGCGGTCGCGGCGGCTGCTCTCGGAGCGTGGCTGTTCCCCCGCGAGATAAAGGAGGAACCCGCTGATGACTGATACGCTCTATCTTACGATAAGCGTCGCGACAATGGCTCTGGTGACGTATTTTATAAGAATGTTGCCTCTGGCGGTTTTCCGTAAAAGGATAAAGTCAAAGTTTATGCTGAATTTCCTGTATTACGTCCCGTATGCAGTGCTTGCGGCTATGACGATACCCGCCGTTTTCTACAGCACGGAGCTTGTTCCGGCGGCAATTGCCGGATTTGCGGCAGCGGTCATACTCTCATATTTCGAGAGGGGACTGCTTACGGTCGCGATAGCGTCCTGCGCGGCTGCGCTTGCAGTGCAGCTGATAATACAGAACTTCCTGTGAGCGGTATCTGTGCGCTTTCTCCGCGCCGAGGAAACTTCCTGTGAATAAAATTGTAAAAAGCTATTGCAAATTATCCCAAAAACAGGTATAATTAAAGTATAGAGCATTATGGTATATTCTGCGAGGTGAAATTATGGAATTTATAAGCGAACGCACGGCTTTCACAATGCTGTCCGATACTGTCGTCAAAGCGGGAGTATCTCTCTTTAATGCAGTGAAGTATATATATATGATAGCCGATAAGGATTTCTACAACATCAACGTCAAGGATATTTTCAAGATAGCGCTTAAAAATATCACCGATACGTCCAGCCTTTACAATACGGGAATAAAGCTCGATAAGGAACGCTGCAAGGAAATGAATTCGCCTGAGTATGAGCGCTCTTTGTCGCTTATGGTGTATTCGTTTGCCGTAAGACTGCCCGAACTGCGCAACGTAAAGACAAAAGGCGGCTCGCTCAACGATAAACAGATAAAGGCTGTCTACGATATGGTAATAGCCAAAGGCGCGGGCAATTATGAGAACGTTATAGCGGACGATTTCGAGGAAGTGCGCCGTATGGTGCGTTCGGGCAAGCCCGTTCCCGCATATGACGCAGAGTGGTTCAAGGGGTATATTTACGGTTATGTGCCGGCGCTTTCGACTGTCACGAACAAGAACCTGTTCCTGCTGGGCAGCTGTGATATACTGTTCACGCTTTTCTACAGTGCGCTTGAAGAGGAGCTGGAAAGGCTGCTTGAATCCCTCGCCGCTCAGGAATGAATAATATGGTTCGGAAATTTTCTATCAAGTTACAGTAAGGAGAATTGAAATGTCAAAGGTAAAGATCTGTGCGGACAGCGTCTGCGACCTGTCGGAGGAGCTGAAATCGCGGTACGGTATCTCCGTGATACCGCTGTACGTCACCTGCGGTGACAAAACTCTCAGGGACGGTGCGGAGATAACGCAGAAGGAGGTCTTTGCGCACTACCGTTCTACAGGAAAGCTGTGCGCTACTTCGGCGGTGAATGTTTCCGATTTCGAGGAGTTCTACGCCGAACAGCTCAAGGATAATGACGAGCTTGTCGTTATCACAATAAGCTCGGAATTTTCGGGGACTTTCCAGAATGCAAAGATAGCCGCCGAGGGTTTTCCTAACGTAAAGGTCGTTGATTCCAGAAATCTTTCGACAGGAGAGGGTCTGGTCGCTGTATCGGCGGCAAGGCTCGCGGCAGAGGGACTTTCCGCGGACGAAATAGTAACAAGGCTCGGCGATATCATTCCGAGAGTGGATGCGTCGTTTTTCGTGGCTAACGTGGAGTATCTTCACAAGGGCGGGCGCTGCTCGTCAATAGCGGCTCTGGGCGCGAATCTTCTGAAGCTTAAACCGTGTATCGAGGTTTCGGACGGGAAAATGAACGTCGTCAAGAAATACCGCGGCAGCATTGAAAAGGTCATACGGGAGTATGTTAAAGACAGGCTCGAAAACGTAGGATACGAGCCGGAACGTATTTTCATCACCCATACCACTTCGGCTGAGAATACGGAAATGACCGCCGAGGAGATAAAAAAATACGCCGAATTTGACGAGATAGATATTACTGACGCAGGCTGCACCGTTGCGTGTCACTGCGGCGAGGATACTCTCGGAGTGCTTTTTATCCGCAAATAAACGGTATCTTGTCGGAGATCTCCGCATATAATCCCTTTGAAAGGGGGTGTTTTATGTGGAAAAGAATACCGATTTTATGAACGCGGGGCAGACCAATGTTTCGAGGTTCGGGTACATTCAGTCGGAGCGTCCGATGCTTGAGGCAGAGCTTTCCTGCGATAACGGAGGAAGCGGCGCGGGCATGGTCTACATTTACGGTATGTCGGACGGAGTATATATCCAGACGGATACTCACGGAATGACTGTTTCGGAGAGTTTCGGGTATTCGGTAAGCGACGGCGGAACGGATATCATGGAGCTTCCCGTTGTTATGACGAATGCTTTGGGTGACAGTTCCTCGGCGGTATTTACGGACGGAGCGGACGTGATGGGCTTGGCTGACAAGACACTTTCCGTTCACGGAAAAAACAATGACATTATCAGCGGAGTTCTTAAACGAGTGCTGTAATGTCGGAAATAAGGAATAAAGAGATAAGAGGTAAAGCAGTGTAAGGATACGTTCGCGCAGTAAAATTTTAAGCGCGGAAATCAAATCGTTCGCGAAAGCGAACATTCCTCAAATCTTACACCTTACCTCTTACTTCTTACCTCTAAAAAATTAAAAGGAGCAGAATATGGCAAGTGAAATCAGAGATGTATCCCTTTGGGAAAGCGGAAAACGCAAGATTGATTGGGTAAAGCGCAATATGCCGTTGCTTTGCGGCATCGAGCAGGATTTTGAACGGGACAAGCCGTTTGCCGGGCTGAAAATAGCGCTTTCGGTTCATTTGGAAGCAAAAACGGCGTACCTTTGCAAAGTCCTCGCGGCAGGCGGCGCGGAGATGTATGTGACGGGCAGCAATCCGCTTTCCACACAGGACGACGTTGCGGCGGCACTCGTTCACGACGGACTGAATGTGTTCGCGTGGTATGATTCCACCGACGAGGAGTATCACCGCCATATTTCAAAGGTAATAGATGCCGCTCCGAACATTATAATCGACGACGGCGGCGACCTTGTAAACTACATTCATACCGAACGTCCCGACCTTATCAAAAACGTAATGGGCGGCTGCGAGGAAACCACTACCGGAATTATCCGCCTGAAAAATATGGACAGGGACGGCACGCTGAAATTCCCGATGATACTGGTGAATGACGCGGACTGCAAGCATCTTTTCGATAACCGCTACGGCACGGGACAATCGGTCTGGGACGGTATAAACCGCACGACAAATCTTATCGTTGCGGGAAAATACGTCGTCGTTGCGGGCTACGGCTGGTGCGGAAAGGGCGTGTCAATGCGCGCCAAAGGTCTGGGCGCAAAGGTCATAGTCACCGAGGTCGACCCTATCAAGGCTATGGAAGCCGTTATGGACGGTTTTACTGTAATGCCTATGAGAGAAGCCGCTGTTGTGGGCGACTTTTTCGTGACGGTTACGGGCTGCGCGGACGTTATCGGAGAAGAGGCGTTTACGCGTATGAAAGACGGCGCTATTTGCTGCAACGCGGGACATTTCGACGTTGAAGTTAATATGGCAAAGCTGCGCTCGATTGCGAAAGAAAGCTTCCTTGCGAGAAACAATATAATGGGCTACACTCTTGCAAACGGAAATACGATCTTCGTTATTGCTGAGGGCAGGCTCGTTAATCTGGCGGCGGGCGACGGACACCCTGCCGAAATTATGGATATGAGCTTCGCTATTCAGGCGCTCTCGGCGGAATATATTGCTAAAAATTCCACAAAGCTCCACGATAATGAAACCAAGACCATAAACGTACCAAAGGATATTGACCGCACAGTTGCGCAAAGAAAGCTCCGTTCGTGGGGGATAGAGATAGACACCCTTACTCCGGAACAGCAGCGTTACCTCGGAGTTTGATTTAGAGGTAAGAGGTTAGAAGTAAGAGGTAAGAGATAAGAAGCAGGAAGTAAGAGGTAAGACAAGGCTGCTCTTTTTAATGCGCAGCGGCATAATGTGTTTATACTGTGCTTCTGTACACCGCGAAGGGGGCTTTGAAATGCACACGATACTGGTTGCCGATGATAGACAGAGCATACGGCGGCTGTACGAGTATACCCTCGAAAAGGAGGGCTACAAAGTCGTACTTGCCGAGGACGGAGAGCAGGCTCTGGATATATTGTCGCGGGAGCGGGTCGATCTGGTCGTTCTCGACGTGATGATGCCGAAAATGGACGGCTATGACTGCCTTAAAGCTATCCGCGGGTCGGGTCTGAATATTCCCGTCCTGATAATAACGGCACGGGATTCCGCCGAGGACCTTAGGAAATCCTTTACTCTCGGCACGGACGATTTTATGACAAAGCCCGTGGACGAGATAGAAATGCTCCTCCGTATAAAGGCACTGCTGCGAAGGAGCAAAATATCAGAGGAACAAAAGCTTACCGTCGGCGGCACAGAGCTTGTCTACGATTCTTTTTCGGTAATAAAGGACGGCGTTGAAACCGTCCTGCCGCGAAAGGAATTTCAGATACTTTTCAAGCTCCTTTCATATCCAAACAAAACCTTTACGCGGCAGAACATTATGGACGAGTTCTGGTCGCTGGATTCCGACAGCGAGGCGAGGACGGTCGACGTTCATATCAACCGCCTGCGTGAGAGATTCCGTGACAATGAAGATTTCGAGATAGTTACCGTGCGTGGTTTGGGATATAAAGCCGTAAGGAAGTCCGAACAATGAAATTTACTCCGAGATCCGCTGAAGCTCCGCAGAATAAGACCACCGACAGATATTTCGGCGTCGTGAACCGTCTGGGAGTAAAGCTTACAATATTATCAATGCTGATAATATTTGCCGCGGATATCCTTACTTTTACGGCAAGGATAACCATTGATTACATTATGGGCGGGACTTCCGACACTACCGATATTATCGGCGCTGTAGCGGCAAGCGCGTTGGTGGGTTCGCTTATCGCGTTTTCGGTCGGGAATTGTGTGCTGAAGCCGCTTTCGCTGCTTATCAAGGCAACGAAGCGTGTCGCGAATGGGGATTTTTCCGTAAAACTCGATATCGGCTGGATCGAGCGCTACACTATAAAAGAGCTGCGCGAGCTTATCCGCGACTTCAACGAAATGACCGAGGAGCTGCGCAATACCGAGCTTTTCCGAAAGGATTTCATAGCGTCGTTCTCGCACGAGTTCAAAACTCCGCTTGCGTCAATACGCGGCTTTGCAAGACAGCTTAACGAGGGGAATCTCACCCCCGAACAGCAGAAGGAATTTTCCAGAATAATACTCGACGAAACAGAGTATCTTTCAATAATCTCGCAAAATACGCTTCTTATGACCAATCTTGAAAACCGCGACATCGTCCCCGATAAGGCGAAATTTTCGCTCGACGAACAGCTTCGCGGCTGTATGATAAGGCTGGAGCCGAAGTGGTCGGCGAAGGATATCGAGATTGATATGGAGGGGCTTTCCCCCGTTGATCTATTCTGGAACGAACAGCTTCTGGCACACGTCTGGAGCAATCTTTTTGATAACGCCGTGAAGTATACTCCAAAGGGCGGTACGGTAAAGGTTTCCTGCAAAAAATCAGACAGGAGGATAATCGTCACTGTATCCGACAGCGGCTGCGGTATTCCGGAAGAGGCTTTGCCGAGGATATTCGAGAAATTCTACCGTGCCGACGCTTCGAGAGCCACCAAGGGCAACGGTCTTGGATTGTCGATCGTAAAGCGGATAATAGACCTTGCCGAGGGGGAGATATCCGTTTCGTCGGAGCAGGGAAAGGGAACGACTTTTACCGTCACACTGCCGGATACCGTTCAGGGAGGAAATTAAAATGGGCGACTGGAACAGCATATCGTATCTGAAATTCAAGGCGCAGCGAACGCAGCCGGCGGTTGACCTTGCCGCGAGAATTACGGGTTCTCCGAAACGGATAATCGACCTCGGCTGCGGTCCCGCGAACAGCACGATGGTGCTGAAAGAGCGTTTCCCGAATGCGAAAATAACCGGCGCGGACAGCTCGGACGCTATGCTTGAAACCGCACGCAAAAACGCTCCCGAAATAGAATTTATTAAGCTGGATATTTCGGGAGATTTGTCGCGATTTCGCGGGAGCTTTGATCTGGTATTCTCAAACGCCTGTTTTCAGTGGGTAACAGATCATAAAAAATTGCTGCCGTCGGTTTTCGATATGCTGGAAAACGGCGGGACGCTCGCGGTACAGATACCTATGAATTTCAACGAGCCGATACATCGTATCATCAGCGAAATAAGCAGGAGTGAAAGATGGCGTGAAAAATGCCCGCAGCGTATTTTCGGAACGCTGTCGCAGTCGGAATATTTCGATATCTTGAGCGGGCTTACAAATGATTTTGAGCTTTGGGAAACAACATATTTTCACCGTATGCCGAGTATAGATTCGATAATCGAATGGTACAGGTCAACGGGGCTTAGACCCTATCTTGACGCTCTTTCCGAAACGGAGCAGAGCGATTTTCTCGGCGAGATATCTCAGGAGCTTTACAAGGAATATGCCGTTCAGGAGAACGGAGAGATCATATTTAAATTCCCTCGCTTTTTCTTTATTGCAAAAAAATAAGGAGGATAAATTTATGAACGAGGTATACGAAAAACTCAAAAAATGCTACGAGCAGGCAGAAAAAAAGATCTCATTCAAGCCGAAACTGGCGCTTATACTCGGAAGCGGTCTGGGCGATTTCTGCGACACGATGGACGTTCGCGAAACGCTAGATTACCGTGAGCTTGACGGATTTCCGATAAGCACCGTACTCGGTCACAAGGGACGGTTCGTATTCGGCTATTCGGGCGGAGCGCCTGTTGTCGCCATGCAGGGCAGAGTGCATTATTACGAGGGATATTCCGTTCAGGACGCAGTGCTTCCCACACGGCTTATGAAGCTTATGGGAGCGGAAGTGCTGTTCCTCACGAATGCTGCGGGAGGCATAAATCCGTCGTTTAAGGCGGGCGATTTTATGCTGATAACAGACCACATCTCGTCTTTCGTACCGTCACCGCTTATCGGACAGAATATAGACGAACTTGGAACGCGTTTTCCGGATATGTCGGAGATATATTCCCGCAGACTTCGCGGAATTATCGAAAACGCTGCTGCCGCAGAAAACGTTCCTCTCAAGAGCGGTATCTACCTTCAGACAACCGGTCCGAATTACGAAACTCCTGCCGAAATTCGTGCGTTCGGGCGGCTCGGAGCAGACGCTGTGGGAATGTCCACGGCAATAGAGGCAATGGCGGCTCGTCACGCGGGAATGGAGGTGTGCGGTATATCCTGTATTTCTAATCTCGCGGCGGGGATCTCCGCGAATCCGCTGACGCATAAGGAGGTTCAGGAAACAGCCGACAGAGTGGCTCCGCTGTTTAAGAAGCTTGTTACGCGTTCTATCAGCGATATTGTGGGATAATTCCGAAAATAAAGGAGAAACAAAATGGCTACCATAATCAACGACAAAGTAAGATTTCACTTGAAGATAAAAACCGGCGATGTCGGACGTTACGTTATTCTTCCCGGCGACCCCGGACGTGTTCCGAAAATCGCCGAGTACCTTACCGATGCGCGTCAGATAGCCCAGAACCGTGAGTATAATATCTACACGGGCTTTCTGGGCGGCGAGCCTGTTTCTGTCTGCTCTACCGGAATTGGCGGTCCTTCGGCGGCAATAGCGGTAGAGGAACTTATCGACAGCGGAGCGGATACGTTTATCCGCGTCGGAACGTCGGGAGGTATCGACCTTTCTGTTTTTGGCGGCGATCTGATAATCGCCGAAGCCGCTATCCGCGCCGAGGGGACAAGTTATGAATACCTGCCGCAGGGATATCCCGCGCTCGCAAATTTTGAGGTCACGAGCGCTCTTGTCGAAGCCGCCAAGGAACTTTCGGGAACAGATCCCGGCGAGCGCTGGCACGTCGGAGTCGTTCATTCAAAGGACAGCTTTTACGGTGAGGTGAATCCCGACGGCTCCGGAGTTTCCGAAAATCTTAAATCGCGTTGGGAGAGTTACCTTAAATGCGGCTGTCTTACAAGTGAGATGGAATGTGCGGCTATTTATTCTGTGGGAGCGGTGCGCAGCACTCCCGAAAAAAGAATAAGATGCGGTGGCGTTCTCACGGCGCTGTGGAATGCCGAGCGCTCCAAGCGTAATATGCCTGACTGCGTGACAGATGACGCTACGCGTGGGATAGTCTGCGCGATACGCGCTCTGGAGCTGCTTATCCGCCGTGACGCTATGACCGTATACGAGAGCGGAGTTTAATTGCATATTTTTAAAATTCAACACCCCCGCAGGTTTAGCGGGGGTGTTTTCTGTTCAAGGTCAAAAGTGAAGCTAAAAATATTTTATTCTGTGGAAAGAAATTCTGCGAGTTTTGCGAAAGAATCCACAATAAATTTCGGCGTATTCGGAAGCCGCGATTGTACTATTGCCTTAAATTGGTCGGGATCTGCCGGCAATGTAAACGTAAATTCCCCTTTGACGGAATCCCCGACAGCTATCACGCCGTCAGCCATTCCGCCTATAGCAATAGTGCCTACTGCTGCTCCTCCGACCGCGTATTTCCCTATTGCCAAGCCTCCGTATGACAGCCAGCCGACGCTTATTCCGCCAAACGAAAAAACTCCGACCGAAATACCGCCGCAGGCGAAAACTCCGACGGCAAATGTACCCGACGAGAGAATGCCGATCGCCATAAACATACCGAGCGCAAGGATCCCCACTGCCAGCAGTCCCACTGATACCACTCCCACCGACAGAAGCCCGACGGAAATAACTCCTTTTGCCATAAGTCCCACAGCTATTATTCCGTTTGCTTTTCCCTTGAAATTGACGTGAACCAGCGGCACTCCGCCTACAATTTTCTTAGACTTGAATTCGCCGTTGACAAAGCGTTTTTTGGTTTCCGTGATGATAACTGTGTGCGGGGCTTCGGGAGCTTCGGCGTTTGAGCGGATATCTCTGATAAGCTCGTCTGTACTTATTCCGAAAAGGTCTGAGATAGCCGCCAGCTTTTCCATTTCGGGAGTAGTAGAGCCAAGCTCCCATTTAGAAATGGTCTGCCTTGTCACACCGAGCTTGTCGCCAAGCTCCTCTTGCGACCAGCCTCGGCTTTTGCGAAGATTCATCAGTTTTTCAGCGAATGTCATAGACATAACCTCCTTGAAGTTGATATTTTAAGTTTACTCTTTTTTGCGGGATTTGTCTACCAATTTCCGCTTGAACTTTGTCAACCAAACATAACATTTCCCATTGCAAAGCCGAATTTTCCGCTATCTCTTACTTCTTATTTCTTACCTCTGTCCTCTAAAATGGACGGCGCTTTTTCGTTGAGCTTTTCGTCGTGACGGCGTACCCATTCGGGAATATTCAGGATAAGCATTATTGCAGCAGAAATTGCGGTAATGAACAGACACGGCATAAAAAGCTCCGTCGGGGGATTCACGTCGTGAGCCGCGAGAAGTTTTTTGTAGACGGAATAGGTGACAAGCGTTCCCGCCGCTGCGACACAGTGAATGACAGCAGCGATTTTTGATTTTCCTCCGACCGAAAAGAAAAGTCCGATTATATAAAGTATGGAGCTTGCGAACCATACCCATGCTGACGTGCTGTAGTCAATATCGGAATCCAATCCGTAAACTGCACTAAGCGGCGCGATTATCCCTACAACGAGGGCGTATATCGTAGTAAGAGCTATTTCGGCGAGTTTAAGTAAAATGACAAATACCTTAGCCGCGCCCGTACCCTGATCTTTAATGAAGAAGAAATAAGTATCCTTTGAGGGTTTTGGAGCAGATTTTGTTTTGAGTCTGATATTTCTGCGCATAGATAAATTCCTTTCGCTCTTTATTCCGAAGCTTCTCCCCATCTGTCGATGCCTGCTCTGCGCATAGCGCCGAATATACGCTGCTTTGTACCTCTGTCCTGATGTTCAAGCTCGTTCAGCAGCTCTTTTGCGTCCTGACGTGCCGTGTGCTTGTCCATAGGACACTTTGATTTCACTATCTCGAAATTGTTTCGTTTTGCACACGATATGACAGCGCTCTCAGGGGCTAAAACCAGAGGTCTTATCACAGTTATGTCTTTTCTCGATAAGTACGATATAGGTGCGAAGCACCCTATCCGCCCTTCGTGAAGCAGATTCATCATAAAGGTTTCGATCACATCATCGTTGTTGTGACCGAGAGCGAGCTTATTGCACCCCATTGATTTTGCCGCGTCGTGAAGCGCTCCGCGCCTCATTTTTGCACACAGGGAACAAGGCGACGGCTCGTGACGAATATCGAAAACTATTTCCGCAATATCTGTCCGTATCAGCTTGAATTCCACTCCCAGTGCTTCGCACAGCCGCTCCACGGGGGAATAATCCCCCTCCTCCCCACCGAATTTCGGATCGAGAGATATGGCGCACACCTCGAATTTTTTCTCGTAGAATTTTCTAAGCCCCGCCATTCCCGCAAGAAGAACAAGACTGTCTTTACCGCCTGACACCCCGACCGCTATTCTGTCGCCGTCCTCTATAAGGTTGAATTCCTGACAGGCGCGTCGCAGATAGCCGTAAATTTTCTGCATATTATCATCTCACCTCAAACTCGTCGAAAACGCAGCCGTTTTCAATATCTGTCCATGAAAATCTCCCGTTCTCATAAATAAGATATGAATGTGGGGAATTTTCTTTCGGGATTGACACCGAGCCGCAGTTGAGAAAAAGTTTCCCGCCTATAATTTCCTTTTTTGGAATATGAGTATGCCCGCACAGAACGACGTCCGAATTGCCGTAAACATACTCGTGATGTCCGTGATGGAGGAAAAATTCAAGCTCGTCCGCGAAAATCAGCGCCGTTTCCTGCAATACGGGAAATTCAAGCACCATCTGGTCGACCTCTGTGTCGCAGTTTCCGCGCACACAAAGCAGTTTTTCCTTTGTTGAGTTAAGGAGTTTTATCACCTCTTTCGGTGCGAATCCGTCGGGCAGGTCGTTTCTCGGACCGTGATACAGCAGATCGCCGAGCAGTATAAGACGTTCGGGATTTTCGGCTTCACAACTCTCCAGAAGTCTTTTGCACCATGATCCCGACCCGTGAATATCCGATGCGAACATAAGCTTCATAAAATCACTCCAGATAAAAATATTCAATAATAGTATATCATAATTTTTTCCGTAATTCAAGGGGATTTTCGGCGAATCCGGCAATAAAAAAGAGCCGATTTTTATCGGCTCTTGATTTTCAGTTTTTAAGTGACTGCATAGGAGCAGGTATCCTGCCGCCGCGTGATATGAATTTCGACGGCGAGAACGGGCTTACTTTCATAACGGGACCGCTTCCGAACAGTCCGCCGAATTCCAGCGTGTCGCCCTCTTTCATGCCGATTGCGGGGATAACGCGCACAGCGGTTGTCTTGGAGTTTACCATGCCGATAGCCGCTTCGTCCGCGATTATTGCGGAAATAGTGTCCGCGGGGGTATCGCCGGGGATTACTATCATGTCAAGTCCGACCGAGCAAACGGCGGTCATTGCTTCCAGCTTTTCAAGCGAGAGCGAACCGCGAACCGCCGCGTCTATCATACCCGCGTCCTCAGATACGGGGATAAACGCTCCCGAAAGCCCTCCGACGTGCGACGAAGCCATAACGCCGCCCTTTTTAACTGCGTCATTAAGCATAGCAAGACACGCGGTCGTGCCGTGCGCACCGCAGCTTTCAAGTCCTATTTCTTCGAGAATGTGAGCTACGGAATCTCCGACAGCGGGGGTCGGCGCAAGCGAAAGGTCTACTATCCCGAACGGAACGCCCAGCCGCTTTGAAGCCTCTGTTCCCACAAGCTGCCCCATTCGTGTTATCTTGAACGCAGTTTTCTTGATAACGTCGGCAATCTCGCTGATATTCGCGTCAGGGTGCTTTTGCAGTGCCGCGCGGACAACTCCCGGACCCGAAACGCCGACGTTTATTTCGGTATCGTACTCGCCCACTCCGTGAAACGCTCCCGCCATAAACGGATTGTCCTCAGGGGCATTGCAGAACACGACTATTTTCGCCGCGCCGAAGCAGTGGTCGTCGGCGGTCTTTTCGGACGCTTCGCGGATAATTTTTCCCATCATAGCCACCGCGTCCATATTGATTCCCGCTTTAGTCGAGCCGATATTTACGGAAGAGCAGACGTTGGTCGTTTCGGCAAGAGCTTCCGGAATGGATTCTATAAGTTCCTTATCTCCTGCCGAAAATCCCTTATGGACGAGTGCCGAATAACCGCCGATGTAATTTACTCCCGTAGTGTCAGCTGCTCTTTGAAGCGCCCTCGCGAATTTTACTGGCGACTGCTTCGTCGCAGCCGAAATTATAGAAACAGGCGTTACAGAGATCCTTTTGTTGATTATCGGGATACCGTATTGCTTTTCTATATCCTCGCCTGTTTTCACGAGTTTTTCGGCACGGCGGGTTATCTTGTCATATACCTTATCGCAGGCGCGGTCAATGTCGCTCTCGATACAGTCGATAAGTGAGATGCCCATGGTTATCGTGCGGATATCGAGATTCTCCTCCTGTATCATCTTTATTGTTTCGAGTATATCTCCTGTGCTTATCATATGGGATCTCCTTTGATTCATATTTTGTGCATTGAATTGAAAATATCCTCATGCATTACATGGACCTGAAGCTTCATTTCCTCGCCTGCTGATTTCAGCTTATCCGCGAAGTCAACGAAATCAATTGTCAGGTTCGTGATATCTATAAGCATTGTCATCGCGAACAGATCCTGCATAATTGTTTGCGTCACGTCCATGACGTTTGCCTTATATTCCGCGCAGAATCCGCTTATTTTAGCGAGAATTCCCACCGTGTCCTTACCGATAACTGCCACAACAGCCCTCATTTTATCCTCCTGTTCCGCGAAAGCACTCTTTCGCGCAAAAAATATATTTCCTATATATTATACTAAAATTTCTTAAAAAAGTCAATCTATTTGTAGACAAATTTATTTTTTTGTGTTATAATATAAAATGTATATGTGTGTGGAATTTGAATGAAACAAAAGAGGTTGGATAAAATGGAACAGAATGGGAAATTATTACCCGATATTCATTGTCACTCGAATCTGTCGCACGACGGGAGCGATACGCCGCTTGAAATGGCGCGGCGTGCTTGTGAAACGGGTGTTTCGCATTTCGCACTTACAGATCATATCGAGGTCGACGAATTCGGCTATGAAGAATGGGATTACTTCTCGGCAATCGCAAAATTCAAAACAGCCTATGAGCAGATAAGTTCTCAGTTTGGCGATAAAATGAATGTATACTTTGCGACTGAGCTTGGACAGCCGCTCTACGACCTGCCTGCCGCCGAGAAAATCCTCGCAGATAACGATTACGATTTCATAATCGGGTCGGTTCACAGAACAGAGCATTATGAGCATATGTCCAAAATTCCCGATACGGTGTTTGACCGAAAGAGAGTTATAAAGGAATATTTTGATGAAATGCTCGCTCTCGTCGAATGGGGAAAGTTTTCGACTCTCGCGCATATGACATTCCTTATGAGATTCGTAAATATCGACACCCCGTCGGGACTTGTCTGCGATAAGGCAAAGCGCACTCAGGCTGTATTTGATACATATAAGCCGATAATTGACAAAATCCTTACAACGATAATAAAAAACGGGATCGCCCTCGAAGCGAATTCTTCGGGCTACAGACGGGGGCTTAACGACCCTATGGCAGGTGCGCCGTTTTTGAAGCGTTACCGTGAGCTTGGCGGGAAAATGGTTACGGTAGGCTCGGACGCCCATCAGTTGTGTGATGTGGCAGGCGATGTTCCGAGAACGCTTGACCTGCTCCGCGGGCTCGGTTTTACCGAGATCTGTGTGTTTAACAAGAAAGAACCGCAATTTGTGAAAATATAATCATGATATGGAGGAAAATATTATGCAGACAAACAAACTGCTCGACCTGTTAAGGCAGAACGCACGCCTTTCCAACGCTCAGCTTGCCGCAATGCTCGGCGAGAGCGAACAGACCGTCGCGGACGAGATCTCCCGGCTTGAGCGTGAGGGGATAATTATGGGCTACTCGGCGATAATCGACGAGGAAAAGGCAAACGAGGACGGCGTTACCGCAATAATCGAGATCAAGATAACGCCTATCAAGGACAGGGGCTTCGATGACCTCGCGCATACGATTATGGCGTATGACGAGGTGGACAGCGTGTTCCTCTTGTCTGGAGCGTATGACCTTTCGGTGACGATTTCTGGAACGTCGCTGAGAAAAGTCGCTCTGTTTGTATCGGAGCGTCTGGCGGTGCTGGACGGTGTTCTCTCGACAACGACCCATTTCATTCTCCGCAGGTATAAGGAGAAAAATCACGTCTTTAATGAGGACAACTTCGATGAAAGGGGCATGGTTTCTCCGTGATGGATTATGATAAACTTATCCCGCAGAAAATTCGGGATATGCAGCCATCGGGTATCCGAAAATTCTTCGACATTGCACAGCACGTTGAAGGGGTAATTTCCCTGTCCGTCGGAGAACCCGATTTTAAGACGCCGTGGGCAGTCCGTCGGGAAGCGATAAACGTTCTCGAAAAGGGAAAAACAGCATATACCGCAAACAGCGGACTTATGGAGCTTAGGCGCTGCGTATGCAAATATCTTAAAGATTTTATCGGAGTTGAATACGCGCCCGAAAGCGACGTTATCATAACGGTCGGCGGCTCGGAGGCTATCGACCTCTCCGTCAGGGCAATAATAGAGCCGGGTGATGAGGTACTTGTTCCCGAACCCAGTTTTGTGTGCTATTCGCCGATTGTGTCCATGATGGGCGGGACGGCTGTGCCGATTGTGACTAAGATAGAGGACAAATTCCGCCTTACCGCGAAGGCTCTGAAAGAAAAGATAACTCCGAAAACAAAAATGCTGATCCTGCCGTATCCAAACAACCCCACGGGCGCTGTAATGCGCCGTGAGGATCTGGAAGCTGTCGCCGATGTTCTGCGTGAAACAAACATTGTGGTGGTTTCGGACGAGATCTATTCCGAAATGACCTACAACGGCGAAAAACACGTTTCAATAGCGTCGCTGGACGGTATGCGAGAACGCACGGTCGTTATCAACGGATTCTCGAAAACTTACGCTATGACGGGCTGGAGGTTGGGCTATTGCGTCGGTCCGCAGCCGATAATAAAGCAGATGCTGAAACTTCACCAGTACTGCATTATGTCAAGCCCGACGGTGAGCCAGTATGCGGCTGTGACCGCTATCGAAAAATGCTCCGAGGACGTGGAGCATATGATATCGGAATATGATATGCGCCGCCGCCTTCTTGTCAAAGGCTTCAACGAGATGGGTCTGGAGTGCTTTGAGCCGGAGGGTGCGTTCTATGTTTTCCCGTGTATTAAATCTACGGGGCTTTCGAGCGAGGAATTCTGCGAGCGGCTCGTATATGACAAGAAAGTCGCGGTAGTGCCGGGGTCGGCGTTCGGTAAAAGCGGAGAGGGCTTTGTACGCGTGTCCTACGCGTATTCGGTACAGCACTTGATGACGGGACTTTCCCGTATACGGGAGTTTGTCGAGGAGCTTAAAAAGTGACGAATACTTATCTCGCAAACGCAAAGATAAACCTGTTCCTTGATATTACAGGAGTGCGGGCGGACGGCTATCATCTGCTTGAAACATCAATGCAGAGCGTCGATCTGTCGGATATTGTGGAAATTTCCAAAACCGAACACGGGATCTCTGTCGTGTGTTCGGACCCTGAAATTCCGTCGGGCGAGGGAAATATCTGCTGCAAAGCGGCACGGGAGTTTATGGATCTTTCGGGGGTAAGCTTCGGTGTGAGAATACGCATTGAGAAGCGTATCCCCCACGGCGCGGGAATGGGAGGCGGAAGCGCAGACGCAGCGGCTGTCTTAAAGGGTATGAACGAGCTTTCGGGCGAACCGCTTGGATCCGACGAGCTTTTTGCTCTCGCAGCGAAGATCGGCGCGGACGTTCCGTTCTGCCTTGCAGGCGGAGCAAAGCTCTGTCGGGGTATAGGAGATATTATGGAAGATAAACGGCTTTGTTCTGCCGAAAATTATCTTGTAGTAAAACCCGATTATTCCACAAACACAAAGCAGGCGTTCGCGGATTATGATAAAAGCCCTGTTCCGAGAAAGGAAAAAGCCGAGCCGTTTTACAACGTTTTCGAGGAGCTTTTCAAAGACCCCGAAACGGCAAGGATAAAACGGCTTTTGACAGAAAACGGCGCTTTGGGAGCTTGCCTTACGGGAAGCGGCTCGGCGGTCGTCGGAGCGTTTTCTGACGAGGAAACGGCACGCGGCTGCGCCAAAAAATTCCCGCAGTACTTCACGGCGGTATGTCACCCCGCAAAGTCGGGTGTGATAAGGATAGAATAACAGATCTCGGAGGTGAGATTATGGTAACACTGCAAAATCATGTCGGGAAAATAAATATTTCCCGCGAATATTTCACAAAGCTTATCGGCAACACGGTGACGAAATGTTACGGAGTGGTTTCAATGAACACTACGGGAGTGCGCGATACGCTTTCGGCGGCTATCCCGAACACGGGCAAGGACTGTTTCGCACGGGGAGTTTCCGTTCGGTACGTCAAGAACAAACTTTATGTTGACCTGCATATTTCGCTTATGTACGGCGTGAATATGAACGCCGTTATCCGCTCCATAATAAATAAAGTAGGTTATACCACAGAGCAGTCCGCGGGAATTTCCGTGGAAAAGGTCAACGTCTTTGTTGACAATATTCGTATTTAAAAGGAAAGGTAACTATCAATGACGATTTCAGGAAAACTGCTTCGGGACGCGGTGATTTCGGGTGCTAACAATATTGCCAACCAAAAGCAGGCAGTTGACGAACTTAATGTTTTCCCTGTGCCTGACGGTGATACGGGAACGAATATGTCTATGACAATTGGAAACGCCGTCGGTGAGCTTAAAAATACTCCCGATATAGCGTCGGCAGGCGAGGTGGCAAAAAAGGCAGCTTCGGCAATGCTGCGCGGCGCGAGAGGAAATTCGGGAGTAATTCTCTCACTTATTTTCAGAGGACTTTCAAAGGGACTTTCGGGCAAGGAAACCGCAAATGCGGCTGATATTTCGGCAGCTATGAAGCTGGGCGTTGACGCGGCTTACAAGTCGGTCATGAAGCCCACCGAGGGCACGATCCTTACCGTAGCTCGCGAGGCTTACGAGAACACCGCGGAGCTTACCGACCTTGAGCCCGATGAATTTCTCGGAAAATATATCGAACAGGCAAAGATCTCCCTTGAGAAAACCCCTGAGCTTCTTCCCGCACTTAAAAAAGCAGGAGTGGTCGACGCAGGCGGCAAGGGCTTTATCGTGATCTTAGAGGGAATGTATGCTGTGATCTCAGGCGGCTCGATGATACGTTCCGAGGACGAAACCAAGCCATCTGCTCCTGCAGCCGTAGCCGCGGCAGCGGAAGAGATAAAATTCGCGTACTGCACGGAATTTATCGTGAAGAAAAATTCAACGAAAGAGGCGACAGCTCTCAGGGCTTATCTTGAAACCATAGGCGACTGCGTGGTGGTCGTCGACGATGATGAGATAATCAAGGTACACGTTCACTCGAATAATCCCGGAAAAGCCGTTGAGGAAGGTCTGAAATACGGAGAGCTGACCAAAATAAAGATCGAAAATATGCGTGAACAGCACAATAACGTTATCAAGGCGGACGCTGCTGCACAAAAAAATAAAAAGCTTCCCGTAAAGCCCGAAAAGGATACGGGCTTTGTGGCAGTAGCGGCAGGAGCGGGAATAGAAGCGCTGTTCAAGGATCTTGGCGTGGATAACGTTGTGCGCGGCGGACAGACGATGAATCCTTCGACCGAGGATATCCTCGAAGCAGTAGAGCAGACTCCCGCCCAGAACGTCTTCGTGCTTCCGAATAATAAGAACATCATAATGGCAGCGGAGCAGGCTGTGAAGCTGGCCGACAGGAACGTCTGCGTTCTCCAGACCAGAACTATACCGCAGGGTATCTCCGCGATGATGAACTATGACCCCAACAGCGATTTCGTCGGGAACAGAGCCGCTATGACAGAAGCTATCGACCATGTGGCAAGCGGACAGATAACGTTCGCCGTGCGCGACAGCGAGTACGACGGTCATAAGATTAAGCAGGGCGAGATACTTGCTATGGACAACGGAAAAATAGTGTTCACGGAAAAGGATCTTAAGAAAGCTCTCGTAAAGCTGACAAAGCGCCTTGTAACATCACAGTCGAGTTATATAACCGTATTGTACGGCTCGGACGTCGCCGACGAGGACGCGAACGACGCTTTTGAAGCTCTCCGCTCGAAAATATCCGACGATATAGACATCGTTCTCGTAAACGGCGGTCAGCCGGTTTACTACTATATTATTTCTGTGGAGTAAAATGGATATAAAAGAGCTAAAGGGAGTCGGCGAGAAAAAAGCTGCGTTATATTTGAAGCTTGGTATAAAGACCGTCGAGGAGCTTACGGAATACTATCCCAGAGCTTATATCGACCTGTCCGAGCCGATCCCCGTCCATATGCTTGAGGATGGAGAGGTCTGCGCTTTCGCGGCGACAGTCGTAAAAAAGCTGTATCCCGCAAATTACAGGTCGAGGGTGTCCGTTTATAAGGCGATACTTTCGGATGGTCTGGGAAAGGTCACGGCGCTTTTCTTTAACTCCAAATTTGTTTTCGAGAGTCTGAAACTGAACAGGCAGTATATATTTTTCGGCAGGATCTCTGGAGCATATCCGGATTTTTCGGTGAATTCGCCTGCGTTTGTCGAGCCTTCCGAAAAGGGAATGATACCGAAATATCACCTCACGGCAGGACTTACGAATAACAATGTCACGTCGAACGTCAAAAGCGCACTCGCGCTTATAAAACACCCTGAAACGCTCCCCGTATCCATAACGGAAAAGTACGACCTTATCGGAGCGGACGAAGCGATAAGGAAAGTCCATTTTCCGAAAAATCACGCCGAGCGTGACGCGGCAAGACGGCGGCTTGCTTTTGAGGAGTTGCTGACGCTGCGGTTGGTGCTTTCTTCTATAAAAAACCGCACCAGAAAGCTGACGGGCGCTGTAATGGCGGACGCGGATATGAGCGGTTTTTACGGGTCGCTGCCGTTTGTGCCGACCGAGGCACAGCTTTGCGCCGTCAATGACTGTATCGCCGATATGAAGAAGATATACCCCATGAATCGCCTGATCCAAGGCGATGTCGGCACGGGAAAGACAATGGTCGCGGCGGCTTGCGCTTATTTCGCAAGGTGCAGCGGTTTTACGACGCTTGTAATGGCTCCGACGGAGGTTCTTGCAAAACAGCATTACGAAACGTTCCGAGGTTTTCTGGAACCGATAGGGGTTAAGGTCGGGCTGCTTACCGGAAGTATGACCGCAGCCGAGAAAAAATCGGTGCGGGAGGCTTCGGAGCGGGGAGAGATAGAAGTTCTTATCGGCACTCACGCGCTTATCCAGAAATCGGTGCTGCCAAAACGCACGGGTCTTATTGTTGTCGACGAACAGCACAGATTCGGCGTTGCACAGCGTTCGGAGCTTGCGGGAAAGGGCGCGAATCCCCATATTATGGCAATGAGCGCCACGCCTATTCCGAGAACGCTTGCGCTTATAATTTACGGAGATCTGGACGTTTCCGTATTGAATGCGCCGCCAAAGGGCAGAATACCGATAAAGACTTACGCGGTCGATTCAAGCTTCAGAACAAGAGTTTATAACTTCATCAAAAAGCATATCGCCGACGGCGAGCAGGCTTTTATAGTCTGTCCGAGAGTTGAGCGGCGGGAGAACGACGCTTCCGATAAAAAAAGCGCCATTGAATATTATGAAGCTCTCTCAAACGGCGAATTCAAGGGTATACCGACGGGGCTTTTGTACGGCAGAATGAAACAAGCCGACAAGGACGCGGTCATGAACGATTTCAGAGAGAATAGAATAAAGCTCCTTATTTCAACAACGGTAATAGAAGTCGGCATAGATGTTCCCAACGCGACGGTAATGCTTATCGAAAACGCGGAGCTTTTCGGACTTTCGCAGCTTCATCAGCTGCGCGGGCGTGTCGGACGCGGAAGTGTGCAGGGGTACTGTATCCTGATGTCGGATAATTCCTCAAAGGAAACAGCAGTGAGAATGACAGCCATGAAAGAAAACACCGACGGCTATAAAATAGCGGAAATAGACCTGAAACTGCGAGGTCCGGGAAATTTCTTCGGAAATGAGCAATCGGGCGTGACTATTCCGTTGAAAGCAGCGGATTTTGCGGACGATACGGCTATGTTCGGGCAGATAGACGCTCTCGCGGACGAGATAATCCGCCGCGACCCGACGCTGTCAAAGCCCGAAAACGAGGGACTTCGCAGGAACGTCGCCGAGGCATACGGGAGAATAAGCGAAATTTAGTATACAGGCGGTGATTTTTTGGATAATATAGAGCTTAAAAAGGAACGCTGGCGCTATCCGAGGTTCTTTACGGAGAATATCTCGGAGAAAATCGCCGCCGTTTCGGGAGAGGACGCGGGTCATATCACAAAGGTTCTGCGTATGCGCGTGGGAGATATTGCCGTAATATGTGACGGAAAGCGCACGGATTATCTGGGAAAACTGGCGGGCTTTGAGAACGGAGAGTGCAGGTTCGAGCTTGTCGAGCGTTCCGAAAACCTTGCCGAGCCGTCGGTTCGGGTGAGATTGTTTCAGGCTTTCCCGAAAAGCGACAAAATGGAATTTATTGTGCAGAAAGCCGTTGAATGCGGCGCTTCGGAGATAGTGCCGATATTCTCAAAGCGGTGTGTTTCCCGTCCCGACGAAAAAGCTCTTAAAGGAAAGCTCCCAAGATACAGGAAAATCGCCCTTGAAGCCGCAAAGCAGTGCGGGCGGGGAATTATCCCGACAGTCGGAGAGGCAGTGGACTTTTCTCAGATCGCAGGGCTCTGCCCTCAGGAGCATACAAGGGTACTTTTCTACGAGTGCGCCGAGATCCCGCTTCGTGATGCCGTTTCCGACTTCGGGAAAAATGTCGACATAGTGATAGGCAGCGAAGGCGGCTTCGAGCCGAACGAAGTCGAGATACTCAGGAATTCCGGATTCGCGGTCGCTTCTTTGGGTAAAAGAATACTCCGCTGCGAAACCGCTCCAATAGCCGCTCTTTCAATTTTGATGAATCTCACAGGAAATATGTGAAATGTTTGTGCAAAATGTCTGAAATTTATCAAATTCTATTGCTTTTTTTAAGTAAAAGTGTTATAATAAATAAGCAGGAGAATTTTCAGAGTTTGTAGGCGGATACTATCATTGGATCCGCTTGTGTGATTTTTATTAAGGAGGAAAACAAATGAAAGCTTTGGGAGCATTGCTTATAGGCGCGCTGGCTGTAGCAGGAGGAATTGCAGCTGCCGCTTACATCACAAAGAAAAAGCTCGAAAAAGAAAACGAGGACAATTACTACGATGATTGGGATAACGACGACCTCAGCGACGATGATTTCGACTTCGATTTCGACGAGGATATGGACGTCGAGGGCGAACCTTCTATCCCGGAGAGTTCCGCGCCTTTTGCTTCTTTCTCAGAGGAAAGCAGCGAGGAGACGTCCGACGAGGAGCTTTGACAGACCGACAGAAAACGGCAGAGAATATTTCTGCCGTTTTTTATTTTAAAAAATATGCGAAAAACTAAAAATCCCCTTGAAAAAATAAACGGAATATGTTATAATAAAAAATAGCGTTATCGCAATTTATTTTTAAAAGAGGTGTGTAAATTGAAGCATATTGTTACGATCAATAAGGCAAGCCTTAAAGCAAGCGCCGAAAAAGGCGGATGCGGCAAATGCCAGAGTTCCTGCCAGTCCGCTTGCAAGACCTCCTGCACGGTCGCAAACCAGAAGTGCGAGTCTGTAAAGTAATTTCAAGGCGGAAAAACGGGCGGGGTCATACCTGCCCATAATTTTTTAAGAGGTGGAAATGATACATAAATTTGAACAGCTCGGATATAAAATTGTATTGGATTCCGACAGCAACGGCGTTCACGTTCTCGACGACTGCGCATATGATATGCTCGACTTCTTGAGCGCGCCTATGGAGGAAGCCGTTCCCGAAGAGCTTTTCGAGAAGCTTCCGCAGTATGACAAAGATACCGTCCGCGAAACTTATGAGGAGCTTTACGGGCTTTATAGTGACGGTTCGCTTTTCGCACAGGACGAATATGAGAAGTATTCCGATACTATGGTAAAATCTCCCGTGAAAAGTATGTGCCTGAACGTTGCTCACGACTGTAATCTGCGCTGTGAGTACTGTTTTGCCCAGACGGGCGATTTCGGCGGCGAGCGCTGCATAATGCCTCCCGAAATAGGAAAAAAGGCAATAGATTTCCTTATCGAAAAATCCGCCAACCGCGAAAATCTTGAATTGGACTTCTTCGGCGGCGAGCCGCTTATGGCGTGGGATACCGTCGTCGAAACCGTGAATTACGCACGTTCCGTCGAGAAAAAATATGGCAAGAGATTCCGTTTCACGATAACGACAAACGGTGTTTTGCTCGATGACGAAAAGATAGATTTTATCAACCGTGAAATGTCAAACGTAGTATTGTCGCTTGACGGACGGCGTGAAACAACAGACCGCGTCCGCAAGACCGTAAACGGAAAAAGCGCATACGATGTGATAGTACCGAAATTCCTAAAGCTTGTCGAAAAACGCGGCGACAAGGATTATTACGTCCGTGCCACGTTTACAAAATACAATCTCGATTTTGCGGAAGATGTCCTGCATTTGCGTGAGCTTGGATTCGAGCAGCTTTCCGCCGAGCCCGTGGTCACTGACGAGAAAGAGCCTTATGCTCTGACAAACGCCGAAGTACCAAGAGTTTTCGAGGAGTATGACCGTTTGTGCAAGATAATGGCGGATCGTAAGGAGAAAAAGTTCAACTTTTTCCATTTTATGGTTGACCTAGATCAGGGACCGTGCGCGATAAAACGGCTTCGCGGCTGCGGCTGCGGAAACGATTATGTGGCGGTCGACCCTCACGGAGATATATACCCGTGTCACCAGTTTGTGGGAATAGACAGGTGGAAAATGGGCAATCTTAACGATGGGACATTCAACGACGAGATTAAAACATATTTTGCGAAAACGCATCTTTACTCAAAGCAGGGGTGTCGTGATTGCTGGGCGAAATTCTATTGTTCGGGCGGGTGCAACGCGAACAGCTATCTCTACGAGGGCGACTGCCGCAAGCCGCACGGCTTGTCATGTGAGTTCCAGAGAAAGCGTCTGGAGTGTGCGCTGGCACTTGCAGTGGATAAAGCGCTGAAAGAAAAATAAACGTTCTTCTTCCTTTTTCTGTTTTTTAATTATTCATTCAAATTATTTTCACACGGCTTACACATTGACGGTTTATAATTTATTCATAAAGCAAAGGGAACATAAATTCCCATACATATTCAAGGAGGCTCTGTTATGAACGATTTTAACGAATTAAATAAAGCACAGACGGAAGAGGACAACGAGGTGATCCCCGAAGCTCCGAAAAAAAATCCGCCCAGAAAACACCGCAGTTCCAATACAATTAGGGTTGTCGCAATGATAGCGGCGGTCATCATCGCGGGTGGCGGCGCGGGATTTGGCGGCGCTTATCTGGCGGGTACGTCACTCGCTCAGAATTCCGGCGGCAATACAAGCGATTACAGCTATTATACTCCCTCTGAAAACGTTTCCGGCTCCGCAGCGGTAATGAGTGATATACAAAAGGACGTTTCTGCTCCCGTTCACACCACTGCCGATAAGGTCGAGTTCAATTCCGACGGTACTTATAAGTATACCCGCGACCTCGTTTCTGCTGTACAGGACAGCATAGTTTATATCGAGGTCTACGCGAAGTATCGCGGCACAGAGCAGCTTTACGGTTCGGCAAGCGGAATAGTTATCTCCACGGACGGATATATCGTGACTAATAATCACGTCGTCGAGGATTGCACACGCTTTACTGTTAAGGTCAACAAGACCGACCCATCGACAGGCACGGCAACGTCCCAGACTTACGAAGCAAAGCTTCTCGGAGCGGACAGCGATACCGACCTTGCGGTACTTAAAATAAATACGACGGGACTTACCGCCGCATACCTCGGAGATTCCGACGAGCTGCGTCTTGGCGATGATGTTGTTGCGATAGGAAATCCGATGGGACTTGAAACCTCCGTTTCAAAGGGAATAGTTTCGGGACTTAACCGCCAGATATCCGACAGCGTCCGCGGACTTTCCTCTATCCAGACCGACGCCGCTATAAACAGCGGAAATTCGGGCGGAGCGCTCTTTAACGGATACGGTGAGGTTGTCGGAATCGTCAACGAAAAGTACGTTTACGACTACGCCGAGAGCCTTGGATTCGCTATCACCATCAACGAGGCGAAAAGCGTTATAAGCGACCTTGTAACAAAGGGATATGTTTCCGGACGTGCGGTCCTTGGTATCACCTATCAGAATGTCACCGAGGAGATCGCAGCCTACACGGGCAGAACGGCAGGCTGGACTGTCACCGAGATAAATCAGGATATGCCCGTATCGCAAAGCGGACTTGTAGTGGGTGACGTTATTACGGCAATCGACGGAGTTTCAGTTTTCGACGATACCGTAATGAATGTGTTCACGAAGAAAAAGCCCGGCGACACCGTGACTGTAACAGTCACAAGATATGACGGTTTCAATCGACGCCGCAGTGTTGATATAACAGTAGAACTGTCGGAATCACGCGGCTGATTGAGATATAATCTCTTTCCACAAAATTTGCCCCCGAAATAATATTTCGGGGGGACTTTTGTGAATTTATATGACTTAGCGAGCTTAGAAAACAACGCAAAAATCATTTCAAATTTGCGTGAAGATAATATGGGAAATGCCGATATTTTTCGCGATCGTGCTTCAGAATATTATAACAAGGAAATTCATAATAAAAAGGACGCTTTCCACGAAGAAAAGCGTCCTTTGTTTTTTGTCAGTTGTCAATTGAATTGTTCGGGCTTTGTGCTGTTTTTATTGTCTTTGTCGGACTGTTTTTTTACGAAATTCGTCACCATATCCTTAAGGTCTATCCCTAAGCCTTCAAGAAGTCCTGAGGAAGCCTGTGTCGTCGCTTCGGTGATATCCTTGACGAGCTTTGCGGTATTCCCGTCGCCATACATTGTGATCTTGTCGACGTTTTCGAGCGGAGAAGCGATAGCCTTTGCCACGTCCGGCATTTTCTCGAAATACATCTGCAAAACGGCAGCTTCTTCCATTTTGCGCATAGCCTCGGCTTTTTTATCAAGACCCTCTGCTTCTGCGAGAGCCTTGGCGCGAATGCCCTCTGCTTCCGCAAGAGCTTTCGCACGGATACCTTCCGCTTCCTGCTCCGCAGCGAAACGTGACGCTTCCGCACGAGCCTTTTCGGCGGCAGCTTCATTCTGCGCCGTCACAAGAATAGCGGCAGCCTCGTTTTTCTTGATTTCAAGCTCCGCTTCGGAGTTTTGAATATCTTCGTACTTTTTTGCCTCTGCGTTTCGCTGAGTGGTGTACAGTTCCGCGTCGGCATTTTGTTGAGCCGCGTATTTCTGAGCTTCGGCGGTTTTCTTTACCTCCGCTTCGAGAGCGCGCTCGCGGATTTCGGCTTCTTTAGCCTTGATTTCGACTTCTTTTTCCTGCTTTGCGAGATTTGCGTTCGCGGTGGTTATCTCAATTGTGCGGCGCTGTTCCTCTTCCTGGATCTTGTATGCCGCGTCGGCTTCCGCCTGCTTGACGTCGGCAGCGCGTTTGAGTTCCGCCTGCTTTATCGCAAGTTCTGTCTGGCGCTCGGCGATAGCGGTTTCGGAATCGACTTTAGCGTCGTTTGCCTTGCGGTTTGCTTCGGCTTGGGCTATACGGATATCGCGTTCCGCCTCGGCTTTGGAGATAGCGGCTTTTTTCTTTATCTGCATTGTGTTGTCGATACCCATATCGTTGATGATACCGTTGTCGTCAACGAAATTCTGCACGTTAAACGATACTATCTCAAGACCCATAGCGCGAAGGTCGGGGTCGGCGTTCTGCTTGACTTTATCGGCAAACGTCTGACGATTTGAAACCATTTCCTCCAATCTCATCTGACCGACTATCTCACGCATATTTCCTTCAAGGACCTCACGGGCGACTTGTGTTATGTAGACGGTGTTACGGTTGAGGAAGTTCTGTTGAGCGCGGGCGATAGTATCGGGGTCGGGGGATATCTTCACGTTTACAACAGCGTCGACGTTTATGTTGATATAGTCGCCTGTAGGAACAGGCTGCGCAGTTTTGACGTCGACGGACATAAGAGCAAGCTCCAGCGTGTCGCATCTTTCAAAAAACGGCAGCTTTACCGCGGCTTTTCCTATAACGACCTTGGCTTTCCTGCGAAGTCCGCTGATTATGAAAGCCTTATCGGGCGGCGCTTTGCGGTAGCCTGCGGCAAACATAAAAATTATTACCGCGGCAATAATAATTGCGGGAACGATGGCTCCTTTGAGAAAATCGGGCATAATTATCTCCTTTCGGCAACAAAAAATTAACCTATTTTAATTTTATCACATTTTATGATTTTCGTCAACAAGGCATCAATATTTTCGGCATTTTGCACAAAAATTCCTCTGAAAATTCTATTCCGGAAAAAACGGCTTAAATTGTTATTATTTTCACAATAATGGCAAAATCCACAAAAATAAAATGGAAATTTGTACAAAATCACGGTTGACGAGGAAAAGTAATTGTTTTACAATATGTATAGGTGTTGCATAAGTTAAATAGGTAAGGCGGTGTGTTTATGGAATCAATACGTCAGATCCTTGAAATGGATAAAGCAGCGGTCAGACGTGCGGAGGAAGCCGTCGAACGCGAGCGTAAGCTCTCCGATGAAAGCGGCGAGCGGCGGGCGTCCGAAAATAACGAGCGCCTCTCTAAGGAAAAAAAAGAATCCGAAAGCGCGGTGAAGGCTCTGCGGGAAAAGCTGAACGAGCGGCTGCGTGAATCCGAAAAACTAAAAGCGGATAAATGCGGCGAGATCGAAAAAATATTCGCCGAACACCGTGAAAAATGGGCGGACGAGATCGTAAACCGCATAACGGGGGGATAATATGTCGTTTTCTTCAAACGCCGTTATTGCGAAAGCAAGGGCGGTGTTCGGGCGGCAGCTGACGGAGGAGGACTACATCACCCTCACGTCAAAGGAAACCATAGGCGAGGTCTGCGCACAACTTAAAACTACAGAGCGCTACGGCAGGGTGCTGGCATCGGAAAATCCGCAGACCGTCTACAGAGCGCGGCTCGAATCGCTTTTAAGACAGGCGGTGTACGATATTTTCGACAGCTTCCGGAAATTCGACTATACCGAAAGCAAGAACTTTTTCCGGTTCGTACTGGCATCTCTGGAGATAGAACAGGTGCTTATGGCGCTTCAGTCAGTGACGAACGGCTCGTCGGACGCGTATATCGCGGCTTTGCCGATGTTTTTGTACGACCGCTCGAAGATCGACCTCGCGGCTCTCGGAAGAGCGGAAAGCCTTGCGGAGGCGACGGAACTTCTGCGAAAAACAGTTTATTTCAAGTCCATAGGCGGACTTCTGACGGAAGCCGCCGAAACCGGAAAGCTTGATATCACAGAGTGCGAGAGGCGGCTTTACACGCAGTATTATATGAGAATGCTCAAGGAGTGCGACCGCGATTTCAAAGGATCAGAGCGCAAGGAGCTGCGCCGCGCTATCCTGCGAAGCGTAGATATGGAAAACGTCGTCACGGTTTACAGGCGTTCGCTTATCTTCGGCTCCGAAAACGCCGATCTTGCGGGTAAGCTAATCGGATTCAAGTACAGGCTTTCTGCGGAAACGGTGGACAGACTGGCGGGACTTTCGGATTCCGAAAAAATCGCTGCGGAGCTCGAAAAGCTCGGTTATCATACCGACGGGAGGATCCCCGAAACGGTGGAGCTTCTTACAGAGCGGATAAATCTCGACTATCTGCGTAAAACAATGCGCTTGACAAAAAGCTCGGCTGTGGTGTATTTCGCACTGTTCGAGTGTCTGAATGCCGAGCTGCGAAATCTTAAAACCGTGATAGAGGGCGTGCGTTACGGTATGAGCGGCGAGGAGATAATGAGAATTCTGGTCTATTGACAAAACATAAAACAGAGGTGATATAATGGGCATTGAAAAAATGTCGATGATGTCGGCGGAGGGTCCTATCGGACAGCTTGACGAGGCGCTTATGGCGTGCTGCGAGAGCGGACAGTTCCAGATGACCTCAGGCAGCATTGCGAGAAGCGCCAACGCACAGAATCCGTATTCGGGGATATACACCAGAATACGCGATATGGCGGTAAATCTCAAAATAGAACCCGAATACTGCGATTTCAAGTACCTTCCGTATGAAACGGCAGAGGACTTTGAGAATTATTTTGACGGCATAAGCAAAAGATACGATGAGATAAATGAAAAATATCTTGAGGTGACACGCTCTCTCGACGAGCATAAAAGCACCGAATCGTACCTGAAGCATCTTGTGGGAATGGACGTGTCGTTCAAGGAGCTTTTCGCCATGAAATATGTGAAGCTCCGCATAGGGCGGCTTCCGGTGGAGAATGAGCGTAAACTTAAGTATTATGAGGAAAAGTGCTTTTCGTTCTTCCCGTTTGAGAGGAACGACGGGTATGTTTACGGGCTTTATCTTGTTCCTACAACGCTTACGGAATTCGCGGACGAGATAATGCGTTCGCTTTTCTTCGAGAGAACACGCCTGCCGGATTACCTTCAGGAGGATCCCGAAAACGCAGACAAAAAGCTGTCGGAGCAGATAGCCGAGGAGGAAAAGGAAAAACTTCGGCTTGAAAAAGAAACAGCATACCTTACGGACGAGCTGAAAGGCGACTTCAGAGCCGTGATGTGCAAGCTGAAATTCAAGTCCGACTGCTTCGAGCTGAGGCGGAAAGCAATTATAACCGAGGACAGGTTCTCGTTTACGGGATATTGTCCGACAAGAGAATTCAAGAAGATCGAAAAGGCTGTCGAGGAGCTTGATGGTGTTTCCTGCGTGGAAATTCCGGTAGAGAAAAAAGACGCGCCCGCAGACGTTCCGATAAAGCTGCGTAACAATATAATCACTCGTCCGTTCGAGATGTTCGTGAAGATGTACGGGCTGCCCACTTACGGAGCCTTCGACCCTACGCCGTATGTTGCGTGGACATATATGATACTGTTCGGAATAATGTTCGGCGATGTGGGACAGGGTCTGCTTATCACCATTCTCGGAATTATCCTCACGAAAAAGACTAAAAACGGTTTAGCTCCGATAATGACGCGGCTGGGACTGTTTTCAATGTGCGGAGGGTGCATATACGGCTCGGTTTTTGGTATCGAAACGATAATCAAGCCTATTTATCACCGCGAGGAGATATGGAAGAGCGCGTGCAGGCTGTTCGGCAATCTCGGAGTTTCCGAACACCCCGAAAGCATTTTCCAAGCGGCAACGGCAGTGCTGATAGTTTCGCTTGCGATCGGCGTTGTGTTGATACTCATTTCTATGATTTTCAATATGGTGCTGAAATTCAGAGCACACAAGCTCGGCGAGGCGCTGTTTTCCGTGAACGGAGCAGCGGGGATCATCTTCTACGTTTCTCTTGTTGCGGCAGCGGCGGGTCAGCTTATGTACGGCGTGAAAATGTTCACTGCACCATATGTTATATGCCTTATAGTACTTCCGCTTGTGGCGATATTCTTCAAAGAGCCGCTGGGCGATCTTGTCACGGGAAAAAAATCGGCGGAGAAAAAGACCGTCGGCAACTTCATAATTGAGAATTTTATTGAGATATTCGAGGCTGTGATAAGCTTCCTGTCCAACACGATGTCCTACCTCAGAGTCGGCGGTTTCGTGCTTTCACACGCGGGATTTATGCTTGTCGTGTCACAGCTTGCGGGAACGGCTGACGCTTCCGCTCCGATAACCGCAAAAACGATAATCGCTTACGTTATCGGAAACCTCGTCGTAATGGGCATTGAGGGTCTGTTGGTGGGAATACAGGCGCTGCGTCTGGAATTCTACGAGATATTCAATCGCTTCTACGACGGTTCGGGAAAGAGCTTTGCTCCGACCGAAATAAAACTCGACGTATAAATAAAAATAATTTTATTTTTGGAGGAAATCAATATGAATTTAGCAATTCTTTTAATCGCACCCGCGTTTGTTGTCGCGGCAATAATGCTGCCGCTGTTCGTGAGCCTTAAAAGGATCCATGACAAAAAGCCTGTAAACAGAAAACGCGCCGTTATAACCAACATCGTTTCTTTCTTTGGTGTTCTTGCTGTGACGGCTTTAATGCCGCTTACGGGAGCTTTCGCGGAAACCGCGGGCGCAGTTTCCGAAGCTGCTTCGAGCGGGCTTGCGGAAGGTCTGCGCTATATCGGAGCGGGACTTTCGACAGGACTTGGCACTATAGGTACAGGTATCGCGGTAGGCGGCGCTGCCCCTGCCGCTATAGGAGCTGTTTCCGAAAACGATAAGAGCTTCTCTAAGGCGCTTATCTTTGTGGCGCTCGGCGAAGGCGTCGCGATTTACGGACTGCTTATTTCGATACTTATTCTGTTCGGCTAACAGGGGAATCCTATGAAGTTTTTTGTGATAAGCGACAACACCGACACCCGTGTCGGAATGAGAATAGCAGGGATAGAGGGAGTTTTCGCACACACCGGACAGGAGGCAGAGGCGGCTTTGGACGAAGCCTGCGCGGACGAGAACATTGCCGTCGTGCTTATGACGGAAAAGCTTGCGGGTATGTGCAGGAAAAAAGTTTACGATATCAAGCTGAACCGCCGCCGTCCGCTTGTCGTCGAAATTCCCGACAGAAACGGAAAAAGTTCCGCCGCCGAGGCTATCAGCCGTTATGTCGAGGAAGCTATCGGCGTGAAACTTTAATTTACGAGGTATTTTATGGAATCTAAAGCCAAGATCGATATGTTCCGCGAGGCAATAAACAGACAGGCGGACGATGAGATAAGAGAGCTGACCGCAAAGATACGCGAGCGCAAGAGCGCCGCGGGAAAAGCCCGCGAGGAGCTAGCCGTGCGTGAGGAAATAGCGGCAATACGAGCAAATCAAAGCGCGGAGGAAGCCCGCGTGAAAAAAGAGCTTTCACGGTGCGATTTTGAGATAGCCCGTGCCGTAAGACTTCGCCGTAAGGAGCTTTCAGAGGAATTTTTCGAGGAGATAAGCGAGAAGCTCCGCGAGTTTGTAAAGTCTGACAGGTATGAGGAATATCTCAGAAAGTCCATTGAGAAAGCTAGAAGCGAACTCGGCGAGGACTGCGTTTTCCTTGCGGGAGCAAATGATGTGGAGCTTGTCGGAAAACTTTCGGGCAAAGAGCCCAAAACCGATCCCGCCGTTCTTATCGGAGGTATCCGCGCCGTAAACGAGCATGAAGGCTTGTTCGGCGATTATACCCTTGACAAAGCGCTTGAGGACGAATCGGACGCTTTCCCGCAAAAATCGGAACTCAGACTTTGATCTTATTCGGAATTTCAACTTCCCTTTTGCTTTTCAGCAATTCCAAAAGGAGTGTATAATTCTTGTGAGCAACACAATTTATTCTATAAACGGTCCTGTCGTCAAGGCACGGAAAACCAAGGACTTTTCCATGCTCGAAATGGTGTATGTCGGCGAAAAGCGCCTTATAGGCGAGGTCATCGGCGTGACTGATGATTTCACGACTATACAGGTCTACGAGAATACTGCCGGACTGCGCGTTGGAGAGCCTATATATCCGACAGGTTCGCCGGTGTGCGCAAATCTCGGTCCGGGGATAATCTCCAATATTTTCGACGGGATACAGCGTCCTCTGCCCGATATGACAAAACTTAACGGTGCGTTTGTCGCGGAGGGCAACAACCTCTTTTCACTCAATACCGAACGGGAGTTTGACGTGACCGTTACCGTAAAAGTCGGCGACAAATTAAAGGGTGGCGACATTTACTGCACCTGCCCCGAAACTCCGCTTATTACACATAAATGTATGGTTCCGCCGAATCTTTCGGGAGAAGTGACATCTGTCGTTGAGAACGGAAAATACCGTGTAAACGATACTATCATAAAGCTGCGCACCGTATCGGGTGAGGAGCTTCCCCTGACAATGGTACAGAAATGGGCGATAAAGAAAAGCCGTCCGATCTTAGGCAGACTTCCGCTCAGTCGTCCGCTTATCACGGGTCAGAGAGTCATCGACACCATAATTCCTATCGCGAAAGGCGGTACTGCCGCTATTCCGGGCGGATTCGGCACAGGAAAGACCATGACGCAGCACCAGATAGCTAAATGGTGCGACGCGGATATTATCGTGTACATCGGCTGCGGAGAACGCGGAAACGAAATGACGCAGGTTCTCGAAGAGTTCTCGGAGCTTATCGACCCGAAGTCCAACCGTCCGCTTACTGACAGAACAGTCCTTATCGCGAACACCTCGAATATGCCCGTGGCGGCTCGTGAAGCAAGTATATATACGGGAATAACTCTTGCGGAGTATTACCGTGATATGGGCTATCATATAGCGATAATGGCGGATTCCACGTCGCGTTGGGCTGAAGCGCTGCGTGAAATTTCGGGACGGTTGGAGGAAATGCCCGCCGAGGAGGGTTTTCCTGCGTATCTGCCGTCAAGACTTTCGGAGTTTTATGAACGTGCCGGTTACGTTGAGAATCTTAACGGCACGGAGGGCTCGGTCACTATTATCGGCGCGGTATCGCCGCAGGGTTCCGACTTTTCCGAGCCTGTAACGCAGAACACAAAGCGTTTCGTGCGGTGCTTCTGGGCACTGGACAAATCGCTGGCTTATGCACGTCATTATCCCGCTATTGACTGGAACACGAGTTATTCCGAGTATATAGAGGATCTGTCCGACTGGTTCAACAAAAATGTCGCTCCCGATTTTATGGAGCTAAGGCAGGAGATGTCGAACATTCTCGGCGAGGAAAACAAGCTTATGGAGATAGTGAAGCTTATAGGCGCGGACGTTCTGCCCGACGACCAGAAGCTCACTATCGAAACGGCAAAAGTTATCCGCACGGGATTTTTGCAGCAGAATGCCTATCATAAGGACGATACCTACGTTCCGCCCGAAAAGCAGCGCAATATGATGAAGGTCATTTCGACGCTTTATCACAGCTCTCTGGAGGCTATAGGCGCAGGGATACCGCTGTCGGACGTTATCGCCACGGGATTGTTTGACAAGGCGGTTAAGATGAAGTACGATATTCCGAACGACAAGCCCACGATGTTTGACGATTATCTCACGGAAATTCAACAGAAGATCGGAACGCTTACCGTTTGATATTTCAGATGCGGGTTATGTATTTTTGTACTTTGTTAATTGCAAAGGAGAAATTATGAGTTTACAATATATGGGGCTTAAAGACGTAAACGGTCCGCTTATCGCCCTTGAGGGAGTTCACGGAGCAGCTTACGATGAAATAGCAAAGATTTGCCTTGATGACGGTACTGTGCGCGTGGGACGTGTAGTTCAGCTCGACGGCGATAGGGTAATGCTTCAGGTGTTTGAGGGAACAAACGGTATCTCCCTCACGAACACAAAGACGATTTTCTCAGGCAAGCCTTTGGAGATACCGCTTGCAACTGAAATGCTGGGGCGGGTATTCAACGGTTCGGGAAAACCTATAGACGGTCTGGGCGCGGTGTTCCCCGAAAAGATGGGCGATGTGAACGGACAGTCGCTGAATCCTGTCGCCAGACAATATCCGAGAAACTATATCCATACGGGCATCTCCTCAATAGACGCACTTATGACGCTTATCCGCGGGCAGAAGCTTCCTATATTCTCAGGTTCTGGACTTTCGCACAATAAACTTGCCGTGCAGATAGTAAAGCAGGCAAAGCTGACAGGCGAGGACGCGGGCGATTTCGCGATAGTTTTCGCGGCAATGGGCGTGCAGAATGACGTGGCAGAGTATTTCCGCCGTTCATTCGTCGAGTCGGGAGCTATCGAGAGGGTATGTATGTTTTTGAACCTTTCAAGCGACCCTATAATCGAGCGTCTGCTGACGCCGTTATGCGCTCTTACGGCTGCGGAATATCTTGCGTTTGAGAAGAATATGCATATTCTGGTCATTATGACGGATATGACTTCTTATGCGGAGGCTCTGCGTGAATTTTCATCATCTAAGGGAGAGATCCCCGGAAGAAAGGGCTATCCGGGATACCTTTATTCAAATCTTGCGTCGCTGTACGAACGTGCGGGAGTTATTCACGGGTCAAGCGGCTCGGTAACACAAATACCTATCCTCACAATGCCGAACGACGACATCACACACCCTATCCCCGACCTTACGGCATATATCACGGAGGGACAGATAGTTTTTGCCCGTGAATTAGACCAGAAGGGGATCTATCCGGGTCTGTCGGTGTTGCTTTCACTGTCGCGTCTGATGAAAGACGGTATAGGCGAGGGATACACAAGAGGCGACCATTCGGCAGTGTCAAATCAGCTGTTCGCGGCTTACGCAAAGGTTCAGGACGCTCGTTCGCTCGCTTCCGTTATCGGCGAGGAGGAGCTGTCGGAAACCGACCGCGCTTATATGCGCTTCGGCAACCTTTTTGAGGAACATTTCCTCAATCAGGGATTTGACGAGAACCGTTCTATGGACGAAACGCTCGATCTTGGGTGGGATCTGCTGTGTTCACTGCCGAAGAGCGAGCTTGACAGAATCGACGAAAAGCTCCTTAACGAAAAATACGACCCCGCCAGAGCAGAGCGGTTCGCAAGCTGATTCAAGAAAATATCTGAAAACACCCGTCACGTCAGCCGTGCGGGAACGCGTTGTGCGGTTTAACCAAAGGAAGTGAGTATCTGTGTCCGAACAAGTTTTCCCAACCAAGGGCAACCTTATGAAAACAAAGCGTCAGCTTGCACAGGCAATGATGGGCTACGAGCTTATGGACAGAAAGCGGAATATTCTTGTGCGCGAAATGGTGGCGCTTGTTGACGAAGCCGAGGAGTTGCGCGAGAGCATAGACACTACCTACGCGGAGGCTTACAAGGCGCTGCAATACGCGAATATCTCGCTTGGCGTGGTTTACGAAATAGCTGGGACGCTGCCTGTGGATAATTCGCTGAAGCTTTCGGTCAGGAGCGTTATGGGCGTGGAGCTTCCGACGCTTGTTTCGGAAAGCTCGGAGATAAGCGAGCCGAATTATTCGATGGAAGCGACAAATTCGCTGTTCGACAATGCTTATATCCGATTCAATAAGGTGAAAGAGCTTACCGTTCGCCTTGCTGAGGTCGAGAACTCCATCTTTCGTCTGGCTATCGCTATCAAGAAAACAATGAAGCGTGCCAATGCCCTTAAAAATATTATGATCCCGAAATTCAGAGAGCAGGTGAAGTTTATAACCTCGGCGCTCGACGAAAAGGAACGTGAGGAATTTTCCCGCCAGAAAGTCATTAAAAAACGCAAGGTCGGATAAATTCAAAATACAACTCCCGATCCCCCTTATTGGGGGATCTCGTTGTTTTAAAAATGTAAAATTTTTTGTGAAAATTGTAAAATATACTTGACAAAGTAAAAAATATATGTTACAATAAATATGGAATAGGGGAGTGGTAGGCTTGGCGAAAAATCTGAAACTTAAATCGGCGCGGGCGGCTTTGGATATGTCGCAGGAGGAGCTTGCGAAAAAAACGGGCGTCACGCGCCAGACGATAAGCGCGGTGGAAAACGGCGACTACAACCCGACTATAAATCTCTGCGTTTCGATTTGCAGGGCGCTCGGAAAAACACTTGACGATTTGTTCTGGAATGAGGAGGAAACAAAATGAGTATGAAATCATTCGATAAGTTCTGCGAAAGACTGATAACGGCAGAACCGGGGTCGCAAAAGGAAATTCTCGACGAGCGGCAGAAAATAGCAAGGCTTCGGACTTCCTGCGAAACGCTGGCGATTTTTTCGACACTGATGCTCGTAAATCTCATGTTTATGGAAGAACTATTTTGCTGGTGCGAAAGCTATACCGCCGCAAGCGCGGTTTTCATTGTCTTGGGTATGCTGGAGTGGATAATTATGAACATACGGCGCGGGTCGCTGTTCGGCGTGAACGGCACAGGCAATATGGTTGTTATGGGGTATTTGCTGTTGATTTACGCGGCAATTTTCGCGGCGAATTTGTCGGGCGAGGAATTTTCCGTCGTAAGGGACGGTATGCTGACGAAAGAGTTTATAATCGCCTGTGCGGGAGGAATTCTCCTCGTCTGCGCGGTGATAATTTTCATATCAGCAAGAAAAAACAAGCTTCAAAGTTTAGATAAATAAAATTTCATTTAGTTAAATCAATATGAGCAATTGTAAAAAATGAACGGGCTGACATCAGAACGACAAATAAATAATTCCCGTAATCGGAAAAAATCACGAAAAAAATGATTTTTTTTGAAAAAGTACTTGACAAGTCTTTTGAGATGTGGTATAATAATAAAGTCGTCTGATGTGAGCTGAATGCTGGTGTAGCTCAGTTGGTAGAGCAGCTGATTTGTAATCAGCAGGTCGGGGGTTCAAGTCCGTCCACCAGCTCCACAAGGGCAATGCCCTTGACCGTTTTTTCGTAAGTTGCTGTAAGGTATTACGTTTTCTGTCGCATTCGCGAGGATGCTTTTTAAAGGTAATTCTTGGGGCAATGTGGGGTTTTCAGTTGATGCAAGGCTGAAGCCCTTTTCACAGCACAATATAATAACATGGGCGCGTTCCCGAGTGGCCAAAGGGGGCAGACTGTAAATCTGTTGCGTTTCGCTTCGGTGGTCCGAATCCACCCGCGCCCACCAGCCGGTGTGACCGGCAGCAAGTTCGTCTCGCAGGCTCCTGCGGGACGATTTCTTTTCTCTCGAATTCGAGGAAATCTTTTTATAAAGAGGTCAGACAGCCGGTGCGACCGGCGGCGAGTCCCAGTGAAACGTTGCTCTCACTGGAATGTTGTTTTCTGTAAGGATATAATGTTAATTTTTTTATCAAGGTCAGACAGCCTGTGTGACCGGCGGCAAGTTCGTCTCGCAGGCTCCTGCGGGACGTTTTGTTTTATTCGGGAAAAATTTTTAGTAAAAGTTAGACAGAAATGGAAAATCGGCTAGCTTTGCTAGCCGATTTTGTGTTTTGTAATGAGATTAGAGCAGCGTACCGATGCGGGAAGTACACCTCATATGTGAACATAAACTTACAGTAATACTGAGCGAAAATATTAGTGGTAATTTTTAACAGCTTTTGTGAAAGGAATAAGTTATGAAACGTATTAAATTTATTATTGTGGGGGTTATTATGGCAACTTTTATGTCTACTTTACTTGGTTGTAACGCAATTGACAATAGTGTTATTGCGCCAATAAAAAGTACTTTATCTGAAAAATACGGTAAGTCATTTACGGTAGCTGCTATTGGCGACAGGATCGATAGAGATACAGCAACCGCATATGTTTATGCCGATGACAACCCAACCATGAGGTTTGTCGTTAGAGTAGATAAAACCGGCAAAGTCGTCTATGAGGATTATCCATATCGCTTGATGTGCCGAATGATGGAAAACAAAATCAAAAATACATTTGAAAAGTATAGTATTAAGTCAGAGTGCTTTGTTATGTTCACACCAAAAATACGTATTAATGTATCAACTGATATGACTTTTGATGAATTTTTTAACGTTAATTCTCCTGAATCTGCTTCAACCAACATAATTGTATTGTCTGATGATAATCTAACTGGGGAAAATATTGTTAACGTATATACTGAAATCGGCAACTTCCTTGGAGATATAGATTTTGCGACAAGTTTGCGTGTTTTAACAGAAAGGGATTTCAACACAGTAAAAGAAAAAATAAGGAACGAGGTTGAACCGTTTGACCTTTATACAGTGAAGTCTTACGGCGCAATTGACAATATTAAGGAGCTGTATATTAAGGTCGAGGACGGGGAAATGCCTTGGACTGCATCAGAAATTGATTTTGAATTGGGGAAGGAGTAAATGTTATGAAATAATATATATTGGCAAAAATATTCGGCTTGAAATGTTCGATACCTAATTTGTACAATAAAATTTTACGGAAGAGATTATCCCATCGCGGAACTTCGCGGCGGGATATATGTGAAAGGAGTTTAAAATGAAGCGTATTTTACTTTTGGCAATATTGATTGCCGCAATAACAATTGGAGGTACAGGATGTATGTTTGGCAGCAGCAAGGAACCTAAGAAGAGCGTAAATGAATTGGCACTGGAATATCTGGAACAGAAATATGGTGAAAAATTTGAATACAGTGCGCCTGCGGGCGCGAGCTATACAGGCACAAGAACGTTTTTGGCAACCTGCGAGAGCTTTGGCGACAGGCGAGTTTTGGTGCAGATCGAAAATTTCAAGGATAGGGAAAACATGGTTATAAAGGACAATTATATCGCAATCAAGTATCAAGACAATATGAGGAAGCTAATCAAACAAATTGCAGATGAAAAATTCGGCTCATCTAAAGTATTTTACAGTGCTGCGGGTCGAACATTAGACCCAGAGCTGTCGGCTAATGCGAGTTTTGAAGAGTATCTTAGCAGCAAAGAGGGCATTATTGTGTGTGTCATATCTCTACCTGAAAGCGTTTACGAGAATACTGAACAACTGAAGTCATTATCCGATAAAATATCAAGTACTTTTTCCGTTGACGAGTTAAGTTTTTTGATCATAGTTGTAGACGATGATACATTTAAATCAGCTGACGAGGACGAACTGCGACAAATTTTTCTGGCTAGATCCAGTGTTGCACAAGCAAGACTTGATCGTTACAAGTGGGAAGATGGACTGGAGATATGGGAAAATGGAGTTAAGATATTGGGAGAGGGGGACTAAAGATGTCGAACACTGAAATAGCAAATACTGCGGATATAACGGAAACAGCAAGAGTTGCAGCAAACATAGAAGAAGCATTTAACAGAGAAATTGGGTATGAGAAAGGAGAAGTAAACTTGAATGTCTGACAAGACAAAGAAACTTCTTATCTCAATAGGAGTAACGCTGATTTTGATCGGCAATTTGATTTTTTTGATCAATTATTTAAGCGACGATGAAATTCCCGAAAGCTCGAATTACAGCTCGGAATATTCAAAAACTGTAATTTCAAGTTACGAGAGCTTTTCAAGCGTTTCGACAGAAATTTCAAGTTTTTCGGGCAGTGAAATTCCGACAGAAATTACTTTGAAATTCCGGAATAAAAATTTGTTGAATCAGCATTATCAAAAGCATGGGATTGATATGGGATTTGGCTCTGCCGAGGAGTACGAACAGGCAGCAGCGCGTGTCCCGTATGACCCTGAGGTACTCCACAAAACCGAAAAAGAGGACGGCGACGATGTTTATTACATAGAGCGCACAAACGAGTTTGTGATAGTTTCGACGGACGGCTATTTGAGGACATATTTTTTGCCTGATGACGGAATTGATTATTTTGAGCGTCAGTGACTTGACATTTTCGGAAAAATGGTGTATAATATAATATAGCGTATGAAGTATTTGCCGCTTGTGGATTTTTCGCGGCGGCGGAATATCGGGGTGTGGCGCAGTTGGTAGCGCGCGAAGTTTGGGACTTCGATGCCGCAGGTTCGAATCCTGTCACTCCGACCAGCAGGGCAATGCCCTGCACCAAGTCCCAGTGTGACGTTGATCTCGCTGGGACGTTGTTTTCTGTACGGATATTGTGTAGCAGGGCAATGCACTTAATCGAAACGTTTCACAGATTGCTGCGGAATGTTTTGTTAGGCTCGTTTCGAGTCGCTCTCGACTTTGAGGAAATCTTTTTATAAAGGTTAGACATTATTGCAATTTTGAACGTTTTTCGCACAGCGGATAATGCGTACAAGCAAGCCGGAAATGCCGTCACAACTAACGTTATCGAGGCGATGGCAGGCGGCTGACAAATACTTTTTCAGAAAGTCATTGACATTCTTAGTAGAATTTTGTATAATATTGATACAGGAAAGAATTTAATTTATTATAATCGGCATTTTGTGAGGAAAATACATATATGGATAACTGGTTTACTGTTGAAGAAATTGACGCTCAGACATTTACAATCAGTGAATATAAGCATTGGGAAGAAACTCATTGTTATCTGCTATGCGGACAGAAAAGAGCAATCTTAATTGATACCGGTCTGGGTGTTTCAAATATAAAGAAAATTGTTGATAAATTGACGAGATTGCCTGTTATGGTAGTTACGACTCATGTCCATTGGGATCATATCGGCGGACATAAGTTTTTTGATAACATCGCTGTGCATGAATTGGAAAAAGATTGGTTATCTGTCGAGTTTCCGATACCGTTACAAGTGGTCAAGAAAAACTTAACAAAATTTCCTTGCGATTTTCCGACAGAGTTTGATATTGATTCCTATCACATTTTTCAAGGTATGCCGCAAAGAGTTTTAAGCGATGGTGACAAGCTGGATATGGGTAATCGGGAAATTCAGGTTATTCACACACCGGGGCACTCTCCCGGACATTGCTGTTTCTATGAACCGGAGAGAAATTACCTGTTTTCCGGAGATTTGATTTACAAAGGTTGTCTTTATGCGTTTTATCCAAGTACTGACCCCAATCTATTCTTTGAATCCATAAAACGAGTTCAGAAATATAAAGTTGCAAAAATATTACCGGGTCATCATCAATTGAACATCCCTGTTTCCATGATAGACGAAATTGCATTTGGATTTGCTCAAATAGAGAAAAGTGGTCAACTGAAACAAGGAAATGGGTTGTTTGAATTTAGGAATTTTCAGATTCAAATTTGAATGATAATCTCTACTTTATCTAAACTGTTAAATCTTTTTGGATACACCTAAAAACTGTTTTGCACAAGCCAAATTAGCAATGTCGAAAATACCGAATTAAAGCACGTCCTCAAGACATTTTGAGGGCGTGCTTTTTTGTCGGAATAGATTCCGTAACGCAGCTTGGACGGTGAGCGCGCAGAGTTATGTCGTTCGGTTTTTTGCGTTATTGCCGATAAATTTATTCCGAGCTACCCGAAGAACCGCAGACTCCCCCGCACAGCGACGAGGTTTACAGGCAGTTTCTTTCTGGAAATTTATTCGCGGGACTTTCTACGAATATTGAAAACGCAGAATTTACTTCCAATTCAAGTTGGATTTAACAATTAAAAATCCTAAATTAAACCCATCGTTCAGAAAAAAATTTATTGAAGGGTATTGACAAATACATTTTTTTGATGTATAATATAACAAGAAACGTAGGTTGCGCAATAATCGTTTCTTATTAAGGAGGGATTATATGCCGCCAAAATGCAAATTCACACGGGAAGAAATCATAAAAACCGCTTTGGATTTAACACGCGAAGAGGGAATAAACGCTGTTACGGCAAGGGCGTTAGGGGCAAAATTAGCGTCATCTTCAAAACCGATATTCAGCGTATTTGAAAATATGGAAGAAGTGCAGGCAGAAGTGCAAAAGGCTGCAAAGGCTCTATATGCCGAGTATATTCAAGTCGGACTGCAACAGGAACCTGCATTTAAGGGTGTGGGTATGCAGTATATCCTATTTGCTATCAAAGAGCCGAAACTGTTTCAACTGCTCTTTATGTCCGAGCAACCGCAAAAGCCGTCTGTTGCGGGTGTTCTTCCGATCATAGATGAAAATTATGATCAAATATTGCAGTCCGTTCAGAACGGATATGGACTTGATGAGAAAGACGCTGAAAACCTTTACCGTCATTTGTGGATATACTCACACGGAATAGCCGTTCTTTGTGCGACAAATATGTGTTCCTTTACTGCTGAGGAAATCGGAAAGATGATGTCGGAGGTATTTGTTGGTTTGCTGAAAGAAATCAAAGGAGGTAAAACAGAATGATTGCAGTATCAGACATTACAAAATCTTATGGAGCAGGCGGGAATAGAAATCAAGTGCTGAAAGGGATAAGCCTGCAAATTTCCGATAAAGATTTCACTGTAATTTTAGGCGCGTCGGGTTCGGGGAAATCAACTTTTCTGAATGTAATATCGGGTTTAGAACGCCCCGACAGCGGAAGCGTTACATACGGTTCACAGGAAATAACCAAGCTGTCAGACAGCGAATTGACACAATTCCGCAAGGACAATATCGGTTTTATCTTTCAACAGTATTATCTGCTCCCGAATATGACGGTCGAAAAGAATGTGCGAATGGGAGCTGACCTTGCGAACAATCGGGAATACAAGAAAATTATAAATGCCGTAGGGCTTGAAGATAAATCAAGGAAATATCCGAGCGAACTTTCGGGAGGTGAGCAGCAAAGAGTTTCCGTTGCCCGTGCGCTTGCTAAAAAGCCGAAGGTGCTGTTTTTAGACGAGCCGACAGGCGCATTAGATGAACAGACGGGCAGACAGGTCCTTGATTATATCTGCAAACTGCATAAAGAATATGGTTTTACCATTGTAATGGTGACACACAATCAGAATATAGCAGAAATGGCGACCACAGTTGTAAAAATGAACAGCGGAAAAATTTCCGAGGTTTCTACCAACGAAAAGCAAAAGACCGCTTATGAAATCGGGTGGTGATGATATGGTTGTAGGAATGAAAGACGCGCTAAAACTTATCGGTATATCCGTTATCGCTTGTTGTGCCGTTTTCGTTTGCACGTTGTTTTTGAATTATAACATTGACATCGCAGCAATGAAAAATGAGATAACAACGGCAGGCGGCGTCACAATGTATAATGCAATCGTTTCTACCGGAAAGGTCATTGTAGCCGTTTCGGGCGGCTGTTTAGCCGTAACATCGGTCATTATGCTCCTGTTCTATGTCAAGAACTACATAGATACGCACGGCAAAGAACTCGGAATACTGAAAGCTCTCGGATATTCTAACTTCAAAATTGCAAAGCACTTTTGGATTTTTGGATTAAGCGTTTTCGTCGGCTGCGCTTTGGGATATGTGTCGGCATTTCTCTATCTGCCGAGCTTTTATGAACTGCAAAATGCCGAACACCTTTTTCCCGAAATCAAGGTGCAGTTTCACTTATCTTTGGCATTTCTTTTAGTCGTTGTACCTGCAATCAGCTTTGCGGCTTTAGCAGTTATATATGCTTGTTTCAGACTTAAAACACCCGTGCTTGATTTGCTGAAAGAAAAGCGTGAGTACAAGGCAAAGGTGAGCAAAAACGAAACAAAGGATATGCCTTTTCTGAAAGAACTAACGAGGAGTACGGTAAGAGGCAGAAAATCACTTGTGTTCTTTATCGCATTTTCGGCGTTTTGCTTCTCGGCTATGGTGCAGATGTCGATGTCCATGAAAGATCTTTCAAGCGAAACAATGGCAGTCATGGTAATGACGATAGGCTTGATACTCGCCTTTATGACCTTATTTTTATCGCTTTCAAGCGTAGTAAAAGGAAACGCCAAAACCATTGCTATGATGAGAGTGTTCGGTTACAAACATAGTGATTGCAGTAAGGCAGTCCTCGGAGGTTACAGACCTGTTTCTTACATAGGCTTTGTAGTAGGTACTGTATATCAATATTTTCTACTGAGAATTATGGTGGATATTGTTTTTGCGGACGTTGAAAATGTTCCCGTGTTTAAGTTTGATTTTACAGCATTTGCAATTTCGCTGGTACTGTTTATTATCACCTATGAACTTTTTATGTACATTTACTCACAGCGTATTAAAAAGATTTCAATCAAAAGCGTTATGCTTGAATGATTTAATCTGTTTTGGAATTCACGGTTACTTGTACTTACAAGATGGACATCGGTTAGGCGCGACGGATTTTTATTGTCAGAGAGTAAGCTTGCAATTGTGTATATAAGTGTGTTTTTTAGTTTCTAAATGGTTTTGTTACTGCTCTACAAACGGAAATTTGTCAAATTATATGTGCCGTTATAATTGTGTAGCTGTATGAATTGATAGTTATTCTTATATTGCCTATTTCACAGTACCAATTCTTTCCTTGCTTATAAATGTTGCAATTTTTATCTGAAACTTTGTTTTTACAATATTCAACAGCGTCACATTCTTCTAATTTAAGATTTTTCTTAATTCTTTTGATACCCATTTCTGTGGTATGAAGCTTATCAATATTTTCCAACAGTATTTTAGCTTCCATTATCCATTCTCCCTACAAATTTTAATTTTATTTAATTCGAGAAATTTCATTTTGAAACTCAGCAATGTGCGAGACTGTTTGCAGCACGGGAACGATTTATAGCTATGGTTATACGGATTGCCTGTTATGGTAAATCAGGATTTACTGCTCTCATAATACGGATTCAACTTTTTTATGTGTTTCTTATAAGTAAGCGCGACAATTACCAACGACAGTAATTGTGCTACAATGATACGCACAATTTGCATACTGTCAGCCTCATCTTCTGTAATAATATGAACAAGGTTTGTCGCAATTACGTTGTTAAAAAGATGGTCGCCAAAACAAACCCATAAAGAACCTTCAATTTTGTAAAGTAACCCCCACTTGATGCCCATAACTCCAGCAAGAATCACATATCCTATGCCCATCACAATCAATTCTTCAAAGGATAAATCACCATCGGTGAAGTTTCTAACAGGCATAACCAAATGCCAAATACCAAACAGAAAAGCCGCAAACAAGTTTGCTTTTACAAAGCCCGAAAAAGGTTCGAGAAGTTTCAAATACAGTCCTCTAAATATCCCCTCTTCCATAATTACATTGATAACATTAAAAAATACGCAAAGTAAAATAAAACCCGGTGCAGTTCTTTTTGTTTCCTCACCATTCAGCGAAAATCCGGCTGCATAGAAATCAAGATGTGGATTTTTTTCTTGAAAAAACAAAATGCTCATTTCAAGCAGGTACGATACCGCAAAGCAAAGTAAACCCAGCAAGATTCCTTTCCCTATGCCGCTTATGTCAGTTTTTACAAATCCAATGTCTCTAGGCTTTAGTTTTAATATATACAATGCAATCAGCAATATGCCTATACCAATTATTTTATGTACAAAGTTTTCCGCAATAACCGTTTCGTCAGTTCTAATGAGAAAATACTCAACAATCCGAATTATTACACATATTGCAAATATAAACCAACACATCAAAAAAGGGTGTTTTTGCATTTTTTCTTTCATTTTTCCTCCGCAAATGTCAATTTAGCAAAGCGTGCCGAATAACAGTTATCTAACAATATTATATCACATCTTTCACAAAAAGTCAACACGCCAATGCTGTTTTTATGGCGTTTAAAAGACCTTGCTGTAATAGGAATAGGTGCGCTTATTTCTTTAGTTGCGCTTTCGCAGACAGGATTTTCCGTTCCGTTGGTCATAACGCTTGCATACGCGTTTCTCGCGATACGCTTTGAGGACACGAGCATTCTCGACTTCCTCAAATACGCCGCGAGGTACTTTTTTATTGAACAGCAGAAATTCAGATGGAAAATGTAAAATACTCTTGACACTCTAATAAAATTATGATAAAATATAGATAACATACAATTGCGGGGGATTTTATGGGAACATGGGAAACGGAAATATTTCGAAATGATGTTTCCGAAAGCGTTATGACCGACTATAAGAACAAGCTGAAAATCGGAAAAACCGATGATGATGCGTTAAAAAAAATTCTTGATGAAAATGAAGAATATATGTCAGATGACGAGGACAAGTTTGATTTTTGGTTTGGCTTGGCTCTCGCTATGTCTGACTTGGGCAGACTTACAGATGAAGTTAAAAATACTGCTGTAAAACTCATCGACTGCGGTGGGGATTTGTTTCGTTTCGAAGATAACAAAAGTGTGTTAAAAAACGCAAAGCAGCACTTGAAAAACTGCGTGAAAAGCTTGTCGGAGAGCAGCCGGAGCGCGAGAAAATCCCTGTAAAAAAAGCATTCTTGTGTCCTTGGAAACCGAACGACGTGCTTACATACAAACTTTGCTCGGAGTGTTATAAAGATAAGCCGTATTTCAATAAATTTGTCTTGATGCTTGTCGACGAGCTTGTCAACTATGATGTTGACATTCCTTTGGGCGATATTCTGCCTATAACATATCTTAAAATTTGCGATGATTATCCGAATTCAGCGGAGGATATTGATAATTCACCGTTTGTTCCTCAACAATTTATTTTCTATCTGGACAATCCTAAAAAGAACAGATTGGAGAGGGAGCATCGTTTTATGTGGTATCGAAACGGGTTTAAAAAGAACGCTTCACGATTTGAATTGTGGGGTAATTACGAATTTATAAGACCATATAACAAACCATGGGCTAAAGGACTTGAGAGATTTTCATACGACTATAGCTTGTATGCTGAGCCGCTTTGACGAATATATTATAAAGTCGCTTGATTTTTATGAAGATGATTTATAATTCACTCGATATAAAATTGAGAAAACAACCTCTTTAATTATATATCCGCATTTACACCTGCTACGTTATCGCCGCCGAAAGCAACTTGCAGGACGTGGCGCGGCTTGCCGCGGATATGCATAGAAACCGTGAACCGCTGCTGCACGTTGCTGTTTTCATTGAGATGATCTCCGACAGCCTCGACAATTTGCGAATACTCCAGACCGAGGTTCAAACCGAATTAGTGCGTTCCAAACTGAATGT
>CANRNN010000002.1 GCA_947632025.1 uncultured Clostridia bacterium | reverse complement strand
ACCTCCGGCAAAGTTGAGCTTGTTTTCCCGTATAAGGACTGTGTTCTTGAGGGTGGGCAAACAAGAGAGGATCAAAAGCGGCATGAAATTTTCTACAACGAAACTCTTGCTCCCGATGAGGTAGACAGACTTCTTTATCCTAAAGCATTTACAAATGCAAAAAGATATAATAAGGACAAAGTTGAAGAAAAAATACTCGAATTTAACGAAAATGACAATCTAATAATCAAAGGTAATAATTTGCTGGCTATTTCATCGTTACTTTCAAAATACGAAGGAAAAATCAAATGTATTTATATTGATCCTCCGTATAATACAAGAAGCGATGCGAACACTTTTGCTTATAACAATACATTTAATCATTCAACTTGGCTAACATTTATGAAAAATAGGCTGGAAATTGCAAAAAGGTTATTAAGCGATGATGGAATCATATTTATTGATATTGATCATTATGAGCTATTCTATTTAGGAGAGTTGGCAGATGAGATATTTGGATATGACAACAGATTAGGCGTTTTAGCAGTTGTACATAATTTAAAAGGACGACATAGCGAATTCTTTTCTGTTGCGCACGAGAATAAATTGGTTTATGCAAAGAATTTGAATAATGCAATTATCAAGGATTATGCTTTTGACAATTCAGACAATTATCCGTTAGAAGATGAAATTAGTAAATATAAATTGGTCGGATTAAAAAGAACGGGTAATGGTTCTTTGCGTTCTGAAAGACCCAACCTTTTTTATCCTATATTCTTTGACCCGAATACCAATGAAATATCTGTTGAAGCAAAAGAGAACTTCATTCCAATATATCCCGTGGATTCTGACGGGATTGAAAGAGGATGGCGTTGGGGAAAACAAAAAGTATTATCTGAATGGAAAACGGAGATTGTTGTAAAGAAAGTACAGGACGAATATAAAATATATACAAAAATTCGTCTTAAAGGCGAACGCCCAAAGACACTATGGAATAAGCCAGAATACTCAAGCACCACCGCAACAAATGAACTCACAAATTTAGTAAGCAGAAATGTTTTTACTTATCCTAAATCTGTAGAGTTAGTTGTTGACTCACTACAAATTGCCACAGATGAAGATTCTATTATACTTGATTTTTTTGCAGGAAGCGGAACAACAGGTCAAGCAGTTATGGAATTAAATAAAAGAGACAATGGTAACCGAAAATTCATTTTGGTAGAACAAATGGATTATATTCAAACAGCCACGATTCCACGATTAAACGCAGTAATTGCTAAGAATGGCGGCGGTTCTTTTGTTTACTGTGAGCTTGCAAAGCTAAACCAGACGATTGTGGAAGAAATCGAGGGTGCTATTGATGATGCCACCTTATCCGCCATCTACGGCAGAATGGTAAAGTCCGGCTTTATCAGCTACAAGGTCAATCCGGCTGATATTGATGCAGCTGCCGATGATTACGCTGCGCTCTCACTGGATGACAAGAAACGATTTCTAATGGAAATTTTGGATAAAAATCTTCTGTATGTGAATTACTGCGACATTGACGATGAGGAATTTGGTATCTCTGAGGAGGACAAAGCGTTCACACGGAGTTTTTACGGGGAGGAATAATCTATGGCGTTCTTATATGAAAAAATTGATGCTTTGCGTGAATACGGCAACATCGCTGCTCTTCCGTCCTACATTTCAGATAATCTTAATCCAAATTTTGAATTACGTCCGTATCAGAAACAGGCATTCGAAAATTTTATAACATACTTTGAAAACAACAATCGCCCGAAACCTATGCAGGTACTTTTCCATATGGCGACGGGCAGCGGCAAAACGCTCATAATGGCGGGACTGATGCTTTATCTCTACAAGCAGGGGTATAGGAATTTTCTATTCTTTGTCAATCTGTCAAACATTGTGGAAAAAACAAGAGAAAATTTCCTCAATCCTGCGTCCTCAAAATATCTCTTTGCAGAAGAGATTGTGTTGGATGGGGAACGCATCCGCATCAATCAAACAGATAATTTTCAGTATGCAGATAAAGAAGCAATCAATATCTGCTTTGCCACAACTCAAGGACTGCATATGGATATGTGGATGGCAGAGGAAAACGGAATGTCCTTTGATGATTTTGACGAACAAAAGGTCGTTCTGATTTCCGATGAGGCTCACCATTTAAATGTTGATACAAAACGGAAAATGTCTGCTGATGAGGAGTCAAGTTACCACTCATGGGAGTATACTGTAAAAACCATATTCAGCCGAAATACAGACAATATACTGCTGGAGTTTACGGCTACTTGCGATCTTGCCAACCCTGTAATCCGAGCTGCTTATGAAAATAAAATAATTTTTGATTATGCTCTGGCAAAGTTTTACGGCGACAGATATTCCAAGGACATTATCACTCTGCGTTCAGATGTGTCAATAATGGAACGGGCTTTGCAGGCTCTTGTACTTAGTCAGCACCGCCTGAAGGTTTTTCAGGATCATCGTCTCAGTATAAAGCCCGTAGTACTTTTTAAAGCAGCAAAAATCGCTGACAGCAAAGACTTTATGGCAGATTTTATAGAAACCGTAAGGAATTTGAACGGAGCACAACTGCGGGAGCTATCCAATTCTGTAACTAATGATATTATGCATACTGCCTTTGCTTATTTTGCTAATAACGGTATATCCTTTGATACCCTTGCCGCAGAAATTCGTGATGATTTCTCGGAAGCACATTGCGTATCAGTAAACGATGACAAGGATGCGACACAGAAACAGCTTCTTCTCAACTCACTTGAAGACGCAGATAATCCGTATCGTGCAATTTTTGAGGTGAAAAAGTTGGATGAGGGCTGGGATGTTTTGAATTTATTCGATATTGTTCGCCTGTATGAGACAAGACAGTCGGGCGGAAAGAAAATATCTCCGGCAACTATAGCTGAAGCACAGCTTATTGGCAGAGGAGCAAGATATTGTCCGTTCCAAATCGACTCCGAGCAGCCCAAATTTCAAAGAAAATACGATGATGACATCACAAATGAACTGCGAGTATGCGAGACACTGTATTACCATTGTCAGAATGACCATCGCTATGTAACAGAACTTCGTAATGCATTGCGAGAAATTGGACTTGATAGCGATAAAATTGTTCAACGTGAATATATCCTTAAGGATGACTTTAAAGCTACTGATATCTACCAACGGGGATTGATATTCCTGAACGATAGAGAGGTAAAGGACAGAAAAGATGTGTATGGTCTAACTCCAACAGTACGAGATAATATATACCGTTTCAAAGTAACCACAGGAGCATCCGGTGTTGATTCTGTCATGGCGGAGACTTCGCAGGAAACAGATTCAGCAGTTGAATTAAAAACGGCACACATGACTATCAAGAAAATCGCTGCCATCAATTACGCTATTGTAAACAAGGCATTGATGAAGTATCCTATTTTCAAGTTTAACACCCTGCGTTCTTACTTCCCGAATGTTACATCTACACGGCAATTTATAACAAATGACGAGTACCTTGGTGCTGTCCGCATTGACATTCAAAGTAAGGACGAACAACCAACTATGGAAACGCTTTATGCAGCCGTATTCTATGTGCTTGGCAAGATAGCCGATTCAATTTCCTGCATTGAAGAAACCTACAGAGGTACAAAAACCTTCAGAGCAAAAAACATCAGAGATACTTTTCGCAACAAAACAGTTAATTATACTGATCCGCACGATGGCGGCATTGGCATTTCACAGAATGATTCTTCTGTAAAAAGCGAATGGAAAATTGATCTTTCGACGGAAGACTGGTTCGTTTATACTGACAATTACGGAACATCTGAGGAGAAAGCCTTTGTCGCTTACTTTCGGAGTTATGTAAATGATTTAAGAAAGATTTACAACCGAATATATCTTGTTAGGAACGAACGTGAATTTCACATTTATTCATTTGAAGATGGAGAACGTTTCGAACCGGATTATGTTCTTTTCTTGCAAAAAGATAAAACAGACGGATTTGAGCAACTTCAAATTTTCATTGAACCAAAAGGTTCACAGCTTCTCGAAAAGGACGCATGGAAAGAAAAATTCTTGTTGCAGTTAAAGAATGAGGCTATTCCAACAACAACCTATGTTGACGATAACGATTATAAAATTTGGGGACTTCACTTCTTCAATCAAGATAGCCGAATGAAAGAATTTGACTTAGAGTTTGCGGAATTGATTGGAAAGTAACTGCAGATAGCGGTAAAACTTTCAATGTTCACACATTTTGTCGATATCTACATATTAGAACGATTCGTAATTTTGTAAAACCATAATCAATAGCATTGTTTTTAAATTCTCATTTAAAAATATCCTCGGACTAAACCTCTCCATCTGGAAAACGTCCTCGCTGCCGTCTAACCAATGCACGGTCAGAGCACCGTTTTCCTGAGTGACGAGCTTGTCTATGATCAGTACGAGGTCGTCCTCGTCCGCCCACTAATTCACGCAATCTCAAATTAATCTCATAATAAAAATATAATATTGCAATTTGTAAAAATCTGTAAAGAGAAATAATATGAGATTGCAAATTTTCTTTTATGCACCATTTGTCAGACTGTTTAAGGCATAAAAAAGACATCCGCTTTGCAGTCTACGCACAAGCAAAAGTCAGTAAAAGCCTTGAAATCAAAGGATTTTCGATATTTCGGCTGAATTGAAATTGTATCATTTCTGTTGGTCTTTGGTCTATGTAAACTCTCTCGTTGATACAAACAATTTTCCGCGTGCATAATCATATTTTCCCGTGTGCAGAGTATGCATACCGCGTGCATTGTCAAATTAAAGCGTGTGTAAAGGCAGAAAAAGAATTACAGATGATGCAAAATAAAAATCCCTCAACAGCGACACTTTCCGCAGGCAAGAGTAAGAACAATGCTGTCTTCGGGCGTTTGCTTTACAAATTCCGTGTAATAGTTCCTTCCTGTTTTTGCTCCGTCACAGCCGCCAACAAGGATGAAGTGATTGATAAGTCCTGCATTTACTGCCTCCACTACTTTATCTGCCACAGATAAAACTGTACCATGTGAAAATCCTGTTGTCACCTTGTTTCCGCCATTGATTCCGGTAAAATAAACATCTTCGGGATAACCGCCAAGTGACAATGCCTTTTCAATTACAGGTGTGAAATCTTTGTCCTCTCCGATATGTACTATCTCTGGGTAAGATACGACTTCTGTGGTGAACACTCTGTTAGAACAACTTCCTTTTGGCGGCATAAGGCATTTCGTTGTAAAGAGGACCACACTGGGAATGTTGTCAAATTCTTTTTGCTGATTTTGCCAAGCTGTTCCGAAATTACTTTGAGATGCCCGTATTTTTTTAATTCGGGATAAGCATGAGCAGGGAGCATTAAACATTGACGCCTTTATCTTTGGCCTGTTCAAGAAGTTATTTTAAATCATAAAGGTCATGCTCCGAAATAACTATGAACGGACCTTTTTCAACAGTCAGTGTCACCTCTGTGGGTGATGGAGTACCGTATGTTTCGGTATTTGCTTTGTCCAAAAGCTCCATACAACGCAAATTTACTTCGCCAACCTCCAATACTATGGGGAGCAATTCTTTCTGTCCCCAATCCATACCAACAGCAAAAAGTGCTTTGTAGAAGAAACGATTCACAGTTTCATCGTGATAGCCGAGTACCGCCGCGTGATATGCATAAGCAGCCATACCCCTGATACCAAACAAAATCAGCGACTTTAAGGAACGAATATCTTCGTCTGCCTCCAATACTTTTTCATATCATAGTCATCGTTTCTGCCACAGGAAGATGCGCATGTCAAACAATTGGGAACAAGTCTTTCCTTTTCTTTATGTATACTTTTTATCAACTCGGAAATTGCCACATTGTTAAAATTGACGTTTGTAATAGTTGTGAAAAGACCTTTTATTATCAGTTTGTCTGTTTCGGAATTGACATCGTGTTCATTTCCTTCTGTTGCCCGTGCAAGACCTATAAATGCTCCCGTCAGTTTGTCTTAAAGCTCAGCAGTATCTGCTTTCTTTCCGCAAACTCCGGCATTTCCCATACAACCTTTACAGCCTGCCGTCTGTTCACATTGAAAACAAAACATTTTGTTTTCCATATATGTAATCTCCTCTCATATCATTCTATGATTTGCCCGTCCGTTGAAATCGTCACGACATGCCAAGGGATAAATTTCCCGCTGTTCTGAAGAGCCTGTTTGACGGCGTTTTCAATCCCTCCGCAGCAGGGTACCTCCATTCTGACTACCGTTACGCTTTTTATGTCGTTTTGTGCAATAATCTGTGTTAATTTTTCGGAATAATCCACAGAATCCAACTTAGGACAGCCTATAAGCGTTATCTTGTTTTTAATGAAATCATTGTGGAAATTTCCATAAGCGTAAGCCGTACAATCTGCCGCTATCAGCAGATTTGCGCCGTTAAAATATGGAGCATTCACAGGGACGAGCTTTATCTGCACGGGCCATTGCGAAAGTCTGCTGTTAACGGTCACTTTCTCTGTATCTGTAACTTCGCGGCTAATCGTCTTAGAAGCAGTGCCGGGGCAGCCGCAAGGCAGTTTCCCCTTATGCCCCTGCTGTTTTGCCGCTTGTACAGCAGCTTCGTTATAGGCAGGAGCTTCACGTTCTTCAAAAGTAATTGCACCTGTCGGACAAGCAGGCAGACAATCACCAAGCCCGTCACAGTAATCCTCACGGAGCAGCTTTGCTTTTCCGTTTATTATGCCTATTGCTCCCTCATGGCAAGCATTAGCGCACGCTCCGCAGCCGTTGCATTTGTCCACATCAATTTTTATGATTTTTCTTATCATAATAATTCCTCCTTTTCCGAGCGGCTTTTGTCGCTCTTGACTTTCTGATTTCATTATAGTATAATATAAAAGAAAAGTCGGTTGTATTTACAACGGAAAAGAGGTTTTTATGAAAAAATATATTTCCACATTAAAACGCACAAAACTCTTCGCCGGTATCGGAGAAGAGGAAATCGCGTCTATGCTGAATTGCCTTAATGCGTCAGCCAAAAATTACAGTAAAAAAGAATATGTGTTTCATCAGGGAGAGTATATCCGTGATCTTTTGCTGCTTGCCGAGGGCAGGCTTATTATACAAAAAGAGGATTACTGGGGAAATCTCAGCATACTGAATGAAATATGCGTCGGAGAAATGTTCGGAGAGGCTTATGCTGCACCGGACAGCGGAGCTTTGCTTAACGATGTTATCGCCGCCGAAGACAGTACTGTTTTGTTCTTTGATATTGAGAAAATACTGTCCCTGTGCCCGTCTGCCTGTCCTTATCATACACGGCTTGTAAAGGCTCTGTTTTACACGATTTCCGAAAAAAACAGAAAGCTCGTACAAAAACTTAGCTTAATGTCACAGCGTACAACGCGTGAAAAACTGCTGTCGTACCTCTCCGATGAAGCGAAAAAGCAAAACAGCAGTTCCTTTACAATATCCTTTAACCGTCAGCAAATGGCAGATTTTCTTTCGGTAGACCGCAGCGCAATGTCAAATGAACTTTGCAAAATGCGCGATGAAGGAATGCTTGATTTTCACAAAAATGAATTTACACTTTTTGAAGAATAAAATATCTGAAGCATTCAAACCTTTATTTCCGTCCCGTCCTTGAACGTAAACCGAATATCGCCCTATTTGTAGAATGTTAGATAATCGAGCAGACCGCCCCACAAGGCATCGTCAAATAAGGTCACCGCATCTTGCTTTTAACAAGTCATTCATTTCACTTTGCGAAGAAAAGATTTGATTCTACATATTTTTTTCATTGCTATTATTCCTTTGTTGGGATCGTCAATTTAGTTTTACAATTTTTTACCAAGCTCATACGCCTTTTGAAGATATTTTGAACGTCCTGTCATTGGCGGCGTGCCGCAGCCTTTGCCGAGGACCGTCCCCATATCGACAAGGTTCAAATACTGCACAAGCGTTTTATAATGCGACTGCAAGGTTTCAAACGTCCAACTGTCGCTGTTCCAAGCCGCAGAGATAAGCGCGGACTTCATGCGTTTTCTCTGAATACTGTCGTTGAACGCGCAAAAATGGTTATCATCGTTTTTAATTGCACGCTCATGCCGTAATAGTAAAGCAGCGTTACGAAAACTATCATATCCGCCGCTAAAATTTGCGGACGTATTTTGTCAACATCATCATGCTGACTGCACTGTGCTTCATACCCGCAATTTACGCAGCTCGTACACAGGCGAATATCTGCGTGCGCGTGTCAATAACAGCGACCTTGTGACCTGCCCCTTTCGCGCCGCGGATAAACTCCCCGGCGAGCATATTCGACGAGCCGTGAATGTTCGGACTGCCCTCCAGCACAATGATTTTCATATGCTTTCCACCCACCTTTTAAGCAGTTAACAGTTAATAGTGAATAGTAGTAGGTATCCGCTTCGCGGATTATTTTAGATTGTAATAAAGTGGAGAAGTTGCCGATAAACTTGCAGACAATTAAAAAATCCGAGGCACAGATAGCCTCGGATTTGAAATTATCTAAAAGAGTAGCTCGTATTTTCGGTGGTACACCGATCCCGCCAGACAGCTACTTCTGCAATGAAAGTCATATATCCCTCAAATACATAGGATTAGCTCTAAAATTATCTAATGTATCGCATACCACATGAACTTCATTGTCCTGAATAAAACCGTATTTGTCAATGCTTTTCAGCAGTGATATTATTTTATTGTTGAGATGTTCAAATTTACCGCTTTGAATAAAGTCATCAATCTCGCACTGATTTTCAAAAATACAAACAGCAGTAGAATTTATAAAGCGAAATACAGCTAAACACGCATTGACTTCATTTTGTATATCCGACGCGTATTTTTCAACTGTCATGCCGTATTCATAACGCATCAATTCTTCAAAGGTTGTGCGTTTAATGAAACAGTGAAAATCCTCAATTTTGACAGAATTAATCTCAATAATTTTTCTTCGGAAAAAATATCGGAAAGTATTTCATTCAGAACAGGCTCGTTAATATCCGATATATATCCGTCAAAAACAGCCATTGCTTTATAATCTGCCTTGCTGTACATATATACACTAAAATTATGCCGCGGTATTCGTTTAATGAACTCGTGTTCAATGCAGGCGACCCTTACATTAAACCGTTGTTCTATTCTTTCCTTGAACTTATATAGCCATGGAAACGGCATAGGCTGTGAAAAAAGCGCCATCAATTCATCGTGTCTAAATATAGTACCACCCCTTAAGCCAAATAAAGTTACAGCCATAATCAAAAAGAACTCTGTTTTTTATGATAAAATGCCTTCCTGTTATACATATTTCAGTAAAAAACATACATCACAGATAACGTGGATGTATTATATCGTCAACTTGAATCAAATCCTTTCGTGAACATCGGAAAACAAATCTGCTAATATCATTAAGAGCTCCTACATCATTAGTTGCGACATAATATATATTTTTACCACTTATCGTTTGTAAAACTTTGAAATTTCCGACAGAAAAATTATTATCAATGGTTTCGCAGACAAACAATTCTCTGTCAGTTGTTTCACACATAATTCGGCTTTGTTCTATAGCATCTTCGTCGGATAAATCAAGCGCAATACCAAACAAAAGAATTTTGCAGTCATAGATACCGCCAACCTGCATAAACCCGAATCCTTTCTGATATTCGTGCCGCAAGTCCGAGTCATCAAAGCATACTTCAAACTTTCCGGTTTCGCAATTTTCAAGTTTAACCCACCTTGTCATATTGCCATATGAAGCCGATAAAAATTTATACATACCTACTTGCATATCACCTTTTTCATAAATTTCACTTCAAACTCCCGTATTGCTCATCGTCAACAGGCTCCAGCCATTCATTAGAGCCGTTTTCTCCGGGAACCTCGATCGCCAGATGTGAAAACCAGCTATCGGGAGCCGCACCGTGCCAATGCTTTACGCCCACGGGAATATTTATGCAATCACCCGGTTTCATTTCAATTGCAGGCTTGCCCCACTCCTGATAATAACCGCGCCCACCAACGCAAATCAAAATTTGTCCGCCGCCTTTGTCCGCATTGTGGACGTGCCAGTTGTTGCGGCATTTCGGCTCAAAAGTAACATTGAAAATTCCCACCTGCTCTTTTGAGATAGGCGCAAGATAGCTTTGCCCAATGAAAAATTGCGCGAATGCGTCGTTCGGTTCGCCTATCGGAAACAGGATCGTATTCTGAAATTTCTCTTTTTCGGTCAGCGCGGAACACGGCTCGTTCCAGACTTCTTTTGCCATGTTGAACACTGCCCAAGCCTTACCCCATCCGGCATAAAACGCGACGTGAGTTACAATTGCGGCAATTTCCTTGCGGGAAACGCCGTGATTTTTCGCGTTTTCAAGATGATATTTAAGCGACGAATCAATGACTCCCGAACTCATCAGCGCTACGACCGTGATTATACAGCGCGTTTTCAGGTCAATGTCCGTGTTGTTCCAGTTTTCGCCGAAAAGCACATCATCATTAAAATGCGCAAATTCGGGAGCGAATTCTCCGAGCGCGTTTCTGCCTGCTGTCTGTGTGATTTTTTCCATAATAATTCCTCCTAAAATTGTTTATACAAGCGAAAATACAGCCGTGATATTTCCGCCGCCTATATCGCTGAAGCCGTCAATATGCCCTAATCTAGTGTAACTCCACGAATTTGAGCCGTAAAAAATAACGATTTGATCGGAGTTGTACAGAACAATATCCCCCGCAGAAGTCGTTGTTTGACTGTCGTTTGAAGTAAGGCTTTTGCCGAGTGAACCTACCTTTTCAAATCCCCCATAATCGCGCATTTCAACGCTTACGGGCGCGCTTTGCATCATCTGTGCAAACTCTTTCGCTGCGGCATTGTCCTCTAAGGTCGCCGTAAAAGTTTTTTCTCCGATTTGAATGTTTATTTGCATTTGCGTTTGCCCCTTTTCATCATTTTTTGACGCGGTTTCACTTGTGCTGACCAAAGAATTTTCGCTTTTATAGCCTTGACCACCGCTATTTGACTGAATATCCCCGCACGCCGAAATACAAAAAGCAAGACAAATCGCTGTCGGCAAAATCAGAAGTTTATTCATATTTATTCCCCCAACAGCCTTTTTACGCAGTTAAAAGTTATTTCATAAATTGACATAAACGCATAATTTACGCCTGCTTTTTCCATTGCAACACGCTGTTTTTTTGTAACAAAGGTGTACGGATAAATGCCGAACATAAACGGGAAAAACGTGTACAAAAATCTCTGTTTGTCCTCGGCAGGCATTTCGGGGAAATACTGTTCAAGGCAATTCATGACCGTCCGCAGCGAATTTCCGTAGGCTACCTTAAATTTCGCGAGTCGTTCGGGACGGCTGTTGCTCTCCATATCGTAATGGTTCATGGACATAATTTTGAGCAGCTGGGCGCGTTTTTCAAGAGATCTCGCCAATTTATCCGCAAATTCGTCTTTCGTAAGCTTGGGGAATTTGCGCATTATTTTATCTAATTCCGCGTTCCAAAGCTCGTATTCACGCTGCAAAAGCGCAAGGAAAATTTCCTCTTTCGTCTGAAAATAATTGTAGATTGACGTGCGCGTAAAACTCGTTTCCGCGCTTATTTCTTTCAGCGTGATCTCCTTGAAACTCAGCTTTTTATACAGCTTTTCACAAGCGTTAATAATCTCTTCTTTTCGTGCATTCGTAAGCTCCGGAGAACCTTTTGGCATTTCATGACCTCCTTATTTTATTTATTGAACGTAAGGCATTTTCCGATAACGTCGCCTGTTCTCAAATATTGATAAGTAGGGAATTCAAACGACACGGCTTTGGCGTTCCCAAATTGCCGGCTTTGTTAGCTCACCTTGCGGCATCTCATTGCTATAAAATAGTATATCACTATTCTGACACGATGTCAATACGGTTTTTGAAATTTCACCTAATTTTCACATTGAATTCGATATGCCGAATTGCAAAACGGAAAAAAATATGGTATAATATAATGCAGAATATGGAACAAATGGGTTTATCGTTTCTTTTTATCCGACAACTTGATGTTTAAAGCATTTTATTGGGAAACAAAATTATAAAAGGAGATAGATATATGCACAAATTGTTATTCGCATCAGACGGAATAATGACAAGGCATGTTAAATTAGAAAATTGCGAAACCGGAAAGGTGGAACTATGTTTTGATGACTCGGATTTGCGGCACGAATATCAAAAAGGATTTGAGTTTATGCAGGTTGGCGGTATCTATGACTGCAAAATTCTTTTGTTTGGTATTGCATACGACTTGTCCGAGGTTAATGAAGAAAGTTGCATTATATGTGAAACCATAGGTTGGGATTTATCCATAGGCAATCTTAAAGTGCTTCGGGTTGAGAATGATGGAAATATATATTATGTCGCAATGGACGACGTAAAAAATATTAAAAATATAAACCGGTTTGCTTTCGATTTCTCTCGAAAAGACTTGATTCAAGTTGATGATATAATACATCCAAGTTATCTGTGATATATGCTTTTTGCTGAAATATGGTAGAACTTGAGAACTTGTGCTTTGCCCTCTATTAACAGTTACCTTAATACCTTTAAAATTATGCAGACGGTAGGGCATAGGTGTTTGAAATCTGTACATAGTTTGTACATTATTGTTATAAAAACATACCCAAAACTGCCAAAAGCACCCTCGCTCATTCAAATCCGCAAGGGCAATGCCCTTGACCTTTTCCCAGCAGGGGTCGCTCTGCTAGGAATGTTTTTTCTGTACGTATATTGTGTAAATCTTTTTATAAAGGTTAGACAGGAGGACTACTTATGTTTTTCGAGGGAATAGGCAATCTGGAATACCACAATTTTTTCACAACTCCGTATGGCGATCCAATTGAGGAAGCCGTATTCGGCGATTTGACTGTTTTTATTGAAAATCATTTTAATACAAAGGTTAAAAAAATTGCATTGATTGACAGTCGGCGCGGATATCACAATAAAAGAATAGAAGTATTTATGTATCATTACAAAGATTACTTGTACATTACAGATGGAGGGAGATTTACAGGAGAGTTCACACGGAATAACAGTGTAACAATTTTAAATGCCGCCAAAGATATTATATCATATTATAAAGCAGAGGAAATTTTCAGCTCTCTTAATGTTGTAACGTTTGACTGCTTTGAATCGGAAGAGATCAGTCACATTAAAAAAACAATTTATTTGTCTCAAATAGAGGATATAAAAAAACTTTTGATTGATGACAATATTGTAAGAGTTTACGCTCCCATTCCTTATGCGTTGCTCATTTTATTTCTTAGAAACAATAACTATGCCGCGAAATTTAAAGCGTCAGAAAAATGCTTACAGTTTCACGAAATGTTATTTAAATATGCAAAACCGCTTGATATATTTGGATTTATCAATGATGTCGGTGATATCAAAGAGGGGTGGTGGTATTATTATGATAACGAAGCTAACTATGCTCCGCATAAAAATACATTTACATCATATAATCCATTCTTATAAATCATACTCTAGCATCTTTTAAGTGTATAACAAAATTAAGTTTAATATAAGCATTTGATTTATCATAGTAGGCGAAGCCGGAGCAGCCTGTGGAATCAAGGACACTCGTGCCCGCGGGTTGTTGGCGAGATCAGCTCTTAATAATTTCAAATCCGAGGCTCCCCGCGCCTCGGATTTTTTTGCCGGAAGTTGGGAAGTGGTTCGTGAAGTTTATGTCCCCTCTTTTGCCACCCCACCCAAGCGGATCTTTTCCGTTTGTTTATTTCGAGTCCCCGATCACTCGAAAACTTTTTTATCTTTTTAGGAGGACTATTATGTTGAAAAGAAGAATTTTTGCTGCTTCATTGGCTTCCGTTCTCGCTCTTTCCTCTTTCTCCGCTGCCGCATTCGCCGCAGACGAGAAGACCACTGCCTATGCAAGCAAAAGCGACCTTCAGAATCTCGTTAAGACCTGCAAGGATTTCAAGGACAAGGAACTTGAAAACTATGGTGAAATCTCGGCAAACAAATTCACCAACGCGCTTGATTACGCGGACGCAGTGCTTACAAACACAGATGCGTCTCTCGACGACTATGCGGTTTCCTACACAATGCTGAAAGCTGCTAAGGACAATCTCACGATCAAGACGCTTGACGAGCTGAAAGCACTCGTTGAAAAGTGGGAAAGCGTTTACGCAAAGGACAATATCCTTAATGAGGATATTGGTGACGGCACGGAAGATTACCAGTACACCGAAACCACTTATGATACTTTTGCCGCAGCTTATGATGATGCCGAATCTGTTGTCGATTTTGATTCCACAGACAGCAAGGAGATCACCGACGCTTGGGAAGCTCTTAACGAGGCGGGCAACGGTCTTGTTGAAAAGCCCTACATTCTTAAATCCGACTTTGCTTCCGCTATGAACAAGCTGGCAGCGGCTCAAAAGAATGAATTCAAGTATAACGCTTGGGTTCGCGGTACGGTTGACGGAAGCGGCACAAAGTATGACGGCGATACCTACGCTTGGGGTTTTCTGTTCTATCATGTTGACTCCGCTTTCACGAACATTCAGTCTCAGTATAATTTGATCACGAAGAACAAGTCGCTTACCAGAACCACAAATGATGCGATAATCAACGCTTGCAAGGCTTGCGAGGTTTCGTACAAAGTCCTGAACGGCTTTACACCCGACAAGGTTAAGACCTACAGAAGCAAGAAAGCGGTTTTGGATATCTTTGATGATTACGCTGAAAAGATGCTTAAGAACGAAACTATTGGCGCGGCAGTGTTTACAGCTCTTGGATTTACGAATTCTACTACTACAGTTTCAAACGATTTATTTGATCCTGAGAAGGGCAGTTCGTTTGCAAACCTTGCAGCAGATGACAATGCAAGTAAAGCTAAATTTGTAGAGAAATTGGTGTCAAACGGAAAACTGAAGTTGAAGGTTAAAAATGCAACTGGGGTAAAGAACGATCCGACTACTGGATTTAAGATTGAATCTGCTAGCGCAGAAAGCGACACTGGGTTTATTGCGAAACAGAATGTAGTTATTAATGTGATGGATTATATTGATTGGGTCAACATTCTTGGAGCAAACAGCGCTTCTCTTAGCACAAAGCAGACAAAGAGCATTTGGGACACCGTAACTGAACATCAGCCTAAGAAGTCTAATGGCACAAGTGATAAAGTCCTCGGCGGCGACGATTCTTTGCTCGGCGGAGATGATGGCGGAAAGAATCTTGGTCACACTGCATTCACAACACTTGGCAATACAAGCACTGGATGGAAGAGTGATGCTAATGGGGTCGTGCCTTCAGCAGCGGTGAGAAATTCCGATAAATCAAAGTCTATTGTTCCCGATCTTGCGACTGTTTTGACCGTGCTTAACGGTGGAACAACAGTTGAAACTGCGGAAACCGTTGGTGAATCCGGAGATGCCAATAACGACTACGATACACTGGATAAAGCGGCTCGTAAAACAGAGCTTGAAAAGATCGACTACACCAGCGCACTCCTCACCGAAAATCTGAAGGACAATGTGAACGGGAATGAGTGGAACGCTATCGGTCAATACCTTGAATTGGTTATGCAGGACTATTTTGAGGAGGACGATACTTCTAAGTCGCTTGCGGAATACAACAAGCTTATAAGTGAGTGCGACGAGCTTATTCTTAAGACAGCTGATTCTGCTGTGTTCTCCGTAAAGAACAGCAAGTTGGTAAGTGAGCGTGATAAGGCTATTAAGATCGCAAACGCTACCACGAATAAAAAAGTAACAGCGGCACAATATAACGACTTGAAGGACGCCAAGGATAAGCTTGACAAGGAATACAAGGCATTTGCTTATACTTACCAGGAAATTTACGATTATATAGCTATGGTTGAGAAGGCGGCAGATAAGATCTCCGGAAGCGACGCACTTAAGGAGCAGGCAAAGAATGTTGCGTTCATGCTGCTGGGAGCGCCCGACCTTAAAACCAGTGACGACAGCGGTGATACGATAGCTGACGCAGCTGTAGAGGACGGAGAATTCAAGGGTTACAATCGCGTTTATACCAACGACGGAACTCTTAGCATTGAAACTGTAGATGGCGATAAAGCGGAGCTTGCGAAGTCCAAGGGCGGCGCAAACCAGTCACACTACGACCTCAAGAAAGCCTATGAGGCTCTCCAGACCGCTTACGATGCGCTGACGTCGCCGACGACAACGAAGGGGGACGTCCACCTCAACTTAAACTCAATACATTTTTGGACACAAATGCTTAAAAATGTTCATTGACTTTGCGCCGACGTTGTGATATAATGTTAGTGTATAAAGTTTTTTCGGAATGCCCCCACTTTTACCGAATACTCCAATGCCGCAGGAAACCCCTTCGGCTAATTTTTCGGCAGGGCACAGAACAATTCGAGAGGTGATTCTTTTGAGCGAAGAAAAAGAAAAAACAAGCTTCGTCACAAAAGCCGCGACCCTTATCGTCGATAAGCGAAAGGGATTTTTCCTGTTCTTTATCCTTGCGGCGATTTTCTGCGTTTTCGGTATGCAATGGACGCTGGTAAACAATGATATCACGTCATATCTTCCGGATACTACCGAAACTAAACGCGGTCTTACGCTTATGAACGAACAATTCGTGACCTACGGCTCGGCTAACGTTATGATCGACAACGTGACCTACGAAACCGCCGAACAGCTCGCAGAACAACTGCTGGAAATAGACGGCGTTTCGGAAGCCGTTATCGACCGGACGACCGCGCATTATCACAACGGCGCGGCTATGATCTCCGTCACGTTCAAGGGAGAGGCAGAGGACGAAATTGCAAAATCCGCAATGATAAAGGTCAAAGAGCTGCTCCTGCCTTACGACACCTATATTTCCAGCGAAGTCGGCGCAAATCAGGCGGACGCTATCGCCGAGGAAATGCAGGTGGTCGTCGTGATAGTGATCGTTATCGTTATCGCGGTGCTGCTGTTTACGTCAAAAACATATATGGAAGTGCCGGTAATGCTTATGACGTTCGGTATGGCGGCTCTTCTCAATATGGGAACGAATTTCCTGCTCGGAGAGATTTCTTTCGTTTCAAATTCCATAGCGGTGGTATTGCAGCTTGCGCTTGCTATCGACTACGCAATAATCCTCTGCAACCGCTATACCGAAGAGCGCGTTACTCACGATGCGAGAATGGCGGTAATTATTGCGCTTTCAAAGGCTATCCCCGAAATATCCTCAAGCTGCCTTACGACGGTTTCGGGACTGGTAGCTATGATGTTTATGCAGTTCAAACTCGGACTTGACCTCGGTGTTGTACTGATTAAGGCGATATTCTTCAGTATTCTGTCGGTATTTACGCTTATGCCGGGGCTTTTGATGTCCTTTTCGGGACTTATCGACAAAACCCACCACAGAAACTTTGTCCCGAACATAACGGCGGTCGGAAAAATGGACGTTAAAACGCGCTTCGTTATCCCGCCGATATTCGTCGTAGCGCTTGTGGCGGCGTTTATTTTCTCGAACCGCTGCAACTATGTTTACGACTACGCTTCGGGAACTACATACAAGAAAAACGAATCGCAGATAGCCGATGAGAAGATCCGTGACAACTTCACGGTCGATAATCTTATGGTAATGATAGTCCCGTCGGGCGATTACGAATCCGAGCATAAGCTTCTTATGGAGCTTGCGGCAGACCCCGCGGTAAATTCCACGCAGGGGCTTGCCAACACCGAGGCTATGGACGGATACTACCTCACCGACGCTCTCACTCCGCGCCAGTTTGCGGAGCTTATTGATATGGACGTGGAAGCTATTTCCGTGCTGTATTCGGCATATGCCGTGTCGCAGGAGGACTACGGAAAACTTATGGGAAACATTTCCGATTACGGCGTGCCGCTTATTGATATGTTCGATTACGTTTACGAACAAAAGGAAGCCGGAGTTATCACGCTTGACGACGAAATGACGGATATGCTCGACGAGCTGAACGCGAAACTTGTTGACGCGAAATTACAGCTTAAAACCGACGATTATTCACGTTTGCTGATAAAGACAAATCTCCCTATGGAGGGCGAACAGACGTTTGAGAAACTCGCCGAATTCCACGAGATAATGTACAAGTACTACCCCGCCGACAATTCTTTTCTGGTGGGCGATTCGACAAGCGACTTTGACCTTTCGACATCGTTTGTTGACGACAATCTGATGATAAGCATTCTGTCCGCGCTGTTCGTTTTGGTGATCCTTGTGTTCACGTTCAAGTCGGCGGGACTGCCCGTGCTGCTTATGGCGATAATCGAGGGCGCTATCTGGATAAACTTCTCCGTGCCTGCCGTTGAAAATACGAACATATTCTTCTTAAGCTACCTTATTGTAAGCTCCATTCAGATGGGTGCGAACATCGACTACGCTATCGTTATCTCCAGCCGTTATTCCGAGCTGAAGCGCGAAATGTCCCCAAAGGAAGCCATTGTCGAAACGCTTAATCAGGCGTTCCCGACGATAATCACTTCGGGAATGATTTTGTCGGTGGCGGGTCTGCTTATCGGATTTATGTCCTCTGACGTTGCTATTTCCGCTGTCGGCGAATGTCTTGGACGCGGAACGCTTATCTCTATCGTCCTTGTAATGTGCGTTCTGCCGCAGATTCTGCTGCTGGGCGACAGCATCATCGAAAAGACTTCGTTCACACTTAAGAAAATGGACCGTATCCAGCACACGTCGGGTCTTATACATCTTAACGGAAGAGTCCGCGGCTATGTAAGCGGAATCGTTGACGCGGATATAAGCGGAATAATCCACGGCGAGGTAAGCGCTATGCTTGACAGCTCCGACGCGGCGGCTCTGCGTGAGAGAATCGACAAAACCATAGCCGAATCCTCCGAGGACGGCGAGGAAGTATTGACGGAGGACGATTGATATGAGAAAAATATACAGAATATTTTCCGTGATCTCCGCCGCGGCGCTTGCGGCAAGTATTGCGGCGGCACTTCCGGAGAACGTTTCCGCTTCTGCGGTAAGAACCGCTTCGGAAACCGCAGCGGAGCCTGTGCCGAGCCGCACGGAATACATCTCCGATCCTGAGGACTTTATGAGGTTCGCCGAGGAATGCAGAATAGATTCCGCCAGCCGCGGACTTAACGTTGAGCTTACCGCCGATATAAATTTAAGCGGAAGGGACTTTTACGGTATCCCCATTTTCTGCGGAACATTCAACGGAAACGGTCACAGGATAACCGGACTTTACATCAGCGACAGCGCCTCGGAGATCGGACTTTTCCGTCACGTTGAGCGCGGAGCCGTGATAAAGGATCTGAACGTTTCGGGAAGCGTTTTTCCGAGCGGTTCGGGAAATAACGTCGGCGGTATTGCCGGCATAAACAAGGGTACGATAAATTCCTGCGAGTTTATGGGCTTGGTTTCCGCCTCCGACAGCGTCGGAGGAATAGCCGGAAAGAACGACGAAAGCGGCGTTATAACCGGCTGCAGTTCCTCTGCCGTTATCTCCGCCGAAAGCACGGCGGGCGGCGTCTGCGGCAATAACCTCGGAATTCTTATAGATTGCTCCAACAGCGGCAACGTAAACGCCGTTTACTACGATACGGAAATTACCGCCGACGACCTCGGACTTCAGGACAGGTCTGTCGAAACCGTTATCTCAAAGTCCGACATAGGCGGCGTTGCGGGGTATTCTTCGGGAATAATCAGGCGCTGCTCAAATTCGGGGACTGTCGGATATAAGCATACGGGCTACAATATCGGCGGAGTCGTCGGACGGCAGTGCGGAATGCTGGATTCCTGTACGAACACGGGCGACATTTACGGCAGAAAGGACGTAGGCGGCATCGCAGGACAAATGGAGCCGTATTGCAGTATCGAGTTTTCGGAGGATACCGCGCAGCGTCTTGGAAATGAAATGGATATTCTGTCAGAGCTTGTCGATAAGCTGATCTCTGACGCAGGCGGCAGCGGCGACAGACTGAACGCCGAAATACAGTCGCTCACCTCACAGATGAGTGCCGCACAAAAGAACGCCGACGATATCGCCGACAGAACGGAAGAAATATTCAACGGCTATTCCGACGGGATAAACGAGCTTCTCGCAAGAGCCGACAAGGCGCTTGACGACGCTCCCGACGCGCTGAATTCGCTTGACGAGGCTCTGGAGCTTGTGGGAGATTTTTCCGACAAATGCACCGAAGCCCTGCGTGAACTTGAGCAGTCGGGCGAATACGCCGGCGACGCCGTGGATTCGGCAAAAAACGCGCTGAATGATATAGATAAGGCTGTTCCCGAAATCGAAGCAAGCCTGCGGGACGTGGGAAATGCTCTGCGTGAGATACAAAATTCCCTCGGCGACCCCGACGAGATAAAAGCTTCGCTGAAAGATATCACAGATTCTCTCGACAAGATAATGACCGAGATGAAGGATATGTCGGAAGCTGCAAAACGCCTGAACACCGCTTTTCAAAACCTTTCCGACTGGCTTAACGGAGCGGACTGGCGGCAGCTTAAAACAAGCGTTACGGCGTTTTCCGACTGCCTGTCGGAGGTGCTGGACGCTCTGGGCGACGTGAGCGGCGCGGTAAGCGATATTTCCGGAGCGATAGATTCGGGAGAGATGGAAAAAGCGCTTACCGAGTTTAATTCCGCTTCGGCGGCTCTGGGAACAGCCGCTGCAAAACTTGCGGCTGCGGTCGGCGGCGGGGGCGTTCCCGATACGGGAAAGCTGAACGAGGCGACAGAGGAGCTGCAAAACGCCGCGCAGGCTCTCCAGAAAGCTGCGGAACATCTCAATACAGCCGTCGACCCCGTTGAAATGCAAAAAGCCCTCGACGAGCTTCAGACTGCTTCTCAAAACCTAAGTGCCGCATTGGATAAGGCTTCCGCGGCAGCAGGAGAAATGTCCGACGCACTCGGCAAGGTCGCAGGTTCGTCCGTTCCCGAAGACACCATGGACGCGGCTTCGGAACAGCTCGGAATAATTCTCGATTCCGTTTCCGATATGTGGGATAATCTGTCCGATATCAACGCAAATATCCGCGATATCCTCGACAATATCGACGCCGAGGGTCTGTCAGCCGCTATGGGAGCTCTGGGCGACGCTTTCTCGAAAACAGCGGACGCGGCAGGCTCGATAAACACTTCGGCGGAAAACGTTGACAAAGCCGCCGACGCTCTCGGCAAAACGCTTGATTCCCTGACCCTTGCTGCGTCAAAGGCAGGCGACGCGTCCGAAATAATTTCCAAAGCAAGCGACAAGATGTCCGAAGCGGTGAGAAAAATCGAGGATATGGCAAAAACGCTTTCGGGTGAGTCAGAGGTGCGTTTCCCCGCGCTTGATGACAAATTTTCGGACGCGGCGGATTCGCTTTCCGAAAATATGAGAGCTATGATATCTACGCTTTCAAGAATAAGCTCCAAGGCAAATTCCGAGGGGGATCTGCTGCTGGGCGATATTCGGGATATAAACGACTGCCTTGAGCGTATCTTCGGGATATTCAAGGAAAACTACCGCGACCTGCTTTCGGACGATGAAGCGCAGCGCGGATTTTCGGAGGATATTTCCGAAAGCGAAAACTCCGACCCCGACAGCGACCCCCGTCACGGCAAGGCTCTTGACTGCGTGAACAGCGGAAAAGTCGAGGGCGACGTGAATATCGGCGGTATCACAGGGGCTATGGCGATAGAATTCGACCTTGACCCTGAGGACGATATTGCCCGCAACGGGAATCCGTCGATAAATTTCAGCTACAGCGTTATGGATATTATAGAATCCTGCGAGAACAGCGGCGAGATAACCGCCAAGAAAAATTACTGCGGCGGCATCGTCGGCAGAATGGATATGGGACTTGTGAAAAACTCCCGTGCAAGCGGCACAATATCAAGCACCGGCGGAAATTACGTCGGCGGCGTCGCGGGATATTCCTCCGCAAAACTTCGCGAATGTATATCAAAGGTGACGCTTTCGGGCGCGTCTTATATCGGCGGTATCGCGGGCGAGGGCGGAATTATGACAGACTGTCTGTCGATATCGGATATTACCGGTTTTACCGAAAAGTCCGGCGCGCTGGCGGGTTATGTTGATTTCTCAAAGGAAAACACCGAGATCTCCCGCAATTATTTCGTCGACAGAGGTGTCGCGGGGATAGACCGCGTGAGCTACGCGGGTCTTGCCGAGCCGTTCAGTTATGCGGAATTTGCCAAGCGGGCAGGCGACTTTGCCGATATTGTACTTGAATTTTTCGCTGACGGAAAATCGCTCGGAAAAATTTCCGTACCCTACGGCGGCTCGATAAAAGCGTCGGACATTCCGAAAATACCGGATAAATCGGGCTGTTATGCACGCTGGGAAGATTTTGATACGGAAAATATCACATTCCCGAAAAAACTTAACGCCGAATATATTCAGCTCATAACCTCTATAGCGACCGATAAACAGAGCGAAAGCGGACTGCCGCTGATACTTGCGGACGGAAGCTTTGACGAGGATTCGCGGCTGCTTGTCGAAACCGAAAGCAGCGCCGTGTTCCCTCCCGACGGCGCACAGCTGAGAATAGTCACAATATCCTCGGAAAGCGCTCCGACAGCGCTGAGATTCCTTAAATCCGGCAAAGATCCCATGCTTATGCAATACATAAACGGAGCATGGAAGCCCGTCCCGTTCACGGAAAACGGAAGCTATCTCATCGTAAATGACCCCGTTCTCGAAAACGGAACAGCGTCGTTCTGCGTTTCGAGCAGTCCGGTCAATGCAGCAATGCTTGCGGTCATTATAGCCGCGGCGGTAGTCGCCGTGATCGCTGTGATCGTCATAGTGGCGGTCGTAAGAAGCAAGTCGCGCAAAAAAGAAAAAGCACTTAATAAATAAAAAAGCTCCGCCGTATCCCGAATCAGCTCGGAATACGGCGGTTTTCGCTGTTTTTATGTGCTTGACTTTTTGGACAAAATATGATATAATAATATTGTTTGTAGTAAACATAAACGCAAGCCAAGCTTTATTTATATAGGTGATGTCATTGAAAATAATAAAAATAATGAAAAATATAACGGCGGCTGTTCTCGCGGCGGTATTGCTTACAGCGTGTACTCCTACCGAAAGTATACCTCAAAGCCTTCCGTCGTCATTTGAGGTCGTCGTTCCGTTTTGGTCGAAGGATATTTCATCCGAGAGCAGCGAAAGCTCCGAGCCGGAAATACCGGATACACCGCCCGACAATTTTCTGCATCCGGAAACCGCCCCCGAACTTTCATTCGCAAAGGCGGAGGCATTCTACAGCGTGTCCGACGGGAAAATACTTTATTCCGAAAACGAAAAGGAGATAATAGCTCCCGCAAGCCTTACAAAAATTATGACCGCGTCCGTGGCGCTGAAATTCACAAGTCCGGACGACATTGTGACCATAGGCAGCGAACTTGATCTGGTACTGCCCCATTCCAGCCTGAGTATGATACAAAAGGGACAGAAGCTCTCAATGTACGACCTTCTGACGGCAATGCTGCTTCCTTCCGGCAACGACGCCGCGTACAGCGTCGCGGCTTATACGGGACGCGTCGCTGCGGAAAACGAGTCCCTCTCGGATGCCGAAGCCGTTGAGGTTTTCTGCGAACAGATGAACACCCTTGCGTGGGAACTGCGAATGTACGACACGCATTATCAGAATCCCGACGGCATGGACGACCCCCTGCACTATACTACAGCGGTGGATCTGCTGAAAATCGCGAAATACGCGTATCAGCAGCCCGTTATCCGCGAAATTACCGCAATCCCGCAAAAAACCGTAACGATATATTCCGGCGAAACCTATACATGGCGCAACTCCAACCGCCTTTTGTACGAGTCGAACGATTACTACTGCGCCGACTGCGTGGGAATGAAAACAGGCTCGACCGACAACGCCAAGCTCTGCCTTGTCGCCGTATTCATCAGAAACAATAAGGTCTACATATCCGTGACAGCGGGCTTTGAGGACGGCGACGAGCGGTACGAGCGGGCTTTAACTTGTCTTGACCGTTACGCTTAGACGGCTATTTTATAAGCTTTAACAGAAGCTTTTCTTCGGGGTGACCAAGAGTTTTTTCGAGATGCTTTTTTATTATCTCCCGTGATTCGACAGGATCGCGGGAGTATTCTTTTGTGATAAGATCCGCTCCGAACATCTTTTCGGGGGTGGTATATTCTGCCACTCCCCAGCCGTAGGCGCTGCCGTTTTTGTCACGCATATAGACGAAATCCGCCGTGTTGACGTATGTCTGCATCTGTAAGCGCGTAATGACGGTTTCAAAGCCCGTGTTTCCGTTTTTGCGGTAGTTGAGCGCTCTTTTTATTTCTTTAGAGATTATCACGCCGTTTTTGCAGATAAGGTCATAAACGTCCTTGTCTTTCTTAGAGGCAAGACCGTCGTCCCAGCGGGCGTCAAAGTCGTATCCGCTGCGGCGGTAATTCGCCAGAACGGGAAACCACTCGCGGCTTACAAAGCCCGCTTTCCCCGCAAAGAATTTTCCGTAAACGCACCGTCCGTCCCGCGCTATCGGACCTTTCCATTCCCACGGACCGTCGACCTCTCCCGAAAACCAAAGCTCTCCGGGACAGTTTTCCTCGACGGAAAAGCCCTCTATCCCGTTTGCGAAAAAAGGCAGAAACCCTATCTCCTCCGTGAGTTTTATGATGTCCTCCGCGCTTTTCAATTTTCTGAGTTTCATAACATTTCCTCCGTTTTGATTTATGGTTATTTTTTCAGAACTTTCATATAATTTCCGTCCGGCGGGCTATTGACAAAAATGTTCATATGTGGTATAATGTATGTAACATAAATATTCACTCGGAGATGAAAACAATGAACGGGCGTTGTTATATAGCTATCGACTTGAAATCGTTTTACGCATCGGTGGAATGTGTGGACAGGGGCTTGAATCCGCTGGAAACAAATCTTGTGGTCGCTGACAGCTCGCGGACGGAAAAAACGATATGTCTTGCGGTGACGCCGTCGCTTAAAGCCTACGGGATATCGGGGCGGGCGCGGCTGTTCGAGGTGGTACAAAGGGTAAGCGAAATAAACGCAAAACGCCGCAGAAAGGCGTTGGGCAGGAGGCTTACGGGAAGCTCCGTAAATAACAGGGAGCTGAGTGCCAATCCGAATCTCGCGCTCGGTTATATCACAGCTCCGCCAAGAATGAGAAGGTATATGGAGGTAAGCTCGCGCGTATACGAGGTGTACCTTAAGTACGTTTCGCCGGAGGACATTCATGTGTATTCGATAGACGAAGTGTTTATCGACGTTACCGATTACCTCGGAATGTACAATATAACGGCAAGGGAGCTTGCCGCCGTGATCGTCCGTGACGTTCTGGATACTACGGGAATAACGGCGACGGTAGGTATAGGAACGAATCTCTACCTCTGCAAAGTCGCGATGGATATTGTCGCAAAGCATATCGGCGCGGACAAGTACGGCGTTCGTATAGCGGAACTGGACGAGAGATCCTACCGAAAAACGCTCTGGGAACATCGCCCGCTGACGGATTTCTGGAGAGTGGGCAGAGGAACAGCCGAAAGGCTCGAACGCTGCGGTATCCTCACCATGGGAGATATAGCGCTCTGCTCCGTGAAAAACGAGGAGCTTTTATATAAGATGTTCGGCGTGAACGCACAGCTTCTGATAGACCACGCGTGGGGCTTTGAATCCTGCACGATAGCGGACATAAAGGCTTACGTTCCCGAAAGCACGAGCCTTAGCACGGGGCAGGTGCTTCCCGAACCATACGATTTTGACAAAGGGGAGCTTATCGTCCGCGAAATGGCGGACAGTCTTTCGCTCGATCTTGTAAGAAAGGGTCTTGAAACCGACAGGCTGGTGCTGTCTGTAGGATACGACGCCGAGAACCTCTCGAAGTACGGACGCTGCGCGGATTATACGGGAGAAGTATGCGTCGATTTTTACGGCAGGGCGATCCCGAAGCCCGCCCGCGGCACAGCTCGGCTCGGCTTGAAAACCTCTTCCGCGAAAATGCTTATAAAAGCCGCAGCGGAGCTTTACGACAGCATAGTTATGCGGGATCTTACCATAAGAAGGGTCACGCTTGCCGCGTGCGGAGTGACCTCCGAGAATGACATTCACGAGCCCGAACAGCTTACCCTGTTCACGGATATAAATGCCGCAGAGCGCCGCGACAGGGAGCTTTCCCGTGAAAAGGACCTTAGCCGCGCGCTTTTGAGGATAAAGGAAAAATACGGCAAAAACGCGATACTTAAGGGTATGGATCTTGAGGAGGGAGCGACCGCTGTTTCACGAAACACTCAGGTAGGAGGTCATAAAGCATAATGGGAAAATACGATGAAATAATCAACGAACCAAGGCATATTTCAAAAACGCACCCGCCGCTGCCTATGAAGTCGCGGGCGGCTCAGTTTGCGGCTTTCGCCGCGCTTTCGGGATTTGAGGACGTTATTTCCGAAACGGAGCAGGCGGCGCTTCGCGGGAAAGCGCCCGACAGCAGCGAATATCCCGCGTCCGACGACGAATTCAATTATTGACAGTCAGCTTTTTCAGCAGCGGGATAAGCATACCTCCCGCGGAATTTCCGAGAATGACCGTCGGAAGATAAATTCCTGCCGCGCCTATTTTCCCCGTGAGGAATATGTAGAACATATCCGCTATACAGTGGTTGAATCCGCAGAGAATGAACACCATTACGCACATTGCCGTTCCGAGGACTTTCTCGATATGACCGTTCGCTTCTTTGGAAAGCCGCGCGTTGTCGACCGCCATAAACATCAGCATTCCGCAGAAAACCGCGAGGATAAAAGCACTCGGCACACCGTCGGCAAGCTTTGTATCGACCGACGCCGTCGCCTTTTCAACGATAGCGGGAGCTATTCTCGTAAAACGCAGAAGCGTCGCCGAGAGGAACGTTCCCAATGCGTTTCCGAGCAGCGTAAACAGGCACTCCGACAGATATACGGGCTTTCGCAGCGGGATATACCCGACCTTTCCCGTAAACAAACCGAATCCGAACTGAATTATAGCAAAAAGTCCCAGCGAGAACAGAAACGCCCCCATATATTTATTGTCGCACGACAGGCTTACGCACCCGCCGATACTTATCATCATACCGCCGATCACTCCCAGAACCAGCTGGGATACGGCGGTCTTGATTTTTTCATTCATAAAAGCTCTCCTTTTCCCTTATCCGAATTTTTCTCCACCTATATATTATAAACCGCGGCGCGAAATTTGTCAAGAAGTATGTTGACATTCTTAAAAAAAAGTGGTAAAATATACAAAGTATATTAGTTGATTGGATTGATTGTATGCTGAAAAGCGATTTTTATTATGATTTGCCGCAGGAGCTTATAGCGCAGACTCCGGTCGAGCCTCGCGACAGCTCCCGCCTTATGAAAATAGACCGCGAAACAGGCGAGGTGTTTCACGACAGATTTTACAATATCTGTAATTATCTCCGCGCGGGCGATCTGCTGGTAATGAACGACAGCCGCGTCTTTCCCGCGAGGATTTACGGGACAAAACGAAAAGCCGCGTCCGCGCCGAAAAATTCCGACCGCCTTGTTCCGGTGGAATTTCTGCTGCTGAAACGTATCTCGCTTACGGAATGGGAAACTCTCGTGCGACCCGGAAAGCGCCTTAAAAAGGGAGCTATAGTGGATTTCCCGGAAGGGCTTTCCGCCGAGATACTTGATATCGTCGAGGGCGGGAACCGTATCGTGAAATTCACATTCGAGGGGGACTTCTTCGATATCCTCGACAGGATAGGACAAATGCCGCTGCCGCCGTATATCACGGAAAAGCTTCTGAACAACGACCGCTATAATACGGTATACTGCCGCGAAACAGGCTCCGCCGCCGCTCCGACAGCGGGGCTGCACTTTACGAAGGAGCTGCTGGAAAAGGCAAATTCACTGGGGATAGATACCGCTTATGTGACGCTCCACGTCGGGCTCGGAACGTTCCGACCCGTAAAGGAGGACAATATTCTCGACCACAAAATGCACACGGAGCATTATTCCGTGCCTCCCGAAACAGCGGAGAAGATCCGCGCCTGCAAGGCTCGCGGAGGACGTGTCATAGCCGTCGGGACGACCTCGTGCCGGACGCTCGAAAGCGCCGCTCAGACGGGAAAGGCGACCGACGACACGAGCATTTTCATCTATCCCGGATATGAATTCAAGTGCATTGACGGGCTGATAACGAATTTTCATCTCCCAGAAAGCACACTGATAATGCTTGTAAGCGCTTTTCTTGGACGCGAAAAGACCCTCTCGGCGTATCGGACGGCGATAGAGGAGAGGTACAGATTTTTTTCGTTCGGCGATGCCATGATAATTTTGTGATTCCGATCTGATAAGGAGAATGATATGATAATTGACGCGCACGCTCATATTTTTCCGGACAAAATAGCCGCCCGCGCCGCGGACGGGATAAGTTCGTTTTACGGTATGCGGGTACGTTATGACGGCACCCTGGGCGAGCTTTTCCGTGAGGGCGAGAAAGCAGGAGTTACCCGCTATATTGTACAGTCCGTCGCGACCGTCCCCGAACAGGTAAACGCCATAAATAATTTCATATCGGAGTGTGTGAAAAAATATCCCGACAAGCTTATCGGATTCGGGGCTATGCACCCTGATTTTCCCGATATAAAAGGAGAAACAGAACGTCTGATATCCCTCGGACTTCGCGGGATAAAGCTGCACAGCGATTTTCAGAGGTTCAATATCGACGACGAACGGGCTTTTCCCATCTATGAAGCCGCCGAGGGCAGACTGCCGATACTTTTCCACGTCGGCGACAACAGATATGATTTTTCTTCGCCGAAAAGACTTATGAACGTTATGAAAAAATTTCCAAAGCTCACCGTCATAGGAGCGCATCTGGCGGGCTGGTCGGAATGGGACGAGGGCGCACGGATATTCGCCGGCAGCGGGGCTTACGCGGACTGCTCAAGCTCGCTTTACGCCATGAGTCCCGAACACGCTGCCGAGCTTATACGCAAGATAGGCACGGACAGAGTGATGTGGGGGACGGACTATCCGATGTGGGACGCTTCGGAGGAGCTGAAGATGTTTGAAAGACTGCCGCTCACCTCTGAGGAACGGGAAAATATCCTTTACAAAAACGCTCTTCGTCTGGTAGGAGAGCTTTGATAAACACGTCAGCGCTTACGGGGCTGAGAAAGGTAATAATATGAAAATAAACTGGAACTCCAAATATCTTACTATCGCCGCTTACGCCACGGGAACAGTGGTTTTAAGCGCTGTGATAATAATGCTTATCGTGAATTTCGATACCGTTCACGAAAGACTAAGCGGCTTTGCGGTCGTGACAACGCCTATCATTATCGGAATTTTCTGCGCGTACCTGCTTAATCCGCTTATGGTGAAGATAGAAAACACCCTTCTTAAAAAGTGGAGCAAGTCGGAAAATCCGAAAGTGCGCTCGCGCGTCAGACTTATTTCCGTGACGCTTACGATGCTTATAGTGCTGGCGGCGCTGTTTCTTATTATCCTGCTCGTTATACCGCAGCTCGTCACGAACCTTGTTACGGTCTTTAAGAATATGGACAGCTACATCGCGACGGCACGCGGATTCGTGGAAAAAATATCCGACGATTATCCGCAGCTTGCGGAATTCCTCGGAAATCCCGTCGACGATTTCAGCAATTTTATCGGAAATATAGTCGGCAAATATTCAAACGAGCTTATCGGCTTTGCGACAAACGTCGCGTCGGGAGTATGGGCAGTGGTCGACGCGCTTAAGAACGTGTTCTTCGGGCTGACGCTTTCTATTTATCTTCTGGCGAAAAAGGAAATGTTTGTCGGTCAGGCAAAGAAGCTGCTGTTTGCGTTTGTAAAAGCAAGACACGCCCAGAAAGTCCTTGAAGTCTGCCGCAGAGCAAGCGAGAAATTCCTCGGTTCTATCATAGGAAAGATAATCGAGTCTATGGTGGTGGCGATGCTGATCTTCATAGGCTGCGTGATAGTGGGGCTGCCTTATGCTCCGCTGATGTCGGTGATATTGTTTGTGTTCCAGCTTATTCCCGTGGTGGGAGCGATAATCGGCTGTATACCCTGCTGTCTGCTGCTTTTGCTTGCGGGGAATCCCATACAGGCGGTGTGGTTCATTATAATCGTTATGGTTATGCAGACTATTGACGGAAACTTTATCGGACCGTGGATACTCGGCGACTCGACGGGGCTTCCTGCTGTATGGATATTGATCTCGATAATCATAGGCGGCGGATTTTTCGGAATGATGGGAATGTTGTTGGGAGTTCCCGTATGCGCGGTGCTGTATATGCTTTTCAAGGAGTTCGTCGAATACAAGCTGAAAAAGAGGAAGCTGCCGCAAAGCACGGACAACTACGTCGGAAGCGTCGATTACATCACGCCCGACTATGTCTATGAGGAACCCGAAACTCCGCCTGTGGCTGAAATAAAGGAGCCGGAAAAGAAGAATATTTTAAGCAAATTCATCAAGAAAAAACCGAAAAAATAATTTTTTCAAAAAAACCACTTGACAAATCCGAAAAAAAGATTTATAATATATTCGCGGGCAGAGGTTCAAACTCCCCGGCTTGAAAAAGCGGTGCAAATGCTGCGATAACGGGCGGCTGTATTTGGAGCGGCTGTCGTGTTTGAGGCAGTTGTTATGTTTGGCGCGGTTGCGGAAATATCGCAGAGCCGAAACACCGATTTTTCACCCAAAGAGAATGACGTCCCGCAAATTTACTGACGGCAAAATTTATTTGAGCCGAAAGACACGTCATATCTGTATGTGATTTTCCGCGGACAAGCGGGAGATATATTTCAATGCGCGTCTTTCAAGCTCAGGACGCGTATTTTTTATGCGTCCGTTTCGGAGAAAGGAAGGCTTATGGAAGCAGAGGGCAAGCTGCCCGCAAATTACCGAGTTGCGATAATCTCTATGATAATCGAAAACGATGACAGCATAGTCGGGGTAAACAAAATTCTGCACGATTACAATATGTATATCAAAGGCAGAATGGGTATACCTTATCGGGAGCGGGGCTTGAATATCATAAGCGTGGTCGTGGACGCTCCGGATGATGCTGTTTCGGCTTTATCGGGAAAGCTCGGACGGCTTAAGGGCGTGACCTCAAAAGCCGTTTTCTCCAAAAGAATCGACACATAACGAAAGGAAGAAGACCAGATGAAACTCAGAAAGATCATTACAAGCGCACTTGCAGCGGCACTGCTCGTGACGACCGTGACCGCGTGCGACAATTCCGCAGGAAGCGGAAATTCAGGCTCGACAGAATCAAGCAAATCAGAGGGGTCGTCCTCTGTTGAAAGCTCGTCCGGAAGCTCTTCGGAAAGCTCGACAGAAAGCACTCCCGAAAACGTTCCCGCGCCCGATGTTATCAACGTAGCGGCGCTTAAAGGTCCGACCGCAATGGGAATGACAAAGCTTATGAACGACGACGAGGAAAGCGACCTCGGCTATGAGTTCAACATTTACGCTGCTCCCGACGAGATAACTCCTCTGGTGGCGCAGGGAAAACTGGATATCGCGTGCGTTCCCGCAAATTTAGGCTCTGTGCTGTACAATAAGACCGAGGGAGGAGTTCAGGCTCTTGCCGTAAACACGCTCGGAGTGCTTTATATCCTTGAAAACGGCGATACCGTAAAGTCGGCTGCCGATCTTAAGGGCAAGACTATCTTCGCTTCCGGTAAGGGGGCTACTCCCGAATATTCACTCAACTTTATCCTCAAGGAAAACGGTATCGACCCCGAAAAGGACGTTACCATTGAGTGGAAAAACGAACACGCCGAGTGTCTGCAGTCGCTCCTTTCTACGGAGAACAGCGTGGCTCTTCTGCCGCAGCCGTTTGTGACCACTGCCTTAAAGCAGAACGAGGGAATCCGCGTGGCTCTTGACTTAAACGACGAGTGGGACAACACGGGCGCTGACAGCTCGCTGCTTACGGGTATCGTAATTGTACGCAAGGCGTTTGCCGAGCAGTATCCCGACGCGGTAAATCAGTTCCTTGACAGATACGCCGATTCTGTAGGATATGTAAACAACAATGTCGAGGAAGCGGCACAGCTTATTGAGAAATACGATATTGTCAAGGCTGCCGTTGCGAAAGACGCAATTCCCGCGTGCCATATCGTCTGCGTAAGAGGCGACGATATGAAGGACGCTTTAAGCGGCTATTTGCAGGTTCTGTTTGACGCTGATCCGCAGTCGGTAGGCGGCAAGCTCCCCGCTGATGATTTCTATTTCGAATAATAGTCAGCAGCACGGACTTTATCCGGATATCCGCGGAAAATAAATAATTCCGATATCTCCTAAATTCCATTTTATTCATACAGCAAGCCGACGGCGGGGCGTTATGCCTTGCCGCCGACTGTTTATTAAATCGTGGGGTGCAGATGAGTAAACGTTTCAAGAAAATCGCCTGTGTGGCGGCAGGCGTCGCTTTCTGGCTGATATTATGGGAAATTCTGGCGCTTAAGATAAACAGCAAAATAATTCTCGTGCCGCCGACCGAGGTCATACGCAGGCTTGCAGAGCTTGTTGTCACGGGCGAATTTATAAAAAGCGTTCTGTTTTCGGCAGGAAGAATATTGCTGGGATTTGCGCTGGGAATGACGGCGGGGTGTATGCTGGCGTTCCTTTCGGGAAAAGTGAAGATAATACGCATAGTGTTTTCACCGCTTATTTCCGCTATGAAAAGCGTTCCCGTCGCGTCGATAACCATTCTCGCGCTTATCTGGGCGGGCTCAAAGAATCTGTCGGTCATCGTGTCGGTGCTTATCAGCACGCCGATAGTCTGCGCGAATATGCTTGAAGGAATAGACGCACTCGACCCGAAACTAAAACAGATGGCAAAGGTGTTCCAAATACCCGTGCTAAAGCGTTTTACGGGAGTTTATTTGTCGCAGCTGCTGCCGTATTTCAGGGCGGCGTCGCGGCTTGCGATAGGACTTTGCTGGAAATCGGGAGTTGCCGCCGAGGTCATAGGTATTCCCGACGGTTCGATAGGCGAAAAGCTGTACGAGTCGAAAATATATCTCGAAACCGCCGACCTTTTCGCATGGACGCTTGCGGTGATACTGCTGAGTTTTTTGTGTGAGAAAGTGTTTCTTTTGCTGATCGACCTGCTGCGTAAAAAAATAGAGAGGATGTGATTTTTCTGAAAGCTGAAAATCTGTGCAAGCGATTCGGCGGAAATGTCGTCCTCGACAATTTCACGCGGGAGTTTCCCGACGGAAAAGTCACGGCAGTACTCGGAAAATCGGGCTGCGGAAAAAGTACGCTGCTGAATATTTTAATGGGACTTGTGAAACCCGACGCGGGGCGCGTTATTCTTCCCGAAAACGCGAAACTCAGCGCGGTTTTTCAGGAGAACAGGCTCTGCGAAAACCTTACGGCTTCGGCGAATATAAGGCTTGTCACGGGCAAAAAGTTCACGCCGGAAGCGCTTTCAAGGGAGTTTGAAGCCGTCGGGCTTTCGGGAAGCGAAAATCAGCCCGTGAGGACGCTTTCGGGCGGAATGAAGCGGCGCGTCGCGCTTTTGAGAGCGCTGCTTGCGGAATATGACGTATTGTTTCTGGACGAGCCGTTCAAGGGGCTTGACACGGAAACCAAGGACGAGGTGCTGCGGTATGTCAAGGAAAAAATTCAAGGCAAGACCGTGATATTGGTAACTCACGACGAGAGCGAGTGTGATTTTCTCGCCGATGAAATAATTCGTCTGGAGCCGAAAGAAAAATCCCCGGAAGAGCCGTAAAATTTTTCCCGCCTGCAAATAAAATCGCCACCTTTTTATGTAAGGGGGCTTGTGTTTTTAAAAAGAGCGGCGCGGAATGAAGGGCTGTCGGGAAAGGGATCTCCGCGCCGAGCGGGAAATTTCCCCCACTATAATATAACACGTAAAATAAGATAAAAAATTACAGTAAAATCGCAATTCTCATAAAATAATCCACAAGCAGAAATACCGAGAACACCGCGCCGGGAATAAAAACGGCGCTTCCGAAAACTATCGTAAAAAAGGCATTACGGTCGATAACGAACGGAACAGGTCTGCATCTGAAAAGCCGCACAGTTTTTCCGGGGACATAAAGCTTCTCCCTCGCGACCATCTCACACGGGAAAAGGTTCACCATACGTTTTTCGCCGATAAGATAAACGGCACGGGGATATTTCCCGTTCTCGTCCATATCGCAGTATTCGCCGAAAACGCGCTTTGAGCTTAAGAGAAGCGCCAGAACTATCAAAAAGAATCCGCCCGTGAAAATCATAATGAGCAGCATTATCCCGAACGCCAGATACGCGATATCTCCTATCCCGAAGCCCAGCAGCAGTAAAATCACCGCGATCAGCGCAAATCCTATCAAAAATTCCACAAAAACCACCCGTAAATATTTTAACATATTTTATCGCGGTTGTCAATCGTTCGGGAATAAAGAAATGCGCCGTGAGAAATATACGGGAAATATCCAGGTTTTATCAGCCTTCGACGACTTTAACATAAGGGATAAAAGCGTCATTGACTTTTGCCAATATCACGGTTTTATCCTCGTTTGTTTCGTACAGCTCTGTTCCGACCGGAAGAACATTTGATGAACCGGGCTGGATAGAACTCAGATCGCGGCTTTCAGTGTTATACAGCACCTGACCCAAGTAATCGCCCTTTGTGAATTCGGCGTTCTGCCATGACGCATTGTCCGAGATATTGACGTAATAGACCTTGTTCCGACCGACATAATAATCGTTATAGATGTCGCTTATCGTTTGATACGACGGCAGGATCGGGCTTTCTTCGGCGCCTGACGAACCGGAGTTGGGATCTTCCGATAAACTGTCGGCGGAGTTTGTGTTATCCGTGTTATCTGTGTTATCATTGTTTTCGGAGTGACCGCTGTCGGCAGGCGGCTCGTTGGGAGTTTCATCAGAGGTCGTGGTTTGCGAAGAGGTTTGATTTCCGGAAACATTTTGCGCGGGAGATTCTGTTTCACTGCAGGCGGTCAGGCTTGCCATAACCGCCAGTATGCAGACAATTGCCGTAATTTTTTTCATTTAGGTACCTCCATTTTTTGCTGTTTTTATTATAGCATTACACACGTCAGAAGTCAATAGCGGCACGGAGTGAAGGTCTTTCGGGAAAAGGAATTCCGCGCCGTGCGGGAGATCTCCCCGCTGTAATAAAAGACGTAAAACAAAATAAAATATTACAGTATATTTGAAATTTTCATAAAAACGTTAATTTATTGAGAACATAGGACGGGAATAAAAACGGAGCTGCCGAAAATTACGCTTTCAGATTTAAAAAACAAACACAGAAGAATGGGAACGGAACGCGTTGGGAGGAGCAAAAATAGAAAAAGTAAAGTGGAATATTGCCGTCCCCATTCTTCTGTGTTCAAAATTATAATTAAATTTAATGCGGCACTTTTTATTTGTCAAACATTCCGTGATGTCTGACGGAAAAAAGTGAAGTCCGGTAAAAATCGGGCGCGTCCTGAAGCCGCGGCGGATTTTTTCATTTCACAGACTCTGCCTTGAAATGATCAACAGCAATACCATAAATCCGATATGTTGGATCATAGTATTGCTGCCGACGCTTGTGAGATCTTAAATGCGAATTTTTAAGACAATGATCACTTGTTCTTCATCATCTTCTTGAGAGCTTCGGGCTCTTTCGGCTGATAGCAGTAGAAAAAGGAAGCCGCACCGCAGGTTTTTACTGCAGCGTTCTTGCCTGCCTTTGCAACAGCTGTCAGCAGCGTGTTGGTTATTTTCTTCATATTTTTCTCCCCTTTCGTTTTAAAATTTCTATCATCATCAAAACTGCTATGTTCAACAATGTCAGATCAATAGCAGATGATAAAATAGGCTTGATAAACAACAGCAGAGTTGATATCGCAAACCAGACGGCTGATACAACAATGCTTTTTTTGTGGTTAATTACCACTTCATCATCGGTAAGCGGCTTATTTTCATTAACGATCGGAGCATATCCGAGTATCGCTGCAAAATAAGGAATAACAATAAGCAAATGTACGAACCAAGAATATACCGGCTCCAGTACACTGTTGAAAAATAACACTGCCGTGTAACACAGCATAAAAGTTACGCTGCACATTATCCGCGTATGGGAATGATACCCGCCGCAGAATTGCCGTGTTACTACAAATACAACAAAAAAGCAGAGCGCTTCCGTAAATCTCCCCGTCAGCAGCGCGGTTCCAAAGACCAGCACAGCTCCAAGGACCGTAGTTATTATCATTTCATATCCATATATGTAAATTTCTTTTTCATCTTGCGAAATAATTTTTTTGGAACACAAAAAATCGGCTAACCGATTACATAAGAAACTGATCATAAAATCACCCTTAATGTAATGTTAGCCGATTTAAATATAAAAATCAATAGGTTTTGCGTAACTTGCAGAATTACGACGTAAAAAGTCGATTTTTGTTCACAGCAACCCACATATTTGCACAAAACTCACCGTTTTCCTCGTAAAAGTTGACGATGCCGTTGTTCTTTTCAACAAAATCCTTAACGCTTATGTGACCAAACCCGTGAAGATGTTTATCGGATTTTTTGGTTTTCAGGTCGATTCCGCTCTTATCATATGTATTTTTTACAAACACTTTCAGATATTCACCGTCAACGAACATCTCAAAATATATTTTCCTTTTGCCTTGTATCCTCATACAGCCCTCTATCGCGTTATCCAGAAGATTTGCCAATGCGACGCTCAGACCGTACACATCTGTTTCTCCTGTTTCTTTTCCGACGCTTGCCTGAACATCTATGCCTTTTTCGCTCGCCTCAGACAGCTTGGAATTTATTATCGCGTTTATGACGTCGCTGTCGGTCATTACATAATCCCGTATAGTGCCTATCTTTTCATTTACAAGCCCATCAAGATACTTCTCTGCCTCGTCGTAGTTCTTCTGTCTTATCAATGCCAGACTTCCTGTTATCCAATGCTTTGTGTCATGACGTATACGGCATATTTCCTCGTACATTCTGTGTATATCATGTATGCTTTCGGTGTTTTCTTTTATCTGTATCTCCAAAAGCATTGCCCTTGTTTTTTCAACATTTTCCTTATTCATCTGAAGCATGAGGATATACGATATTATATTGGTCAGTACCAGTCCGAGTACCGAAGATATCATAAACACTTCAACATTCGCGCCGTTCACGGTACATTCCAATATAGCCAAGCCCACAAAAAGTGTCACTGCAAAAATAGTCAAAAGCACGACCCATTCCGAACGTCCAAGGTCATATTCGTTATTTCCGCTCAATTTCAGCAGAAACCGAGTAGACAGAAAATACAGAAATTTTGTTAAAAACAGCACCAACAGCCTTGCTGCGCCGTTTCCCGAAATCAACTCCTGCATATTTAACGACAATATATTTCCCAACATCATAAGCACTGTCGTATTTATCAGCAGCATTGCTATGCAGCCTATAAACACAACAAACACCTTTTTGTATATACTTCCTTTAAGGAAAAGCATACTGTATGCCGCTTCTATAACCAATATAGCAAAAATTGAAATCATTTCGTTATCTGTCAGCAAGGGGCATACAATTCCGGCGGCAAGCAAAAGACCAAAGCACGCTGCGTATTTTAGGAATTTATAACTTTCTTTTTTCAATCCCATAAAGCGTGTCAAAAACTCCGTCATGATAGCGCACTCTATCGCGCTGGCAATTATTTCTATAAAGAACATATAATTTTCTGTGTATCCTCTTTATTTATTTCTTGACAATTGCTGAAGCCTCAGCTTTACTTCATCGGCTCTGTTTCTGCTTAAAGGAATACATTGATCCGTATCTGTAAATATATTGCAGTGAGCGATCGACTTTATATGTCTGTAATTAACCAGAAACGACTTATGTGTCCTTATAAATCCGAATTTTCCCAAATCCGCGTCAAGCTCTTCCATAGTCTTATTTATCTTTAATTTTCCTTGGCTCAGAAAAAGCGTTATAATATGGTTATTGACCTCCGCATAGACAATGTCACAAACCTTTACACATACGTCCTCGTCTTTTGTTTTTAGTATTAACGAAGCGTTGGATTGTGCAATTGAATCCATCAATGCCTCTGCGGCTTCACGAAATTCTTCATCTAAATATGACTTTCTTATAAATCTGAACGGCACATATTTTAGTGTACTGTAAACAAGATTGTCCTTGTTCGTCACGAAGATAATTTTAATATATTGGTTATTTTCTCTGATCCTCTTAGCAAGTTCCATTCCGTCAAGACCGGGCATATCAATATCCAAAAAGAGGGCGTCAAAATTCTGCCTGCAACTGTCCGCAAGCAGGCTTTTGCCGTCCCCGTACTTTTCTATTTCACATTCTTCGGGATAACATTCCCGAACCTTGTCCGAAATATAATCAACCATTATCGGTTCGTCGTCGCACACCGCAAATTTCACCAATGCTGTCAACTCCCTTTTTCAGTCAATTTTTCCGTGTATTTTTCCGAACATAGCGTTGACCGCTGCCGCTATTATACGCGCTTTCTTCGGACCGTAGACTGTACCTGTCTATGACGTCCGCTGTCCCGCTATGCGTTTTCCATCAATTTTCCCCGCCCTGTTTACAGTTTACAGTGTACAGTTGACAGTGAACAGGAATATGTGCGTTCGCTGGCGCGAACGCTTTTTTGATTGTAACAAAGCGGGAAGGTTGACGAGCTGTCGTCCACACTTCCGCCGTACAGAAAAAAACATTCCCAGCAGAGCTACCCCTGCTGGGAAACGGTGCAGGGCATTGCCCTGCCTGGCGGAGAACGAGGGATTTGAACCCTCGCGCCGGTCACCCGACCTACTCCCTTAGCAGGGGAGCCCCTTCACCACTTGGGTAGTTCTCCGAGTGCCGAATACAAATATTCAATGTAACAAAGATTATTATACCACATTTCCCCCGTTTTGTCAAGAGGTTTTTGAAATTTTTTTGAAATCGCTTGACAAAGGGAGAAAATTCTTATATAATATATAGTGTATGCGTAAGTAAAATATAAATTCTACAAATAAAACGGGAGTGAGAAAATGCCGATCAAAATACCCGACAGCCTGCCCGCGGCAAGCGTCCTGGATAACGAACATATCTTCGTAATGACAGAATACCGTGCGCTGCATCAGGATATTCGTCCGCTGAAAATCGGAATACTTAACCTGATGCCTACAAAAATTACCACCGAAACACAAATACTGCGAAGCCTGTCAAATACTCCGCTGCAAATAGAAGTCGATTTTATCGGGACTTCCACCTATATCGGAAAAAATACACCGCAGGAGCATTTGTTCGAGTTTTATAAAACATTCTCCGAAATCAAAAATACAAATTACGACGGCTTTATAATCACAGGCGCGCCCGTAGAACATCTCGCGTTCGAGGAGGTCGACTACTGGGAGGAATTGTGCGAAATAATGGACTGGACGACCACGCACGTCCATTCAACTTTCCATATCTGCTGGGGCGCTCAGGCGGGGCTTTATCACCATTACGGAGTGCCGAAGCACGAGCTTGCTGAAAAAATGTCGGGAGTTTTCAGGCACAGACTGCTCACGCCGAAATCACGGCTTTTCCACGGGTTCGACAGCGAGTTTATGGCTCCCCATTCAAGACATACCGAAGTCCGCGCCGAGGATATCAAAAAAGTACCGGAGCTCAGAATAATGGCGGTTTCGGACGAAGCGGGAGTTTACGTCGTCGGCGACGAGGACGGCAGCCGCTTTTTCGTTATGGGACATTCCGAATACGACGCGGAAACACTCGATACGGAATACCGCCGCGACCTCGCAAAGGGACTTGAACCGCAGATACCCAAACATTACTATCCGGACGACGACCCCAAACAGCCGCCCGTTCTAAGCTGGAGAGCACATTCCACGCTAATTTATACAAATTGGCTTAATTATTTCGTCTATCAGACTACGCCGTTTGATATTTCCCGTAAAATTAAATGAAAAAACGACAAAAAATCGGTTCGATTTTTGTGGAAAATGACTAAAAATGGCGCGGGTTATTGAAAAAAATATTTTAATATGTTATAATGATAATGGACTTTAATGCGGTGTTTGAAGTAAAGCACCATTTCGGCGGAAGCTTTGCACCGCTTGCATATTTGTCGGGAGGGAACCACAATGGCAGAGCAGGTAATACATTCTATTGTGAAAATTACCGTAAATCCTAACAGAACAGCGGCGTTCGTGACGTTTTCACGCCCCGTGAACGGCGGTCTGGATATTACGGTCGACAGGATAATGTCGGAAATGCAGGCAAATTTCATTTCCTACGGTATCCTGAAAGAAGATATAGAAAAAGCCGTCAAGCAAAGACGCTATGACGAGAATATCTGCGTGGCAAAATGGCTTGCCCCCGTGAACGGAATAGACGGTTCGATAAAATATTTCTATAAACTGGATAATAACGTAACTCCTATAGAAAACGAACACGGCGACGTGGACTTCAAAAACCTCGGACTGGTGCGCAATATCACAGCAGGAACTCCGATAGCAGCTATAACTTTCCCGACCGAGGGAGAGCCGGGAATGGATATAACCGGAATGGTAGTCCCGCAGAAGCCGGGCGTTCCCGCAAAATATAAAGTCGGAACGGGAACTCAGCTCGTAAACGACGGCAAGGAGATAATAGCGACCGTCGACGGAAACCTCGACTACCGCAACGGCTGTTTCAACGTCGACCAGAAGCTGGTAATAAACTCCGATGTGGATACCACAACGGGAAATATCGACTTTATCGGCGACGTGGATATAAAGGGAAGCGTTTTCGAGGGGTTCAGAGTGACCTCAAAGAAGGGTATTTCCGTAAACGGCTCGGTAAGCGGAGCAGAACTGATAGCAGAGGGCGATATTTCCATAAAAATAGGCGCAATAAACTCCAATATCGAGTGTAAGGGTGTGCTTAAATCGGGCTTCTGCGAGAACTGTAAAATACGCGCGGGGGGCGGCATAGAAAGCGCGTCGTACATAGGCGGAGAGGTCTTTACCGACGGAAAGCTCATCGCGAACGGCAAGGGCGTTATAATGGGCGGAAAATATACCGCGCTCGACGGAATAGAAGCTCAGGTAATAGGTTCGGAAAAATACGTCAAGACCGAAATAACTATCGGCAACAACGCCGTGCTTTCTCAGGAACGCGACGAGATAGAAAAAGAAATAAAAACCATGGAGGATAAAATAGACCAACTGGGCAAGATCCTCGTGACGCTGGGAGAGCTTGCAAAGAAAGCAAAGCTCCCGCCGGAAAGAGAACAGCTAAAGACCGAAGCACTGCGCAACCGCCTGAAAATGCAGAGCGAGGTCAAGAAGATGAACGTCCGTATAGCCGAAATAGACGATATGCTGACGCTTACCCAGAACCTCTCGGTTGCAGTAAAGCGTACAATGTATCCGGGGGTCATTCTGCATATGAATAACTGTATCCTGCAGGTGAACGCCGCCACATCTCACGCAAGAGCGGTCGTCGAGGGCGGAGAAATAGTATTCAAACCGCTGTAATGAAATCACTGCCAATATAAAACGCGTCCCGTGATTTTCGGGGCGCGTTTTTCATAATAAGCCGCCGATGTTTTCCGATTAGCCCACAAATTCCCGTTCTTATGCGGAATTTCCAGAGTTAAATGCTTGACAAAGTCTTAATTTTGTGTTATAATATAATAGGTGTATCCTTCGGTAATGAAGTCCACTAAAATTCATACAAAAATCAAAAAATGAAACTTATCCGATTTTGAAAGGAATGTCTTTTTTCATATGAAACGTGTAGGCTTGGATATAGGTTCGACAACTGTAAAGGCAGCGGTGCTGGGCGAGAATAACGAACTGCTTTTCTCGCGGTACCAAAGACATTTTTCCGATATACGAAAAACCGTGGCGGATATAATTTCAGAGGTCGGCGGAGAATGTGCCGGCGAGCGCGTCCTTATAGCAGTGACGGGGTCGGGCGGTATCTCCGTGTCAAAGTGGCTGGGAATACCGTTCGTTCAGGAAGTCGCGGCAGGCGCGAACGCAATAAAAGCGCTTATCCCCGAAACCGACGTCGCAATCGAGCTGGGCGGCGAGGACGCAAAGATCACATACCTTACAGGCGGTCTTGAGCAGCGTATGAACGGCAGCTGCGCAGGCGGCACTGGAGCGTTCATAGACCAGATGGCGGCACTGCTCAATACCGATGTGACGGGACTTAATGAGCTTGCCAAAAAACATACCACAATATACCCCATAGCGTCGCGGTGCGGAGTTTTCGCGAAAAGCGATATCCAGCCGCTTATAAACGAGGGCGCAAAGAAAAGCGATATCGCGGCGTCGGTGTTCCGTTCGGTGGTGAATCAGACAATAAGCGGTCTGGCTTGCGGAAAGCCGATACGCGGACACGTCGCGTTCCTCGGAGGACCGCTGCACTATCTGTCGGAGCTTCGGCAGAGCTTTATCGAAACTCTCACGCAGGCAGACCCCGCGACGACTTTCACAGTCCCCGAAAACGCAAACCTCTTCGTCGCTATGGGCTGCGCATTCTCGGACGAGGTGGAAGAAACGGATTTCGACGAGCTTGCGAAAAAATCCGAAAGCCTCGGCGATAACCGCCTTTGCGAGGTGGAACGGCTGGAGCCGCTGTTTAAGGACGAAAGCTCCCTTGAGGAATTCAGGGCGCGCCACGCGGAGAATATTATCCCAACGGCGGATTTCAGCTCCCATACGGGAGCCTGCTATCTCGGAATAGACGCAGGTTCGACAACAACAAAAGCCGTTTTGCTGAACGATAAAGCCGAGATACTCTATTCTCATTATGCCGGAAATCAGGGCGACCCGCTGAAGTCGGTCATAGAGATATTAAAGGAAATTTACCGGACCATTCCCGACGGCGCATACATAGCAAAATCCTGCGCGACGGGCTACGGCGAGCATCTTATCAAAGCGGCGCTCGGAGCGGATTTCGGAGAGATAGAAACTATGGCGCACTATAAAGCCGCGGATAAGCTGCTTCCGGGCGCGGAGTTCATTCTCGATATCGGCGGGCAGGATATGAAGTGCATACGCGTGAAAAACGGCGAGATAGAGTCGATACTTCTTAACGAAGCGTGCAGCTCCGGCTGCGGAAGCTTTATAGAGAATTTCGCGAACGCTCTCGGAATGACAAGCGCAGAATTCGCGGTGCTGGGACTTTCCGCAGAAAATCCCGTGGACCTCGGTTCTAGATGTACCGTTTTTATGAATTCCAGAGTAAAACAGGCTCAGAAAGAGGGCGCGACAGTCGCAGATATTTCGGCGGGACTGTCGTATTCGGTGGTCAAGAACGCTCTGTTCAAGGTGATAAAGCTGCGCGATACCGCTTCTATGGGCGAAAAAATAATCGTTCAGGGCGGAACGTTTATGAACGACAGCGTGCTGCGCGCGTTCGAGCTTATCGTCGGAAGAAACGTTGTCCGTCCCGATAAGGCGGGACTTATGGGAGCATACGGCTCGGCGCTTATCGCTCTCGAACGCGACGACGGCAAGGGGTCGTCTATCGCTAAAGCAGACAGGCTCGAAGAATTTAAGGTCGAAAAAACCACGGCAAGATGCGGAAAATGCTCCAACAACTGTCTGCTTACAATTTCAAAATTCCCCGACGGGACAAGATACATATCCAACAACAGATGCGAACGCGGCGCGGGAGTAAACTCCACAGCCGAAAAGCAGCCGAATCTTTACGACTTCAAATATCATCTGCTGTTCGACCGCGAGAGCCTGCCCGAAAAGGACGCTCCGAGAGGAGTCATAGGACTTCCGAGAGTGCTGGGAATGTATGAAAACTACCCGTTCTGGCATACTATGTTCACGGCGCTGGGTTTCTCCGTGAAGCTCTCGCCTAAGACCACAAGGGAAATATACGACAAGGGAATAGAAACTATGCCGAGCGAATCGGTGTGCTATCCCGCAAAGCTCGCGCACGGACATATTCAGTCGCTTATCGACGAGGGAGTAAAGCTTATCTTCTACCCCTCTATGCCGTATGAAATGAGCGACAGCAACGGCGGCGACAATCACTATAACTGCCCCGTGGTCGCGACATACAGCGAGGTCATCAGAAACTCCGTTCCGGAGCTTCGGGAGGACGTTAAATTCTTAAATCCGTTCCTTCCGATATTCAACGAAAAAAGAATGTGCGAGCGGCTTTTCGAGGAATTTTCCGAGAGCCTGCCCGAACTTCGGATAACCAAAAAGGAAATAGGAAACGCGCTTGCAAAAGCCTATGCCGAGGACGAAAAATTTAAGGAAACCATGCGCCGCAAGGGCGAGGAAACTCTCGAATACCTGAAAGCCAACGGCAAACGCGGAATAGTTTTGGCGGGTCGCCCGTATCACGTCGATCCGGAGATAAACCACGGACTTCCCGAAATGATATCGGGATACGGGTTCGCGGTGCTTACGGAGGATTCCGTAGCGCATATCGAGCAGGTAGTGCGTCCGATACGCGTCGTCGACCAGTGGACGTACCATACAAGACTGTATGCGGCAGCTCACGTTGTTGGGCATAACGACTGTCTGGAGCTTGTTCAGCTGAATTCGTTCGGGTGCGGACTTGACGCTATAACGACAGACGAGGTGCAGGAGATACTACGCAGCTTCGGAAAGCTCTACACCTGCCTTAAGATAGACGAGGTGAACAACCTCGGCGCGGCAAGGATTCGCCTGCGGTCGCTTATTTCGGTGGTCGACGAGAGAGCAAGGCATCAATACAAGCCCGTCCGCGGTCACGTCGGATATATCCGCCAGCCCGAATTCACAAAGGAAATGCGGAAAAATCACACTATACTCTGCCCGCAGATGGCGCCGATACATTTCAACTTTCTGGAAGCGGCGTTCAACCACAGCGGATATAACGTGATAATCCTCAAGGACTGCTCGAAGGCGGTCGTCGACGAGGGCTTGAAATACGTCAACAACGACGCGTGCTATCCGTCTATTCTGATAGTCGGACAGCTTATACACGCGCTTAACAGCGGAAAGTACGACGTGAACAATACTTCCGTTATGATCACCCAGACGGGCGGCGCGTGCAGAGCGACAAACTATGTCGGAATGTTGAAAAAAGCGCTTAAGGACGCGGGCTACGACAATGTTCCGCTTATATCGCTGAACGTCGTAGGGCTTGAAAAACAAAGCGGCTTCCATATATCGGCGGGAATGGCTGTAAGGGCTTTTATGGGAATAATTTACGGCGATGTACTGCAAAGATGTCTGTACAAAGTGCGTCCCTACGAGAAGGTAAAAGGCAGCGCAAACGCCTTGTATGAAAAATGGCGGGCTTACCTGTACGACGACCTGAAAGACATCTCGATGAAGAAATTCAACGAAAATGTCAGAAACGTCGTCAGGGACTTCCTCGAATTCCCCGTGAACGATACGGTAAAGCCCAAGATAGGGCTTGTGGGGGAAATACTCGTCAAGTTCCACCCCGTCGCGAACAACGATATTATCGGGCTGCTTGAAAACGAGGGCTGCGAGGTGGTAGTGCCGGATCTTATGGGATTCTTCTACTACATCTGCTCCCACGGCATTACGAAACGGGAGCTGCTTTACAGTCCGAGGCTCAAGACATTCGCAAAGAACGCCGCGATAAAAGCGTTCAAGTTTATGGAAAAAAGCTACCGCGAGGCGGTGACGGGTACAAAATTCGGCTGCCCCGGAGATATCTTCGAGATGCGGGAAATGGTAAAGCCGATAGTTTCTCCCGGAAATATCGCGGGCGAGGGCTGGTTTTTGTCGGCGGAAATGCTGGAGCTTATAAACGAGGGCGTGCCAAATATCGTGTGTATGCAGCCGTTCGCGTGCCTGCCGAATCATGTAACGGGCAAGGGCGTTATCGGCGAGCTTCGCCGCCAGCACCCCGAAAGCAACATCATAGCGGTCGATTTCGATCCGGGAGCTTCAGAGGTGAACCAGGTCAACAGAATAAAGCTCATGCTTACGCAGGCGTTCGCGAGAGCGGGAATATCCCGCCGTGCGGCAGTCACTCCTATAACAGCCGACGATAAGTATTCGGAGCTTGCCAAAATGAAATTGTGAGGTCTATTATGCAAAAATTTTCTACTCAGCAGAGCGATGAGAAAAAAACCGGCTTTCTCGGAAAAGCCGTGCTTGTCACAATAATAGCGATAATTGCCCTTATTGTGATATTCAACTGCTTTTCAATAGTAAGAGAGGGCTATGTCGGAGTAAAATACCGGTTCGGACGGATAGTCAACGATTCAATGACGGCAGGACTGAATTTCAAAATACCGTTCATCGAGGAGATACAGCCCGTCGATATACGGGAACAGATATACTTCGTTTCAACGGACGCATACACCTCCGATACACAGACGGTGGATTCGCTTGAACTAAAACTGAACTATTACTACGACGGCACGCAGCTCTCCGAAATAATCAGAAGCATCGGAGTAGAGAACGTCGAAACAAAGCTGCTCGTCCCGAATGTCGCAAAAATAGCCAAAAACGAAATAGGAAAGGTCAAAGCCGAAGAACTTGTACAGACCAGAAGCGAAGTGCAGAACGTGATCTTTGAATCCTTAAAGGAAACGCTCGCGCCGAGCGGGATAGTCGTGACGGCGTTCGCTATAGAAAATCTCGACTTTGACGACGCTTTCGAGCAGTCCATTCAGGGAAAGGTCATAGCCGCTCAGGACGCGCTGAAAATGCAGAACAAGACCGCCGAGCGTCAGGAAGAAGCAAAACAGCAGGTAATAGCGGCACAGGCTGAGGCAGATTCGGCGAAAATAAAGGCGGACGCGGAGGCTTACGCTATCGAGGCAGTACAAAAGCAGCTTAAGGAATCGCCGGACTATATAGAATATCTTAAAGTAACGCAGTGGGACGGAGTACTACCGCAGGTCGTGAGCGACGGGGTAAATCCTTTCGTGGCGCTTGACGGGACTTCCGAATGACAGAAAGAAATCAGAGGTGGATCTTGAATTATACAGAATTGAAAAAACACGCTCTTGAAAGCGTTTTCGAGCGGGCAAACGATATGCAGAAGCAGGCTGTTTTCCGAGTGAAGGGAGCTTTGCTTATAATCGCGGGAGCAGGCAGCGGAAAGACTTCCGTGCTGGTGGACAGAATAGCAAATATAATGCGTTTCGGAAACGCTTACCACGACACGACAGAGCGGGAAATCTCCGACGAGGAGAGGAGTTTTCTGGAGGAGTTTCCAAGTCTTCCGAAAACTCCCGAAAATATAAAACGGCTCGCGGATATAACAGCGGTCGAGCCGTGCGCGCCGTGGAATATCCTTGCCATAACATTTACCAATAAAGCCGCGGCAGAGCTGCGCGAGCGCCTTAACGCCAAGATCGGCGACGGAGCGGAATATATAAACGCCTCGACGTTCCATTCCGCCTGCGTGAAAATATTAAGGCGCGATATCGAACGGCTCGGCTATGCGAAAAGCTTCATAATCTACGACGACGACGATACAAAACGTATCTTCAAGGAGGCTATGAAGCGCCACAATATCGACGAAAAGGAAATCCCGCTGAAATTTGTCAGAAACGAGATCTCCCACGCAAAGGACAAGCTTATTACAGTGCAGTCCTACAAAGAAACCGCCGAGCAGAGCGGAGCGGACAACCTTAAGAAAACAGCGCAGGTATACGAGGATTATCAGATGACGCTCGAACGCGCGAACGCTCTCGATTTCGACGATATAATTATGCTTACGGTAAGACTTCTGGAGGAAAATCCCGACATTCTCGAATACTACCGCGACAGGTTCAGATACATACTCGTCGACGAGTATCAGGATACAAATATAGCACAGTACAAGCTCGTTTCCCTGCTTGCGGGGGAAAACGGAAACCTGTGCGTCGTAGGCGACGACGACCAGTCCATCTACAGATTCAGAGGAGCGACAGTCGAAAATATCCTCTCGTTTGAAAAACAGTACAAGGGCGCTGTAGTGATACGTCTGGAGCAGAATTACCGCTCCACCTGCAATATCCTCAACGCCGCGAACGCCATTATAAGCAACAACTCCAACCGCAAGAAAAAGCACCTCTGGAGTCAGCTCGGCGACGGCGAGAAGATAAAAATAAACTGCTATCAGAACGAAACCGCCGAAGCAAAGGCTATAGCGGATATTATCGAGGAAGGCGTGAAAAACGGCGCGAAGTATTCGGACTACGCTGTCCTCTACCGTAACAATGCCCTCTCGCGGTCGTATGAAACGGCGCTTTCGCGGCTTGAAATACCGTATAAGGTAGTGGGCGGAACACGCTTCTTCGACAGAAAAGAAGTCCGCGATATTATAGCGTACCTCTCGCTGCTGTATAATCCGAACGATACGGCAAGATTCAGAAGAGTTATCAATGAGCCGAAGCGCGGCGTGGGCGACGCCACTATCGAGGAGATAATACAGATATCCATCGAAACGGAAGTATCTCCGCTTGAAATATGCCGGACTTCCGCTTTTATTCCGGGACTTCACAAGCGGTCAAACTCGCTGACCGCGGCTGCGATAATTTTTGAAAAGCTTTCCGAGCTTTCAAAAACACTGAAACTGGACGAGCTTATAGACGCTGTGGCGCGGGATTCGGGATATCTGGATATGCTTGTCGGAATGGGCGCCGACGGCATCTCCAGAATAGAAAATATCAACGAGCTTAAGTCCTACGCCGCTATAATGATGGAGGAAAATCCTGAAGCGGGACTTCCCGAATTTCTGGAGCAGGTGGCGCTCGTGTCGGATATGGACAACTACGATTCCGAAAGCGACTGCGTTTCATTGATGACTATGCACTCCGCAAAGGGACTGGAATTCCCGACGGTGTTTCTTGCAGCCGCCGAGGACAATATCTTCCCCACGAATATGGCAAAGAGCGATTACGTCGAACTTGAAGAAGAGCGCCGTCTGGCTTACGTCGCTGTCACGAGAGCAAAACGGGAGCTTTACATCACGCATACCCATACCAGAATGCTTTACGGTAAAACAGGCGCGAACCAGCTTTCGGTGTTCGCAAAGGAAATACCGAACGAGCTTTGCGATTTCTATACCGAGGAGTTTGTCCACACCCGCCTTGTAAAGCCCGAACATAAGAGCTACCTTAAAGCTCAGGCGGAAACACGAAGAATAGCCGCCGAATCCGCAGTAAGCGGCGAGATATTCAGCGTCGGCGACAGAGTGCGGCATAACCTCTTCGGAGAGGGTACCGTGACCGCTTATACGGCAATGGGCAACGACGCTATGGTCACGATAATTTTCGACGTAAAGGGCGAAAAACGTGTTATGCGCAATAATGCCCGTATGACAAAAATATGAATTATGCCCGATTCACGAAAAATTGGAAGAAAATTCGTGAAAATTGCACAAATAAAAAAACTAAAGTTTTCGGCTGGACGGACGATAAATAATTAAAAGGGAGAGAGAACACGCGAAGCGGGTCCTAAGCCCTTTCAAAGAACTCGTACCCCGCAGTCGCGGAAGTATTCGCGGCAGAAAGGGGTCCGTAATTCAGAACCGTATAGATCCCCGCGGGAGCGTCCCGCGAAGCACGTCTTGCTGAGTGTCGGCGGTGTTTATACGGTTGGAAAGTAAAAAAAGCCGCGGACTTTCGGGTCCGCGGTGTTTTTTCGGAGGATATCAATGACGCTTATTATGGTAATGGACAACGACTGCGCTATAGGAAAAAACGGCGGGCTTTTGTGCAGGCTTCCTGAGGATATGAAAAATTTTCGGGAAACGACAAAAAATTCCACGGTGATAATGGGCAGGAAAACGTGGGATTCTTTCCCGAAAAAGCCGCTTCCCGGCAGGGAAAATCTTATACTCTCGCGAAGTATGGAGAAGGCGGACGGAGCAAGGGTCTTTCACGACGCTGAAAGCCTGCTGGAATATATAAAGGACAAGGACGGCAAGGAACGGGTGTTCGTTATAGGCGGCGCGGAAATATACAGGCTGCTTGAACCGTACTGCGACGAAGCGGTCATAACGAGAGTTTACGAGAATTTCGGCGGCGACGCGTTTTTCCACGAAATAACGGATATGGAGCTTTCGGAAGTTTCCCCCGTTATAGAAACAGGCGGGAGAAATATCAGATTTTTCCGCTACAGGAGGACAAAATGACAAAGGAAGAATATCTGGAATTTTGCGGGACGATAGGCGGCGCGGTCATAGACAAACCGTTCCACGAGGATTTTGAGTCGATAGCCGTGCGCCGTGAGGATAACAAAAAATGGTTCGCCGTGCTTTTGAAATATCAGAACAGAGATATAGTAAACCTCAAACTCGACCCTATGGAATGCGAGCTTGAAGCGAAGCTCTATGAGGGGATAATTCCGGCGTATCATATGAATAAAACGCACTGGGTGTCGGTCTTTCTGGAGTCGGACGTTCCGGAAGAGGAGATAGAGCGGCTTACTCTCGTAAGCTTCGGGAATACCGAAAAAGGAAAGTGCAAGCCTAAAAAATCATAACTCTTTTCCGAAAAACGCCTGTTTTTTTCTAAATTTTACGCTTAATAAAATTTTCTCTTTCGTGAATAATAGTAATGCGCGAATGATCGCGTAATATTCCGAAAGGAGAGTTCCAATGCTTAAAAAGGTAATTTTCGCCGCGCTCGCCGCGGGGCTTATGCAGACCGCGGCATTCGCCAGCGTAGGCGGTGCTATAGGCGGCGCTGTCGACGGAGTCGCCGACGCGGGCGAGGATATAGCGGACGGCATTTTCGATGCGGGACGTGATATAGCCGACGGCATCACAAATATTGATAACGGCATTTCCGACGGCGCCGATAATAATTCGGCAGTTTCCGACACAAACGACCTCGGTTCGGCAAACGGGGCAAGCGGTTCGGGAACAGACTCGCAGGCTAAGGACGGAGATCCGAACAGCTCCGTGAGCGAACCCGATACCACAAGCTCCACTACCACGACAAGCTCCGAAACGGGAACAAATTCTGACACCACAGGCACGGTAGACAAGGAATCCAAGAACCCCGACACGGGTGTTTCCATGGGCTTTGCGGCTTCGGCAGCGGTCCTTGCCGCTATGGGCGTGACGCTCACAACAGTGAGAAAAAAGCAGGACTAATAATTGACAGCTTTACGGTAAAATAAAAAAGCTCCCGTTCGGTTTACGAGCGGGAGTTGATTTTTATCACATCTGAAAATTTCAAGCCAGTATCTCGTCCGCAAGGCGTTCGAGCTGCGCCTCGGACGCTTCGTTAAGCGCCGACTTTAAGGTGACGGTGGTCTGCGTGAACGTTATATCCTTTGAATTCTCGAAAGCGGCTTTTATCTTCTTTGCGGCATTTGGCGCCCATGTTCCGTTTTCGATGATGCCTATGGTTTTCTTTTGAAAATTTCTCTCGGTAAGGTCCGCGATAAACTCTCTCATAAACGGGAAAATATCGTTGTTGTAGGTCGTCGTCGCGAGAATTATCTTTCCATAGCGGAAAGCGTCCTCGACAGCCTCCGCCATATCATCTCTCGCGAGATCCGAAACGGCGACTTTCGGGCAGCCTTTTGCTTCCAGCAGCCGCGCGAGTTTTTCCACGGTGCGCTTTGTATTCCCGTAAACGGAGGTGTACGCTATCGCCACGCCCTCGCTCTCCACGCCATAGGACGACCAGGTATTATACAAACCGAGATAGTATCCGAGGTTTTCCGTGAGTATGGGACCGTGCAGCGGCAGTATCATTTTTATATCGAGAGCCGAAGCTTTTTTCAGCAGCTCCTGAACCTGTGCGCCGTATTTTCCGACTATACCGAAATAATATCTTCTCGCCTCGCAAGCCCACTCGTCGCCCTCAAGCTCGCCGAACTTTCCGAAAGCGTCCGCCGAGAAGAAAGCCTTGTCGGTCGTATCGTAGGTCATAATCACCTCAGGCCAGTGTACCATCGGCGCGCCCACGAACCGGAGCTTATGCGTGCCGAGGTCGAGGGTATCGCCCTCTTTTACGACAACGCGTCTGTCGGAATAATCCGCTCCGTAGAACTGTTTTATAAAGTCGAACGCCTTAGCGGACGCCACGACTTTAGCGTCCGGGAATTTATCCGTAAGCAGCTTTACGTTTGCGGAATGGTCGGGCTCGACGTGCTGCACGATAAGGTAGTCGACCTTATCCGTGACTTTTGAAATATTTTCGAGCCATTCTGCGCCGAAGTTTTCAGCCACGGAATCGACGACAGCCGTCAAATTATCCTTTATGACGTAGGAATTGTACAGCATACCCTCAGGCACGTCATAAATTCCCTCGAACAGGTCGATCTGAGTATCCCTGACGCCAACGCCGGTGATTGATTCTGTAATTTTTCTGATTTCCATAATATTGCCTCCCATAAAAACTTATAAATACAGTATATCACATTTTTTCCCCGAAGTCAAGAGCGCTGACGGCAAAAGAGAAAAAAACAGCTCCCCGACTTTTGCCGAGGAGCTGAACTTAAAAGTGTTGCTATCGAAAAATCAAATCAGTTTCTTTTTTTAGAAAGAACGACAGCCGCCCCCGCGAGAACTATTGCTCCCACGCCTGCCGCCACGCTCTCTACGCCGGTATCCGCCGCGTCCTTATCGGAAGCGACGCTTGTTTCCCCGTCCGATTTTGCTGTATCGGTCGAAGATGATCCGTTGTCTGCCAACTGTTCCTTTACGGAATCAGGAAGCTCGATAGGGGTTTTACCCAAACCAGTCAGGTCAGTTTCAGCGGAAGCTGCAGCGGAAAACGCGCTTACGCACGCCAGTGCCGCAATCACCGCACCAAATTTCTTCATACAAAAATTCCTCCAAGAAATCATACGTTTTTTGCCTTGCCGACTGATAGCAAACACTATGATCCGCGTGCATTTCCCCTACGCGCGAATCAATCCCCGTTTACTATTTTACACCTTTTCCCACAAAATTGCAACCGTCAGTTTCACCAAAAAAGAATATGTTTTTTGTAAATTTTGCACATATTCTACAAATTTTCTTCTTTTTCCGATTTTTTCTCTCAATTCCCCTAAAGTTTTTTCAGAAATTCCGCAGAAAAAAGGGACTTAAACTGTTTTTGTGAAAAATGCACGAAAATATCTTGTAAAATTGACGGAATTTGCTGTTTTTGTCATTGACAAAAATATTGCAATATCCTATAATATTAGTAGCGGCTTTTAAGTCGGTACAGAGATGCCGACAAGGTTGTAAAAAACTGTAAATCGGCTTTGACCGAGGTATGGAAAATTTCAACGAAATAAGCAAAAGCCGCCCACGGGCGGCATTTTTTATGGGTGATAAAATGGAAGAAAACATTTGCCGCGTAAAGGCAGAAATACTTGACGGGCAGGCTGTCTGCCGCGCCGTGACGCGCATCTCGTTCGAGATAATCGAGCGCGGCGGAACTGAAAACCTGTGTCTGGTGGGGCTGCTTTCAAGAGGAGCAGTGCTGGCAGAACGGATAGCCGCAAAGATCTCCGAAACAGAAGGGAGAAAAATACCGCTGGGCACGCTTGACGTAACGCCGTTCCGCGACGACGAAAAGCGCATAAGCGCCGACAGCTCCGATATAGATTTCGACGTTACGGGAAAACGCGTGGTGATAGTCGACGACGTTATTTTCACGGGGAGAACGGCTCGCGCCGCTATCGACGCGCTGCTGTCAAGGGGTCGTCCGGAGGCGATACAGCTGGCGGTGCTGATAGACAGAGGTCACAGGGAACTTCCGATAAGAGCGGACTATATAGGCAAAAATCTCCCGACTTCAAGAGGAGAAAAGGTAAAAGTCATGGTGAGGGAAACAGACGGCTGCGATAAGGTCGTAATATCCGAAGCCGACTGAACTGATTTTGTTTGAGGAGAGGTGAATTATGAAATTACTGCTTAAAAACGGATATATCGTTGACGAAGCGAGAAATTTCGAGGGCATAGCCGATATTCTCGTGGAAAAAGGAAAGATCGTCGACTGCAAGCCCGATATAAACGAGGAAGCCGACAAGACGATAGACTGTACGGGAAAGACCATAATTCCGGGAATATGCGATATGCACGTCCATTTCCGCGACCCCGGACAAACTCATAAAGAAGATATAATATCCGGCTCTGAGGCGGCGGCGGCGGGCGGAGTCACGGCGGTGGCTTGTATGCCGAACACAAATCCCGTCGTCGACGATCCGGAAGTCGTGAAATATATACTCGAAAAGGCAAAAAAGGCAAAGTGCAAGGTCTACCCGATAGGTTCGATAACAAAGGGACTGAAAGGCGAGGAGCTGTGTGATTTTATCGCGCTGCGCAAGGCGGGGTGCGTTGCGGTGTCCGACGACGGAAAGCCCGTGAGGAACGCTATGATGATGGCGCACGCCATGGTAAGAGCGCATTACGCGGGACTGCGCGTTATCTCCCACTGCGAGGACCCCGATATCATAGCGGGCGGAATTATGAACAGCGGAAAGGTTTCAAAGGAACTGGGAGTAAAGGGTATGCACCGAAGCTCCGAGGATATAATGACGGCGCGGGACATAATCCTTGCGGGGGACTTGGAAATGCCTATCCATATCGCTCACGTTTCGACTTCGACAAGTATGCTTATGGTAAGACTGGGCGCACGATACGGCGCATTGGTCACGAGCGAAACCTGCCCGCATTATTTCACGCTTACCGACGAGAAGCTCCGCACACGCGACGCGGATTACCGTATGAATCCCCCGCTGCGCACGGACGACGACGTGGTGGCGATTACCGAGGGCGTTTGCGACGGCACTATTGACTGTATAGTAACCGACCACGCGCCTCACGCTCCCGAAGAAAAAGCAGATTTCGAGAAAGCTCCGAACGGCGTTGTCGGACTTGAAACATCACTTGCGGTGACGCTTACGCAGCTTTATCATACGGGAAAGATTTCCCTGAAAAGAATAGTGCGGCTTATGTGCGTCAATCCGAGAAAGATCCTCGGAATTCCGGGCGGTTCCTTTGAAAAAGGCTCGCCCGCAGATATCACTGTTTTCGACATAAACGAGGAGTGGACGGTAGACCCCAAAAAGCTCCACTCAAAGTCCAAAAACACCTGCTTCAAGGGAATGACGCTTAAAGGCAGAGTAAAAATGACCATTGTGGACGGCAAGATCGTCTACGAAGATAAATAATATATACTATATTATATAAGGAGAATTTCTATGGCGCTTGACAGACTTATAGAGAAGATCGAACAGACACAGAACCCCACCGTCGCGGGACTTGATCCGAAGCTGGACTATGTGCCCGAATATATCCGCAAAAAGAATTTCGAGCGGTACGGCGAGAATCTGAAAGGTGCGGCAAAGGCTATTCTGGAATTCAACAAAGGGCTTATAGACGCGCTTTACGACATCGTCCCCGCCGTAAAGCCGCAGGCGGCTTACTATGAAATGTACGGCACGGCAGGCGTTAAGACGCTCTACAAAACTCAGGAATACGCCAGAAGCAAGGGAATGTATGTAATCACCGACGGCAAGCGCAACGACATAGGCACGACTATGGAAGCATATGCCGCGGCACATCTCGGAAAAGTCAAGGTCGGACTTTCGGAATTCGAGCCGTTTCTGGGCGACGCTCTGACGGTAAACGGCTACCTCGGAAGCGACGGCATAAAGCCGCTTATCAAAACCTGCGCCGAGCATGACAAGGGAATATTCGTACTAGTGAAAACGTCTAACCCGTCGAGCGGGGAGCTTCAGGATAAGCTGATAGACGGCGTGCCCGTGTACGAGGTCATGGGAAAAATGTGCGAGGAATGGGGAAAGGAGCTTGCGGGAGTCTACGGCTACAGCGGCGTGGGCGCCGTGGTGGGCGCTACCTATCCGGAACAGATAAAGCGCCTGCGCGAGGTGCTTCCGAATACGTTCTTCCTTATTCCGGGATACGGCGCACAGGGAGCGACCGCAAAGGACATCGCCGCGGCGTTCGACAAGAACGGTCTGGGCGGGATTGTAAATTCTTCACGCGGAATTATGTGCGCTTACCAGAAGCAGAAATGCGGCGAGCGCGAGTTCGCCGAGGCAGCACGCAGAGAAGCTATCCGTATGCGCGACGAAATAATGGGAATAGTCGGAAAGATCGAGATCGGCAGATAAAATAAAACTTCGTTAAAAGGCAGGCATTTTTATGATTTTCGAGAACAAAAAAAAGGCAGCGCTTATATTGGCGGACGGAACGGTTTTTGAGGGGCGTTCTTTCGGCGCGGAGGGAAAAACTGTCGGCGAGATAGTTTTCACTACCGCAATGACGGGCTATCAGGAAACGCTTACCGACCCGTCCTACTGCGGACAGATCATCACACAGACATTTCCGCTTATCGGAAATTACGGCGTGAACAAGACCGACCCCGAATCGAACGGCTGCGCTGCGGCGGGATATATCGTCCGCGAGTACTGCGAGGAGCCGTCAAACTTCCGCTGCGAGGGCGGTCTTGACGAGTATCTGAAAACGCTCGGAATTATCGGTATCTATGATATCGACACGCGCAGGCTTACGAAAATAATCCGCGAGAGCGGCGTTATGAACGGCGCGATAGTAAGCGGAGAATTTTTGAACTGCGATAAAAATTCTCTCCTTGAGGAGATAAGAGCATACAGCGTGGGCATTGTCGTGCCGAAGGTGTCGGTAAAGGAAAAAGAATTCTACCCTGCCGAAAACGCAAGGTTCAACGTGGTTTTAATGGACTACGGGTATAAGTTCAACATAAGACGGGAGCTTGTAAAGCGCGGGTGCAATGTCACGGTAATGCCGTGCGGCTCAACTCCCGAAGAAATAAAAGCACAGCACCCCGACGGGATAATGCTCTCGAACGGACCGGGCGACCCCGCGGACAATGCCGAAGCGATAGCGACGCTGAGGGCGCTTATTCCCGAACAGATACCGACGTTCGGGATATGTCTTGGACATCAGCTGCTGGCTCTTGCGAACGGCGCAAAGACCGAAAAGCTGAAATACGGACACCGCGGCGGAAATCAGCCCGTAAAGGATATTGCCCGCGACAAGACGTATATCACCTCACAGAATCACGGGTATGCGGTGATAAGCGGAAGCGTTCCCGAAAGCGTCGGAGAGGTTTCGCATATCAACGGCAACGACGGCACCTGCGAGGGAGTGCGCTATAAAAACGCGCCCGCTTTTACGGTGCAGTTTCACCCCGAAGCCTGCGGCGGTCCGCACGACACGTCGTACCTGTTCGACGAGTTTATTAAGATGATGGGAGGGGACAGATAATGCCGCTTAGAAGTGATATTAAGAAAGTGCTTGTAATAGGTTCGGGACCTATAGTTATAGGTCAGGCGGCGGAGTTCGACTACGCGGGAACGCAGGCTTGCCGCGCCCTCAAACAGGAGGGGCTTGAAGTCGTGCTTATAAACTCAAACCCCGCGACCATTATGACGGACAAGCATATGGCGGACAAAATTTACATCGAGCCGCTTACGCTGGACGTTGTAAAACGCGTTATCGAGATAGAAAAGCCCGATTCCGTGGTGTCAAACCTCGGCGGACAGACCGCGCTGACGCTTTCTATGCAGCTTGCGGAAAGCGGATTTCTCGCGGAGCATAACGTAAAGCTTTTAGGCTCAAATCCCGAAACCATACATAAAGCCGAGGACAGACAGGCTTTCAAGGATACTATGGAGGAGATAGGACAGCCCGTTATCCCGTCGAAAGTTGTCGAGAATATCGACGACGCTATGGCGTTCGCGGAGGAAATAGGGTATCCGGTTATCGTGCGTCCCGCGTTCACGCTCGGCGGTACGGGCGGCGGTATCGCCGAAACGCGCGAGGAGCTTCACGAGATAGCGACAAACGGACTGCGGCTCTCGCCTATCACGCAGATTCTTGTCGAAAAGTGCATTTCGGGCTGGAAAGAGATAGAGTTCGAGGTAATGCGCGACAGCAAGGGCAGCGTTATCACCGTCTGCTCTATGGAAAACTTCGACCCCGTGGGAGTTCATACGGGAGATTCTATTGTCGTCGCTCCGTGCGTGACGCTTGCGGATAAGGAATATCAGATGCTCCGCACGGCGGCGCTGGATATAATTCAGGCTCTTAAAGTCGAGGGTGGGTGCAACTGCCAGTTTGCGCTGAAACCCGACAGCTTTGAATACGCCGTTATAGAGGTAAATCCGCGCGTTTCAAGGTCGTCCGCGCTCGCGTCGAAAGCTACGGGATATCCGATAGCAAAGGTTGCCGCAAGGATAGCCGTGGGATATACTCTCGATGAAATAGTAAATCAGGTCACGGGAAAGACTTACGCATGCTTTGAGCCGGCGCTGGATTATCTCGTGGTGAAATTCCCGAAATGGCCCTTTGATAAATTTGTATACGCGAAAAAAACTCTCGGCACGCAGATGAAGGCGACGGGAGAAATTATGGCAATAGCGCCCTCGTTCGAGGCGGGAATGATGAAAGCCGTCCGCTCTATCGAGCTTGGAATGGACACCATGACGAAAAGGGAGTTTACGAAACTTTCCGACGAGGAGATTTTAGCGAAACTTTCGGACGTGGACGTTGACCGCTCGTTCTGCGTGTTTGAAGCATTGAAACGCGGAATTCCGATCGACACAATTCACGATATAACAAAAATCGACAAGTGGTTCATCTCGAAACTCAATAATCTTGTGGGCTTGGAAAAATGGCTGTCCGAGGGAGAGCTTACCGAGGAGAAATATCTCACCGCAAAGAAATACTGCTACCTTGACAGCACGATAGAGCGCATTTCGGGGCAGAAAATTTCCGACAAGAATTTCGAGCGGCGGCTTGCCGTTTACAAGATGGTCGATACCTGCGCGGCGGAATTCGCGGCGGAAACCCCGTACTTCTACAACTGCTTCGACCGCGAGAACGAAGCCGCGGAGTTTATCGAATCCCACCCGTCCGACAAGAAAAAGGTGATAGTGTTCGGTTCGGGTCCTATCAGAATAGGTCAGGGAATAGAGTTTGACTACTGCTCCGTTCACTGCGTGTGGACGCTGAAAGAAGAGGGCTGCGAGGCTGTTATCTGCAACAACAACCCCGAAACCGTTTCCACCGATTTTGACACGGGAACGCGCCTGTACTTCGACCCGCTGACGAAAGAGGATGTGGAAGCTCTTATCGCGACCGAAAAGCCCTACGGGTGCGTGGTGCAGTTCGGAGGACAGACCGCGATAAAACTTACAAAGCACCTCACCGAAATGGGCGTTCGTATTCTAGGAACGCAGGCGGCGGATATCGACGCGGCAGAGGACAGAGAGCTTTTCGACGAGCTGCTCGAAAGGTGCGGTATACCGCGCCCGCAGGGAGAAACAGTTTTCACTACCGAGGAAGCCCTCAAAGCCGCAAACGAGCTGGGATATCCCGTGCTGCTGCGCCCGTCCTACGTTCTCGGCGGACAGAATATGATAATAGCGCACTCCGACGCGGACGTTTCGGAATATATGAAGATAATCACCGCGACGGAGCTTGAAAATCCCGTGCTTATCGACAAGTATATGATGGGAACGGAAGTCGAAGTCGACGCTATCTGCGACGGCGAGGATTTCGTTATTCCCGGAATTATGGAACACGTCGAGCGCGCCGGAATCCACAGCGGCGACAGTATCTCAATTTATCCGTGCCAGAACCTCACTTCTCACATCAAAAAGGTCATCATAGATTATACAGAGAAGCTCGCAAAAGCACTGCACGTCATAGGACTTGTAAATATCCAGTACGTCGTGTACAATCACGAGGTGTTCGTAATCGAGGTGAATCCGCGCTCGTCGCGAACCGTGCCGTATATCAGCAAGGTCACGGGAGTGCCGATGGTAGACCTCGCGACAAAAATAATCCTCGGCAAAAAGCTCAAAGATATGGGCTACAAGAGCGGTCTGTATCAGGAAAGCCCGTATGTCGCGGTGAAAGTTCCCGTGTTCTCGTTCGAGAAGCTGCACGACGTGGATAATCAGTTAGGTCCCGAAATGAAGTCCACGGGCGAGTGCCTAGGCATCGCGAAAACCTTCGGCGAGGCTCTTTACAAGGGGCTTACCGCCGCGGGATACAAATTCCACCACAACAGAGCAGCGGAAAACGGCGAGGGCAAAGGCGTTCTTATCTCGGTGCGCGACAGCGACAAGAACGAGATAATCGAAATAGCGTCACGGTTCGAGGCGCTCGGCTTTAAGATCTACGCGACGGGCGGCACGGCGTCTGTTCTCAACCGCAATATGATAGCCGCGAACCACGTCTACAGGATACACGAAGCAAAAGAACCCAACGTCATTACGCTCCTCGAAAGCGGCGAGATAAGCTACGTCGTTTCGACATCGGAAACGGGACGGAAACCGTCGCTCGATTCCGTGAGAATGAGAAGAAAAGCAGTCGAGCGCTCTATCGTCTGTCTTACGGCGATAGATACCGCAAACGCCTTGCTTGACTGTCTGGAGATGAAAACCACAATTGACGACGTGGAGCTTGTGGACATCACGAAAATTTGAAAATTCCCGCTCTGCTGTCGCTTAGACCTGTAAATTTTATTTCTGAAAGGAGAACCCTGTTTTATGTATTTCACAGGCAGCTTCCCAATTGTTGAAAAAAAATCTCTTGGCGCGGAGATATATTCCGTCAAGATAGCGGCTCCCGATATAGCCGCTGAAAGCACCGCAGGACAGTTCGCAAACGTCCTTGCGCCCGGCTTTACGCTGCGCAGACCTATCTCCATTTGCGACATCGACAACATAGAAGGCACAGTGCGTTTTGTGTTCGAGGTGCGCGGAGAGGGCACAAAAGCTATCGCCAACCTGTCCGCAGGCGATACGATGGACGTGGTAGGTCCTCTCGGAAACGGCTTCGATATTCCCGAAGAGGGCAGGCTCGTCCTCGTAGGCGGAGGCATAGGAGTGCCGCCGCTGTACAGGATCTCAAAGCTCAGGACAAGAGATATAACGGCTATACTCGGCTTCAGAAGCTACGATAAAATATTCCTCGATCAGGAATTCCGGAAAAACGGCAATAACGTTATCCTCTGCACCGACGACGGAAGCGTCGGCAGAAAGGGTCTTGTGACCGAGCCGCTTGCCGAGGAGCTTGACAAGGGCGGAGTTTCGGCTGTAATGGCGTGCGGTCCCGCGCCTATGCTGCGGGCAGTGGCAGACGAATGTAAAAAACACGGCGTGAAATGTCAGGTGTCGCTGGAGCAGCGAATGGGCTGCGGAGTGGGCGCGTGCGTGGTATGTTCGTGTATGACTGTAAGGGACGGAGAGGAGTTCTATTCACGCGTGTGCAAGGACGGTCCCGTGTTTGACGCAGAGGAGGTAAAATTTTGATAACAGACGCTCTTAAAGTTAAAATAGCAGGCGTTGAGCTTGACAATCCCGTAATAGCCGCGTCCGGAACATACGGCAACGGCGAATGCTATACAGACCTGTACCCTGTCGCGGCTATGGGCGCTGTGTCCTGCAAGGGACTGACGCTTGAACCGCGCCTTGGCAATCCGCCGCCAAGAATAGCCGAAACCCCGTCGGGAATACTCAATTCCGTCGGACTTCAGAACGTCGGCGTGAGAAAATTCGCCGACGAGATACTTCCAAAACTCGAAGATTCCGGTACGAAGATCATCGCAAACGTCGCGGGCGCGACTTTGGAAGATTATGTTAAAGCCGTCGAAATACTCGATACGACAGGCGTCGATATGATAGAGCTTAATATCTCCTGCCCGAACGTCAAAGAGGGCGGAGCAGCATGGGGCGTTTCCGCGAAAAACGCTTCAGCCGTCACATCAGCCGTCCGCAAGGCGACAAAAAAGCCGCTTATCGTAAAGCTTACCCCGAATGTCACGGATATTACGGAAATAGCAAAAGCCGTAGAGGACGCGGGAGCGGATTCGATATCGCTTATCAACACCATTCTCGGTATGAGAATAGATATAAAAACGCGCCGTCCCGTACTTCACAACAATATGGGCGGATTAAGCGGCAGAGCGGTTTTCCCGATAGCGGTAAGAATGGTACATCAATGCTATAAAGCCGTAAAGATCCCGATAATCGGAATGGGCGGTATATCCTCGTGGGAGGACGCCGTCGAAATGATGCTTGCAGGAGCGTCGGCTGTTCAGGTCGGAACGGCAATGTTCACCGACCCGCTCGCTCCGATAAAAATAATAGACGGTCTGTTGTATTACTGCATCGAAAATAATATATCGTCCGTGTCCGAACTTACGGGAAAATGCTCCGACTGGGAATGATTCCGCGACATTTTTCATATTCCAAAATATCCGGACGGAATTTGTCTATTATACACAAATAGGAATTTTGTACCTTGACTTTGTTTCTTGAATGTTGTATAATATATGTAGTATTGTCAGGATCGTTAAAGCCGAATATCTTTATGTAATACTGGAGGCGGGTAAATGAAAATCAAGTTTAAAATCGCAATATTGACGCTGGTCTGCACGCTGGTGGGCGCTTTTTCCGTAAGCACACTGAGCTTTGTTTTCTCAAATCGTATAATAAATGAGGACTCTTCGGAGATAATAAACGGCGCGTGCGAGCGTACAGTGGCAAATCTCGACGGGTATTTTATGAGAGTCGAACAGTCGGTCGATACCCTCGCAGAGCTGGCTATGAAAAAAATGACGAATTTCAGCGAATTCAAAAGCTCGTCACAGGCAGTCGACGAGTATACCTCAGAGCTTGCTATGTCCATTCTCTCGGCGGCACAGCATACCGAGGGCGCTATAACGGCGTACATAAGATACAACCCCGATATAGCATACCCCACTTCGGGCGTTTTCTATACGAGGAACAACGTTTCCGAGCCCTATGCCGAGGTGGAATGTACAGACTTTACTATGTATGACAAAAGCGACCTGAATCACGTCGGGTGGTACTATATTCCCGTAAACAACGGAAAACCGACGTGGATGGATCCGTATCTCAACGAGAATATCAACATATATATGATCTCGTATGTAGTGCCGCTTTTTGTAAACGGCGAAAGCCTCGGAATAATCGGAATGGATCTCGATTTCACTATGGTCGAACAGATGTCCTACGCGGATATCATGTATGAGGGAGCAGATTCGTTCGTGGTAGGCTCGGACGCGTCAACAATAATGTTCCATAAGGATACCGAGTACGGAACTCCTATCGCGGATCTGGACAATAAGGGCGGTATGAAAAAGCTTACCGACCTTATCGCTTCCGGAAATACCGACAGAACGACCGTTTCGGCAACTTACAACGGAACGCAATATACCGCCACGACCCGCCTTATGCGCAACGGAATGTTCCTCGTGACATCTGTTCCGTTCAATGAGGTGGATTCACGCGGGCGCGAGCTTCGTATCCTTTCGGGAATAGTAATGTTCGTGGTCGTTGTTATAGCGGCGGCAGTGGCGTTCGTTATGGCGTTCAGACTTTCAAAAAATATCGACAGGCTGAACGGCGCGGCAAAGAAATTCGCGGAGGGCGACCTCACGGCAAAGGTGGACGTTCACTCCAAGGACGAGATAGGAGAGCTTGCATTTAATTTCTCGCAGACCTCAAACAGACTGAACGATTATATCGGATATATCAACGAGGTTTCGGGCGTCCTTGATCAGATAGCGGACGGCAACCTCGATTTCAAGCTCGAAAGAAGCTATGTGGGCGATTTCGCACAGATAAAGACCGCTCTGGAAAATATTTCCGAAACGCTTAACAGAACTCTTGCGGAAATAAACGCCGTCGCGGAGCAGGTGGCTCTCGGAGCAGAACAGGTTTCCGCAGGGGCTCAGTCGCTGGCACAGAGCAGCACCGAGCAGACTTCGTCAATAACCGAGCTTTCGGGCTCTATCGAGCTTATGACCAATGACGTGGTTAAAAACAATGAAAGCATACGCGGGGCGTTCTCGGCTATGGAAACAGCGTTCGAGGGCATAAACGAATCCTCGCGGAATATGAGCGATATGCACAGCGCCATGAACGCTATCTCCGACGCTTCGGAGGAAATAAGAAACATAGTAAAGACCGTCGACGATATAGCGTTCCAGACGAACGTTCTCGCGATAAACGCCGCGATAGAGGCAGCGCGCGCGGGAGAGTCGGGCAAGGGCTTTGCAGTAGTCGCGGAGGAGATACAGCACCTCGCTTCCAAAACAGCGGCTTCGACGGGCGACATCAACTCGCTTGTCGCTAACGTAATGAAAACCGTCGACAACGGTCGCCAGATCTCCGTAAAGGCGGACGATTCGCTGAAAAACGTGGCTGCTACTTCCGAGATAGTAAAGACCTCGCTTGAGGGTATCTCCGCGTCAAGCGAAAAGCAGAGCGAATCTATCGAGCGTATCAATATCGGTATCCGCCAGATAGCGGACGCTGTCCAGAACAACTCCGCGACAGCTCAGGAAAGCGCGGCGGCAAGCGAAGAGATGTCCTCTCAGGCACAGCTGCTCCACGACAGAATAGGTATGTTCAAGTTCAAAAAATAATTTTCAAGTTCAGATAAAACACTGTGGAATGCTTAAATGGATAAAATATTTTATATGGTTAATATCTAAAGAGTATATCGGCAATATAGTGATGTTGATCGCGATGTTTATGGCGTTCTATACTCCGGCGCGTAACGTAGATACTTGTGACCCTGCTCCCGAAATTCTGGACTCCTCGGAGGTGAGAGAGGGCTGCTACGTCGGGAGGGACAACAGCTTTTTCAGAATTTCGGACGGGAAGTTCTCTCTGGAGAATTTTGACTGGGCAGCAGAAGCCGCGGAAAGCGTTTCCGCCGAAAGCAATTCTTATATGAGAGATATGAAAAATACCGTGGATTTTTTGAGTACATTGTGTACCGACCGCGAGTTTACTCCGATGAAAATGTCATGGCTGTATCCCGAAAACACGGTGCTTCTCGTGACAGAACCAACGCCGGAGAAGCTCTCTTCAAAACATATCGAAGAGTTTTATATAGCTCTGAAAATGCCGGACAGAGATACCATTATTTACGGGGAACAAAAGTTTTTTTACATCGGCGAGGAGCTTCCGGCAGGCTGACGGTCTGAACTGAAAAAAAGGAAAGGACGTATCACAACGTCCTTTCTTTATTCCGTTAATTCCGAAAAGAAAAATAGAGGAGAAAAGTTATGGCTATCGAGATAAAAAAAGAATTGAAAAAACTGGCGAGAAATTCCATAAGCGTGCAGCTTTCGGGAAAATCCGACGGCAAAATCGGCGAATCGAGGTTCGGCGGTGCGCCCGACGTTCCGAAGCATTTCAAGTGGGAGAGTTACAAGGGATTCGGAATGTACGACGACGTTGAGAAATCCCGCCCGCTGGCGTTTCTGGCGCAGATCAACCTTGAGGACGCCGCAAAGTTTGACAGCGAGGGGCTGCTCCCGAAAAAGGGGCTGCTGTCGTTTTTCTACGAGATAGAGTCCGGCTGCTGGGGATACGACCCGAAAGACAGAGGGTGTGCGAGGGTGTACTATTTCGAGGATATTTCAAAGCTCTCCCCTGCTGAATTCCCGAAAGAGCTGTCAGAGGAATACAGGTTTCCCGCGTATAAATTCTCATTTAAGAGCAAGCTGTCATACCCCTGTTTCGAGGATTTTCTCACCTACCACCCGAACGCAGACAAGATGTGGGACGAGTTTTCCGAAGCGCAAAAATCGCTTAAAATAAACGACGAAATTGCGGAAAACGAACATCGGATGCTGGGCTTTGCAGACGTAATCCAAGGCAATATGACAAGCGAATGTGAGCTTATATCGCGCGGGTATTACCTCGGCGACAGTGAGGGCTATGCGAAAGTAACTCCGCAGGACCGTCAGGAATCGGAACAGTGCAAGGACTGGATACTGCTGTTTCAGCTCGATTCGATGAGCGTGGAGGACGACGGTTTCGAGCTTATGTGGGGCGACTGCGGAATGTTATATTTTTACATCAGAAAACAGGATCTGGCGGCAAGGAATTTCGACAACATCTGGCTTATTTCCCAGTGCTGCTGAATAAAAATGAAAAAGACCCCGACACTTGTTCGGGGTCTTTTGTTTGTTTTGGTGTTACTTTATCTGAATACGTCGGGATTCGGGTATCTGCGCCTGCTTTTTCGGCAAGGTGAGAGTGAGGATACCGTCGGAGTAGTTCGCGTCGATAGAATCGGCGTCGACGTTCGGAATATCGAAAACACGGTTGTAGGAACACTCTGTGCGCTCGCGGCGGAGGTATTTGCCGCTTTTGTTTTCGCGCTCGGAGTTTTTCTCGGCGGACAGCGAAAGCGAACCGCCCACGGCTTCGACTTTTATCTCGTCCTTTGAAAAGCCGGGAATCTCACATTCGAGGATATACTTGTCGTCCTCCTCGCGGATATCGGTCTTAAAGCCGCGTGTTCTGCCGAAAAATTCGGTGTTGAGATCTCCGAAAAATCCGTCGGTATAAGGTAAAACAGAAAACATAATATCGCTCCTTTCGTGATTATTTTAAGCGTTTTCGCGGAAAATATCCGAAATTACGAAAAAAACAGGTCGGCGAACACAATCCGCCGACCGCTATATATTTGTATGTAATTTACAAAACGCCTGACAATCGTCCACAATCCTCTCGCGCAATAGCATTATAAATTTTCGTCACGGTACGAAGCGAACGCCCGCAGCGGTACGCTGCCGGCGGCGATTCGCCGCCAGCCGCCACTATAATACCATTAGTAGAGTGCCTGCGCTAATCAGAATACAGCCGATAATCGACTTCGCGTTCATCTGTTCGTGCAAAAATACAAACGCTAAAATCAATGTCAGCACCGTACTCATCTTGTCTATCGGAACGACCTTGGATACCTCGCCGAGCTGTATCGCCCTGTAATAGCACAACCACGACGCTCCCGTGGCTATGCCCGACAATATCAGAAATATCCAGCTCTTCGCCGATATCCCCGTTATCCCGCCCTGCGCGTTCGTTATGAATACCATCGCCCACGCAAGCGCCACCACAACGACCGTCCTTATCGCCGTCGCAAGGTTGGAATTTACGTTCTCTATCCCGACTTTCGCCAGAATAGATGTCGCCGCGGCAAACAACGCCGACAGCACCGCGAAAACTACCCACATTGATTTTTTCTTTCCCGTCATTATATCATCCAATAAACTCACGGATAAGCGCGTCCTCCGGAACATATCGGCTGTCGACAGGCTCAAGCGCCTCCAGAAACTTCTCGATGTCGGCATAGTCCGAATATCCCTCGTAGGTCTTTGACGTCTTTTTAAGCTCCGGCAGGAGTATGTCCCGATAAACGGGCGCTTCATATGAAATAAACGTGTCAATGTCAAAATCGGCGCGGTGCTTGTAGGGCATAATGTACAGATCTTCGCCGCGCTCCACAGACTTGAAAAACTCAAAGGTTTCCGAAAGCTCCCGCCCGCGGTAGAGCTTATCGCGCATAAGCCGCCGCATAAGACGTATTTTCGACGGGTGAAGAAGCTCCCCGCCCATTTGTATCCTCGTGCGGACGCTTACATAAATGCACCTTGTGAAATCCTCACATTCTCCCGTCAGAAGCGGGTTGAGCGCGTGTATTCCCTCAAGTATCACTATGTCGCCTTTTTTCCGTTTCAGCGGCATTCCCTCGCAGCGCTCCTGCCTTGCGAAATCGAACGTCGGGATATCTATCTGTTCGCACCTGAACAGCTTTTCGAGATGCTCCTTAAACAGCGGTATATCCAGTCTTTGCGGGCTTTCAAAGTCTATTTTCCCGTCCTTGTCGCGCGCCGCCTCGTTCATATGCATTGGCAGGAAATAGTTATCCATACTTACGGTATGCGCCTTGCAGCCGTGTTTTTCAAACAGCCTTGCTATTCTTTTGGCGGAGGTGGTTTTTCCCGAACCTGACGGACCCGAAATAAGCACGACGGGGCGTTCCGTGCGCTCGGCGTATATCTTTTCCGCCACCTGCGCTATACTTTCGGAATACGCGTCCTCGCCCTCACGGATAAAGCCGTTCGGATCTTTTGCTTCACTGTTCAGCTCCCCGACCGTAACACATTTCATATGCCCGCCGCCTTTCGTTCAGAAATTGAAATTCCGTTCAAACATCTGTCTGAAGCCCTCATAGTTTCTTGAATACGCCAGAGCCAGCTGTGCTTTTGCGACGGCATATTCTATCGTATAGAATTTTGTTTCCATAAGCGGAAATTCGGGCTTCATACGTCTGCCCACGCTGTATTTTTTAAGCGAAGTGCCGCCCTCGGCGCACTGCGTTGCGATTATCACATATACTCCCGCGTGACACAAACGGTATATCTCATCCTCGCAGTAAGGCGGTACGCCGCCCGTGCCGTAAGTTTCGACTATGACCGCGCGCAGTGTTTCAAACAGCGGGACTCTCAGTTTAAGTCCCGGAATAATTTTCGCGACGTAAACGCCCTCGTAAAGCTTATAGTAGAACTTAAGCGGCCATGTCAGGCGTATCTCCGCCCGACTTCTGCGTTTTATGTGGATACCCTTTTCGTCGAATGTGCCTGTTTCGGGGACGTTCATACTTCTGAACGCGTCCATACAGCTGCTGTGTACCTTTACGGCGCTGTATCCCTCGATTATTCTCCCGCCGAAAACCACCTTTATCCCGAATGCTCTCGGATCTGTGACATACTGAAACGCTGCCCTTAAATTCGGTATAGCGTCGCCTTTCGGGTCGGAAATGACAGACATACTGCCCGTTATGGCTATGGGCTTGGGGCTGTTCTGAATAAGCACCGAAAGCGCCGCCGCGCCGTAAGCGAGCGTATCCGTCCCGTGAGTCACGACAAAACCGTCGAAAATATCATATCGGTCCTGTATCAGCTTTGCTACCTCGACCCAGTCTTCGGGTACCATATCCGTGCTGTCGAGCAGAAACGGCTCCTCGTACTCGACGATAATGCCCAGCTCCTCACGGCTTATGGATTTAAGCAGTATTTCCGCGCCCAGCTTCGGCTCAAGACCGTTTTGTGTTTTAACGCAGGATATAGTGCCGCCTGTTGTGATAAAAAGGATCCTTTTCATAATTTTCGGGTCAGTGGAGTTTTCGTATTCGTAAGAGGACCGCGCTTATCTCGGCTCTACGATAAACTTCATAGCCGTGCGCTCTTCGCCGTCTATCACGACGGTCGTGAAAGCGGGGATACAGATGAGGTCTATTCCCACCAGCGCCATATAGCTTCTTGCTATAGCTATGGACTTTACCGCCTGATTTGCAGCGCCCGCGCCGACAGCCTGAACTTCCACCTCGCGGTTTTCTCTGATAACAGCGGCTATTGCGCCTGCTGCACTTTTGGGTACGGTATGTGCCGAAACCTTAACAACTTCCATTTTACTCACCATACTTTGGGGTCTTGCCCCAACCTTTCTTTATCTGTATAATTATAATTTAATTAAAATTACCAAAACCGACTATTCTGCGAAAACGCTCTATGCTGACGCAACGTCCCGTTTTCGAGTCAACGTCCGCGCACACGCCGCACACCTCGCACTCTCCCGAAGCCACGGCGTAGTATCTCGGACTGTAATTCAGAAATTTCTGGATTATTATATCGCGCTTTACTCCAAGTATCGACTCGGCGGGACCTGTCATACCCGCGTCTGTGATATAGCCTGTTCCGTCTATTATCTGCTCGTCGGCGGTCGGAACGTGCGTATGCGTCCCGAAAACTCCCGAAACTCTGCCCGCCAGAAAATATCCCATGGCGCGCTTTTCGGCGGTCGCCTCGGCGTGGAAATCCACTATTATGACCTTAGCGTTTATTTTCGGAAGTATCTCCTCCGCGCATCTGAACGGATTATCCGCCGGAAGCATCATTGCCGTGCCGACAAGGTTCACGACAGCCACGCTTTCCGAGCCGAGATCCAGCTCGCACCAGCCCCGTCCGGGAACGGCGTTCCCGAAATTCGCGGGGCGTATCAGCGTATCGTACTGCTCGTATTCCTCGCACGCCGAATCCCGCTTGAAGGCGTGATTTCCCGTTGTGATAACGTCCGCGCCCGCGTCGAAGATCGCCTTTACCGAACGGACATTCAGTCCGTTGCCGCTTGACGCGCTGTTTTCGCCGTTGACGATGGCAAGCCTTGCGCCGTAATCCTGCTTCAGCTTCGGAAGCGCCTTTGCAAGAGCCTCGCAGCCGATATCTCCGACCACGTCGCCGATGAAAAGTATTTTCATCAGCGGAAGATGACCTCGTCGCGTCCTGCGCCCACGCCGATTATTTTTATCGGGCAGCCGCACAGCTCCTCAAGGCGCGTGATATATGCCCTGCATTTTTCGGGAAGCTCCTCAAACGTCCTGCACGAGGAGATATCTCCGTCGTAGCCCTCTATTTCCTCGTAAACCGGCTCGCAGTCCGCAAGCTCCTCCAGCGTCACGGGGAAATCCTTTATGACCGTGCCGTCGGGCTTTTTATAAGCCGTGCATACGCTTATATTTCCCAGTCCCGCCAGCGTATCGAATTTATTTATCGCAAGGCAGGTAAGACCGTTCACGCGGACTGCGTGACGCATTATCACCGCGTCGAACCAGCCTGTTCTGCGGGGTCTGCCGGTCGTTGCGCCGAATTCTCCGCCCTTGTTGCGTATCGTTTCGCCGAGGCTGTTGTCAAGCTCTGTCGGGAAAGGACCGTTGCCGACGCGTGTGGTATAGCTTTTTCCGACGCCTATGACCTCGTCGATCATCTTCGGACCTATGCCCGTACCTATGCACGCTCCGCCCGCTATCGGGTGGGAGGAAGTCACGAACGGATATGTTCCGAAGTCGATATCGAGAAGCGTCGCCTGCGCGCCCTCGAACAGTATTTCCTTGCCCTCTTTGTAAGCCTCAAACGTTATCACCGAGCCGTCCGCGATATATTTCGCGAGTTTTTCGCCGTAGCCCTTATATTCCTCGTAAACGGCGTCAAGGTCGAAAGCCTTTCCGCCGAACACCTTTGTTATCATCAGATTTTTAAGCTCGCCCGTATTTTTCACGAGTTTTTTCAGGCAGTCGGGGTGTACAAGGTCGTACATTCTTATGCCCACTCTGTCGTCCTTATCGCAGTAGCACGGACCTATTCCTCTGCCTGTTGTTCCGACGTTTATGCCTGTTTGTTTTGCCTTGAATTCCTCTTCGAGCCTGTCAAGCTCTCTGTGCCACGGCATAATTATATCCGCTCTCGCGTCTATTTTCAGGTTATCGCACGAAATGCCCCGCTTATTCATCTCGGAAATTTCCTCCAGCAGGACTTTCGGGTCGACGACCACGCCGCTTCCGATAAGGCAGACGGTATTCGGGTACAGTATCCCCGACGGCAGCAGGTGGAGCTTATACACCTCATCGCCGCGGACGACGGTATGACCCGCGTTGTTTCCGCCGCTTGAACGGACCACGAGGTCAGCCTTTGCCGCCATAATATCTATGACTTTGCCCTTGCCCTCGTCGCCCCATTGTGTACCGACAATAACTCTCGAACTCATTTTATCGTCCTCATTTCAAAATAATATGACTGAACCGTTCGTTGAATTACAGATCACCCGCATTTTATTTTACCACATTTTTCTGTAAATTTCAAGTGATTTGTACAAATTAACGTTTCATTTTATATTTTTGCCGCCTTTTTTGCCGGAACGCAGGTCGATTGCATCTTCTTTGCCGCCCATATCCGTGAACACAGCGGTTTCGTTATCGGGAAGCTCCGGATTTTTCCCGCCTGTTTTCTCGTAATACGGGTTTATGAGGACTCTCTGTATAGTCGGGTAACAGCTGAACATCACGACAAGTCCCAGCCATGCCGCGGGCAGGAACGGGAACGCTATTGCCGCTGCGGGCGTGAACAGCAAAGCCAGCGAGAAATATCCCACAAACACCGCCAGTGCCACCAGATCCCCGCCGAGGTTCACGAACATCAGAATGAACGAATTCTTTACTATTGACGAAAGCGGAAGCTCCAGCGCCGCTATCTGCGGGTAAATATACAGATTCACCAGCAAAAACAGCACCTCGGTCACTATCGTCACCGCCGTGACCGCCTTATCCGAGCCCTGCGGAGAATCCAGTCCCGAATACCACGCGAACACCCCGAACAGTCCCACCACTGCCGCCACGTCGAGCAGTCCGATAAACAGCGACTTTTTGAAATTCCTCTTGAACTCCTTAAAAAAATCGTGGAACACGAACTGCGGCTTTTCGAGATAGATATTTCTCATAAGCGCCGTCAGCGCCGCCGTCGCGGGTCCGAAAGTCACTATCGGGATACAGAACAGAAAGTACGTCAGATTTATCTTGAACATAGTCCCGAACTTATTCCCGAACACCTCCCAGAAGCGGAAGAACGGCTTCTTTTTAGGAGCGTTTTTTGAAACTCCGCTGCCCGAAACGTTATTATTGTAAAATAATCCCATATACCAGCACCCACCGACCCGTTAAAATAACGTCCCCATAAAGACGTTTATCACCATAACAGCTGCAAGGACCAGAGCCGCTATGCGGGCTATTTTCATCAGAAGCGCACGTTTTTTCTCATTCATAAAACAGTTTACCTTTATATTATACACAAATTTTCACGTTCTGTCAAGTGTCGTCCGAAACGTTTTCGGCGCCCTCGCTGTTCACGGCGAATATTGAGCCGCCGCTTGTGAAGGCGAGGGTATAGCCCGTTCTGTCGTCGAAGTGCGTCGTGACCTTGTTCGGGTTTCCGACGGAAACGTATGCGGACACCACCGACACTCCGTCGTAGTAGCTGTATGCTATGCCGCCGAGCTTATCCGTCAGCAGCATTGTATTCGTCCCGCCGAAGCCGAATGTTTCAAGCTCCTCCGCCGAGAGCGCCACGGAAAACGCTCCGCTTTCCGACGCCTTGCCGTTTTCAAGCACGAACGCCGTCACGAAGGCGCTCTTGTCGTCCGTTCCGTATACGAGAGCCCTGTCGCCCCTCACGAAGCCGTTCGCCTTTGTAAGCGAGAGCGACGAAGCGTTTGCGGGGTCGGTGCAGTCTATCATCAGGAATATCCCGTCCTCGCCGCTTACCGCCAGACAGTTTCCGTCAAAGCGCAGACTCTTCGGAGCGTCCGTCAGAGCCGCAGCCCTTGAAACCGCTTTCAGATCCGCTCCCCGAATTATGACCTCGCCGTTTTCGCAGACGGCGCAGCCGTCCGGCAGGAATGCCGCGGCGGTTATCTTCCCGCATTTTTCGGTAATGATGTCCTCGCCGTCCTTTTTGACGAGCAGGTCTTTATCCTCGCTGCCGCTGAACGCGAAACTTCCGTTCGCGCCCACGCCGACGGGCTTTCCGAGAGCGGCGCACACCTCGACCGTACTTCCGTTTTCCAGAGAATACGACCCGCTCACGCCGTAGGCGCAGCCGTCCGTCCTGCTTAATATCACGTTTTCAAACGGAATAGCGTCCACGGTATCCTTTCCGACCCTCGGCAGATAACTTTCGGGGGAATCCAGCCGTATGCTGCCGCTTACGGAATAGACCGTTCCGAGGGAGATCTCTCCGTTCTCCGTCCGATAATCCGTAAGCCGTCCGTCCTGAAGCACCGTAAAGACCTCGGTGCCGTTTTCTATTCTCATAAATCCGCTCTGCCGACCGCTGAACACGGTCACGAGCGAATCGCCGTCCTCGAAAGCCGCGACTATCACAGCGCCGTCGGGGGGCGTTATATCCTCCGAGAACGTTATTTCGCTGCCGTCGAATTTTCCTGCCGAGATGCCGTCGCCGCTTACGGAATAGATGTCGCTGCCCAGAGAGAACGTTCCGAAGCCGTCCGTGTGAATCAGCAGACCGTCGCCGAACACCTTGTTCTCGTTCGCGGTATATTCGGGTATCTCCGCTCCGAACGGAAAATCGTTCTCATAGCCGCGGTATATCTCGCGGTAGATCTCCTCGCTGCTTTCGGCAAATTCGATTTTTTCTCCGCCGAAGCCGAAGAAATATCCCGCTGCCGCGCCCGCGCCCAGCACGACTGCCCCGCCGACCGAAGCCGCTATCAAAGCGCCCTTGTTCGGTCTTTTCCTTTCGCGGGGATCGTCGTCATAGTCGCTGTCGTCGTCATAGTCGCTGTCGTCGTCATAGTCCTCGTCGCCGTCGTATTCCCCGTTTCCGTCATAGACGGCGTTTTCCTGCTCAGGCTCAGGCGATTGTTCCGCCGCTTCTTCCGATTCTTCGGGAAAATCGGTGCTGCTAGGCGTTTCGCAGGTTTCGCGGGATTCTTCGCCGCTGTCGCTGTCGGCGCCTGCCGACAGGTCGGAGAGTCCGCGTTCGAGAGCGTCGCGGTCAATGGGGATTATCATCGTGGTTTCGCCGTTGTAGCCCGTTTTTTCAGTCGGAACGGCTTCGGTCTGCTCTTCGGGATATTCGTCGCCGTAATCTATATTGACTTTGAAATTCTTTTTCGCGGTCTTGGCGTTTTCGGAAATATCCTCCTCGCTGTGAAACTCGTACTCGCCGTTGTCGGCGCTGTCGGCTTTACCGGATACTGTTTCGGCATTGTCGGCTCTGCCGTCGTGAACGACGGCTTTTTCGAGCATCATGGTTTCATCGGAGGGAGCGCGCTTTTCGGGAACTTTGGAGAATGTTCCCGTAAAATCGAATTCCTCGTCCTTGTCGTCCTCGCCGTCGGGGACGTACTCGAACTCGAACGTGCCTGTTTCGTCCGCCGAAAATTCGGAAGTATCGCCTATCTCCGGAGTGTAGACCATATCGTCGTCGGAGTCGTCAAAGCTGCCGTCCCCGCCGTTCTCGCCATAGCCCGTGCTGCCCGTGCCGCCCTCGGAGATGGTCTGTTCCATAACGTCCGAAAAATCGGGCTCGTCAAACTCGGCATAATCCTCGTCGGGAGCGGATTCGTCGGGGTATTCGCCGCCGGATATCTTCTCGGAGCTTTCAAGACGCATAGTGAGCGTTCTCTCCCATATCTGCCGCGCCGTGTAGAGAATTCTTGTATAGTCCTTTGAGGTCATTCCCGACCCCTCAAGCGTGAGGATAAGGCTTTGCAGGTTCATGGCGGGATTAGAGCGTATTCTGTTCACCGCCGCGTCGGGAGCGCCGCAGCCCTCCATAAGGTTCAGAAAATCCGCGCTTCCTATTCCAAGCGTTCTTAGTCTTGTCAGGAATGTATACGCGTCCGGCTCAGGCAGCTCGGCGTTTTCGTCCATCAGAAAATCAATGATATTCTGCGGGACGACGTTTTCCGGAACGACCTTTTCCAGCATAAGCTTTCGCATTTCCCCAACTGTCATATTTTTCACCCCATAAAATTGTAAACAGCGCACATTAAAGGCACTCTTCTCTTACCCCTGACCTTTATTCTTACTTCTTACCTCTGCTCTTACCTCTTACTTCTTACTTCTTACCTCTAATCCAGATCAAGTTGGTCGAGTGCGCGTATAAGCCGCTTTCGGACAAGCGACTTGCTCATTCCCGTAAACTGTGATATCTCGTCGGGCGTGAACCGTCCCGCTATATACAGCGCGGCACACAGTCTGTCGCCGTTTTCAAGCCCGAACATCTGTTGTTTTTCCGCTATCATATAGTCGCGGTTTTTGGGAGCTGCGCCATAGTCCTTAAAGAACATTCTTATTCTGGAGCAGAGCGTTTTCATCATAAACACCCGAAAACTCTCCTCGCTGCGCAGACGTCCTATTGCCTTGAAACCGTCGCGGGCAGCGCCCTGTACCGCTTCTATAGCGTCCTTTTCGCTTACGAGAGAATAGAACGCCGTATAGTACATTTCCTTGTATATAAGCGCGTACAGTCCGGAAAACGCCTTTGCGTCGCCGTTCGCCGCCTGTGAGCTTATGTTTTTGTACTCGAATCTTTCCATATTTTCCCCTGTGAAATATCAGTCTTTTTTGTTTACCACTGCTATCCCAAGCTCTGCAAGCTGCTCGTCGGACACGGCGGACGGAGCTTCGCTCATAAGCTCGGAAGCGTTCTGCACCTTCGGGAACGCCACCACGTCGCGCAGGCTGTCGCACCCGCACATAAGCATTGCCAGTCTGTCCAGACCTATTCCCGCGCCGCCGTGCGGAGGAGCGGCGTATTTATACGCGTCCACCAGAAATCCGAACTTAGCGGCAATTTCCTCGTCGGTCATACCGAGCATTTCAAACATATGCTGCTGAAGCTCCGGATCGTTTATTCTTATAGACCCCGAAAGCAGCTCCACGCCGTTCAGCACAAGGTCGTAGCACTTTGCGCGGACTTTAGCCTTGTCGGTATCGAGATACGGGATACACTCGTCCATAGGCATTGTAAACGGGTGGTGCATAGCGAGCCACTCGCCGCTTTCCTCGTCGTACTCGAAGAACGGGAATTCCGTTATCCACAGGAAGTCCCAGCCGTCGGGGATAATGTCGAGCTGTTTCGCTATCTTAAGCCGCAGCGCTCCGAGCGTCGGGAGAGTTACTTTATCCTTGTCCGCGACTATCAGAGCCACGTCGCCTTTTTCGCAGCCGAGGGCTTTCAGGATATTTTCAAGCTCGCCCTCTTTCATAAACTTCGCGAACGAGCAGGACGGAGCGTCGTCCACCCACCGCACATACGCCAAGCCCTTTGCGCCTATGCCCTTGACGAACTCGACGAGCTTGTCTATTTCCTTTCTCGTAAGCGCAGTAGCCGCGTTTTTCGCGACTATCCCGCGCACCGAGCCGCCGTTTGAAACGGCGTCCCTGAATACGGCAAAATCGGTATCTTTCACGATATCGGAAATATCGGTTATTTCCATTCCGAAACGCGTATCGGGCTTGTCCGAGCCGTAGCGCGTCATAGCCTCGTCATACGTCAAGCGCGGCAGCGGGAGTTTTATATCCACGCCGAGAATTTCCTTATACAGGCGCTTTACGAAGCCCTCAAGAATTTCAAGGATATCGTCCACGTCCACGAACGACATTTCAAGGTCTATCTGCGTGAATTCGGGCTGTCTGTCGGCGCGGAGATCCTCGTCGCGGAAGCACCTTGCAAGCTGGATATATCTGTCGAAGCCCGAAATCATCAGAAGCTGCTTATACATCTGCGGCGACTGCGGCAGGGCGTAGAATTTTCCGTTATGCACTCTTGACGGCACGATATAATCTCTCGCGCCTTCGGGAGTGGATTTTATCATCATCGGGGTTTCTATCTCCAGAAAACCGTTCTCGTAGAAATACTCGCGCGCGCATTTTGCGATATTGTGGCGCATTATAAGGTTATCCTGAAGCGGCTTTCTGCGCAGGTCGAGGTAGCGGTATTTCAAGCGCAGCTCCTCGTTGGTTTTGGAATCGGAAACTATCTCGAACGGCGGAGTCTGTGCCCTTGAGAGGACGCGAAGCTCCGACACGAGGATTTCCAGTCCGCCTGTTTTTATATCATTGTTTACGCTCTCGCGGGGGCGCACTATGCCCTTTACCATCAGGACGTCCTCGCTGCGGACGGTCTTAGCTTTCTCGAAAACGGCTTTTTCGACGGTATCGTCGAACACGAGCTGAACAATACCTGTTCTGTCGCGGAGATCTATAAAAATGATTCCGCCCTTATCGCGCACTCTCTGCGTAAAGCCGCCGACGGTAACATCTTTCATATCGAGAGTTACCTCGCCGCAATAGCAGGATCTTTTCAAACCTTTCATTGTATCCGCCATAAAAATCAACCTCTTCTCCGTCGAAATGACGGCAAATATAATAATACATAATAATTATACCACGATTCAACAATTTTTTCAAGGGGATTTACGGATTTTTGGCAAAAAAGCAGCGTCGGCGGGAAATTTTTGGCAAAAAATGCCCGCCGTGCGGTACGGCGGGCTTTTTGTTTGATTTTACTGGTCGATGCTGACTTTCTGTTTTCCGCATTTCGTGCAGAACTTCGCAACTCCGTCGTTGGGATTGCCGCAATACGGGCAGAACCAATTCTTTACGGCTTGCGCTTCGGGCTGTACCTGCCCCGCTGATTCTGCGGGAGCGGGCTGCACTTCCTGAACAGGCTGCGGTACGGGCTGTGAAACCGGCTGAGGAACGGGCTGAGGTACAGGTTGCGGAACGGGCTGAGGTACAGGTTGCGGAACGGGCTGAGGTACAGGCTGCGGGACGGGCTGGGGTACAGACTGCACGGGCTGCGGTACAGGCTGTACGGGCTGCACAGGCTGCTGTACCTGCTGCATGGGCTGTACGGGCTGCTGATAAGCAACGGGGCGGGGCGGAGCGACGCGCACGGGCTTTGCCGTCGGGTCATAGCGCTTCCCCGTGAGGACGTTCATTTCCGTAACGTCGGGGGCTTCATTGTTCATTTTCGCGAGAGCCGCCTTGTTGTCCGAGAATTTGTACGATATTTCCGCAAGCACCCCGTATATCACCAGCAAAAACGCCGTGAGCAAAAATCCCGTAAGGACTGTGAATATTCCGAGCAGCACTCCCGCCGATGTCCTGTAAACCAGACTGGACGCCGCGGCGTAACCAACCGAAATTCCCATCATAAGTGACAGGAACGCTCCCGCCGCGCCTCCGATCAAAAATACCCATTTGCTGTTTCTTGTGAACATAATAAGCTCCTCCGTTCGACAAAATAAAATGTAATAATGTAATTATAGATCAAAGAGCAGAGCGCCGCATTCGCGACATTCCGTTCCGATGATCCTTTGAGCCGCTCAAATCGCCCGCGGCTTTTTGTTTTCAGCCCAGACGGGCTTTCATAAGGAATATGGAGATCACCTTCGACAGGAACACCAGCGAATCCACCTGTTCCTGCGTCCAGAACCTGTTGGAGCGGCACTCGTCAAAGCCGACGAAGCCCTTGAATTCTCCCTTGTCGCTTATCGCGCACTGCAATACCGATTTTATGTCCTGACGCGCAAGGATATCGCGGTGCTTTTCGCTTAATGTGTTTATGTCGTGGCAGTAGAAGATTCCGTCGTCGTTCATATTTTCCCGATAATTTCCGCCGAGGTCGTCCTTGTAGGACACGCTCTGAAGCGAATACATGACCGACTCCACGCCCTCGTTGCACCACTCGAACGTGTTTGAGCAGAATCTTCCGTCGGGACTGTCCTCGAAGATGTACGCCCTTGACACGTCGAAAGTCTTTCCGAGAAGCTCCAGCGCCTGATTTATGCCGTCCGTGATGTCCATACTTGTGTACAGCATACTGAATATTCTCATAGCCAGCGAGCCTGCCATATTCGGGTTTCCCGAAAGGACGACGCTGTGCGTACGCTCTCTGCCGCCCTGTTCGTTTTCGGTACGGTAGACGCCCTCTTCCATAGTTGCGGCGTTGAACGCCACGACGCAGTTTTTTCCGCGGTTTTTTGCCTCGTACAGCGCGCTGTCCGCCTGTGAAAGTATCTGCTTGTAGTTTCTGTTGTCGGGATTTACCGCCGTCACGCCTATGCTGCTTTTGACCGTTCCGAGCTCCGGCACGGAGATCTGCGACACGCGCTGCAATATCTGCTTTCCTTTTTTTTCGGCTAAAGCGCCTGTTGCGTGCGGCATAAAAACGAAAAACTCGTCCCCGCCGTATCTTCCTACTATATCCGTGTCGCGGAAAATGCTCTTTACGGTCGTCGCGAACTTTTTTAGGAACTCGTCCCCGAACATATGACCCAGACGGTCGTTTATGCTCTTGAAATCGTCCACGTCTATCATCATAAGCGCGCCGCCTGTGGAGCGCTCAAGCTCCGCTCTGATAAGCTCCTCGGTGGTCGCCTTGTTGTAGATATTCACGCAAAGGGAGTCGTACATTGCCTTTGCCTGTATTTTTTCCAGACGGGCGACTTCGTCGTCCACGTCCTCTATCTTTCCGATAATTTCAAACACGACGTTCTCGCTGTCGCAGACGCTCTTCATAAACACCTTAAAGCGTCTTGGATAGCCGTCCACGTCAATTTTTACGGGAAGCTCCTCCACGCCCTCGTCGTCGGACAGTTTTTTAAGGCAGGTGACGAAGTTTGCCCTGTCGTTTTCGGAAAGCACCTCGAACGGCTCGCTGTTCCCGATGAAATTCCTGATAGTGGTGATGGAATTTTTCTCGCCGACGGTATGTCTTAAATAATTCAGCTCGTCGGATTCTATGGCGTAGTTGAAGATTATCGTTCCGGTTTCCTGGATAAGCACCTGATACAGCTGCTCCTCGACTGCCTTATGGCGGCTGTTTTGTATCTTATCGGAAACGTCTATTACGGCGGCGTAGATCATAAGCTCGCCCTGTTCCTCAAAGACGCGGTACCTGACGTTATACCAGAATCTCGAACCGTCTGCTCTTAGTGCGTCCTGAATATATTCGCCCTCGCTGTTTGGAGCGAGTTTTCCCTCGCGCTCCAGCCGCTCGGCTGAAAGCACAGGCACTTCGTCTAAGCTGCCGCGTTTTACGCCGTACATCTCGTAGATATTGTCGCTTAGATACACGGGCACGACCGCGCCGTCGTCGAAGCGGAATATGCCTGCTCCGACGGGGATATGGCGTATGGTTTTTCTTAAAAGCTCGTCGGTCTGCTCGGCTTTGCGGCGGGCGATGACCTCGTTGTGTACCTGATTTATCGTGCAGAGGGACTTTGTTATCGCGCTGCCTTTTCTCGTGAGGGAAACGGTAAGGCGGCACCATTTATAGCTGTCGTCTGCCATTTTCATTCTGAGGACTATGGACTGCGCCTCGTCGGAGGAGTACACTTTCTCGACGAAATCGGCGAAATTCCCGCGGTCGTCGGGGTGTATCGCAAGACCCTTTCTGAACTCCTCGCGATCCAGCAGCTCCTCGCGGGAGAGCCTTGCGGCGTAGTACTCTTCGATAGACGGCGTGCAGACGGCGCGGTTAGTCACATGGTCGTACTCTATGACTGTGGTCTTGGTCTGCTCGGCGACCATTCTGTATATCCTGTCGAGGTCGGCGACCTGACTTGACACGATAGTATCGTCCACGCGCATATTGTCGCGCATAAACAGGCTGCATCTGTCCTGACCCGAACGCACTATAACAGCGCCGTAGGTGTGATATTCCCTGCCGTTGGGGACGTCGGATATCCTGAATTCCGCGTAGGAATCCGTAAAATCGGGACTCTGCACCGGGACGTGATACAATGCCCTTGCGATGCTGATATCGTCGGGGTGGATAAACTTTTCCTCCCACTCCTTGAATACGGAATCCACAGGCATTACCACCGACTGCTGTGCAAGCAGCGGTTTTTTTCTGGACTGCACCAGCTTTGCCGTATGATTTTTGAGGTTTATGTCGTACACCACATCATACAGTCCCGCTGCCGCATATGCCATACGCTCGGTTATTCTGTTTTTGGACTCGCTGCGCTTGAGGGTCACGTCGTTTGCGGTCACGACAAAGCTTTCCGAACCGTCGGGCGAGGATATTTTTTCGAGATGTATTCTTATTATCCTGTTCACGCCGTTTCCGTGTATGCGCAGATCTCCCGTATCCGCGCCCGACGACACTGCGGCGCTGAGCATAGAACTAAGTCGCTTTCCGTCGGAAGGCTTTACGCGCAGTATCTCGAAGAACCTGTCGTTTGCGTAATCGACCGTATATTTGTCGTTTTCCCGCACCACAAGCGCCAGACCGCCCTTGTAGTTTTTCATGATAGCGTCCAGCTTCGCGCGGTTTTCGACCTGTTCGGTCACGTCGGACACTATCACCATATATGTCCGTTCGGTCTGTCCCGTACCGGAGGGGGCTGTTTTAAGATCTATCCACGCTCCCCGTCCGTCGCTTTTTGTAGTATGGTAGGTGATATGCAGCGGCTCGCCTTTTTTCGACTTTGATATTATATCCGCAAGGTCCTTGCCGTCCACTCCGCTTCTTATGTATCCGAGAATGTCGGGGTTATCGCTGCGGGGCTTTCCGATTATCTTCCAGAAGCTGGAATTGCTGTAGAGTATGGAAGCCTTCTTGTCGTCATACATTTCCATAACGAGGATGCCCTCGCTGAAATCGTTCATGGCGGTGTTTATTCTTCCGTGAGCTTCTTCGAGGGCTATTGACGCTCTCTTTTCGTTATCTATATTCGTACCTATCCCGACAAGTCTTGCTATAGACCCGTCCGGCGCGAAAGAGCGCGTTTCGGTAAATCTCCACCACTTATAGGAATTTGTGACCTTATTGAACAGTCTGAACTCCTCGGAGATCTTGCCCCGCGTACGGTCGTCGTGGAACACCCTTACTCTCTCCAGATCGTCGGGGTGCGTGACGTTCGAGAAGATTCTTCCCCCTTTCACATACTCAGCCATATCTTCCATTTCAAAGCCGTAAGCCGAAAGGTCGCCCACGCAGTATACGCTGTCCGAGCCGTCCTCATTTCCCTTGAAATCTATATCCAGAATGACGGAATCGGTGGTGCTCATAGCCTGTTCTATTCTGTCGCGGGAGCGCTCCAATATCCTGTCGCTTTCTATCTTATCCGTGATATTATTGAACGCTATGCAGAATATGGGATTTTCGTCCGTACCTCCCAGACGGCGGTGGATACCGTCCAGATGCAGCACTCTGCCGCTGCGGTCATAGCGTCTGACGCTTGCTCTTACCGCCTTATCCGTCCGCAGGGCTTCCATGCAGGCGTTTTTAGAGATTTCCGCGTCCTTTGCGGGCATTTTCGACCAGATGTCGGTATTTTCATTTTCCTCGCTGAAATTATCGGGAGTATAGCCCATTATCTGCATATATCCGTCGTTTGCGCGGATAAGCTCCAGCTTATCGCCGACCATTTCGTATATGCCCAGTCCTCCGAACACGGAGCTTATGAATTTTGAAACGAGGCTGTTGCTTCCCAGAAGCTCGTTTACCTCCTCGCCCATACCGTAGCTTTCTATCTCCCCGCCGAAGCCCGTTATCTCCTCCTGAGCGACCAGCGTCGTGAAATCTCCCTCCGGCACGGGTCTTGAGAAATAGAATCCCTGTATGTAAGCGCACCCTACCGACGCGAGAAACTCGTACTGTTCCCGTGTTTCCACGCCCTCCGCCAGCAGCGGCACGTTCAGCCACTTTGACATTCTCGCTATAGACGTGACGATAGTGCCCACGCGGTTGTTCTTCTCGAAGTTCTGCATAAACTTCATATCCAGCTTCAGGATATCTATCGGTATATCCTTAAGCGTATTCAGCGACGAATAGCCGCTTCCGAAATCGTCCATAAGCACCGGAAAGCAGCGTCTGCGAAGTCTGCCGACGGTATCCAGCAGCTGCGCGGGATTGTCGTTGTAGGCGGTTTCGGTTATTTCTATCCTGAAATACTTCGGGTCTACGCCGTAGCGGTCTGTAAGCTCGCTTATTATATCGAAAAGATTCGGGTTATACAGCGACATTCTCGACACGTTTACCGAAATCGGGAACGGCGGCAGACCCATATCGCTGCGTTTTTTCTGGTATATGCACACCTGCTCCAGAACATACAGGTCAAGCTCTGCTATAAAGCCGTTTTTCTCGAACAGCGGGATAAATTTTGTCGGAAGTATCTGACCCTTTGTCGGGTGGTTCCAGCGCACGAGCGCCTCGGCGCTTACGAATTTTTTCGCTTTTATGCCGTATATCGGCTGATAGCAGACGTAAAACTCGCCGTTTACGAGGGCGCGGTGGCTCTCGTCGCAAAGTTCCTGTTCCTCTATCATACGGCGGCGCATTTTATCGTCGTAGTACGCGATATGCTCGCGGAAGCTGCCTGTTATCGACCTGCACGCGATAGAAGCCCTGTCCGCCATACTGTCCACGGACACGGACAAGTCGGTCACTCTGTACACGCCGACATAGTACTGCACCTCGTGGGATATATCGCCCACCTGTTCGGTCGCCTTTACTGCCGCGTCGAGAATGGTCTGCGGGTGGACGGAGCGCTCGGAATACGGGATAAGCGCCATAAAATTATCCGCGAAAAGTCTTGCGCAGATGCCGCTGTCGCCGATGGTATTTTTAAGCGAATCCGCCACGGCTTTCAGAAGTCTGTCGCCCACATCTCTTCCGAGAACGTCGTTTATTACCTTAAATCCGCCGATATTCAGCTTAAGAATTGAATATTCCCTTCTGGGATTATTGTAGAGTATCTCCTGCGCTTCCTTCATAAAGGCGGAGCGGTTGTACAGCTTTGTAAGCGGGTCGAAGTAGGCGACTGTGCGCAGTTCTTCCTCTATCTGCTTTTCCTTTGTGAGGTTGGTGACGAACGCGTAAAGGCAGACTTTTCCCTCGTCTGTCACAGCCGTCTGACCGCGCATATGCAGCCACAGCTCCGAGCCGTCCCTGCCAAGGCACGCGAACGAATATTTCAGATGTTTTCCCGATTTTAACGAACGTTCGATCTTTTCCTTTATTATGCCGACGTCCTCGTCGGAAACGCCCACGCAAGGGTTTTCGGTTATGGAATTTACGCACGCGTCGAAATCGGGATAGCCGAGCATTTCCGCAAGACCTAGGCTCGCGAATTTAAGCTCCATTTTCCCGTCGCTGCCGCGCTCTGCGTAGGCGATGCCGCCGGGGGCGTTATCCAGCAGGGCTTCGAGGTGATTTTCGTTTGTGTGCAGCATTTTGTTTGCTTTATCCGCTCTTAGCTCCTGTATCTTTTCGGCGTTTATATCGAGGAACACGCAGTACAGCTCGCGTCTGCCGTCGCGCTCGTCAAGACCGCCCGCGCTCAGGCGTATCCACTGGCAATTGTCGGCGGAATTTTCGTCGCCAAGGCAGAATATCTGCGTAAAATTGCCCGATTCTCCCGCGTTTCTGACGAATTCGGACAGCCACTTCGGTTTTTCCTCCGAGATGAACTGCATATCGAATTCCTCCGGGGACATTCCGAAAAGCTCCGGCAGCTCCTTATTATAGAACGTGCAGGCTGCGTTTTCGCCGTCGGTCTTGATTATTCCGATTCCGCCGGGGATATTGTCCATAAGCGCGGACAGATGCTTTTCGGAGCGGAGTTTTTTCTTCATACTTTCGTTTTCGGAGCGCAGCTTATTAAGCTCGCTTAGTTTCAGGACGCTTGCCAGACGGTGTTTTAACGCGTCCGCGTCCTCTCCTCTAAGGACGTAGTCGACCGCGCCCAGCTCCAGCACCTTTGCCCTCAGCTCCGGATCGCCCTCGGACGTGACAGCGACGACGGGGATATTTTTAAGCTCCTCGTCCTCTCTCATACGCTTAAGTGTTTCGCAGCCGTCCATTTTCGGCATAATTATATCCAGCAAAACGAGATCTGCGGATTTTTCCTTTAATATTCCGAGAGCCTCCTCCCCGTTTCCTGCCGACAAAATATTATAGTTATCCTTCAGTATATCCGTCAGCATTTCGACATTGAGGTCAAGGTCATCTACGATAAGAACAGTTACTTTCTTTTCCATAAGCACCTCCGCGGAATACATATTTATACATAATATATTTTACCATATTGCCCAAAAAAAGTCAAGGAGCTTACGCCTGCTTTTGCCTGTTGTTCCTTAAATTTTTATATTTTTTCAAAAAAAGTTCCCCGTGTTTCCACGGGGATGGGGTATTATTTATCCTGTGCAACGGCTTTGATGTACGCAAAGGGGTCACACAACTTTAAGTTTATCTATCTGCTGTTTAAGTGTGGTGGACTGGTCGGATAGGTTCGAGCAGGCTTCTGCGGTCTGCTGTGCGTTTATGGAGTTCTGCTGAACGACCTCGGAAATTTGCTCTATGCCCACCTTTATCTGTTCGATGGATTCTTCCTGTTCTGCGGAGGAATTGGAGATATCGTTGATGTAGTGGTTCGTAAGGTCGGAAAGCTCTATTACCTGCTTCATGGTTTCGGCGGTGGACTGAGCGATTTCCGTACCCTTTTCGACAGATTCTATAGTTGCGTGGATAAGCTCGCCGGTCTGGCGCGCGGATTCTGCCGATTTTGCGGCGAGGTTCTTTACCTCGTCGGCTACTACTGCGAAGCCCTTTCCGGAAGCTCCCGCTGCAGCTGCTTCGATAGCGGCGTTAAGCGCGAGTATATTTGTCTGGAACGCGATATCGTCGATAGCCTGTATAATATTCTGGATCTGGTCGGATTTTTCCTTTATTTCGCTCATAGCCTCCAGCATATTGTCGACTTCGCCGTTCTGCAGACGAATCTTGGTCGAAGTTTCTGCGGAAACCTTGCCTGCTTCGGAAGCGTTCTGGGCGCTGGTATGTACTTTTGAAGTCACCTCGTTAATGGAAGCGGAGAGCTGCTCTATAGCTGCCGCCTGTTTTGTCGTACCGTCCGCGAGGATCTGCGAACCGTCCATTATCTTGCTTGAACCGAGCATTACGTCCTGCGACGTCTGGTTGATATTTCCGATTATGCCCTTGAGAGCCCCGCGGATATCCGTAAAGGATTCCTTTATTTCTGCGAAGTCGCCGATATATTCAACCATAGGACGTGCGGTGAAGTCGCCCTTTCCCATTTCGGAAAGCACCTGTTTTATATCGGTGACGTAGGCGTTGAGGTTTGCCATAGTATGTTCGAGCATACGGACGAAATCGCCCAGCTCGTCGTTTCCGAGTTTAAGGTCGGTATATTCTCTTGCGAGCGTGCCTTGATTCATACGCTTTGCAAGGCGCTCTGCTGCCTTTATGGGCTTGATTATCATCTGAACTGCGATATAGCTCATTATTGCGAGGGAGATACCCGCTACGACCACCGCCACGACGATATTGGTGATAAGCATCGACATCATAAGCTTATCGGATTCCGCCGAAGAGAGTCCCGAAAAATACGCTCCGACGATCCTGTTGTTTATATCGTACAGCGGCTCGTAGTGGACATAGTGCTTCTGACCGAGTATATCCGCTGTTCCGGTATACGGCTGACCGTTTTCGATAACGGTTCTTTCGACGTTTGCCGCCATAGTTGTTCCGACGGCGCGCTGACCGTTATCGCCTATGACAGTTGTCGAGAAACGCGTATTGCCCTGGAATATAGTGACCTCGGAATCGGTTTCGCTCTTTATCTCGTCGAGCCACGAGCTGTCCGACAGGTTCATACCCACGATAGCCGCCGCAAAGGGCTTGCCGCCGCGCATTATCATCTTTGCGCACTGAATGGTAAGACCTGCCTCAGGGTCTACGACTATCCCCGAAAAGCCGTCCGCCGTGAGGTTTATGTAATCGAAATCGCTTATATTGTAATTATCGGTTTTCCAGTAGAATCTGCCGTCGGTCCTGCACAGACCGCCGAAATCGCCGTCGGTTTCCTTCTTGCTTTTAAATACCTCGCTTATGGTATCGTTATCAAGCTCGACCGTACCCGAATCGTCCAGATATTCCAGCAGATCCTCCATACGCTGGACATGGTTATCCAGACGTGTTTTAAGGATATTTATACCGGTATCCGACAGCATACCCATAAGGTTATCATTATGAGCCGAAGCTCTTGATATTGTGGCGACGGACACCGCGACGACTGTCAGCACGATACAGATGATTATTGCCAGCAGCAGCTTTCTTCCGATTCTTGAATTCATACTTTTCCCCTCATTTCCATTGTCACTGTTTTAAATAGAAAAAGGTGACAATACGCCCTTATTATTATTTTATCATATTATACACTCTCTTGTCAATAATTTTTGTGAATTTTATTGATTTTTCACAAACTACCGGCATTTATTTTAGTTATTTTAACGGCACAAAGAAGCCCGCCATCGGGCGGGCTTCCACACTCTAACCTCTAACTTCTAACCTCTAACCTCTAACTTCTAACCTCTAACTTCTAACCTCTAACTTCTAACCGCTAACCTCTAATTACGGTCTTGAGCCGAAAAGAGGAGAGCCGTTTTTGGTGATGTAGAGGTTGTCGGCGTTTCCTGCGGAATAATCGTTTCCGAGGTCAAAGTTGCTCCAGTCGGCGGGATTTATATTGCACTGCACGGTAAGCGACGAGCCCGCCGGAAGCGTTCCGCCGCTGAATTTCACGGCGCATTTCGTGTCGGCGTTTTTGCCCGAAACTCCCGAAAACTCCGCGCGGACCTTATCCGTCACCGCCTCATACGCGCCGCCCTGGACAGCCGCGTGATAGCAGGCGAAATTCAGAGCGTCCTTTCCGTCTTTCGTGAAGAAGTAGTCTATTTCAAGCTGCGACAGGCTTATATCCGAGCCTGTGCCGTTTGATATTTCCACGTTGAACTGAATGGAATTCCCCTGCCCGCTCGTCTGATTCTGCGAGAGGGAAACTTTCAAGCCGTCCTTTGCTCCCGTCGGATTATTCGGGCTGCTCTGTGTGCTGCTTTGAGTATTCTGTGCGCTTTGGGCGGACTGTGTACTCTGACTGCTCTTGCTGCCTGACGACGCGGGAGGAGTTACCGTCCCCGCCGACTTTCCGTCCGGCAGAGTGCCGAACACGAGAGTATTGTTCTCGAAAAGCCCGACGGACGCCGCCCGCACGAGCTCCGAGCCGTTCGAGCCTTTTATTTCCTTATAAGACGGGTCGTTGTCGGGATTCCAGCCCGCCGCGCTCATTCTGAACTGAACTTCCTTTTTATACGCGCTCTGACCGCCGGGGTAAATCTTGCTGTTGAACCGAATGGAAACGTAGTAGAGATTTTTCGACTTGTTCCACTCGTACAGTCCCCCGAACGACGCGCCCTCGGCGTAATTCAGCGAAACTTTCAGGCTTGCGGGGTCGGAAAGCTCCGAAAGATCCACGAAATACCGAAGCTCAAGGTTTTCGGCAACTCTCGCGGGCCACGCGGACTTGTTGTACACGACAGCCTTTATTTCCGTGAAGTCGTTCCCCGACGCGTTAATTCTGTGTTCGACGTACATCTCCTCGCCGACTTTTTCGACCGCGCCGAAGTTTTTAAGCGTCTGCCCGCCGTATTTATTGTACATTTTCGCGAGCGCGCCCGTAAATCCCGCGTTATAGTCGCACGCGACCTCGTTCGCGGTATAATCGCCCACGGAATCGGTGTAGTTGTCCGAAGCGTCCGCAGGACCTCCGACAAGCGCGCCGTAAAGCGTGTGACGGTGATAATTCGGCTCGTTCATATTGTCCGCCCAAGAGCCCTGCGCGGTTCTGTGGTGCGGGTGTTCGGGAGGATTCACGCCGAATCCCACCACAAAGCTCCGTCCCGTGCTTCCGAGAGCGTAGTCCACCTGACTTTCGGCAAACTGCGTATACTCCGAAACCCTCGACGAAGTGCATTTTCCGCTTTCCGCCCAAGACAGCGCGATAAACGCCGCCGTTGTCGCGTATCTCAGCGATCCCCACTGCTGCAGCCACGCCAAGCCTTTCGGCGAATATGTTACCGATTCGCCGTGCTTGCCCGTCCACCAGTCGAGATTTTTCTCTATTTTCTGTTTGTACTTCGCGTCCCCCGTAAGCTCCGCCAGCAGGCACACTGCGCCCGTATACTTGTCGTCCCAGCACATTGTCCACTTGTAGTCGCCGCCGCACTGCGGCTCGTACTGTTTCGCCTTGTTCAGATAGGAGCTGTCCTTGGTCGCTATGTACAGCCATGCCGCCGCCCAGGTTAATTCATCGTAAAATCCGCTCCACGAGTTATAAAATCCGTTCGCGGCAGTATACCCCGCGTCGGACTTTGTGGTTTCCGCGAAATTATAAAGCTGCTTCGCGTGGGTCAGACATTTATCGGCATACGCCTTGTCGATATCCTTGTAGACCGCCGCGCACGCCGCAAGCGCCGCCGCAGCTTCTCCCGCGACAGTCGACCCCGGAGCGTTTCTGTCGACTTTGTACGCGGGGCGGTTCATCTGCATAACTTCCGCAGGACCCCACCACGCGTGGTCTGCGTTTCCGTCGCCGACCTGATAGTAGTACACGTCCGCCGACGGGTGACATTTAATAAGGTAGTCGCATATCCACTTGATATTTCCGAGAGCGTAGGAAAGCTGTCCGCTTTTCTGATACGCGTCCTTGTCCTCGTAGACGCTCCACGCCAGCATCGCCGCCGTGTACGCCATCGGCAGGTTGAACTTCACGTTGTCGCCCGCGTCGTAAAGTCCTCCCGTAAGGTCAAGAACCACGTCCGCGCCGTCGTTCAAGCCGCTGTCGCCGCGCCAGTTGGTGCGAATGGTTTTCTCGTCGATATCGCCGCTTCTCTGCAGCTCGTAGAACAGGATAGACTTCTGCAGAGCCTCTCCGTAGTTGAACTTGCCCGTGGACTTTGTCCCCTCGGTCTGATTTCCCGTAGAGGTCGTCCCGCCGCCGTTCGGCTTTGAGGTCGTGCCGCTAGGTTTGGAAGGCGTGACGCCGCCTTGTCCCGAAGAGCTGTTACCATTACTGTTACTGTTATTTCCGCCGTTCCCGGACGAACTCTGAGAGCCGCTCGTGTCGTTATCGGACGGCAGGCTCTCTCCGTCGGGCGGGATTATCATGGAATGTTCGCCCTCGGATTCGGTGTAAGGCTCGTCGCTCGAAATAGCGCCCCCGCTGTTCTCTCCGCCTACATTCCCGCTGTTTGTATTATCAGCCGAGCCGCTGTTTGCGGAATCGCTGTCGGAATAAACGGACGACGAGCCGCTTTGTTCCGCTGAAAACGCTCCGTTCCTGTCCGAGCAGCCCGCCAGCAGGACGGCGCACGCGGACGCCGCCGCGGCTATTCTGAATTTCAAGCTGTACCTTGACGCAGAGAACACAGAAAACATAGGGAACCTCCTTAGAAGCATAGAGAGCCGCCTTGAAGCATAGAGAGCCGCCTTGAAGCCCGGAGAACCTCCCGTTACGGCAGGCGTTTACTTCTCCTTATATCTTGACGCGAACTTATTTGCGGCGGGCAGTATTTTATCGTACTTTGCGTCACCGCTTGCCAGAGCGTCGCTGAAAAACCTGAACAGTTTTTTGTTCGAGCCGAAGCACAGCGCTCTTGACGAAACATACTCGTGCGTCGCCGAAAGCTCCGGATTATCCATTATCGCTATCGTAAAGTCCACAAAGCGCTTCGGGTCGGTAAACTGGAGATAATTGCACGCCGTGACGATGCTCTGGTAGAAGTTGGGAGATACTATCACCTCGCCGTTGCACTCCACATCTCCCGCAAGCAGGCAATTCAGCTGCTCATCGGAAATAGAGCTTATCGCGAACGCGCTTTCGAGCATTTCCACGTCGGGCATCTTCTCGGCTTTTTCGAGAACGGTCAGCGGCAGGACGTTGTTGCTTACCGCCTTTCTTCTCGGAGCGTTCATCTTCGCGAGCAGGGCGTTGAACTGTCTTGGCTTATACTCGCTTCTGCCTTCCAGTATAAGCTTCAGCATTTCTTTCGGTATCGTTTCTATCGGCAGTTTCAGCGACGCGCTTCTGAATCCCGTTATCCCTTCCGGGACAAACACGGGCGGCGTTATCGGCTGTGCCGCGGTCTGCGGGACCTGAGCCTGCTGCTGCACCTGTGCCTCGTCGCTCTCGGCTGCCGCTTCTTCCTCCGCTGTCGGAGCGGGAACGGGATCGGGATCGGGCAGCACGACGGGGTCGGTATACGGCTCGCACACTTTTTCTATCACCAGACATCTGAACGGGATATCCGCCTCGGCGCACGCCACAGCGCCGTGATGTCCTTTAAGCAATATCGAATGGAAGCCCGAAATATGGTAGGCTATCCCCTGTATATCACGACCCTTTACGCGCTCGTCCGCCTGTACTTTCATCTTGGAGGTATAATAATCCAGCGGCTGCGACGGGATAAGGAAGCACGGCTTATAGACGCTGTTTCCTATGACGCGGTTGCGGTCCGCCGTGCCGTGTACCTCGTGGGATACGTTGTACGCTCCCCAGAAGAAATTCCCCGCGCCGTCCGTCGGGTAATAATCCGACACATACAGCGTATACACTCCGTCCTGAAGGAGATTAAGCAGGTCTTTAAGCGCGGCAAATGCCGGCTCTCCCGCCACGAGCCTGCTAAAGCACACGTTAAGTACGTTGTATATTTTCTGGTCATAGCCCTTGTATCCGGGAGAAAAGCACATCAGCTTGCTGCTCTGCTTATGGTTATGGTTCGGGCAGGCGATGTTCATTATAGCCTCGCCGCCGATAAAGAACACCTTTGACACTGCGCCCGTGCCGCCCATTCCGGTATAGCCCGCGCTGCAGACGCCTATTGCCGCTTCTCCGTTTTTTACCGAAACGAGCGTTACGCTTTTATCCTCGAAGCTTAACGTTTCGGACTTCAGATCGCCCACAGGATCACTCCTTTTTGATATGGATAATTAGGTTCATAAAACGCGCAAAACGCTTATCGCTGCTCCAGACTCAGCGCTATTATATCCGCGACGGAATTGACTGTCTTTTTTTCAAAAGCCTTTTTCGGGATATACGCGGCGGGAGCGTTGTTTTTGTAGATTATGAACATCTTGTCGGATTCTACAAAGTAGTCCATTTCGCTCCACGGGATAAGGTCCCTGCTCTCGTAAACGCAGGAAGCGCACGCCGCAAAGCCCGCTCTGCACACCACGAAAGTTATCATACCGCTTGCCGCCATATCCGCGTCACGCAGCTGCTTGAAGCGGATCCTTGCCACAATGTGGGTGATGATGTATACCAGCAGCGCGATGATACCTCCGCTTGCTATGGATATGGGGATAAAGTAGAGGACATTGTCGCGCGTAAGACCTATTTTCCAGTGGAGTATAGCCGCCGTGACGAACATAATAAGGAACGCCACGAGCCACAGGAATTTCATAAGTTTGAAATTCAGCAGAGTAATGAACGACGCGGCTGTTTCGCCCTCGTCGAGAGTGCCCTCGCCGATGTAACATTCCTTTCCCGCGGACATTTCGCGGTACATAGATTTAAGCGGGAACATTCTCCGCTCGTGTACATAGTCGAAGCCGTAATCTCTCTGACGGACTTCGATTATTGCGATAGCCCGCAGTGTTTCGTCTATGGACTTGAAAAGACCTGTACGGAAGGCAAAGGTACGGCTTCCTGCGGTTATTTTGAATTCTTTTCTTGTGACGGACACGAACTTTACCGAATTCCAGTCATAGACCACGGGCGGTTCGGGGGTCGCGTTATATACGGCGAAAGTTTCGCCGAGTATGTATGTCATACCTGCCTTATCGTCGATAACGGTGACGGGCGGAAGATCGCAGAACGCCATAAAAACACCTCGCTGTAATATTATCCGCATTTTGCGGACTGCACAACTATACATAATAACATTATAACACAATTTTCTCAAAAAAAAAAGGGGGTAAACCGATTTTTTACAAAAAATCCCCCACTCTTATTTCTAACCTCTAACTTCTAACCTCTAACCCAACTTCTAACCTCTTACCTCTAACCTCTAAAAAAAGCGGACGACAAGTCCGCTTTTTTCTCTAATATGCACCGCCTTGCCGTAAGCTGCGTCATAAAACCCGCGAAGGCAGGGTGGGTAAGATCGCCCGACGTGTTCACGCTCCCGCCAACAACGGGCGAAAGCCCGAAGGAGGTCTGCAATCCGACGCCGGAGTCGAAATCCCGTTAAATTAGTGTTGGATCATAGCTGCAAGCATATGCAAACAAGGCAGTGTGTTTTGGTTTGGGTAATTTGCGGCGAACGAAGCCGCGGTTTTTTTGGGTGTTAATATTGTATGTGCGTGGATCAGCCGTCGGCTTTGGGGTCGCCGTCCTCGCCGTCCTCCCCGCCGTCGTCGTCATCGTCGAGGTCGATATCCGGCAGGCTTGAAAATCTCTGAATGAACATTTCCCCTGCGCGGTTATATTCGTCGTCATCGTCCACGGTCGCGAGCATTATTTCGCCGTTTATGTCGGTTTCTTTCAGCACGACGAACTCGGCGGTTTCGTCCTCGTCATAATCGGCGGGGATAAGTGCGTAGTAGGTCACTCCGTCCAGCTCGGCTCTGTCGACGAACTCGAATCTTGAAACGTTTCCGTCCTCGTCCTCAAGCTCTATCACGCCCTCTTCCTCGTCGAGGTAAGTGTTTTCGTTTTCCGACATATTGGCACTTGCTCCTTCTGCGTGAACAACATTTGCCCCAAGCATCACGCTAAGTATATTTTACACGATTTCCGCCGCTTTGTCAAGTGGAATTTTCAGGAACTTTGTGTTTTTTCCTTTATCGCCGCGATTTTCATCACTTTACACTAATTTTCTCCAAAAAATATATACAAAATCACAATAAAAAAGTTGAAAAAATCTATTGACTTTGCCCAAAAAATATGTTATCATATAGTTAAGGAAAAACCCGAAGGCAAGCCGAGAGGTCGGTGCGGGTCTATCCGCGGGACGAGGAAGCGGGCTGCTGCTCAAGAGAGTGGATCGCCGCTGCCGCTTGAGAGAGCCGAATAAGCTTTCGAGGGTCCGAAGCAAAAGTCAAAGCCACCGAGGGTGCGAGGGTGCGAGGGTGCGTAAGTACGGAGCCGCAGGGTGCGTAAATTACGAGCCGCGAGGCACGGGAGTACGAAGCTGCGAGGCGCAAAAGTACTAAGCCGAGAACGTTTGGAGCGAAAAGCCGCGAATGTTCGGAATGTACAGCCGCAAGGCGCGGTCTTGTCAGGAGCTTTGACGGGAAGAGGACTTTTAGCGTCCCGACTCCAAAAAAGCCGAAAGGAGTAAGTCCAATGGTCACTCTGATGTGAGATCGGACGGCGTGGGGTATCACGCAAGCGATAACAAGGAGGAGAGTCCGATGGCTTGAGTAGGAAAAGCCCCCCGCTTTGTATATGCGGGAATTTCAGCAAGATGCAGAAAGGAAGCGAGTCCCATGGAAAGTACTGAACCATCTTCCTCGGTCTGCGGAGTCGCTGCCGCGATCCGTTGAGCTGAACGTGAGGACGATGATCCGCACGGACGAAAGTGCGGAATCCGTCAATGTAAGGCATTTAGCCGCTAAAACAGAACTCACGGTGAGTATACGCTCCGCAGATCCTTTATCGCCTAACGCGTTTACATAGATAAGCTGCTTTGAGAGAAAGTGGTGATGACAATGTACGAGTCGGGATCTGATACGGGATAACGTGAGAAAGGATTGATACCGATGGACGTTGAATTTTGCGAGGAACATAAATTCTGACGCAAGGAGTACAGTCCGATGTAATATTAAGCCTTTAATTTCATAAAATTGAATATAACGCTCCCCCGCCCAAAAAGGCGGGGGATCTGCTTTCCCGGTTTTCGTATCCTCAAATTTCCGGAGCGCATAACAAAAAACGGCAGTGCTTTCACTGCCGAAATTTGCATATGTTTGTTTCAGTCATTGTCCGATAAGCTGCGCGTGCTTCAAACATCACAGCCCTCAGCCGCCGCGAACATCACAACCCCGCGCGTGCTTCAAACATCACAGCCCCCGCGCGCCAAATATCAGCCCGCGTGACCCGCACGCTGAACAAGCCCCGAACGCAGACAGCGCGAGCAAGCGTACACCCTGCACGGAGTGCCGTTTACTACAGCCTTCACCTTCATGACATTCGGCTTGAAAGTCCTGTTAGAACGTCTGTGGGAATGGGAAACCTTGATACCGAAGGATACGCCCTTTCCGCAAATTTCACATTTTGCCATATATAACACCGTCCTTCCGATTGAATTTTATAAGTCACAACAAATATTATAGCAGAATCCGAGCCTTTTTTCAAGGGCTTTTTTGAATTTGAAAAAAATTTGTGCATTTCTCACAAGAAAGCGCGAAATTCCCGTCGGATTTTTGTCAGAATACAATAAATCCCACTTTCTTCTGAACCTTTTGAAGCGTCCTGCGGGAAGCCCTGAACGCCTTTTCCGCGCCTTTTTTCATACAGTCCTCGATATAGCCCTTGTCGGCGGAAATCCTCCTGAACTCCGCCTGCATGGGAGCGAGTTTATCCGCGACGGCTTCTCCGACGGCAAGCTTGAATTCGCCGTAGCCTTTGCCCTTGAATTCGGATTCTATCTCGTCGAAATTCTTTCCCGTGACCGCGCCGTAAATGGACATAAGATTTATAATGCCGTCTTTTCCCTCGCGGGCGCAGACCTCGCTTTCGCTGTCGGTGACGGCGCGTTTGAACTTGCGGATTATCGTGTCGCGGTCGTCAAGCACCCATACAGAAGCATTGGGATTCTCGTCGGACTTGGACATCTTCTTTGTCGGCTCCTGAAGCGACATCACTTTTGCGGTAGCCTTGGTGATATAGCCTTCGGGCATAGTGAACACGTCGCCGTAGATCCCGTTGAAGCGCTGGACGATATTTCTCGCAAGCTCCAGATGCTGCAGCTGGTCCTGCCCTACCGGAACAAGGTCCGCCTGATACAGCAGAATATCCGCCGCCATAAGCACGGGATAAGTGAAAAGCCCCGCGTTTATGTTTTCGGGGTGCTTGGCGGACTTGTCCTTGAACTGCGTCATACGCGAAAGCTCCCCGAACTGCGTATAACACGACAAGATCCACGAAAGCTCCGCGTGGTTGGGATTATGCCCCTGCACGAACAGCGTCGATTTTTCGGGGTCAAGTCCCACGGCTATAAGCAGCGCGTAGCTTTCCTTTATCTGCGCGCGGAGCTTTGCGGGGTCCTGCCGCACGGTTATCGAGTGCAGGTCGGCAATGCCGTAGGTGCAGTCGAATTCCTCCTGCATTTTTACCCAATTCTGCATAGCTCCGAGATAGTTTCCGAGGTGAGGAGTATTTGTCGGCTGGATAAGGCTCAATATTTTCTTTTTCTTCTGTTCTTCCATAAAAAATGCCTTTCTTGGGATATCGGATATTTATCCGGAATTTACTTAAAGAAACGTTTTGCGGTCTGTCCGAGGATTTCCGTGCCGCGGTCGAGCTGCTCGTCCGTCGGCGTGGAGAAATTCAGCCTGAACGAATGTGAAACGGCGTTTTCGTCCGCGAGGAACGCGTTTCCGGGGACGACCGCGACTTTATTTTTGACAGCTTCCGTGCAGAAAGCGTTCATATCGTACTTTTCGGGCATAGTCGCCCAGATGAACAATCCGCCTTCGGGATTTGAATAGGTCACGCAGTCGGGCATATTCGCGTGCAGACCGTCAAGCATACGCCTGCACTTGGAGCGGTAGATGCCCTGCAGTCGCTTGAGATGTTCTTTAAGGTCGACGGTCGTGACGAATCTGTACACCAGCATCTGCGCCCAGATATTGGTGTGGACGGTGGAAGTCTGAAGTCCCACGACCGCTTTCGCGAGAAGCTCCGACGCTCCGCACAGATACCCCACGCGAAGTCCTGGGGCAAGCACTTTCGAGAACGTCCCCGCATACAGGACGTGTCCGTCGGTATCGAGCGACTTATAGCTCGGCACGGGCTCTCCCGCAAACCGCAGATCGCCGTAAGGATTATCCTCCAGAATATAGACGGAATACTTTTTCGCAAGCTCCAGACAAGCCTTTCTTCTTTCGAGGGTGGTGGTATTTCCCGTCGGATTCTGGAAATTCGGTATCGTGTAGATGAATTTTGCGGTAGGATTTGCTTTCAGAGCCGCTTCGAGAGCGTCGGGCAGCATTCCGTCCTTATCCGTCGGCACTCCTGCAAGCTTTACGCCGTAGCTTCTGAACGCGTTCAGCGAACCGATAAAGCTCGGATCTTCGCAGAGTATCACGTCCCCCTCGTTGCAGAGGATCTTTGCGGTGACTTCTATTGCCTGCTGTGCGCCTGCCGTGACTATGACCATATCGCCGTCCGCGAACATATTTTTAGAGCGCAGGTCGCTCTCCAGCCATTTTCTGAGCGGCATATATCCCTCGGTGACGGAGTACTGCAGGGCGTTTATCGGCTCTTCGGCGAAAATATCGGCGGACAATTTAGAGATAGTTTCCACGGGGAACGCTTCGGGCGCGGGATTTCCCGCGGCGAAGCTTATAACTTCGGGGTCGGCGGTGAATTTAAGGATCTCTCTTATAGCGGACGGAGCGAGCGACGCGACCTTATCTGAAAACGGTTTAAGCATATCAATACCTCTTTTGAGAACTTTTTATCTGTTCGGAATAATCCGAAAAATCTACATACATTATAAGTATACCACATTTTTTAAGTTTTGTAAAGGGGCTCGGCAAAATTTGACAAAAAAGTTTTTTTGTGCTATAATATATATTGTATATTTCGGACAGTGAGCCGGACGGAAAATACCAAAGCCGGAAAAAATAGCTGAAACTTTTCACCTGTATCTGACGACTACGGGTGCGTAAGGAAAAAACGTAAACATTTGCGAAAGCGTTGGGGACTTCGGTGCGGAGGAAGTGCCGGGGGTAACTTCGGTGCGGAGGAAGCGTCGGGGGACTTCGGCGCGGAGGAAGCGTCGGGGATAACTTCGGTGCGGAAGTAGCAATTGTGGAGTAAACGTTTAGGTGTTACAGCTTTTGGCGTGAAAGGCGGCGGTTTTTTTGACGCGGATCCCGTGACGGCGCGGGGCATGGCTGTCCGACGGCTCGCGGGCTCGGAGTTTATCCGAGGGGCGGGACTCAAAGGGCAGAGCGGGACTTATCCGAAATGCTCAGTGCGCGAAAAGCGAGGTGAAACGGCGTTGGGAAAAACCGAGATCGACACATTTTTTAACCAAGTCTATACCGAAACGTTCAAATCCGTTTCACGGTACGTCGCGGCGCACGCGGCGCGCTTTCAGGACGCGGAGGACATTGTACAGAACGTCTATTCGCGCTTTTACAAACGAATAACCGAAAAGGGCTACGAGGACATCGAGGTTCCGGAAGCATTCCTTATAAATATGGCGAAGTTCGAGTGCAGGACGTTCCTTTCGGGTTTCATAAAGAAACGCAGCCGCGAAAAGAATATGTCCGATTTTGCCGAAGAGGAATCGGCTTCGCTTGAAGCGGAGCTGTCGCGCGACGCGCCGCTTCTGGAGGACACCGTCAACAACAAGGTCCTGGCGCGGCAGATATTTGATGATATAATGAAAACCGACGAAACGACGGGGCAGATATTCTACCTCTATTTCGTTTGTGATATGAAACTTGACGAGATAGCCGAACGGCTCAATATGAACCTTTCGTCCGTCAAGAACAAGCTCTACCGCACGATAGAGCGCCAAAAGAAAAAGTTCCGGCTCTAAGGGGCGGCTAGGTCTTTTGAGGGGCGGCTTTTTGGAAGCGGGCGGTTCTTTGAGAGGGCGGCAGATTTTGGGAGTTCCGAGGGCGGATTTAAGTCCTTAAGAACAGACCTTTTTATATACGGATATACGGACTTTCTGCGTCCGATGTATTACTTTTTAACAAAATGGCGTATTTTTTAATGAAGGGAGGCACCGCGAATGAATAAACGCGATTTCTATAAGGAAATTATGGAAGAATATATGTTCGATAAGGACAAAATTCTGGCGAACGCGAAAAAAGGCAAGCTCGCGGCTAAAAAGCCCCTCCCACTCTATATAGGAATGAGCACGGCTGTCGCCGCGGCAGTGGTCATAGTCGGAACAGGCATTATGACTATGGGCAATCATCACGGCGCAAATTATGACAACAGCAACGACCTTGCGGCACTGTCCGAACAGCAGCGCATACAGCGCGCTATAGAGGAAATGCGCAAGAACCAGAATTCCAGCGAGCTTCAGGACGTGCTTGTGACATTCGCAAGACCGCTGACCCCCGCCGAAGCAAGGGGCGTTATAACGGAATTTTCGGATATCCCCGTGAAAATGCTTTATATGGAGGACGGCTCGACAGTTAGCGGAAGCTCGGAGATAGAAACCGTTTTCAACAGCGGCAGCGATAAAATAAACGGCGCTGTCATAAACTGCGCGGGATATATGATCTCGGCGCTTAACGACAATCAGAACGTCTTTCTGACCGAAATAGTCACCAACAAGAACCTTGAGGGTCTGAATCCCGTAAAGAGCGAAGAACCTATAGAAAACAACAGCAACACAAACTCCGATACCGCTCCCGTCAACGGAGATAAGAACAATATGGGCGGCACAGGCGGCACGGGCGGCACGGGCGATATCGACGGCACAGGAGTAGGCGGCAATTTGGGCGGCGACCCCGACTACAACGATAACTCCTCTCCGAACGGCGGCAACAGTATGCCCGATACCTCGGATACAACAGATGACCCGACCGTTTCCGCGGGAAGTCAGCCGGATAACAGCAATACCTCCGACACCACATCGGCAATAAATACAAAGGATAAACTTCCCGAAGGCGTGAAGCTGCCCGACAGCTACGAAAAGCCTTCGTACATTACCGACGACGTGGGCGCGCAGAGAACGTACTTCATAAGCGAGGACGTCTACTATGTAAAGAGCGCCGACGAAGTCCGCCTTTACAGATATAACGGAGAAAGCGAAACGCTGCTCGCGAAACAGGCTGTTTCCGACGCGAAAGTCTGCTGGATCTCCGAAAGCGGAAGCCGTATGATGATAACAGGCTGCGAAAACGGCGTGCGCTCGAAGATGTTCATTCTCGACGCGACAAACGGCACTATCAACGATATGCATATCGAAGATATGGTGCTGGGCGGCTCTGTCGCCGAAGCGGCTTACAGCGAGCTTTACGATACCCTCGCGCTTAATATCCTTGAGGACGACACAAACTACATCTATACCGCAAACCTCACGGGATATGTTACCGCAAGCACGGGCTGCGCTGTTTCGGGTACGGGTCTGTCCATACTCGCGGCAAAGAACGGCGCGGTGTACTACAGCGAATTTGACGGGGAAAATACCTCCGTTATGAAATATACAGGCGAATACAGCGAAATAGCAAGGCTCGGCGGAGCTTACTCGACCGCCGCAAACTCGGCGTTCAGTTTCGCCGTCCTTTCGGGAGCAGAACGCTTCATTCTCGACCCCGGAACGGATAAGCTTATCCCCATCTCCGGAAACGGCGACATCAGCTTCGGCATATCGTCCGATACTTTCTCGCTCGGAGATGAATATTATACAGTAAGCGGCGGCACAATATCGCCCGTCAAGGCGAATGCGGCTGTTATGAAGAAAATAGATTTCAAGCGCAGTCTTTCCGCTAAATATATGGCTCTCGTAAGCAACGGCTCGGTCAGAATAATCCCTGCGACATACTCGGCAAAGGCGCTGTCCGAAACACTGACGTTCATTATTCCGAACGAAAACGCTTCGGCGGCTCAGAGAGCGGCAGTAAACGCGGGTCTGGGTCTGACGAACGCCCTCGCGGGGAGAATGTGTGCTAAGTGCGGGATAGATACCGCCGACAAACTCTCGGATACGATAAAGGCTTGCTTCACGAAAACCGCAGGCAGCGAGCTTAAGGCACGCTGCGGGATAACGGACGGCTCGTCCGAATACTCCGACGGCGGTCTGAGTCAGGTGAATATTTCCGAAACGGTGCTTGTAATGGATAATTCCACAAGCGGCACGCTCTATATCAAGGCGGGAACGTTCAACGGAAAGACCGCGTATTTCTCAAGGAGCATAAAGCTCGCCGAGGAAAACGGAAGCTTAAAACTCGATATCATCGTCGACTGAGGAATAAATGAAAGCCCCCGTCCGCAATAGTGGACGGGGTGCGCTTTTTTTGGAGCTATATAATATTATGGACAAGAAAATAATTATCCCGACGGCGGCGCTGGTGCTGCTGGCGGGGATACTGATAACGGTGTGGATATTTATGAAAAACGCCGAGGTCAAAGACCCTGCCGCCGAAATACGCTTAAACGGCAGAGTGATACGGACCGTGCCGCTTTCGGAGGACTGTGAGTTTACGGTTGAATGTGAAAGCGGCTATAACACCGTCCGCGTTCAAAACGGAGAAATATCCGTCGTTTCGGCGGACTGCCCCGACAAGGTCTGCGTGAAAACAGGCGCCATAAGCGGCGGAAACGTCCCTATCGTCTGCCTGCCGCACAGACTGGAGATTGTTATTATAAATTTGGAAAATGATACCGACGCTCGGACGTGACTTGACAAATCGGATAAAATATGTTATAATATCTTTATATTACTCTTTTCGGCAAAAAGTGTGATAATATGATTATTTTTTTATTCGATTCGGGTCAGATGATTTAAGCGAGGTATTATGAAAAACAGAATATTATGCGTTATTGCAGCGGGAATGTTGGCAGCGGCGCTCGGAACGGGCTGCCGCAATTCAGAGGAGAACGGAAGTTCTTCCGTTTCTCAAAGCTCGTCCGGTACGTCTAGCTCGTCCGTTTCATCGGGAGCAGTTTCGGCGGGCAGTTCCTCAAACGAGAACCTTATCGGCTTGCAGGAACAGCAGCCGTCTGTAAGTTCGGTTAGTTCTTCGAGTTCGATAAGTTCTTCAAGTTCATCAAGTTCGGCGGCTAGCTCTTCAAGCGAGAAAAGTTCATCGGCTAGTATATGTTCGTTAGCTAAGTCGTCAAGTTCCGCCGTTCAGTCAGGTAAATCAAGCGCAAAAAGCACGTCAAGCAAATCAAGCGCCGCAAGCTCCGCGAAAGAGCCGGAAGCAGTACAAGATCCGAATATAATCGGACCGTACAATCAGCGCAGACAGACCGCCGACGAAGCGGCATTCTGTGACGAGGTGTTCAGACTTACGAATCAGCAGCGTGCGAATTACGGCTTAGAACCGTTAAAGAAGATGGACAAGCTGTCCGCGCTTGCCGTTCAGCGCGCGTGGGAAAATACGGTTACATACGGTCACACGCGCCCCAACGGGACAAGCTGCTTCACGATACTAAAGGAAAACGGCTTAAATTACCTCTCCTGCGCCGAGAACGTTGCAATGGGTCAGCTTTCGCCGAGCGAGGTAGTAAACGGGTGGATGAACAGCACGGGTCACCGCGAGAACATTCTCGATCCGGATCTTGAATATATGGGCGCCGGCTACTACTACGAGAACGGACGCCGCTGCTGGTCGCAGCTTTTCTTCACTCCCGCGAATTGGTAAGATTCGGCAAGAGCCGGAGCGCCAAAGCAAACGGGCTTCAGTGCTATTCAATTAACTGTAATCTGTAATATATGTACAGGAATTCCCGTCGGGATGCGGCGGGAATTTTCCGTGTTTACCGTTCCGATTCGGGCTTGGAAAAAAATTTTAGGATTTGAAAAAATTTTTTCGGAAAGCCCTTGACAAATTTGTTTGAATGTGGTATAATAATAAAGTCGTCAGTAATGCGAGTGTGCTGGAATAGGCAGACAGGCACGTTTGAGGGGCGTGTGTCTTTGACGTACGAGTTCAAGTCTCGTCACTCGCACCAGCAGGGCAATGCCCTGCACCGTTTCCCAGCAGGGGTTGCTCTGCTGGGATTGTTGTTTTCTGTACGGATATTATGTTAATCTTTTTGTAGGCACAAAGGCACTCTCCTTCGGCGAGCGCTCTTTGCTAGCACTATTTTTCTCGAATTGCCCTAATGGCAAATTCGGTTTTGCTTTCGCAAAACACCGAGCGGCTGCCGCCGCGGGCGTTCGCTTCGCGCGTGGACGAGGACTTATAATGCTACTGCGCGAGAAAATTGCGGACGATTTTCAGATTAAAAAATAAGAGGTCGACGATTTGTTTCGCCGACCTTTTTCTGTGAAAATTATCTTGAATATTCTCGCGCAATTATCTTATAAGTTTTCGTCACGGCGCGAAGCGAACTATCAGCGGCGATTCGCCGCCGAACGCCCGCGGCGGCAGCCGCCTAGTTTTTGTTTGCGCTGTCGGATTTGGAAGATTCGTTATCCGTGCCTTTAATGCGTTTTACAGCGTCTTTCAGTATCTCGACCGCCTTGTCGGCATTGCCTGTTTCAATAAGCGCAACAAGCAATTCGTATTGTGTGCATAATTCATCACTCGTCACATTATCGCCCCCGATATTTTAACACAATGTTTTTCCCGTTACTTATATTATAACGCCTTTCGCAAAAATAGTCAAGCAGTTTTTAAAACTTTACGCTCAAAATCCCTTATCCACTATATTCTCGCGCAATTATCTTATAAGTTTTTGTCACGGCGCGAAGCGAACTATCAGCGGCGATTCGCCGCTCTAACCTCTCACCTCTTACTTCTACAAACCGAAAAGCTCCCTTTCATATCTTTCTAAACCGTATTCGAGCGCGTCAAGACTGTCAATGTTGGACGTTCCGTCGTCAAGACGCTTGTCGCGGTGAGTGTCGCTCTCGTCCCAGACCGCTCCCTCTACCGCTTCCACAACGTGCGGGCAATCCTCAGATACAAAAAAACGTCCCGCGCTTATCAGACGGTTCAACAGGTTTATCCGCGTGTTTATCGGACGCTTCAGGGCGTTCTTTACGTTGAGCCGCACAGCCTGCCGGAAACTCTTTACCAGCAGCTGCTCCGCGCTGTCACAATATACCGCCGCCACGGGAAATACCCCGCAAGCCCGCCGCGCATACTCCGTAAACTCCGAGATAAGCACTTCCGCCGAACGGTTCGCGCTGTCGTAATGCTCCGATACGACATACACGTTCCTGAATCCCCGACCGAACACCACCTGAACAAACGCCGAAGCACTTGCACTGCCGCCGTAATCAACCCCTATCACCGAGAATATAGGCGGGTCCTCCGAAAATCGCCGCGCTATCTCCTTTGACGGGATAACGCACGCTCTCGAAAAGCTCTCGTATACGCGACCTTCCGCCACCGTCCATTTTCCGAGAATATAGCGGTCGTAGAACACTCCCGTAAACTCCCGCCTGAGCGTGTCCACATACTCTCGCGGCAGGAAAATGTTGTCTTCCAGCGTGAATTTTACGGACAATAAATCAAGCGTCTTGTTGTCGAGATAGTCGCGCTTGACCCAGTGGCGCGGGCTGTCGGGATTTGTCGTCGCAAAAAGCTTTGCGTTCTTTTCGGAGAGCCTTGAAAGCAGCATAACAAAAAAATCCTCGTCAAACAATGTCAGCTCGTCGCAGTATGCTCCCATAAGCGTCATACCGCGTATTTTGCTTTCGCTTTCGGAATTGGACGCGCCTTCGAGATATATTTTCCTGCCGAAAAGGACGGCTTCTTTTTTGGGAATGTTGAATGAAAAGGCGCTGCCGAACAGGGACTGCATAGGCTCCAGAACATTTCTTTTAAGAGTTCCGAGAGTTTTCCCTGCCATAAGATACGCCGAACCTTTCGGCGAACCTGCTATCCAGAATCCCCACACGACCATAGAGATCCAAGTTTTTCCGCTGCGGACGCTGCCCTCGAAGATATTTATGCGCCGAAATCCGCCGTTTCGCAGCAGTGAAAGCACGGCTTGTTGTTTCGGGGAGAAAGTCATTCGTCGTCACACTCCTTGTCGGGGTCTGAAGATTCGGGCTGAACGTAAGCGGAGATAAGCTCGGCAAGCTTATCGGTCTTATCGTTATCGGAGTTTTCCGAAAGCATTTCAAACACGAGCTTCCAGACCTTAGCGAGTTTTTCGAGATCCTTTTCTGCCAGAGCGGAGATAAGGTTTTCATCTGTAAGTTTTTTAGCGAACATTCTTCCGAATTTAACGAAGGAGCTGTTATACTTTTCGAGATATTCGCCGACAGACATTTTAGCGGACATTGTATCACCTCAATTTTTATATTACTTCTGTGTTATCTATATTTTAACACAAAATAAACTGCAAATAAATGCTGTTTTAGAGAGGTTAGAGGTGAGAAGTTAGAGGTTAGATTACAAAGTACGTTCGCTGACGCGAACGATTGAATTGCTACGCAAGAAGTTAAAACGGATAACTAAAAATTAAAGGTCGACGATTTGTTTCGCCGACCTTTTTCTGTGAAAATTATCCACTATATTCTCGCGCAATACTGTTATAAACTTTTGTCACGGCGCGAAGCGAACGCCCGCGGCGGCGAGCCGCCAGTTGCAATGTGTGGACAAAAAATTCGTTTTGCCTTTGTGCAGAATTTGAGCTGCTCTTCCGATATTTCTCCGAACGAGAATCCAACAGGTACGGTAAAAGAAAACTTTGTTCCAAATAATTTAATTATAAACAGTTTTTTCACGTTTGCTTTTCCTCATTTCCGATAAAAGTAGATGATTCAACACTGTCAGACTGTTCGGGAATATCCTGCTGCACTCCGCTGTCCTGCGGTTCTTGATTTGAAGAAATATATCCGGAGGAAATTGACCCTATATATGCAGATGCCGTGTCAGGCTCAATAACTGTTACTCCCGTGCCATTGTCCGTAGCTGCCGAGATGGTGGGCGCTTCGGGTATGGGGTCAAGCGGGTAGGTGAATTCTATGGACGGAGCTTTTTCATATTCCCCGATAAATATCGACCCCGTTTCCACCGACGCGCTGATAAAACTATCTCCGCTGCCGAATTCGGCGTTGTCGTCGGTATCGGCAGTAAGCATTCTTGACAAGCCGTCGTATTCAAGCTCGATACTTCCCGAAGTCACAAAGACCGCGTCCAGACTTCCGCCCTCGGCAGGATACAGGCAGAGCTTTCCGCCCGAAACATCAAGCTCCGCTTCCGAAAGCACCTTTGCCGCAAGGTCGGCGCGTCCCGTACCGACGTCGGCGTTAAGCTTCTCGGACGAGAAGTTTCCCATAAGCTTTCCCGAATCCAGCTTCGCGGTAAATTCCTTGAACGTCCCGCCGTTTACATATGCCTTTCCCGATTTCATATCAAGGCTCATATATGCCGGCGCGAAGCCGTTTTCGCCGTATTCCGCAAGCAGCGTTCCCGAATTTACCGCCACAGTCGACGAACGCGCGTAGACGTTTTTAAGCGACGCTTTTCCGGAGTTTATCTGCGTACTCAGCGCGTATGACAGATATTCGCGGCTGCGTTCAAATGCGAGCGTTCCCGAACCTACCGCAATATTCGTGTTTTCGGAATAGAGGTCGGAAATATACATCTCTCCCGAACCGTGCTTTATTTCCAGAGTATCATATATCGTCCTCGGAAACGAGATGACAAGCTCTATCCCGTCGTCCCCGCCGAAAACGTCCTCGCGCCAGTTTACGGTATTGAACGTGTCGGACTGGTCGTCAAACGAAACGTTCGGCTCTGCCGCAATTATGGTGAGGTCTGAATCGTCGGGAGTATACCGCGCCGCGGCGTGTATTTTCTTGCCGCTGGGCACTCTCGCATAGATATTTATTCTGTCGCCGTCGTACTGTTTTACAAAGACTCTCGCGCCCGAAGTGTTGAGGTGTATATTCGGGAAATCGTTGTTGACCGTCCACATATAGTCGGTTTTGGAATCCGTTCCCTGAACCACCGTATCGAACACCGCCCGTGTTTCTTCGGCGTTTTCGACGATGTATACCGAATTTGCATTACGGTCGTATCCCGACGAGCGCACGACGCTGTACAGTGCTTCCGTCGCAAAGAATATCAGAAAGCACGTCACGCTTATTGCTGCGGAAATTATTATTCCTTTTATCATAGCCGTATCCGCCCCCTTGACTTACATATCGAATATGACCCGTATATGACGGTTTATGACGTATTTCACGAGCATTACCACGGGTCTTATCATTGATAATCCGAGCAGCGCGCACAGCACCGACGCGGAGAAATATCCCATCGCCAGAAACACTCTGCTTACTATAAAATAATGGGACGTGAACGCTCCGATCCCGTTTGTAAACGACGACGTCGTCAGCCACACGAACAATTCCACCGTCAGCGTCACCACCAGCGGCAGCAGCCAGCTCCACAAAAGCACGTCCAGCACTATTTCCCTTGCGAGCTTTGCGCCGTTTACCTTTACCGACTTGTTCGAGAAATCTATTATTTTGTACGACGGCTTTTTGCCTGTTACCTTCTTGTATTGTGACGGGAGCACGCCTTTTCGGTCGCTGCTGTAGTTTTCTCTGAACGAATTGTTCGGCTGCGGCACTCCGTTGTTAAGATTATTGTTAAAATTATTGTTGAAACTTTTGTTGAAACTGTTAAAACTTCCGGAATTATTAACATTACCGCCGTTCTGACCTGTCTGCGGGGTGGAGTTCGGGGCTTGTCCTGCGTTGTTTTGGACTGAGCTTTGAGCCGCCATATTCACCGCTCCCTGAACGGGCTTAGAGGTGCTTTGAGAAGAAGTCGGAACGCTTTGAACATTTGTGCTGTTGAGTGTTCCCGCGTTAGGATAAATTTCCTCGGAGAGGTGGCGGGGGGTAAATTCCCGAACCGCGTCGGAGTTTGCGAGGCTTCGTGCGTCCATAAGTGACAAATCTGCGGGATTTGAGCGACCGGGCTTTGTGAGGGAAATTTTCTTTCGTTCCTGTTCCCGTTCCATAATAGAGTTTATACGGGAGCTTTCGAGGTTGAGATAACCTCTTACAATTTCCTTTATATCTCCCAGACGTTCTGCTGTTTGTTCTTCGGGGATACCTCTCATAGCGCCGTCGGCGAAATGCTCCTCAAAGTCCGCGAGGATATCGGCATTTTCTTCTATTCCCACGCGTTTCAGTTCGTAGTCCAGAAGCTCGAAAAACTCCTTTTTATTCGTTGCTATCATCTGAGCTGTCCCCCTTCAAGAGCCTGCTTACGCTTTTCACGAACGCGAACCATTCCACGGACAAGGCGGCAAGCTTTCCCTTTCCGTTATCTGTTATCCTGTAGTATTTTCTTGGCGGACCTTCTGAAGATTCCACTATATAGCTTTCGATAAGACCGCTGTCTTTCAGGCGTTTCATAAGCGGGTAGACTGTTCCCTCGGTTATTTCCATACATTCCGAGATACGCTGTACCAGCTCGTACCCGTAGCAGTCCCCGCGCCGGACCACACTAAGCACGATCATCTCTAATGTACCGCGTTTCATTTGGGAATTCACGTTTATCGTCACCCCTTAGTGATTGTTTTCATTACCTGCGGCTGCCGCCGCGGGCGTTCGCTTCGCGCGTGGACAAAAACTTATCGTAATATTGCGCGAGAATATTGTGGACGATGATGCGCCTTGTCGCTTGCAAGTGATTTATCCGTTATAATCTTTTGCGTAGCAATTGAAATCGTCGGCAAAGCCGACGTACTTTGTAATCTAACTTCTAACCTCTCACTTCTAACTTCTACACACTTTCAACCTTTTTTTAACTGTCAAGTTTTGATTATGTACCAGATATGAGGTTACAGGAGCGCCTTGAAGAGAATTGTGTGTACGGGCAGAGTTTGTTTTTTTGGAATCCGCGCCCCTGTTCCCCATAACTCTATTATACACCAAAGTACTTTGCATTACAAGATACTAAATGCATAAATATTTAGATTTTTAGCAGAGAAATTTTAGGCATTATGCACTAAAATCCCGCTTTTCGTCCGTTTTATTCTCTTGCGTAGCAATTCAATCGTCGGCAAAGCCGACGTACTTTGAAATCTAACCTCTTACCTCTAACCTCTTTCTTCATTTTTTTGCATTTCAAAATGTTTTACAATCTAAATAGGAGGTGTATTCTTATGTTAATTACTTCTATCTTGAATTTTAATAATACGGTTTCGGTGAACCGACCCTTGGCTCATTCGCTCGGACTTAACGCAGCAGTGGTCTATTCGTCCCTGCTCTCAAAACAATGCTACTACGAGGAGCGCGGTATGCTCGACAGCGAGGGATTCTTCTATTCGACCCTCTCCGACCTTCAGGAAAGTACCGCACTCTCGCGCCGTCAGCAGGATTCCGCTATAGGTCTGCTCGTCCGCGCGGGACTTGTCCTCTTCGAGAAGCGCGGAAAATCTTCCCGACGCTGTTTTCACGTCGTGGACGATTTGGAACTCCTCAAAAAATATCTCGTAGAGGGCGATGAAATTATGTCCTCTTTCAATCCCTATTCCCAGACCCCCGAACGCTCCGTCCGTAATTTTACGGAAAATGTTCAGCCCGTTCAGGAAAATGTCCCGACTGTTCAGCCTGTTCCGGAAGAAATCCGGCCCAAACCTGCCGAAACGGACGATACTGTATGTACGGAACGCGCAAACAGCTTTGAGCGTTTTGCACAAACTGCTTTGTACGAAACGCACACTTCGCTTTGTACGAAACGCACAGCTCTATATAATAATCCTAATATAAATAATCTTAATATAACTAATCCTGACCCCACCAATCCTAAGCGCCCGACCGCCTTCGGCGGTGCGGAGAAGTCGAAGGGGGAGGGGGAAAGGGAAAAGTATTTAGAATTGATTCGTTCTAACATTGAGTATCAGCACTTTATTGACAGACACAAGGCAGATGAAGTCATAGACGTTATGCTTGAGGTTATATGTTCATCGAAGGAAACTGTGCGCGTAAACGGTGAAGAATTAAGCCGCGCAGCCGTCGCAGGCAGATTTCTGAAACTTAACGGTTCGGACATTGACCGCGTATTGGAATCCTTAAACTACAGCGGCAGCGGGATACGGAATATGAAAGCGTATCTTATAACGGCGCTTTACAACTCTCCCGAACATCGGGGAATTCTTGACGGGGACGAAAACGAGCGCTCCTGTCCGGAGAGCCCGAATAATTCATCCATTGATTACCAAGCGAGAATGGAAAGCATCTGGAAGCAGTACGATTAGAGGTTAGGGGTTAGAGCGGCGGGTCGCCGCTGACAGTTCGCTTCGCGCCGTGACGAAAACTTATCGTAATATTGCGCGAGAATATTGTGGACGATGATGACCCTTTGCGCTTACAAGTGATTTATCCGTTTTAATCTCTTGCGCAGCAATTCAATCGTCGGCAAAGCCGACGTACTTTGAAATCTAACCTCTAACCTCTCACTTCTAACTTCTTGCGGTGGCGATGTTGTCGTTACTTTTCATTCTTAATTGCGCGCTCTATTTCTCTAGCCGTGTCCCGAATTTTGCTGTCCTCGCGTTTGTCGTAAAGCTTTTTGCCCTTGCAAAGCCCTACCTGAACCTTTACGCGACTGTCCTTGAAGTATAAGGATACGGGAATCAGCGTAAGCCCCGCCTGCTTTACCTGCCCGAAAAGCTTAAGTATCTCCTTCTTGTGCATAAGAAGCCTTCGCGGACGGTACGGGTCGCGGTTGAAGATGTTGCCTTTCTCGTAGGGCGCTATGTGCATTCCCCGTATGAACGCCTCTCCGCCGTCTATCGAGATCCACGAATCCTTGAGGTTCACGCCGCCCGCACGAATGGACTTTACTTCCGTGCCGAACAGCTCTATCCCCGCTTCATAGCTTTCAAGGATAAAGTACTCGTGACGCACCTGCCGGTTCTCGGCGATCGTTTTTGTTCCCATAAAATTCCTTTCATACAGCGGATAATGACGCCTTTGTCATAATCATACGCTTTTCAGATAAGACAACAGTATAACCGTCGAATCATCAATGTCTGCAACGCCGTCAGAATTCACATCTCCGTATTTTGTGACCGGCTCGGTCTTTCTTTCGGCAAGAAAAGTTATAAGTATTTCCAGAGCGTCGTCAATATCGGCTCTTCCGTCGTTTGTGACATCGCCCATAACATAAACGGTATACTTTTCTCCGTTCGGGGAATTAACGGTCATTCCGTTGAGCATAACCGCCGAATCGGGAACGGTCGTGCCGTTCTCGCGGAGTATGGTGAGGTATTTTCCGTTCTGCATCTGGGCGCGGAACTGCGCCGCCGTTCTCGAAAGAGCAACGGGAAGCTTTATGGTCTTTGCGGTATTGTCGACCGTATATTCGTCGCTTACAAGGTCAAAGGTGTTGAGCTTGGGGCTTATGTAATATGTTCCGCTGTCGGATACGGGAATGTTCGCGGTGCGGGTGTAGACGTTGCTGTCCGTCACTGCAGAAAGCGTCGTTTCGCCCTGAAGAAGTCCTCTTTTCGCGGAAGTATCCCATTTGTAGATGTAGACTTTCCCGACGGGCATATCTTTTGCAAAGGACACGGAAAGCGTTCCCGTTCCCGGAAAAGCCGCCGTCTGGGCTGTGCTGAACAGGAAAAAGCTGTCAAGGCTTCCCGCTTCGATAAGGACGTTCTCGGCAACGGCTGCTTCTCCGTCCTTTATTTCGGGATTGAAGTCGGCGGGCGCGGTCACGTCCGTACCCGTAAAGCTCCAGCTGTAGCGTATGCCGTCGCGGGTCGAACCGCCCGTGCGCTCGACGCGCGAGGACGTGCCGTAGACGCGCTCAAACTCGCTTTTGGGTATTGTTCTCGGAACATTCACGGACGTGCCTACAAGCCCCGCTATGGCGTTCTGCATACGCTTTATAGCGGATTCGGCTTCCTTGGCGGTGATGTTCTTATAGTCCTTTTTGAGGGCGTTTAGGTCGTCGAGCGCCGTCTGGAACGCGCTGTAGGAGGAAGTGGTATAATTTTCCGCCTTATAATTCTTGGCGTTGTTGACGTACTCGTCTATTACTTTGGTGAGGGGCTGGCTTGCGACTTCGGCGAGGGCTTTTCTGGCGCGGTTGAGGTTATCGAACGCGTTTTTGTAGATGTCGAAATCGCTCGTTCCCGACGCTTTTATGACCTCGGCGAGCTTTTTAGAGCCCTCGTAGTTGTTCCAGCTCGTTTCGGTATAGTCCGCCTTGGTGAGCTTCGAGAACTCGTCTATAAGCGCGTTCAGCAGCATTTTGACGGACGAGAGGTCTGTTCCGTTCATAAGGTACGCCTGAACGTTCGTTTCGGCAAGCCCCGCAAGCTCCACGGGGATATCCACGACGATACTGTCGGCGCTTGTGTATACTATAAGCGCGTCGCCGTCGTCGGTAAGACCCGCCTTTGACTTGAACGCTTCGAGGTCGACGGTTATGCGGCTTTCCCCTTCGTCGTCCGTGAGAATGAATTCGGGAATTTCGGAATTATCGCCGAAACGGACGGTAGAGCGTATCTTGTCCTCGAAATCCTCGATAGAGATAGCGTTTCCGTAGTCGTCCACGCCGAGCGGGTCGCCGTCGGAGAAGTAATAGGTGTCGACGGTGGTCTTTATTGTTCGCGGTTCAAAGCCCGTTATGAAATTCTCGCTTAAATTCTTTGTGGACGCGCTGCTTGACACGACCCAGCTTGGGATAGCGGTAAGGTAGTTGCGGCTTAAGTTTATGGAGCGCAGTTTTGAAAGGCTGTCGGCGTAGAGCGCGCGCACGTCCTCGTTTTCGAGATAGTTATCCGAGAGGTTTATGCTTGTGAGGTTGGGCATATATTTTATTACGTCCACGGGAAGCTCTGTAAGACCGCAGCCGCTTAAGTCCAGCGAAGTCCTTCTCGAAAGAGTGCGGTAGGTGAGCTTGTTAAGATCACTTCCGAACGCGGCTTTTACCTTTTTCTCGTACTTTTCCTCGTCGTCCGAGGAATCCGTAAGACCGCTGAAGTCCCAGTCGCTCTCGCTTAAGGTGTCGTCAAGCTCGTGCTGACCGTCGAAAGTCATATCGGGTTCTTTTTCGGCGGCGAAAGCGGACAGACCCGCGGGCGCAGCCGCTCCCAGAGAGCCGAGTGCCACGGCAGCGGCGGTCAGCGCGCAGAAAAATTTTTTATATTTCATAGTTATTTTGCCCCTTTTCAGCTGAAAATATACTTATTTAATCATATTATATCATATCTTAAAAATTTTTTCAAGCACTATCTTGACATTTTCAAAAAAGTGTGCTATAATAAAATAGTAAATTATATAGCAGGCGGCAAAAGCCAAGAAACAGAGTCTATCAATATGTATTATTTTGCGATGGTTCTTTGTTATCGCCTTTGAGATTTTCGGAGCGGCGGTTTCGCTGCACGGTGCTCATCGCTTTCCGCGAGAGCGGATTTTGCACATACTGAATGTTTTTTGACGTTCATTTTTGTCCGCCTTTCCGGCGGGTTTACTCCTTTTTAATTTCTACCGGCTCTGTTTCTTGTCTTTTGCCCTCTGCTTTTCCGGCAAGCCGCGTGCGGTCGTGTACGATGGTTGGCGCGTGAGGGTCGTGCGGCGATCGTATACGGCGGCGCGTAAGGTCGGTCGGTGTTGTACTCGGCGGTGCGTGAGCAACTAACGGTCGGCGTTTGTACTCGGCGGCGCGGTGATTTGGCTTGACGGCGGCGCGTGAGCAACTAACGGTTGGCGTGCGTGTAACTAACGGTCGGTCGGCGTGCGGTTGTGTACGGTGATTGTGCGTGACGGCGTGCGGTGATTGTGTGTGACAGCCGTGTACTGCAGTGTGATTGTGTGTGACGCTTTTGGGCGGTCGCGGACGGCGGTGTGCTTTACTCCGTAGAAGGGAGATACAGTTCGCAATGAGCAAAAATACTATCCTTATCGTGGACGATTTTGAGTTCAACAGGACTATCCTTAAAGACCTGTTTCCCGATTACGGTATAATCGAGGCTGAAAACGGCTTTAGGGCTATCGAAGAGTACGAAAAGCACAAGGACGAGATATGCGCCGTGCTGTCCGACCTGATGATGCCCGTGCTGGACGGATTCGGCGTGCTGGATTATTTTTATAAGAACAAATATTCCGACCACGTCCCCGTGTTCATCATAAGCGCCGATTCCTCAAATAAGGCTCTCGCAAAGGCTTACGATATGAACGCTCAGGACGTTATCACAAAGCCTTTTAACATTAAATTCGTCCGCAGAAGAATCGAAAATATCATCGAGCTGTTCCGTCTGAGAGAAATTGTGAACAATATGCCCGACGACTTTGACGACGAATCCGTTCCCGAAACTCCGGAAGCCGAATAGAGGTAAGAAGTTAGAAGTAAGAGATAAGAGAGCGCCCGCCGTTAGCGGGCGTTTAGTTTGACAGAAATACAAGAAATATCACGGAATGTTACAAGCCGTTTTTGTGTAATATTGCAAAATCCCGTTCGTTTTAACGGGATTTTTCGTTTTTTTGCCGATTTTTTGAAAGATTTTACAAAAGTGCTTGCAAAATCCTGCGGGACGTGATATAATGTTAAAGGTTTGTAGTTTTAGGGCTATGGCTATAATTTTTTCGTTTGAAAGGATAATGTACTATGAAATACAGCGAAATGAACGCAGAACAGCTCGCGGCTGAGAAAAAATCCGTCGAAAGCCTGTACGAAGAACTTAAGTCCAAAGGCTTGAAGCTCACTATGGCAAGAGGCGTGCCCGCGCCGGAACAGCTGGATCTGTCTATAAATATGCTGCTGCACTGTCTGGACGGGGACTGCCGCTCAAAAAGCGGCGCGGACTGCCGTTCGTACGGAGTGCTGGACGGTATCCCCGAAGCAAAAGAACTGTTTACGGATATGCTCGGCGTAGAGCCGTCCGAGGTGATCGTCGGCGGAAATTCCTCGCTTCAGATGATGTACGACACCATTATCCGCGCTATGCAGCTGGGCGTTCTCGGAAGCGAAAAGCCGTGGAGCAAGTACGATTCCGTGAAGTTTATCTGCCCCGCGCCCGGCTATGACCGCCATTTCGCTATGTGTCAGGCTCTCGGAATTGATATGATCACCGTGGAGTATAAAAACGGCGACCTCGATATCGACGAGGTAGAGCGCCTTGCCGCTTCCGATGAAACCGTAAAGGGCATATGGTGCGTGCCGATGTACTCGAATCCTACGGGAATAACCTACTCGGACGAAACCGTCCGCCGTCTGGCAAAGCTGAAGCCCGCCGCAAAGGATTTCCGTATATTCTGGGATAACGCGTACTGCGTTCATCATCTCTCGGACGACCGCGACAGCCTGCTGAATATAATCGACGAGTGCAAAAAGGCGGGGAATCCGGATATGGTGTTCGAGTTTGCGTCCACGTCCAAGATATCCTTTCCGGGCGGCGGAATTTCCGTAATCTGCGCGTCAAAGGAGAACATTGACTTTATCAAGAAACAGATGGCGTTCCAGACTATCGGATTTGACAAACTCAACCAGCTGCGCCACGTCAAGTTTTTCAAGAATTACGAGGGCATAGAGAAGCATATGCGCGCGCACGCGGCTATAATCAAGCCGAAGTTTGACCTTGTGGAGTATATGCTTGAAAAGGAGCTACAGCCCCGCGGCATAGGCGAGTGGACGCACCCGAAAGGCGGGTATTTCATATCGTTCAATGCTCCTGAGGGGTGCGCGAAGCGTGTCGTAGCGCTTGCAAAGGACGCGGGAGTTATTCTGACTGACGCGGGAGCAACCTACCCCTACGGCAAGGACCCTCACGACAGCAATATCCGCATAGCCCCGACCTTCCCGTCGATAGATGAATTAAGGCAGGCGATGGAATTATTCTGCGTATGCGTACGCCTAGCGGCGCTAGAAGTTAGAGTTTAGAAGTTAGAGGTTAGATTACAAAGTACGCCCGCCATAGGCGGGCGATTTCAATTGCTACGCAAGAGGTTAAAACGGGACGATAAATAAAAGGTCGACGATTTGTTTCGCCGACCTTTTTCTGTGAAAATTATCCCCTATATTCTCGCGCAATTATCTTATAAGTTTTCGTCACGGCGCGAAGCGTTCGCCCGCAACGGCAGTTGCCGCGAAGCGAACGCCCGCGGCGGCAGCCGCCTCACCTCTTACCTCTTACTTCCGCTACGATACCCTTGAAATAATGGTCAACACTATAATCAACGCCGCTGTTGCTCCGCAGATTATCCAGTTGCGCATTATCGCCTTTTCAAGCTTGTTGTCAGGTTTTTTGTCAAATCTTTTTGCCATATTTTCCGTTCCTTTCATTTATGGCAATTTCACGGGATTGTCAATAATGTGATCCGCGCTTATCTCGGATTCGCTTAACAGGAAGTAATTGTCCCGCAGCACCTGACCCCCGCCCGAAACAATAGGGTCGTCAAACGTGCAGTCAACGTGATACCATACCCCGCCGACTTTCACCATATTCCACATATGGTTCCCGCCGTTGGCAGTGCCTACCACGCATATGCACTGATACCCCAGCGACTGCGCAAGATACATAAACGCCTTTGAATATCCCTCGCACAGCGCCGTCCCGTAATACAGCGGTCCGTCCGCTTCGCTTCTGTAAACAGGCGCGGACGCATTGTAGACCGTGCTGTTCACGATATAGTCGTGTATGTACCGAAGTTTCGCCTTGTCGCCGCCTTGCTTTTTGGCTTCGGACACGACGGACGCGGCGATGTTCTCGAATTTGTCCTTTATAGAAGCTATCTCCTGTTTCGTCCTGCCGTATGTAGGAGTTATAGAAATTATGGACGACGTGTAGTTGTTATATGAATATTTATATCCGTTGCCAAGCCCTATAAACTGCGGATTGTCGTAATCGAACGCCCAGTAGGTTTCCCATAGCTCGTCGCTCGTAAGTTTCAGATCCGCCAGCGGGATTATGTCGGTAGTGTATTCCGAAACGCCCTCGTATATACGTTCGTATGCTGTTTTCTGAGCGCTGCTCAGCTGATTGTAATTCCATTTTTGTTTATATTTTCCGAGGATCCCGCTCTCCTTCATTTTCGGAGTTTCGTCCACGGGAGTTGTAGGAGTAGTAGGTGTGGTGGGAGTAGTAGGTGTCGTAGGTGTGGTTGGAGTTGTAGGAGTAGTCGGTGTCGTGGGAGTAGTTGGAGTAGTAGGTGTCGTTGGAGTTGTAGGCTTTTTAGGAGTGGTGGGAGTAGTGGGAGTTGTAGTTTTCGGATTTACGGTAAAATCCTGCGACAGCTCGAACGGGGCATAGCCGTGTCTGAGCGCGATAAGCTTAAGAGTACAGGTTTTTGTTATTTTAATGCCCTCTGCGGGGAAAATATCGGAAGAGGAGTCGGGTGTATCGGAGCTTCCCTTATCGGTGATGATATAGCGCACGACAAGTTTCTTGTCGGAGGACTTAAGGCGCACGGTGCGCTCTTCACCCTGCGCTCCCGAAACGTCTAAGGACACGGCGGGCTTGAACACGAACGACTTGCGGACTACTTCGCTTTTCACGCCGTACTTCTGGGAATACGCCGACAGCACGGTACTTTCGGAGATAACGACCCCGCCGGTATAGGGCTTATATTCGCCGCCGTTCAGCTTGTAAAAGAGCTGTGAATCGGGCTCTGCGGTCAGGTATACGGTCAAAGGCTCGCCTGCGAGGTAGCTTCCCGAATCCTTTGACACGGCGGGGGCTTGCGGAGTAGGCAGGGTGAAGCTCCCCGCGACCGTATACAGAGCGGTTATTATTGACAACAGTGTTTTCATATTTAATCACCTGCTAGAAGTTAGAAAGCTAGAGGATAGAGGTTAGATTTCAAAGTACGTCGGCTTTGCCGACGATTTCAATTGCTACGGCGGCGGGTCGCCGCCGACAGTACGCTTCGCGCGTGGACAAAAACTTATAATGCTATTGCGCGAGAATATTGCAGACAATTTTCAGACGTAAGAGGTAAAAATCATCACGAAAACGTTTCGTCCGTGATAATCTCTTGCGTAGCAATCGGAATCGACCGCCGCAGGCGGGCGTTCTCTGAACTCTAACCTCTAACATCTTACTATCTAACCTCTATTATAGCATTAAAAAGGTTTTTTGTCAATATGCTATTTACAAAAAGATGTTTTTGGTGTATAATTATTATATGACGGAATTTGAAAAGGAGAATCGTTTTGCTGCGCCTTGCAAGATATTTGAAAGAATTTATTTTCAATGTCACCATAGGTCCCGCCTGTAAGCTGACCGAGGCGATATTTGAACTTATCGTGCCGCTTATTATGGCGGACATAATAGACATCGGAATAGCAAACGGCGATACCGCCTACATTTGGAAAAAAGGCTTGACGCTCGTCATTCTGGCGGCGGCAGGTCTGACTTGCGCGGTGGTGTGCCAGTATATGGCTTCCCGCGCTTCTCAGGGCGTGGGAACGCGCCTGCGGGACGACCTGTGCCGGCACATAAACTCGCTCTCCTGTCGGGAACTCGATAAATTCGGCACGCCCGCCCTTATCACCATAATAACCAACGACGTAAACGCCGTCCAGCAGGCTGTCGCTATGCTTATACGGCTTGTCGTGCGCGCGCCGTTCCTCGTGATAGGCGCAACGGCGATGTCGTTTGCAGTGTCGCCGAGGTTGTCGCTTATCTTCCTTGCGGCTATGGCGCTTATTGTGGCGGTGATGTATCCCGTAATGAAAGCGTCCGTAAAGCTCTTCAGAAAACAACAGAAAGCCCTTGACGGCATCTCCCGCATCACCCGTGAGAACCTTGAGGGCGTGCGCGTGGTTCGGGCATTCTCGCGGCAGGATTACGAAAAAGCCCGCTTCGACGAAAAGACCGAGGAATACCGCCGTGCCGCCGTCCGCGCGGGGCGCATAAACGCGCTGTTGGACCCCGCCATATTTGTCGTCGTGAATGTCGCGTATCTGGCTCTGGCGTACTTCGGCGGGGGATTTGCCGCCGTCGGAACGGACGGGCTTACTCAGGGAAAAGTCATAGCGCTTATAAATTATATGACGCAGATATCCCTGGCGCTTGTCGTGGTGGCGAACCTTGTCGGCATTTTCACGAGAGCGGCGGCTTCTTCGGCGAGAATAAACGAGGTGTTCGACACGGAAAGCTCCGTCAGGTTTCCGGAACACGACCCCGACACCCGTCCCGACGCGCCTGCTCTCGAATTTGAAAACGTGTGCTTTTCGTATGTCGACGGGAAAAATTCCCTTGAAAACATCTCGTTTATATTGCAGCGCGGTCAGACCGTGGGCGTTATAGGCGGCACGGGTTCGGGAAAAACGACGCTTTCGGAGCTTGTGCGCCGCGCCTACGACCGCACAGGCGGCACGATACGGATAAACGGCGCGGACATAAAGGAATTCACGGCGGGGACGCTCTGCCGTCTGGTGGCTGTTGTGCCGCAGAAAGCGGAGCTTTTGTCGGGAACGCTTCGGGAAAATCTCACCATGGGCAGGACGGACATTCCGGACGAAGTTTTGTGGCAGGCTCTGGAAACGGCGCAGGCGCGGGACTTTACGGAAAAGCTTGACGGCGGTCTTGACGCGGTGGTATTGCAGGGCGGCAAGAACTTTTCGGGCGGACAGAAGCAGCGATTGACTATCGCGCGGGCGGTGGCGCAGGGCGCGGAGATATTGATACTTGACGACAGCTCCAGCGCGCTTGATTACGGCACTGACGCGAAACTCCGCGAGGCTCTGAAAGCGGTACCCGCTGCCAAGATAATAATTTCGCAGCGAACTAATTCCATTATGGACGCGGACAACATACTGGTTCTTGACGAGGGCAAGGCGTTGGGCTATGGCAAGCACGAAATGTTGCTTGAAACTTGCAGCGTCTATAAAGAAATATTTGGTACACAGCAGTAAAGAGGTAACTGAACATTATGAATAAAATCAACAAAACGGGCTCTCTTCTCCGCCTTTTACACTATCTAAAAGCCCAGCGCTTTTTGTTGGCTGCTATGATGGTGTGCGCTGCAGCGGGAACGTTGCTGTCGTTGTATACTACCGTGCTTTTGGGTCAGGCGGTCGATTTTATAGGAGCTGAGGGCGCTCTCGAAAAAATGAGCGTGCCGCTGCTTAAGATTGCCGTGATAATACCCGCAGTCGCAGGACTTAGGTGGCTGATGAATTTCTGCGCGAACAAGACCGCTCACGGAACAGTAAAAAAACTGCGCAGGGATATCTTCGCAAAGCTCGGAGAACTTCCGCTGAAATATATAGACGCCGTGCCGCACGGCGATATCATCTCACGCGTCGTAAACGACGTGGACGCCGTTTCCGAGGGGCTTTTGCAGGGCTTTCAGCAGCTTTTTACGGGAGTGGTGACGATCTTCGGAACGCTGTTCTTTATGGCTTCGCTGGATCTTAAGATAACTCTCGTGGTGGTCGTGCTTACTCCGCTGTCGTTCGCGGTAGCGGGAGTTATATCAAGTCTGTGCTTCAACAAATTCCGCGAACAGTCGGCTATACGCGGGGAGCTTACGGGGCTTGTCAACGAATATATCGGCTCTCAGCGGCTTATAAAAACATTCGGTTACGAGGAAACCGCCGAGCGGAAATTTTCGGAGGTGAATTCCCGTCTTAACATCTGCGGCAGGCGGGCGCAGTTTTATTCCGCGCTTACGAATCCGTCGACGCGGTTCGTAAATTCCCTTGTGTACGCGGGCGTGGGGATATTCGGAGCGCTTAACGCGGTCAGGGCAGCTTCGGGAGCGTTCACGATAGGCGACCTTTCGGCGTTCCTGCAGTACGCGAACCAGTACACAAAGCCCTTCAACGAGATTTCGGGAGTTATAACGGAGCTTCAGAATGCCCTAGCGTCTGCGGGCAGGATATTCACGTTTCTTGACGAGAAGTCCGAAAGCTCCGACAAGGACGGCAAAGTCCTCGAAAACTGCACGGGAAACGTCGATATGTCGGACGTGAGCTTCTCGTATACTCCCGAAAAACCGCTTATCGAACACCTCGACCTCTGCGTGAAAAGCGGACAGCATATCGCCATTGTCGGACCCACGGGCTGCGGCAAGACGACGCTTATAAACCTGCTTATGCGGTTTTACGACACGACGGGCGGGGTCATTTCGGTGGACGGCATACCCGTGCGGGAGCTTACAAGGGACAGTCTTAGAGGGAATTTCGGAATAGTTTTACAGGAAACGTGGATATTTAAGGGGACGGTGCGCGACAACATCGCCTACGGAAAGCCGGACGCTTCGGACGAGGAAATAGTCGCTGCGGCAAAGGCGGCGCACGCTCACGGGTTCATCAGCCGGCTTAAGAACGGCTATGACACGGTAATTTCGGGCGGAGCGGAGCTTTCGCAGGGACAGCGGCAGCTGCTTTCCATAGCAAGAGTTATGTTGTCGCCGCCGCCTATGCTTATTCTGGACGAAGCCACGTCGTCGATTGACACGCGCACGGAGATGCGGATACAAAGCGCGTTTAACGAGCTTATGCGTGGGCGGACGAGTTTTGTGGTAGCGCACAGGCTATCGACGATACGCGACGCGGATCTGATTCTGGTTATGAACGCGGGGCATATTGTAGAGCAGGGGAACCACAAAGAATTGATGGCGAAGAAAGGATTCTATGCAGAACTAATAATGGCGCGTTCAAGAAGTTAGAGGTGAGAGGTTAGAGGTTAGATTACAAAGTACGTTCGCTGACGCGAACGATTTAAATTGCTACGCAAGAGATTAAAACGGACGATATTTGACTAAAAAATAAAAGGTCGACGATTTGTTTTCGCCGACCTTTTTCTGTGAAAATTATCTTGAATTTTCTCGCGCAATATTATTGCAAGTTTTCGTCACGGCGCGAAGCGAACACCCGCAGCGGCAGCTGCTCTAACCTCTAACCTCTAACCTCTCACCTCTCGCTTCTAATTGCGTGCAATCAATATTGGACTATTTTCATCTTAAAAGCGGAGAATACGCCCTTTTCCCTCTAAAAAATCTAAATCCTTCTGCCGCATATCGACAAAAAAATGTACGCGGGTGTGGTATCATATTCTAAAAGGGCCCGCTCACCGCGCTCTGCTCTTATCGGGAAGAACAGGGTCAGGACTGTGGTACTCCCTTTGAATTTAAGGGGGGATACTTTTGCTGAAAATCTACAACGACGGCGGCAGAATAACCGCCGCAATAACGGGCGACATAGACCACCATGCCGCAAGAGAGCTTCGGTCGGCTTTAGACGAGATCATCTTTTCGTCAAGACCCGATACGCTTATTCTTGACTTGGAAGGCGTGGGATTTATGGACAGTTCGGGCGTGGGGCTCGTTCTCGGAAGAATGAAGGCTGTAAAAGCATACGGCGGCAGGCTGATACTTAAAAATGTCGGCAGCGATACCGCAGAGGTGCTGCGGCTGTCGGGGCTTTCAAGACTTATCGCCGAAAACAGAACCGCCGCGAAAAATTAAGGAGTTCGGTATTAAAAAATGAAAAAGGAAATTGTAAACGAGCTTAAAACGCGTTTCCCCGCTCTCTCCAGAAACGAGGGAACAGCACGCGCCATAGCCGCCGCGTTCGCTATGCAGCGCGACCCTACCGTAAAGGAAATAGCCGCCGTCAAAACCGCCGTGTCAGAAGCAGTCACAAACTCCATTGACCACGGCTACCGCGACAGAGAGGGCTTCGTCGAGATGACGCTTCGGCTGTTTTCGGACGGCACTCTCGCCGTACATATCAAGGACAAAGGCGCGGGTATAGAAAATGTCGGAGAGGCTATGCGCCCGACTTTCACGACCGCTCCCGCCGAGGAGGAACATTCGGGTCTGGGCTTTACGATAATGGAAAGCTTCACGGACAAGCTGCGCGTGCGGTCGGCTGTGGGTCGGGGAACGGACGTTTATATGGAAATAAAGCTGAAAGGAAAACTCCCGCCGGATACGGAGGATACGCGTGACGCGTGACGAGTTCATAACAAAAAATATCCCGCTCGTACACGCCCTCGCAAACCGCTTCCGAGGGCGCGGGATAGAATACGAGGAGCTTTTTTCGGCGGGAAGCGTGGGGCTTGTAAAGGCTTATGACAACTTCGATTTTTCGCGCGGAGTGAAATTCTCGACGTATGCCGTGCCTGTTATCGTCGGCGAGATAAAGCGGCTGTTCCGCGATTTCGGAGAGGTCAAGATCTCGCGCTCGCTTAAGGAGCTTTCAAGGCGGACGGCGCGCGCGGCAGAGGAGCTTTCTATTAAAAACGGCTGTGAGCCTACCGTATCGGAAATAGCCGAATATCTCGGCATATCCCTTGAAGAAGCCGAGGAAGCTCTCGCGGCGGGAAGCCCCACAATATCGCTCACAAACGCCGAGGACGGTTCAAGTTTCGATATACCGTCAGAGGGAGAGGAATGTTCCGTCGTGGACAGGGTCGCTTTGGGGCAGTGTCTGGAAGCCCTGCCGAAAGAGGACAGGCTGCTTATAACGCTTAGGTATTTCCGCGGAATGACGCAGGCTCAGACAGCACAGGCGGTGGGTATGTCACAGGTGAACGTTTCCAGACGCGAGAAAAAAATTCTCGAAAAGCTGCGGCAGGCTCTGCTGTAATGCAATACTGCGGCGGCGGCTCAAAAAATCCGCAAAAAATAAAAAATCGCTCTTGATTTATCTGAGGGAATGTAATATAATATTATTAGTGATATTATTTTGTAATTTGCCCGCAATATTCTCAGAACGAGGTTTTATTTTTATGACAGAAAAGCTCAATGTGTGCCTTATGAACGATTCCTTCCCGCCGCTGATAGACGGCGTGGTGAACGTCGTGACAAATTATGCGGAAATTATTTCGGCAGGACTGGGTTCGGTGACAGTTGCAACGCCGCGCCACCCCGAAGCATCGGATAACTTCAGCTACGGCGTGGTCAGGTACAGAAGCCTTAACATCACGGAAAAATTATGCGGCTACAGAATGGGATACCCGTTTTCAAGCAGGGCGCTGGACGAGCTGGCGGCTGCGGATTTCGACATAATACACAGTCACTGTCCGTTCGCGTCGACCGTTATGGCAAGAGTTCTCCGCGAGAAAACCAATGTTCCGATAATTATGACCTATCACACCAAATTCGACATAGACGTGAAAAGGGCGCTGCCGCATAAGATTATGTGGGAACCGGTACTTAAATTCCTTGTCAACAACATCTCCTCCTGCGACGAAGTGTGGACGGTAAGCCGCGGCGCGGGCGAAAATCTGCGGAGCATAGGATACGAGGGCGACTACGTCGTTATGGAAAACGGCGTGGATTTCCCGAAAGGTCGCGCCGACCGCTCAAAGGCGGAAGCTTTGCGCGCAAAGTACGGTATAGATGACGATACGTTCCTGTTTTTATTCGTGGGGCGGCTTTTGTGGTACAAGGGGATACGTCTTATCCTCGACGGGATAAAGCGTCTGGCGGATTCGGGCGAAAAGAGAAAATTCAAGATGATGTTCGTGGGGGACGGTCTTGACCGCGAGGAGATAGAAGCCTACGCAAAGGAGATAGGCGTGTACGGATACTGCATTTTTACGGGAGCGGTAACCGACCGCGAGGAGCTGCGCGTTTTCTACACGGCGGGAGAGCTTTTCCTGTTCCCGTCGGACTATGACACGAACGGAATTGTCGTGAGAGAAGCGGCTGCCTGCGGGACGGCTTCCCTGCTGCTTAAAGGAAGCTGCGCCGCCGAGGGGATAAAGGACGGTCATTCGGGAATACTGGTAAACGCCGACGCGGAGGATATTGCGGACAAGCTTAAAACCGCGCTCTCGAAACGCGCAGAGATACACGCCTTCGGCGAGAACGCCATGAACGAGGTATACGTTTCGTGGGACACCGCCGTAAAGCGCGCCTACGACCGCTACTTTACCGTTATCGAAAAATGTATGAGCGGAAAGACTAACCGAAACCGCGAACAGGTGCTTTCGGACGAATTTTTCCGTATGATAGACGGGATAACCGACGGCATACAGCAATTCCGCGGGATACCCGCCGAGATACGCAGCCGCAACAACCGCGTTATAGACAAGCTGCTCGGAATAGAGGATCTGTTTGGAGATGAAGAGTATAAAACTAAGAAAAAGTGATGCCGGCGTGCCGCTGCCGGACGGTTTTTCCGCCGAGGACATAAGGGTCGAAAGCTCGGTCTGCACGGGAGAAACGCTTATCGGCTTTTACAGCAAGACAGACAAGCGGTTACATTACGCGGAACTCTGCCGCAGCGACAAGGACATAGCGGATTTCTACCGAAAGTACCGTCTGAAGCCTAAAACCTAAAACCTGATACCCGATACCCGACACCCGCGCCTATATCCGATATGCGCGGCGCTTCTCTATATTCATATTCATGCAAGCCGAAAATCTCGGCTGCCGTCGGGACTTAAGGGCAGCGGGGGCGGGGCGGGCGCTCCCGCTTTCAGCGGGAGCTTGCCGTGGGCGAACCGCAGCCGCGCTTCGCGCATAAACGGCGAAGCCGTTCCGCGCTGCTGTGCAGCGCGGGGCTGCGGTATGCCCGCGGCTTGAATCTGCGAAGCAGATTCGCCCGCCCCGCCCCCCGCTGCGTATGGCGCAAAGGGTCGCCGAATATATACCGTCACCCCCTCCCCCATAAACGGGAGGGGGTCGAGTTTTCCAAAAATGCCCCGAAAAGGGGCTTTTTTCAAAATCCCCTTGAAAAATTTCGCGGAAAATGTTATAATAAAAGTAAGAGTTATTTTTTGTGGAGGCAATATTTTTATGCAGATAAAAACCTTTTCTATAAACGCGGAAAAAACCGCATATGTAAAAGCTTATAAGCCCGACGCCGTGGGTGGACTGGCGTTCTGTGAAAAACGTCCGGGAATAGTCATCTTCCCCGGAGGAGGTTATACTCACTGCTCCGAGCGCGAGGGCGAACCTATAGCACTGCAGTATCTGGCGGCAGGGTATGCGGCTTTCGTGGTGACATATACCTGTAACGCAAGATTCCCCGCGGCGCTTATGGACGCGGCTTACACATTCTACAAAATAAGAGCAAGAGCCGACGAGTTCGGGATAGACCCCGAAAAACTCGCGGTGCTTGGGTGTTCGGCAGGAGGACATATAGCAGGCTGCCTTGCAACTATGTGGAGCGATAACTCTATAGTAAAGGCAATAGGCTGCGAACCGGAAGAGCTTCGCCCGAACGCCGCGGTGCTGTGCTATCCCGTGATAAGCGGAGTGACCGCGCCCCACGAGGGGAGCTTCAAGGTGCTGCTTGGAGAAGAGGCTTCGCGCTCGGACCTGTCGAGATTGTCGCTTGAAAACCGGGTTACTCCGAAAACTCCGCCGATATTCCTCTGGCACACGGCAAACGACAATTCGGTGTCGGCGCACAACTCGCTGGTTATGGCGAAAGCGTGCATTTCCAACAAGATACCCGTGGAGTTCCACCTGTTTGACGAGGGACCGCACGGAATAGCCTGCTGCGACAAGGCAAGCGGCGTTGACGAGAGCTACTACCGTCCGAACGTAAGGCGCTGGATACCGCTGTCGATAGAGTTTCTGAATAAGTATATGAATGTGTGAAAGGACGGGCTATGACCGGACTAAAGCGCTTTCTTCACGGGATACGCTCGGACAACGAGAAAATTCCCGTGTGGAAATTCCTGCTTTGCTGCGCGGGATTTCTGGCACTTGGCGCGGCGCTGGGAGTTTTCTCGAAATATGTTGACGCGGCAGATTTTCGCGGGTGGGGTATACCCGGACTGCCGGGTTCTGTCAAAACGTTCCTCGACGAAACGCTTTCGGTAATAACTTCGGGAATAACTTTCTGGATATTTCTGGGAGTAGTTATCTGCAGGCTGACGAAAAATCCGTTTCGGGCGGCGGCGTATGTGCTGCTGATGTGTGCGGGAATGATACCCGCATATTACCTTTTCGCGGAGCTTGCGGGACTGTATTACAGCAAGGCTTATATACGGTACTGGAGCGTGTTCGCGGCGTTTACTCCGATAATGTCGGTGCTTGCGTGGTACGCGTGCGGTCGCGGTAAAGCGGCGTGGGTGCTGAGGATAGGGCTGCTGATAATTTCCGTTCTGGGCGGGATTTTCGTTTTGGGGAGCTTTGTCAACATCTTCATAGGCGTTGCGGCGTTTTTTATGACGTTTACAGGTCGGAAAGAAAATGTCAGAAATTAACAACACAACAGACGACCGGAAAGCTGTTATCGAAAATATCAAAGCGGCGATGTCCTGTTTTTCAACGATACGCAGCGCGTTTATTTTCGGCTCGTATGCCGAGGGGAATTTCGACCGTTTCAGCGATATTGACATTATGACAGACTGCGGGATAGAATTGATTTGCTGTAATAACAAGCGGCGCGGCTTAACTGCAAAGACGAAAGGAGAACCGTTATGAACGCTAATGAAAAGCTGATTTACACTAAAGGCGAAAAGTTCGCTGAGATAGCGGCGATTATTGTCACGGCGTGCGCTGTCGCGGGATATATTTTGATGTTTGCGCTTGGGAAAATATCGGGCGAGGCAATAATAATGTTGATTTTGACGGTCATTATCTACGGCATATGTACGCTTTGCTCTGTATCGCCACAGCACACCAACGTTTTTTCGCGTCCCGAAAACTGCACGGAGAAACAGTTTCGCCATGCCCGCAGGTGGTTTATTATAGGGAAAATCGCGCTTGTTTTAACAATGTTTTTGATTGCCGTGAGCGGACTTAATTAAAAATATGAACGGTTAATGCGACGGTGCAGCTTAACCGAAAAAGCCGAACGTCTTGGCGGGAATGTTCATCATTGCGCCCGCCTTAAATCTAAAACCTCGCTGTGTTGTTGGGAGGGTGACTAAAATGTATGCCGCAGGAATAGTTGAAATGATAATTACTTTGCCGATAGGCATTTTGTTTATCACAGTCGGGGTATTGCTGTGGAAAAAGCAGAAAATACGGTTGATACACGACTATCACTGTAAAAACGTAAAAACCGAGGACGTTAAGGCATACACGACGCTTTGGGGCATAGGAATGGTCATCTTGGGTGTATGCATCTGCCTTGTCGGAATTGTCGACCTTATTTTACATACCGAGTTTGGGTGGATATTGTTCGGCGTCGGCTTTGCTGCCTGTTTTTTGATAGGAAACCGTGCGCAGAAGAAATACAACGGCTCGTGGTTCAGCGATTAGCATTTATAAATAAGAGAAAGGAACATAAAATGCCTGAAAACAACATTGAAACTCTGAACGCCGAAATTGCAGAGTTTCATGAAAAGTACAAAGACATCGACGAAAAACTTAAAGATGATGATATTCGCAGTCAATATCTTGCAGACGCAGGCGCAATAGTTTCAAAATATCCCGATCCCGACGGCGAAATCCGTGAGGAGTTAGGAAAATTTTGCTGTTTTTTAGGCTGCTGGACGGTGGTTTTCGGTCAAGACCTCGAAAATGGCATCCCGTACTATCATAAGGCGCTCGAACTTTGCCCAGATTCGTATGATATTCATTTCGAGTATTTCACGACGCTGGAGGAGATAATCCCGAATGAAAAATATTCCACTCCCGAACTTATACAGGACGCTATCGACTGTCTGACGTTCTGCATAGACGCGTGCGATACATTGGAGCTTAAGAGAAAGCGCCGCATTGACCTCAGGTATCTGGACCTTGCAAATACCTACCGTGTTGCAGGTCAGGATGAAAAAGCCCGCGAGTGCGAAAAGATGTCCGAGAAAATGGCGGAAGAACTCGCTGAATGGGAGGAAGAACAGGCTAAACAGAAAAAGAAGCCGAACTTCTTCATCAGGCTTATCTCGCGTATATTAGCGCCGATTTTCAGGAAATTCGACGACAGATAACGAAAGGAACATAAAATGGCACAATATGATGTTGAAGCGCTGAACGCGGAAATCGTCGCGTTTGCCGTGAGAGGGGCAAGCTCTTGACAAGTGCCGAAAAATAATGTATAATAATGGTCGTTAGCGCAGTCTGACCTAAATACAGAAAGGAAAATCAGCTATGAAAAAACCGTTTGTTACAAAGGAACTTATCGACAGTATCGTCAAAAAATACCCGACGCCGTTTTATATCTACGACGAAAAGGGTATCCGCGAGAACGCAAGGGCGCTGTACAAGGCGTTTTCGTGGAACAAGGGCTTCCGCGAATATTTCGCCGTAAAGGCTACCCCGAACCCGTTCATTATGAAGATACTTATGGAGGAGGGCTGCGGATTCGACTGCTCAAGCTATAACGAGCTTATTCTTTCAAGAGCCGTCGGAGCAAGAACTACGGATATGATGTTCTCGTCAAACGCCACTCCCGACGACGACTTCATAAAAGCCTACGACCTTGGAGCTATCATAAACCTTGACGATATAACGCATATAGAGGTCCTCGACAGGCTTACGGGAATACCCGCCACGATATGCTGCCGGTATAATCCGGGCGGAGAATTCAAGACCGACGGTTCGCCGAACGTTATGGACACTCCCCGCGACGCAAAGTACGGCTTCACCTATGACCAGCTTATTGAGGGATATTCTATCCTCAAAAAGCACGGCGCGAAACAATTCGGTATGCACGCTTTTCTGGCGTCGAATACCCTCACCAACGACTACTACCCCACTCTCGCAAGGATAATGTTCCGCACGGCTGTGGATATCCGCGATAAGACAGGTATCGAATTCACTTTCATAAACTTAAGCGGCGGCATAGGAATTGCCTACCGTCCCGACCAGACCCCCAACGACATCAACGTTATCAGCGAAAAGGTGCGCGAAGCTTACGAGGAGATACTCGTGCCGGCGGGTATGGGAGATGTCGCGATATTCACGGAGCTTGGACGGTTTATGCTCGCGCCTTACGGTATGCTTATCGCGACGGCTATCCGCGAAAAGCACATCTATAAGGATTACATCGGGCTTGACGCGTGCGCCGCAAACCTTATGCGTCCCGCGATTTACGGAGCATATCACCACATAACCGTCCTCGGCAAAGAAAACGCGCCCTGCGACCACAAGTACGACGTGACGGGCGGACTGTGCGAAAACTGCGATAAATTCGCGGTGGACAGAATGCTGCCGGAAATAGAAACGGGCGACTATATCGCTATCCACGATACGGGAGCGCACGGTCACTCCATGGGCTACAACTACAACGGAAAGCTGCGCTCGGCGGAGCTGCTTCTGCGCGAGGACGGCAGCATAAAGCTTATCCGCCGCGCCGAAACCGCCGACGACTATTTCGCGACTCTCGATTTCGCAAACGGAAAATACGACCTGTAATATGTAATCGGATACTGTAAATCAAAGGCTGAAAAAAGCGGCTTTAATAAAAACGATCGTGAGGTAAAAAATTATGGCAGACGAAACTATTTCTTTGAAGCAGGGACTGGCGGCTTTTGAAAAGGCGCTGGAAGGCGCGCTTTCCGAACAGAGGAAAATAGCGCACAGCGCGATTGATATGGACGACTGGAACAAGGCTCAGGAGATACTCGCGGCGGCTAAAAAGAATATTTCGGCGGTGGAAACCCTCAGAGCGGGCTTCGCGGAATGCAAGAAGCGCGTGCTGGCGGTGGACCTTGCAGGCGACCTTGCAAGGCTGGGCGTGACGCTTCCCGTAAACTCCGACTGCACGGGCAGCGGCTCAGACGGCAGCTCCCCTGCCCCGTCCGAAAACAGCAAGGACAGCGGCGAGCGCGAAAACCACAGCGAAAACAGCGGCGGCAATCCGCCTGCCGCCGGCGCTGCTGAAGATAAAAACACGGCTTCCGATTACTCGTTCGTAGACGAGCTGGAGCTGCTTATCGAGAAATATCCGTTCAAGATGGCAGTCGCAAATTCGGCGTCGGGCGTGGACGGAAAGTTTACATATGACGAGCTTGACAAGGCGGATATGAAAGCTCCCGAACAGCTGTCCAACGGACTGTGGGCGGAAACCGACGTTTCGGCTGACGAAGCGCGCGGCATCATAGCCGCTCTGGAAGAGTTCTGCAAACAGAGCTGATATTACCGTACTTTGTACTCTCGTACTTTTGTACGCTTATACGTTTATACGCTTTTCTTCGGAATAAGGGGGAAATTCAATGAAAACAGGGAGCTTTATCGGAATAGATTTCGGAACGTTCAGCACCTCGGTCGTAAGCGTTACCCGCGACGGACAGAGCGAGAAAATGTCCGTCTTAGGCGAGGAGGGAGAGTTTCCGTTCGCGTCGCTTATGGCTATTTCCGAGGAGAACAAGGTCTTTTTCGGGAATAAGGTGCGCAAAAGCCGCGAGGCTCTTTCGGAAAGCTGCAGACTGGTTTCGCCGTTGAAGTCGCTGCTCGGAACGGGAAAGACCATCTCCATAAACGGCAAGGAATGCAGCGCCAGACAGCTTACGTCGGAATATTTCCGCTGCCTTAAGCGCGTGATACAAAAACGGTACAGCATCGACGTGAAAGAAGCGGCGTTTTCGTTCCCCGCAGACCTTTCTCCCGAAGCCAGACGCGACCTCGCCGAAGCCGCGAAAAAAGCCGAGATAAAAATAACCGGCTTTATCTCCGAGCCGACAGCGGCGTTTCTTTCCGTTTACGAAACGATACGGGACAAGGGGCGCGTGATGATCTGCGACTGGGGCGGAGAAAGACTGGATATAAGCATACTCTCGTCCGAAAACGGCAGGATACGCGAGGAAGCCGTCCGCTCCGAGGAAACAGGCGGCGGCGATATCGACAGGGCTCTGGCGCAGAAGATACACGCCGAATTCGGCAAGACCCTTGACGATAAGTCAAAAGCAGCCGCCTTTTCGGAAATGCCTCCCGCAGAGCGCGACAAGCTGTTTGCGGCGGCAGAGCGCGCGAAGATACAGCTCTCCGCGGACGGCAGGGATTTCCCGCTTACAGTACACGACTACGGCGTTTACGGGACAAAGACCATTACCGTGACGAACGATATGCTTTTTGAAATCGTGCGTCCGACAGTAGAGGACAGAGTAATGGGCGCGGTCGATAAAACGCTTGCCGAAGCGGGAATAAGCGACGGCGAAATAAGCGCCGTTATAGCCGCGGGCGGTTCGGGAAACTTAAGGGCGTTTACGGACGCCTTGCAGGCGCGGTTCGGCAAGGAAAAGCTGATAATTCCCGAAAAGCCGCAGTTTATTTCGGCAAAGGGCGCGGCAGCGTCGGCGTTCGCGGAGGGCGGCTTCAGGCTGACGGACGATATGGGGATAATAATGTCGGACGGGACGATGTTCCCGCTGCTGAAAAAGGATTCCGACGGGGTCGGCTCGAAAAGCGCCGAATACACGTTCTCGGCGGTGGAGGATACGAACGAGGCGCACGTTATCGTGGCTTCGGAAGGCAGCAGGCGTATCCGCGAGAGGATATCCGTCCCGATAAAGGGCTTCCTCGGAGAGAAAATAAAGATAACGGCAGGCATCGACGAAACGCAGACCGCAAGGATACGGATAATTACGGAAAACTCCGCCGAGGACAAAAAGGAAAAGATATACAGCGTGAACGGACTTACGTTCTACTATGATACCGCGCTGAACGGCTGAACGAGGGAGCTATGGACAACAAGGACAACATATACATATCCGACGGGTCGAATATCGACATAAGGAGCAATATATTTATACGCTCGCAGGAAAGCCTTGCGGGGGGAGATCTCCCCGAAAAAGACGCGCGGTTCGTGTCGCGGATATACGACAGGGCGGCGCTTATAAAGCTGCGCGAACACGCAGAGAAGAATGGGCTGACGGCGCCGCTGACGGAAGCTCAGGAAGAGTTTCTGGACATAAAGCCCTGCAAGTTCAACACGGACGGCGAGGTGACGCACGGTCTGGTGTACGACGGCGGCGAGCTTGTTATCGAATGTCGCTGCTCGAAAGAGGACTGTCCGAGAGCCGTCAAGTGCGGTCGTCTTTCCGGGAAATTTACGGAAACCGCAGAAGTAACAGTGACGGCTGAAACGGCTTCGGCTGCGGCTTCGGTTTCGGAAATTCCCGAAACGGCAACGGCGGCAACTGTAGCGGCTGCGGTTTCTGCGGAAACGGAAGTAAAACCCGAACCGGAAGTAAAACCGGAAGTAAAACGCGACCCGTTCCTTGAAAAATTCTCGGCGCTGCCGAGGACGGAAGTGGGAGAGGGCTTGAAGCTGTATGACGGAAAATGCGCCGTCCTCTGCCGAAACGGCGGATACGCGGAGTATCTGAGCGGGCTGTTCACGGGGCTTGGAATAGCGCATACCGTCGGGAAAGAGGTTTCGCTTTCAAGGAAGCTGGCGGACGTGCTGTGGGACTACGGCGCGAAAACTATGACGCGGGACGTGTTCATAAAGCGCTTTTCGGCAAGGTGCGGCGGCGAGGACGCGGCTGTGGAGCTGTTCTCGGAGCTGTGCGGATATGCGGGAACGGATGAAAAAGGAACGGCTCTGGACTGCGGCGCGCTTGCGGGGAAACTGTGCGGGAGCGAGGGCGGCTCGCTTATGACGGCGGTACGCGGCGGTACGGTCATAGCGGAGCTTTCGGAAATAAAGGAGCTTGACCCCGAACCCGAACGGCTGTACATTTTCGGCTTCGCGGAGGAAACTCTGACCGAAGAGGAGCGCGGGTATATCGAACAGGCGATCTCCGGAAAAAATCCCGAAATACTGTGCTGTCAGGGCGAAATGACGTTCGTCGGAAACACCGGCGGTCGGTTCGCGAAAACAGAACAACAACAGGACGGACAGACGCGGTGCGTCGGCGTAAGCGCGGGAAAAGCCGAGGATATAAACAGGTACTCCTTTATTTCGGGAGCGCCCGCCGAGGCGGTAACAAGACAGGCGTATATCTCCAAAAACGTCAAAAACGGCGACGGGATAACCCTAAGACTGAGCGGCGGCGTGTACGAGATAGTCCATAACGGCTTCGCCATAGGGAAAACGTCGGAGAGCTTTTCGGCGGAGCTTCTCGGAGAATTCGGCGGGAAAAAATATCTCGGCTCACTTCCCGAAACGATTTCGGGACTGTTCGTGAGAAACGTCGTAAGCGTCGTGGCAGACAGTATCCCCGAAAATATCACGGGGATCTCCGAACAGTTCAGAAACAGACATTTCTGGCTCGGCGCGGAAATAGGCGGCTTCGGCTCGTTCGGAAGCTGAAACCCGGCGTATGACTGCATTTCACGCCGAAAAAACCGCTTTTCACGAAAAAAAGAAATTGCGGAAAACTACTTGATTTTTCGGAGAAAAAATGGTATAATATAAATATATGTATATTGTATAGCACGGAACGCTTTCGATTATGGGGGCAGACCCTGTGCAACAGAGTGCTGTGAACCATGTCAGGCGGGGAACCGAGCAGCATTAAGCGGATTTCTCTGTGTGCCGCAGCAAGTCTGTTCCCATAATCGAGGGCGTTCGTTTTGTTTTCAGAACAGTAAATCGGGGGAGTTGGGGCTGTGTATCTTGCGCTGTACAGAAAATATCGTCCGAGGACGTTTGACGACGTTATCTCGCAGGAGCATATAACCACTACCCTGCGTAATCAGGTGATGAGCGGCTCGACGGGACACGCGTACCTTTTTACGGGGTCAAGAGGAACGGGAAAAACCACCTGCGCCAAAATACTGGCGATGGCGGTAAACTGCCTTGACCCGAAAAACGGAAGCCCGTGCCTTGAATGTGAGCGCTGTCGGGAAATACTTAGCGGTCAGGCGACCGATATCGTCGAAATGGACGCGGCTTCCAACAACAAAGTCGACGACGTGAGGGCTATATGCGACGAGGTGGACTATACGCCCGTGTCGTGCAGATTCAGGGTGTACATCATTGACGAGGTGCATAATTTGTCGTCGGCGGCGTTCAACGCGCTGCTGAAAACCCTGGAAGAGCCGCCGGCGCACGTCAAGTTTATACTGGCGACGACGGAGCTTCAGAAAGTTCCCGCGACGATAATTTCAAGGTGTCAGCGGTTCGAGTTCAGGAGAGTGGACGCCGCGGAAAGCGCAAGGCGGCTTATTGACGTCGCGAAAAAGGAAAACGTCACGCTTGAAGAGGACGCCGCCGAGCTTATAGCAAGGCTGTCGGACGGGGGCATGAGGGACGCGCTGTCTATCCTTGACCGCTGCGCGGCTGCCGAGGGCAGGATAACGGCTGCGGTCGTGCGCGAATGTGCGGGCGTGGCGGACAAAAGGCATTTGTTCGAGTTTTCGGAAATGACTGCGGCAGGAGATGCCGCGGGGTGTCTGCGGCTGCTCGGAGAGCTTCACAAGGGCGCAAAGGATATCTCGATACTTATAGACGAGCTTTCGGGGCATTACCGCGACCTTATGCTGATAAAATCCGCGCCCGACGCGGAAGATCTTCTTTCGGCTCTGCCGGACGAGAGAGCGGAGCTTAAAAGAATAGCGGCTTTGTATACGCTTCCCGAAATACTTCGGTGTATAACGCTTTTGCAGCAATGCGCGGACGGGATCTCAAGGGTAAAACAGCGCAAGACACTTGCGGAAATGTGCTTTGTGAAAATGTGTACCGGTTATACGGATTCAGGCGCGGACGCGGACGGATACGGCTCTTCGGCAAGAAAAGCCGCGTCTTTCACGGCGAAGGCTGTGGAGATAAAGCCGCTGCCGGAGATACCGTTCGTTCCCGACGCTCCGAAAGTGCCGACTACTCCCGCCGAAAAGGCAAAAGCCGAGAAAACGCGCTCTATGCTTGAAAGCGTCAGGCGCACAGCACAGGCAACAGGGGCGGCAGGGACAGCAGGGTCAGCAGGGTCGGCAAATTCCACGGCGGCAACAGAAACGACAGGGGCGACAGGAACGGCAAGTGCTGTAAATTCGGCAGGAACGGCGGGACATAGTGACGGTTTTTCCGAGCCTCCGCCATTTGACGGACCGCCTCCGTTCGATGAACCTCCGGCATTTGACGAGCTTCCGTTTGACGACGGGTATCCGCTGCCGTCGGGGGTGGGATTCCCCGAACCGCCGGACGCTAACGCTCCCGTTCCCGAAAAAGCAGACGGGGCGGTAAAGGCGGCTGACACGGACAGGGCGGCTGTTGTGGAAAAGACGGGCGCGGCTGTTATTGCGGAAAAGACGGATAAGGCGGACGAAATTCCCGTAAAGGAAAAGGCTGATGAAGCAGGCTCCGAAGCTCCGGAAGGACAGGAAAAGGACGGGGACGGCGCACTGCCGAAACTTGAAGAAATAACCGAGGAGAAATGGAAAGGCGCACTGCCGAAAATGGGAGTGGTCATGGCAAGGCTGCTGGCAGATTCGGGCGTGAGAATGGAAAGCGGAAAGCTTGTGATAACATCGGAAAATCCGCTGCTGCTGGCAAACCTTAAAGGCGAGGAGCTGGCGGTGTTCGAGAAAAATCTCTCGCAGGCTCTGGGTGCGTCGGTACAGGTTATAATTGAGGAAAAGCCCGCTGCTCCGAGGGAGAAAACTCCCGTGGAGGAGTTTATTTCCAAAGCGCAGGAGCTGGGCGTGGATATCGAATATAAAGAATAACGAAAGGAATGTTAAATTATGAAATCCAGACTTCCGAAGGAATATCAGAATTCCAACGCGAATATGAACCAGATGGTTCGCAAAGCTCAGAAAATGCAGGAGGATATGACCCGCGTGCAGGAGGAGCTTGAAACAAAAGAATTTACAAAACAGGTGGGCGGCGGCGCTATGGAGCTTGTTATGACGGGCGACAGAAAGCTGAGATCCGTAACGCTCAAACCCGAAGTCGTCGACAAGGACGACATCGAAATGCTTCAGGACCTGATAATAAGCGGAGTAAACGAGATACTGCAGGATATAGAGGACTACAGCACCTCGGAAATGGAAAAGGCTACAGGCGGTATGGCTATACCGGGATTTTTCTGATAAAGGTTGAATGACATATGGACAGCCGTGTTTCCTTAAAACAACCTGCCGTGTGCTTCGCACCGCTTATGGCGGTGGGAATGCTCGCGGCGTATTTCGGCGGCGACACAATGTGCGCGGCAATTGCCGCGGGTGCTGCCGCTGTTCTGTTTCTGGGAAGGCGGAAGCGTGCGGTAATTCTGTGTTCGCTGGGTCTGTTAAGCGGCTTGCTTATCATGGAAAACCATCTGAAAAACGAGGTTCAGCCCATTCTCGAATGCGCGGGAAGCACAGTGTGTTCGACAGTGAGCGTGGACGTTGTCACGAGAGATGACAGCGACGATTTTACCGTGTTTATCGGCAAAGTCCGCGTCAACGGCCGCACGGCAAACGTCAGGATAACGGCACAGGGAAAATACAGCGAGGGCGAAATGTTTTCCGCCGTCATAAAACTTATGGAAAACAAAAAACGCGGTGAGATATACGACATCACGAACGATGTGCTTCTTGAGGGGAGGATCGAAGGTCCGGCGTTGGGCTTTATAGTGGACATTTCACCGAACAAAACCCAGCTGGAGCTTCTGCGGGAAAAGATAGTCGGAAGCGTCGAACAGAACCTCAGCGGCTACGAGCTGGAACTTGCTAACGCGCTGATGTTCGGAAATGACGAGAATCTTTCGGAGGAGCTTTCAAAGTGCCTTAAGGTATGCGGAGTTTCGCATTTCACAGCGGTTTCGGGAGCGCATTTTGCCGTGTTCTCGGCGGCTTTGATGATACTTGCCAACAACACGTCGAAAAGAAAAGCAATGACGTGTTTTTTATTCGCGCCAATTGCAATGCTGTTTTTCGGGTACAGCGCGTCGATAATTAGAGCTTCGGTGATGTTCGTGCTGTACGGCGCGGCGGCGATGTTCGGGAGAAAAGCCGACCCGCTGAATACGGTGTGCGCGTGCGTGGCTGTGGTGCTGGCGGCATCTCCTATGACGATAATGGACGCGGGCTTCGGAATGTCCGCTTTCGGGACACTGGGAGCGGGAACGGTAGGAGTAAGGCTCGCAAATATACTGAAAGAACTTATCCCGCAGAAAATAAGATGCCTGTCGCCGCTGCTGACGGCGTTTTCTGTTTCGCTGGGAGCTATGACAATGACGGCTCCGCTGGGGCTTGTGCTGTACGGAGGTATCTCGCTGTCGGGAGTGGCTGTGTCGATGATACTTATGCCGCTGACGGCATTGTGTATGACGCTTGCGGCTCTGACGGGAATAACGGGGTGGGAGCTGTTTGCCGTTCCGATAAGCGGCTCGATGAAAATCGCGCTGGGCGTGGTGATGTTTTTCGGAGAGAAAAACGGTGTATGGCTTTCTATGGGATTCGGCGGAGCGCTGGCGCTTTCGGTGGTGTTCGCGGCGCTGATGTTCGCGTCGGTGGCGGGCGATTTCAGGATCGCGGAAGCTTCCGTTATAGGAATGGCGACCATAGTATTTGCGGTCACGGGCGCTGTGTACCTTATCACGGCAAAGCGCGGCGCCGTCACTTTCAGCAGCGAAAACGTCCTGATACAAACGGGCAGCTGCACCATACAACTTGAGCATAAAATACAAGTAACAGGATCGCAGGATCTTTATTTCCGATAGATGACAGAGGTGTTTTAATTATGGCTGAATACAGTTCACTTCCTATGGCGCTTGCGACGGAGCAGTTTGCGAAACTTCCCGGAATAGGGATAAAGACGGCGCAGCGGCTTGCGTACTTCATTCTCAATCTCCCGCAGGAGGAGGTCGAGAGTTTCGCGAAAAATATCGTCAGCGCCCGCAGGAGCGTAAGGCTGTGCAAGTGCTGTCAGAATTTCACGGAGCGGGAGATATGCTCGGTCTGCTCGGACGAAAAACGCGACAGAAGCGTCATATGCGTCGTGGAATCGCCGAAAGACGTTTCCGCTATAGAGAGAGCGGGCGGCTATGACGGGCTGTATCACGTCCTGCACGGGCTTATTTCGCCTATGGACGGAGTAACGGCGGAAGATTTGAAACTAAAGGAGCTGCTGGCGCGGCTTTCGGACGTGAAAGAGGTCATTATGGCGACGAATCCGACGGTCGAGGGAGAAGCTACGGCACGGTATGCAAGCGCTCTGATAAAGCCGCTGGGGGTCAAGGTGACAAGGCTTGCGTATGGGCTTCCCGCGGGGTCGGCTCTGGAATTCGCGGACGACGTGACGCTTACACGCGCTCTCGAAAACAGAAGCGAGATATGAACAGCGGAATTTTCAAAAAAATCCTGACGCCGGAGCGTTCGGGACTAAAGGTATCCAACAAACGGAAAAGCGCCCGAAAGGGCGCTTTTGTATGTTAATATTAAATAAAAATCGTTTGTGTAAATTAACGGGAAACGAACGCAGCCGCCTGAAATCACGGCTCACAAATTACGCGCAGCCCTCAAATCAAATGGAACGCCGTCTTAAAAAACTGCCGCCTGCCGCCTGCCGTCTGCTGCCTGCCGTCCTTTCAAGAAACCACCGCACCACTAAAAACTGCCGCCCCCGTTAAAAAACTGCCGCACCCGTCGGACAGAGAGCAAGATCAGGCACCCTTGTTTCCGTCAATAGGTTCGTGAGAGGGCTTGGACGAAACACATTCAATAGCAGTCGATACGGCAACGTTTATATCCACCGAACTTTGACGGACGCTGGACGCAAGCTTCGTAAACAACTCGCCGTTGCTGGAGCTTACATACTTCGCGGGAAGCTTGTTCAGGGCAATGGCTTTCATATCCTCAATGCAGCGCTCGCACTTGCAGCAAGTTTCCGACTCCAGCATCTGCATAAGTTTTTCGTCTACTATCTCTTCCATTACATTTACGAGTGCCATAATTTCCTCCGTAGGCAGTTTACAGCGCGCAGTGTTCCGAAGTGCCGATGTATCGAACACATTAACATATTAAGTATTACACATTACAGGAAATAAAAGACCGCGAAAAGTCCAAAAAAGAAAAACCGGACAAAAAGCACACGGCAAAAGCGCCGTTTTCGGGTCGGTGTGCTGCAAACGATATTCCTTGACAATTATATTATATACCAATTTTCGCATTTTGTCAAGGGCTTTATATAATTTTTTCTGAATATTGCGGACAAAGTGCGGTTTTTGCGCGTCCGTGTGCGGTAATGCCTGTCATATTTGTCCGAGGGAGCGCATATAAGTAAAACACGAAGCGGAAAACTCCGCGCCAAATGATTTTACCTACAACTATCCGATTTCAGGGGGAAAAGCTATGCGAACAGTTACATTCACGAAAAAACAGATAAGACGTGCGGCAGTCGTGACGGCGCTTTGCGCAGCGACAGCGGCAGTGGCGATTACGGCGGCAGTGACATCAGTAGGAACACAGGCGGCAGAACGTCAGCTGCCCGTGTACTGCGTGGAACGCGGCGACAAGAAAATAGCGCTTACGTTTGACGTGGCGTGGGAAAATTCCAACACGGAGGAGCTTATTGACATTCTCGGAGAATATGACGCGCGCGCGACGTTTTTCGTTACGGGAGATTTCTGCGACCGCCACCCCGACGACGTAAAGGCGTTTTACGAGGCGGGTCACGAGATAGAAAACCACTCCGACGCTCACCCGCACGTCGAGGGGATAAACGTCAACGACCTTATAAACGATACAAAGGAATGTTCAAGAAAGATAGAAATGCTTACGGGAGAATCGCCGAAGCTGTACCGCGCCCCCTACGGCGAATATGACGACAACCTTATAAAAACTCTCGACGGTATGGGAATGACAGTCATACAGTGGGACGTTGACAGCGTCGACTGGAAAAAGCCTTCCGCAGACAAGATACGCAAAAAGGTACTCAAAGATACAAAGTCGGGGTCGATACTGCTGTTCCACAACGATCTGGAAAACACGACGGAGGCTCTGCCGGATATACTCAAATCGCTGAAAGCGCAGGGGTACGAATTCGTGGGCGTGGAGGATATGATATACTTCGAGAACTACACCATAGACGCGACGGGCAAGCAGATACCCGGCGAGGACGCGGTCAATCTGACCGACAGCAGAGCCGACGAGGTCATGGCAAACGGCAGCCTGCCGCAGCAATCGGAACAGAGCATAAAATAAAAATCACAAAGGAGAGCTTTTACGCTCTCCTTTTCGGGTGTTATGGGGACAGGGATTTATTTCGGTCTATTCCGTGAAAGCGCGGACGTCGCTTAAAAATTCCTCCTCGGAGATGCCTATGGAATAAATGCCGACATGACAATAGTCGTAATATTTAAGGTCGGCGAAAAATTCTCCGTTGGCGGTCTTTTTAAGGCTAACGCCGAAGCCGTTGATTATCGAAGTTTCCTCTGTAGGCTCGGAGGTTAGCCCGCCTTCAAACGCGGGGGTGTATTCTTCAAACGCGGTAATGTTTGATTCGCTGATATTAGCGGAGGTTTCCGAAGCGGGAGGCGCTGGTATCTCGGAAACGGAATCGGGCTGTCCGAAACCCGTGGAGCTTAACATCACTCTGACCATCTTGTCGCCGGAGGTGTAGCACACCACATTCTCCGTGGAGAGCAGGCTGCGCCATGCCACAGTACCGTCGTTTCCCTCGTCGATGTAAAAACCGTAGGGACGGGCTGAAAACTCCCAGTCGGAATATTTCCCCGAAGCGGTGAGGAGCAGAATGTCCCTGTGGTAATAGCTGTTAAGCTCGTCTATGGTTTTCGGGACGAAATATTTTTCGTCATACGCCATATCGCTGAAGCCGAGCGTTCCGACGTTTTCAAAGCGTATGCGGTCGGGCTTGCCCTCGTATTCCTTTTCGGGAGCGGCAGCAGATTGGGCAGGTTCTGTTATGACTTCTGTTAAGGAACCGGAAACCGTGCCGTCTTCGACGAAAGTTTCGGTTTGTGAGGTAAAATCTAATTCGGTGTTTCCGGAATGAACGGCTGCGGCAAAAACTCCGACCGCGAGAGCCGTCGCGGGCGCTCCGAACGCTATCACCTTTTTTACGGGGAATGTGCGCCGTGTTTTTTGATGTTCAAGTATCTCGTCGCGCCTTTTCAGGACGCTTTGTGCCATTTGCATATAATCTTTCATAAACTCAACTCCTTAAAATGAAAATTCTGTTGTCAGCTGTTATCGAAATGTGCTTCTTCAAGGACGGCGCGCATGGCTTTTCGCGCGCGGGAAAGCAGCGCCTGCGTGCCGTGGACGGTCTTGCCCATTATCTTCGCCGATTCCTTGTTGGAAAGCCCCTCGAAGTAGGTGAGCCAGAGGACTTGACGGTACTCGGCTTTAAGTACTCCGAGAGCCTTGTGGACGGCGACGCGGCGCTCCTCGCGGAGGTAGTTTTGTTCGATGTTCTCGCCGTCGGAAAGCTCGGTGATATCTTCAAGCGGCAGAGTGTCGCGCCTTTTTCGGAGCATATCCAGCGCGAGATTCCGACCGACGGCGTAAAGGAAAGTTTTGAACGAGGAATTTTCGCGAAAGTGCGGTTTATTTACGGCGATCTTCACGAATGTATCCTCACACAGCTCCTCGGCGGTGTGATAGTCGTGGGTGTACTCGTACAGCCAAAGTATAAGCCCGTCTTTATAGTCGCGGATAATTTCGACAAGACCGTTGTCGTCGCCCTCAAGATAACGGCGGTAGCTACTTGCACCGTTGTCCACGGTCTTTCACCCCCTTTCAATTATTAGACGCATTTAATATATAAAAGCTCACAATAAATCGGAGAAAACGCGCCCCGAAAATTCGGAGCGCACCTAAGGAGTATAGAAACCAAATGACGAAAACTAATCCGCCGACCGCTATATATTGTATGTAATTTATATATAATTTATAAAATGCTTGAAAATCGTCCACAATATTCTCGCGCAATAGCATTATAAACTTCCGTCCATGTGCGAAGCGAACGCCCGCGGCGGCAGCCGCTAATTTTTGCCCTTAATTTCTAATACGCTCCCCGCGAACCACAGCACCGCAGTTATACATACGAAAATCAAAACGAATAAATTAACTTCCTCGTGCCAGCGAAGCCCAAGCACCAGAAAATCTCCTATTATCGCCGTCAGAAACGGCAGCAGCGAAAAATTGCTTTCCGCTTTCCCGACAAAAAAGTTGCGCATCATTATCGTAAAAAGCGTCACCATTCCCGCCGAAACCACTATCTCCACGGGAATGAACAGCCCCGCAAGCTCTATCGACGTGTGATATACCACGGGAATAGCCATCGAAAACGCCGTGATATACGCAAACGACAGCCATTTATTGTCCCCGCCGCGGTAAAAATGCACGCACTGAACAGTATGCACAGCCATTGCCGCAAGCAACATTCCATAACTTACAAACTGCATAGGCGGTATCGAGCCGTTTGTGTGGACCATTCCGCCCAGCAGCAGTATTCCCGCCGCCACGGACAGATTTCCAAAAACCTTGTCCGAAAACTTGTCGGCGTATAATATCATATTCGAGCCGGCGCGGTCGGAGCTTTTGCTGCTCTCGCTGTCCTTGCTGTCCTCGTTTTCCTCGCCGTTTTCACTGTTTTCCAGCAGCAGCGAACGGAATCTGACTATTCCGAAACTGTACGCGCCGAATATCGACGCTATCGTAAGCGCGACCATATAAAAATCCAGAGCGTCGAGCTTTGATATTTCACCCGAAAAGCATATCACAAGGCTTATTATCCTCTCGACGGTAAGTATAAGAAAATACAGCCCGAACAGGACGAGCTTTGCCATATCGGGCGTTATTTTTTTCTTCAAAATATCATCTCCAGAGCGTATTACGATAAAAATATTCCTCACTCAGTACACAAGCACGCCTGCCGGAACATCAGCGCCTGCACACCGGAATCAGCCCACCTGCCATCTGTAAACCAGCCCGCCTGTACGCCTGCCCCGCCGGAATCAGCCCACCGCTATAAATTCTCCCGAAGAATTAACGGGAGCGGCGCAGAGGGTGTAATCCCTCTCGCGCAAAAAACCGCGCTGTTTCAGGAAATTTTCGGTACAGCCGAGGGCGGTTTCGGGGGAATTATTTTCTCTTGACAAATGACCGAGGATAATGTTCCTCGTGCCGTTTCTGACAAGCGCCTCGCAAAATTCCGCGCAGTCGGGATTTGACAGATGTCCCGAATCGCTTAGTATTCTTCTTTTGAGGTCGGCGTGATAGTTGGGGTTCCGCATAAGCATATCCGCGTCGTAATTGCTTTCGAGCAGGACGGTATGTACGCCTTTGAGGGCTTGTTTTGCGTCGTCGGTGACTAGCCCTGTATCGGTGCATACGCCGAAGCTCTCGCCGTTGAATATCACTTTATATCCCACGCTGTCGGCGGCGTCGTGAGATGTCCTGAAACAGGAAACCTCAAAGCCCGCGCTCTGGTATCCGCTGAACGCGTCGAATGTCCGGTATCCCTTTGGCAGTATTCCCTTTTCGAGCAGGAATCCGGCGGTCTTGGGGGTCATAAACACGGGAATTTTCGTATGTTTTACCAACTGTTCAAGACCCTTTATGTGGTCGGTATGCTCGTGAGTGATAAAGACGGCTTCTATTTCTGAAATTTTCGTCCCGACGAATTCGAGTGCGCTTTTAATACCTCTGAACGAGCAGCCCGTATCCACCAGAATTCCGTGTCCGCCCGTTCCGATAAATGTGGAGTTTCCGCTGCTTGAAGAGCATATCGGGAAAATGCGAGCCATTTTATATCGCCTGCTTCTGAGTTGATTCGACGGGGTCGGGTTCGCTTGCTTTTATTATATCCGCGCCGACGGAGCGCAGTTTTACCTCAAGGTTCTCGTAGCCGCGCTCTACATGGAAGATGTCGTATATTTCGGAAGTGCCCTCCGCGCTTAAAGCCGCGATTATAAGCGCCGCGCCTGCTCTGAGGTCTGTAGCCTTTACGGGTGCGCATTTCAGCTTTTCCACGCCCTCGATAACTGCCACTCTGCCCTCGACGGAGATATTCGCGCCCATACGCCGAAGCTCGTCGACATAGCGGAAGCGGTTATCGAAGATACTTTCCGTTACCATAGACGTTCCCTTTGCTATTGTAAGCAGCGCCGCCATCTGGGGCTGCATATCGGTCGGGAAGCCGGGGTGCGGCTGGGTTTTGATAGTAGTGCCGATATAATTCTCTCCGCCTATTACTCTTACCGAATCGTCGTACTGTTCTACCTGAACTCCTATTTTAAGGAGTTTGTTGGTGATAGGTTCGAGATGCTTGGGGATAACGTTTTTTATCAGGAGATTTCCTCTTGTGGCAGCGGCTGCCGCCATAAACGTCCCTGCTTCTATCTGGTCGGGAATGACGCTGTAAGTCGTCCCGTGAAGCTCTTTCACGCCGCGTATTTTGATAACGTCCGTACCTGCGCCGATGATATCCGCGCCCATAGAGTTTAGGCAGTTTGCGAGGTCGACGACGTGCGGTTCTTTCGCGGCGTTTTCGATTATGGTAAGACCCTCCGCCTTGACGGCTGCCATAATTCCGTTTATGGTAGCGCCGACGGAATTTTTATCAAAGAATATCTGATTTCCGATAAGCCTGTCGGCTTCGAGCCGGATCATACCCTTATCCAGTTCGCACTTAGCGCCAAGAGCCGAAAAGCACTTCAGGTGCTGGTCTATCGGACGGTCGCCGAGGTTGCACCCGCCCGGCATAGAAACCTCCGCCGAACGGAAACGTCCGAGCAGGGTCCCTAAAAAATATGTTGTAGCCCGCATAAGCTTTGCCTTTTCGTAGGGTATCGGCATATTGCGCAGTGTGCGGGTATCTATTTCGACGGCGGTCTTATTCAGCATACGGATCTTTGCGCCCATTTCGGACATTATCTGCAATGCGATAGTAACGTCGCTTATATTCGGTATATTTTCAATAATACACGGCTCGTCGGAAAGGATCACTGCGGGCAGGATAGCGACAACGGCGTTTTTGGCGCCGCTTACGACCACTTCCCCCGAAAGCTTTCCGCCGCCCTTAACTATATACTTTTCCAAAAAAACACTTCCCCCTGTTCCGTGAGGAACATTGATATATATGTATCATCAAGTGATGAGATATGATCAAATCATAAAAATGTCAAAATGCCCATACAAGTACACACTCATACTCTAATATTATAACACAAACACTTTAATTTTTAAAGTACCAAACGAAATTTTTTTATTTCCTTTTATTTTTTTGTTTATTTTTGACTAAAAACAACTTCAAAACGGGTGATTTTTACTATATCTTGAATAACGCTTCCCGACGGCGGCGCGGGAATTTATTCCTGAAAAAGCGCCGATATGAAAATATTTCTCCCATACCTATATATTATTACCCGAAAATATGAAATTTAACCTTGACAAATCCTTTTAAATGTGGTTTAATTATAGTGTAGATATTTATTTTGTAAGGAGAATTTTTTTATGGCAAAACTCAACGAAAATTTCTTTAAGCTCAAGAAAAACTATCTCTTCATCGAGATAGCAAAGCGCATAAGGGAATACAGCGATTCCCACCCGCAGGAGGCAAAGCGCCTTATCAGAATGGGAATTGGCGACGTGACAAGACCGCTCGCGCCGGTGGTGGTGGAAGCTATCAAGAAAGCCGCCGACGAAATGCAGTACCGCGAAACTTTCCGCGGCTATGAGGACAGCGGCGCGGGATATGATTTCCTGCGCAAGGCTGTTTCCGACTACTACAAGAGCTTCGGAGCGGAGGTTTCCGCCGACGAGATACGCATTTCCGACGGCGCAAAATCCGACTGCGGCAACATTATCGACATTTTCGGCAGCGGCAACACCGTGCTTGTCACCGACCCCGCATATCCCGTCTACGTCGATTCCAACGTAATGAGCGGAAACGAGGTCATTTTCGCGGATTCCACCGAGGAGAACGGATTCGCAGCTATGCCCGACAAGTCCGTCCGCGCCGACCTTATCTACCTCTGTTCGCCAAACAATCCGACAGGTTCGGTCTACACGACGGAGCAGCTGCGCGAATGGGTAAATTACGCTCTCGAAAACAATGCCGTGATCATCTACGACGCGGCGTATGAAGCGTTTATCACCGAGGACAACGTTCCGCGCTCTATCTACGTTATCGAGGGCGCGAAAAAGTGCGCTATCGAGATTTGTTCGCTCTCGAAAACGGCGGGATTTACGGGAACGAGATGCGGCTACACTGTCATTCCGGACGAGCTTGTCCAGAAAGACAGCGCGGGCAATGACGTGAAACTTGCCGACTTGTGGGGTCGCCGTCAGGGAAGCAAATTCAACGGCGTGTCGTATCCGATACAGCGCGGCGCGGAAGCGGTTTTCACTCAAGAAGGACAAAAGCAGTGCCGCGAGAACATCAGCTACTATCAGGAAAACGCGCGCGTTATAGCTCAAACCTGCGACGAGCTTGGTATAAAATACACGGGCGGCGTGAACTCTCCGTACATCTGGCTGAAATGCCCGAACGGAATGGGAAGCTGGGACTTCTTTGATATGCTGCTTACGAAGATACAGGTTGTCGGCACTCCGGGAGCGGGCTTCGGAAAGAACGGCGACGGTTGGTTCAGACTGACGGCGTTCGGCACTCACGAAGCTACAAAAGAGGCTATGGAGCGGCTGAAAGATCTGCTGAAAAAATAAACCGCGTCACGCGCGTTCGGTTTTAGCGCGTTTGGTTTTAGTGTTTTAATTTCAGTATTGTACATTTCCCGAATTCAAAAATAAAAGCCTGCTCCGAAAAGAGCGGGCTTTTTGTTTTCGGACTGCCGCGGCTGCTTGACAACGGAAGTTAAAAGGTGTATAATATAGGTAAGAAAGTAAGAAAGGGGGGGATCTTTACGGACAGCGACGAGCTTATATCTCCGAAACTTGATATAGTGTTCAAGAAAATGTTCGGGGATATCAATAATTCCGATATGCTGAAAAATCTGGTGAGCGCGTATCTCGGTATTGATACCGAAGGCGAGGGAAAATTCGAGCTTTCAAATACCGAAATAACGCCTGAGGAGCTTAGGCGGAAATTCGCAAGACTGGATCTTAGGATCTCAACGGAAAAAAGCGAGATAGATGTTGAAGTTCAGGTGCTGAACACTCTGGACTATAACGACAGGTGCCTTTACTACTGGGCGTCGCTCTATACGTCGTCCGTGCCACGCGGCGAGGAGTACAGGGAAGCAAAGCAGACTATGTCGCTGAATATCCTCGATTTCAAGATGTTCGACTGCGAGAGCTTCAATACGAATTTCGTGTTCTTCGACCCGCAGAATAATATCACCTTAAGCGACAAGGCGAGGATAATGTTCGTGGAGCTTCCGAAGATCCCGATCCGAGGTATCACGCCCGAACAGATAAGATCGGACGACCGCGTAGCGTGGGCGGCGTTCTTCAACGCCAGAAGGAAGGAGGAGTTTGATATGCTGAAAGAATCATCGAACAATCCCAATGTACAGAAAGCCGTTACGGTTATCCGCGAACTTAGTGCCGACGACAGGATCCGCGAGGAAGCCCGAAAGCGCGAAAACGCCCTGCGCGACGAGCAGAGCGCTCTGTACGCGCACTACAAAAAAGGCGTTGCCGAGGGCATAGACGAGGGCATACTGATAGGCATCGACAGGGGCATAAATATCGGTATGGACAAGGGAATAACTATCGGTATGGACAAGGGCAGAGCTGAGGGCAGAGCCGAGCGTGACGAAGAAATAATCGCGAATCTCCGGAAGATGGGATTCTCGCAGGATCAGATCGAGCAGGCTCTAAACGGGCAGAAACCAACACCCTGAAGACAGCATTATAATGTGAAAAATCCCCGTTCGGCAATCGGACGGGGATTTATTTTTTTACGGGTCGGTATCGGATCTCACTTCTTGATAACTCTAACGCCCACTACATTCGCAACTGCTTTGAGCTTATCCTCAATTCCCGCGGTGCTGCCCTTTACGTCAAGGCAGGTGTACGCGAAATTCTTCTTGGAATGGCTCTGCATATTCTCAATGTTCATTCCCGCAGCGGAAATGGGCGCGGTGATGTTGTTAATAACGCCCTCTACATTCTTGTGGAGAACGCAGATTTTCGCGTCGCCCGTAAGCTCCATTTCGAGGTTCGGGAAGTTTACGGAATTTCTGATGTTTCCGTTCTCGATATAATCAACGACTTCCTTTACTGCCATAACCGCGCAGTTGTCCTCGCTCTCCTCAGTGGAAGCGCCAAGGTGCGGGATAGCGATAACGCCCTCCATATTCGCGGTCTTTGCGTTCGGGAAATCGGTAATATACTTACGCACCTTGCCCGATTTCAGAGCCGCTTCCATAGCGTCGTCGTCAACCAGCGTATCGCGCGCGAAGTTCATAATGATAACTCCGTCTTTCATCATGGCGATGGTATCGGCGTTTATCATATGCTTAGTGTTTACGTCGGGGTCGTCGGACTCCACAAGCGGAGTGTGAACGGAAATATAATCGCAGTTCTTGAAAATTTCCGCTCTGGTCTTAACGCGCTTTATCTTATCGGAGAGATTCCATGCCGCGTCAATCGTAATATACGGGTCGCAGCCGAGAACGTCCATTCCGAGCGCCAAAGCCGCGTTTCCGAGAGGACCGCCGATAGCTCCCAGACCGATAATGCCGAGGGTCTTGCCCTTGACTTCCGTTCCGGCAAACTGTGACTTGCTCTTTTCAACGGTCTTTGCGATATCGGGGTCAGCCTTGTTTGCCTGAACCCAATTTGCGCCGCCGATAACATCTCTTGAAGCGAGTATCATACCCGCCACGGCAAGCTCCTTAACGCCGTTCGCGTTAGCACCGGGAGTATTGAACACGACTATCCCCTGCTCTGCGCACTTGTCGACGGGGATATTATTAACGCCCGCGCCCGCTCTCGCGATAGCCGTAAGATTCGAGCCGAATTCCATATCGTGCATTTTTGCCGAACGCACGAGAATAGCGTCGGGATTTTCGACGTTATCGCCGAAAGTATACTTCGACTTGTCAAGCAGATCCGTGCCGCAAGCCGCAATTTTGTTCAATGTCTGAATATTGTACATTTCAATTACCTGCTTTCAGAAATTTTTTATTTTTCGATCGAAAAACCTGTGGTATCGTCGATAAACTCCGGAGTGACTACCGGCTTGCCGTCCTTGTCAAGAAGAACGGTAAGTCCGCCGCCGTATCCCTCGGTAAAAATAATATAATTCACACCTGTTGCAGTGTCCACAACTATTTTATATTGCGACGCGATCCCCTGAGAATATATCATCTTGAATCTTTCCGATTTTTTTGCCATGCGTTCTTTTCTCCTATAAGTCATTTCCGGAGGAAAAATTTCAGCCGTTTTCCTTTTCAAACTTCGTCATAAACTCAACGAGCTTTTCAACGCCCTCGATAGGCATTGCGTTGTAGATAGAAGCTCTCATTCCGCCGACTGTTCTGTGACCCTTAAGGTTCTCAAAGCCCGCAGCCTTGGATTCCTTGACGAATTTCGCGTCAAGCTCCTCGTTTCCGGTAACGAACGGAACGTTCATGATAGAGCGGTCTTCGGGACGAACAGTACCCTTGAAGAGCTTGCTCTGGTCGAGGAAGTCGTAGAGAATCTTTGCCTTCTTCTCGTTGCGCTCTTTCATAGCTTCCAGACCGCCCATTTTCTTTATCCACTTGAACACCTTGCCGCAGATGTAGATAGCGTAGCAGTTCGGGGTATTGTACAGCGAATCATTATCCGCCTGAGTTTTCCACTTAAGCATAGTGGGCGTGCCGGGGAGAACATCATCTGTAATAAGGTCTTCGCGGATAATCGAGATAACCAGACCCGCAGGGCCTACGTTCTTCTGAACGCCGCCGTAGATAACGCCGTATTTTGTAACGTCTACGGGCTCGGACAAAAAGCAGGACGAAACGTCCGCCACAAGGATATGACCCTTGGTATTCGGGAGGGTATGGAATTTTGTGCCGTAGATGGTGTTGTTCTCGCAGATGTAGACGTAATCCGCGTCGGCGGGGATATCGAGGTCGGAACAGTCGGGGATATACGAGAAAGTCTTATCCTCGGAGGACGCCACCTTTACAGCTTCGCCGTAGAGTTTAGCCTCTTGGAAAGCTTTCTTTGCCCACTGACCCGTGATGATATAAGCGGCTTTTTTGTTCTTCATAAGGTTCATGGGGACAGCCGCGAACTGCTGCGACGCGCCGCCCTGCAAAAACAAAACCTTATAATTGTCGGGGATATTCATAAGCTCGCGGATATCCTTTTCCGCGGTCTTGATGATATCGTCGTAAGCCTTGGAGCGGTGGGACATTTCCATTACGGACATACCCGTGCCGTTATAGTCGAGCATTTCGTCAGCCGCTTCTTTAAGCACTTCTTCGGGCAGGACAGCGGGTCCCGCGCTGAAATTGTAAACTCTCATTAAATTATCCTCCTAAATATTACGCCTTCGTTCGGCAATTTGTGGAAAACGAAAACCACTATTTCTATTATATGACTTTTTACTTCCAATGTCAAGCGGTTTCTTGATTTTTTTCGTTAATTTTTTGACGATTTGGAACATCGGCTTTTGAATTGCGCGATTTTCCGGCATTTATGAACAAAAAAAGCGGCTTAATGCCGCCTTTTCGGTATAGACTGATACTTAATTTTTTACTCTGCTCTGACCTATTGATTCCGAAATTCGCCGTGTCAGATAGAGGCAGACTGCTGCTCCTTGTCGAGTTTTACCTTTTCGGCAAGAGCCTCGACTTCCTCAAGGGGAAGCTCAAGGGCGCTGGCAATATCTTCATTGGATAATTTACCCAAAATCAATAAATTGTAAGCATTCTGCAAGGCTCTGATGCGACCTGCGTGTTCTTTTACTTCTTCCATAAGTTCTTCTTCGGCTCTGCACATATTGCCTGTTCACTCCTTTCGTGAACGGTTCGCATCAAGTAGACTGCTGCTCCTTGTCGAGTTTTACCTTTTCGGCAAGAGCCTCTAATTCTTCCAAAGACAGACCTGTCAAATCGGATATTTCTCTTGGTGTATCCTTCCCTCTTTGAATGAGCTTTGCTGCAAACTCAAAGGCTCTGATACGACCTGCGTGTTCTTTTACCTCTTCCATAAGTTCTTCTTCGGCTCTGCACATATTGCTCACTCCTTTCTCCTTTTCCTTGAAGCAGCGCACACGCTCGGACAACGGGTCAAGGTACATATCGTCCGCGCTGCTGCACTTGAAATCGTGTATAAGTTTCGCAAGCTCGGAGCTGTCGTCACTGTTGTCATATGCTCCGTTTACGAAGATGATATGCTCCCCGTCGTCGAACGCGCCGCCCGTTTCCGATATGGTCCTGTCGATATGATACACGGGAAGCCCGCCGCCTATAACATCATTTTCCGTAATGAAAATAACGTATGTGATAGGCAGCTCGCTAAAATCCTGACCCGCTTTCAGGAATTCGATATCAAGCGCGCTTGAATGATACCTTGCGCGTTTCGGAACAGCGCCCCTGTCGCTGCGCTGCACCTCGATATTATATTTCCTGCCCAGACTGTCGGACGCCAGTACGTCCATTCTCAGCGACCGCGCCCCCGCGAGCCGCTCCATATCAAACTGTGTTTCCTGTGATTCCACTTTAAGGTCGGGTATGCTTGTGATTATTCCCAGTACGAATCCCGTAAGTTCCGGACTGTCACGGAAAAGCTCACGCATCAGAGTATCGTCTATCGGGCGGAGCTTTTTAAGAAGCTCCAGCACTTTCTGATGATAATCCGTCCCGAAAAACTCCTGCTGTGCCGTAAGATCTGTCATTTACGCTCTCCTGTTCTGTCTATCTACATTATACCACATTTCCAGCGCAAAAGTCAAGGGGCGGTTTTTATTTTTCCCACGGAATCCGCTATGATATCTCCGAGCAGCTGTCCGGTATACTTTACCTCGTCGAGGGAATTTCCGTGAGAGCCCACCTCGATAAGCAGCGCTCCTGCAGACATATCCTGATTATAATTCCGATAGTCGAACAGCAAAGCTCTTGCGAGGTTCGGAAAGCGCTGTTCGGCGGTATTTTGCAGGAGTGCCGCGAGCTTGAAATTCTCGATATAATTCGGGATATGGTAGGTTTCGTTTTCGCAGCCGGAGATTATCATAAACTGCGCGGCGTTCTTTCCGTTTATTGAAACCACGGGCGCGGGCAGAGAGCCGTCCGAGCTTATTATGCCGTCGCGGTGGATATCGAGGACGAGCCGTATGGACGGAAATTCTTCAAGGTCGCGTCTGATGGTTTCGGCGGAATTATAATAGCTTCCCGTGTGCTGGGGATAGTTATGTATCTCGCAGTCGTGAACGGACGATATCCCCCGCTGCGAGAGCCGTTCGCATATAGCGTCGCCGACAGACACGATACTGAGCGAGGGGTCGCGGGTGTTTATGGGGTAGGAATTATCGTACCAGTCCGCCTGCGGGAGAAAACTTTCGGTGGTGTGGGTGTGATAAATAAGCACCAAAGGCTCGTCCGTTTTTTCGGGAATTTCCATATCGGGCAGACTGCGGGATGCGTTCAGAAGCTCGGACGCGGACACCGTGGTGCAGTTTCTGACCTGTGCGCCGCTGTCAAGGTCGACATAACCGCCGCCCGTTCCTTTGGAATAAGCAAAGCGGAGTATCTTGCCGCTGTGGGTCGTAAATTTTGAGAAGTCGGTATCGTCTACAAAAGTGGAACGGTTTTTCGTTATTATGCGTCCGAGCTTTTGCGTCGGCTCGCTTGGGTCGGAAATATCGGGATTGTCGGATATTTCGGAACTGTCGGAACTTTCGGTCTTGTCGGGAATATCATCACCTGTGCTTGTGCTTGTACCTGTGCCTGTCGCCGTGTTTGTGCCGGAGGTGTTTTCGGCGCTTGAGGTATTCTCTCCGGAGCTTGTGTGGATATCGGCGCTGTTCTCCCCGGAAAAGCCCGCCGACAACAATGCCGCGTTTCGTATGAACTCCCCTGCCGCCGAACCCGAACACGCCAGCACGGGACATAATACAGCGGCTATCCCTATCACGACCGACTTTAGCTTGTCTATATTTCCCATACTTTTCACCTCACGGAATAATATTCCGCAGCACGGCGAAAAATTCCCGCATTATCCGACAAAATACCCTGCTATCCGACGCGGAAAAATTCAGAAAAAACGGGAAATTCCCGATTGTTATCGCATATTTACATATTTTCCCAAATTTTCAAAAATATTCCAATTTGTTTATGTAAATTATTTCCAGAATATGGTAAAATATAATCGTACAGGAAAGGCTTGTACACAACCTTGACGAAAAAACAGGAGGAAAAAATGACGAATCAGATCAAAGTACTTATAGGAAACGACACCGCCGACTGCGGTATGACGTGGGCGGGCGCGCTTAAGAACGCGGGAATGTACGCGGTGACAAGGCGCTGTGACGGAAATTCGGTGTTGAACTCGATAAAATCGGAAAGTCCCGACGCGGCTGTGCTTGAAGCGAAGATGCCGTTCTGCGACGCTATAGAGGTGATACGCAAGCTGAAAGCCGAGAAAAAATATGTGCCGAACGTGATAATCGTTTCCAACTCCGCCGACCCTGCGCTTGAACGGGAAGCGGCGGCTCTGGGAGCGGCGTTTACGGTAAAGCCCGTCGACCCTCAATTTCTGGTGAGCAAGATAAACTCTATGTGCGGGATACCTAAAACGAAGCCCGACGCTCCCGACGAAACCGAGCTTGAATGTGCCGTGACCGAGATAATACGCCAAGTCGGGATACCTGCCCACATAAAGGGCTATCACTATCTGCGGACGGCGATAATGCTTTCGGTAAAGGACGACGAGATGATAAACTGCATTACAAAGCTGCTTTATCCAACGGTCGCGAAGCAGTACCAGACCACCTCCTCGCGCGTTGAGCGGGCTATCCGTCACGCCATTGAAATAGCGTGGGACAGGGGTGACATTGATGTTCTGACGAACATTTTCAGCTATACGGTACACACTTCCAAGGGCAAGCCCACGAATTCGGAATTCATCGCGCTTATCGCCGACCATTTACGCCTTAAATTCAAGCGGCGGGTCGCCGCTGACAGTACGCTTCACGCGTAGATAAAGATTTATTACAGTATTGCGCGAGAATATTCAAGATAATTTTCACAGATAAAAAAGGTCGGCGAAACAAATCGTCGACCTCTTATTTTTTAATTTTATAATCGTCCACAATATTCTCGCGCAATAGCATTATAAGTTTTTTTCCACGCGCGAAGCGTACTTCCGGCAGCGGTACGCTGCCGAACGCCCGCGGCGGCAGCTGCTCTTACCTCTAACTTCTTACTTCTCAAAAAGCTTGACAATTAAAGAAAAATGTGGTATAATAGTAAATGCAACACAATTCAATACAGCCATATGAAGTATACGCTTATGCCTTTTTGGTAAAAGTGCATGCTCTGATTTCGTATACTTTCATTTATGGTATCGAATTGTGTTGCAGCAGTGGAGCTTTGCATTTTTCGGTGCGCGGCTTCGGCTGCGCACTTTTTAATTTACGGAAAAATGCAGAAAACCAAGGAGGACATTATGTCGGAAACAGAAACAAACTGCGCGGGCTGGGACGCCATAACCGCGGAATTTCTCAGGATCTACCCCAATCAGACCGAACCGAAGCATTACGGAACGCTTGTAAGCTGGGCTCTGGGCGGAAACGACCCGCTGGACGGGATAAGCGTTTATGACGGCGGAGATTTCTGGCACTTCATAAGCTACGGGCTGTCGGAGCTTTACGAAAAGCAAACGGACGACCCCGCCGTAAGCGGCTACGGCTACGAGCTTACGTTCAAGCTGAAAAAGGACAACTACGAAAACGAGGAAAATGAGATCCGCTGTATCTGCGGCATAATGCAGGCGATAGCGCGTATCACGTTCAACAGCGGCGATATTTTCCGGAACAACGAGTACATATACACGGGTCAGAAAACGGGTATCGACTCAAAGCAGAAGTCCAAAATAACGGGATTTATCTGCATAAACGACCCGTCCGTCAACACTATCGACACCCCCAACGGCAAGGTTGAGTTTATAGAGCTTATCGGTATGACGGACGCGGAGCTTAAAAAGCTCTGTAAGCTCAAAACCCGCGACGCTGTAGCGGATATGTACAAGAAACTCGGAAGCGACGTTACGGACTACAAGCGCAAGTCGTTGGTTTGGTTTTAAAGAAGTCAGAGGTTAGAGGTAAGAAGTTAGATTACAAAGAACGCCCGCCTGCGGCGGTCGATTTTGATTGCTTCGCAAGAAATTATTACGGACGAAAGACTTTGCCGTGTGAAGTCTTGCCGTAGGCATTTAAATCGTTCGCGCCAGCGAACGTACCTTATAATCTAACCTCTAACATCTAATCTCTAATCTCTAATTGCGAAGGAGTATATTATGTTTGGTATAAAAAAGAAACAACTTATGGAACAGCCGCTCGGATACTGGGAGGAAAGCTCGTATCTTCTCGCGCTCACCGACGACAATAAGAATTTCGGAAAACCCGACGCCATGGTCGACAAAGTGAAAGCTATCGACGGCGTAGAAGTCGTAGAGTCGGGCTTTAAGGAAAGCGAGGGCGTTCTCGAAATGCGCTTGAAATACGGCGGTAAGGATTATGACGTTCGGTTTGGTCCGCACCCGTTTGAAATTCCCGATTTTATGTTTCAGACGCTAAGGGGCTTCTCTCCCGAAGAGGCAGAACGGCTTAGAAAAACAAAATTCGCCATGGATATTATTATGAAATTCACGGGTGAACCGAAAAAGGATTTCCATCTCCAGCTTAAAATCGCGGCGGCGGCTTTGCCCGATTTCCTCGGATATATGGACGAAAGTCAGGAGAAAATTTTCCCGCCGAAGTGGGTAATGCTTGCGGCAAAATCCAACGTAGAACCCGCTCCGAACAATTTGTTTACAGTGCAGGTCATTCCCGCGGAAAAGTCGAACGAGGTGTGGTTACATACTCACGGACTGTGCAGGTGCGGGCTTACAGAGCTTGAAATTTTAGGCTCGGACAGGGAAAATTATCAGAACCACTACCACCTTATTTCGGCGTATGCGGCGTATCTTATCGACAACGTCGGCAGTTTCGACTATAAAACCCAGCTTGCGTTTATCGGCTTGCTTGGCGGGCAGGTACCCGTTCTGGCGGTATGCCGCCCGTGGACGGAAGCGCTTGGCGAGTACAAGAAACTTGAACTCGGCGGCGCAAAGGACAGAGAAAGCGGTCACAATTCCCGCACTTCGCCTATTTTCATTGCATCTCCGAATGAAAAGGATAAAGGCAAGCTGATAAAAGTGTCCGAACTTAACGATTTGTGGGGAAATAATCCCGTATACTTTTTCAGCACCGCAGAAACCAACCGCATGAAAGCACTTGCTATGGAGCGGTTTGATTATGCGAAAAAAGCTTTTGAAAACCCCGAATACAAGGTACTTATAAAGATTGGTCTTGTGACCGACCACGGCGAGGGCGAAGACTCCCGCGAACACATCTGGTTCGAGCTTGTGGGATTTGAGGGAGAGAAATTCCGCGCAAAACTTACTCAGGACCCGTATGACGTAGCGTCAATGCACAAGGGCGACGAGGGAGTTTTCGGCGTTGAGGACATTACCGACTGGATTATTTTAACGCCCGAAGGTTCTATTTCCCCGAACGAAGTATATCTCCTTGAAGATTAAACCTAAAAAAACCGCGGCAGAAACCGCGGTTTTATTGTTTATCGTATCATTCGGTCACATTGGGGTCATTGGGCTTTTTCGGTGAAAAGCCCGCGCATTTCCTCCATAAAGTCCTCCTCATAGAGCTTGGGATAATAACCGAAAACGAGGTCGTAGAACTGCTCGTCCGAAAGCTCCTCAAACTCGCCGAAGATAAACCCCGGATAGCTTGCCATAGCCGAACACATTGATTTTGCTTTGTCGTTCTCTCCCCTGACGAGCTTTTCGCATATCTTGTCGTTGCCGTAGATAACGGCGGGGACGTGTTTACGAGCTTTTTCCATATCGAACTCGAACGGCGGGTAGAGCGGCTTGAAAAACTTTTTGACGTTCGGGTAAAACTCCCTGTTCGAGGAACGCAGTCCGCGCTTAAGCTCTCCGAGCAGCGAGCGCAGCGGCGCGTCCGCGCTGCCGATATGTGAGAGAGCCGCCGAAAGCAGGTCAAGCGCCGCGACGGTATTATCCGGCTGAATTTCATTCTTTACCGACGAATACACGGTCTTTGATATCATCAGCACACGTCCGAGCGCGTTTTTATCCGACACAGGCATAGGCTCTCCTTAAAAAAGCGGCAGCATCAAAAAGAAAAAGCCGCAAAGCTCACAAAATGACGGCGGTCATAAAAAGCTGTTATCTCACTCTTCGGGGACAAGCACGGAATAGTTTCCCTCGTCGCGCTTATAGACCACGTTTATGGTATTTGTTTCGGCGTTGCGGAACATAAAGAACTTATGGTCGAGCAGGTTCATCTGGAGTATAGCCTCGTCGACGGTCATCGGGCGCAGCGCGAAGCTCTTATAGCGAATGACCTCGTAATCGCTCTCCTCGGTTTCCGGTTCAAGCCCCGTGAAAGCGCCTGCGCGCAGGCTTTTTTCGACTTTAGTCTTTTGTTTTCTTATCTGGCGTATAATGCGGTCGACGGTAACGTCGAGGGCATCGTTCTTATCCTTAGCGGACTGTTCCGCGCGGTAGATCATTCCGTTATACATAACGGTAAGCTCCACAAGCATCATATCGCGGCGTTCTTCGAGGGTGATCTTCGCGTCCGCCTCTTCGGGGAAGAATCTGTCGAGCTTTGTGTTCAGCCTTTTCTCGGCGTAATCGCTGAACGCCTGAGAGATGTTCAATTTTTTCGCGGTGATGGTAACTTTCATTATGATGTTCCCTCCGTAGTCGAATATTGAGGAATACGAATTACTTATCGTACTCCTCTACACATATATTATCACATTTTTCAAATTTTTGCAAGTAGGTATTGCAATTTTTAGGCACAATGCACAAAATCAACTATGAAAATCTATGTAAAAAAGCGTTTATTTTTTGACGAAGAGGGGTCATAATTTTCTGAACTCGGCTTTTCTTTGGCGGAACACGGCGTAGCGGTCGAAACCTGCGGCTTTCAGGGCTTTTTCCGCTTCGGCGAAATCGGCGGCGACTCTCGCGCGGTCGTGGGCGTCCGAGCCCACGGTGACTATCTCCCCGCCAAGCTCTCTGTAACGTTTAAGAATAAACTCGTGCGGGTGGACGTATCCAAGACCGCTTTTTATTCCCGCGGTATTTATCTCGATACCCTTTCCCTTTGAGATAAGGAGTTTTAATATCACGTCGATAATTTCCCGAAAATCGGCGGGGTCGTAGCCCTTTTCGGGGGAGTATCTCACGACGTAATCAAGATGCCCGTAAACGTCGAAATCATCAAACGCCCTGACGTTTGCGAGAATGCTCTCGAAATAGCGGAGTATGCCGTTTCTGCCGCCGTGCTGTGCGAAATATTCGGGATAGTACGGGTCGACGCCGTCCACCATATGCGACGAGCCTATTATGAAATCGAAATCCCACGCTTTGACGTATTCGCGAAGCCTTGGCGCGAGGCAGTCCATAAGTCCCAGCTCCACGCCGAACAGAATTTCAATATCGGGATTTTCCCCGCGCAGAGAAAACAGTTTTTCACGGTAGGACTTTGTATCAAGCAGGAATTCTCCCGTCGGATAATCGAAGTCCATATGCTCGGTAAGGCAGAGCGTCTGAAGTCCCTTTTCGCGCGCCGCGCTTATCATCTCGGACAGCGGTTCTTCGCTGTCGCTTGAAAACGACGAATGTGTATGGCAGTCGGCTTTTATCATTTTGAAAACGTCCTTTCATTCCGCGAAATAATCTCTGAGCTGCGCGGAGATCGCTTTATGGTCCAGCGCGAATATCTCGCTTCCCGTATCGAAGTAAAACGGCGTTGTGCCGCGGTAGTCGTAGGACGAACCGTTTTTCAGGGAGTTGTAGGAATTCCAGCCCGAATCCACCCATACGCCGCGCCCGTCGACGACGGCGTAATTCCACTCGTGATGTTCGCCGCGCTTAAGCTCCGCGAAGCAGCGGTCGGTGTTTATCGCCTCGCCTATGATGTTTACGCAATAGATGCCCTGCGCTTCGCAGAGCGCGGACGTAAACGTCGCGTAGCCGCCGCATATGCCGCCGTGAGTTTTCAGCATATATTCAAGAGTGACCGTGCGCGGGTCGTTTCTGTCGTAGCCCGCGTGGTCGTAATAGATATTATCCGCGACCCAGTCGGATATGGCGCGGAGCTTGCCGTACTCGCTCGTAATTCCCGCGCAGATATTATCGGAAAGCTCCTTTACCTGCCGCAGGATATCGTCCGCGCCCTTTTCGGAGCCGCTTTCGGTGATATATCTCGCGGTCTGTGCGAACGTAAGGCTTACGGGATTTTCGGCTATATCGGAATTTCCCCTTACGATATCCGAAACATCGGGAAACTCTATCCTGCCGCCTGTCATTTTGAGCCGTATATTGTGAGTGCTTTCCGCGTCGTCGGCGTAGATATTGAAATATCCCGACTTTTTCGGCACGGAAAACGAAGCTGTGAGGAATCCGTCCTGTTCGGTATATGTCGGGGTCTTTGAAAAGCAGATATTTTTTATATCGCCGTCGGGTCGGAGCTTTACGGTGACGGTATTTCCCTCGAACGAAAAGCCGCATTCATTCCCCGCTCCGAGATTTACGGCGTAGAAATAATCTTTTTCTTCGGGAACGCTTTCGGTATCCGAAAACGTAGTGCTGCCGGACGGAGTCGTAGTGCCGCCTGTGCTTGTATCCGCAGTATCCGAATTTGAATTTGAGTCTGCGGTGCTTTCCTGATTCGGGGAGCTTTGGCGGCTCTCGAAAGAAAATACTATATCGCTGCTTTCATTATCCCGCGAAGGCTCTTCCCGCATTGGGAAAGCGGTGCAGCCCGCAAGTGTGAGCGCGGCAGCTGTTCCGGCAAAGAAAGCGAGCGTATGTTTACGTTCCATTATATTGGACCTCCGATTTTATATTCCTATAATATTGTACTACAAAAACGAGCCGATGTCAACGGGTCATTTTTTGACGAGGACCGTGACGAATCCGTTAGCTTCGGCGGAGGAGATATCTGCTGCGACTATTTTTCCGTCGACGACGAGGAGGTTGGCGTTTATGGGGACGACGGGGTCGCCGCCGTCGTAGTTATTCAGGCGGTAGGTATACTTTTGAGCGTAGCAGGCGCAGTATTTTGTGAGGTCGAAGCCCTGTTGTTTCTGGAGGGCGTTGTATTGTTTATACGCGTCGTCGAAGCGCGGAGGTATTCTCACCTCGCGCACCTCGCTTGGAACGGATTCGGCGTCCCAGCCGAAGGATTCGATATACTCCACGCGCTCGGCGTTAGTCGCGCCCGACGCGCCTGTTTTCGGGCTTACGACGAATTTCAGCACAAGCCAAACTGCCGCGAGCATAACGAAAAGCACCCCGACAAGGGTAGTTTTGATACGATAAGATCTTCTCATAATTTTGCTCCTTCTATTAGAAGTTAGAGGTTAGAGCGGCTGCCGCCGCGGGCGTTCGCTTCGCGCCGTGACGAAAACTTATAAGATAATTACGCGAGAATATAGTGGACGGTTATCAAACGTGAGTTATTACGGATAAATCACTTGCGGGTAATAAGGTTCAGAGCTTGCGCCTGAAAATCGTCTGCAATATTCTCGCGCAATACTGTTATAATCTTTCGTCACGGTGAGAAGCGAACTGTCAGCGGCGACCCGCCGCTCTAAAATGTATTCGTTTTCATGGGTGTTTTATGCAGAATACATAAGAAATGTGGGCATTTACCGTCGAAAATACTATATGATGTGTTAAAATCACCAAAACAATATCGGGCGTTTTGTATGAAATGCCAAAAATTTTTTCCGAATTGTTCGGAAAGATAGAAAATTAAGGTTTTTTTGTGCAAAATGCCGATATAAAGTTAGTTTTTTAGTTAAATTTTTGTCAGCATTAGTGAAAATACATAAAGAGGTAACGCAATATTTGTAACTTTAACCACTTTATTTTTTCTGCTTGATTTGGTATCATATAAGTAGCGGACTATGCTATGACTGCCTGTGCGCTCCGAATGCCTGTAATACGCACGGGAAGCTCAAAATTCATTACATTCAGGAGGTTTCTAAAATGGCAAGTTTATCTGCTAGAGGCATTTATAAGCGCTATCCGGGCGGGGTTACTGCCGTAACCGACTTCACTATGAATATCAAGGACAAAGAGTTTATAGTACTCGTAGGTCCCTCAGGATGCGGAAAGTCCACAACACTTCGAATGATCGCGGGTCTTGAAGAGATATCGGAAGGTGAACTGTTCATAGGCGACCGCCTTGTAAACGACGTCGCTCCTAAAGACAGAGATATCGCCATGGTTTTCCAGAACTACGCTCTCTATCCGCATATGACCGTTTTCGACAATATGGCATTCGGTCTGAAGCTCCGTAAGGTGCCGAAGGACGAAATCAAAAAACTCGTGGAAGAAGCAGCAAAAATACTCGACATATCCCACCTGCTCGACAGAAAACCGAGGGCGCTTTCGGGCGGTCAGAGGCAGCGTGTGGCGCTCGGACGCGCTATTGTACGCGACCCGCAGGTGTTCCTGCTCGACGAGCCGCTGTCTAACCTCGACGCGAAACTCCGCGCTCAGATGAGAACCGAGCTTGCAAAACTCCATAAGAAACTTGGTACAACGTTCATCTATGTAACGCATGACCAGACAGAAGCTATGACTATGGGCGACAGAATAGTCGTTATGAAAGACGGCTACGTTCAGCAGATAGATTCGCCTATAAACCTCTACGATTCGCCTGTGAACAAATTCGTGGCGGGCTTTATCGGTTCGCCGATGATGAACTTTATCGACGCGAAGCTGATAATGGCCGACGGCAAGTACAGCGTGGAATTCGGCGGCGCAAGAAAATTCTACGTCGAAATTCCCAGCTCGAAAGCAGATACGGACGCTCTGAAATATTACGTCGATAAGGACGTTATCCTCGGTATCCGTCCCGAAAATATCCACGACGAAGAGATGTTCCTCTCGGCGGCTAAGACGGGAATAATCGAAGCGACCGTCGACGTGACGGAAATGCTCGGCGCGGAAACGTTCCTTTACCTCACCTGCGAGGGTGTACCGCTTACCGCAAGAGTTTCGCCCAGATGCGCGGCTCGCCCGCAGGATACTGTACGTCTTGCGCTTGACCCGAACAAGATCCACCTGTTCGACGCGTCGGACGAACACTCTATCCTCAACTGATAAATCGGATCTTAATCACAAGTACAGTTTACAGTACGCCCGCTTCGGCGGAACTGTCGGATTGTCGTAAAGTTAAAGGGTCGGCGAAAAGAGTGTTCGCCGACCCATATTGTTTTTTCTTATCCGGGATGTTCTGTTATTCATCGGCGCGGTGTAAACCGTTTCGCGGACAAGTACTGTATACTGTAAACTGCACGATCATCACTTTGCACTGAAACTGTAAAACGGGGGCTATTTATGAATCCAAAGACGGAAAACCTTATCAACAATATCGAAAACGTAATCATAGGCAAGCGCGGCGTTATCGAGAAAATAGTATGCGCAATACTGGCGGGAGGTCACGTCCTTATAGAGGACGTTCCGGGAGTGGGAAAAACACTCCTCGCCGAAACTCTCGCAAGGTCGGTTTCGGGCAGTTTCGGGAGAATTCAGTTTACTCCCGACCTTATGCCGTCCGACGTTGTCGGGTATACCGTTATCGACCAGCGGACGGGCGGCTCGGAATACAGAGCGGGCGCGGCTATGTGCAATTTCCTGTTGGCGGACGAAATAAACCGCACCTCGCCGAAAGTGCAAAGCTCACTTCTGGAAGCAATGGAGGAGCTTCAGATCTCCGTAGACGGCATAACGCACAAGCTGCCCGTGCCGTTTATGACGCTTGCGACGCAGAATCCTATCGAAACATACGGGACGTATCACCTGCCGGAAGCGCAGCTTGACCGTTTCCTTATGAGGATCTCAATAGGCTACCCGGACAGGTCGGCGGAGCTTGCGATGCTTGAAAAAATGCCGCACAAGATGCAGGTGTCGCCTGTTATGACGCTGGAGGAGGTTCTGGAGCTTCGGGAACAGGCAGCGAAGGTGTCCGTGTCCGAACAGGTAAAGGCGTATATCTTGATGATAGTCGGAGCTACGCGAAACCGCCGCGGAATAAAGCTCGGCGCTTCTCCGAGAGCGTCAATAGCGCTTTTCAGAGCGTCGCAGGCGCACGCGCTTATGCAGGGCAGGGCTTTCGCCTCGCCGGACGACGTGAAAGCAATGGCGGAATGCGTCCTCGGACACCGCGTCATTCTCGCGGCAGGTCAGACGGAATTTCTCTCCTCGGAGGAAATCATTCAAAAAATTCTTTCGGAAACGGTCGTTCCCGTGTGAAACAGCGGCTCGGCGCGTTCGCTTAAATGGGCGGACGCGCTTTTTTGTATGCGTTATGACAATAAGATCCCCCGCGGGTAACGGGGGATCTACGGACAATTTAACAATTAAAATTAAGGGTTTTATGCGTATTTGGCATCATAGGCGGCTTTTGAGTAAAACCAACCGTCACTTTCCTCCGAATAATTTGTCCACTTCGGAAGATTTTTCTGTGAAGCGTTGGTTATGTCGAAAACAAATTCCTGATTGATCTGTTCGCTGCCCGCCGTGCCGGTGAATTTGACGGTGACAATATTATTCGTTATATCGGTAGTATGAGAAATGTTGATATTCTCCCCTTTGTTGTTCCTGTAAAGAGTTGTGGCAAATCCGCGAAGCGGAGAATTGAGCTGCTCGTAAACGACTATATTATCCTCGCCCCAGAGCCAGCCCCCGTTGTATACGGGCGGGTTTGAAACCGAAAGTTTATTGGCGAAAAACGGAACGTTTATATTTCCAACGCAGATGTAGTCGCTGTAATCAAACCGTACAGCGCGGGTATTCAAAGTGAAGATCCCGAACGCTGCCGCAGCCGCGACAATCAGGGCAGCCGCGATAATAAGTATTATCTTAAGATTTTTATGTTTTGTCATAGTTTACCTCCTATATTGTAGAAACTGTGATGTCATATTCAAAAACTGTTTCCTGTTTCCCGTCCGGTTTGGCAAATTCTATCGCGACCATATCTTTTAATTATGACAAAGGAAACTTTTTCCTTTGTTATTTATTATACCACACAGTATACAGAAAAGCAACCATAAAATTGCACAAATTATATAATATTTTTTTGTTGATAATTACAAACCACGTTTTTATCTCGATATTCGTCCATAAAACGGGGAGTTGTTTTCGGTAAAAGGGCGTTTTTCTTCTCAAAAAAATGTAAGGAAACAGAAACTTCTCCGTCTTTAAGTATGAGGGGCAGAAAGCAGCGCAGCAATAATTTATGATCTCCGGAGGTAATCCGCAATATGACAGACAAAGAAATAGTCGCTCTCTTTTGGGAAAGGGACGAAAAGGCAATTGCCGAAACAAAAAAGAAATACGGCAGGTACTGCTCGGCTGTGGCAGGAAATATCCTGAACGACGAGCAGGATACAGAGGAATGTGTGAACGACACCATGTTTCGGCTGTGGGAAAATATCCCGCCGGAACGTCCCGAACGTCTGGGAGCGTTCGCAGCAAAAATATCAAGGCGGCTGGCTATCGACGCGTACAGAAAAACGCACGCCGAAAGACGGGGCGGAGGCTGCGTTTCGCTTGTTTTTGACGAGCTTGCAGAGGTAACTTCCGACAAGGTTTCCGTAGAAAAACAGGCGGAACTGTCGGAAATAATGGCTGCGATAAACCGATTTCTCGAAGGACTTACCAAAAAAAGCCGTATCATCTTTGTGGCAAGGTACAGCTTGTGCGAAAGCGCGGGCGTTATCGCGAAAAGGCTCGGTATGACCGAAAGCAGCGTCTGCACAAGCCTTTCGCGGACAAGAAGCGCTCTTCGCGCATACCTCAAAAAGGAGGGGTTTGATTTATGAAAAAAGACGATATTTTTGACGCTCTCGGAGAGATCGACGACAAATTCTTCGAGGAAGCTATGGAGGTAATGGACACGGAAAAATACCGAAACCGCGCCGACATCTCCGAGGAAAACAGCGAGGTCGTGAAAGTGGACGAGGTCACGCCTGCGGCAGGGAGATCCCGTTTCCCGATATGGGCTGTGCTGTCGGCTGCGGCGGCTTGCGCGGCGGTGGCGTTCGGGATATGGGCGAACATCACGGGGAAAAATCCGCTGCTGCCTACGAACGCAGTGGAAAGCGAGGAAAGCGGGGAAAGCCTTGATACTTCCGAAAGCTCCGGCGACAGCGAAAAGTCGGGCGCGGAATATATCGGGATACTCGAAAGCGACATTGAGGAATGTAATAAGATCCTCGCCGAAAGCTCTCCGGACACCCATATTATGAGCAGCCGCATTATGGATATAAACTTCGACGGCAGGGACGAAATAGTCGCTATAACAAATAGCAGCTACGGATTAGCGGTTTTCTCGAAAACCAAGGACGGCATTGTGATTACGGGACATATCGGGGAAAGTGCGGAAACAGACGGTATCAAGGATCTTGCGCTGCTGAACAAATTCGACAAAAACGGCGAGCAATACTGGTATTACTGCTACAATTACAGCGGCGCTCCGTTTTCTGACACATATATTCTCGCCGCGATATGGTTCAACGGGATAAAATACCCCGACGGGGAGAATTATTACGCCCAAAATTTACTTTCGTTCGGGACGATAGATTATACAAATTCTGCCGGTGCGGATACTTCGCCTGTTACGAAAAAATTCTACCGCAAAGGCTGGGACAACAATATTTTTGACGGCAGCAGCAACATTCCGCGCGAAGATGATATTTCGCGCGAGGAATTCAAGGCTTTGTGGGAGCAGTATGATGCCGCGCCCGATTTTGAGGAAGTCGACAAATACGGCGGGGAACTTATCGCGGAATATCACCCCGACAATACAACGAACCTTTACCTTATCGGCAAGGAAAAGTTTGGAGGCGATGGGTATACATCATACTATAATGCGCTTAAAGCGATTATTGAAATTGACGGCGAAAAATTTTCCACAGGGATCAGCTCTGCGGTCGTAGGTATGCGTGCGCCGACTTCATATGCCTTTTCAGCCGGCTCTCCCGCGCAGGATTATCTGAAGCTCTACAAGCTCGACGGCGGGTATATTTTAAGTTTCACCTATCAGGGACCCGAACTCTTCGGCTACACCGACACCTCGTTCTACGCGATAGTCGAGCTTGACGGAAAACTGACTATGTACGACTACCACCTCTACGGTATGACGCCAAACGAAGTCAACGCTATGCATTTCGGCAGTGCCGAATATACCGAAGCGGGCATTTCGTGGGGAGTTATGATGTCCGATAACGTAAACGTAAACGGCAACACCATTTCCGACAACGAAAACTTCATTTTCTACACGTTCGATTTCGACAACATAAAAAAGGCAATGACCGATATCCAAAACTACAAATTCGGTTATGACTTCACGGCGACCGACGATGGCAGTGCATTTGTTGACGACGACAGTGTATTTGCCGACGCTTTACCCGAATAAACCGAAACAAGAAACGCGCCGGACATTCGGCGCGTTTTATTTCTTAACGTAACATTTCCTTTAAAAAGGCGCTCCCGTTTATAGGGAGCGCCTTGTTTATACTTTTTTTACTTTTGCATTTTGCCTGCGCCCTGTTGCCCTGTTGCCCTGATGCCTGCGCCTTGCTGCCTGCCGGCTTGCCGACTGTGAGGGGGAGGAGAATTATTCCTCGCTGCTCTCGCCGGATTCCATAAGCGCTCTGATAGAAAGGCTCACGCGGTTCTTTTCCTCGTCGATGTCGATTATCTTGACTTCGACTTCCTGACCTATCTTAAGCACGGACTTTATATCCGTTACTCTTTCGGTAGATATCTGGCTGATATGGATAAGACCGTCCACGCCCGGAATAATCTGTGCGAAAGCGCCGAACTCCGTAATGGAAACGACGGTCGCCTTGATAACGTCGCCCTTGCTGTATTCCTCCAAGAACTTCGTCCACGGGTTCTCGTCGGGATTTTTAGCGGAGAGGGATACTCTCTTCTTTTCGGGGTCGAAAGACTTTACGACAACGGTAAGCTTGTCGCCGATATTCACGATATCCTTCGGGTTGCTTACTCTGTTCCATGTAAGGTCGGCTGTGTGTACAAGTCCGTCTATAGGACCGATATCGACGAAAACGCCGTAATTTTCGATAGAGCGGACCTCGCCCTCGAACTTCTGACCTACCTCGATAGTTTCCCAGAACTTTGCTCTTTCGGCTTCACGTCTTTCGCGTGTTGCCTGACGGATAGAGCCGACTACGCGGCCGCCGCGCTCGTTCGTAGCTTCGATTATCTTGAACTTGACGGGCTTGCCCTTAAGATCCTCCAGCTTGCCGCCGTGAGGAACGCCCGACTGTGACGCGGGGATAAACACGCGCGTATTCTCGTAGATAACGATAACGCCGCCCTTTACTGCCTGTGCGACATTGCCCTCGACTATCTCGCCCGATTCCTTGAGAGCCATAAGCTTTTCAAGGTTGCGGTCGGCGTCTACTCTTTTCTTCGAGAGAGCCGCTGTTCCGACGGAATCGTCGACCTTGATGACCACGGCTTCGATTTCGTCGCCGGGCTTTACTATATCCTCGACCTGAGCGTTAGGGTCGTTGGTAAGCTCTTCAAGGGTTATATAGCCCGTCTGCTTCGCGCTTACTTCAACAACCGCTTCCTTTTTGGAAACGCTAACTACAGTTGCCTTAACTCTTTTGCCGGCATAAAGCCTGTTAAAAGACTGGTCGTCCTGCTCGAGCAGCGAAGCAAAGTCCTCCTCATTTTCGTTATTTTTGATGATTTCCTTGTTCATCTTCTCATGAACCTCCTTAATGGTATCGACGGGAGTGGACGCCCCTGCCGTTATTCCGATAATGCTATCGGAGCGCAGATCTTTTATTATCTGCACGGGAAGTTCCGACGCGTCCGCGGCGAATACGGTCTTGCAGTATCGTCCGCATATCTCGAAAAGCTTCCTCGTATTGGAGCTGCTTCTGCCTCCGACAACTATCATCAGCGCAGCCCGCTTTGCAAGCTCCACAGCGCTTTGCTGGCGCTTTACGGTGGCGTTGCATACGGTATCGTATATTTTGACGCGTGGAAATTCCGTTCTTACCTTTTCGGTTATTTCGGAATATTTCCCGCGGTCGAAGGTGGTTTGAAAGACCATAACGGCGTTATCGTCAGGGGTTATTTCTCCGCTTGTGAAGAGCGCTTCGACCTCGCCGAAAGCTCTGCACGCGAACGCTATGCACTGAGCGTGTCCCATTATCCCGACGACTTCGGGGTGTTCGCGGTCGCCCATTACTATAAGCTTTGCTTCTTTCGGGAGTTCGCCTGCTATGCGGTGTATTTTCCTGACGAACGGGCAAGTGGCGTCCACGACCTCGGCACACACGCGCCGAGCTTCCTGTTCGGTCGCCCTCGGCACTCCGTGAGAGCGCAGCACGAGGGTCTTTCCGACGCACTCCGACACATCGTTCACGGGGACAATGCCCTTTTCGCGCAGACGGCTCACAGCCGTTTCGTTATGGATAAGCTCGCCTAAGGTGTATATTTCCCCGCACCGTTCGGCGGTTTTTTCTGCTATTTCTATTGCCCTTTCAACGCCGAAGCAAAAGCCCGCGTTTTCGGCTGTTATTATCTGTATCATTTACTGCAAGTTTGTCGCTCCGCTGTCCGAAAGTCGTCTGCCGTCGCGCAGTCAGCAGTCCGGCGGCTCGTTAAATAAATCCCGCGTTTGTCTGCACCCTTGATAGTCCGTCAGTCCGCTAGTACGTTAGTCCGCTTCGGGGGCTGAATCTTTAAGCTTTGCTATCTCGCCCATAATAAGTTCGCTTACCGCGCGTATCTGACGTTTATCGTCGGTATTTACGTCAAGTTTTTCCGCGGGGAGAGCTTCTCCGACGGAAACTATGACGTGTCTGCGCAGGAAGCGCTTCTTCCCGTATTTTATAAACACGGGAACGACAGGAGCTTTTGCTCTTGCGGCGATAAGCGAAACACCGCTTTTCGGTCTGCCAAGCTCGCCGTTCTTAGAGCGCGTGCCTTCGGGGAAGATTACGAATATTCTTCCGTTTTTAAGACCCTCAAGCGCGCTGTCTATCGCCGACATATCGTGCGAACCGCGCTTTACGGGAAACGCGCCGAGCTTTTTTATAAGCCATGTGAAGATCGGATTTATTTGGAAAAGTTCTTCCTTTGCCATAAAGTTGTACTTTCCCTTAAAAACCACGCCTATCATGGGCGGGTCGTTGTTGGAAACGTGATTCGACGCAATTATGTACGAACCTTTTTCCTTGGGGATATTCTCCCTGCCGATCAGAATTATCTTGAAACAGATATGGAAAACAAACGAAACCAACTCACGCGCAAGTGCGTAGAACATCAGCCGCTCCCCTTTGAAAATTTATGGATAAAGGTGCGCAGTCACGAAATCAAAAGCCGTAATTTTATTATTCTGCATTGACGGTATCTTCTATTATCCCGCATATCAGGTCGACTGACTGTTCAAAATCGAGTTCCGACGTATCGGCGAGCTTTGCGCCCTCCGCCAGCCTCAGCGGAGCAGCCGCCCTGTGAGTATCGTTATAATCGCGCCGTTTAAGGTCGTCCAGCACCTGTTCGTATGTCGTTTTAACGCCTTTTTTCCTGAGCTCCGTATAGCGGCGCTCGGCGCGTATCTCGGCTTTTGCCGTAAGGAAAATCTTCACGTCGGCGTCCGGCAGGACGACCGTTCCTATATCGCGCCCGTCCATTATCACGTCGTTTTCCTCGGCTATTTTTCTCTGGATACCGAGCAGAGCGTTTCTGACGGCGGGGATAGCGGAAACCGTGCTTGCCGCCATAGATATGGCGGGAAACCTTATTTCGGCGGAAACGTCGTCGCCGTTGAGGTAGACTTTCTGGTATCCGTTCACAATACGCAGCGACACCGAGATGTCGTCCAGACACTCTTCTATCTTATCCTTATCGTCGATTATTTCCTGCCGCACGCAGTAAAGTCCCACCGCACGGTAAAGCGCGCCCGTATCGCAATACACGAAGCCGAGCCTTGCGGCGGCGGCTCTTGCGATAGTGCTTTTGCCCGCGCCCACGGGTCCGTCGACAGCAACCGAGATAGGCATAACTCACACAACTCCGAACAGAATTTTGAAAAGTGCTGCTTAAAACTTAAAACCGCAAAAGAACAAAAAGAGAGCAGACAGAACAAAGTACCTCTCACAGCAAACGCACAAAATGCACAAATCCCGCCAAAAGGTGCAATTATATGCACCCTGCGGCTTGTACAAAAAGGCATATAGGTACACTTACCCTCTTATCAATCACTTCATTATAACATATTTACAAAAAAATTGCAAGGGGTTTTGAAAATTTTCATATATTTTTCACGAAATTTGCCGCGGAGAGTGCTGAAAGTTTTCCTGTTGCGAAAGCTGCCTGAAGATTGAAGCCGCCGGTATAGCCGTCCGCGTCGATAATTTCTCCTGCGAAGAAAAGACCGCTGCACAGTCTGCTTTCAAGTGTTTTCGGGGAAATTTCCTTCACGGAAACGCCTCCGCGGGTGACTATCGCCTCGTCTATCGGGCGGAAAGACTTGACGGACAGGGTAAAATTTTTCAGCAATTTCACCAAATCCGAACGTTCTGTTTTAGTTATTTCGGAGATTTTTTTATTCTGAGGTATTCCGAGCAATTCGGAAAACGGCTCGCACAGCTCCTGCGGGAGCAATTTTCTAAGGCTGTCGCCGAAAGTTTTTCCGCGAAGCTCGGAAAAATCACGCAATATTCGCGCGTCGAGCTTTTCGGGCGTGAGTGCGGGTTTAAGGTCGATGCTTATCGTGTATTTTCCCGAAGAAAGCTCCGCGATATGCGCCGAAGCGCTTAAAATGACCGCGCCGCCCAGACCGTCCTGTGTGAACGCCGCTTCGCCGAAGTCCTCGTAAACGCGCTTTCCGTTCAGCATAAGTCTTACGGCGACGTTTTTCAGCGTAAGCCCCCCGGCGCGGCTCACCCACTTTTCCTCCGTGACAAGCGGCACGAGCGAGGGACGCGGTTCGACTATCGTATGACCCGCCTGCTGTGCCAGACGGTAGCCGTATCCGTCCGAACCTGTTTTCGGGTAGGACATTCCGCCCGTGGCGAGGATAACCGCTTTGGCGGGTATCTTTTCCGCTCCCGCAGTCACGCCGGCGCAGCGCCCGTCCTCAATGACAAGCGAACGAACATCGGCGCGGCGAATTTCAACCCGAAGCTCCCGCAGACGTTTTTCGAGGGCAGCGACGATATCCCCCGCCTTATCCGACACGGGGAAAACGCGCTTTCCGCGTTCGGTTTTCAGCGGAACGCCCAGCTCCTCGAAAAAGCGGACGGTATCGGCTGGGGAAAATCCCGAAAAAGCGCTGTATAAAAAGCGACCGTTGTTGGGGTAATTTTCCATAAGCTCGGACAGCTCGCAGTTATTTGTGACGTTGCACCTGCCCTTTCCGGTAATGGAAAGCTTGCGTCCTAAGCGGGTATTTTTTTCGGCAATTATCGTGTGAGCGCCGTTTTCGGCGGCAAAAACCGCCGCCGTCATACCTGCCGCTCCTCCGCCGACGATAACTATATCAGACATCGGTCTTATAGACGCGCTGGCTGTCCCAGAGCTGTTCGAGCTTCGAGAAAGTCTGTTCGACGCGGCAGCGGTTCGCGGAGGACACCATAGCTATCAGTGCGTTTATGACGCTCATGGGTGCCACAAGGCTGTCGACGAACGACACCATATCCGTATAGGCGAAAAGCGACGTATGGGCAAACTCCGTAAGCGGGGAATTTTCGCCGTCGGTGATGGCGATTATATGCGCGCCCTCGTCGTGTGCGAAGCGGCAGGCTTCGATAGTGCTTGAAGCGTATCTCGGAAAGCTCATGGCGATAAGCAGGTCTTCCTCGCCGATATGGATCATCTGCTGATAGATCTCGGCGGTGCCGACGGCTCCGACGAGAGTGACCTTATCGAAAATCATTCTCAGATAATAGTGCATAAAGCTTGCAAGAAGTCCCGAACTCATAGCGCCCTGGATATAGACCCTTTTTGCCGCGAGTATTGTGGAAACAGCGTCCTCGAACTTTTCATTGTTTACTATTTCGAGCGTGCGGCGGATCTTGTCTATATCCTGATTCAGCACGCCCGCGACGGGATTTTCGTCGCCTATCCTGCTTCTGGAAACGTCCATTCTCTGAAGTGAAGTAAGGCGGTTTTTGATATGGCTCTGAAGTGCCTTCTGCATCTGCGGGTAGCCCGCGAAGCCCATTTCTATTGCGAAACGCACCACCGTTGACTCGCTGACATTTACGGCGCTTCCGAGTCTGAGGGCGGTCATATACGCTGCCTTTTCGTAATGTGAGAGGATAAAATTGGCTATAAGCTTCTGGCTTTTTGAGAACTGCGGCAATTTTTCCTCTATGGACCTTAGCAAATCGTCGTTCATTTATGCGACCTCTTTTCAAAATATACTTCCCTTTTCCTGTTTTTATTTTACAACTTTTCCTCCGATTTTGCAAGGGCTTTTGAATATTTTTTTGAAAAATCCTGCAAAAGCGACAAAACGGGCGTGCTTGTGAAAATCTTAGCGAAGCAATGATTTCATTTTTTTGCAGTCGTGAGTATGGTATCATAAAATCAGCGGGAGGAAGCCGAGGCTGCTCCCGAAAAACAAGAAAGCAGAAAGGAGGAATAGATTTGGGGCTTAAAGAGATCCTGTTCGGCAAGGTAAAGACCGACGTCCCGACGGAGCTTTCGGGGTTTTACGCGGGCGCTCTGGCGCGGTGGCGGGACATTTACGGAGGCGGCGGGAACTGGCGCTACACCTCCAAGGGCGGACTGAACGGCGGCACACGCAGGGTCGCGGCATTAGGCGCGGCAAAGGCTGTGTGTTCGGAGCTTGCAAGGCTGTGTTTTGCGGAGGGCTCGCAGATAATTTCCGCCGACAAGAACACCGAAAAATATCTGCGGCGCGTGCTTGCCGAAAACAATTTCGCGGAGAGATTCCCCGATTTTCTGGAGAAAATGTTCGCGCTGGGCGGCGGAATGATAAAGGTGCGCTACGACGGCTCGGACGGCGGCGTGAAGCTCGACTTGCTGGGAGCGGAGGACTTCGTTCCGACAAAATGGAACAGCGGCGGGATAACGGGCGCGGCGTTCGGCTCTCAGATACGCGACGGCGGCAGGACATATTTCCTCGCGGAAACGCAGGAGCTTACCGACGGCGGCGTTCTCACCAAAAACAGGCTCTACCGCGAGGGCGGCGCAGAGATACCGCTCGACACCCTGTTTCCCGACATAAGAGCGGAAAGCGTAATGGAGGGACTGACAAAGCCGCTTTTCGTCTATATGGGCGTTAATACGGGAGCGTTTGCCGCGTGCAAGCCGCTCGGAGCGTCGGTATTCGCGGGCGCGGAGGACACCGTAAAATCCATAGACATAGTGTTCGACAGTCTGCAAAGAGAATTCATTCTCGGAAAGAAGCGCATAATCGTGCCGTCCTACGCCGTGCGCGGCGAGTACGACGAAAACGGAGAGCTTGTTCGGAGATTCAACGCGAACGACGAGGTGTTCGAGGCGTTTTCAACATCGGACAGCGAGGAGCTGAAAATTTCAGACAACTCGGCGCTGCTTCGTGTGAACGAGCATATCGAAGCTCTCGACGAGCTGCTGGACTTGTTCTGTATGCAGGTCGGACTTTCGGAAGGAGCGCTGTCCTACAAGAGCGGCTCGGTACGCACCGCGACGGAGGTCATAAGCCGCAACAGCCGTACCTACCGAACGGCAGGCGTTTACCGAAAGATGATATCCAGATGTATTGCAAGGGCAGCGGAGAATATCTGTCTGCTCGGAAAAATGGCGGGCGAACTTCCCGAAAGCGCTTCGGAACACGCCGAACTGAAATTCGCGGACGGCATATGCGAGGACGAAGGCTCCAAGGCGCAGCGGGCAAAGGAGCTATATTCAAGCGGGATAATCTCCCGCGCCAGAGCGCTTTCGGAAATCTACGGCATATCGCTTGACGAAGCAAGGGCAATTGAAAAGGAGGATTTTTTTAATGGACGAAACGAAAGTACAAGAGCTTGAAAACGCTGCCGAAGAGCCTGTTATACCCGAAGAGGTAACAGAAGCGACCGCGCCGACGGACGAAAGTCCCGAAAAGAGGATAGCCGAGCTTGAATCGGAAGTCCTCAGAGGGGAGATAAAGATAGCGCTGCTGCTTAACGGAGTTCTCGCGGAAAGGCTGGACGAGGCGGCAAGGCTTGCAGAGGGGCTTGTTGCCGCGGGGAAAACTCCCCAAGAAGCCGCTCGTGAGGTGGCAGAAAACTATCCGCACTTTTTAGCTTCCAGACGGGAGCTTCCGACGATCTCGGCGGGCAGCTACGGCACAGCGGACGGATTTTCGGCGATAAGGAAGATATTTTCCGCGAGATGACCTCTCCCCCGACTTTAACGGGCGGCGGGGCGGGGTCGGTATACATATAGGAGCCGAAGCAAAGCGGACGGCGTAAAGCTGTGGGCGGTTTGCCCGAAATACAAAAGGTACGCGGGGCTTTGAACGGCTTCAAAAAAACGAAAACGAAAGGAAGATACTATCATGGCAAACACACTTGAATTCGCAAAGGTTTTTCAGAACGAAATGGACAAGCAGGTGGTCGAAGGCTCGACCTCAGGCTGGATGGAGGACAACGCAAGTCAGGTCATCTATAACGGCGGAAACGAGATAAAGCTTCCGAAGGTGACGCTGAAAGGTCTGGCGGACTACGACCGCGACACGGGCTATACGGGCGGAGCAGTGACCTGCTCGTATGAAACGCTCGCTCTTGCTCAGGACAGGGGCAGACGCTTCAGAATAGACGCGCTTGACGTGGACGAAAGCAGCTTCGCTCTTACAGCCGCAAGCGTGGCAGCGGAATTTCAGCGCACCAAGGTCATTCCCGAAATAGACGCGTACCGCTACTCGAAACTTGCGGAAGCGGCTAAGATAAAAAAGGAGTACACTCCCGCGGCGGAAACTCTGCTTTCGACGCTGCTCGGACAGATAAGCGAGGTGCGCGAAGCAGCAGGCGACGAAAGCGAGATAGTGATAGCCGTCGCACGTTCGGTATACGATCAGCTTATGCTCTCGACGGAGCTTTCTCTGGCGGTCGAAGCGGGAACGTTCACACAGGGAAATCTGGAGCTTAACGTAAGGACGATAGCCGGAGCGGTCGTTATCCCCGTTCCTACGGCGAGAATGAAGTCGAAGTACACATTCAGCGCCGACGACGGCTTTACTCCCGCCGAGGACGCAAAGCAGATAAACTGGATAATCTGCCCGAAGAGCGCGCCTATTGCGGTTTCAAAGACGGACAATGTGAAGATCATCACTCCCGAACAGAACCAGTTTGCGGACGCATGGGACATAGACTACCGCAAGTACCACGACCTCTTTATTCCCGAAAACAAGAAAGAAGCCGTGGCGGTCTGCACGGCGGAATGACGGCGGACTTTTGCTCTTGACGTGTCGGGCGGTGCTTCGCCGCCCGATTTTTAAGGAGGCGGATTTATGATGATGATAACAAAGGAAGAATTCTACGAGATGGGCTTTACCGCCGACAAGGAACACGAACAGTTGCTGGAAAACTGTATAAAGCGTGCGGGCTATGTGCTGGATTCCCTTACGGGGGGCAGGGCTTCGTCAATGGCGGCAGCGGAAAACTCCTCCGCGGAGCTTATAAAGCAAGCCGCGGCATTCCAGACGGACGAGATATTCCGGACGGAGCTTGCGACAGCAAAAAAGAACGCCCATTCGGAATCGGAATCAAGCTCCACGCAAAACGACGAGCGCGTCACGATAGGAGATTTTACATACTCGACGGGAAGCTCGTCCAGCAATTCCAGCAAAAACTCCTCGTCGTCAGGCGAGGAAGATACGGTCATAAGCCACAAGCTGACCGTCGTAAGGCTCCTGCGGGCAGCGGGGTGCCTGTACTGCGGCACGGAGGTGATACCGTGATTAAAGTCAAGCCTATCCCGAACGAGCTTCTCGGCGACGACATAGTCCTTATAACTCCGACAGGGAGCGGGACATTTTCAAGGACGATCTACAACGTCCGCGTCGAAAAGACAGAGGAGATAACCGACTTCGTTTCAAGAGTCACCCGCGACAATACGGAGATAACGGTCTGGTACGATTTTGAGAACTCCTACCCGTCGGCGGAATTTCCTGTCGCGGCAAGGGTGAAATTTGAGGGGGACGTTTACGAGATACTGGAATCGCGGGTCTTTAAGACGGATTCTCCTCATCACATACGGTTCAAGGCAAGGAAGATATCCGAAGCAGAGGACTTTGACTGACCCCTAAGGAGGCGATATTATGTCCGAAAACAAGAGCGACGCCGAAAAAACAAAGGCAGCAATCCGGGATGCCGCGGAGGAAAGCTACAGACAGGCAAAACTCCAGCGGCAGGGTCTGCGGGAACTTGAAAGGCAGCTCAACATCAAAAAGCTCAGGAAAGGATAAGGAGGCGCTTTATGAAGATCACGATAGACGGCGTTGAATTTGACGGGGTGACGGAGCTTAACGCCAAGCGCGGCATACGGCGCACGGATATACGCTACAACACACAGGGAGATATGCTTATTGATCTGGTGGCAAGGAAATATCAGCTGGAAGTGACTTTCGGACTTTTAAGCGAGGACGAACTGAAGTCGCTGAGGGAACTTTCGGCGAAGATATTCGTTTCGGTGACGTTCGAGGCTCCCGAAGGCGAGGTGACGGCGGATTTCCACATCTCCGACGAACCCGCGCCCGCCGTCACGACCGTAAACGGCGTGAGAATGTACGGCGGCGTTAAGCTTATCATGAAACAGAGGTGAGAAGATATGTATGACGTTTCCTCCGCTTTTAAGGAGAAAGCAAATCAGGCGGGACGAGAGGTGTTCTGCAAGATAATAGTCGGAAGCACAACTTTTCTTGACGACGCTGTTCTGGATTTCGACTTTGATGATGTAAATCAGCCGGACTGGTTCACGTTCGGGACGACCTGCTCGAACAGGTTTTCTTTTTCCGTGAAATTCAGCGGCGAGATGGCGCTGCGGGAAACGGTAAGACCGTATGTGAGCTTCGACGGGGAAGAATGGTGTCCGCTGGGAATCTTCTATGTGGCAAGAAGAATAATCCGCGAGAATTACGCGACATTCGTGTGCTATGACAAATTCTATCTGCTGGACGAGGAATATTCGCCGAGCGTGGAGCTTCCGAACAAAGCGGAAACGGTGCTGAAAGACGTATGCGAACAGGCGGGACTGACGTTCAAAAACACCGTTATGAAATACGATATAAACTCCGTTCCCGAAGGCAGCAGCATAAGAGATGTGATAGGCTATATCGCGGGGGTGAACCACGCCTCCGCGAAGATAAACCGCGAGGGCGAGCTTGTGTTCAGGTACTATAACCTCTCGGAATGGTACTATATTTTTGAAAAGAACTGCACGGACTACTCACGCGGAATGTCGCCGGTACATTTCACGAAAATGATATGCGACACGGGAGATGAGGTGCTGACCACCGGCACGGGCGCGGAAGTCAACACGATAGAGATGTACAACCCGTTTATGACGCAGGGCTGGCTTGACATTTTACTGGAGGCGATAAGCCCGATAACCATTTACGATATGGACATCGAAATGCAGGGTATGCCGTTTCTAGAATCGGGCGACCTTGTACAGTTTCTGGACCTTAAAGGCAAGACATATCCGCTTTGCATAAGCGAGATGGAGCTGCATTATGACGGAGGGCTTACGGCGCGGATATATTCCAGAACAAGAAACTACACCGACGCGGCGGGGCGCATAGACGACCTTGAATACGCCATCGAGGAGCTGCGCTCGCAGCTGGGCAACATCTGCATCAAGCAGTCGAACAAGAGCGCGGTGACTTTGGGAACGTCCGAGGTCACGGCGGCGGATTTTGAATTCACGACCAAAATAAAAAAGAGCTACGTTCAGGTGGATATAAACTTCACCATAGAATCTGCCGCTTCGAGGTCACTGTATATCGACATCTATGTAAACGGCGTGAAAAAGTCGCGGCAGGCGGCGCATATACCGTCGGCTCAGAGGGAGCTGCTGCACTACTACTATCTCGCCGACGAGCTTCCGAAAGGGAAAAATCACATCATTGTGAAATTTTCTCTCGCTTCGGGAAGCGCGGTCATTCCCGCAAACGGTCTTGCGGCTACACTCGTCGGAAAGGGTATGGGCAGAGGTGGGGACGGCGAGCTTAAAGACAGACTGACGCTTTTCGACAAGGCAGAGCCGTATGACATCACCTCGAAAGGCAACGTCTGTCTTGCGGCGGCTTCGGAAAGCGCCGGCGCGGACGTTAATTATTCATAAAGGAGTGATTCTCTTATGCAGGGCAAAGCAAGCCTGATACTTACCGACAAGGACAGCGGACGGGTAGTAAAGCGTCTTGAAGAACACAATATCGTGACGGACGTTTTGGAAAAAATAATAAACATTCCCGCGATCTCAAATATAAACTTCAACTCCACTTTGGTCTTATCGCAGTTTATGCCTGTCTACAACAAGCTTGCGGGAGGGGTGGTGCTGTTCGGCAGCAATATCGAAGAGGACAGAAAAAACTACATTATAAAGCCCGAATACATTCCCGTGGGCGGCGCGGGCAGAGCTTACACGGGAACAAATTCGGGGCGCGGCACTTTCAACGCGAGCCAGAGCGGAGAGATAGACAACGGCTATCGCTTTGTATGGGATTTCGCTCCCGAAAAGGCCGTCGGGACTATCAAGTGTATAGGGCTTACGAATTTCCTTTTCGGGGATATCGGATTCAGGACGGACAGAGGGTCGGATATGGCGCTTTCGTGTTCTGTCAATGTAATGGAAGCGTCGTCGGTAGATTCTATCCCGACAACGATTATCGTGCCTTATTCCTACTACGGACGGTTCGACAGGAATTTACTTTATTCGTTCAGACTGAGCACGGGAAAGGTGACGCTGCACAAAAACTCCATCGGCGACCCCTCGGCGGTCATGATAAACGACACCATAACGTCGCTTACGAGAGCTAAATCAATATCGGAAACGTCCGTTGAACTTCCGTTCAGCGTGTCGTCGATACAGCACTTCTTCTACGACCCCGACGAGGACAAGCTGTGGTTCTTACACGTCGAACCCGACCCCACGCGCGAACATCAGATAATTCAGTTTGCCTGTATAGACCCCGCTTCGGAAAAAATGACGGAGGAACACACCTTCACCATGGTCTACAACAACGGTATGGGCACTTACTGCGGAGCGGTCTGCAAAGGAAAATTCTATATCGCGACGGACAACACTTCCAACAACAAGATATACACTTTCACCGCTTCCGGAGGGCTGATATCCGAGCAGGAATGCGAGAGGATAAGCAACTTTTACATCTGCGACGGCTATCTTATGGCTTCTGTGACGTATAACGGCTATCACTACAAGAAGTATATCGGATACGACGACTATCCGCTTCTTTATTCCGACTCGTTCCGTCACACGGAGCATTACGGGATAGAATTCCCGTACCGTGTAAAATACTACACCTCGTCGCAGGAAACGACACTGGCGCTGATGTTTATGACGAACTATCTGGTCACGATAAACAATCTCTCCGAGCCTATCGAAAAGACAGATATGCACGCGCTTCAGATACGCTACGAAATAACCAACTGACAATTCGGGCTCGGAAAACAGTTTCCCTTACAGAAAAATCCCGAATCTTCATTCGGGATTTTTTGCGCCTAGCCGCGCGGAGAAAAATATCTGCACTTCATTGAAGCGTCGGCTTCGGCGTGCGTCAAGTCCTCAAGCATACAGTATCCGTCCGTCTGATGGCGGCAGTTTTCACCGCAGGATATAATATTCATAAAGCACCCCCGCACTAATATTTTATCCCGTGTGACGGGAATATTCCCGAAAATTGAGTTGACAAATCTTGCCTGCGGTTGTATAATATAAGTAGGGCTGTGTGATAAAAGGAGGAAGTATGAACGTTCTTGTAAGAATAATAAACTGCCTGTTGTTAGTGTTCGGACTGAATTTCGCGTATATCTTAAGAGAAGCTCCGCTTGCCGCAAATATCGCGGTCGGCGTGGTGTTCGCACTGTTTTTGCCGGTGATGTGCGTATTTCCGTCCGTAAGAAAATACCCAACGTTCAGGCTGAAAGTGTTGGGCGACGGAGCGGAGCTTATACTCATATTCTGGATAACCATGATATCTTCGGCGGTGTTCGCGGGGGAATTCATATCGGATATTTTTAAGGGAATAGACAACTGGACGCCGTATGTCGTGTGGCTGATAGTACTGTTGCTGGGAGAGTCCGCGATATTCTGGGACGGGATAATAAGAGTGTACCTCACGTCGGTGCAGCTGGGGATAAAAATACGCGTGCTGGGCATAGTCTTCGGAATGGTGCCGATAGCAAATCTCGTTATGCTTATGATAATCTACACGAAGGTTCGTCGGGAAGCTGATTTTGAAACAGAAAAGTACAAGCTCGACGAAAGCCGTATGAACGAGAAAATATGCGAAACAAAATACCCTATCCTGCTGGTACACGGAGTTTTCTTCCGCGACAGCAGACTTCTCAACTATTGGGGCAGGATACCCGCCGAGCTTGAGAAAAACGGCGCGGTGATATACTACGGCGAACAGCAGAGCGCACTTTCGGTGGCGGAAAGCTCGAAAGAGCTTGCGAAAAAAATAGAGGAAATAGTATCCACCACGGGCTGCGGGAAAGTGAATATTATCGCGCACTCGAAGGGCGGACTGGATTCGCGGTACGCTATCTCGAAACTGGGCTGCGACAAGTACGTCGCGTCGCTGACGACTATAAACACTCCGCACAGGGGCTGCATTTTCGCGGAATATCTGCTGAAAACCGCGCCGGAGAAGTTCAAGAGCATGATAGAGCATACCTACAACAAGGCGTTTTATATGCTCGGCGACAAATCGCCCGACTTTATGGCTGCGGTCAAGTGCCTTACAAACAGCTACTGCGAGGAGTTCAACAAAGAAGTCGCCGATTCGGAGGACGTGATGTATCAGTCGTTCGGAAGCAAGGCGCTGAATTCCCGAAGCGGAAAATTCCCGCTGAACGTTTCCTATCCGATAGTCAAAAAGTACGACGGCGACAACGACGGACTTGTCGCCCTGACCTCCGCGGAATGGGGAGAGAGATTTACCCCGATTTATCCCAAAGGCAAACGCGGCATAACTCACGCCGATATGATAGACCTGAACCGCGAGAATATAGCGGGATTCGACGTGAGAGAAATGTATGTGCAGATAGCTGCCGACCTGAAAAAGAGAGGATTCTGAACCGATGGCGGATAAAACTTTATCAATTTCCAATACCGAGCAGCTGCGCGCTGTGTTCGGAGATTTCGACAAAAATATTAACGTTATCCAGAAAGCGTTTTCCGTGACGATATTCGCCCGCGGAAGCGAGGTGAAAATAGTCGGCGACGACGAGTTTTCCGTTTCAAAGGCTGAAAAGGCAGTAAATTCCCTGTGCGAGAGCTTCCTAAGAGGAGAAACAATCGACGAGCAGAACGTCCGCTACGCCGTGGCTATGGTAAACGACGGCGCGGAAAACGAGATAGCCTCGATGTCGGGCGACTGCGTGTGCGTTTCCTATTCGGGAAAGCCCATAAAGCCCAAGACCGTCGGACAGAAAAAATACTGCGATATGATACGCTCGCATACGATAACTTTCGGGGTGGGTCCTGCGGGTACGGGAAAAACGTATCTTGCGGTGGCGCTCGCGGTGACGGCGTTCAGGCAGAAGCAGGTGCAGAGAATAATTTTAACGCGTCCCGCTGTCGAAGCGGGAGAGAAACTGGGGTTTCTTCCGGGAGATCTGCAAAACAAGGTAGACCCGTATCTAAGACCGCTGTACGACGCTCTTTTCGAGATGTTCGGACAGGAGAGTTTTTCAAAGCTCTCCGAACACGGCGCGATAGAGGTCGCTCCGCTTGCGTATATGCGCGGCAGAACGCTCGACGACAGCTTTATCATTCTCGACGAAGCGCAGAACACCACCCGCGAACAGATGAAGATGTTCCTAACGCGTCTGGGATTCAACTCGAAAATGGTTATAACGGGCGATATAACGCAGATAGACCTTCCCGAAGCGAAAAAGTCGGGGCTTATCGAAGCGCTTAAAGTGCTTCGCGGGGTCGAGGACATCGCGCAGAACCGTTTCACAGAAAAGGACGTGGTGCGTCACAAGCTCGTGCAGGATATAGTAAGAGCTTACGACGAATATCACGGAAGTTCCAAATCGGAACGCGGCGCGTGGAGGAGCTGAATGTAATTATATGAAAATCTTTATTGACCTTGCCGACGAACAGGACAAGCTCTCCCCGCCCGAAAACGCCGAAAAGCTTATCAGGGACTGCGCGGCTGCGGCTCTCAAAGAAGAGGGCATTTCGGACGACGCGGAGCTTTCGGTGACATTTACGGACAACGAGAATATCCGCAAATTCAACTCCGAATTCCGCGGGATAGACCGCGAAACGGACGTGCTGTCGTTTCCTATGGGCGACGAGGAATTTGAGAGCGACCCCGACAACGGCGCTATCCTGTTGGGGGATATCGTCATTTCACTTGAACGGGCGGCGGCGCAGGCGGAGGAATACGGTCACTCTTTCAGACGGGAAGTGGCGTTTCTTATCACGCACTCCCTGTTCCACCTGCTGGGGTACGACCACACCACGCCCGAAGAGGAAGCCGAGATGTTCGGCAAGCAGGAAAAGGTGCTTCAGTCGCTGGGCATAACAAGGTAAGAATATCAAGGCGGTAATTATATGGATTTTTTAAGAGGATTCTATTACGCGGGGCGCGGGATAGCGTCCGCGTTTTCCGAGAGGAATTTCAGGTTTCACCTGTGTACGGCGGCGTTCGTGATATTTTTCGCTGCGAAGTTCTATTCGTTTTCGGCTGCGGAATGGGCTGTGCTGTTTCTGACGTGCGGGGGAGTGATAGCTCTGGAGCTTGTGAACACGGCTCTGGAACGGCTCGCGGACAGCGTTTCCAAGGAAAACGACCCGCTTATCCGCATAGCGAAGGACTGTGCGGCGGGAGCGGTGCTTATAGCCGCGGCAAGCGCCGTGGCGGTGGGGATAATACTGTTCTGGAGAAAGGACGTTCTGGGGCTGATACTGTTGTTTTTCTCCGAACCGCTGAGGCTGGCGGCGCTGATATTGTCGGTGGCGCTGGCGTGGTGCGTGGTGTTCCTGCCGAAAAGCAGGCGCGACAAGGAAAAGGAACAATGACCCGTACAGAAAAAGAGCCGTATCATACGGCTCTTTTTATTTTAATATCATATATCGTCTTGCCTGATTTCCTAAATGACCCTTACCGTGTAGTTTTTTCTGTCCGCAAGCGTAAATTTTTCGGCAAGGGCGCTTGAAATGATTATCTCGTCGGATTTCGTGATAAGCAATATCTCAAAGCCCGAATGTGACAAAAAATACTTTTCGGCGCGCTCGCTTCCCATTACGAACAGAGCCGTGGAAAGCGCGTCGCAGACAGCGCCGTCGGGAGATACCACAGTCACGGAAAGCAGGTCGTTATCGACGGGATACCCCGTCGCGGGGTCGATTATATGACCGTATGTCGTGCCGTCGTCGGCGGTGAAATATCTCTCGTAGTTTCCCGAAGTGACCGCGGCGGCGTCCACAAGCTCCAGCACGCCGACGTTATCCAGTGCGACGGGGTCCTGAACTCCTATCAGCCACGGTCTGCCGTCGGATTTCCCGCCGAGGGCGTATATATTCCCGCCGAGGTAGATAAGCGCCGAATTTACGCCGTTTTTCGTGAGTATCTCGACGGCTTTATTGCTTGCGAAGCCCTTTGCGACAGCGCCGAGATCCAGCTGTGTTCCCTCGCTCAGTGTTATCGTATTATCCCGAACATTTGCACGTTCATAGCCCACAAGCTTAAGTTTTTCCTCTATGACCTCTTCAGACGGGACGTTATGCTCGGATTTTGTAAAGCCCCACTCGGAAAGTATGGGATAGACAGTCGGGTCCAGCGCCCCGCCTGTTTCCTTTGCCATATCAAGAGCGAACGAAACAAGCTCTGCCGTTTCGCTGTCGACCTCGCCCGAACCTTTTCTATTCACAAGGAAGATGTCGCTTCGTTCGTTCGTGACCGACCACAAAGCGTCCTCGCGGATTATCGCCTCACGGACTTTCAGGACGGCTTCTTCGGCTTGTCTGCCGTAAGCCGTCACGCTCATAAATGTATCCATAGCGAAAAATGTTTCGGTATGCTCCGTCGGTCTTACGAAAATAAAGCACCCTATCAGTACAAAAACCGAGAGCAGCAACGCTGTCAATAATATCCTGTTTTTCATTCAGCCTCCTCGTTAGTTATGACTAATTCGTTTTTCGGGTAAAAAAAGACCCGCTGACAAGGGGGTGCCAGCGGCAACTCAAATCAAATCTGCCGACCGTTTGGGGAAACTTTAATCGGCAAAATAATTGGGGAAAATATATTAAGAAGTATGTAAGCCATAAAAGCTACAATACTATCTTGCATATTTATTACATTATGATTATAACATTTTTTTTTAATTTTTTCAATTATCATTTATCACAAATTTACAAGTTTAATTTTGGATATTTTGCACAATTTTTACAAATTATTCACACTATGCCGTAAATCTTCTCGAAAAAGCCCACGGCGGTCAATACAAGGGGAATAGTTATAATGCACGCTACTGTCGAAAATGTGAAATGATTTGAAGCATACTCCTCGTTCTTGCCGAAACGGTAGGCGAACATTATCGACGCGGACGCTGTCGGCGAGCTTGCCGCCATAAGCACCGTCCTCACGACAAGAGGGCTTACCCCGAATCTCTCGGCGTTCACGACAACAGCCGCCAGAATAAGCGGTATCACAAGCAGCTTAAGCGACTGTACATAATATACTCTCGGTTTTTTAAGTCCCGAAAGCAGCCCCGCCTTTGCTATAGTCGCTCCCGAAACTATCATTGCAAGCGGGGTGTTCATGGAAGCTATGTAGGTTATGGGCTTATCGACAAGGTCGGGCAGATCCACTCCCGCAAAGAAAAAGACAAGTCCCAGCGCTATTGCGATTATGGCGGGCGAGGTCACTATCTTAAGCAGCGACTTCGGGGAAGCTTTCTGTTTCCCGCCCATAAGGACGACCCCGTGCGTCCACATAAAGACGTTGAACGCGGTAATGAAGCTGGTAAGGTAGAAAACTCCCTCCGCTCCGAACGCAGCCTCCGCCAGCGGAATTCCCATAAACGCGCAGTTTGAATACCCCGCCGCGAACCGCTCTACCTCAAAGTCGGCGTGATTTGACCGAACGGCAAGCCGCGCGATTATCGTCATTACCGTCTGGCAGAAAAACGCGAGTATCATCGAATATAAAAGTCCCTTTGCGAGTTCGGGCTTGAATTCCGTCTGATAGGCGTTTATTATGACGGCGGGAGTTACTACCGTAAGCGTGATGTTTGAAAGCTGCCGCGTGGAATTGTCGTCGAGCATTTTCAGCTTATAAATCAGATACCCCACCGCCAGCAGGATAAACATTACCACCGCCTGACCCGCGATTATCAGCGCGTTCTGCATAAAACTCCTCCTCAAAAACAAAACAGACAAGCAGAAGCGTTGTCTGTTTTGTAAGCATTGTTACCGCCGTTGTCAATACAAACGCAGCATTTTACTTTTTGTCCTCGCCGATTATCCTGTGAAGTCTTGCCTTAAGCGGCACGGAAATAAGCGTCGACAGCACTATCTTCAATCCGTCAAACGGCAAAAACGGCAGAACGCACGCCGTAAGCGCCACGCCAAGGCTCTTTCCCGTGAATATCATAAACCACGCCGTTCCGAACGTATAAAGCGCAAGCGTTCCGAGAATCATTCCCACGGGAACGGTCCAATGCGCCTTTGACTTCATCTCCGCGAAAACTCCCGTGATAAGCGCGAGCGGGATATACCCGATTATGTAGCCGCCCGTTACCCCGAACAGCACGCCGAATCCGCCCGCGTGATTTGAGAACACAGGCAGTCCCACCGCGCCGAGCAATATGTACACCAGCACCGCCAAAGCTCCGCGCTTGCCGCCCAGCAGCGCTCCAGTGATATAGACAGCGAACGTCGCAAGCGATATCGGCACAAGCCCCGGCAATGGCACGGAAAACGGCGCGGCAACGCAGATAAGCGCCGCGAATATCGCCGTGAACACCATTCCTCTTACCGTAAATAAAGAACCCTTTTCTGTTTTCATAACAATCTCCTCTCAATCCGTTTTTTCTTCGGGACATACGGAATTTATCGTACTCAACACCAGCACAGCCGCGCTGTCCGCAAACTCGCCGACGGTCAGCGCCTGTCCGTAGAAATCGGTACTTATCCATTTTTCATAAAGCGACAGCAGTCCGCCCACGCAGTACTCCGCCACCGAATCGGTCTTTATCGTTCCGGCGTCGGGCATTCGTATCTTTATTTCCGATATGAATATTCTTTTCAGCACCTCGCGGAGCTTTCCGTGAAACAAAATATCCGGCACTGTACGCATAACACGGGAGAGATACTCGCGCCGCTCGTATACGGTAAAGCTTACATCGCGGATAACCGCCGCGATATCCGAGATATTCTTACCGCGGTTCATTACTCCCGAAAACTCGAACAAAAGCTCTTTTTCTATCTGCGGGATCATATCCTCCACGCTTTTGAAATAACGGTAGAAAGTCGCGCGGCTTATGTTCGCGCCCTCGCAAAGCTCCTTTACCGTAATATCCGACAGCGGGACTTCCTCCAGCAGCTTCATAAGTGAATCCTGAAGCGCGAGCAGCGTCTTCCTGATCCTTGTAGCGTAATTTTTCACTTTATCTCAGTCTTACCCTTTGACTTCTTGACCGCAGCGGTTTCGGTTTCGTCGTCGTGAGCGGTCTTGTTCTGTGCTATAGCGTTTTTCAGCACGCGTATCTTTGTGCGGTCGGAGCCCGTTTCGATAAGCACGGTATCTTTCTGCACGGAAATGACGCGTCCGATTATGCCGCCGTTTGTAACGACCTCGTCCGCCACCTGAAGATTGTTCAGCATACTTTCGGTTTCTTTCTGGCGCTTCTTTTCGGGTCTTATGATAAGGAAGTAGAAGATAAGCACCATTATCGCGAGCGGCACGATCATAGAAAGGATCTGAGCCATGCCCACCCCTGCGGTTCCGCCGGCGGCTTCGGCTGTGGTTGCCGATTCCGAAATAAATGTCAATAAGTTCATAATTTTTTCCTCCTGTACTTTTGTTCCAAAACCGCTTTCGCGGATCTTAACTTAGATTTGTTGTGTTCAGCTTTCGCGGAAAACAGCCACTCCTGCTTCGGTGAAAGCCTTTTGCGCCTCTGCTCTTGCGGACTCCGATATGCCCGCTCCGATAAGGACGGCGGTATTATCCGCGCCGGAAGCCCCCGACTTAAGCGCCGCCGCGAAATCCTTGGCGTTCTGATATGCGTTTTCGGCGCTTACGGAATATTTCGCGATAAGTCCCACATCTGACAATCCCGACATATCGAGGAGTATCTCCGCGTCCGTGCCTGTTTTATCCTCCGCCAGAAGTCCGCTCTCCGAAAACTCCAGCCAGACGGAGCAGCCGTTCTTCTCTGCTTCGGTTTTTGCGGAAGTTACAACTCCGCGCAGAGCCTCGGTGCGCTTTGACGAGCTTGACAGCGGCAGATCCGACAAATGCGTCGTAAGGTCGACTTTATGGAATGTCGGATACATGGTGTCGGCGCAGATTATATGCTTGAAGCCCGCTTCGGAAAGCTCGCCGCACATTTTGCCGATATAGTCGAGCGCCGCCTTATCGAACGGCGACAGCCAGCGTTTTCCGCCGTGGTCGGGATAATCGTCGAGCCACGCTCCGCCCCCGACTATCATATATCCGCCCGCAAACTTCGGATACTCGCTGTCCATAAGCGTGCTTATTCTGGCAGCGGGAGTAAGTCCCGCGCTTGTGATAATGCCGCATATCTGTGCTGCCGAAAGTGAGCCCTTTATTATTTCGGAATCCTTTACGACGGGAATATCGCTCTTGTATAAAAGCTCGCCCGAATTTACCTTAAGCGTCACGACCGCCACTCCGCAGCCCGACTCCTTAGCCGCCGCGAGTGCGCTGTTAAGTGAAGCGGAGCTTACCGCCGCGTCCGCGGGCAGCACATACATTCTCGTATCCGACGACACAGGGACTGACGGCGTGCTTGTCTGCGTATCGGAAGAGCTTTGCTCACCCGATGTGTTTTCGCTGCCCGACGAATTATCGCTGCTTTGGGAATCGTCCGAATTTCCTGTATTACCGGAATCATCGGAGTTATCTGAATTCCACGGGTCGGAGCTGTCCGAAATCGGCAGGTTTCTGTTGTTGAGGTAATCCATAACGGGCTTTCCTATGCCGTAGCCCACCACTCCGAGGATACAGGCGGCAGCTATGGTAATTACGATGGAAAGCGTCCTGCGTGTTTTGCTTTTTTTCTTGTTGTAGAGATTGACCTTGCTGCGTTTTATTTTGATCTTGGTTTTTTTCTGTTTCATAATGCCGCTCCCTCCTTGAATTTAATTTCCTGTATATCCTACCAGAACATTGAAAGCCAGTGAAACTATTCCTATATATATCATCATTATCGGGTATCCCCGAAAGAGCTTGGGTATCTTTTCGGAATCGAGCCGCTCGTGTGCGATATTCAGAAAAAAGCTCGCGAGAAAGAAACCTATTCCCGTGCCGAATCCGCAGCCGATATAGCTCCATATATCCCCGCCGTAGCCCGCGTTCAGGAACAGCGCTCCGATAACGGCGCAGTTGAAGATGGCGAGGTGGACGAATTTTTTTATTTTCTTGAAAGTATCGTGAAAGAACTTCCACGTCACGAACAAGCCTATTATATACAGTATGCCGATTATTCCGACATATATCAGCGGCAAAAACAGATACCCGTATTTCAGCGGAAGTATCACTCCGTCGAGGAAGTACGAAACCACGCTTGCCGCCGTCGTCATGGCGGTTATTCCCAGCGTGAAGCCGACGACGTGTTCGTCGCGCCGCGACGCGTATATGGCGACATTCGCGCCGAACGCTCTGTCGAATATCGCGTTTTGTGTAAATATCGCCGCCATAGCGAAGCTTACTATTTTCGCGAATACCGCGCCCACGCTCTCATCTCCTCCCGTAAAATATTATCGCATTTTTCAGTCATCGTCGTCAAGGTTGTATATCCTTACTGCGCGTGCGGCTTTAGCGGCTCTGGCGCGTCTTTCGGCGGAGCGCCTGCCCGTTATCGCTCTGCATACCGCCGCGAATATCCCCACAAGGATAAATCCGAAGAACGGGCTTCTTGCCGAGGGGACTATCGGGTCAAAGAGTCTGAAGCCGAATATCGTTCCGAACGCCAGAATTTCTCTTGTAACGCCCACTGCCGCTGCCGCTATGGCGTAGCCTATGACATACATCAAAGCGTCCAGCGCCATTTCCCCGTAGGGCATAAGAAAGAAGCGCGTTTCGCTTTTCGCAAGCAGGAGCGAATTTACGGCGAGAAGCTCTATATACAGCACCACGTCGCTGCTCATTGTCGGGAACATCTTTTGCAAAAGCAATATTGTCGGGATATACAGAAGCCCCGCCGTGACGGCGTAAAGCACTATTCTTATCGAATACACAAGCTTTCGCGGAATAAACCGGCACAGCAATATTCCCGTATAGGTTATCATAAAAAAGCTCAATATCAGTATTATAGAATTTTCCGCAGATGTTGCCGCGACGATTATGGGCGCGGTGACAAGTCCGCTCATAAGGACGATATTCTGCCGGAAAAGCCCGTCCGGTTTAACGAGGGCGCTGTTTTTTCTCATTATTTTTTCTCCTTGCGTCTGCGGCGGTGCTTTTTGACCTCGGAATTTATGGGAGGGGTATTGTAGCGGTATTTTTCGGGAAGCACTATCTCCTGCGTATCCGAGAGCTTGGGTTTGGGCGCGGTGGAAGCCTCGGCGGCTTGGGTCTTATTTTTCTCGAAGGAGTTGACGTATTTTTTCTTCCAGTATTCGAGGTTCTCGCAGACCCTGTCGAATCCCGAAAGCAGCGCGCTTGTGATAAGCAGCGCGAACAGGAAGCTGCCCTCTGTCTGTCCGAAATATCTGAACATCATCGTGACGTATCCGAGGACTGCGCCGTACAAAACGCGTCCCATCTTTCGCTGCGGGGTACGGTACGGCTCGGCGGCGAGGAACATCGCCCCGAACATCAGGTAGCCCGAACACAGCTCGTACACCACCGATTCCCAGCCCGAAACGTCCGCTCTCGGAAAGAAGAACGCCAGCACAGCCGAAACTCCCAGACAAGAAAGAGAAGCGCAGGCGCTGCCGCCGCGTATCACCATCAGGCACGCTCCGCAGACTATTATTATCGGGATATACGACGAGCCTATCGGCGCAGCGGTAAGTCCCAAAAAGCCATTTAACATTCCGTCGGCGGGCACCGAGCCCATTTTCAGGGAATATTCCGCCGAGCGCGCCAGCACTCCGTCAAACTCTCCGAACAGCGGGAATTTATCGCCGTATTTCGGGAAGTACAGCATTTCGGCGGGATAGCATATCATCAGAAACGCCGCGGCTATTGCGGGCGGGCAGAACACGATGTTGTCGGAGCTTCCGAACAGGTGCTTTCCGACGACCACGCATATCAGCGACGACATCAGCACCAGTCCCCACGGCACGGAAACGGGCATCAGCATTGCTGCTGCCGCGCCCCAGAACGGTACTTCGGGAGCTTTTATATCGTACGGTATTTTTCGTATCCTGCAGCAGACCGCGTCCGCAGCCATACACAGCGCGACGCTTACAACGCAGACTGCTGCCGCCCTCAGCCCCTGAAGGCAAACCGACAATATCACAAGCGAGGCTATGAAAAGCAGTCGCTCGAAATAAGCCCTTCGCGGTGTAGGAGCGGTAATTTTCTTCATTTAAGAGTTCCTTTCAGCGCGGAATTCACGGCTTGCATATCGGCGGCTTTGAAAAGTCCCGTTCCTGCGACAAGCACGTTTGCTCCCGCTTTTTTTACAGCGTCCGCCGTCAAGAGGTTTATCCCGCCGTCGACCTGTATATCCAGTTTTGAAAAGCCGTTTTTATCGGCGTATCCGCGCAGCGTTTCTATTTTCGGCAGGACTTCCGGCATAAAGCCCTGTCCGCCGTAGCCCGGCTCTACCGTCATGACCAGCACCATATCGCACGATTCCAGATAAGGATACGCGTCCTCTATCGGGGTTTTCGGCTTTACGGCGAGCGCGGGGCTTTTTCCCAGAGCGCGTATTTTTTTAAGGCAGCCGCTTATATCGCAGCTGCTTTCGATATGGATATCAATGATATCCGCGCCTGCTTCGGCGAAAAATTCTATCTGTCTTGTCGGGTCCTCGACCATAAGGTGGGCGTCTATCGGGATATTTACCGAGCCGCGTATCCGTTTCAGCACGGGTGCGCCGTAGGTTATCTGCTCGACGAAACGCCCGTCCATCACGTCGAAATGTATCCAGTCAACGCCGTTTTTTTCGCAGCGCGAACATTCGGCGCTTAAAGCTCCCAGATCCGCTGCCAGAACGGAAGCAGCGGTGAGTATTCTGTTTATATTGATTCAGTCCTTTGCGTTAATATGAAATTCATCGGAAATGCCGCGATCCTGCTTTGGCTGTCCGACTTCAACTCAGACGGGCAAAAAGCCCATACACTTATATTATATAATATCCAGCTGACTAAGTCAAGCACAATTCCGTATAAAGATGACGAAAAAACGCAATTCGGTAAAAATGTTCTAAACAATCCTCAAAAAAAGGGGGTGGATTTGTGTATTTTTGTTCAAAATTTGTACTTGAAAATTGTTGAAAATTGTTGTATAATAAATCTAATATATACTAATTACGAAGGAGAGATGAAAATGCTTAACTGTAATTTCAACGAAAAATTCGTAAAGGAGGGGCTTACGTTCGACGACGTGCTGCTTATCCCCGCAAAAAGCGACGTCACGCCGAATATGATCAATATCAAAACCCAGCTGACAAAGACAATAGCCCTGAACGCGCCCATTATGACGGCGGCTATGGATACCGTAACGGAATCCAGAATGGCTATCGCTATCGCACGCGAGGGCGGTATAGGCATAATACACAAAAATATGACTATAGAACAGCAGGTCGACGAGGTCGATAAGGTGAAACGTTCCGAAAACGGCGTTATCGTGAACCCGTTCTTCCTCTCGCCCGACGATACCGTCGCAAATGCGGACGGCTTGATGGGCAAGTATAAAATAAGCGGAGTGCCGATAGTGGAAAACGGCAAGCTCGTTGGTATCTTTACCAACCGCGACCTGCGGTTCATTTCCGACCCGAATCAGCCGATAAAAGAGGTTATGACGAAAGAACACCTCATAACAGCGCCCGTGGGGACGACACTCGCGCAGGCTCAGGAAATACTGAGAAAGCATAAGATAGAAAAACTTCCGCTGGTGGACGAAAACGGTTACTTAAAGGGTCTTATCACGATAAAGGATATCGAAAAGTCCGTGCAGTACCCGAACACCGCCCGCGACGCAAGCGGCAGACTGCTGTGCGGAGCGGCTATCGGAATAACGCCCGACGTTCTCGAAAGAGCGGGTGCGCTTATCAAGGCACAGGCGGACGTGCTTGTGCTGGATTCCGCTCACGGACACTCAAAGAACATTATGACGGCTCTCGACAAGGTCAAGAACGCCTACCCAAATACCCCTGTCATAGCGGGCAACGTCGCGACCGCTGCCGCCGCCGAGGACCTTATCAAGGCAGGCGCGGACGCAGTCAAGGTCGGCATAGGTCCCGGTTCTATCTGCACGACGCGCGTCGTGGCAGGAATCGGCGTGCCGCAGATAACGGCAGTATACGACTGCGCGTGCGCGGCGGCAAAGTATGGAGTGCCGATAATCGCCGACGGCGGAATAAAATATTCGGGAGATATCGTAAAGGCTTTGGCGGCAGGGGCGAATGTGGTCATGCTCGGCTCGCTGCTGGCGGGGTGCGAGGAAGCTCCCGGAGAGGTCGAGATATATCAGGGCAGAAGCTTCAAGGTCTACAGAGGAATGGGAAGCCTTGCCGCAATGAAGAAAGGCTCTGCGGACAGATATTTTCAGGAGAAAGACAAGAAGCTCGTTCCCGAAGGCGTCGAGGGACGTGTGCCGTACAAGGGCTCTGTGGCGGATACGGTTTTCCAGCTTGTGGGAGGAATCAGAAGCGGTATGGGATACTGCGGCTGTCCGACTATAGCGGAGCTTCAGGAGCGTGCCGAATTCGTGAAGATAACCGGCGCGGGACTTAAAGAATCCCACCCGCACGACATCTACATCACCAAGGAAGCTCCGAACTATTCGACGGGTATCTGACGGGAATTAAATATTGATTTAGGGTGTAAACTTTACACGTTAATATCGACAAATTTCCTGTAACTATTTTGTGCAGTATTGCGTCTTGACAATGCACAAAAAAATATATATAATATAGGTAAGAGGAAAAGGTTTCCTTTATTAAAAGATACTGATTTGACGGAGGTGCATTGTTGGATTTCGCATATTTCACCACGACATTGATTCCGGGACTTCGCGGGACGCTCATTTATAGACTGCCGATAACAATAGTTTGCATGGCGGCTTCTATCGTCTTGGGCGTATTGCTGACAAAGTTCCTTGACCGCACGGCATCTGCGGAGTCTGACGAGTAAGCGCCGAACAACTATTTAATGTGGCTCTGGTTCTGAAAAGAGGGGATAAATTATGCTTACAAGAAAAATTATAAACGCTGCTGAAAAAGCTATGCCCGTTGAACAGCAATTCCGCGATTCGGTTCACGATTTTTATACGCCGAGGAAAAACAGACTTATTATGGGAGCTATGTTGGGCGTGTTTTTCACAATTACTAGCGTTGTGCTGTGTTATTGTACGCTTGCAATCTATAGCGGAGAATTTGTTTTATGCGTAATATCCGCAGCTCTGGCAATGTCGTTTTGCGGAATGTTTTTCGGTAATATAAAACGCCCTTCATTCTTAAGATACAGCATTTCCGCAGCGATTCTGGCTTTTGCAATGCACGCGTCTTTTACTGCGTATGTTATGCTGAACTGGGCTCCTGTTGATGTTCGGGAGCAGCCGGAGGAGTTTTCACGCGCAATAAGAGGTGTGGCAATAAATAACGCATGGCTTTTCGGAACGGCTTTGGTTCTCGCGATAACAGCAGGACTGTTTTTCAGAAGATGGTTCAGAAAAGTGAGCGCCGAACGCTCTTAAACAACAAAACAAGAATCCGCCCGCGAACGCTCCGCGGGCGGTAATTTTTTTCACTGAACGTGCAGTCGGGCAGCGATTTGTTTTTATCAGCCGACGCGTGACTCGACCGACTCCAGCGACTTCATAAAGTGCGTAAGCTCTGCTATCCTGTCGTCCGCCTGAGTATAGCCGTCCTTATATGATTCCTTGATTTTCTCGCTGTCTTTCTCGAATTTGGAAATAGCGGGCAATGTCGGTCTGAATATGAATATCCTGCCCTGCTCCTCCATTTCCTCCATAAGCTCCACCGTCTGCCAGTAGCGCTCCACTCTCGTAAAGCAAGCTTCCTCAAAAGCGGGGTAGTGCTTATACATCGAATGAATGACCGCCTTGAATTTTCCGTAATCCGTCGGAGCGGTCGCGCGTCCCGGCTTTGTCAGGATTATCACCAACTTGTCGCAGCCCATATCCAGAGCGTGTTCTATAGGTATAGAATCCGCTATCGAGCCGTCGAGGTAATGTTTTCCGTCCATTTCCACAGGTTCGCATAGCATAGGCACCGAACAGCTTGCCTTACAGATAGTCAGCAGGCGTTCACAATCCTCTTCTTCCGTGAAATATTCGGCTTTTCCTGTTTCCATACAGGTGCAGACATATTCTGTGGTTATGCCGCTGTTGAAGTATGTATCGAAGTCGAAAGGAAATTGCTTGAACGGATATTCATATGCCATTTTGTCGAGATTTATTATGCGTTTTGATTCCAGAAACTGTCTGAAACCGTAATAGCTCTGATTCCGCGGGACGTTTATCATTCTTGCGGTACGTCCTTTTTGTCGTGAAACGTAGCTCATAGCGTTGCCGCCGCCTGCGGACACTCCCACCACATACGGAAAGTAAACGCCGCTTTCCATCAACCGGTCGAGTACTCCTGCGGTGAAAATCCCGCGCACGGCGCCGCCTTCGAGGATAAGTCCTGTTTTCATCGCAAGTCACCCCCTTATGAAGTTTACTGACACAACTCTGCAAATACAATTATATCACATTATTATTAACTTTTTATTAACTTTACAAGGGTAATTTCAGGGAGCGGGTCGAAATCCGAGGAAAAATTTTACTCTTCAACAATAACGGAGCTTCTGTCCATTACGATTTCTGGAGTGAGCCTGCCCATATCGTCGTAAGCGGCTGTTATGGTAACGCCCATAACTCCGCCTTTAAGGCTTGTGAAGTTCATGGGGTTCTGTGCGACGACGTCGTAGGTATACGCGAGAGTTACCGACGCGGGTATTCCCTCTGCTCCCGTAAACACTATTCTGAACGTATCGCAGTTTCTGAACGTGAATGCCGCGCCGTGGTCGTTATTTACAAGCACGGGATCTATGACGGAATGGCGCTCGACGAGTTCCGGCTCTTCGTCATCATTTTCGTCGGGATAGACGTTCTGTGCCGAGAGTATTTTTCCGTCCGGCACGCCCAGTGTGAGGAGCAGGTCTTTATAGGTGAAGTCGGGGTTTGTCGGTTCGCCGTCGTCGTTAAGACCGTTATAGACGCTTCCGACAAGCACGAAAGTATTTGTATCCTCCTGTGTCAGAGTATATTGGAACACTGGCGCGTAGATGATATTCTGATAGTTTGCAAGGATCTCTGTCAGGTCCTCGGCGGTCATTCTTCCGTCCTCGTTGTCGTTCATTGTGTTTACGATCTCGGAAAGGGTCTGGTTCGCGTTGAGGTCGGAAGTATAGACCCTTGTGACGTACATTGTGTTTCCCTGAGTCTGCGGTATATCCCCGCAGAACACCAGGTCGTGCGAATTCAGCACGAAAAGCAGATACAGCACCAGTGCCGCCAGAAGCAGTGCCACCAAAATGATTCCGATTACTATTTTCATAATTGCTCCTTTTGATCAAATGCAGTAAAGATTGGTATCCCAGTCGGGGATATACGGGTGATGGCGCATATAGAGCTTATATCGCCTGTTCAGCTTATTCACCAGAAGCGGGAGTTTGAACATATCCTCGTTTCTGTGGTAAAGCGCTATATTGAGCTTTGGCTTGAATTTTGAGATAGTATCCGCCGCGCCCAGCAGAGCCTGTTCTTCCGAGCCTTCGACGTCCATTTTGATGTATGTCGCAGCCTCTCCGCGCAGCATGGTATCGGTTTTCATCATCTTCACCTCTCGGTAGAGAGCCGAGTTCATTCTGCGCCTGTTATTTTTTTCGCTGTCCTTTGGCTCGGACTTGACTGCGCGGCTTCCGCGTCCGTGCCGCAGGTCGAATATCTCGCTTGTATCCTCGTTCCACGCGCCGCAGTTATAAAGCTCCATAAGTGCCGAACCTATCATATACAAACGGCGTTTCATTTTACGGTAGCTTCTGTTGTCCGGTTCCATCGCGTACAGCTTTTTGAACTGCAGTGATGTTCCGTTCAGAAATTCCACCAAAGTATCGCCGTCGTAAGCGCCGAGGTCGACGTATATCTCCTCCGTTCCGATCTTAAGCAGGTCGAATTTTTCATCGGAGGGCGTTTCTGCGTTTTTGAGGTACTGTAGGCTTCCCGAAAGCTTATATCTTATGACGTTCTCGAAAACCTCTTTTGACTTTTCGTCGGCGAGCATTTTATAGACGGAGAAAAACTCGTCGCGGTGTTCCCTAACGAAACCGAGGTCAAATATTCCTCCGCCCACGACGGGGACGCTCGGTGCGTAAAGCTCGTGTTTTTCGGCGATACCGAAGATATGCTCCATTACTTCCGGAAGCTGTGTTCCGAAGCACACTAGGACAATGAAGTCGTCTTTATACATTTCCTCTATTTCCGAAAGTTTTTTCACCCTGAAGTCCATAAAGCTGTGACCCCGCACGAACTCGTCGCTTGCCATAATATCGGTGACGGGAATCCCTTTTGTATCGAGGGCGGCTTTTACCTTGACCGCGCCGTCGCCCATTCCGTAGAGGATAATTTTCTTTCCTGAGAATTTGAGGTATTCCCAGAGGTCGCTGTTAAGGTCGTCGATAAAAAAAGACATTTTTTCTCCTTAAAATATACAGAATAACAGAATATACAAACTCTCCGTTTATCGGAGGTATTCGCAAAATCAAGCGCAACTGTTCACCAAAGGCAGCGCCGAGGGCTCTGCCCTCTGACTCCCGTCAGGGCGCCGCCCCGAACCCCGCCAAAGGGGCACGCCCCTTTGGAATTCCAATTCGCGGACTATGTCCGCGGGAATTATTATTTGAAGGGGAGTTTGGCGAATGGGAGATTTTTATCGGGGGTATTCGCAAAATCAAGCGCGGCTGTTCGCCAAAGGCAGCGCCGAGGGCTCTGCCCTCTGACTCCCGTCAGGGCGCCGCCCCGAACCCCGCCAAAGGGGCACGCCC
>CANRNN010000001.1 GCA_947632025.1 uncultured Clostridia bacterium | reverse complement strand
GCTCGCGAATCGGGATTCCAAAGGGACTGGTCCCTTTGGCGGGGGAATGGGGGGCGGAGCCCCCGTGACGTGACGACCTATAACGTGAAATAAAGAAAAAAAGGTAAGCAATCTCCTCTCCGGACAGGTGCCTTTCACTCACAAGCAGAAAAAATAAGGAGAAACTACATTGTAGCTATCCTTTTTTTATGCTCCATAAATATTAAGGAGAGCTATGCTGTAGCTCTCCTTTTTATATGCTCCTAAAATATATTGCAGAACACTGTGTTACGAGGGGCGCTGCCCCTCGGACTCCTCGCCAAAGGGGCGCGCCCCTTTGGAATCCCAATTCGCGAGCTTCGCTCGCAGATTTTTTTTTCTTTTTTTATTTTTTTCTTTTTCTTTTCTTTATTCTTTACTTCTCGTCCGCGTGTATCTCATCATAATTCACAAGCTCATTCAACAACTCCGGCACCTTCGTCGGCGCGTCCTCGTCCGTAAACTGACACGTCCCAACCGCCATGTGCCCGCCGCCGCCATACCTCAACATCGTCGAACCAACATTTACATGTGATGTACGATTCAATATCGAATACCCTACCGCACACGAACATCCTTTTCCACCCTTGCCGTCAACTATCCAGCACGAAATGTTCTGCTCCGGATACAGCGAATATATCAAAAACCTGTTGCCCGTGTATATCGGCGTAACCCCTCTAAGATCCGTAATAATAACGTCTTTCTCAACACGCGTGTACTTGTGTATCATTTCCTTAAAGTGTTCCGTCTGCTCGTTGTACAGCGCGATGCGCTCCTGTATGTCGGGCATAGCAAGAATCTCTTCCGTACTCATATACGAACAGCACCGCAGCAGCTTCTCCATAAGCTGATAATTGGAAATGGTGAAATTCCTGAATCTACCCAGTCCCGTTCTCGGATCCATCAGAAATCCGACAAGTATCCACCCTTTCGGATTCAATATCTCTTCCCGCGTCAGATTTCCGCTGTCGACCTTGTCCACCGCTTCCATCAAGTCGTCAAAGTTCGGAAAACGCTCTTTCCCGCCGTAATATTCATAGATTATTCTCGCGCACGACGGAGTGATGCGGCTCTCGCCCTTATATTTTCCTTTGTAGCGGTTGCGCTCCTCTTCACTGGAGTGATGGTCGAACCACAGTCCGCACCCTTCCACAAACGGAACGTTCGCCAAGCAATCATTTTCGTCCACGGGAACAAGCCCGTCCTGAAGGTCTTTCGGGTGCGCGAATGTCCATCTGTCCACAACTCCTGCCGAAAGCAGCAGCGCTCCGCACGCCAGTCCGTCAAAATCCGAACGCGTAATCAATCTCATTGCCATTATAAGTACCTCGTCATTCTATAGATTTAGAATATAACTACACTAATATAATTATAACATATTTCTCGAAAAAAATCAACACCTTATTTTGATTTTTTCACAGTTTTATGAAATTTGGCTGAGTTATCGGAAATGTTTCGGTCATTTTTTCAGCACGGTAAATTTCAGAACGAGAGTTTTCGGGAATTTCACATATTTCAGACAAAGCTCGTACACCCGACCGAACAGCGCTCCTATTTTCCTGCAATCATCCGGCGAGAGCGCCGAATCCCCGAATGCTGCCGCTTCCAGTTCGCTCGTGTATTTTCCGAGGTCAGACCCCAGCGCCTCGTCTACTCTTTCGTAGAATTTCGGCGGAAGTTCGCCGTTTGCGGGGGAGAATCCCGCTGTTTTCAGCACGGCTACCATTTTTTCGAGAATTTCGGAAGCATTTCCCGATTTTGCATATCTTCGCGCCTGCCTGTCGGCGTTTTCGTTGAATCTCATCACCCGCCGAACGACAAAAATTATCAGTGCCGCGACAGCCAATACCGAGATACCCGTGATGAGATAAGGAAGAATGTTTATTTTTTCTTTGTCCGAGGGCGTAAGCGACGAATCGTTTCCGTCGTGCGTGTTGTCCCGGTCATCGGAATCGTCGTCGCTTTCGTCTGACGACGCCGAGCTTTCAGAGCTGTCGTCCGAGCTTTCGCTTCTGTCGGAGCTGTTCATATCCGAGCTGCTGTCCGAATCCGCCTTCGAGTTGCTTTCAAACATATCCTGTAAGTTTGTCGCGGAGCTTGTCGGGTCGAACGTCACCCACCCTATCTCGTCAAGGTAGACCTCGCACCATGCGTGAAGATTTTTCGCTTTCAGCACGACGGGAAGCCCGTCGTTCGGCTGTGCCACAAAGCCCGTGCAGTATCTCGCGGGTATTCCCATTTCCCGCATCAGCAGCGTCATTGCGCTTGCGTACAGTGCGCAGTGACCTTTTTTCGTATGATTCAGAAAATCCTCCACGGGTTTTCTTTTGTCGTTTTCGTCGCTTAATGAGTATGTATAGTTGCTGTTCAGGTATTCCGCGATATCTTTTGCCACGAGATATTGCCCATACGGGCGTCCGCCGTCATAATCCTCGATTTTGAGGTGGGCGGCGCTGTTGCTCAGTCCGCTCGTTTCCAGAAACTCGTCCAGCATACTCTTCATATTATCGGGAACGCTCAGATATGTTTCATAGACGTAATTTATGTAATCGTCGTAAGAGAGTGTTCCGTTAAAATAATTGTCCGCTATTGCCGAAAGATCGTGATATTCTATTGTTTTGCACACGTCGCGGGCAACGTCGTCTTCATGACCGGTCATATATGTATTTGTTAATGTAAAGTTGAATGCCGGAACAAGCGCCGTACAGTGGACGGTATTCATCTTGTCGTAGGAGTCGTCCACTCTGACCACGAAGTCGCCGTAAACGTCGAACATATCGTTCTCATAGTACCCGAAATCCACCGTGTACGCAGGCAAAAACACCACATTTGAATCCGCCAGATAATCCACTGTCACGTCTGTCCAGGCGATAAACTCAGGATCCATCGGCATTTTAAGCTCCCGATTTATCTGCATTTCTACGGGACGGAAATATTTCTTAAGCGCCGAATCCGTCCACAGTTTCGGCTCGGAATATATCGGCGTACTCCAGTTCGTTCCGAGAAAATCTATCCCTATATCGCCCCTCAGGTAGACGGGATACATTCCCGTGTTTATGACGCGCAGCATTTCCTCCTCGCCGTTTCCGGGGGAGATGACCGAAAGCGTATCCGACTTATTCGACCTGTCCGTTCCCGAAAAATATTCCGCAACGGGGCTTTTGTCGAACGGTGTTTTTATCCCCGTGCTTCCGAGATTCTTGAAAAAGTTGTAGACCTGAGTATAATCCACGCCCTTCGAGCCCTCTAAAATGTTGCTCGAAATTATCCCCAGACACGCGAAAACCGCCCCGACCCACACAGCCGAGGCAAAATATTTTGAATAGTATACCGACACCATTCCCGTTCTCTTAAGGAACGGCGCGCCGTTTGCTATCCGCAGATAGTCCCGCTCGCGGTTTTTGCCCGTTCCGCGGTCTTTTGTAAGTATAAGCCCCTGAGCGTGCGTGATGTTTATCGCGAACGCCGCCGCATACAGCGCCGCCGTCGGGATAAGAAACGCGTTGAACATAAATTTTTCCGACACGAGCGCCGGCGTCCACAGCAATACCCACAGCAGCAGCGACGGCAGTATGAACGTTTTCTTAAAGCAGCAAGCCGCCGTGACCAGTGAAAACACCGCGATAAGAAGCGAAAATCCAAGCTCCACTCCCATCAGGTATTCGGGATTTGTCCCCGTAAGGTCCCATATGTGGTTTGAAATAAGCGACACTCCGCTTATGAATCTTCCGTCCGCCAGCAGCCACAGAGCGTCCGCAAAATAGCTCAACCTTTCTGCGACAGTTTCCCTCTGAAGATAGATGACCGCAGCCGCAGCCGTGATTATCACCGGTATCGACACACGCTTTTTCGTGAAAAGAAAGACAAGCGAAAAACCCGCCGAAAATATTATCGCCTGCGAAATGACCTTCCCGCTCTCTATCGGCAGGCGGTATTCGGACAGCAGCGTCATAACGCCGCATACTACTATCCCCACACACAGTATGATACGTTTCAGCGCGAGCAGCCACGCTTTCGGCTTTTTGGAAAAATATCTGTCGTAAATTAAGATCGAATCCGAGTTGTTATTATTTCTCATTATGTTTTTGTACTTGTAATGATCCTTTAAGTTCTTGTCAGTTGAAAATGCGTATGCCGTGTTTTTTCAGAGAATCGTTGACGTAGGCGTACCGCATATTTTCCCATTTTTCGTATTCTTTGAAGCCGTCCAGCTTTACGCCGCCGCACACCTGCTGTACCACCACGGTATGCAGCATAGCCGAATCGTTCCAGATAAAGCTCAGTGAGTTGTGCGCGGCTTTCAGCCCCGCGATCTCTCCCTGCGACACTCCTCTCGGACAGATAGCCCTAAGCAGCGGTGCGCCCTCTTCGGTAGGAGTGTTCGTGCAAACGCTGTCAAGGCAGCCCTCGATGGCTTTCGTGACGTTCTTTTCAATTCCGAACAGCCTGCAAAAATCGTCGTATCCGCCCGCAAGCAGCGCGTCAAAGCATATTTTTGTCAGCTCGACAGCTTCGCGTGCGATGTTCTTCGGACTTCCGTCCGTTTTAAGAAGCTTCGAGCGCTTGAACGCCGTCGCCAGCGTCGTTTCCGGAACGGCTTGCGCCATCTTGTTCAGCACCTCGACGGATTCCGGTGCGCTTATATCGAACGCGTCCTGTGTATACCCGTCCTGTTCTGCCTTAAAGGAATCCGTTATATGGTTCAGAAAATCCACGGCTTTGCTGAGAACGCCCGTCGTAAGACTAAGCTCCTTGCCGTATTCCGTGAATTTATCGCACAACTTTTCGTAGAAGCCGAGCATAGTTTTTCCCGTAAGTTTTTTGCGCTCTGCGTCGGCGTACTGTTTTATCCTCGCGATATAATCGGCGGCGGATTTTTTCCCGAACAAGCCGAACGCCCCTTTAAGGGAGCGGTATTCGCCCTGAAGCAGTTTTTCTTCTCTTGCTGCTTCGTCCTCGATATTGTCCGCTGACTCTTTGGTTTTCTTGATGGCGTTTTTAAGCTCGGACACGCACTTTCTGATGATCTCGGCGGCGTAGTACGGACCTTTTTCGTTATCGGTGCGGGCTTGCTCGCAGCGTTCGCGGACGGAGCTGTATATCTCGTCCATATAAATTTCGGCGCCTTTTTCGCAGAGTTGCGCCGTCTGCTCCACACGTTCGAGGACGTATTTTTTTGAAGCCTCCATACCGTTTTTCAGTGATTTTACGGAGAACAGGGGATTCAGCGACTCGTCAAATTCCGCCTTCGGGATATCTCCCGCCTTTGACGCCAAAAACATATCGTCGGGTGTGACGCGGCTTGCTATCATACCCAGCTCCATCATTCCCACCGAATTTCCCATAAGTGTCTGATTCAGCTTTGCAATAAGTTTCAGCGTGAGGTAGGACGTTATTTTTCCGAGCGGCACTTCGTCCACAAAGACGCCGCACGCGATGTACCTGAAGCTATGCTTTTCGTTCTTGTCGCCGAGCATATTGTACGACAGCAGCCTTTCCGCGTCGTCGCTCTGCTTGAACAGCATAGAGCAAGATGTCATAATTTTCAGCGCGATGTTTTCTATCGTATGCTCGTAGGTGTCCTCCGCAGCGTTTATCGTACAGGAAGAGAACGGCGGCTTGTCGTTTCTGAATGTGTACGAATCCGAGAATGTCTGTACATACTCCCGTCCCTTGCACATAAATTTGTCAAGCTCCGACTTTGTGACGGCGGTATTCGCGTAGAACAGCGCAAGGTCGCGTCCGTCAAGTCCCTGTAAAAGCGCCGTATCCGCCGCGAATAGATATGCGTTTACCGTGACGCTGTAATTCACCGCCGTGAACATTGCTCTTGCAATATTAGCAAGGTCGATAAACATTCCGCCGAAAAACGCGTCGCCGAGGTTTCCCGTAAAAATTATCTCCAGCGGCAGCCGTCCTCCCGAAAAATCATTTATAGCGCCCCCGAAGAGCTTCATAATGTCCTCGAAATAGTGAAACAGTGCTGCTCTTGCGCACTGCCGCTTTGTAAGACCGTATGCGGGTTTATTCGGGGTGTAGTTGCGCAGTCCGCTGTCAAACCATTCCTTTGCGTGTGCGGGGAGCTTTTCGGGGTCGTTGAGGTACGGGTATATTGCCTCGTCGGGGTCTATGACGAAGCGTTCTTTTTCGTTCAGAACAGAGCCCTCGTATTCGGCGCTGTCAAGCGTTTCCCGAAGTCCTATTCCGAGGAAGCGCACTCTTGCGGGGTCGTCCGTATAACGGTTTTCGGCAATATCCTTGCACCTTACAACACAGTCGACGCCGTTTTCGCCTATTCCTATAACAAAAACGCGACGGCTGCCAAAATCCGCCTTCTTGCCGTTATAGAGCTTCATTATGCGCTTCGGCGAGAACCACGCCGCCAGATCCTCTTTATTTTCAATGCTCAACAAGAACACTCCTTCCGATAAAGCTCCTACTACTCCATTTTAGTTATATTATACAACTTTTCGCGTCCCTTGTCAAGTATTTCTATAGAATACCTAATCAAAATAATTAGCGAAATCCCGCCGTTGGAGAACGGTGCTTGACAAGTGAGAAAAAATATGTTATACTTTAGTAGAGTATTATTTGTTTTTTTCGGAAGGAGGGAGTACCGTGAAAGTGCGCCATATTCTGCTGATATTCGGAACACTTGCGCTGTGCTGCGCCTGCTCGTCCGAACCTGCCGATAGCAGCGGCTCCGGATCGGATATGTCATATTCGTATTTCGGGGAAAATATCGACGACGGAACGCTGTCCTCGGATAAAGTCACTCCCCCCGATACGCCCTATATCTCCTATCTCGGAACTCAGAGCATAAAGGATTCGGCTGCCGCAAGGCTCTACGAAAAGACCTACGCCGACGGCGAAAGCGTCATAACCGAGCAGATAACCACCAAAAGCGGCTTCTCGGACAAGCTGTGCGAGCTTGTGTCCGCAGACCTGTCGCCCGACCTGTGCGAAAAAACCGACGACGCTTTCCCGTATCTCGCGTCAAGGAACGTTTTCGAGGACCTGACGCAATATATTGATATAACAGCGCCACAGTGGAACGATTACGCCGATTACATCAAAAGCTTCGAAACCGACGGCAACAGGCTTTTTTACCCGACTACCGTCATCTCTTCACCGCAGGTGCTGGTCTACAGCGAAAGCCGCTTTAAGGCTCTCGGACTTGACGACCCCGACGAGCTGCGCAAAAAGGGCGTGTGGAATCGTGCGGCGTTTTCTTCCGTTCTCGAAAAAGCGAACGGCATAGGCGGCGAGAAGGTGTTTGAAAATATTCTTGCAGGCTACGGAAAATCCATCGTTATGAGGAACGGGAACGAGTCGGTTTTCATATCGTCCGACGACGAGAAATTTATAAGTGCCGCCGAGCTTGTAAACAAGAATTATTACGTTTCCGACACTACGGCGCAAGCCGCTTTCGACGCGCTGTCGACAGGGAAGTGTGCGTTTTTCTCGGTCGGGACGGACGTGCTTTACACGCTGAGAGCAGAGTTTTCGTCGCTTGACCTTAAAATAGTCACCTATCCGCGTGAATCGGAAGCGGACAAGTTTTATACCGAATCAGAGGGCTTTCTGGTTCCAAAGCGCGCAAAGAACATAAAAGGCGCGGCAGGATTTATCAATCTTTCCCGAATAGTGTCGGAGCAGGAGAGCCGCCTGAACAGCGGAGTATATCTTCCCGACGACAAGGCGGTCTTTGATGCTGCGGAGAGATCGGGGTATTCTACGGCTTTTCTGCCGTTATACTGTCTGGATCCGGCATCTAACTCACAGATAGCTAACTTCTGCGATCTTCTCTACTACGGCGGCGGCGGCGAATCGCCGCTGATAGTTCGCCTCGCACCGTGACAAAGACTTATAATGCTATTGCGCGAGAATATTGTGGACAATTATCAGATGTGATAATTATTGGCGGGCGGCTGCCGCCGCGGGCGTTCGCTTCGTGCCGTGACGTAAACTTACAAGATAATTGCGCGAGAATATTGTAGATAAATTTCACAGAGAAAGGTCGGCGAAACAATTTTTCGTCGACCTCTTATTTTTTTATTTGAAAATCATCTGAAATTTTCTCGCGCAATACTGTTATAGATTTTCGTCACGGCGAGAAGCGTACTTCCAGCAGCGGTACGCTGCTCTCGCGCAGTAGCATTATAAGTCTTTGTCACGGTGCGAGGCGAACTATCAGCAGCGATTCGCCGCCGCAGCTTTAATTTATAATATTTACGTTATATTCTTTTAGCCATGTTTCTATCTGCAAAAAATATGCGTAGATCTGCGGGACGGTCATAAGCTGTCCGTACCAGTTTTTCGTGAAAGAACGCCCGTCAGTGTCAAGCATTTCACGGAGCCTGTCGGCGTTTACTATCTCCACAAGCCGACAGTCGGAGCTTTTAAGCAGATTCCTCAATCTTTCCGCAAGAAGCTCCTTATAGTCGGGATTGTGCGTTTTCGGGTACGGGCTTTTCTTGCGCCAGAGAACGTCCTCAGGCAGGATACCCGTCATGGCGTACCTCACCAGACCCTTTTCACGGTCGCGAAAGTCCCGCATTTCCCGCGGGATATTGTAGGCGTATTCCACTAATCTGCAATCGCAGAACGGCACTCTTACCTCAAGCCCGTGAGCCATCGACATGCGGTCTTTGCGGTCGAGCAGCGTCGCCATAAAATACCGCAGGTTCAGCATAAACATCTCGCGGGTGCGGCGTGCGTCCGCGTCGTCCGACCCTAAGTAATCCACATCGGACAGGCATTTATCATATATTTTCCGAACAAAAGCTTCCGATTCGGCAGGCGATAACGGCTCTTTCATAAGCGCTCCGCGCTCCGGTACGGACGTAGCCCACGGGAATCCGTCGTAATGTAGCACTTCGGGCTTGTGATACCACGGATAGCCCCCAAAAATCTCGTCGGCACATTCTCCCGAAACAGCCACGGAAAAGTGCTTTTTTATCTCCCGACAGAACAGATACAGCGAGCTGTCCACGTCCGCCATTCCCGGCAGGTCGCGGGCTTTGGTCGAATCGGCAAGCGCATCCGCAAGCGCGGGCGTGTCAAGTTCGACATTGATATGTTCGGAATGTATAAATTCCGCCATTTCCTGAACATACGGCGCGTCCTCGTCGGGCTGGAATTCTGTCGCGTGGAAATTCTGACGCTGATTCTTATAGTCGATGGAAAACGTATGGAGCGTTTCGCCGTTTTTTGACATTTCCTTTGCAGCGATAGCGGAAATGACGGAGCTGTCCAGTCCTCCCGACAAAAACGTGCAAATTCCCACATCTGACACCAGCTGACGTTTTACAGCGTCGTAGATAAGCTCGCGCAGATGTGCGGCGGTAGTTTCGAGATCCTCGGTATGCGGAGCGGCTTTAGGCTTCCAGTATTCGCGGACGGAAAGTCCGTTCTCGTCGAACCACGCGAAATGCGCGGCAGGTATTTCGTGAATATCGCGGAAAACGCCGCTTCCGACTTCTTTTGCGGGACCTATGAGCATTATCTGCGCTGCTCCCTCGCGGGTGATAACGGGCTTTATTTCGGGGTGTTTCAGCAGAGCTTTTATTTCACTTGAAAACACCAGACCGCCGTTTATTTCCGCATAGAACAGTGGTTTTACGCCTATACGGTCACGCGCCATAAACAGGCGTTTTTTGTGTTTATCCCATACGGCGAAAGCGAAGATACCGTTGAACATATCGACGCATTTTTCGCCGAATTCGACGAATGCTTTAAGCACGACCTCGGTATCGGAGTGACCTGAAAACGAATGACCGCGTTTTATAAGATTATTTCTTATTTCATCGGTATTGTAGAGTTCGCCGTTGTAAACGAGGGTAAAATTTTCGTATGACATAGGCTGCTTACCGTTTTCGGGGTCGATGACGATGAGGCGGCGATGTACGAGCATAGCGGCTTGGTCGATAAATTCGCCCTCTGCGTCGGGACCTCTGGGAATCAAGCATTGAGCCATTTTACGCAAAACGGCGTGATCTATATTGTGTTTAAGGTTAATTTCTCCTGCAATTCCGCACATAGAAAATCGCTCCTTTCGGGGTATTATATGCGGCGGGAAGAAAAAGGTGCAGAAAGCAAAAAAGCAAAAAAGAAAAAAAAGAAAAAATAAAAAAATCTGCGAGCGAAGCTCGCGAATCGGGATTCCAAAGGGACTGGTCCCTTTGGCGAGGGAATGGGGGGCGGAGCCCCCGTGACGTGACGACCTATAAGGAGAAATAAAGAGAAAAAGGTAAGCAATCTCCTTTCCCGACAGGCGCTTTTCACTCACAAGCAGAAAATATTAAGGAGAGCTATGCTGTAGCTCTCCTTTTTCTATGCTCCTAAAATGTATTGCAGAACACTGTGTTACGAGGGGCGCTGCCCCTCGGACTCCTCGCCAAAGGGACCAGTCCCTTTGGAATCCCAATTCGCGAGCTTCGCTCGCAGATTTTTTTGTTTTTTTCTTTTTCCTCTTTACTCTGTCGTCACGCTCTTCGCCAGATTCCTCGGCTTATCCGGATCTATCCCCCTCAATACACTCGTATAATACGCTATCAACTGTAACGCACATACCGTCGGCAACGGCACTAATATGTCGTCCATATCCGCGTCAATATCCAGCCTTAAATCTACCGTGTCCTCCGCAAATTCCGTTCCCTTGCGGCATATCGCAATTATCTTCGCACCCCGCGCCTTCACTTCCTCCATGTTCGATACCGTTTTCGGAAGTACGTTGCGCTGCGTCGCTACCGTAATTACAGGAACATTGTCCTCTATAAGCGAAATCGTCCCGTGCTTCAATTCTCCCGCAGCATATGCTTCGGAATGTATGTACGTTATCTCCTTAAGTTTCAGCGACGCTTCAAGCGACAGCGCATAATCAAACCCGCGCCCGATGAAAAACAAAGTTTCCACGTTCACAAGCTGCGACGCTATAAACTGACATTCGTCCTTGTTCCTGAGAATTTTCTCGATCGCTTCCGGAGTGCGGTAAGCCTGCGCCGTCAGACGCTTCAATTCGTCCTCCAGTATTATTCCTCGCGCAAACGCAAACCTGAACGCTATAAGATACAGCGCCGCAACCTGAACCGAATACGCTTTCGTACTCGCAACAGCAATTTCCGGTCCCGCGGGCGTGTGTATGCACATATCCGCTTCCCGCGCTATCGCCGAATATTTCACGTTCACGATTGCGAGAGTTTTCGCACCGCGCGATTTCGCAAGCTCCAGTCCCGCCTTCGTGTCAGCGGTTTCTCCCGACTGTGAAACTACTATAACAAGGTCGTTTTCGCCGACAATCGGCTCCATATAGCGGAATTCACTCGCGACTTCCACCGTCACGGGAACGCGGGCAAGCTTCTCAATAGCGTACCTTGCGATAATTCCCGCGTGCATTGCCGTGCCGCAGGCTACCACGAAAACTCTCGAAAAACCGCGCAGCATTTTGTCCGTAAGCCCTATTTCATCAAATACGGGAACTCCGTCCTTTACAAGCATATCAAGCGTTTTTCTCACGACCGTCGGCTGTTCGTGAATTTCTTTCAGCATATAGTGCGGGAAACCGCATTTCTGCGCCTGTTCAACGTCCCATTCTGCCGTTTGTATCTCTTTTTTTATCGGAATTCCGTGAACGTCGAAAAACTCTATCCCGTTTGTATCCATACACAGGATTTCGTCGTCATCAAGGATTATGTATTTTTTCGTGTATTTCAAAAAGGCGGGAATATCACTCGCTATGAAATACTCGTTTTCGCCCACTCCCACGATAAGCGGAGAGCCTTTTCTCACGGCGTACACCTTTTCGGGAAAATCCTTGAACAGGATTCCGAGCGCGAAGCTCCCGTGAAGCTCCCTTACGGTTTCCATAATAGCGCGCAGCGGATTTCTTTCGGAATAATAATAGTCGAGCAGGCACGCCACCACCTCGCTGTCGGTCTGGCTTTTGAACTCGTAGCCCTTTTCCGTCAGAAATTCCTTAAGCTGCGCATAATTTTCAATAATTCCGTTGTGAACGATAGTTACCCGCCCGTTGGAATGCGGGTGAGAATTGACGTCGGACGGCTCTCCGTGAGTAGCCCACCTTGTATGACCTATTCCGCAGAAGCCCTGTGGTTTTCCGTCGCGGGCAAGTTTTTCGGTCATTGCCTTTAGTTTTCCTCGTGTTTTGACGGTTTTTATCTCGCCGTTCTCGAAAACGGCTATACCCGCGCTGTCGTAACCTCTGTACTCCAGCTTTTCCAGACCGTCCATAAGCACGTCAGAGCAGTCCCTTCTGCCTATATATCCGACTATTCCGCACATAACAATACCCCCTGCTGTTTAAATTACTTCCAAAATATATTCCCCATAAATAGATTATAGCACTAAAAGCAAAAAAAGTCAATATAGAGGGTAGAGATTAGAAGTAAGAGGTTAGATTATAAAGAACGCCCGCCAAAGGGGCGGGCGATTGAAATTGCTGCGCGAGAAAATTACGGACAATTTTCAAATTATAAAAAGAGAGGTCGGCGAACACCTGTTTCGTCGACCTTTGTAATTTAGTAAAATTTATCTACAATTTTCTCGCGCAGTAGCATTATAAGTTTTCGTCACGATGCGAAGCGAACGCCCGCAGCGGCAGCTGCCGCAGGACATATTAGAATTCATAGTATAAATAATTTATTTCGGCGTTGATGTCTGTACTCCCGTCAGCATTAACGGTTACGTTGATAACTTCGCCGTCGGCGTTTGTAAGCGTGTATCCGCCAAGACCGTCCTCGTTATACTTCATACTTCCGAGTTCGATGCCCTTGGTGGTAACGTTGGTGACATCGTCGCTGTTTATCTGAAGAACAGTATTGCCCGGATCCGTGCCGTCGGCAACGTAATTTATTACCACGCCGTCAACTAATTTGTTTACGGAGATAGGCTGGGTTTCGCCGTCAATGGTTATTGTGCCTGCGCCGATGTCGACTGTGCCGACGTCGGAGATTATGGCATTGTCGGAGCTGAACTGATAAGCGACAGCGCCGAGGTCTTTTCCGTCAGCCGATTTGTAGGTTATATCCGAAATATTGTCTGCGGACGCTCCGACCATAGAGAGTGCGCCGAGCGCTGCCACAGCCGCTGCCGAGATAATGGTTTTGGAAATACTGATGTGCTTCATAAGTTTGTCCTCCTTGATTTGCAGGGGAGTATTGATTTTTTCAGCGAGAATTTTCCGTATTTTTTCATCGGATTCGGGCGAAGTTTTTTCCTCGTTTACGGGAATGCACTTTTCAAAAAGCTCGTCAAACATGATCATACCCCCTTTTGATAAGAAAATCCTTAAGCTTGCCGCGGACGCGTGAAAGCTTTGACCTTGCCGTATTTTCGTTCAGACCCATAACGCGGGCGATATCGGCGGTTTTTTCGCCGTAGAAGAAGTACCTTAAAAACAACTCACGTTCGCTGTCTGAAAGGGTTTGGAAAGCGATCTGAAGCTGACGCATCATATCGTTAAGTTCTGCGGTTTTTTCGATAGACAGGTCAGAAGGGAAGTCCAGCTCGTCTACGTCCTCGGTCGGAGGTTTTTTAGCTCTCAGGCGGTTTTTGACGGCATTTTTAGCGGAAATTGAGAGATAAGGTTTAAGCCCGACATTTTCGTTAAGGTCGGCTCTATGTAGCCAGAGATTAAAGAACACATCGGAGCAGAGTTCGTCCAAATCGTCGGCATTGAGTGAACCGTTTGAGAAATTACGCAAAACGGTGCGGACGTATGCTGAGAATTGGCTGACGATACGGGACAATGCGGATTCGCCGTCAGAAGATTTAAGTGCGATGATAAGGTTAGTATCCAAGCTAAAACCTCCGGAAAGAATGATTTGCCGCGCAGTAAATTTGTCTTTCGTAAGTATATACACGGGAAAGGAAAAAATGTTGCAGCAGAGAAAATAAAAAATAAAAAAATCTGCGAGCGAAGCTCGCGAATCGGGATTCCAAAGGGACTGGTCCCTTTGGCGGGGGAATGGGGGGCGGAGCCCCCGTGACGTGACGACCTATAAGGAGAAATAAAGAAAAAATGGCAAGCAATCTCCTCTCCCGACAGGCGCTTTTTAATTACAAGCAGAAAATATTAAGGAGAACTACATTGCAGCTCTCCTTTTTATACGCTCCTAAAATGTATTACAGAACACTGTGGTTACGAGGGGCGCTGCCCCTCGGACTCTCCGCCAAAGGGACCAGTCCCTTTGGAATCCCGATTCGCGAGCTTCGCTCGCAGATTTTTTTTATTTTTTTATTTTCTTTTTTTCTTTTTTATTTTTTTACTTATAATCCTCTAATATCTTCCTTATCGCTCTCTCCACCTCATCTACCTCCATCTTAAACTCTCTCGCCGAAACCCTCACAGCCCCCGCTCCCAATATTATCAACTGCTCCGTCCCGTCCGAACTCGCAACCCTTACACGATTCTCCCCACTCAGACGCTGCGCCGTCTTCTCAATGAACATATCCGCCGTTTCCGCTTCGCGTGTGTAAATAACACTCAAATTGCCGAATTTCTCAAACTCCCGTTCACTCTTCACTTTATATGCGTCAAAAACAAGTATTACATTGTTTTGCTTGAATCCTTGATAATTGCACAATATATTGATAAGTTTCGCCCTCGCAGCATCAAGATTTTGCGACGCGATCCTCGAAAGCTCCTCCCACGAGAAAATTATATTGTACCCGTCTACCAACAGAAATTCCGGTCCCCTTTTCGGCGGGGGAAGTTTCACACTCTTTTCAATTTGCCTGTCACGCCGCATAGCAGTGCGCTCCGTGCGGTTTATTTTCCCGTAGGTGCGCTCGAAAATTTCCATAAGCTCCTTGTCGCTTGCCGCTCTTTGTTTATAGGAATTTATTTCCTCACCTGTTATTTTCTGTAAATCGTTTCCGGAGGAATTTCCCCTCAAATCAAGCTTTATATGCATTTTTTCCGGAGCTTCGTCCCATTTCACCAAATATCCCGCGCCGTGAAAACAAAAAACACTATCGGCAGGATTATCCACATCACTCTCAAAATTATACCCGATTTGTTGTATAATACTCACCGCATTATGACACAGAAAATACCCGCACGGCGTTGTCGAAAGCCGCCCTCTCCCGTGAGAATACGCCGATACCTCACGCTGATAATTCGACATTTCCGACACGGGACACTGTCCCTCCAGCGCCGAGAAATTTTCCTCCGAAGCCGCTCTCTGCGCGAATTCGGCGCCCATTCTCCTAAGGTCAGTCATAGCCCGCCCGACGCACTCGGAAGGAACCTCCAGCCGAAACCTGTAAAACGGCTCCAGAAGCACGCTCTCGGCACTTGCCAGACCCTGCCTTACCGCTCTCAGTGCCGCCTGACGGAAATCGCCGCCCTCCGTGTGCTTCGGGTGCGAGCGTCCTGCAACAAGTGTTATTTTTATGTCCGAAACAGGTGAACCCGTCAGCACTCCTATGTGTTGTTTTTCCCTCAGACTGTATAAAATCGACCGCCGCCAATTCTCGTCGAGGTCGGAACATTCATCTCCGAACTGTATCCCGCTTCCCGCGGGCAGCGGCGTAAGCCGCAGATGCACCTCTGCATAGTGCCGCAGCGGCTCGAAATGCCCCGCTCCATAGCACTCTTTGGCAATGGTTTCACGGTATGAAACGCTTCCGTCCGTGAAGCTCACATTCACGGAAAACCGCTTCGCAATAAGGTTTTCGAGGATTTCAAGCTGCACCTCGCCCATAACCGAAACGTGAATTTCTTCTGTCGCTTCTTTCCAATAAAACCTCACCTGTGGTTCTTCAACTTCAAGACTCTTGAGTTTCCGAAAAAATAAAGCCGCGTCCACACCGTCGGGTACAAGAATCTTGTACATAAGCACTGCTTCACAAAGCGGTTGCGGCACTTGCTCCTGCATACCGAGCGCCTGTCCCGCAAACGTATCTGAAAGCCCCGTCACGGCGACTATCTGACCGGCTTCACATTCGTCTGCCTGTGTGAATTTAGTGCCGTTATACAGTCGCAGCTGTGTTATTTTTTCATCGGAATTTGTTATAACACTGCGGTTTTTGAGCGTTCCACCCGTAATTTTCAGATGTGTCAGCCGCACGTTTTCCTCGACTGTTATCTTCCAGACTATCGCCCCGAATTCGGGAAGTCTGCCTTTTGGCTCTGCGAAGCGGTTTATCGCCTCTACAAGGCTCTCGATTCCATTCATTTTCATTGCCGAGCCGAACACGACAGGGAACAGCCTTCTCCCCGAAATTGCCTTTGTGATAAGGTTTTCGGGAACTTCTCCCGTGTCGAGGAAAGCGTTCATACATTCCTCGTCACATTCGGCTGCTTTTTCGGCGAGAGTGCCGCAGTATTCCGCGAAATTTCCGCCAAGCTGCGAAATATTTTCAATAAGAGAGTCTTTCCCTCTGTGAGAAATATCCATCTTGTTCACAAACACGAAAACAGGCACGCCGAACCGTTCCAGCAGCTCCCACAATGTCCTTGTGTGCGACTGAACGCCGTCCGTGCCGCTTATTACGAGAACAGCGCAGTCCATAATTGCGACGGCGCGTTCGGTTTCAGCCGAAAAATCGACGTGACCGGGCGTATCCACAAGCGTGATTTCTGCCGCGTCAGTCCGAATTATCGCCTGTTTTGAGAATATTGTAATGCCGCGCTTTCGTTCAAGAGGGTCAGTGTCCAGAAAAGCGTTGCCGTTGTCGACGCGTCCTGCCGTCCGCAGCATTCCCGTTTTGTATAATACAGCTTCGGAAAGCGTTGTTTTTCCTGCGTCAACGTGCGCTGCAAGCCCTACCACAAGTCTTTTCACAAACGACACTCCTTTCCTGTAAATTCAAGTATCTTGAATATAATTCGCTGAAAATCTTTTGCGTCAACCACAAGAATCTTGAATCAAATTCAAGTATCTTGATAAATTTATAAAAAAACAACAGTCTCGGAGAACCAAGACTGTCAAAAAAATCAATGCTTACTTGTTGATAACGACGCTTGCGGTGGCGTAATCCTTGCAGTGCGCCACAGAAACGTTGAAAACAAATCCCTCACGCTGTTCAAGCAGCTTCGCGTTTCCTTCGGGGATAATGAAAGGCGCACCGAGCCTGTCGCGAAGCACCGTGATGTCCCTTGCGTGTATCATTCTCATACCCGTGCCGATAGCCTTCGCGAGGGCTATCTTGACACAATAATTCTCTGCGATAAGTGCGGGGGACAAATCGTGTGACACCAAAAAGCGTATTTCGTCGGCGGAAAAATAATCCGACATAAACCTCTTGTTTTTCATAGCCTTGACTATACGGTCGATCTCGATTATCGCCGTACCGGTGCGGACAAAAATGTTACCCATTTCGGTTTGCGGAACGAAGCGCTCTCGGAAGCTCCCGCTCCATAGCCTCCCTCATAGTTTCATTAGGGTTAAAAATTACCATGACCTTACCATAATCCGAATGTTCCGTCACGAGATAAGCGGCGTCCTTGGCAAGCCCCGATGAGGCGTGTACCGTCACGTCGCGTTCTACTTCGGAATCAGTTGGATATTTCTCAAATTCCGAGGCTTTGGAAATATCAATGGTTATAAGGCGCTTTCTTTTGCGCTTTCCTATAATTTTGTCGATATCCATTTCGTTGTTTACGAGAATGTATTCATACTCGATGTCAAAATTCCCCGTAAGCCATATTCCGAGAGCGGTCGTGCCTATCCCGAAAAGGGCGAACAAAAACAGCCCGAACAAGATGCTGAAAAAGACGATAGCCGCCGAAACAAGAGCCGCTGCCGCGAGAATAAGCACGATCTTCACCGTATCGGCTTTTGTACGGACTTTACAGACGTTCTGTTCACAACAATTGTCCATTTATGAAATTACCTGCCATTCACGATATCTTCCGTTTTTAACGTACTTCAACAATATATATTGTACCATACCCCGCACAAAAAATCAAGGGGGTTTTTATGTATTTTTCATAAATTTTCGTTTTTTATTTGAAAAAAACTAATGGATTTATAAAAATTAGGTGATATTTTGCTTTTTATGTTGAAATTCGTGTGGAATTTTGATATAATAATAGAGTATAGAAAATTTTATATATATCCGAGGTGGAGAGAAATGCCGAATTTCGCTGATAAAAAAAGAGTAGTGATAAAGGTGGGAAGCTCGTCGCTTGCGTATCCGACGGGGAATCTCAATATCCGCAAGAGCAGGGAGCTTGTGGAGGTGCTGGCGGATCTTAAAAATTCGGGAAAGGAAATAGTGTTCGTGACGTCCGGAGCGCAGTGCGTGGGCGCGGCAAAGGGCGGCTTCCGCGAAAAGCCGAGGGACATACCGTCGAAGCAGGCGTGCGCTGCGATAGGGCAGAGCGAGCTTATGAAATTCTACAGTGAAACTTTCGGGGAATATAACCACTTTGTGGCGCAGCTGCTGCTGACGCGTGATGTGGTATCGAATCCGACGAGAAGGCAGAACGTTATAAACACGTTCAACAAACTGTTTGAGCTGAATGTCATACCGATAATCAACGCGAATGATGTAGTTTCGATAAAGCAGCTGGATTTTGACGAGAATGACACATTATCGGCGATAGTGGCTACATTGACGGAATCTGACCTTCTGGTGATGCTGACGGACGTGGACGGGCTGTATGACGGGGATCCTTCGGAGGAGGGGTCGAAGCTTATACCGGAGGTAGAGAGGATAACGACGGACATCATAACGCTGGCGCAGGGTGCGGGAAGTGCGCTGGGTTCGGGCGGAATGCTGACGAAGATAGAAGCTGCGCAGATAGCGACGGAAGCGGGGATAGACACGGTGATAATAGGGAATCGCGATCCGAGGTTGTTGTATAGGTTGTTTGAGGCGGACGACGCGAGATGTACATGGTTCAAAGCGCAGGACAAGTAATAAGTTAATGTAAAGAAAAATAAAAAAATACGCGAGCGCAGCTCGCGAAAATGGGATTCCAAAGGGGCGCGCCCCTTTGGCGGGAGAATGGGGGGCGGAGCCCCCGTGACGTGACGACCTATAACGAGAAATAAAGAAAATAGGGTAAGCAATCTCCTCTCCCGACTAGCCCGTTTTACCTCTTGTCGTCGCTTGCGATTTCTGCTCAAAGCCCCCGTAACGTGACGACCTATAACGAGAAATAAAGAAAATAAGGTAAGCAATTTCCTCTCCCGACTAGCCCGTTTTACCTCTTGTCGTCGCTTGCGATTTTCGGGCAGCTGTTTTCGCGAATAGGTCACAGATTTGCGGAAAAAGCCTTTAACGCGGGAGATATTACGAAATTACGAATTTTTCTTGTCATAGTAATGACTTTATAATAATCAAATACTTCGCATTGAATAAAAAATAAAACGGAGGAATGTAACGATGAATTCAACCGAATATATCGGCACTCTGGGAAAAAACGCAAGAGCTGCTGCAAACGTCCTTGCGGGAACAGGTACAAACACCAAAAATAAAGCCCTTACGCTGATAGCCGATGCTCTAGAAGCACAAAAGGACAGGCTTATCGAAGCAAATGCCCTAGACGTGAAAAAGGGCAGGGAAAACGGTATGTCCGAATCACTTATCGACAGACTGACGCTGAACAATTCCAGAATAGCGGGAATGGCAGAGGGCGTAAGACAGGTCACCGCACTGGCTGACCCTGTCGGCGAGGTCATAGGCGGAGGCGAACTTCCGAATGGTCTGAAAATCGTCAAAAAACGTGTCCCGATGGGCGTTATCGGTATAATCTTCGAGTCAAGACCGAACGTCACAGTGGACGCGGCTGCGCTCTGCTTTAAGGCGGGAAGCGCCGTTATACTGCGGGGCGGCTCGGACGCAATAAACTCAAATAAGGCTCTGGCAGAGCTTATGAGAAACGCTCTGGCAGAATGCGGACTGCCGAGGGACTGCGTACAGCTCGTCGAGGATACCTCGCACGATACCGCTAACGCCCTTATGCGTGCGTCAGAGTACCTCGACCTGCTTATTCCGAGAGGAAGCGGACGGCTTATCCACACGGTTATGGAAAACGCCACAGTCCCCGTTATTCAGACGGGAGAGGGCAACTGTCACGTCTTTGTCGACGAGTCGGCAGACCTTGATATGGCAGTGAATATCATCAATAACGCCAAAACACAGCGCCCGTCCGTATGCAACGCTATAGAATCCATTCTTGTACACGAGAAAATTGCAGCCGATTTCTTCGCAAAGCTTGACGCGCTCTGGAAAGGAAAAGTCACTATAATCGGCGACGAGAAAACCGCAAAGAATATAAATGTCGAAAAGATCGCCGACGACGCCGACTACCGACAGGAATTCCTCGACCTTAAGCTCTCGTCAAAGGTGGTGGGCTCAGTCGATGAGGCAATAGAACACATAAACCGTTTCGGCACGGGTCACAGCGAGTGTATAGTTACAGGTTCGCTTGAAAACGCCGAGCGCTTTCAGACGCTTGTCGATGCGGCAGCGGTCTACGTCAACGCTTCGACAAGATTCACCGACGGTTTTGAATTCGGTCTTGGAGCGGAAATAGGAATCTCCACCCAGAAACTCCACGCAAGAGGTCCTATGGGACTTCGGGAGATAACTTCCTATAAATATATAATAAACGGCAGCGGTCAGATCAGAGGTTGAAAAAATGGCAAAAAAAGATAAAAATACTCCCCGTACACGACATACAGACGACGTTATATCGGAGCTTTTCGGTTCGGAGGAGGGAACAGCCGAAATAGAAGCAGAGGTTTCCGAGCTAGGCGACAGCGAACCTGAGGAGGAAGTGAAAATAGCCCATATCCCCTCACGGCAGAAATTTATGAGCATATTCGCGGCAGTGACGCTGGTTTTCGCGGCAATAGGTCTTTTCGCGGCGGTGCGGCTTGCTGTTATCGGAATACGCGACATTACACAGCGCGCGTCGCTGCGTCACGAGTTTTCGCAGTTCATTCTGCCTGCGGCGGCAACGGATATCTCGCCGTTTGAGAATGAGTCCGAGCTTCCGAATTCCGTAAAAATAAACTGCGCCGTGTGGCGCGTGCTTTTCTCGGAGGAGTTTGAACAGTACAAAACCGACAGCGTCGACGAGTACTACGTCATTCCCGAATACAATATCGAAACCGCCTGCAAGGAGCTTTTCGGTCCGGAAAGCACTATCGTACATTCGTCGGTAGGCTACGGCGAGTCGAGGTTCGACTATGACCCGACAGCACATACCTACACCTGCACGAGAACTCTCCGCAACCTGAGCTACGCTCCGCAGATACTTTCAATAAACCGCAAAAACGGACTTTACGTCCTTAAGGTGGCGTATATCTCACCTTCAATATCAATGATAACAGGCGAATTCAATATAACCGACAACGGCAGCAAAATAATGGAATATGTGATAAAACGCGAGAATAAGCGCGACACGCTTGTAAGCGTCGAATTCACAGAGCTTGTGAAATAACAAAACAGGAGGAAAACAATGAAAAAATTCGGTAAGATAACAGCAGGAATACTCGCTGCGGCGGCAGTCCTCACAATGAGCGGCTGCGCCGACAACGGCTACATTATGACAGTGGAGGGCGTGAAAATACGCAACGGCGTATACCTCTCGTTCCAGCAGGATTCGTTCAGCGAGGCTTCAAACAGAATTTCCGAATCGGCAGAAACCGATGAGGATAATTCCGAAAATTCAACAGTTTCAACAGATGATTCAACAGTTTCAACAGAAAATTCAACTGAAACCGCCGAAGAGGAAAAATACTACAATAAAATAATAGACGGACAGCCGTGGGAAGATTGGGTAAAGGATTATACCATGAAGGCTATCCGCCGCTTCGTCGGAATACAGAAGAAGTGCGAGGAATTCGGCATAGAGCTTTCAAGCGAGGAGCTTTCCGACCTTAACAAGAGTGTAGAAAACACATGGAATTCAGCCGACATCTATATGCAGTATATCTACGGGATAACCGCTATGAGCCAGTATTACGAGAACGTCGGGATAGGTCTTGATTCCCTTAAGGAAATAGCAAAGGTAAACGCTTTGAACGAAAAGCTGTTCTATCATTACTACGGCGAGGGCGGAGAGCTTGCTCCTTCGCAGGAGGATTACGATAAGTTCGTAAGCGACAATTACGCGGCGTACCGCCTGCTGACGCTTCAGTACCTCAACGACTATGGCGACCCGCTCGTGACCGATGAGGAAAAAGCCGAGGTGGACGCTCTAGCTCAGGAGTACGCCGACCGTCTGAACGACGGCGAGGCTTTTGTCGACGTTAAATACGACAACGACCTTATAACCGCGCAGAGAACAGCCCGTGCCGAAGCCGACGAGGAATACACAGAGGATAACGAGGACGGTCTGACAAGAGAGGAATATATCCAGAAAGCTGTCGACGAGGTCGAGGTAGAAGCAGGCGACGACGACCATATGAACGACGAGGTACTGTATATCGAGGACGACGTGCTGTCGGAGGATCTGCAGGATTATATCTTCTCACTTCCGAATGACGGTAAAACAAGCGTCTTTAAGGGAGAGTCGGGGTATGTGTACGTCGTAACAAAGCTCTCTATGGACGACCTCGAAAACTGGGAGGAAAGCAGTCACGATGAGGTTCTCTACCATATGTTCGGCGAGGATTACGACGGAATGATGGATATTATGTGCCAGAATTACACCGTCGACGTCAACAGCTGGCTTGTCGACCACAAATATTCGCCGAGAAAAATGTATGAGCGTTCTTGATGTAGCCTCGGTTTCGCTGTCGTTTGCGGAGAGAACACTTTTTTCGGGAGTTTCATTCGAGGTCGGAGCAGGCGAGCGGATAGGCTTCGTCGGGGTGAACGGTTCGGGAAAGACCACGCTGCTTAAAATAATCAAAGATGAAATACAGCCCGATTCGGGAACAGTCACACGCAGCGGCGTACTCGGAACAATGGAACAGTTCGCGTGCGAGGGGTCGGAAAGGACGCTGCTGGACGAAACGCTTACGCTGTTTTCCGCGCTTGAGGAACAGGAGCTGGAGCTTGAGGAGCTTAACGACAAAATAGATGCGGGCAGCTGTTCGGAGGAGCTTTTAGACCGACAGATGCGCCTTCGTGAGAGCTTCGAGCGTTCGGGCGGACTTACCTATAAAAGCCGCACAGCGGCGGCGCTGTCCGGTCTGGGTTTCTCGGAGGAGGAGCTGAGGATACCGGTCATGTCGCTGTCGGGCGGTCAGAGAAGCAAGCTGCAGCTGGCGAAGCTGCTGCTTTCCGACGCGGGTCTGCTGCTTCTTGACGAGCCGACGAACCACCTCGATATAAAGTCCGTTGAGTGGCTGGAAAAATTCCTTACCGAGTATAAGGGAGCTTATATCGTCGTGTCGCATGACCGATATTTTCTTGATAAAGTCACAGAACGGACGATAGAGCTTGAAAACTCCCATGTAACAAGCTATAAGGGAAACTATACGCGCTACCTCGCGCTTAAGGCTGAAGCCGACGCACGCCGCCGCAAGGTCTATGAGGAAAAAACACGGGAAATTTCCCGTATCGAGGGGATAATCGCACAGCAAAAGCGTTGGAATCAAGCCAGAAACTATGTCACGGCTGCGTCTAAGGAAAAGGAGATAGCCCGTATAGAGGAAACTCTCGAAAAGCCGGAGGATGCTCCCGACGCTATTAAATTCAGTTTCAGGTGCGGTGACGGCTGCGGAAATGACGTTCTTGATGCTGAAAATCTTCGTCTGGAATTCGACGGGAGAGAGCTTTTCCACGGGGTCAGTTTAAGCGTTAAAAAAGGCGAGCGGGTGTTTATCATAGGCTCGAACGGCTGCGGCAAAACGTCGCTGTTCCGTATCCTTATGGGACAATACAGCGCGTCGGGCGGCAGTTTCCGACTCGGCACGAGAGTAAAGGTCGGCTACTTCGATCAGGCACAGCAGGGTCTGACGCTTTCAAAAACTGCAATAGACGAGGTTTGGGACGAGTACCCGAAAATGACCGAAACAAAGGTGCGTTCGGCACTGGCAGCGTTCCTTTTCAAGGGCGACGATGTTTACAAGAAAATATCGGAGCTTTCGGGAGGAGAGCGCGCAAGGGTCGCGCTGCTGAAACTTATGCTTTCGGAAGCGAATTTCCTGCTGCTGGACGAACCGACGAACCATCTGGATATAGCGTCAAGAGAAGCGCTTGAAAACGCCCTTTCCGATTATGACGGAACGCTGCTGGTTATTTCACACGACAGATATCTTATAAACCGTCTTGCCGACAGGGTCTGCGAGCTTACGGAAAACGGGGCGGAGAACTACCTCGGAAACTATGATTACTATATCGAGAAAAAACAGGAGCGTTCCGCGCGTCAGACGGAAAGACCCTCCAAAAAATCCGAGGGCGAAAATCTCCCCGCAGGCGATAACGATTATAAGCGCCGTAAAGCCCGCGAATCAGAAAAACGCCGCCTTACGACCGCTTCAAAGCGAGCGGAGGAGGAGATAGAACGTCTTGACGGGGAAATTGCCGCAAAGACCGAGGAGCTGTCGGGGCTTGCGGATTACAAGCGCGCTATAGAGCTTTCGGAGGAGATAGAACGCCTGCGTTCGGCTCAAGAGTCGGCAATGGAACGTTGGGAAGCCGCCGAGAGCGCTCTCGGAGCATTGGAGGAAAACGCCGATGACTAAAGAAATACGGGAGTATCTGGAGTACCTTGAGGGCTTTTTTTCGGCGGAGCATACGGAAAGCGAGCTTTTGAAGCTGCGTGAGGAGCTGCTTCGCCGGATAGGCTTTTACAGTCACGAGCGGCTTATACATCTGATAGTGACAATGTCGTTTGCGGTGTTTTTTCTGCTGGGGCTGTTTATGTACTTTACGACGCGTCAGACGGGGCTTCTGGTGCTGACGGTGATGTTTCTGGTTTTGTTGGTGCCGTATATCAAGCATTACTATTTTCTGGAAAATTCTGTTCAGAAGCTCTACAAGTATTATTATAAGGTTGAACGGCTGTGAATTGCTATTGACAAAAGCGGTTTTTTGTGTTAGAATGTAAGTAGTATTTTATAGGAACAGGTGGTATTTATGAGTACAAGAGATTATGCCGTAAGCGTTTTAGCATCGCTGTCGGAAAAAAAGCTTGTGGAGTTCATAAAGCTGTTTGCCGATGAGAACACTATTGCCAGAATGGAAAGCGAAAGGCTTGTAAATGACCCCGAAGCAAAACACTACGAAAATTTCGGAGAGTTTATGCGCGAGATGGAAAGCGAAGAGGACGATGGGGAAATATAAACTTGTTATCACATCGTCTTTCAAGAAAGACTATAAACGTCTGGTCAAAAGAAATTATGATATTTCTCTTCTCAATGCCGTAGTTGAAAAGCTTCAAAACGGTATGCGTTTGCCCGAAAACAACAAGGATCACGCTTTGACGGGAAACTGGAGCGGATACAGAGAATGTCATATCCAACCTGATTGGCTTCTTGTATATCAGATAGTCGACAATACTTTGGTGTTGTCCCTTGTCCGTACAGGAAGTCATTCAGACCTCAGTTTTTGATCGGTTGTTCAATAAACAAATTCTACATAAAAGGAGATTATTACCATGGGATTATTGAAAGCGGGTATCGGTGCGCTTAAGGGCGCGTTGGGCGACGCGTGGAGAGAGTATTTCTACGCTGACGCTATGAATTCGTCGACGCTTGCCGTTCGCGGCGTGAAAAAGGTCAGCGGAAAGTCCTCGAATACCAACGGCTCGGATAACGTCATCACAAACGGCTCTATAATCAGCGTCAACGAGGGTCAGTGCGCACTTATCGTCGACGGCGGCAAGGTGGCGGAAGTCTGCGCCGAAGCCGGCGAATTCGTGTTCGACAGTTCGACACAGCCCAGCATTTTCAGCGGAGATCTGGGCGACGCTATTATGAATACGTTCAAGGAAATAGGCAAGCGCTTTACGTTCGGCGGTCAGGCGGCAGCAGACCAGAGGGTGTATTATATCAACACCAAGGAAGTTATGGGCTGCCGTTACGGGACGGCTACGCCCGTGCCGTTCAGAGTCTTCGATAAGAATATCGGACTTGATGTGGACGTTTCACTGCGCTGCAACGGCGAGTATTCCTATAAGATCGCAAACCCCGTGCTTTTCTATACAAATGTCTGCGGGAATTTCAGCGGCGTCTACACCACCGATAAGCTCGACAGTATGCTCAGAACAGAAATAGTTTCGGCGCTTCAGCCCGCTTTGGGAAAAATCTCCGATATGGGAGTGCGTCCGAGCGCCCTTCCGTCGCATACAATGGAGATCTGCGACGCTCTGAACGAAGTGCTTTCCAAAAAATGGGGCGACCTTCGCGGAATAACTATCTGCTCGTTCGGAATGAACCCCGTTTCGCTCTCGAAAGAGGACGAGGATCTTATCAAGGATCTTCAGAAAACAGCCGTTATGCGTGACCCCGGAATGGCAGCCGCACATCTTACTCAGGCTCAGGGCGAGGCTATGAAAGCGGCAGCTTCCAATGCCGGCGGTGCCGCTATGGGCTTTTTCGGAATGAATATGGCTCAGCAGGCGGGCGGCATAAACGCGGGCAGCTTGTTTAATATGGCTGCTGCAAATCAGGCTCAGGCAGCGCAAGCACAGGCACAGGCGAATAACGCTGCTCCCACGGCAGGTTCGTGGAAATGCTCCTGCGGAGCGGTGAATACCGGAAAGTTCTGCACAGGCTGCGGCGCGAAAAAGCCCGAAAAGGGCGGCTCGTGGACTTGCTCCTGCGGCGCGTCAAATACGGGAAAATTCTGTACCGACTGCGGTAAGGCAAAACCTGCGGGCGTACCTCTTTACAAGTGCGACAAGTGCGGCTGGGAACCCGAAGACCCCACCAATCCGCCGAAATTCTGTCCCGAATGCGGTGATCCGTTCGACGCGGACGACATCATCTGATGTGAATTTATGTTTATTTGTCTGCATCTGAACGAAAGGCTCCAGCCGAAGCACCGTTTTGTGCTTGAAGACACGATAAACGAGGCTTTGAAGGCTCACGATCTCGGCGAAATCACGGGCGGCGGGACGCTTATGGAGAAAAACGGCGAGATAAAGTCCTGCGATATTGATATAGAGTTTTCGGGTAACGACGACGCGTTCGAGCGGTTCACAGACTATGTAAACCACCTCAATATCGCTAAAGGCTCTGAGCTTGAAACCGACGGAAAGAAAGTTCCCGTTGGAAGTTTTGAGGGAATGGGGATCTATCTTGACGTAAACCTGCCCGGCGAAGTTTACGAAAACAACGACGTAAACGACCTTATAGCACAGCTTCGTGACGCTCTGGGTGAAAATGGAATTCTTCGGAGCTGGCGCGAGCATAACGAATTTACCGCGCTGTATTTTTACGGGGATTCGTTTAAGAAAATTGCAAAGCTTGTCAAGAGCGTTCTTGAAAAACACCCGCTCGCGGAAAATTGCCGCGTGGTGCAAATAGCGTGATTTTTGTGACCTTTTCGACATAAAAATACCCTCTCCTTGAAAAAGGAGAGGGGTTTTCGCGTAGTAGAAATAAGAAGTTAGAGGTAAGAGGTTAGAGTTAAAGGAGCATTAGAATTGACGCGCTGATCTTATTTCTTACCTCTTAATCTCTAACATCTAAAAGGAGCTATCCAATGTCCATTTTTGACATATTCAAGCAGCTTGAAAGCAAACAGCCCGAAGCGGTCGGCGCTGTCGAATTTATTATCTGCGGTTTGGGGAATCCCGGAAGAGAGTACGATTCCACCCGACACAACGTCGGCTTTATGACCGTGGATACCCTTTGTGAAAAGCTCGGCGTGGAATGTAAAAAGCTGAGGTTCAAGTCACTTACGGCAGATGCCGTAATTTCGGGAAAACGCTGCCTTATCATGAAACCCTCGACGTATATGAACAACAGCGGCGAGGCGGTCGTCGAAGCGATGAATTTCTATAAAATCCCGCCCGAACGGACAATAATAATTTTCGACGACATCTCTCTGGAGCCGGGACACCTCCGCATACGCCGAAAAGGCTCGGACGGCGGTCATAACGGCATAAAAAGCATAATTTACCTTTCGGGAAGCGATATGTTCCCGCGAATAAAAATGGGAGTGGGCGCAAAGCCGCATAAGGATTACCCCCTTGCCGAATGGGTACTCGGTCACTTTAAGAAAGAGGACGGCGACAAGCTTCTTGCCTGTATGGATAACGCCGTTTCGGCACTGGAGCTTATGGTCGCGGGCAAAACCGAAGAAGCAATGAACAAATATAATTCCTGAATCTCCCGCCTCGGTCAGATAACGGAAAATCGGAGGAAAATATGGAGCTTTTCAAAAACGCCGCAAAACAAAATCCCGACTTTGCGCGTCTGGAAAAATACCTTTCGGGGAAAAATCCCCTGCCCGCGCTTGTTACGGGAGTTTCGCATATCCACAAGGCTTTTTTCATTTCGGCGCTTCTGAACGGACAAAAAACTCTCGTCATAGCCGAAACCGAAGTAGAAGCTCTTAAGTTGACGTCGGATATAAATTCTCTGCTCGGACGGGAAGAGGCTTTGCTGTTCCCGGAAAAGGAGATGTTCCTGTACGGCTCGGAAACCGTGTCGCGTGAGTACGAGCATAAGCGGATATCCGCCCTCTGGAAGCTTGCGTCGGGGAAGTGCGGAGCGGTGGTCTGCTCGGCAGCGGCAGCGGCACAGCTAACATTCCCGCCGAAGGATCTTTCCGAGCGTATCGTAAGGCTCGCACTCTCCGACGAGATCTCTCTCGACGCGCTAGTCGGGAAACTTGTCGCATCGGGCTATTCCCGTTCGGATATGACCGAGGGCACGGGACAATTTTCCGTGCGCGGCGGCATAATCGACGTGTTCCCGCCCAACAGCCCCGACCCGTTCAGAATAGAGCTGTGGGGCGACGCGGTGGATTCGCTTTCCGTATTTGAGGTAGAATCTCAGCGCCGTACCGCGCAGCTTGAGGAAATAGAGATCTGCCCCGCAGCCGAAACTCTTTTTTCGGGAAACGACGAGCTTGCCGACAGGATAGAAGCGCTTGCGGGAAAACTCCGCTCGAAAGGTTCCGCAAAGGTGAAAGCCGACCTGCTGGACGACGCTGAAAAAATTCGCGGCGGAAGCCTGCCCGGAAGCCTTGACAGATATTTCCCGCTTTGTTATGACAGCGAAGCGACCGTGTTCGATTATGCCGAACGTGTTTTTGTCTGCGAGGATTCCGCTGTACGCGAGAGCCTGCGCGCATCCTCCGTCCGTCATACCGAGGATCTGAACGTCCTTTTTGAAGATGGACGCATCTGCAAGGGTCTGGACCGCTTTTGCCTTACAAAATCCGAGATGAACTCGCTGCTCGATTCGCGGACGCGGGTGTATTTCGATTCCTTTTTGCGGGGCGGCGGAAAGGAACTGGGCGCGGTCGTTTCTGTTCGAAACGCCGTGACGAACGCTCCGTGGGGCGGCGAATATAAGTTTCTTGAAGAGGAGCTGCGGCTTCGCCCGAAAGAGAAAACTTCGGCGGTAGTTTTTGCGGGAACAGAAAAGGGCGCTAAAAATCTGGCGGGCGACCTTTGCGCCGACGGCTTCAACGCGGAGTATTCCGACGCTCCGAGTGAGCCCGTAAAGGGAAAAATACTCGTTATCCGCGGGACATTATCGGCGGGCTTCGACCACGAGGGATTTTCAGTGTTCACGCATACCGCCGTTCACGCCGAAAAGCGCAAGATCCCAAAGCGCAAAAAAGCTGAGGAGATACGCTCCCTTGAAGATATCGCCGTCGGGGATCTCGTCGTTCACTACGCCCACGGGATAGGTATTTTTGACGGCGTTCACAAGCTGACTATCGGCGGCGCGTCACAGGATTATATCAAGATCCGCTACGCGGGCGGCGACGAGCTGAACGTTCCCGTAACACAGCTTGACAGGATCTCCCGCTATATCGGAAGCAGCGACGTGTCCACTGTACCCCTGAGTAAGTTAAGCTCCGACCAGTGGGCAAAGTCCAAAGCCAAAGCCAAAGCCGCTGCAAAGGAAATGGCAGCCGAGCTTATCAAGCTCTACGGCGAGCGTATGAAGTCCAAGGGTCACGCCTTTCCGCAGGACGATTCTATGCAGGAGGATTTCGAGGCGCATTTCCCGTATATCGAAACCGATTCCCAGCTGCGCTGCGTCGACGAGATAAAAGCCGATATGCAGCGCGAACAGCCCATGGAGCGCCTATTGTGCGGCGATGTCGGATTCGGCAAAACAGAAGTCGCCCTCAGAGCCGCTTTCAAGTGTATCGAGGACGGACGGCAGTGCGCCCTTTTAGCGCCCACCACAGTCCTCGCGTGGCAGCATTATCACACCGCCTGCGATCGTATGGAGGGCTTCCCCGTGAATATCGCGCTGCTTTCCCGACACAAGACGCCCGCCGAGCAGCGTGAGATACTCAAAGGTCTTGCGTCGGGCAGAATAGATATGGTCATAGGCACTCACAGAATAATTCAGAAGGACGTGAAGTTCAAAGAGCTTGGACTTGTCATAATCGACGAAGAACAGCGCTTCGGTGTCGCCCATAAGGACAAGTTCAAGGAGAGCTTCCACGGGGTGGATATCCTCTCACTTTCCGCGACGCCAATTCCGCGTACTCTCAATATGGCAATGTCGGGAATACGGGATATGAGTGTCCTTGACGAGCCGCCGCAGGACCGTCAGCCCGTCGCAACCTGCGTTATGGAACACGACTGGGGCGTGGTCGCTGCCGCTATACGAAAAGAGCTTCGCAGAAACGGTCAGGTCTACTATATCCACAACCGCATTGATTCCATCTACAGCTGCGCGGAAACTGTCAGGGCGCTCGTTCCGGAAGCGAGAATAGCCTGCGCTCACGGCAGAATGTCCGAGGACGAGATACTTGAAGTCTGGCGGCAGCTGCTTGACGGAGAGCTTGACGTTCTCGTCTGCACGACGATAATCGAAACCGGCGTGGACGTTCCGAATGTCAACACGCTTATAATTGAGGACGCGGACAAGATGGGTCTTGCGCAGCTTCACCAGCTCCGCGGCAGAGTTGGCAGAACGAACCGCCGCGCGTATGCTTATTTTACGTTCAAGCCCGGAAAATCACTTTCGGAGATCTCGCAGAAGCGCCTTGACGCTATACGGGAGTTCACGCAGTTCGGCAGCGGTTTCAGAATAGCGCTCCGCGACCTCCAGATAAGGGGAGCGGGCAGCCTGCTCGGCGCGTCCCAAAGCGGTCATCTTGCAAACGTCGGGTATGATATGTATCTCCAGCTGCTTGATGAAGCAGTGCGGGAGGAGCGCGGCGAACAAGTCGCCCCCCGTGAGGACTGCCTTATGGATATAAGAATAAACGCCTTTATACCGGAGGACTACATCTCCAATCAGGCGCAGCGCGTGGACTGCTATCGGAAGATAGCGCGGATATCGGGTGACGAGGACGCACAGGACATCACCGACGAGCTTATCGACCGCTACGGCGACCCGCCCGATTCTGTGCTGAATCTCGTGAGGGTGGCAAAGCTTCGCAACATCGCGTCGGGGTATCACTTCAAGGAAATTTCGGAGAAGAACAAGGAATTAAGCTTCTACCCGACAAAGGCGGATATGCAGATGGTATCGGCGCTGACTAGAGCATTCGGAAAACGTCTGCGTCTGGACACGGTCGGAAGGGCAAGGATCGTTGTCGCCCGTGATGGAGAACCTGTTCTTGACATCATAGAAAGATTCCTTTTAGAGGTTAGGGGTTAGAGGTAAGAAGTTAGAGCGGCTGCCGCCGCAGGCGTTCGCTTCGCGCGTGGACGAAAGCTTATAGTAATATTGCGCGAGAAAAATGTGGATAATTTTCACAGAATAAAAAAGGCGGCGAAACAAACATTTGTCGATCTTATATTTTTAATTTGAAACTCGTCCACAACAATCTCGTGCAATTATCCTATATGTTTTCGTCACGATTTGAAGCGAACTATCAGCGGCGATTCGCCGCCGCTAATAATTATCACGTCTGACAATCGTCCACAATACTCTCGCGCAATAGCAATGTAAGTTTTTATCTTCGCGCGAAGCGAACGCCCGCAGCGGCAGCCGCCCGCAGGGGGGATTATGAATAGGAAACCAACGTATTTGAAAATATATGAGGATATGCGGCGCGAAATACTGTCCGGAAAATTGCGGCAGGGCGAGCGCCTGCCCTCAAAACGCGCCCTCTGCGAGGAGTACGGCGTAAGCGTCACCACCGTCGAAAACGCCTACGGTCAGCTTATAGCCGAGGGATATGTCCGCGCCGCCGAACGCAGCGGCTATTTCGTACAGTACAGCGGCGACGCTTTTAAGTTTCCCGAAAACAAACACACTCACGTTCCGGCTTCCGTGTCAACAGAATCCGAACCGAAAAATACCGTTTCATCAATACCCGCAAGTGCCGAGATATTTCCGCTGTCCGTCTGGGCAAAGCTTATGAGAACGGTCATTCTGGAGAAAAATTCCGAGCTTCTCAAGCCCACCGATCCGGGCGGCGCTTTGGAGCTTCGCACCGCCATTTCCGAGCTTCTGCGCCGTACACGCGGTCTTGAATGTCCACCTAAGCACATCATAATCGGCGCGGGAACAGAACACCTGTACAATATGATATTTCAGCTTCTCGGAAGCGGACTGAACTACGGCATAGAAGACCCGTGCTTCGATAAGCTTGCGAAAATATACGGTCTTATCGGCGCAAGGTTCGAGCGTATCCCGCTTGACGAGCAGGGGATAATCCCCGCCGAAATAGTAAAGCATAACGTTGACGCTGTCCATATTTCACCCGCGCACCACTTTCCGACGGGAATCGTTATGCCAATTTCACGCCGTTCGGAGCTGCTTAAAGCAGCCGAAAGCGGTAAACTGTTTATAATCGAGGACGACTACGACAGTGAACTTCGTTTCAGTGGAAAGCCCCTGCCGACGATGTTCGAGATGGATCATTCGGGTCGGGTGGTGTATGTAAACACGTTTTCGCAGACGATAGCGCCGTCGGTGCGGATAAGCTATATGTGCCTTTCCGAAGCGCTTTATCGGCAGTGGGAGAGCAAGCTCGGCTTTTATTCAAGTCCCGTGCCCGCGTTTGAGCAGTACATTCTGGCGCGGTTCATTTCGGACGGGACGTTCGAGCGTCACCTGCTGCGCTCCAAGCGGCTTTATAAGCAGATACGCGAGGGCGTTATGTCGCTTATACTGTCGTTTGAGGGCGTGGAGATATTCGAGGAAAACGCAGGTCTGCACTTCACTATAAAGGTGAAATACGGAGGCAGGCAGTCGTCGCGTATCGCGTTAAAATGCCGAAAATTCGGCATTGAGGTGACGGAGCTTAAAAGCTTTTTCCACGATAAAAAAGCCTGTCCTGTCGGGCTTTATCTTGTAAACTACGCTAACGCCGACACACAGCTTATGAGGGAATCTGGTATCATCAAATAATATTGTTCTGGCTATTGTGAAAAGTCCAGAATGTGATATAATGTTATTGTAAGCGAAAATACCTGAAAAGGGAAGAATGCTTACAAATTCCATAAAATAAACAGAGAAACAGGAGGACAACTATGGACAACAAGAAGAGCAGCGGTTCAAAAGAAAAAGTGCTCAGAATGGTGTTTGCGGCAATGTTTGCAGCGCTTGTATTTCTGGCTACGACGGTGATAAGAGTAAACAGTCCCTTGGGCGGATATCTGAACTTTGGCGATTGCTTTATATTGATAGCGTCGTGGGTATTGGGACCCGTGTGGGGATTTGCAGCGGGCGGCATAGGCTCGGCAATTGCCGATTTGATAGGGTATCCCATATATGCGCCGGGGACGTTTATTATCAAGGGTCTTATGGCAGTGGCGTCGTCACTTATCGCGCATGCGATGATGAAGCGCAGCGAAAAACTTCGCTTGCCGGGTTTTGTGCTTGGCGCTCTGGCAGCGGAAGCAATAATGGTCGTGGGATATTATCTTTACGAATCGGCGTTTTTGGGGCTCGGCTTTGCGGCAACTCTCGTAAATATTCCCGCAAATGTCGTTCAGGGAGCATTCGGCGCGGTGCTTGGCATTGTGATATCGCAGATCATCGCGAAAACAGGCGCACTTAAGAAGATTTTTGCAACGTATACAGTTTGAAAACACAATAAACACGGAGAATTACAAAGCCCGAAATGACCGTTTTATCAGTCGTTTCGGGCTTTTTGCGTATTCTTTGATAGAATTTATTTTTTGCTTTATACGAAAACCTTTCTTTATCAAATCTTCTCTTTCTTTTGGAAAAATTCAGGATTCTTGTTTTTGATTTTCCTCCACACGATTATGTAGCAGATTAGATGCGTCAGAAACGTTATTCCCCACGAAATAGGATAGCTTACATAGATAGTTGTTGTGGTGTGGAATTTCTCAATCTGAAACGCCGTCTGAATCCACAGTATACGCAGTCCGCACGCTCCCACAAGGCTTACAATCATCGGCATTATCGAATATCCCAGACCGCGCAGCATTCCAACCATAACGTCCATCATTCCGCATAAAAAGTATGTCATCATTATTATAGACATTCGCTTCATTCCCGCGTCTATAACTATGTCCGTTTTAGAATAAATTCCCAAAAGCTGCCGTCCGAAAACAAATCCCGTAAGTCCGAGGATAAGTCCCGTTGCCGCTACAGAAATAAGAGCGCTTGCGAGAATACGGGGTATGCGTTCGTATTTTTTAGCCCCGACATTCTGTCCCGTAAACGAAATAGCCGCTTGATAGAACGTGTTCATTGCCATATAAATAAAGCCCTCAATGGACGCGGCGGCGGAGTTTCCGGAAACTACGGTATCGCCGAAAGAGTTTACCGACGACTGTATAACGACATTTGAAAGCGAGAAGATAACTCCCTGAAATCCTGCGGGAAGCCCGACCCTTACGATAGAGCCGAGAACACGACCGTGTATTTTCAGCTTTCTGAGGTCGAGGTGGATAGAGCCGCTTTCCTTGATAAGGCAGATGACCGTAAGTGCTGCTGAAACGGTCTGAGAGATTATCGTTGCGAGGGCAACCCCCGAAACGTCCATTTTGAACACGATAACGAACAGCAGATTAAGTAAAAAATTGATAACTCCCGCAGCAGTGAGAAAATACAGCGGTCGCTTCGTATCTCCCACGGAACGCAAAATAGCCGCGCCGAAGTTGTATATCATAGTTGCGGGCATTCCGATAAAATAGATTCGCAGATACTGCACTGCAAGCGGCAGTTGGTTTTCGGTTGCTTTCATAAGTACCAGCATTTGCGGCGCGAGGGCTATTCCGACCACCATCAGTAAAAGTCCCGAAATGACCGATACGGGCATTGCGGTATGTACTACTTCCTGCATATCCTTTTGGGAGTCGGCTCCGTGAGCGCGTGCGGCTATGACGTTCACTCCGACCGACAGTCCTATAAACAGGTTTGTGAACAGGTTGATAAGCGAGCTTGTCGAGCCGACCGCGCCCATTGAGTTATCACCTGCGAACCGTCCCAGTACAATGACATCGGCGGCATTGAACAGCAGCTGAAGCACACCCGACGCCATAAGCGGCAGTGAGAACCTCAGCATTTTACTTAATATTGGTCCGGAACACATATCCATAGAATAACTTTTTCTCATATAAAATTCCCTTTCCTCCTGCGGGCGGCTGCCGCCGCGGGCGTTCGCTTCGCGCCGTGATGAAAACTTATAGTAATATTGCGCGAGAATATTGTGGACGATTATCAAATGTGATAATTATTTGTGGCTGCCGCCGCGGGCGTTCGCTTCGCGCAAAGACAAAGACTTATAATGCTATTGCGCGAAAATATTGTGGACGATTGTCAAGCGTGATAATTTACGGCGGTAAATCGCCGCTGACAGTACGCTTCGCGCCGTGACAAAGACTTATAATGCTATTGCGCGAAAATATTGTGGACGAGTTTCAAATTAAAAAATAAGAGATCGACAAACGTTTGTTTCGCCGCATTTTTTATTCTGTGAAAATTATCCACATTTTTCTCGCGCAATATTACTATAAGTTTTCGTCCACGCGCGAAGCGTACTTCCGGCAGCGGTACGCTGCTTATATAATTATAAGTCATTGTGTTGAAAAAATCAAGAAGCAAAAAATTATTTGATTGTACAAAATTCACGGATTCTGCTTGCCGTTTTTGTGAAAAACGCTGAAAATATAAAAAGCCGTTAAAAAGCCCTTGACAAATACTGTGAAATGGAGTAAAATAATAGTGTTGTTAGGCATAACTAACAATATTCTTTAGGGCGAACGGTTAGGCTATTCTAACTACAACGAAGAAGCTCCGAAAGAGAGGTAATGAAGAATGATGCCTGTGACACTTGCAAACGTGGGTGAGGAAATGATGATAAAAAAGGTCGGAGGGAATCCCGACACAAGGCGTTTTCTGGAGAATCTGGGCTTTGTGGTGGGCGGCTCGGTTACGGTAGTGAACGAGCTGGGCGGAAACGTTATTCTTAATGTTAAGGACTCACGCGTGGCGGTTTCGAGAGAAATGGCAACTAAAATAATGGTCTAAGGCAGCTCGCCGCTGCGGGCGTTCGCTTCGCGCGTGGACGAAGGCTTATAGTAATATTGCGCGAGAATATTTTGGACGATTATCAAGCGTGATATTTTTTGGCGGCAGCTCGCCGCTGCGGGCGTTCGCATCACGCCGTGACAAAGACTTATAATGCTATTGCGCGAGAAAATTGTGGACAATTATCAAATGTGATAATTATTAGCGGGCGTACTTATAAATCTAACTTCTAACTTCTTAATTTCTAACATCTAAGAGGAGGTTTTTATGTCAACATTAAAAGACGCGAAGGTAGGGCAGACCGTGACGGTCAAGAAGCTCAACGGCGAGGGCGCGATAAAGCGCCGTATAATGGATATGGGCATTACTAAGGGCATAGAGGTGTATATCCGCAAAGTCGCACCGCTCGGCGACCCGATAGAAGTCACCGTCCGCGGATACGAGCTTTCGTTAAGAAAGCAGGACGCTGAAATGGTCGAGGTTGAGTAGAGGTTAGAGGTGAGAAGTAAGAAGTTAGATTACAAATTAAATTTTATTCTACGCTTGAAGCGTACTGCCGGCAGCGGCACGCTGCCGCAGCAATTCAATCGTCGGCGAAAGCCGACGTACTTTGAATTCTAACTTCTTACCTCTAACCTCTTACTTCTAACTGGTTAGTTGTGTTTAACTCAAAAAAATAAAAATAAAATAAGGAAACAGGAGGCAAATAAATGGAAATCAGGATAGCGCTTGCGGGAAACCCGAACTGCGGAAAAACTACGCTGTTCAACGCGCTGACAGGTTCTAACCAATTCGTCGGGAACTGGCCCGGCGTAACCGTCGAGAAAAAAGAGGGCAAGCTTCGCGGTCATAAGGACGTGGTAATAACCGACCTTCCGGGAATATACTCGCTCTCGCCGTACACACTTGAGGAGGTCGTGGCAAGAAATTATCTCGTGAACGAACGCCCCGACGCTATCCTCAATATCATCGACGGTACCAATCTGGAACGTAACCTATATCTCACAACTCAACTGGTAGAGCTGGGTATCCCGACCGTCGTCGCCGTAAATATGATGGACGTGGTCAAGAAAAACGGCGACAAGATAAATTTCGAGCAGCTTTCCAAACGTCTGGGCTGTAAGGTAGTGGAGATCTCCGCACTGAAAAATACGGGAATAGACGAGGCAGTTACCCTCGCTATCGAAGCTGCAAAGTCAGAAGAACCCGTGCGCGTTCAGCATTCGTTCGGCGGCTCGGTCGAACACGCTCTCGCTCATATCGAGGAAGCGTTCCTTCACGATAAGCCCGAAGAACAGCAAAGGTGGTTCGCTATCAAGATATTCGAGCGGGACGAGAAAATTCTTGAAATGCTTAAGATCCCCGAAAGCACACTCTCCCATATCGAAAAGGATATAGCAGAGTGCGAAAAGGAACTTGACGACGACGCGGAAAGCATAATCACCAACGAGCGTTACGTCTACATAGCCGAGGTCATAAAGGAATGTTATAAGAAAAAGGCAAAGGGCGAAACCGTTTCCGATAAGATAGACAAAATAGTCACCAACCGTTTTCTGGCGCTGCCTATTTTCGCGGTTATTATGATAATCGTGTATTATATCTCAATAACGACAGTAGGAACGCTGCTGACGGATTGGGCGAATGACGGAGTTTTCGGGGACGGCTGGCATCTGTTCGGTATAGGAAGCGCGGACTATGAAGCCGCCTGTGACAATTTCGCCGAGGAGAACATCTTCACCGAGGAGCTTAAAAATACTGTTCAGTCCGCGGTCGACGCGGGGAATGTAGTGGGCGCGGAGGACGTTCTCGAAGCCGTTGAGGGCGGTTCGTTCGCGGATTTCGACGAGGTTTACGGTTCATACGGCGACGAGCTTGCCGACAAGGGATTCGATATTTCGGAAATGGTCGACAGCAAAGTCGACGAGATGAATGATGCGATAGATCCTGCCGATTATGGCGTATGGGTACCTGGTATACCTGTGCTTGTAGAGTCGGGGCTTGATAAAATAAACTGCGCCGACTGGCTGAAGAGCCTTATTCTGGACGGAATTATCGGCGGCGTGGGCGCTGTATTGGGATTTGTGCCGCAGATGCTGGTACTGTTCATATTCCTTGCGTTTCTGGAAGCGTGCGGCTATATGGCGAGAGTGGCGTTTGTTATGGACAGGATATTCAGAAGATTCGGTCTTTCTGGAAAATCGTTCATACCTATGCTTATCGGTTCGGGGTGTGGCGTTCCGGGAATAATGGCTTCCCGAACCATCGAAAACCAGCGTGACCGCCGAATGACGATAATGACGACAACCTTTATTCCGTGCGGCGCAAAACTTCCCATAATCGGAATGATAGCAGCGGCGTTGTTCGGAAACGCGTGGTGGGTCGCGCCGTCGGCGTACTTTATCGGAATAGCGGCGATAGTGGTTTCGGGAATAATGCTCAAAAAGACGAAAATGTTCGCGGGCGACCCTGCGCCGTTCGTTATGGAGCTGCCTGCGTACCATCTGCCGACATTTGGTAATGTAATGCGTTCTATGTGGGAGCGCGGCTGGAGCTTCATAAAGAAAGCGGGTACTATAATTCTGCTGTCGTCGGTTCTTATCTGGCTTGGAAGCTCGCTCGGCTGGGTAGACGGAGCATTCGGATACAGTGCGGAGATGGAGCTTGCGGATTCCGTTCTTGGAAAGATAGGCGCGTTTATCTGTCCGATATTCCTGCCGCTTGGATTCGGCACGCCGACTGCGGCTGTGGCTACGGTAATGGGCTTAGTTGCGAAGGAAGAAGTCGTCGGCGTATTCGGTGTACTTGACTTTGAGGCTATGAGTGCGCTTGCGGGGTATTCGTTCCTTGTATTCAACCTGTTATGTGCGCCGTGTTTTGCGGCGATAGGCGCAATCAGGCGCGAGATGAACTCGGCAAAATGGACATGGTTTGCGATAGGGTATCAGTGTGGATTTGCGTACTGTGTATCGCTTATCATATATCAGCTAGGGTGTTTGTTTACGGGACACGGGAATGTGATAGGCGTGATATTTGCGGTACTGGCTGTAAGCTTTCTGGTTTATATGGTTATACGGAAAGAGAAGAGCAGGGGAGCTGTTAAGGTATGATAGGGTTTATACTTGATAATCTTGGGACAATAGCGGTAGGTATTGTGGTACTTGCTGTGATAGTTGGGATAGTTGTGAGAGAGGTAGTGGAGCATAAGAGGGGAGGGGGTTGCACAGGGAATTGTGCAGGCTGTAAAGGCTGCAAGAAGTAGAAAGAAAAGAAAAAGAAAAAAGAAAAAAAGAAAAAATAAAAAAATCTGCTCGCGAATCGGGATTCCAAAGGGACTGGTCCCTTTGGCGGGGGAATGGGGGGCGGAGCCCCCGTGACGTGACGACCTATAAGGAGAAATAAAGAAAAAAAGGTAAGCAATCTCCTTTCCCGACAGGCGCTTTTCACTCACAAGCAGAAAAAATAAGGAGAACTACACCGTAGCTCTCCTTTTTCTATGCTCCTGAAATGTATTACAGAACACTGTGTTACGAGGGGCGCTGCCCCTCGGACTCCTCGCCAAAGGGGCGCGCCCCTTTGGAATCCCATTTCGCGAGCTTCGCTCGCAGATTTTTTTTATTCTTTTTTTCTTTTTTTATTTCTTTTTTTTTCCTTACTCGAAGCTGTCCTCCTCATTCCTCGCTCCGAACAACTCCACCAACTTCTGCATCTCCTCTTCCGTCAACGATACTCCTTTCCCCATTCTCGAATGATCCGGCGACCAGTCCCGTATGTCATACTTCGCTTCCCGCCCGTTCCAGCTCACAAGATTCAATTCCCTCGTCCAGCCTTTCGCATTCTCGGAAATTACTCCAAGCTCCTTGACAATCTCAAATGTGATCTCTGCCATTGTTCATTTCTCCTCTTCAGTCGTATTTTTTTCCGCTGCTATAGCGGCTTTTTTCTTCTTCTTGATCTTCGTCGCGTCCGCAACCACTATACTGTCATATACAGCATGGTACTTCGGCGGGATAAGCTTGTTCATGTGAAGCTTCCCAAAAAACCATGACCGAAACTCCACTTTCTCAAATATCCCGTTGAGATAGGTGTTTATGTGGTTCCTGTCACCCGAACCTAACAGAAAATCCTGCATCTTGCTCGGCGGTTCGTAAGTGACCACAAAGTCTACCTTGTTGTTAACCTTTTCGAGATTCTTAAGCCCCTCCGAAAGCTCCTCCTCCGTCGGTATCTCCCGCCGCCACCAGTTGCTGCCTTCCACAAGCTCGTAGATGTCGTCACTCTGCCCGCCGCCAAACGTGAATACCGTCCGTTCCGCTATCTCAAATACCTGACCCCGAAGCAGCTGCCGCAGCCGCCCGCTTATCTTTCGCGTCTTGCCGCCGCACCACTCCTCCACCTCGTACCCCTCCAAAAGGTCGTAGTTCTCGTGCGTACCCTCTACAAAAAGTACATTGTACGGCAGCCTGCCTATCTTCTTCAGCACCCGTCGCTCCCTCTCCGAGCCGTCCCAGATAAACCCGAAATCGCCGCAGATGATAAGCGCGTCGTTCTTTCGCAGTTTCCTAAGCGCCTTGTCCTTGAACCTCGAAAGATCCGCGTGTACATCTCCCGTCACATAGATCATAAAAACGTCCTCCGTTTGCCTTTTCTTCCCATAACCGGACCTTTCCCGAAAAAATATTACAAAAATATTACAATTTCGTAAAAGCCCTTTACAATTACAAGAAAAAATGGTAAAATATATGTATGGGGAATATTTTTGCCCCCTTATATATAATAACCTAAAAAAGGGGATTTGTCCAGATGAAAGTGAAAATTTTTTCAATTTTCTTCGCCGTTTTCTTCCTGTTTCTTACAGTCGGCGGGAATTTTACCACAGCTTATGCTGCTTTTTCGCCCTCGTTCGAGATTTATTCAGAGGGCGTTTATATGGTGAACACCGATACCGATATCGTCGTAGTGTCCAAAAACGCCGACAAGCGGCTCTATCCCGCGTCAACCACAAAAATTATGACCTGCCTCGTCGCTCTCGAAAATATCAAGGACTTCGAGGCGTTCGTGTCCGTGCCGTATGACTGTTTTAACGAATTCTACGGGGAAAATCCCAATTATAGGGGAGTTTCCAATGCCGCCATCGAGCCGCTTCAGAGCAACGTCACCTACGAGGACTGCCTTTATGCGCTTATGCTGCCGTCGGGCTGCGAAGCCGCAAATATCCTCGCTTACAACATCGGGGGCAGTATCGAGCATTTCATTCAGATGATGAACGACACCGCTGCCAAAATCGGCTGCAAGAATACCCATTTTGCTAACGCTCACGGGCTTTTCAACGAGAACAACTACTCCACCGCCTATGATATGTACCTCATAACCCGCTACGCTATTGATAATTACCCCGGTTTTATGAGAATATGCGACACATATGAGTACGAAATGCCTGCCAATAAGGCAAACCCCAACGGATACTCCATAACTCACACCAACGAGCTTATGAAGAAAACAAGCACCTACTACTACGAGGGCGCTCACGGTATCAAAACAGGAAGCATCAACAAATATTACCATATGAAAGACGGTAAGTACGACACTTCCGAGTTTGAGTACGGCTCGCGTGCGCTTGTCACCACTGCCGAGCGCGGCGGCTATAACTACCTTCTTGTCACTCTCGGCGCACCTTACTACAACGAGGACGGCTCCGTAACCGATGATATCCTCTCGTTCAAGGATCACGTCAACCTTTACGACTGGGCTTTTGACGAGTTTGAGTATACTCAGATAATCGGCAAAAACGAGCAGATCATGGCGTTCCCCGTGGAAAAAGGCGAAGACGCCGATTCCGTCGGCGTGGTGACGACCGAGGATTTTTACACACTTATGCCGAAATCGCTTGACAAGTCCGCCGTACAGCAGATAAAGCCCGAAATCTCGACGCTTACCGCGCCCGTTGAAAAAGGAAAGAGCGTCGGCGATCTGGAACTTCGCCTGAACGGCGAAACACTTACGAAGATACCGCTTGTCACCGAGAGGGAAATTGCCCTTGACGCAGTGGCAAGTTATCGCGAAAAAATAGGAAACTTCCTGAAAGCTCCCGCTACTATCGCGGCAGGAGCGGCACTTGTCGTGCTTGTGACGGCGCTTATCGTGCTGAGAGTAGTAAACAAGCGCCGCGCCCGCAAGGCTGCCGAGCTTTCCAGAAGAAGGAAAATCCAGATGAACAAGCCCTACGGTAATATAAACGGCTATTCCGGAAAGAACAGACGCAGATGATGAACATTTGTCTTGCAGCAATGGGGAAACTTAAGGACGAGTGGCAGCGCGAGGCGTGCGTGGAGTACCTTAAGCGGCTGTCGGCATTCGCGAGGGTGACGGTAAAGGAGCCGGAACCCGTAAAGCTTTCACAGAAGCCGGCTGACGGTGAGATAGCCCGTGCGCTTTCCGAGGAGGCTCGGCTGATACGTTCCGCGCTTGGAAGCGTTGATTTTACCGTCGCGCTTTGCATAGAGGGTCGGGAGCTTTCAAGCGAGGAGCTTTCCGACCGTCTGGAGCGGCTTTCGGCGAGCGGAGTATCAACAGTTGGTTTTGTTATCGGAAGTTCGTATGGGCTGGACGAGGAGCTTAAGCGCTCGGCTGACTTGCGGCTTTCGATGTCCCCGATGACTTTTCCGCACGGTCTTGCGAGAGTGATGCTTCTGGAGCAGCTCTACAGGGCGTTTATGATCTCCTCTCACAGGAATTACCATAAAGTTAGCCGTCTGTGAAAATTATCCACATTTTTCTCGCGCAATATTACTATAAGATTTCGTCCACGCGCGAAGCGTACTATCAGCGGCGATTCGCCGCCGCTGCGTCACCGGTGGATTCGCGAAGTATCAGCGTGTGGGGAAGCATATAAGTTCCGGTGTCCGGCTTATCGTTCTTGATGTTGGAAATAAGCTTCTCGACTACCGTCTTTCCCTGAAGATAACATGATTGGTCAACCGTCGAGAGCTTGGGTATGAACATATGAGAGTAGCCGATGTTGTCAAAACCGAAAAACAACATTTCCGTTCCGATAAGAATATTGTTCTGAACAGCGTGAGCCATAGCTCCGATAGAAATGGTGTCGGAAATGGAAAACACAGCGTCGGGGCGCCGCGGGAGATTGAGAAAATAATCACAGCCCTTTGTTCCCGATTCGGCGTCATAATCGCCCGCATATACAAGCTCCGGCAAAAACGGAATATTGTTTGCCCTTAAGGCTTTTCTGTAGCCGTTTTCACGGTCTATTGACGACTGCGAGCGTATCTTTGTTGTGATAAGTCCTATGCGGTGCCTGCCTTTTCCGATAAGGTAGCTTGTCGCGTCGAAAGCAGCGCGCTCGTTATTTATCGTGACGCATAAAAGCCCTTGCGCGTCGACGCGTTCAAGGCAAACGGCAAGCTTGTATCTTGAGGCAAGGTCGACGATGGTTTCGGTATCCAGCTTTGGCGCAAGCAGGACAGCCGCGTCCACGGCTCTGGAAAACATCATACCCAACAGATGCATTTCACGTTCCGGATCGTTTGCGGACGTTGCGATAAGCACATCGTATCCCTGTGCACTTGCCGCGTCCTGCATTCCGCGAAGAACGTCGTTATAGAACGTCTGTTCCGTCGACGCGATTATGGCGAGGATACGTTTAGTTTCGCTTTTGCGCAGGTCGCGTCCGAGGAAATTCGGCGAATAGCCGAGTTTTTCGACGGCGCGTTTTACCGCCTCCGCGCTTTCGGCGGACACGTTCTTTTTCTCGTTGAGTACTCTTGACACGGTGGCGACTGAAACATTTGCCTCCCGTGCTACATCTTTTATTGTTACGTTCATTTCAGACCACGCTCCTGTTTTTGGAAATTATTTGTATGCAGGGAGTAGTTTTTTTGGGCTGAATTTGTCTATATTTATATAATACACCAAATTGTAACCGTTTTCAATAGGCAATTTGCACAAAAAATGCCGTCCCAATTTATAGCGGCGGCTGCCGCCGCGGGCGTTCGCTTCTCGCCGTGACAAAAGTTTATAATATTATTGCGCGAGAATATTGTGGACAATTATCAGACGTGACAATTTTGTGGCGGCGGCTGCCGCCGCGGGCGTTCGCTTCTCGCCGTGACAAAAGTTTATAACAGTATTGCGCGAGAATAATGTGGATAATTTTCAGGTATTGTGAATATTGTGGACGAGGTGTACCGTATTCCATTATTTGTAAAAATGGAAAGGAAGCTGTTATGAAAATATCAAATTTACCGGAGAAAATTGACGAGTTGCTTTTGCGGCTTGAAGGCGCGGGCTTTGCAGCGTACATAGTCGGCGGCTTCGTCAGGGATTCAATAATGAATATTGAATCACATGATTTCGATGTTGCAACGTCGGCTGCTCCGAAAGAAGTAGAGCGGGTGTTTTCCGACTGCCGTGTTATCGAAACGGGAATAAAGCACGGCACAGTGACGGTGCTGTTCGGTGAATACAGCGTCGAGGTCACGACATTCCGCGTCGAGAGCGGATATTCCGACCACCGTCACCCCGACAGTGTTTCTTTTTCGGGCAGGATAGAGGACGACCTTTCGCGGCGCGACTTCACAATGAACGGCATAGCCGTCAATCCGCGCCTCGGCACTGTCGACCCGTTCGGCGGCAGAAAAGACATAGAAGACGGCATTATCCGCTGTATAGGCGACCCGAAGGAGCGTTTTTCGGAGGACCCGCTGAGAATACTCCGAGCCGTGAGATTTTCGGCGACGCTGGGTTTTTCTATCGAGGAAAAGACTGCCGCTGCCGTTCACGAGATGAAAGACGAGCTGAAAAGCGTTTCCAAGGAGCGGATATTTGCGGAGCTTACAAGGCTTTTATGCGGAAAGCACGTCCGAAAGGCAATGATGGAGTTTCCCGAAATATTTTGTGGCATAGTGCCGTATCTGGAGCTTCAGATAAACTATGACCAGCACTCGAAATACCACAACAGCGTCCTGTACGAGCATACGGCAAGAGCCGTGGAGTCAGCGCCCGCAGACCCCGCCTTGCGTCTGGCTATGCTTTTTCACGATACCGGAAAGCCGTTCCGTCGCACGATAGATGAGAACGACCCCGAAATATGGCACTACGCTGCCCACGCGGACGAAAGCACGCGTATAGCCGAGGAGATACTCAGAGAATACAAATGCCCGAATGCCCTTCGGGAGCGGGTCTGCGCCATAGTGCGCTATCACGATATTCCCGTTGACCTCTCGAAAAAAGCGGTGAAGCGGGCGCTTGCAAGATACGGCTTTGAGCTGTACCGTGACGTAATGCTTGCGCATACTGCTGATGATAACGCCAAGGCGGATTTTGTGAAGCCGCGTATACAGGACGAACTTAAGGCAATTGAAATAGCAGAGCAGATAGAACGTGAGCGCCCCTGTTTTACCTTAAAGGACCTTGCGGTTTCGGGGCGTGACCTTTTGAAATTCGCTGAAGAATCACCCGCTATAGGCAAAACGCTGAGGGCGCTGCTTGATGAGGTAGTAGAGGAGAAACTTCCGAACGAAAAACAGGCTCTTTTGGAACGCGCCGCCGAATTGTTAAAAAAAGGTTGACATTTTCAACAGAATATTGTATAATTTAGAAGTAAGATATAAGAGATAAGAAGTAAGATTTTAGGAAATATCGGCTTTTGAAAATTGTATTTTCGTCACAGTGTGGGCGTACTTTTAAGAGGATAACGGATATGATAAAGTACTATAAACGTATTGAAAATAAATTATGTGAGATAAGCGAAGCGGAAGCGGGCTGCTGGATAAGCGTGATAAATCCGAGTGAAACGGAGATATCCATTCTCGAAGAGGATATGAACGTTGACCGTGATTATGTGAGGGCAGCGCTGGACGAGGAAGAGCCGTCGCGAATTGAGAGTGACGAGGGCGTGACGCTTATAGTTGTGGACTATCCGGTGGCTGAAAATGACAACGATCCTGACAGGACGCTGTTTTATTCGACCACGCCTATGTCGATGATAATCACGGACAAGAATGTCATTACGGTAAGTGCGAAAGACAACGTAGTGCTTGACGAGCTTGCTACGGGAGTTTTGAAGAACGTAAATCCGCAGCTTAGGACGCAGTTTGTATTCACGATACTTTTAAGGATAGCTGCGAGGTACTTGCAGTATCTGAAGCAGATCGACAAGCTGTCGAATTATGTTGGCAATCAGATGTATCTTTCGATGAAGAACAAGGGGCTGATACAGCTTCAGGGGCTTCAGAAATCGCTTGTATACTTTTCGACCTCATTAAAATCGAACGAAGCGGTTTTGGACAAGCTGATGCGCGGACGGTATTTGAAGCTGTACGAGGAGGATCAGGAGCTGCTTGATGATGTACTTATAGAAGTTAAGCAAGCGATAGAGATGACGAACATATATTCCAACATTCTGAATGGTACGATGGACACGTTTGCGTCGATAATATCCAACAATTTGAACATAATAATGAAGCGAATGACGACGATAACGATAATAATGACTGTACCGACGATAGTGTTTAGTTTTTACGGTATGAATCTGAACGGGAATGCCGGTGGATTACCGATGGCGAATGTATGGTTTCCGATAGTGTTGAGTGGGGTATTAGCAGTGGGAGTAGGAGTGTTGATGAATATAATACAGAAGTTCAAGTAAAAGAAGAAAAAAGAAAAATAAAAAAAAGAAAAAAATCTGCGAGCGAAGCTCGCGAATTGGGATTCCAAAGGGGCGCGCCCCTTTGGCGGGGAGTCCGAGGGGCAGCGCCCCTCGTAACACAGTGTTCTGTAATACATTTTAGGAACATAGAAAAAGGAGAGCTACAGCATAGCTCTCCTTAATATTTTCTGCTTGTGAGTGAAAAGCGCCTGTCGGGAAAGGAGATTGCTTGCCATTTTTTCTTTATTTCTCCTTACAGGTCGTCACGTCACGGGGGCTCCGCCCCCCATTCTCCCGCCAAAGGGACCAGTCCCTTTGGAATCCCGATTCGCGAGCTTCGCTCGCAGATTTTTTTCTTTTTTTCTTTTTTATTTTTTTAGTAGCCTATATTCGTTATCGTGAACGTATACGCTTTTTCCTCCCCCGCCTTTAACTTCTCTACTCCGCGCTTCTCCTCAAATCTTCCACTGCAATCCGCAAAGTCCGCACTTCCACACCACGGCTCTATGCACAAAAACGGCGCGTCCTTCGCTTGCCATACACCAAGCGACGTGAAGTCAGGATAGTCTACCCTCAATCCCTTGTTCTCCTTGTTCAATAAACTTACCGAGCGCGATTCACATTCGTCAAAGTATATCACGTCCTTGTGAAATAATTCGTGGTTCAGCGCAAGAACTTTCTCTCCCTTAAGCAGCTCCGTCCGTTGCTCAGGCATAAAAAGATGTACCGATAAGTCATACAGCGGTGCAGCAGCAGTTTCAGCTTTCGCAAACTCCAGCCTGTAGTCCGAAAGATTTGAATCCAGCGCAAACGCAGGATGCCCGCCTATGCAATACGCCATCTCAACGTCAGAATTGTTCTTTACACGATGCGTTTCTGTTATACCGTCCGCTTTCAGCGTGTACGTCAGCGAGAATTTGAAGTCGAACGGATAAAATTGCTTCGTGTAGTCGTTCTGCTCCAGCGAAAATGTCACCGACGTCGGCGATACGTTCTCGATCTTTAATTCCAGATCGCGCACAAAACCGTGCTTCGGAAGCGAATACTCCTTGCCCAGTATAAGCGTCTTGTTGTCCTTAAGCGTGCCTATCATCGGGAACATAACGGGCGCTGTGTTCGCCCAGAATTTCGGGTCGGCGCTCCACATAAATTCCCGTCCGTTGATGACAAGACTTTTCAGCTCCGCTCCCTTTTCGTTGATCGTCGCGGAAACGTTTCCGCTTTTAAGTGTGACTGCCATTGTGTTTTCCTCCTGAATATTAAATTTTATTTTGTCAGAGCTTCGGCGGAGTTTTGCGCGTGCGCCGCTTCGCCAGAGCGCTGATAGTTGCCACCGCAAGCACGATTATAGCAAGCGTCAGTACTATTTTGAGAATGCTTAAAAATATGTTGTTTTTCGGTATCTGTATCGCCCAGAGCGCACCTTCGGCGTCGCGGAAGTACATAATTCCCGAAAGCGACACGGCAATCCTGCCGTTCTCGAAATCAAGTATTTTCGCTATCTCGAAAACGCTCTGCTCTTCCTCCGTGTCAAGGATACCGTAAAGATACCACACGTCGCGTCCCTCGTCGAGGTGCGGCGCGGCAGTGTAGACACGCTGACCGCTTCCGTAGCACACGACAGGCGCACACGAATTTTTAAGCTCCGGATATTTTTTCATCAGTTCCATATTCAATCCGTCGACTATGAAAAATCCGTCCTCCGAGCCGAGATAAACTCGGTTGTTGAATTCCGCCATAGCCGTCAAACCTTTTCCCAGAGCCAATTCCTCAAGGGAATCCTCCTCGGCTGAACCCTCGCTTTCAAGGCGCAATTTTCGCAGCGCTCCGTCCGAGCAAGTCATAAAAACAGCGTATTTTCCCGCGTAGACGTTTGTTATCGACGCATCGTTTTCCGTTATTATATTTTCGTGGGATTCTCCCGTAGACTTGTCGCAGACGACAAGCTTTCCGCCCGCTCCGAAAACGACAAACTTTCCGAAAAGCGCAGGCGACGTTATTTTTTCCTCACATACAAAGCTCCACACCTGCTTGAAATTATCGGAAATATCGGCACAGATAAATCTGTAATTTTCGTCCTCGCGGATACCGAAATACACAAGATCCCCGACAATACCGACGTTTGTGGATATTTCTCCGAACGTTTTTTCCGAGAGTATCTCCATATTTTCGGTGTTTATTTTGTAAAGCGAGGTGCGGGCAGGCACGATAAGTATGCCGCCGCATAGCGCTCCGGAATAATTTTCGGAAACCTTTTCGGAAAGCTCAGCTGTCGCCGTGAAACTCCCTTTGCCGTCTATCTTACGCACCTTGTTAAGCGTCGGGAGATACGCGTATTCCGCGTCGCACAGCGGAACGCCGACCGTTTCGCCCTCTGCGGTGTGCCACATTATTTCGACGGAACTTTTGTCATACGGCGTTTTCGCGGGGAACACGAAGCCTTTTTCGTCGTTAAATCCCGCCGTATCCTCGGCAAAGGCGAAAACGGAAAGCATTCCCGAAAAAACAACTGCCAAAGCCGCTAGAACAGCCGAGATCGCCGTCACTTTGATTTTTTTTATAAAGCTCATAAAACCCTTACAGCCTTTCCCGCCAGAAACGCGTACAGATACGCTTCCTTGACTTTTTTGCCCGTCATTTCCGAAAGTGCCGCGCAGTAGATGCGCACCTGCTTCGCGTAATTTTCACGTTCTCTTTCGAGATTCGGGATACTGTCGGACTTGTAGTCGACTATGACCAGTCCGTCGCTCTCCTCGAAGTAGAGGTCTATTCGCCCCTGAACGGCTATCTCGCCCAGTGTTTCCTCGCCGAAAATTTTCCCGTCCATTTCCGAATAGAACGGAACTTCACGGTGAAATTCCGACCGCAGCAGCCGTTCTCCCAGCTCCGACCTCAGAAATTCCGCCGCGAGCTTCGGTTCTATCGTATCGCAGGCTTCCTCGCTCAACAGAGCCTCGTCGTGAAGTCTGGAAATTTCCTCGGAAATAATATCCTCATACCTTTCCGACTGTGTATCACGGAATCGTTCGAGAGCTAGCTGTTCCATAAGACCGTGATAAGCGTTGCCTTTTTCCGCGCCCGACAGTTTTTTCTCGGCAGCGAAATCGGGCTTTGTCAGGTTCACGGGCGGCACAGAGCCGCGGTGGGCTATCTCCGTCACGGAAAACTTCGCCTGACGGACGGTATCTGCCGTAAAGCCGTATTCAAAGCTCATTGCTTTTTTCAGCCGAGCCGTTTCCTCTTCGGAGATCTCCTGTTCGATGTTTTCGGTATCCTCATCGGGCAATTCCGGCTTTTTCCCCGAAAAATCGTCCTCGTACATTCTGAAAAAGTCGTTCTCAAATTCGGGAACATCGCTCTTTTTCAGCCGGTTGAGCGACTTTATTATCCAGCGGAACGGAATCGAGCCGTTGAACACATTTTCGGCTTTTTCGGGAAGCGAACCCGACCAGTCGTTCGGCTCTTTTTTGGAGCTGTACAGTCCCGAATCCGTCACCATTATCAGCTTATCCATAGCCCGCGTCATAGCGACGTACAGAAGTCTAAGCTCCTCGCCGCACATTTTTTCACGGCAGATCCTTTTCAGCGCCACATACGCAAACGAGCGTGTTTTTACGCGCTTTTTAACATTTACTGTTTCAAAAGCGAATCCGTATTCGCGGTTCATCAGGAATTTTCCCGTGTAGTCGCTGTTGTTCATGGTCTTGTCCAGACCGACGAGAAAGCACACTGGCGCTTCAAGCCCCTTGCTTCCGTGGAAAGTCATTATCCGAACGGAGTTTCCCGCAGCGTCCGGCGCGGAAGCCTCTTCGACAGCGCCGCGTCCGCTTGCCTTGGCGCGTTCGATAAATCTCAGGAAATCCCCGATGCTGCCGCCTGCTCTCGCTTCAAAATCCGCTGCCAGCTCGCAAAGCCGCCGAACGTTCGCCACGCGCTTTGAGCTGTCCTCAAAGGACGCTACGACCGACACCGCGTCGGTTTCCTCGTATATCTTGCAGATAAGCTCGTAAATGGAGTTTGTGTACACAAATTTTCGGAAATTCTCAATATCATCAAGGAAGTTGTCAAGTTTTGGCGTCGGAATGCCGTTTTCCGATTTGGAGTTTGCGCGGCAGTACTTCGCGCACGAGTACAGCGATTTTGTTTTAAGTCCCGACTCCTTGTCCTCATATATTTTTTGTATCTCGCTGTCGGAGAGTTTGTCCGTGTCAAGTCCCAGAACGCCCAGCCGCACCGCTGCCATTTCCTCCGACGTGAACCGGTAGATAGGCGACATCATCACCTTCAGCGTTTCTTCATTCCTAAGCGGGTCGTCCACTACACTTAAATAATTAAGTATAAGCGAAATTTCCTCCGATTCGAGAAAGCTCTGCCCCCTCGGCGCAGCAGACGAAAAGCCCTGTTCCGCAAGCGCTTCCCTGTACAGCGGTATTTCCTTTTTATTTCGCATAAGTATCGCAAAATCCGACAGCACGGGACGGACATACTTATCATCTTTTAGGACGTAAAAATTCTCGTCCTCCATCATCTGACGGATACGGTGCGCGACGTATCGCGCTTCGGCGATCTCCTTGTCGTCCTCGCTTTTTTTAGCGGAAAGGAACACCGCCTCGCTCTTGAATTTTCCGTCCAAATTTTCGTACAGGCGCTTTTGTTCGGGAGTAATATTTGCCGCGGCTTCCTCATTGGAGAGGTCGTTTTCGGGAAAGTGTCTTGCGGCACGAAGTCCGTTCTCGTCCGTGTAGTCCACTCCGCCGAAATGACGCGTCATAAGCCCCGAAAAGGCGCTGTTCACGGTTTTTGTGACGGTATCGCGGGAACGGTAGTTGTTATACATCGGAAGCGCCGAAAAGCCGTCCTCTCCGCTGCAAAGTTTCATCATAATATTCGGGTTTCCACCGCGGAAAGCGTATATCGACTGCTTTATATCCCCGACATAGAAAAGTCCGCCGTGTTCTCCAAGAAGTTTGAAGATCTCGGCTTGTATGTCGTTGCAGTCCTGAAATTCGTCTACTATGACGCACTTGAATCTTGACGACAGCCCATGCCTGAATGCGCTGTCGTTTTTCAGCTTTTCAAGCAGTTTTATCTCGCAGTCGGAGAATTCCGCCGCAGCCTGCTCGGATTTTATCTCGCCGAATTTTTTCCGATAGCTTCTCACAAGTTTCGTAAACGCTCCTACGGCGAGGGCGTTCCTTTCGGCAGCTTCTTCTGACGTGTCAAAATTCAGCTCCGCCAGTTCCTTTAAAACAGCCGAAAGGTCATTTTTTGTCGTAATGAATGTATTTTTGTGTTGGACTTTCGGTCCTTTCCTGAAATCAAAGCCCGCATCCGCAATCGCCTGTGTATCGTCCGCGCAAACGTCAAGCGCCTTTTTCAGTATCTGCGGATCGTTCTTTTCGACAGTTTCGTCAAGCGCCGTGATGATCTTGTCAAAGCGGTTTCTGTCAAGCGCGATGTAACCGGTTATATTTTGAAGCAAAATTTCGGCATTGTCGTCAGACTTTGATGTTTTTCCGGAGGATTTCAACTCGTCAATCTCGGATGGAAGATTTTCAAGGACATCGTCGTAAAGCTTCAGATGTGTGTCAATAATTTCCCGAAGTTGTCCGAGGTAGGGCTTTACTGAGGGGAAATATTTTTCGTACATTTTCCCGCTGTCGGTGCTGAGTTCAAGATTCCTGTCAAGAAATCCCTCCGCGTCCGCAAAACTTGAAAGCGTGCCGCACACATCAAATACGCGCTCCTGAAGTTCTCTGTCGTCCTCGAAATCGAACGTGTAAAACAGAGCGTTTCGCTCCTCGGCTGTAAAGCCCGCCTTTTCGGAGTAGAATTCCGAAAGCGCCGCTTTCATTGCCTGCTGCTGCATAGCGGCAAGCTTCGGCGCGTCGGCTATCGTAAAATTAACGCTCAGATCGAACGCTTCGGGATTTTCGCGTATTATTCTGATACAAAACGCGTCGATAGTTGAGATGTAGGCGTTTCTGAGCCGCGCCTGCTGTTCGGAGAGGTATGCTGCACGTTCGGTGTCGCCGTTTTCCGCGGCGTCGGACATTTGCTCGTTCAGCGCCTTGATTATTTTTTCTCGCAGACTTTTCGCGGCATTTTTCGTGAAAGTCAGCACGGCAAGCGCGTCGACAGGAACGTCGTTTTTCGGGTCGGAAATAATCCCCGCCACCTTTTTTGAAAGCGTGAAAGTCTTTCCGCTGCCCGCCGAGGCGGTGACGACGGCACGTCCGCCGAAAGGAAAATCGACGGCGGTTTGCTGTTCTATGTTAAGTTTGTTTTCGTCTGCTGTCATTATTTTTCGTACCTCGCGTCTTATTTTTTATCAATAACTATCGGAGTTCTCGCGCCGCAGATGTCGGTAAAGCGGCAGTAATCGCAGGGTGAAACTGTTTTCCCGCTGCTTTTTGAAATATCGCGCTCGTGATAGACAAGCGGCTGCGCCGTTATATCTCCGCCGAAAAGCATATCCAGTTTGTCGGTGACGTTTCCGATAACGTCGCCGCAGATCGCCTTGAAATCATCGGGGTCGGCGGAATTTGCGCTGTCAAGCTCGAAATACTTTCTCACCTCGTCGGCTGCTTTCTCGCCGCTTTCGGATTTTACTCGATCCACGAGCCTTTTCGTAAACTCGCCGTAGTCCTTTGCAGTGGTGTCGTCGGTGACGATAAGACCGCTCTCACGGTGAGTGACGGAAAGCAGCTCGAATGGCTTTTTTTCTTCTCTCGAAGCGCCGCTGCTTTTGGTCGGGATATAGAATATACCTCCCGCCGAAAGTTTTACGTCGCTGTTTTTCTCGTTCGCTTTCAGAAGTGCCGCGAGGTACAGCAGCATTTGTATATTTATGCCGTTTTTCGCGTTGTTTACGTTGAAATTCTTGACGGAGCTTTTATAGTCGACAAGCCGCACATATGTCCTGTCGTTTTCCGTGAACATATCCACTCTGTCGATTATTCCCTGAAGCTTTATCGGAATGCCGTTTTTCAGGGCAAGCTTAAGCGGACCTGCGTAGAGTTTTATTTTTTTCGTATCCTCCGTTTTCGGAAGCGAGTTAAGAATGGTATCATATGCCGCTGCCTGCGAAATGTCCGCGGTATCGGGGTCAAGCTCACACGCGGGGGGGACGGTGCTTATCGGTTCGCCGGTTATTCTTGATCTGTCGAGAATTATCTCGGAATTTTTCCTCATATCCAGCTCGAACAGGGCAGGGCGATAGCGTCCCGAACTGAACCCGAACTGCATGGAAATAAGCGAATCGACGGCTGAATTCAGGATATTCCCGAACAGGAAATATCCGCGCGGATCCTCCGTGAAATCGTTGTTGGTGTCTGTTTTTATAAATTCGCCGAGAAAATGCCCGCATATTCCCGTAAGCTCCGCCCGCGACAGTCCGCACAGACGTTCGATGTTTCCGCCGAAAGCGGAAAGCGTCTTTTCGAGAATGAAATGTACAGCCGTACCGCGAAGCGTTCGGGAAAACTCGCGTCTGGTCTTTTCCTTTACGCCCAGACCGTGGTCGCAGAAAAAGCCAAATCGGCATTTAAGCATTTTTTCGGCGTCTGTCGCGCCCATAGATGTCGGGAACAGCAGGGAAGCGAACCGCTTAGGAATGACGTGAAGCGAGTTTATCGGCTCGCTGCCCGAACGGCGGTTTTTGCGTATCTCGTCCAGTCTTTTTACAAATTCCTCTTCGCCCGAATCCGCAAGCGACCGCTTAAGCAGCGCGGCACTGTGCGAGCCGTCGCCCAGCCGCAGCGCGTATCTGAGTTTTGCGGCTTTTATCGAGCGGCAGAAGAATTCCTCGCCGTAGCGCTCCGAAAGCTCGTTTATTTTTCTGAATTTAAGGTCGGGGAACATTCTTTCAAGCTCGCCGAAAACCGTCGACTTTTCCGATTCCTCGCCGTCCGGAAGAATATCCGGCACTGACACGCACAGATACTCCGACGGCAGCGTCAGCGCCCGATACGCTCTGTAAAGCGACAGACGGTAATGCTCCTCCGAGGATTTAAGCGAGAAAACGTCGGGCATTTCTTTTATTCGTGAAGCCTCACGGCTTAGGATCTCGGTTTCGTACTGCGAGAAAATTCCCGTCTGCGGAGCCGGGGTCGGGAACGCGTCGTATCCTGCTCCCACGATAAACGCAGCCTTCACGCCGTCCGCACGCGTCCTGTCGATATCTCCGACAAGCACGCTGTCAACGGTCTGCGGCGGTGTCGCAAGCGTCGTTCCCGCGCAGATGTCGCGGAAGATATTGTAGTAATCGCCAATTGAGATCTTGACGTTTTTAAGCTCCTTATGAAGAGCGTTGAATATTCTCACAAGTGTATCCCACAGCCTCTGGCAGAGTGCCGTTTTGCCCGCGTCGAACGTCACGCCCGCGGCTTTTATGTCGTCGACATCGCCGTCATCGTCCGTTTCGTGGGAGCTTTCTATCTTGAATATCATTCGTTCCACGCCGACGTTTTCTATCAGAAAATTGTATACAAGTTCGGTCATCTCCGCGCCGTCCGCGGCTTTTTTTACTTTTTCGGAAAGCTCGTAAAGCGGCATTGCAACACTTTTTCTTACGCTTTCAGCGTCCTTTGTGCGGTGCGGATTCGAGCCTGCTCCGAACGTGAACGGCTTTTTAAGATGGCACTCCTCAAGTGCCCATTCGTAGATGTAGTCCTCAAAAACGTTGGCATAGTAATTCGAGATACCCTCGTTTTTGTTCTTTTCCTCGGAGAACCTGCTGAAAAAGCCCGACTTCACGCAAGAAAGGACGTTTTCGACGGAAAAATCCCTCGCAGCGTTCAGCGTACAGAGGACGCAGTTTATCATCGGCTGCGTTATGACAGCTTCCTGCGAATCGGAAAACATCGGTATCCCGTATTTTCTGAACGCACCCTCTATATAGCGTCCGTAAGTGGAAAAGTCGGTACACAGCACGGCGGTTTCGTTGTATCGCAAGCCTTTTTTTTCGGTAAGCTCGATTATCTTAGAGGCGACGAAATCCGCTTCGTCGTAAACTGTCGGAAGGCTTATAAGCTCTATATTTTCTCCGGAGGGGACAGCTGCTTTTTCTCCCGAAAAAATCTTGTCTGCGACCTCGCGCAGCGGGGAATTATCGGGATACTTCTGCGGTATCTCTCCCGAAAAAAAGCTAATCTCGCAGCCTGCGGCACGCGCTTCGTCCGCAAGCCTGCTTATATAGGAATTTGCGGTACGAAAGGCGTTGTTGTCTGAATTTCTCTTTGTCGAGAACCCGAACGTCATATTTTCAGCCCTCGGCATAAGCGCCTTAAGCAGTTTCAGCTGACTTCCCGTGAAATCATTGAAGCAGTCGACGAAAATATCCGCTCCGTCCAAGCCGCTGTATTTGTTTTTGAGAATAAGCTCGACCGCAGGCGCTGTTATATCCGCCCCGTCCAGATATTCCGACAGACCGCTTTCATACGCATAGTACAGCCGTGCGACTTCGCTTGTCTTTTTTAAAAGGAGAACGTTTTTCTTTGCGAATTCGTCCGAGCCAGCGATAATGTTCCCGAATTCCTCCAAGCCCCTTGCGGTAAAGCCCGCGCCCTTAAGGCTCGAAACGGTTTTTACCATTTTCCCGCAGAAGCCGTTTTTGGACGCGATCCCCGCCAACACTTCAAGCGAGCCCGCGCACTCCGACACTGCCTTGTGCATAACGATATTTTTCACCACATCGTCTGCTTTCGGACGTGACTCGCCGCACTCCGAAAGGATTTTCTCGGATATGCGCGAAAATGTCGTGACGTTTATCTCGCTTATTCTCGGAAGGATATTTTTCCGCTTCATAAGCCTGTAAACAGCGCGTTCGGTTTCGTATTCAAATTGTTCGGGAACTATGTACACGATATTTTTTTTATTGCTGTCCGAACCGAGCGCAGCGCACATTCTCCCGCGCATACCCGCCGTAATATCATACTCGGCGCTGCCCGTCAGAAATTCGATCATTTTCGTTTTCTCCATTCAAAGAATATAGATTTGCGTTCTTGACTTTTCCTACGGTTTTCAGTATCCCGACCGACCGCAGCACCTCGCACCGCAGCGAGCTTTTCGCCTCGCCGACAAGCTCGGACAGCTCCTTTTTCGTGAATTCGTCCGGCGCGTTTTCGGGCAGAAATTGTCTGTAGTCGCGCTTTCCGCAAAGCCGTACCTCGCCCGTAAGCTCCTTCGGGATTATCGAAAACGGCGGCTTTTTGTCGTAGCGCCTGCGCTTTTTCGGTATCTCCCCGCCGTCTATGTAAATTATCTTGTCGCATTTAAGCTCGGCAATTATAATTTGCAGCCGTTCGTTTGCGAGAAATTCCCTTATCGAGTAAAGCTCCTCGAAAATCCGCGTCATCGAGCGGTGTTTTCGCGGAGGAGAGCTCTTTATCACCTCGCCCGAAATGGAATCCACATAGAAATTCCCGCACTCCCGTATAATGGGCAGCACCAGATTCACCCGTGATATTTCAAGAAACAGCTCCAGCTTTTTTTTGAGCCTGTAGAGGTTTTTGGTCTGGATCTCGTATATTCCGTCCTCACCCAGAGCGTCGGCGATAAAATTTCCGACTCGCACCTCCTGCTCATCGGAAAACGGAGCGTAATAGTTTTTCAGAGCAGCGTGAACAAGCTTTTCGTTCTGTGTGCCGACCGAACCGTGAAGTCCGCGCTCCCGTTCGGCGGCGCGGCTTACAGCCTGTGTGAAACGTTCATTCTCCATCATTTTTCTAAAGCCGAGCTGTTTTTCTGCTTTTCACGTCCGGCGATAAATTCGGCGCAGCCGTCGCTGTCGTTGGCTCCAATAACAATGTCGGCGGCGCTTTTTACTTCGTCGGGAGCGTTCTCCACTGCCGCCGAAATATCTGCGGCACGCATCATCGGGATATCGTTGAAATTATCTCCTATACACACCAGCCTGTCCGCGCCGCACAGCGTTTTCAGCCGCAGTGCCGCGCTCGCTTTTGAGCAGGACGCGTCGCATATCTCGTGCCATATCATCTCGTCGTAACTGTCTTTCTGGACGTTTACGAAAAAGCCGTTTTCCGCAGTAAAATGCTTCGTGATACGCTCGTCGGCTTTTTCGGATATTACCGTAAAATAAAACATCTCTCCTTCAAAAAGCTCGTCAAAGCTGTTTACGCAGCGCATACGCGGGTCGTCCCTATGGTCGTCGAGGTAGAATTTCGCAGCCCGCGACCCGCTCGGAACATAGGAAATTTTATGCTCTCCGCCGATATAGGAGTAAACTATGGGGAATATTTTTTCAAGCTCGAAAAGTTCCCTCGCAAGCTTTGCCGCGTTGTCGGAGAAACGCGCCGTCGAGAGTACGCTGCCGCTTTTCGGGTCGACGGTCATTACGCCGTTGTAAACGGCGCACGGCTCGGAAAAGTGTATATCGCGGACGAGTTTCGAGGCGCTGTTGAACGAGCGTGCCGTTGCGTAGGCTATTTTCACGCCGCCGTCTATCAGCGAATTAAGCGTGCTTACGGTAAACTCCGAAAGCGTTTTGTTGCTCCGCAAAAGTGTGCCGTCCAAATCGGTGACATACAGATCCATAAAGCACCTCGGTTTTTAAGTGTGAAAAAAATCGTAAGGATCATTTTTCGCCGAATTTTCTGACTTTTCCGTCAGCGTAAGCATATCCCGAAAATCCCGCGCCCTGAAGCCGATTGAGAAAGTTACCCAGCTTTTTCGGCAGTTTGAATACCGACACGTCGAAACTTTCCCGAAGCTCCTCCGCTTTCGTATAGACTTCCGAAAAATTGTCCTCGTAGAAAATGGCTATTCTCTCGCGTTCCCCCGCGGCAGAGTTCTCCTCGGAAAGTATAGAAAAGATACGCTCGAAACCTATTGAGAAGCCGCATGCGGGAATATCCTCGCCGATGAATTTCCCGATAAGATTGTCGTAGCGTCCGCCGCCCGCGACCGTTCCGCCGAATTTTTCCGAACGCACCTCGAATACCGTTCCGGTGTAGTAGCCCTGCCCCCGCACGAGCGAGATGTCGAATTCTATGCCGTATTTTCCGTCCGCTATCGCTGTGCTGTCGTCAAGGATACGGCGCAGACGAGCTGTTTTTTCGCCGCCGACTATTTTCTCCGCGTCCTCTATTGTAAGAGGTAATTTTTGGAGAACTCCTGCCAGATTATCGACGGCGGATCCGTCGAAACCTTTTTCGCGAAGTTCTGCACATACGCCCTCAGCGCCGACCTTGTCCAGCTTGTCGAATGTCACGCACACGCTTGCAAGTTCGTCTTTATCGAAGCCCAGCTTTGAAAGCAGTTCCAGCAGCACCGACCGGTCGTTTATCCTCACCGAAAATTCCCCTATATCAAGCGCCCTCAGAGCCTTTGCCGTCACGGCGATAAGCTCTGTTTCACATTCGGGATTGGGGTCGCCGATAACGTCGATATCGCACTGTGTAAACTCGCGCAGGCGACCTTTCTGCGGATTTTCAGCACGGTACACCTTGTCCATCTGTATTGCCTTGAACGGCAGCGGCAGGTCGTTTCTGTTCGCCGCGAAATATCTTGTCAGCGGCAGCGTCAGGTCATATCTCAGCCCCATATCGCACAGTTCGTTTTCGTCGGCGCTTCCGAGGGCTTTTTGCAATTTTTCGCCCCGTTTTAGTATTTTGAAGATAAGATTGAGGTTGTCGCCTCCGTCGCTTTTGTTGAGGTTTTCAATATCCTCGACGGCGGGCGTCATTATCATTGAGAAGCCGTTTTCACGGTAGATACCGAAGATGGTGCTTCTTATTTTTTCACGGAGAAGCGCCTCTTTCGGAAGATAATCGCGGGTACCCTTGACACATTTTATTTTCATAACTACCTCTTCTTTAGAACAAAAAATTCCGTAAAACGCACAATAAGCACAGTAATACACTTTAAATTATACCATTTTTTACAGGCTTTGTCAATAGCAAAAGCGTCACCTGAAATCAAAGGACGCGGCTGTGGTAATAAGGGCAGGCTGTGTCGAATAAAATTGAATAAGTCCCGAAATTATCGGAAAGGACGGGACGGACGGAGGGGAATATGTTTTTTTTATTGAAGTTCGCTTTGACGAATATGCTGTTTTTCGGGCTGCATTTTGAGGGGAAGAACAATTTTCCGAAGCAGCTCTCTCCGAAAGAAGAGGAGGAATGTGTGCGGCTGGCGGCTGAGGGGGACATTCAGGCGAGGGATAAACTTATAATCCACAATCTGCGGCTTGTGGCGTATATCGTGAGGAAAAACTATCCCGACGCGAGAGATGCCGACGACCTTGTTTCAATCGGTACGATAGGGCTTATCCGTGCGGCAGAAACGTTCGATTACAAGAAAGGCAGGCGGTTCTGCACATACGCGTCGAAGTGCATAGACAATCAGATAAAAATGCACTTCCGCAAGATAAAGCACCAGCTGACCGAGGTCTACATAAACGACCCCATCGAGCATGACGCGGAGGGAAACGCACTTACTATAGCCGATATCTACAACAGCGGCGTGAACGTCGAAAGCGACGTGGAGCTTAAAATTGATTCCGAAAAGCTGTACAGATTTATACGCGAGGAGCTTACCGACCGCGAGCGTGAAATAATCTGCAAGCGCTACGGCATATCCGACACGGACGGCTCGGTCTGCAAGCCCCTCACTCAACGGGAGATCGCCGAAAGTATGGGTATTTCCCGTTCGTATATTTCAAGGATAGAAAAGCACGCTCTCGAAAAATTAAAAGCTCGTTTCGAGAATGAATAATATGGTTTTTGGGACTTTTTTGCACATTTTCCACTATAATAGAAAAAACTTCACTGTGTTTTTTGTGAAATACGACGGAAAATTTCAATTTTTTTGTGCAGATTTACAAAAAATCAAAAAAATTGAGAAAAAACCCTTGACAAATCGGTTGTAAGTGTGATAAAATCTAACCATGATAAACAGTCGGTTTAAGTTAAAACTTAAAGTCCGGTTTTGGGTATCTGTATTGTTAAGTCAGGCTTCGGGTATATCTGTTTAAGTCATCAGTTCGGGATATTCGCGGACAGCCCGCGTATCTACACTTTTTCGGAAGGAGGTTCGGTCCGTGCGCCGTGCGGACGGATCGGCGATTATGGCGGAATATTTATCACCGGGTGTGTATGTGGAGGAATTTGAATCGGGTGGCAAGCCTATGGAGGGCGTCGGAACAAGTACGGCGGGCTTCGTGGGATTGGCTGTGCGGGGTCCCGTGGGCGGGGTGCCGCAGCTTGTGACAAATTTCGCGGATTTCAAGAGAAAATACGGCGGGTATCTCTCCGCTTCGGAATTCGGGAAAAACCGCTTTCTGGCATATGCCGTAGAGCATTTCTTCCTGAACGGCGGGTCGAGGGCGTTCATTTCGAGAGTCGCTCCCGCAGACGCTAAGGCGTCGGAAGGGTGCGTACCCGCGGACAGTCCTATATTGAAGATAACAGCTGCCGACGAGGGCGCATGGGGCGACGATATAAAGGTAATCATCACTCCTGCCTCTAAGGCGAAAACTCAGATACTTGAGGATCTTGGCGAGGGAAAATATAAGGTGAAAAAGTCCGTCGGATTCGACGCGGGCGATGTGGTGGCGCTGTCGGACGGCGCGAATGTTTCCTACAACAAGGTTGTTAAAAGTCAGGATAATGTGATAGAGTTCGAGAGCGCTTTCGCAGGAGAGGCTGTCGATACGGCTCTCGTGCCGAAAATTACCATTTCCACCTGCGAGTTCAACCTTGAAGCTAAATACGACGACATCGACGAGTTTTATGCCGAATGCTCGTTTAACGTAACCTCGCCGAATTTTATCGAGAATAAAACGGCAAGGTCCGCTGTCATAAAAGCATCGGCGGAGGGTATGCCCGAAAATGATCCGTTTACGGCTTTGTCGGACGGAGCGGACGTGATTTCCGTGGAGCTTAAGGGCGGCTCGAACGGCTCGAATGCGAGCGTAACTCCCGATACGTTTATGGGAGTTGACAACGGTCCGGGCAAGCGCACGGGCATACAGGCATTCCTCGATAATGACGTGGTGTCCATTATGGCGGTGCCGGGTATAACCGACCCGAATGTTCAGCTTACGCTCGTCGCTCACTGCGAGAGCTTAGGAAGCCGCTTTGCCGTGCTGGATATGGACGAGGAGCTCTCCAAAACGGACGAGATGATAACCGCACGCAACGTTATCGACAGCACCTACGCTGCGATGTACCACCCGTGGCTGACGGTGTACGATCCGCTTGACAAGAAGAATATCAATATTCCGCCGTCGGGATCGGTCATAGGTATCTACGCGAGAAGCGATAACTCCAGAGGAGTACATAAAGCTCCAGCGAACGAGGTCGTTCGCGGCTGTACGGGACTTTCCGTTCCGTTCAACAAGGGCGAGCAGGATATTTTGAATCCCAAGGGCGTAAACCTTATCCGCTCCTTCCCCGGACAGGGAATAAGAGTGTGGGGCGCGAGAACGGCATCGTCCGATCCGAGCTGGAAGTATGTTAACGTCCGCAGACTGTTCATCTTCCTTGAAGAGTCAATAAAAGCGAACACCAACTGGGTAGTGTTCGAGCCTAACGATGAAAAGCTCTGGTCACGCGTAAAGAGAACCATAGACGGATTTTTGCGCAGCGTCTGGAGGGACGGCGCTCTTGCGGGCACGACCGAAGCAGAGGCGTTTTACTGCGAAATAGGTCCTTCTACCATGTCGCAGGCGGACATCGACAACGGCAGACTTATCTGCGTTATCGGCGTAGCACCCGTAAAGCCCGCTGAGTTCGTTATCTTCAGAATAACGCAGAAAACGGGCGGTTCCGAATAAATTAAAGAAAGGATACTGATATTATGGCTGGAATTTATCCTTACGGAAAATTCAGATTCAGAGTTGAATGTGACGGCTTGTCGGAGTTCTTTTCGGAAGTGACGGGCTTTGACGCGAACGTTGATGTTTACGAATACCGCGAGGGAAGTCAGAAAACTACCCCGCTTAAGGTGTCGGGTCTGCGCAAATACGGCAATATCACTCTTAAGCGCGCTGTTTCCGAGCAGAACGCAACCGAGCTGTGGGACTGGTGGACGATAGCCTACGATAAAGAGCCTGAGCGGAAAACTCTGGCAATAACACTTATGGACAACGACGGAAACGACGTGGCAACATGGCAGGTCGAGGAAGCGTGGCCCGTAAAGTACACCGCTCCCGATTTCAACGCGACCGCGTCCGAGGCGGCTCTCGAAACTATCGAGCTTGCCCACGAGGGTATGACCAGAATTTTGTGATAGGCAAATCTGCCGCAGAGATAGCTCTGCTTCTCGGCTGCCCGTCCCGTTCAAGGGCGGGCAGTTTTTCATTGAGAGCAATAGTTTGCCGTTGAGGGCAGGCGGTTTTAAATTGATGGCGGTCGCTTTTCATTGAATGTGGTCTTTGCGGCTGCAGGAGCGCGAATTTTTGAATGACCAGATGCGGAGGCTTTGAAAATGGCATTTGAAACGGAATTTAACTTTGTTCTTCCGAGAGGATACGTCGACCATGAAGGGAATGTTCATCGGGAGGGCGTTATGCGTCTTGCGAACGCGGCGGACGAGATACTGCCGCTGCGCGACCCGAAAGTCCAGCAAAATCCGGGGTATCTGACGATAATATTGCTTACGAGAGTTATCACGCGGCTGGGGACGCTGCCGATGATAACCACCAAGACCATTGAGGGACTGTTCACGATGGATCTTGCGTATCTTCAGGATTTCTACGAGAGGATAAACTCTATGGAAATGCCGAGGTACAGGTGCGTATGCCCGAACTGCGGGCAGGAGGTGGACGTTCCCGTAAATTTTATGGAAGCCGCCGACTGAGGCTGTATCCGAAAGAGCGTTTGTACGAGGAATGTGCATTTCTGGCATATTACACGCACTGGAGCCGCGAGGAGATAATGCAGTTGTCGCATACCGACCGCAATCGCTGGTGCGGCGAGATCTCAAAAATAAACTCTAAAATAAACGCTGCATCGGGCGGCGAGGAGAAGAAAAACATCTTTTCCGTCTAGCGCGTGTTTAAAGGAGGTACGGCTGTGGGCGCGGAGGAATATCTGTCAAACGGTGTGTTCAGCGTGACGCTGTACGGAATGGAGCTTAATTTTTCGAGAGTTTCCGGACTTTCACAGTCGGTGGAATACGACGCTTACCCCGAAGGCGGCGGTGGGATAGTCATAATGCCCAAGCCCTCGACTTCGGCGGGAACGTTAACGTTTGAAAAGGGCGTTACAAGCTCGAAATGGGCGCAGGCGGGGTGCTTTTCGCTCGGCGTAAAGCTGCGCGACATCACGGTGACGCTTATGAAAAACGGCAGCGCCGCCGAGCGCTATTCCATTGAGAGCGGGATAGTTACGGCGTGGGAACTGGGCGAGCTGAACGCTCTGGGCGGCGGTGTTCTTATCAGGAAATTTACTCTGGCACATACGGGTATACGTATCTCCTGAGTTTAGTTTAGGGTGTGGATAAATTGCTGAAACCGATAAAGCCGAAAAGGTATATTACGGGCGGCACGGGGCTTGATTTTGCCCGCAGGATACTGGAGCGCGGCGCGGCACGCAGGCTGTATGAGCCGTCCTATGGCGATTTGATTTTCGCCGTCGGAGCGGCTGGAGAGCGCGGGGATATAATGTCCGTTCTGGAGCTTCTGGAGAATGTCCTTGACGCTTTGAAAAACGGACTCGGAACGCGCGGTGGGCAGCTTTCACTGTATGTCAGAGGAACGCTGTCGCTTGTGCGGAATATATTGAGCGTCGGCGGAAATTCTCCCGAATACCGTACTGCCGCGGCAATATATAATGAGCTTTGCGAACGGCTGTCAGATGGCGTTTTTTCCGAAAAAGCGTCGGAAAACAGGGTTGAAGCGACGGACGCTTTGGAAACTCTGAGAGAAAAACTGCGCGAGAATATCCTACTTATTAAAAATGCCGAAAAAACACGCAGCAGCGCATTGTCTGTCCGTGAATACACTGCAGCGGGACGAGTGCTGCCCGCGGCAAGAGCGCTCGGCGCGTCGGGTTTTTGGCTGCTGCGTATGGCAGAGCGCGACCCCGAATTGATGAAAACGGTAAAATCCAACCGCTCGTTCTTGGAGCTTGCATTAAGGTGCGAAGAATTGCGGCGGCGAGGCTCGGAGCTTCGCCGCGGATTTTCCGTGCTTATCGCGAATTTAAATGAGCGTCAGAGCGATTTTATCGGACGGTTTATCCGCGAGAGAGGATTGTTTTCCTCGATATTGAAAGAGCGTGACGGTTCGGGAGCGGACGGAGTACTTAATGTTCCCGCAGACTCGGCAAGTGATTTGAAGTATCTGGCGGAGCGTTCGTCCGAAAGGGAGCTTAACAGGTTTTTCCGTGAGTTTTATCGGGAGCTTGGTCGGGAATCGAGGGACAGCAACAGTGTGCGTTCCTTTTACGGGAACGCCGGAACGGTGTCCTCGGTATTCTCGTCGGAAAAGGATATGCGCGAGTTTTTTGAAGCTGCCGATCTGAAAAGCGTGGAGCGGCTCTGTGAGCAGCTTTCGGAGCGGTCGCAGGGCGAGGTTAACGTCCTGCGCGAAGCGGAAAGGGAGTACGAAAGACTTTCGGAAATGTCCGAGGAACTTGTAAAACGTGCATTTTCCGTTCTGGAGCGGCAGGTAAGCAAGGAGGAGCTTTCGTGGGAGCAGATCCGCGAGAAAATACGCTCGTCCGAGCTTTTCAGGGAGTACGTCATGCCCGATGTTCAGAATGTTTCCAACGAGCTTTACAGCGCGGACAGCGAGCTTGTGCTGTCGTTCGCGGAATTTGCCGTAAACAAGGTGCGCGAGCTGCGGGAAGTTCAAGGCGGTGCTGTGCCGTCGGGAATTTCCCTTGACACGGCTGAAAAGCTCGAAAGGATACTGTACTACGGTCAGTCGGAAATTTCCGTAAAATGCGCCGAAATACGCAGGCTGATAAGCACTGCCGCCGACCATGAGATAAAGGAATTGTCACGGTTGTATGCGGAATTTACCGGCGTAGGCAGCACGGAGCGGATACTTCGTGAAATGCGCTCTGCCGCCGAAAGCGTCAAGCCCGAAAACCGCCTTGAAGCTATTCGGGTGCTGCTTTCCTCGGCAGCTTCGGAAAATGCCGAGGCACGGACGCTCTTGACGGAGATAGCTGATTTTACGGCGAAAAACGGCAGCGGCAGCTTCCGCGAAATTCTTGAGCGTTCGGGCGGATATTCCAAGCTCGAAGCGCTTTTCACCGCTGAAAACGGCTCGGAGTACGAGCGTTTTTCAGAGCGCGTGGGAAAATTGTTCTCCGAGTATGACGGCAGGACGCTTACCAAAACGCTTGAACGTCTGCGTTCTTTTTCTGATAGCAGAGGGCTTTTGCGGGAGTTTGAAAGTGCGCTTTCGGAAACGGAAAATTCGAGCCGAACCGAAATTTTTTCGGAGAATTTATCGGAGTTTGAGCAAACAGCAGGCGGATTGCTTTCGGTTCTGGAGCTGTGCGAAAATCACAGCGGTGAGCTGCCCGAAACGTTAGTAAAGATAGCGGAATCGCTCGAAAAAACACGCCGCTTTGAGAGCGCGGATATACGGCGGCAAACCGCATCGGAGCTTGCGAAAACGCTTTCCGAGCGAAGTTTATCGGAAAAGACCGAGGGGCGATATTCTTCTGAACTTAAGGCGATTTCCGACGAGCTTTCGGAAATTTCCTCCGAGGAGCAGTTTTCGTCTGAAAGGTTTTCCGCGCTCGAAAACAAATTCTACGAGCTTGCGGAAAAAGTGCGGCTTGAATATTCCGATACGCCGAACGCTGGGAATAATTTGGCACAAAGCGAGATAAAATCTCTTCGGCGGGAGCTTTACGAGCTTAGAAATTCCGTTCTAAACGGCACGGAGAGCGCGTCAGTTGCGTCAAACGCATCGGTCACGTCAAACGACGTGTCAGACATCGGGCGTTTTCTCGAAAGAATATCGCGCCTTTCCGATAGTGTGTCGAACACAGAGGGTGTTTCCGAAATGCAAAGGCTTTATATTTCGCGGCTGTCGGAGCTTGCAAAAACGCTTTCCGAGCGGAGATTTTCGGAAAAGTCCGAGGGGCGGTATTTTTCGCAGCTTAAAGAGATTTCCGAGGAGCTTTCGGAAATTTCCTCCGAGGAGCAGTTTTCGTCTGAAAGGTTTTCCGCACTTGAAAACAAACTCTACGAGCTTGCGGAAAAAACGGAGTTGGAATATTCCGAAGCGCCGAACGCGCGGGATAATGCTGTGCAAAGTGAGATAAGATCTCTTCGGCGGGAGCTTTACGAGCTTAGAAATTCCGTTCTAAACGGCACGGAGAGCGCGTCAGTTGCGTCAAACGCATCGGTCACGTCAAACGACGTGTCAGACATCGGGCGTTTTCTCGAAAGAATATCGCGCCTTTCCGATAGTGTGTCGAACACAGAGGGTGTTTCCGAAATGCAAAGGCTTTATATTTCGCGGCTGTCGGAGCTTGCAAAAACGCTGTCCAAGCGGAGATTTTCGGAAAAGTCCGACACGGGCGTGCGGGAGCGTTTTACGCGGGAGCTTTTCGGGGCGTTCTCCGACAGCACGGCGGTGCAAAGCATAGGAGAAACGCTGAATGTTCTGCGGCTTGCTTACCCTTATACGGGCAGCGAGAGAGATTTGACGTTTCTGACAAATTTTGGAGAGTATTCTCCCGCAGACAGGGAGTTTTCTGGACGGCTTGTATACGGCGTTTCGGAGTTGTCGGAGCTTTCAAAGTTTTCATCGTACTCGGCATTATCAAATTTCTCAAATTCCTTAAATTTCTCAAATCTCTCACGGGAAATTTTGCGGGAGCGGGATATTGAAAAAATTTTGCCGAAAATGAGCTTTATCGCTTTGAGGAGGAATTCCGTCGAGCGCCAGACGACACGCGCCGAGCGGGAGCTACTTATACATCTTACAAAATCGGCAAATTCGCCGACCGAACGAATATTCAGGCAGACCTCCGAGCAGACCGAGCGGACGGACTATTCCGCGGCAGAGCTGTTCTATACGGAAGAGTATTTCGACTCGTCAGGGAGCGCTATAACGGTAAATTACGCCGTGCAGCCAAAGGGCTTCTCCGATAATTCAGACGAGGTGGTCGGGCGGCTTTCGGGGCTTAAAAGTAAGCTCGACGACGTAAGCCGTCAGCTTGAAAGCGTCAAGACCTCCGAGGAGGAAATGACTAAGCGCTTTATGCTGAAAAGCGAACGCGCCGTCCTCGAAAAGGAAATTAAAAGCAGCATTGAACAGGACATTACGCTTGCGGGAAAGCGTCACGGAATATACTGAGAGAGGTGATCTGATTGCTGGAAAAAGCGGTGATAAGCAAAGAAACGGGCGGCGATATTCGGGTGATGTTCAATCCGTCGGAGTACAGTCTTTCGACAAGCGTGAATTACAGCTCGGTAAGCGTTCCGGGGCTTGACAGCCCGATAACACAGTATATTTCGGGTTCGCAGGATACTCTTACGATACAGCTTATGTTCAGCACCTACGAGCCGCCGACATACGACCCGTCACAAAAGAAAGTCGTTCCCGTAAAGGACAGCGATATGACGGACGTGACGGCGCTTACTGAAAAGATCTACAAGCTCACGAAAACGGATACCTCGCTTAACCGCCCGCCCGTATGCACATTCAAGTGGGGGTCGCTGCAATTCAAGGGCGTGGTGACGGACGTAACGCAGAAATTTACAATGTTTTTGCCGAGCGGAAAGCCTGTGAGAGCGGCAGTGGACGTTACGTTCAAGTCGGTGCTTGACGCGTCAAAACTCACGAAATCCGACGCGTTCGGCGGGTCGAGAAATACCAAGGTCCGTGCCGTGGACGAAAGCACATCGCTGTGGCAGATAGCGTTCGAGGAATGCGGCGATGCGGACAAGTGGAAATCGCTTGCGTCGGCGAACAATATCGTAAATCCGCTAAACGATATTGTGTCGGGTCTGAAGATAAAAATTCCGAAATTGTGGTAAACGGGGAGTGCTGCCGCTATGGGTGTTCCGAGCGTTTCTTATCTTAATTTCAAGGCGCTTTCCGCGAAGTACGATGGTTTTCTTGCGCCCACGGTAAGCGTTCAGACGGGAAACGACCTTATAACGCTGCTGTTAAAATCGTTTGCGCCCGCGGGAGCAAACGGGATTCTGACGGACGGAGTGTCCGTGACGCTCAACAAGGATTCCGCATCAAGCGCCACGTTCAGCGTTATGAACTGTTATGACTTCAAAAATCATAAATTTAACAGAAACCTGTCCATAGGTTCTAGAATAATAATAAAGCTCGGCTACGGCAGCAAGACCGCTACTGTGTTTGCAGGGTATGTGGATTCGGTTTCCTACGAGTTTTCCGACGTCCCCAGAATGACGGTCACGGCGTTTGACGGCGTGAAGCTGATGATGGAAAGCGGCACGACCGAGCGGACGTGGGAAAACGAGGGAATGTACGTTTCCACCATAACGGAAATTATGAGCAAGTATTCCGACGCGTGTCCGCTGCTTCCGACAAATATTGATATGACAATGAAAAAGCATGGGCTTATGAAGCAGAATTCCAACGATTATGCCTATATAAAGGACGTTTTGTGCAAGTATTGCGACCGCGACCTTATTATGAAAAACGGCTACGCGTATCTTGTCAATTACAAGACAAAGTTCGGAAAACTTACCGATCTGGGTCCTTCAAACGGGTTGTTGAGTGTTTCGGTGGAATCGGGATATATGAAAGTCAAGGCTGTCGTCACGGGCGACAAGTTGAAAAACGTCTACGCCGAAAGCTCGATAACGACGGGAGTGCCGACTTCAAGCACTATGAACAATCCGACGGAGATCTCAAAGCAGGCTCCGTTTGACAACGCGGCGGACTGCAAGGCTTACGCCGACAGGCTCGTGAATGACGCAGTCCGCGATGTCCGTGTGAGCCGCGGGACGTGCGTGGGTATTCCCGACCTCGTGCCGGGCGTGGGGATAGGCTATGTCGACGTTGACCCGCAGTGGGACAACAAGACCTACTATGTTGACACGGCAACGCATACGCTGAATTCTTCGGGGTACACAGTGTCGTTTACCACAAAGGGCTGGAGTTAGCGGCTGTCGGAGTTTTTTGAATTTTCGGAAAGGGCGGTGAATAATTCGGCGTATGAGCATAGGAGAAAGCGTACACGGTGCGCGGCAGGGGGACACGAATATCCCCGCAAGCCTTGCGCTGGGGATAGTAAAGGATAATTTTGACGCGCTGCACCCCGGAATGGTAAAAGTGAACATTCTCGTAGAGGGCGGCAAGGAGCTTGAAAGCGAATGGATGCCCGTTTGCACTCCGTATGCCGCGAACGGCTGCGGAATGTATCTCCTGCCCGAAGTGGGGGCGACGGTGATTATAGGATATATCGACGATAATTCCGTCACGCCCGTGGTTGTCGGGTCTTTGTGGAACAAAACGGGCAAGGGCAAGACCGAGCTTCCGCAAAATACCGCTGACCAACAGAACACAATAAAGGTCTTTTCCACGGCAAAGGGTCATATGATAAAATTCGATGAAAGTCCCGACAAACAGTCAGTGGAGATAATTTCGGGCAAGAAACTTTCCGTAAAGCTTGACGATATCAACGAGAAAATAGAGGTATCCGACGGCGCAAGCACGGTTTCTCTCGAAAAGAAAACGGGAGCAGTAAACGTCAAAGCAAAAAGCGAGATAAGCCTTAAAATAGGTGAGTCGGAATGCCTGAAAGCCGATTCAAAGGGCGTGACGATAAAAGCGTCAAGTGTAACGCTGCAATGCGATTCGCTGGAGCTTAAAGGACAGCAGACCAAAGTGGACGGAGCGGCGGTGGATATAAAGGCTTCAAGCAATCTGAATATTCAGTCGTCGGGAATGGCGGCTATAAAGGGAAGTATGCTGAAGCTCAACTGATGACAGGGGGTGAGGATCACGCGTCAGAATAATGAATTTCTGGGAAAAGGCTGGCAGTTTCCCGTCGGTGTGAACAGAGTAAGCGGCACGTTCGAGGACGTGTCCTACGAGGAGAGCGTAGCGCAGAGTATACGCGTTATCCTCTCGACTGCCAGAGGAGAGCGGGTAATGCGTCCCGAATTCGGCTGCGGGCTTAAAAGCTACGCTTTCTCGCAGATGAGCTACACGGTGCTGTCGGAGATAGAACGCGACGTTCAAAGCTCTCTTGGAGCGTGGGAGCCGCGCATAACCGACATCGAAGTAAAATGTCACGCCGAGGACGCAGTGCTGTATGTGGACGTTTCGTATGTGATACGAAGCACCAACAGCGCGTATAATCTTGTTTATCCGTTCTATCTGAACGGCGGCTGATATTCCGAAATAATTCAAATTCAAAGGGGGCGGCGAGTTGGAGATTCCTAAGATCGACAAAAGAACATATGAAGAAATAGTCGGCGAAATAGCCGAGCTGTCCCGCTCGTTTACGCCCGAATGGAATTTCAGCAGCGTAAAGCCCGATATGGGTTCGGCAGCGGCTATGGCATATGCAAGACTCGCGAAGGACACGGCGGATAAGTTCAACCGTACTCCCGAAAAGAATCTTATCGAGTTTTTCAATAAGCTTGGAGCGTCGCGGCTGTGCTTTCAGCCTGCAGGCGGATATCTCTGCTTTGAGGTTTCGGGAAACCGCGAAAACGTCGCAGGCGAAAGCGTAAAAGCGGGCAGCACCTACACCGCAGCGGGAACTTCGGACGTGGTCTTTACGCTTTCAAACGACCTTTACGCCGTAAATTCAGACCTTTGCGGAGCGGTCTGCGCCGATTCCGAGCATGACAGCATACACAGCCTTTATTCCCATTATTCCGACAACGCTGAGCAGGCGGAATTCAGCACGGTCTGCCGTCCGGACGACGATCTTCAAAGGCACGTCCTGTACATAAAATACGATGGAGAAGCCGCTGCCGGAGCGAAAATGATGCTTTCGTTCACGCTTGACAAGGCGGACGGTATTTCTGTCGAAAATTTCGAGAACGCCGTTCTGCGTTCGGGAATTTACTACAGCACGGCGGACGGATTTTGTCGGGGCGAGGAACTTACGAAAAAGAACGGCTGCTTTGAATTCGGGTACGCTTCGGAATTTCCGCCCGAAAAAACAGAGCTTTTCGGGCAGGAAGGAATGTGGTTTAAGATCCCGTTTGAAGGGGAAATATCCGCTGCCGACGCCGCGAGGGTATATATCGAGGAAGTAAGAGCGGGCAGCAGCGCTTTCGGAGTGCAGCCCGATGGCATTTTTGACGATTTTTCACAGCTTGCCGCGACGGCGGTCTATCCGTTCGGAAGAACGCTTATGCCGTACAGCTCGGTGTATTTTGCGTGCGGCGGAGTGCTTGGAAGAAAGGGCAGCGAGGTCACTCTGGAATTCCGCAGCCATTATTCCCGTATACCTATAAACGAAGCCGAGGACGACAATATCGACTGGAAGTATGTCATGAAGAGGTCCGATCTCAAAAAGCCGAAAAAGTATGACGTTTTCGTGAAAAACGTCGTGTGGGAATATTTCGGCGGTTCGGGGTGGGTAAGGCTTTTTCCCGACGACAGGTTCGGCGACGTTTTCAACGGGAAAAACGACGGCTCTCCCGTGAGAATTACTTTCACCTGTCCGAACGACATCGCTCCCGTAAACCTCCCGTCAGGGCAGTGTTACGCTATAAGGGCGCGTGCGGAGCTTGTGGAGAATTACCTCAGGCAGTACGGCGACTATATCGTGCCGCAGGTGTATATGCCGACATTTTCATATAGCTATAAGGAACTTCCGAGAGTGTATACCGTGTTCACGGAAAACTGTCTGGAGATTCGTGAGCATACGCTGAAAAACGGCTCGGCTCAGGCGGCGCGGCTTTTGCCCGACGAGGGGAAAACTCTTGAATTGGCGTTCACGGCACCGCTCGACAGGGAGGATATCGGTATCCTTTTCGAGGTCGAGGGCGGCGGGAACAACAAGATATACGAATGGGAGTATCTTACTAAAAACGGTTGGAAGGCGCTCGACTGCCGTGACGGAACAAACGGTCTGTCGGAAACGGGACTTCTGGTTTTCGGAGAAAACAGCGGTTTCGTATACAAAGAAAGGTACGGTCACAGAGGATACTGGATAAGGCTGCGGTTCGGGAAAGCAGAGTACTTCCCCGATCGGGCGTCGGTGAGGGTGTTCATAAACTGCGCCCGTGCGCGCAATATTGAACAGCGCCCCGAAGAGTTTTTTACAGTTACCGATCCCGACAGAGTTTGTCACCTTACTCAAAGCGGAGTTTACAGCGCGAACGTCTATGTTGACGAGCTGCCGTCGGCATCTCCCGCCGAAGCGGACGCCATGGCGAAAAGCAAGGATTCAAAGCCCGTCTACGACGAAAACGGCAACCTTGTATCACTTTTCGTTTTGTGGAACGAGTACAGCGGCGGCGAAAAGCAGCACTCCTATGTCCTCGACAGGGACGGTTCCTGCGTCATATTCGGCGAGAACGGCGCGGGGTCGATGCCTCCGAAGTCTGACGGGGTGAATGTTTCCGTAAGCTACACCACCTCGTGCGGTGACAGGGGAAATCTCCCGAAAAATACAGACTTTACCGCAAACGAGAATGCGGGGCTTATTTCAAGAATATACAACCCGCTGAGAATGACAGGCGGCGCGGGCAAGGAAACACTTAACGGAACACTTGAACGCTGCGCGGCAGAGCTTAGACTTAACGCCCGCGCACGTTCGGAAAGCGACTTTGAAGCGGCTGTAAAAACCGCCGACAGAAGCGTGCTTCGGGTAAAGGCTTTCGGCGGGAAAAACGCCCGCGGCGAGAATTTGTCGGGAGCGCTGACGATAGCCGTGCTTTTCAGAGAGCAGGAGGGATTTCCCGAAAAAAGCGCCCGCTTAGAAAAGCTGCTGCGGGGTATGTGCAGTCCGCTTATGCGCGGCGAAAAGCCCGAAATCGTAAAGCCGTATACGGTGACGTGCGATATTTCCGTTACGGCGTTCGTGAGAAGCCCCGAAGCCGCGAGCCGCGTGCGAACTCGGCTTACCGAAAGATTCAGGGAATATTTAGACGCTGAAAACGGCAACATTGACAAAAAGGGCTGGGAAATAGGTCAGCTCCCCGACAAGCCGATGATATACGGATATCTGGTCGGCACGGACGAGGTGGAGGGACTGGAGAATTTCGAGCTTACAATGCTGGGCGAAAATAACGAGGTGCTTAACGTTTCGGCTTTTGAAGCCCTGAAACAGACGGGAATGGCTGCCGCCGCGGCAGGAAACGTTTTTGTCACGATAAAGGTGCTTTGAATAATTTTTAGAATTTTTGTATTTTATTTTACAAGGAGGCGGGGAAAATGCTTCGGTCGGAAGATCTTAGCCGCGACAGCTTTGAGGATATCCTGAAAACGGCAACGGCGGAGGCAGTGAAATTATGCCCCGAATGGACCGACCACAATGCCTCCGACCCCGGTATCACCATACTGGAGCTTATGTCGTGGCTTTCGGAGGTGCAGCGTTATCATCTCAACTCCGTCAACGAGCGGCATTTTTCGAGATATCTGAAACTTTTGGGCTGCACGCCGTCGCCGTCCGTTCCCGCAAGGACCTACTTAAATCTCAGCGGCGGCGGGTTCGCTCCGAGAGGGAGCGTCTTTTATGCCGATGATATCCCGTTTGAAACGGAATACGGCTGCTCGGCGGCAGACAATGAGATACTGTCGTTCGGCACGGACGAACGCCTTGTAACGAACAGGGATGATATTCTCTCGGACAGCCTGAGGAGCTTTGCGAACACGCTCGTTTTTCCGTTCGGAAAGGGACAGCCGTACACGAAATTCCGTGTGTGCCTTAAAAATCCGCTGCCTGCAAAAAGCGTGGTCGGGATATATTTCGGGATACGGCTCGAAAATCCATGTACCGAAATAACGAACAGGGACGATTGTATTGTGTCTGTCAGCGCTTTCACGGGGGATCTTCCTGTCGAGATACTTCTCGATGAAACCATGGGTTTTACAAAAAGCGGCGTGATAATGCTCCGCACGGGAGATACTGCGGCAGCAGAGCTTATTTTTTCAGTGGAAAGCGGAGAATTCGCCGCAATGCCTATTGTCACGGCGGCTGTGATAAACGCCGTACCGGCGCTCCAACAACGGACGCTTTCGCGGATACTGCGGTTTGATAACGTCGAAAACGGCACTATCCGCACACCCGTAAAGCCTGCGTTCCTGTTTGCTTTAAGCGGAGAGGAAAGGACACTTTTAGAGGATTTCAAAGCAGACGGAAAAAGGATAACCGTAAACAGCACGGCGAGGTGCTTCGAGGTTGTGGTGTGCGGCGAGGGCTTTGAGGAGCGGTGCTGTCTTGGCAGGGCGTGCGGCGTATGCAATTTCAGGATAAAGTCCGAAGTCGGGAATATGCTTGAAAATTCGGCGCGGGTGTATGTCTGCGAGGACGGTGTCTTTCGCAGGTGGAATCCCGTGAAGGATTTTGACGGTGCCGACAAATACAGCCGCTGCTTTGTTTACGATCCCGATACGGGAGAGATAGTTTTCGGAAACGGCGAAAAGGGTATGCCGCCGAGAGGGGACATTTACCTTTTCGGGTGTGTTGTGTCACTTAAAAACGGCGGCAACGTCAGGGCGGGCGCGGTAAGCTCCACAAACGAGAACGGCATTTCCGCCGTAAATATCCTGCCGTCGGAGGGCGGAGCCGCAAGGCAGACCGTTGATGAATGTTATGCCGATGTGAGAGCCGCTATGGATTCTCCGCGCTGCTGTGTAACTCTCGAAGATTATGAAAACGCCGTGAGGACTACTCCCGGAATGCCGCACAAGCACATAAGGGCGTATGTCAGCGAGCTTAAAGAAAACTGCGTGTGTATAGCGCTGGAACACTTTATCGGAAATTCCGCTCCGAGCAGCGGTCTTATGCGGAATCTTAAGCGCAGGATACTTCCGAGGGTGCAGCTGGGCACAAAGGTGGAGTTTCCCGCCGTAAGATACGCCCCCGTGAACGTTTACATAAACATAAGTACAAATACATATTCCGCCGACAGTAAGGAGCTTACCGAAAAGGCTGTACGGGGCTTTTTCGACAGTGACAGGGTGAATTTCGGCGGCACGATAAGCATAAACGAGTTTTCACGGTACGTCTATGAAGCTCCGTGGGTAAGCGCCGTGCTGAGTGTGGATCTTTCGGTATCCGCAAGCGACGGCGAACGGCTTCCGAGCGGCGATGTAAGACTGAAAAACGTCTGCCTGCCGACAGCGGGGAAAATTTCGGTAGTCGTTGAACATTAAAAAAATCGTAAAAGCGAAAGGGGTGAGAACAGGTTGAGGAATGTGCCGAGGTTTTTTATTCTGAACAAAAAAAGCGACTTTCTGCGCGGCTGCGGCGGCGAGGTGCATGGCGACACGCTCAAAGCAAACGGCTTGTATTTTTCGGAGCTTTTCGACAGCGGTGAGCGGGAAACGCGCTGGTACAAGCTTGAAACCGAGTTCTCGCTTCCCGTGAACTGCTCGGTTCAGGTGTCGTTTTACAGCTCCGAGAGTGAAGAGCTTGATGTCGGCGGTAGGAACGTCAATATCACGGAGCTTTTGCGCTCGTCCGAAAAGCCGGACGAAAAACTGCGCCTGCTTTCACCGCTCCTGCGTTTTACGGGACCGCTCTCGAAAGAGCTGCTGCTGACAAGGATAAGGGCAAGATACCTGTTCTTTGTGATACACGCCGTCTGTCCCGATGGGGAATGTCCCGAAATACGGCTGATGAGGCTGATGTTCGACCCGTATATGTGGACGAATTTCCTGCCGGAGCTGTACCGAGGCGACGATTCATTTTTAGAGCGGTATCTGGCTATATTTCAGAGCCTTTTTGAGCATACCGAGTCTGATATAGACTGTGCAGCCGAGTACTATTCTCAAGACTGCGCCGACGGGGATTTTTTGAGGTGGATATGCGGCTGCTTCGGGATAAAAACTGTCGGTCTGTGGAATGAGGAGCAGCTGCGGTATATACTGAAAAACGCTCCAAGGATATTCGGGCGTGTGGGTACGCGGGAGATATTAGCCGAGCTTTGCGGGCTGTATCTCGGCTGCGAAGCGGATATAGCTGAATATTACCGATCCGAGGACGGCAGCTTTGTCAACCGATATTCTATTCCCAAAGAGCGGCTTTTTACAAGCCCTTACGAGTTCGCGCTGATATTGCCGTGCGGTCCGCTTTCCGAGGAAAAATACAGCGGGCTTTTGCGGATAGTCGACGACTTCAAGCCCGCGTATATGACCGCGAATATTATAATTATCCCGCGTGAGGGCACGCAGGGTGCGGACGGCGAGATAATTCTCGGCGACGGCATAACTCTCGTGTGACGGAGGCGTTTTATGTACAATATAAAGTTTTTCCCGTTTGAACGGAACAATTATTTTAAGGGCAAGGTAATGAGCGCCGAGAGCTTTAAGGCGGAGCAGCTCTATTATAACGACAAGCGCCGCCTTATGAACCGTCTGGCGGGAGGATATGGGGTAGTGTGCGGACTGGATACAGTGGCAGTCGCCGACGATAAGATCTCCGTCGAGGCGGGAGTCGCCGTTGACGGTCTGGGACGGGAGATAGTCGTTCCCGTGCCGCATACAGCGAAGCTTTCCGAGCTTAAGGGCTACGACGCAAACAAGCTTAAAGGGGAGTACTATCTCTGCCTTGAATACGCCGAGAACACTGATTCCTCCGGAACGCTTTCGGATATGGTGAAGGAGGGGTATTCCCTCTATCTCGCGGAAGCGTCGGAAGCTCAAAGGCGCGGCGTAGGGTCGTATTATAAGCAGTCGGCTGTCATTTTCGAGAACGAGGATGCCGAGATAAGCCTTTATGTTCCGAGATTCATTAAAGCGAACAGCAGATTTCCTGCCGAGCTGCGCATGATCCCACGAAACACGGAATGTACGCTTAAAGCAAGGATTTCGGTAGATCTTAAATGCGTCCGTTATAACGGAGCGGATAATATAAGCGTCGACTTTGATTCTCGCTCCGAGAGGATAAGGGACGGGTACTATTCGCTTACATATATTCTGGACGGTATGAATATTTCCAACGACACGGCACAGTTCGTTATCGAAGTGGGAGCTTTGAGCGTCACCGCCGACGAGCGGCAATTCTCCAATGAAAATGAAATAGAGCTGCGCTCCGAGATGATAAACGGCGAACCGTGCGATCAGGCGCGTGATGAATACTGCGCCGAGCTTTTGAGCCTTGTAAGCTCCGCGTCGCAGGTGGACGTCTGCCTTGCGAGAATAACGGTAGACGACCTTGTTATCACAGGTATACGCGAGATTCCGTCCGATTTCGGATTTTCGACCAACGCCGAGCTTGAGATAGAAAATCTGGCGCTGAAAGACAGAATACGAGTGCTGGAAAAAACGTCGCATCCGGAAAAAACGGTTTCCGATGATGAAAAGCGTCCCGATGTTCTGACGGAAGTTTCCTCCGGAGAAACAGTAATAGACCTCGGCATAGGCGGAAAGGCGGGAAAGAGGTTCTTTTCGGAGGAAATATCTCACGGTCTGGGACTGGGAAATGTTCTGGTCGTGGCAGGACTGCGTGACGAGAACGTTACCGACTGCAGCTTTGTTTACGGCTCTTCGGAGATATTTGATGAGGGCGACAGCGGCGTGAAAGCCGAGGTCGCCGTAAGGGTAAATTCCGCGACGGGAACATTCAAAATAGGCATACGCCTGCTTGAAGCCGCTGCCGCGGACAGCGCAGTGGTACACTGGACGGCGATAAAGCGCAGCGAGGTCCGAGCAGCCGCCGACAGAAGAATAATCATAGACAACGGCACAAAAACTCTCGGAGTGCTGGAATCGGCGTATTTTACGGTGAAATTTGTCAATCTCCCGCCGTGCGGGATACGCTGGTCTGTAGTGAGCGAAAACGGCGGCAGCATCGACGATAACGGTTGCTATACCGCTCCTAACCACAGCGGCGTGTTCAAGATACGAGCCGTCTGCGCCGAGGACGAAAGCGTTTTTGCGGCGGCATATATTGTCGTAAAGCCGTAGAGCTGCCGATAAACAAGCAAACAGGTAAGCAGGTAAATTGAAATGATCTTTGAGAGTGTTTCGGGAGTATACGAAGTCGTCAATCTCACGGCAAAGCAGCAGCGTCTGCGCGTTTACAGGTGCAGACGTGACGGCAGGGAATATGTTCTCTATCAGCTGACCGATGAAGAGCTGAAGCGTGACGCGTGCGAACGTTTCGAGAGGATAAGAAACACGGATTTTGACGGGTTGGAGGAAATATTCACGTCGGGTGACGACCTTATAATAGTTTTTCGTTATCACGAGCTTAGTGAAACGGCTGCGTTCTACTCTGACGGTGATTCGACCGAAGCGGGAAAGGTGCGCTTTTTCGGGGATATGCTCGCGGCGTTGTGTATACACGCTGTGCCGGAAGATATCGCGGCTGACCTTATCGAGAACGACAACGTGGGGCTTACTTCCGATGGGAATCCCGAATGCAGATACGAGCTTAAGTTTCTTACGGAAAACAGCAGCGACAGAGCGAGTTTTTCCGAGGCGTTTGAAAAAAAGCTTCGGACGGCGTTTGAAAGCGTCGGACGCTCGAAACGAACAACGGCTGTGGAGGAGCTTTGCGACGGGCTTGTGAAAGCTCCGCCCGCCGATATAATGGAGCTTTTCAGCAGGTATGAACAGTGCGTAGAGCCGTTTTCTGCCATGGGACTGGGAGAAACGCCAAAGCAGCGCGCCAAGCGCATAGCCATGAAAGTGGTGAAGATCGGCAAAACTGTCCTTGCTGCGGCGGTGTTGGGAATAGCGCTGTTCACGCTGGGGCTGGCGCTGTTTTCGGAAAAACCGTCCGAGGGCGGGATCTATCAGCAGATAGGCAGCGTGAAAATTGAGGAATATCATAGCTGACAGTGCGAAAAAACTAAAGCGGGGAGGGTAAGTGCTTGAAGTTCAGAAATACGTTCGACCTCGGAAGAACAGTAAAATTCGCGTCGCGTTCCATGCAGAGAAAAGCGGAGCAGTCCGTAACAGGCGTGGAAAGAAAGCTTCGTCGGGCGTTCGGGCTTCGCACACTCGACAAGGAGGTAAATTCCCTTGCCGCCGATGCCGAAAAAAGCCTGAAAAACAGCCGCCCGAAATCTGAAAAGGACTATTTCTCGTTCGGGAGATTTTACATATCGAAAATTCTGGTGCTTATAATCGTGGTCGTTACAATATTCGCGGCTGCTGCGGTCGTGAAATTCCTTGTGCCGTTTCTGGTGTCGAAACTCTTTACAAAGGATATTTACCTCTCGACGGACGGCATGAGCGGCTACAGCGGAAAAGTGCGGCTGCTTTCCGACAGCGGCGGCGTTATCTTTGAGGGAAGGCTCGTAAACGGCGCGGTAAGCGGCGAAGGAGAACTTTTCGACTACTGCGGGAATCTCGTCTATAAGGGCGAATTTTCGGATTCCCTCTACAGCGGCGAGGGAACTCTGTATTACGCGAACGGAAACACGAAATACGCGGGTTCTTTCGATAAAAATCTCTACAGCGAAAACGGCGAGCTTTTTTATGAAAACGGCGTTTCGGAATATAAAGGCGAATTTTCCGATGGTGTTTTTTCGGGAGCGGGCAGGCTGTTTTCCGCAGACGGTACGCTCCTGTATTCGGGCGGCTTTGAAAACGGCGTCTATTCGGGCGAGGGAGAGCTTTACAACAACGGCGTTCTGGCGTATCGAGGCGGCTTTTCGGACGGAGTGCGTTCGGGAACGGGCAAGGAATACAAAAACGGTGTCGCCGTGCTTGACGGCGAGTTTGAAAACAACGAATTCAAGAGCGGAAACGCCGTCATTTATTACGGCGATTTCGATAAAATAAAATACGAAGGCGGCGTTTCGGACGGGAAATATTCCGGAACGGGAAAACTTTACTATGAAAGCGGCAGTCTGTGCTATGAAGGGGAGTTTTCCGACGGTGTCTATAGCGGTTTCGGCGTGCTTTATTCCGAAAGCGGCGACGTGCTTTACAGCGGCGAATTCAAGGACGGCGCGCCTGCAGGTGCGGGAACGGTCAGTCTATATTATCCCGACGGTACTCTAAAATACAGCGGCACGGTGTCCGACGGCGAATATGACGGCACGGGAATTCTCTATAATGAAAACGGCGATGTTATCTACGAGGGAGCGTTCTCAAAGGGAAAATACAACGGCGCGGGAAAACTTTACACATACTATGCGGGCGGCAAAACCGAGGTCTACGACGGCGAATTCAAGGACGGCGTGAAAAGCGGCACAGGAAAGGTCAGCCTTAATGGAAAACTTATCTACAGCGGCTCTTTTTCCGAGAACGTCTACAGCGGCACGGGTGACAAATATTCGCCCGATACGGGAAACCTCGTTTATTCCGGCGAATTCAAAATGGGAAAATACCACGGAAACGGAACGCTCTACAACGAGGAAAACGGCATAAAGTACATTGAGGGAGATTTTGCAGAGGGTCTGCCATACGGAAACTGCGTCATCTACGATAGGGAAAGCGGCGTGAAACGCTACGAGGGCGGCGTCCTCAAGGGCGAACTTAACGGTGAGGGCTCTGTTTACGACGAAAACGGTGTGCTTATCCGAAGCGGGACTTTCTTAAATGGCAAGTTTTTGTATCCGGACGGCGAAATTCATTGATACGGAGCTGATTTGAATGAAATATACTGCAATTTACGACGTAAGCCGCGCTTTGCTGGAGCTTATACGGGAAAAGACCATACCCGACATTATCGCGAAACCCGAAGATATCGGCTTGTGTTCTCCTGCGAACCACGGGGATTACGCTGTGGGACTTTATCTTTACAGCATTGAGCTTTCCGACAGCTTAAGACTAAGCGGCAAGCAGAACGAGGGACTTTTCCTGCAAAAGCACCCGCCTGTCGTGCTGGATTTATACTATATGCTCACGCCGTATTTCAAGACTGACGTGAAATTTCTCGCGGAGCAGGAACAGCTTCTTTTCGGCAAGGTCATTCAGGCGATAAACGACAACAACCGCGTTTTTACGGATACCAACGAGCCCGTGGAGCTTCAGTCAGTTTTCCCCGACGTCGAGGAAAAACAGCGTATTTGGAACTCCGACAGCAGTTACCGCACTTCGATATTTATCGAGGCAAAGGCAGTAATAATCGAGTCGCTTATGACCGAAAAGGTCGCGAGAGTGACCGATGTTACCATTGCCGCGCGGCAGAAACGGAGCTAGGCTATGGACGTTATCAGCGTAAAGGTGAATTTCGTCATAGTGCCCGTCGACGGATTTACGGGAGAGGCTCTCACGGGAGGATATTTCGCGAGAACATCCGAGGGAAAGTATGCCTTGAAAAAAGACGGGTGTCTGGTGTTTTTCGGGCTTGCAGACGGCAAGTATGAGATAACGGTCGGCGGCGAGAGTTACATTTCAAAAACGCTTACACTTGAAACCGGCGATGAGTGTCAGACAGCGGAACTTACGCTTATGCCATCTAGAAATTACCGTTTTGGCAGTGAGGTGACAAAGCTGTCGGGCAGGATAACCGAGGGCGCAGGAAAGGTCGAGATAATTTTTCCCGTTGGAAATTCTGCGGCAAGGATAATCGGCGAGTACAAAAAGGGCGAAACCGTAATAAACGCCTTCCTGTCGGATATGCTCCTTCGGACGAATGCCGAGCTTTCGATAGACGGCGCGGAGTATCGCCTGAAGAAAATTTCCGTTTCCGAATTTGAGCTGTCCGAGCCGCTTAAGAAAAAAATCGGCGCGGACAGCAAAATAGGCGTTATTTACGAGCTTTTGCCGAATGTCGGCGGCGAATATTTCCTTGCCGTGAGGGGTCGCTTTGAAACGGCGTTAGCGAGGGTAAACGGTCGGCTTACCACACTGGAGCTTCACAGCGGCGAAAACAGATTCGATTTTTGATTTGCGGGGAGAGAATGTAATTATGGGAATGCTGGTATGCGGCGGCGCGAATATTCAATGCGCGTTCGGAGCGGCGCCGTCAGTGCTGAATGTCCTGCCGCAGGCGAAAGTGATGAACGTTATGGCAGCGGCGACGATAATGGACAATAAACCAATAGTGAACATACCGCCGTTCGGTATGTGTACGAGCTTGTCAAATCCTATGGTGGCAGCGGCGACTGCCGCAGCGCTGGGAGTACTGACGCCTATGCCGTGCATTCCCGTGACGACAGCGCCGTGGGCTCCCGGCTCGCCGACGGTGATGATAGGCGGAAATCCCGCGCTGAACAATTCCTCAAAGCTTATGTGCGCTTATGGCGGGGTAATTTCCATAAACGTTGCGGGGCAGACGACAATAAACGTTCCGTAAACGCTTTTCCAAAAAATCCGAAACGAAAGAGGTGAGGACCTTGAACAGGAAGCTTATAAATATTCTCGGCGCGGTTCTGGCGGCGGCGTGTGTGGTGATCTATATCTTCATGGGATATACGCAGAGCTTTGACCCTGTCGTCCTTGCTTCGGCGACAAGCTTCGGCACAGTCATAGCCGAGATGGATATTTCGGATATAACTCTTATAAGAAAAAACGGCTCGCATATCGACGGGAAAATAAAAATAGACCGCGTAGACGAACTTGAAAACGACAAGCTTCGCATAAATTCTCCCGCTGCAATATGCGAGGACGGCGGAAAGATATATTTCGTCAAAAGCAGCGTCGTTTCAGGAAGCACTGTCCCTGTATACGAGATAAGCATCGCGGATTTCGGCAAAAAAAAGCTGCTGCCCGTGTTTTCAATGTCGCGGGACGAGATAGGGGAAGCTCTTTCGGCTGCAGCAGGAAATCCGGAAGCTTTAATGATATACGATATTTATTTCAGCGTAGAAAACGGAGATGTCTGCTTTTACATTTCGGCGGGCGAGGGTCTGACCGATACGCTGTTCAGGCTTCGCCGAAGCGGCGGCGGATTTGAAGCCGACCGCCTGTTTTCCGGTATGGAGAATGATGTTTTCCTCCCTGTTGGCAGCGATGTGCTTCGGATAATACACGAGGACGGCGGGCTTTTCCTAAACGACGAAAGATTTTCAGGCGACGTTTATCGAGAGCTTTACTCGCTGGGTGAAAATACCGTCATATGTTACAATAACACGAAAAAATCCTACAATGTCATAAATACGAGAGAGCGCACCGAAACTCTTTGCCCCGATATACAAAACGCAATGAACGCCTATGGTCTGAAAAGACAGAACATTTCGGGAATTTTCTCCGAAAACGGCGAAATATGGCTTTGCGTGAACAAATCGGATAAATATTCACTGATAAATACGGCTGACGGTATAATGCGCGGATACCTTTTCGCTGACAGCACAGCGGCGCTTATACTGAAATGTCTGGGGCTTGCGGCAGCGGGCTTTGCAGCAGCGTGGCTTATCGCACTTGCCGTTTACGGGATAAAGGTTTCGGGAAGCTCCGTTTTAAGATTTGCGGCTGTATCCGTGCCGGTGTTCTGTGTGTTCTGCACAGTGCTTTATTTCGGGGAATTTGTGTTCCTGTTGCTTGAACAGACGCTTAATATGTTGGATGACCTCGGCGAGGTGTCGCTGCGGTACGAGTCAATGGGTATTGTGAACGAGATAGAGGATTTCAGCATTAACGGAAAAGATGCCGAGGAAACTTTACGGGCATGCTATACTTTTGACGTTATCCGAGGTGTCGGCGCTGCTGACGCGGATACGAGCGTGACGGTTGATTATTTTGGATATTCCGAAAAAGCGGGAAATTATGTAAACTGGGAGGACGCAGTGTGGGAAATTTACGACAACCCGCCTGAGGACACTTTCCCCGAATCGCTTTTAGATAAGCTTCAGCTCTGTCTGTCCGACGGACAACGCCGCACCGACAGCTTTTACGGCAGCAACTGCATTACTGTATATATGATATCTCCCGTAAGGTCGCCGTCGGGGAAGATAACGGGCTTTTATCTGTTCAGCAGCATTTCCGTTGAGGCACAGTACCGAGGTATTGAACTGATAATGATATTCCTGTCATATCAGATAATCCTATGCGCAGCGGTAATGGCTGCGTCGATAGCGTCCGCTGCGGCATATCTTCGCGGATTGAGAAAACTTCGGGCAAAAGCAGCCGATTTCGTCGACAAGGGCTGGTCCTCAGAGCTTGATATTCAAAAGAAAAAAAGGCGCGTGTCAAACGAAATAACGATAATTTCCGACGAATTTGACGAGCTTGTCGCCGACGTCAACGCCAATAACGCCGAGATGATGAATTTCCGCGTAATGAACAGGGCGTATTTTCCCGACGCAGTGTTGAAGCTCCTTGGCAGAAAGAATATCTCCGCCGTAAGTTTCACGGAAAAAGCCTGCGAAAGCATCTATTGTCTTATTGCCGTGCTTCCGGAGGAATACAGTGATTTTCGGGCTATGAACGGGCTTTTGACGGCGCTAAGTGAAAGACTTTCCGAGTACAACGCCTTTATGACCGAGGTCGGCGCAACGGCACTTCAGATATATTCCGAAAGCCCCAAATCCATAAATATCCTGTTTTTCTTGAAAGAATACGACAGCCGCATTAAAACGGCATTCGACAGATGCTATCTCAACGCGGGCGGTATGCGAATGGGCGAACGCCGCAGCTTTGATGTGTCTTTCGAGGACGAGGCACGGGAAAATATCGTCGTAAACACAATGTTAAGCACGGGAGCAGGCTCGGCAGTGACCGAACGGGCTTTGGAGGAAAACGAGTACGAATTTACGAAGATCCCGATAGGAATGGCTGACAACGAGATGATATACGAAATAATGAGAGAGCATATCTCCGACGCTGTCTGCGGTTATCTTCGGGAGGGTGTGGAGCTTTACTTCAACGGAAAATACAAGCCGTCAAGGGAGATGTTCATAAGGGTGCTTAAGCTGCGACCGAAAAACAGTACCGCAAGGTATTACATAGCACTGATTGACGAAGCTGAAAATTAAGCCAAAGGAGGTGTGACCGAATGGGAGGAAAAATTAAATTTCTCGTGTGCGCAGTGGTGTTGCTTATAGCGTCTGCTGTTGCGGCGCTGCTCTTATCGGGCGAGAACGTCAGCTTCTGCAAAAGCGTTATCCGCGAAAACGGCGAAATTTATCTTCTCAGCGAGAAAGACTATCATTCCTCCGTGCTTAAGATCGACGGCACGGGAACGATAACCGACTGTGTGCCGCTTTTTTGTGCGAATCCGTTCGGGCTTACCTACAGACGCTTTCACGACCTTTCGGCAGACGAAAACGGCGATATTTACATATCCTGCACGGTTTACGGGAATAACAACAAAGTTTTTGCCGAGGTGTATAGGCTTGATTTCAAATTCGGGATACCAAGACTTGTGTGGCGCTCCGAAGAAAACGCCTTTACGGATAGCTTTCGGGCGCAGGTGTCCGACGGACGGATCCTTATTATTTCCGCAGCGGACGGTTCTACGGAATTTTTCGAGTACAGCGGCGGTGTTCTCGGAAAGTTGAACACAAAATGCCCCGATAATATCGAGTATAAAAATATTATGTTCATTGACGGCTCGGAGTACGCCTGCGCCGAGCAAGTCGGGGTCTTTAAAGACGGAAAACTCCTCTATCCCGAAAGCGGCACGGCAAACGTCAACGGCTTTCATTACGAAAACGGTATTTTGAGCTTTGTGGATATCGGAACGCAGAAGCTGCTCTTCTATGATACCAAAACGGGAGTTTTTTCCGAAAACGACTGCTCCTATGCCGATTTTCGGTATATGCAGGGTATAAGTACTTACCCCGACGGCGGGATAGTCTGCTCGTTCGAGAGCAACGACAGGCTTCTCGGAAAGAGTTTTGAGCGTTCGGGGAACGCTGTCGTTTATTCAAAGCTTCACGGCAGGTTTTCTTTTAAGATCTTTGTGGGAATTTTCCTTGCCGCGTCTGTGTTTTCGGGGATAATTTTCCTGCTTTACAGAATTATCTTCATAAGGCGCAAAAACAAATCGGTGTACCGTTCGGCTGCGTCCTCGGCGACAGCACTTTCGGCGGGAATATCGCTGCTGCTCGCGGGGGCGCTCTGCCCGCTCGTTTACAAGACAGTGATACGATTAAACGACTATCGCAGCGGCTTCTCCGACGAAAATGGCTCGCGGTTTTTCGCGGGATATATAAGGGCAAATTTTATACTTGAGGACGGCGATGTCCCGTATTTCACGGAAGAGGACGCAAAGTGCCTTGACGATATGCTGTCGGAATACAATGAAAAGCTTCCCGAAAGCGGCTTGGATCGGTGCGATTTTTTCGTCTGCGCAATGGGTAAGGACGATGTTCCCTATTGCGTTTACCGAAGCGGACGGCACGAACCTGTTCCCGTTATGTACACGGTCACTCTCGATTCCGCGGAGAAAATTGCTGAAAGTATCAATGAAAACTCTGCCGTGACATTTATCGACAGAAAGACTTCCGGAATTTCCAAAATGACCGTTCAGCCGTTCAGCGCTTTATTCGGTAACAAATTCACAGGGGTCTGCGTCTGCGTTCGTTCGGATTCCTACCACAGCTATCAAAGCCGTGTTTCGGCAGCAGCGTTTACGGCGGCGGCTATTCTTGCTGTCACGGTGCTGCTGCTTATTATAACGAATATAATGTTAAGATCAAATCTTCGGCGGCTCAAACGCCTTAAAAACGCATTCGGGAAGTACAAGACCGATAAGGACCCCGCCGAATTCCTGATTTCCGGAAATGACGAGGTTTCCGCGACAGGCAGTGCTATCGCGCTTATGACCGAAAGCATACGCGTCCACCAGCGTGACCTAAGCGTAGGAAACCGCAAGTACAGGCGGCTTATGTCCGAGGGCGTTTTGCGGCTGCTCGGCACGGACGAGGCTTCAAAAATAAATTTCGGCGAGTATGTTACGAAAAACGTTCTCCTTGTGAGATTTATGGTCTGCGGTGACACGTCCGTTCTCGAAAGTATCGGGTTGTTCGCCGATACGTTCGGCGGCGGAGTTTTAAGCTTTAGCAGCCGAAAAGCTGACGTGTGCTTTCCGGAGCCGGAGAGTTTTCCCGCCGTGCTTAAAGCGCTGTCCGAGCTTGATTTCCCGTATGAGATACTCGCGTCATACGGTGAGCTTTGCGCCGGAAGCGCGGGCGACAGCAAAAACGCGTGGCTTGCGGCACTGTCCGACGAGCTTGCCGAATTCGACAGGATATGCTTTAAAAGCGCAGGAGCGTCCCGTATTATTATTTCCGTAAGATGCAAACAGTGGCTTCCCGACGCGGAATATAATACCGTGACGCTGAACGGCTCGGAATATTTTGAGGTAAAGGCAGGTGAACTCTATGAGAATACGTCGCCGAAGGACGCTGATAATTCTGATATCGGCGGCAGTGCTGCTGACAGCGGCGATAATATTTACGCTCGTTGAGATCAACCTGCGAAAAGCGTCCTCTGCATTCGAGTACATAGCCGAGGCGGAGCGGCTGATAAATATCGGCGAGTACACCTCCGCCGCCGATAAATGTTCGGAGGGTCTTGAAAAATATCCGAACGATGCAGAGCTGTATCTCAAAAAGGCACAGGCTTATCTGCTTGCGGGAGATGAGGAAAAGGCGCTCGGAACGGTAGAATTCGGCTATAAACAAACGGGCAGCGGGTCGCTTTCGGAATTCCGTGAGGAGAATTTTCCATTAACGATTTCTTCTCCCGAATTTTTCGAGACTTCGGGAAATGGCGTGTTCGGCGCTCCCGAAAGCGGCGGGCAGTCCGATCAAGTTAAAGATCCTCAGAACAGGACAGAATATACTGCTCCCTATCCCGCCGAGAGCGAGATAACCGTCGTTATTCCGTCCGTAGCGCCCGCTCCCGATACCCACGATACCTCCGATATTTCCGTAAACGGCGGGAACAATAGCAACAATTCCGACCAAATCACATCAGAAAGTGAGAATGTTCAATGAAAGAAAAGATCAAAGCGTACTATGAAAGCAAAAATATCAGATATATCGAGAACGATAATATCTTGAGCTTCGGCGTGAACGGAAAGGACACATTTTGGACGACTGCTGTAAGAACAGACGACGACAGTATAATCAACATCTATTCGATAATTCCGACAAAGGTACCTGTCGGAAGATATGACACGTTTATAAAAGCATTAAACGCTCTGAACGTCAATATCCGCTACGGTAGCTTCGAGCTTGTCACCGACGGCGAGGGTGCGGGTGAGGCGCGCTGCAGAACGTCGGTATTTGTCCCAGAAAGTCTTGACGGCGGCGCTTTCACAGAACTTATGGACAGCGTTCTTACGCTTCACGAGGGGATTATGGACGCGTTCGCGGCTGAAATGATAAAGGCTGCCTGCTCCGACAGTGAGGAATAAGCCATGAGCGGCGGGTATAACTCGGTTTATGGCGAATATCGCGATTATTACGACGCGGTGCGGATAATTCTCGGCGCGTATGTTGAGCGCCTGAAAGCTGCCGCTCCCGAAGAAAGGCTTTACAGTCGCGCTGCTCGTGCGGTACGTTCGGAGAGCGGTCTTGACGGGCTTCCGTTCGTTCTCGCGGGAGAGGAGTGCCGCAAATTTGACACTCTGCTCTCGGAAATTTCTGAGAAAACGAAAAACACCGAGATATTCCTCCCGCTTGATTATGTATGTTCGGCGTTTTCCATGAGCGAGGGAGAACGGCTCGCGTTTGCCGCGTGTTTTCTGCGGTCGCTGCACTCGGAGCTTGCCGAGGTATTCGCGTATATCAACAATGACATAAATATGACTTTCCCGACGCTTTCAAGCGTATGCTCGGTATTTTTATCGGGCGATGAACGCGCCGCGTACAACGCGCTTACAAGCTATGTCCCGATGCTTTTTGAGGTCAAAGCGGGTGAAACCGACCTTTCCTGTGTGGAGCTGAAACCCCGCCGCCGCGTGCTTGACCTGCTTCTCGGAATGGAGTTTCTTCACGATCTTCCGTATTCGCACACATTTGCCGTGAACGAGCAGACGGACGAGATCTGCGGCAGGGAAAAGGAGCTTTCCGCCGCGCAGAGAGCGTTTTCGGACGAGAACTGCGGGGTGCTTCTGATAGAGGGCGCAAAGGGTACGGGCAAGAGGTTTTTTGTAAAACACTGCGGAATTATCTGCCGCAAGAACGTGATATTCGCCGATGTCGACAAAATTCCCGAAAACGAGCTTTCTCTCGCCATATCTGAGCTTGAACGCGAAACGATATTGCAGCGGGCAGTCTGCTGCTTTGTCGGCGTTACCGAGAAGAATTCCGAAAAAGCCGAGCGTGCGGCGCGTGGGCTTATTTCCTCACAGAAGCTCATTTTTATGACAGCGGAAAGCCCCGTAAAGCTTGGCAGTCTTTCCGTGTGCAGGCTGCGTCTGGAGGATCTGCCGTTCGAGGATAAGCAGAGGATATGGGACAGATTTTCCGTTCCGGTGGAAAATCCCGAAACGGTCGCGAATCTTGCCGCGTCCTACGATTTCCCGCCGTCGAAGATAAAAAAGATAATTCTTGAATGTGAACGCGCCGCAGGGCTTCTGGGCTGCGAAAAAATAACGGACGAGATCTTAAAATCCGTCTGCCTTGCGGAATCGGAGGGGATATTAAAGGACAAAGCCTCGCGCATACAGACGGCGTTCAGACTTTGCGACCTTATCCTCCCGCAGAGCGAAAAATTGCAAATAATCGACGGGATAAACTATATCAGATATCGCCACATCGTTTACGACAGCTGGAAATTCAAGGAGAAAACAGGAACGGGTACGGGGCTTTCAATGCTGTTTGAGGGCTCTCCGGGAACGGGCAAGACCATGGCGGCTTCGATAGTTGCAAACGAACTCGGACTTGCGCTTTTTAAGGTGGACTTGTCAAAGATGATGTCAAAATACATCGGTGAAACCGAAAAAAGCCTTGACGAGGTATTCAATATTGCCGAACGCAGCAGCGCAGTGCTTTTATTTGACGAAACCGACGCTCTTTTTGGCAGACGCAGCGAGATAAAGGACAGCCGCGACAAATACGCAAACGTTGAAACTTCGTTTTTGCTCCAGAAAATGGACGAATTCCGCGGGATAATCATTATGACCACAAATTTCAAGCAGAATATTGACGACGCTTTTATGCGCCGTATAACGTATATTATCCACTTTCCGCAGCCTGACGCGGGACTTCGTATGGAGTTGTGGAAAAACGCGTTCCCGAAAGAGGCTCCCGCCGACAGGAACATCGACCTTAACTTTCTCGCCGAGCGCTTTGAAATGACGGGAGCTATGATAAAAGGAGCAGCCGTGTCCGCAGCGTTTTCGGCAGCGGCGCGCGGCGGCAGCATTTCTATGTCGGACGTGGTCCGCGCCGTGAGAAAACAGTTCGCGAAGTTCGGCAAGAACATCTCTCCTGCCGATTTTGGACCATATTCGGTTTATTCGGACAATACGGACATCTGAGGTGAGTCTATGGCTTTTGAAAGATTGAAAAAAATTTTCGGGGTGGGAAAATCCTCCGAAGAAAAAGCCCCCGCTTCGGCGCAGAATACGGGAAAACGGCAGCTGCCGCCCGACGACGACCCTACGAAAACGGTTGAGGAGGCGCGCGACTGGGCAAACGAGAAGAATAACGAGATAGGCAGACAGTCCGCGGGAGGAGCAAGAGGAGCAGGAGGAGCAGGAGGAGCAGGAGCTTCGGGAGCTTCTGCGGGCGGGTCAAACGCTGTTCCCGACGGCAATCTTACAATCGGAATGCTGACGTTCATGGTGAAGAACGAAAACGGCAAAGCCATTGCGACAGAGGGTACTGTGTCCGTTCTCGGAGCGAATGTCAATTGGACGGCGGTTGAGCCTATAGTTCTCCGGCGCGACAATAATAACCAGATTCTAGCCTATGGCAAGGTGAAATTTCGGCACGAAAAGCTTGATTTCGGTGAAGAAGTTGTCATAGGCGTGAACAGCGGTATGTCGTCGATATCGGTAGACGGTCCCGACGGAATTTTATACACCGAAAACAACATAACTCTCGCCACGGGAATAGGCGGCACGCTTTCGCTTGACGAGATTGTCCCGCGGAAGCTTGCTATAAAGTCCCCGGCAATCCCGAATGCCAACGACGATCCGTTTGAGGGTACTCTTAAAATAACCCCCGAGGGCATTGTCGGGGAGTCTACAAAAAACGCGCTTGGATTTGCCGACTCTGCGGCGGATATTATACAATCCGTGCAGAAGAAGTATGTCCTTTTCAAAGGCGAAAGAGGCTTGAGTTATAAAATTGATATGTCCGACGCCACGATAGATTATTCGATAGGGAACGTATTCTCCATTATCGGCAAAACTCCGGCTGTTGGTGAAATTAAAGACGACGGCAATTATATCTATCACGTCAGAGACGGAAAATATTCCGTTACGGCTTTCGGAAAAGAGCTTGCGGCAAATGATATTCCCGTAAACTTTGACCTTACCTACGCAAACGGGAAAATATCCGCCGACAATTTCACCTTGAAATTTCCATCTGTCACGGTAGGTCCGATGACTGCCGCAAATGCTTCGGTAAACATAAATTTCTCGGAAAAATCGCTGTCGCTGGACACGGATGGCGCGACATTTGAGAATATTCCTCTTACCGTCGGTCAGACCGCGATAACAGTATACGCCGCAGGATTTTCCATAGCGCAGGCAAGCGGCGAACTTGCTATGGGCGAGGGAGAGGACACTCCGAAAGCCACGGCGAATATAACGAATTTAAACTGTGCCGCGGAGAAGTTTACGGTTGAAAGTATCAGCGCGGATGTTCCCCAAATTACCGTTTCCGACAATTTTACGTTTTTGGGAGGAAAATTTTCGGGCTCGGTAAACGAGTCGGGAATGGACCTTTCCGCAACTGTCGGAGTGATTGTGGATTATGATGGCGATATGTTTAAGATACATGCTCCGGAGGGTGCAACCGCAACGGTTTCGTACCATAAAAGCGCGGGCGGGGGCGGCGGTGCGGCTGCCGAGGGCAATTCGGCAGGAAACGAGGTAAGCACTGCCGACGCGTCGGGGTCGAGTATCTCCGCATCGCTTGAAGGCGGGCTTTCGGCAGCTTTTGTAATAAATAATAAAGAAATTGCCACTGCCGCGGTAACCAATTTTTCCTATGGGGGCGGAGTTACGACGTTCGGAGAGTTCGATCTTTCGGCGGATATTTCAAAATTATTCCCGTCTCTCGGCGGAATCGGCGTTTTCCATGCGGAAAATCTTACCTACGGCAACAGTAATTTTGATTTTGCTAACCTTTCTGTAACTCTCGAAAAGGCGAAATTCAAAGGAAAAGAGCTGCCGGAAATCACCGTCAAGGTAAACAAGGGCGGCGCGCCGGAGAAAACTCCCGCCGACGGCAGTGTTCAGGTTCCGCTTGACGCAAACACCAACGCAGATCTTCAAAAGCTTTCGTTCACGCTTAATATCGACCAGCCCTCTTTGGATATTGAGGCAAGCACTTTTTCGACAAATATCGGTCCATTTGCGGTGGAAGCCGAAAACGCCGTTATAACGCTGTCAACGACGGGTTTCAGCAGCAGTTTTGAAACACTCAGCGTATCAAACGATGAGTTAGGTGGGCGTATCGCGGCATTCTGCGGTATGGACAGCGCGGCGTTTACTCTCGATAAACTCAAATTCGGCACGGACGGTTTTTCGGTCGAGGGGCTGGGTATGCAGTTCACCGGCGACGCAAAGCTTTTCAAAAATGTTCATCTGGTAGATCCGAAAGTTTCTTACGATCTTGTCAATAAAAGCCTCGGGCTTGATTTCACGCTTTCTTACGAGAGCGGCGACAGCTCGTTGCTTAAAGCTCTCAGCGGGACAATGTCGCTTTCCATCGGCAAGGACAATATCACGGTGAACGAACTGTCGGATTTCGCGCTTGACTTCGGAAGCTGGGGAAAAGGCGGGGTGGAATCCGCAAAAAAAACCGAACAAGGGATTACGCTTACGGGAGTTACGCTAGCGCACGAGGCGTCTGATGACCTGATGCAGTTTAAGGGAATGAGTCCCGTTCTTGCGGGATTTTTAAAACAAATGCCCGACATGAAAATTCGCCTTGAAACGCTTAATATCACCAAAGACGGTATTGATACCATACATCCGGAAGATTTTTCCATTCAGAGTTTTAATAAGACATTCAAATTTGCCGACGGCATAACAGGCGATTTTAAATACGACTCCACAAACGGGCTTGGCGTCGGTCTTAAAGCGGAAAAGAGTTTTCCGGAAGAACAAGAAGAAGGCAAGACGTCCATGGGGCGCATTGCCGAATTGGAACTTAATTTCCCGATAGTGCCGTGCTTGTCGGCAGGAGTGAATTTTCATGCCGACGCGGGATTTAAGGCTTCGATGGGTGCGGCGGCTAACGTTTCAAAGGGCGAATCGGGAATTACCACGTTCAAAGGTTCAATTGGCGGAAAAGTTTCCGGTGCGGTCGGAGCGGGCATCGGATTAACGCTTACGCTCGGGATTAAAGATTTTAACACCTTTGTAAAACTTGAGGGAAATATTATCGCCGACGGAAACGCTTCATTAACTGCAAATTCGCAGTTTACGCACGACCCGTCGCTGCCGTTTTTTCATAGTTTCGCGCTTGACCGTGAGCAAACTACCGTCAATTACAATGTTGAAGCCGCGCTTAAGTTCGCGCTGGAAGTGATTGCGGGCGCAAAAGCAGGAATTCCCGCATTTATTGCAAAGGACAAGTCGCTTTCAGTGTATCATTCGTGGAATATTATGACCTTGGAACTCGGTAAAGTCATGTTCAACGGAAACGTGAAGTACGAAGATAACATGTGGAAATTTATCCACAGCGAAGAAAATGATTTTCTCAGAAAATTCCATATCGACCATGTTGAGGAGCAGATAAATGAATTCGGCACAACTTACGATTCTCTGAAAAGGGATATGGAATCGGTGCAGTATATCTGCTCGAAGGTGACGGAAGGCAACGTCATAGGTCTTGACGCGCTTATGAACGACAAGACCATAACCGGCTTAGGTTCGCTGTATGAGAAGCTGAAAGATATACGCAAGCAGGGTATGGATAATTCCATGGAAGCCTATAAGCTTATGGCGTTGATTAAAAAGCGTCTGGCGAACAAGGCTGACGAGGGCGAGAAAAACCTTAAGGAAGTCGAGGCTCTCGAAAATATCGAACTGCAGTCGCAGCAGGCAAACGATGTTATCCTAGGCAAACAGCGCGCCGAAAAACAACCCGAAAGCGAGAGCGAAAACACCGAAGCCGAAGCGGAAAATTCTGCGGTCACCGAAACCGGAATTACTGCGAAAGAATATGCGGAATTTATGAAGCGCGTAAAAGCAATGCTTGACGACCCCAACGATCCCGCGATAAATAAGCTGTCGGAGCTTGACCCTGTTGCGGTTACAAATATGCTTAAGGTGTACAAACTAAAAGGCAGCAAAAGTTGGGAGAGTTTTCGACTGAACGAAAGTCAGGGTTCGCTTACGGCGTTTCATAAAATGCTTGCAAAAGACCCCAAAGCTGCCGCTTCCAAGAGCAAAAGCAAAACCAACGACGATAAAATTTTCAAGGAAGCTTTAGAGTCGCTTTCCGCGCTTCAGGATAACTGTTACAACAAGCTTGCAGACGTTCAGATGGAAATTGACGATACAGAAGAAAAAATCAAAGCTCTTGACAATGACAACTCAAAACGTCAGTCGAAAAACGCCAAGCAGAAGCAGGAATACCAAAAATTTCTTGAAGAAAAGCAAAAACAAAAGGAAAAGCTTTTAAAAACCGAGGTCGAGGGAGTGCAGATGTCGTCGAGCATAGGCGGCTTTACGGAGTTTTTGTCGGTTCAGAACAGGCATGTTCAGAGTATGATTTCAGCAAAGGCGGATCAGTACAAGTCCGTAGAAAACGTCGCTCTTACCGAAAATGTATTGTCGGCGCGGAAAACATGGCTTAAAGGAATTCTCGGCAATCTGACAGACTCCTATTACAACGCTGCGAAAAACTATTTAACCCCGGAATTCGAGGTAACCAACTGGGCGGGGTTTGAAAAAACATTGAGAAACACGCTCGAGCAGGCTTCCAAACGCCGGAATGCTCTCGAAAGGGGAGAATGGTTCGAGGACGACCTGAAAAATTCCTACGGGTTCAGTTCGTTCAGCATAAAAGGCAGAGGGTCGCAGTTCACAGGCAAAAAGAACGCCGCCTCGGAGTATACGCGCCTGAAAAACGCCTATAACAACATAAACGGCAGCATAACAAATTTCTTCGAGCTTCTTAAAGTGAATATGCAAACCACCGAATCGCTTATGAAAGTGGATTTCAGCTCGTTCAAATCAGCCAAAGCTCTGAGCATTGAAAGCGAGAAGATAATCGACGCCGTAAACAAGACCGACGAAACCGAAAAGGCTATCCCGAAAAAGCCCCCTGAGTCTGTCGAGGAGCTGCTTAAACAAACAGCATAATTCCCAACAAAAAGCCCCAAATCTCGCTTTGGGGCTTTTTTGTACTATATTTTAAAACCTATTGACAGAATTTAATTATTGTGTTAAAATAAAATTAAAGTATACTTCGTAATTCCTGAAATATCAAAAAAGAAAAGAGGTTATATTATGACTTATAAGCTACTCGTAAACGGCAGCAACCTTAGTATGGTCAAGGAGTTCCTCGGACTTATGGAGAACAGCTTTGACTGCCTGAGCACCACGGACGGTTTCGGCGACCTGTGCAAGCATTGCAGGCTCTTCGAGCCGAACGCCATACTGTTCTTCGTTGACAGACTTTACAGCGGACTGGTCGATACGCTTCATCAGTTCAAGTCCGACCGCAGATATAACAGTATCCCCGTTATCTTCATCACGAAGGAAGAAGTGATCAGAGAGCTTGAAATACAGGGCGACAAGGGATTGGTGGACTTTACGCTCTACCGCCCAATTTCAAGCGATAATATAATCCTTCGCACCATGGGCTATCTCGATAAAGCGATAGGTTCGGCTGAAGACGTTATGCCGCAGTTCGCGGAAGATACTGCGGTATATGAGGAGGCTATGCCCGCTGCTCCCGTACAGCCCGTACCCGAAGCGCCAAAGGCTCCCGCCGCACCTACTCCCGCTCCTGCACCTGCCGCTCCCGCAAAGCAAGAACAGCCCGCTGCTTCCGGACCCGCAAAGAAGCAGATACTCGTCGTGGACGATGACAGAAACGTCCTCAAAATGCTTAAGACCGCCCTTGAGGAAAAATACGAGGTAACGTCCACCCTTAACGGTCTTATCGTTGAAAAAGTGCTTGCTACAAAGAAAATAGACCTTATAGTGCTTGATTACGAAATGCCCATCATGACGGGCGCGGAGGTCTACCGCAAAATAAAGGCAAAGCCCGAATACGCGAATATTCCGATATGCTTCCTTACGGGAGTTTCCGATAAGGAAAAGGTCATGGAAATTATGTCGCTGCGTCCGGACAGCTATCTTCTGAAGCCGCTTGACCTTGAAGTGTTGATGACCGCTATCGAGAATCTTATCTGAATCTTAAATCTTATCCGAGGTGGAGATTATGCCTGAAGAAAGAAATATCAATGAAAGCTCCGAGCCGAGTCTGGCGCTGACGGATCTTATCGACGTTGAAATTTTACAGCAGATACAGGACGCGTTCTCAAATATGACGGGAATGGCGGCGCTTACCACAGACGCGGAGGGCAATCCCGTAACAAAGGGAAGCAACTTTACGGAATTTTGCATGGATTATACGAGAAAGTCAAAGCTTGGGAGCGAACGCTGCGAACAGTGCGACAAGCACGGCGCGGAGATGACTCTCGAAAGCGGAAAGGCTGTTACATATTACTGCCACGCGGGACTTGTTGATTTCGCGGCTCCTATTATGGCAAACGGTGTTATGGTGGGCAGCTTTATCGGCGGACAGGTGCTGACACGCTGCCCGAAGCTGCAGAAATTCGAGCTTATCGCAAAAGAGCTTGACATCGACCCCGAACAGTACAAGGAAGCCGTAAAAAAGGTTCGCATAACCGATAAGGCAAGCATAGACAAGGCTGCGCAGTCGCTGTGTACAATAGCGAACACACTCTCGAATATCGCGTACAAAAGCTATCGTCTTTACCAGAGCAATATCGAGATTGAAAAAGCCTCGAATATGAAAAGCGATTTTCTTGCGAATATGAGCCACGAGATACGCACTCCTATGAACGCTATCCTCGGAATGGTCGATCTCGCCCTGCGTGAGGATATGTCACCCGCCGCGAGGGATTTTATAAAACAGATAAAAATTTCGGGGAAAAACCTGCTTGTCATCATAAATGATATACTCGACTTCTCCAAAATAGAAGCGGGAAAAATGGATATCATCGAGGCGGAATACGAGCCGCTGTCGGTAATAAATGACGTTGCCGGAATAGTAAACAGCAGAATAGGAATAAAGCCGATAGAGTTTACGATGGATATTTCGCCGAAACTCCCGAAAAAGCTGTTCGGCGATAATTACCGCATACATCAGATACTTATCAATCTGCTTAATAACGCCGTTAAATTCACGAAAAAAGGCGAGGTACATCTCACCGTCGACTGCGAGGTCTACCCGAAGAATCCGGAATACGCCATAATCACGACCTCTATCTCCGATACTGGAATAGGAATAAAAAAAGAGGATATCGGCAAGCTTTTCAATTCGTTCCAGCAGGTCGACAGCAAGCGCAATAGAAATATCGAGGGCACGGGGCTTGGTCTTGCCATTTCTCAGCAGCTTTTGAAGATGATGAACGGCACTATCTCCGTCGAGAGCGAGTACGAAAAGGGAACTACTTTCACGTTCGTCCTGCCGCAGAAGATAGTCGACGGCGCATACAGTATCCCGCCGCTTTCCGAAAAGAAGCACGCAGCCGTGCTTGTCGAGAATCAATATGTCAGAAAGCAGATATTCAAGGATCTTTCAAGTATTAACGTCGAGTACACCGAAATAGAAAACATCAAGGACGCTCCGCATATCACGCCCGATTTTGTCATTGTCGAGGAAAAATTCATTACGCAGAAGCTGTTAGATTTTCTGGCAGGACACCCAGATATTGTCTGCATAGGGATCGCGGGCTATACTTACAGGAATACCGTGTCTGACGTTCCGAACATAAGAATATTGCGAAAGCCCGTTTATTCGCTCGGTCTTTGCAACGCCATGGGAATAGCCGAGGTCGAGCTTGAAGCCGACAACACCGAGGAGAACGCTTTCACGTTCACAGCGCCCTCCGCCAATATCCTTATCGTCGACGATAATTCTGTAAACCTCACCGTCGCCAAGGGACTTTTAGAGCCGCTGCAAATGCAGATAGATACCGCCGAAAGCGCGGGCAAGGCAATAGAAATGCTGCATAAAAAGCAGTACGACCTTATCTTTATGGATCATATGATGCCCGAAGTCGACGGCGTGGAGGCAACACATATAATCCGCCGTCTTATGAGAAATTACGACAATGTCCCGATAATCGCCCTTACGGCGAACGCCATAAGCGGCACGCGTGATATGTTCATAAAAGAGGGAATGAACGACTTCGTGCCGAAGCCCATAGAAATAATGGATATAACCTCAAAACTTAAGCTCTGGCTGCCTCCCGAAAAAATAGTTTTAACTTCGGGAAAGGTTAATACCGAGAATAAGGATTCCATACTCCCCGAAAAAATCGAGGGTCTGAATATAGCGGAGGCTCTGAAGCTGCTCGGAAACGAGAAGCTCTTTGTCAGCGTTTTGAAAGAGTACTATATTTCCATTGACAAGAAATCCGATATAATCGAGGGGCATTTCCGCGAAAACAGAATACGCGATTACACCATCGAGGTCCACGCACTTAAAAGCAGCTCGCGCCAGATAGGCGCGGACAGCCTTTCGGCATTAGCTGCCGACCTTGAAAAGGCAGGCAACGACAATAATATCGAGTTTATCGAAAAGAAAACTCCTCCGCTGCTCGAACAGTACAGACATTACAAGGAAGTACTCGCGCCGCTCTTTCCGGAATGTGACGTCAAGACCGAAAAGCGTGCCGCAACCCCCGACGAGATACGCAATATGCTCGGCGAGCTTAACGCTGCCCTCGATAATTTCGATACACTTCAGGTGGACGATGTTATCGAGAAAATGTCGGATTTCGTGTACGAGGAAGAGCAGTTATCCCTCTTTGAGGATCTTCGCTCCGCCGCCGAGAACACCGATATCGAGCTTTGCGGAAATATTTCCGGAAAATGGTTAAGCCTGCTTTGATTTAAACTGAAAGGAATTGAAAAATGAGTATCCTTGTTTTGGGCGGAGCGGGCTATATCGGCTCGCATACGGCTCTGGAACTGGTGAGAGCGGGAAAAAGAGTCGTCGTTGCGGACGACCTTTCGACGGGTCATATCGCTGCTGTCCCCGACGGCGCGAAGTTTTACAAGGGCGACCTGCGTGACAGGGCGTTTTTAGACGGACTTTTCGAGTGCGAAAAAATCGACGCTGTTATCCATTTCGCGGCTTATTCCCTTGTCGGGGAAAGCGTCGAAAACCCGCTTAAGTATTACGACAACAATCTTTGCGGAACACGGGTGCTTTTGTCGTCTATGACGGAACATAACATCGGAAAAATAGTCTTTTCGTCAACGGCAGCGGTCTACGGAGAACCGGAAAATATCCCGATCTTAGAAACCGACCGCACGGTTCCCTTGAATCCATACGGCGAAACCAAGCTCGCTATGGAAAAAATGTTTTACTGGACGGCAAGAGCCTGCGGTCTTGAATATGTTTCGCTGCGGTATTTCAACGCCTGCGGAGCTGACAGATCGGGCAGTATAGGCGAAGCCCATTCTCCCGAAACCCACCTTATCCCTATTTTGCTGGAGTGCGCGAACGGAAAGCGCAAGGAAATTTCTGTTTTCGGAACGGATTACGACACCCCCGACGGCACCTGCGTGAGGGATTATATCCATGTTACCGACCTTGCAGGAGCGCATATATCGGCGCTTGAATATCTTGAAGGCGGCGGCAAAAGCGACATTTTCAACCTCGGAAACGGCGTGGGATATTCCGTCCGCGAGGTACTCGAAGCAGCGCGCAGGGTCACGGGAAAGCCCATTCCCGCAAGGGAAGCTCCAAGGCGGGCAGGCGACCCCGCAAGGCTTGTAGCGTCTGGAGAAAAGGCGCGCTCCGTACTCGGCTGGCAGCCGCGTATTCCCGACCTTGAGGAGATAATTTCCGACGCGTGGCGCTGGCACAGCGCCCACCCCGACGGCTATGCCGAATGATATTACCATTTCCGACAAAAGAAATTTTTGTCGGAAAAAGCATTTTTGTATTGAAATCGGGAAGAGTTTGTGTTATAATAAAGTTAGTTTGCTTCGCAAATACACGGCTTCGCCGTAAGCTTTCCTGCGAAAAGAATTTGTGATGTAAAAAAAAATTGCCCATAAAAGCCCGCGGCTTTTCGGCAATTCTAAAAATCAAATAAAAGAAAGGATCTTCGGTTATGGCGCAAACACAGAAAAAACAGAGCATCAAAAGGACGATAGCGATTTATGTGCTTCTTGTTATCGGAATTTCCAACCTCATTTTCGCGGTCGTGTCGGGCGCTACGACAATAACAAAAATGCGCAGAAGCACAGAACTTAATTATATCGCGACGGCGGAATCCACGTCAAGAGAGATGTCGGACTGGTTCGACGTTCAGACAAGGACGGTCGACAGCTGCGTCGAGGCGATACATGCCGGCGGTTACGATACAACGCTCTTTTCTCAGAGCGAGGAGTACCTTGTGGATCTTTTGGGAGTAGACAGCGATATCTATTGCCTGTATATGGGCAGACCCGATAAGTCCTGCGTTTTCTCGGACGGCTGGGACGCGGCTTCCGAAAACTATGACCCTACAACCCGTGAGTGGTACACCGAGGCGCTCAATACAGAGGGCGTGGTCATTTCCGCGCCGTACACAGATGTCAGCACCAAGAAAATGGTCATCACAATTTCCAAGGCTATCCGCTCGAACGGCGAGGTCACAGCAGTGTTCGCGTCGGATATTTTCGTGACTTCCGTTATTGATATCGCCGACAGAACCGCCGACGGCGAGGATTTCTACCCGATACTTACTGATTCCGACAACGGTATCGTCGTGCATAAAAATCCCGATTTTCTCCCTAAAGTAGACGAAAATGAAAACGATATTATCACCAACGCCGCGGATATGAATGTCACGGGCTTTACCGACGCCGAAAACGCTTCGATCTTCAAGAGCCGCGACTACGACAAAATCTCCTCGGTCTTTGTAAAACAGCCCGTCGGAGAAACGGGCTGGACGCTTACTCTTGTAACACCTTCGGGGAAATTTTACCGTGAAACCATCTCTATTTCCATTATGTTCGGAATGTTCTTTCTTATCTTCCTTTTCGCTGATACGGCGATTCTCGTAACGATAATCGTCAAAAAGCTGAAACCTCTCAGCGAGCTTAAAGCAGCGTCCGACGCTATGCTTTCGGGAGAGCTTTCCTATACAAGCAACTACAGAGTACCCGACGAGATAGGCTCTGCGTGCGTTTCCACCGAACAGGCGATGAAGAAGATACTTCTCTATGTCAAGGATATCGACGAGAATCTCAGCAATATGTCACAGGGAAAATTCAATAACGAGATGAATATCGAGTATATCGGCGATTTCGCCAATATCAAGACATCTATGGAGCGTATACAGGATTCGCTGAGAAATACCCTTACGAGAATAAACGATATCGCGGGACAGGTCGCAAGCGGTTCAGACCAGCTTTCGGGCGCGGCGTCGCTTCTGTCAGAGGGAGCTTCCAGACAGGCAAGCGCCGTGGACGAGCTTTCCGGAGCGATAGAGTCCGTTTCCTCCAAAATACAGAATACCGCAGGAAACGCAGGCAGTGCAGCCGAAATAGTCACCGAAATGGGAAAGAACGTCGCCGAAAGCAACAGCAGTATGGAGCAGCTTATCGACGCTATGAAGCATATCAACTCCACTTCCGAGGAGATAAAGAACATCAACAAGACTGTTGCCGATATCGCGTTCCAGACGAATATACTCGCCCTGAACGCCGCTATAGAAGCGTCGCGTGCGGGTGACGCGGGCAAGGGCTTCGCGGTCGTCGCCGACGAGGTAAGAAATCTCGCCTCCAAATCCGCCGAAGCGTCAGCGACGACGACAAAGCTTATCATCGAGGCAGTCGAGGCTGTCGAAAAAGGCGTACAGCTTACGAAAGCTACAGCGGTTTCGCTTGAAACTCTCGTTTCGGGAACCAACAATACCATCGAGCTTGTCAACAATATCGCAGCCGACGCTGTCGACGAGGAGAAAGAGCTTAAACGCATAAGCGCCGAAATGGATTCCATTTCCTCTGTTGTTCAGAGCAATACTGCCACCGCCGAGCAAAGCGCTGCTTCAAGCGTAACGCTCAACGAGGAAGCGGTCGAGCTTAAGAATATGACGGGCGTTTTCGTGCTGTAGTCCGAACAGCAAAAACATAATAAATATTTCCGCTTTAAGCAATGTACGGGATTTTTTTTCCGTTCACGTCTATTGTCATTCCATTATAATATTTGTTTTCATAGCAGAATTTCCAGCCGTCGTTTTCGAGAACCAGCTTCCCGTCAATGCGCTCAGACTCGTAGGATTCGCCCGATAGGTCTGCATAAAGCGAGTAGGTGAAATTTATCTCGTCGTCGGTGCGGGATTCGATTTTCGCGCTTTCGGGAGCAATCAGAGTACCGCCTGTTTTCGCGCCTATAAAGCAGTAAAGCCTGCCGTCAAGTTCCAGCCATTTGTGAATTTCAGAAATTCCGTTGACGGACAATGTGCCGTCGGGATTTTCGGTCAAACTGCCCGTTCCCACCACATCTATCCACGAATTCGCCTGCTCCTCGGCTATGCATTTATGTACCCTCTCCGCCAATTCCTCACGCGTTGTCGGAACGAGAATACCCCCGTACATATAGCCGTCGGGAATTCTGTCGTAGGTAAAAGTTTCTTCGGGGTCAATTTCGGGGAATTTCAGCTCAAGATGATTTTCATTTGTGGAAAACATTTCGTCGGAATTAAGGCAGTCGATTTCGTTAACCCCGTCTACAAGTTCCGCGAAAATTTTCTGAAACTCAATATCCTCTTCTGTAAAATCGGGGAGATTATTGCTTTTGGAGCTTTCGGAGCTTTCCGGGCTTTCGGAGTTTTCCGAGTTTGTTGAGCTTTCAATACTTTCCGTGTTTTCCGATTTTGCCGAAGATTCTGTGCTTTGTGAACTTGAATTGTCCTCGGAATTGCTGCTTGTGTTCCGGACATTGTTGCACGCCGTAAGCGACAGTATCATTGTTGATGCTAAAATTGCCGATAAGAATTTTTTCATAATTGTTCCTCCGTTAAATATAGTTAATAAAAAGCTCCGTTCAGTTTTTATGTCCTGTTCGGAGCTTTTATTTATTATAACACGTTGCGGAATATATTTCAATATTTATTACAAAACTGTAACCAAATTGTAACTATTTGTAACCTTTTGTAATTTTTTGTAACTTTTATCTCTTCATCGTACATTTCCGGAACAATGCCGTTTTTAATAGCTTGCCTGTGCTATCTTGCAGCAGTCGCTGATTATTGTATCGTTAAGTCCCTCGCAGGAGTTGCAAATATCATTGACCTCGCAATTGCGGGCTTCTTCCATCATAGTTTTAAGCTGTTCCAGAGTTTCAAGCGATTTGTAATAGTTGCTTATCCTGTGCTTTTTGCGGGAGTAATTCACTATTGTAAGAACCGAAACCGCCAGCATTGCTATTCCCACAAGGAGGAAAATAACCGGAGCCGCTTTCGAGAAATCCTTGAATATAGCAGGATTGTTGATGATACCCGTCAGAATGCCCATATACGTCGATCCGGCTATGATAATACCGACAAAACCGATCAAAGAGAAAAATTTTCGTGCCGCAAAATTCGCTATTCCCGCCGCAATAAACGATAAAACAAGCACAGCCATGTAATTATAGCCTTCAGTTAAAATACGTTCGCCCATAGCAATAATAAGTCCCAGTGACAGCGGAATGAACCAGACGTTCAGCTTTAACGGGTCGAACGGTTCGGGAATATCTCCGCCGATAAAGCTCGGAAAGTTATTTTTTATGCTTTCGCGGTGATTTATTACTTTTTGAAGAGCGTCCGAGTTTCCCGATTCCGTTTTTGATTCGTCATAGCGCCGCAGTATCTCTCTGCAGCCGTTTGTAAGCGAATCTGCTTTTTCAAGTTTGTTGCTTACCAAAGCCAGTCTTTCGTCGGCGTCCTGATATCCGTGCGCTCCCTCAAAAAGTGATTTTGCCGCGTTCAGCTGCTTTACGGTTTCCGCGCTTTCCGACAGCCTGCACCCTCTGTTGTACATTGTCATGGTGCCGTATTTTGTAATATCGCAGCCGTATTGCACGGCGCTTCGGTAGTTTGTCGATTCGGTAATATCAATGTATAATTCGCCCAGTTCCTCTTCACGGCGGCAGCGGCATTCCGCAAGCAGCTTTCCGAGGTAGGCTTTGCCGTTTCTCGGCTCCTCATCGAGAACGCGTTCGCAGTACTTGTCGGCGTTTGAAAAATCCCCGTTTGCCAGAAACATAAACGCCCGTTCAAGCAATGCGGAAACATTTACCTTGTCCTTGATCGTCGCTGCGGGCAGCTGTTCTTTATTTTTCGGAAGCAATTTTTTTATTCCGAAAACAAGATCTTGTATAAAGCCGACTTTTCCCATATCCTGTGCCTGAATATTCTTGAACTCGCGCGGCATATCGTAAGCGTCTATATCGGCGAAGCACGGAATAATGGTTTTAGAGTTGTCCGAGCGCATCATATCTAGGAATCTGCTCCATTCGTTCTTTACCCATACGGCGTTGAAATGTTCGCGGTGAGTACCCAGCACCAGCATGACCTTCGCCGAAGTCAGCGCTGCGAATATGTACGGCTCGTACTGTTGCCCGATTTTGTCCTCAAGCGAGATCCTTGAAAAAAATACCTTATATCCCTCATGCGTCAGGGCATTGTAGATATCCTGACCCATAACGGAATCCTTGGTGCGGTCGCCGTTTTCATCGGTTTCCTTATAGCAGATGAAAATGTCGTAAGGCTCTTCGTTTTTGACGATTTCCAGAATACTCCTCTGTATTCTGTCTATTTCCTTTGCCTCGGCGTAGAAGATATCCCGTGCTTCGGGGGTGGCGTATTCGTTTGCCTGTTCAAAGTTTTCGTCGTCGAAAATGCTTTCCACGACGGTGCGGTGGCAGGTCGGGATCTTTTTTTGCGTGACGGGGTCGTCCACATATTCTATGCCGTAGTTGCACAGGCACAGTCCCCAGTACGCCTCCGATTCAAGCGGGAATTCCGCGACGATATTTTCGTACATATTTGCTGCCTTGTCGTAGTCGCATTTTTTGCGAAGCTCGTTGGCTTTTGTAAAGAGAGCCAATTTTTTGTCGTCGTCAAACACCGGCACCGTCTGCGACGTACCGCAGTAGGAGCAGGTGCAGATATTTGAACCCTCGGTTATATCGAGAGTGCCGTCGCACATTTTGCATTTAAAAACCGCCATATTTTTCCTCCGAATAATAAAAAGATAAAAAGTACAAAAACCTATACCATACCTTATTATACCACACCAAACGCCCTTTGTCAACAAATTTAATTCAAAAAAAATCAAAAACCCCCTTGACAAAAGATGATAAACAGTATATACTGTATATATAACATATAAACAGCTGCGGAGGTGCTGTAATGAAAATCGTGCAGAACAGCGATGTGCCGATCTATAAACAAATAGCGGCACAGTTTAAGGAAAAGATAATGAGCGGCGAAATATCCGAGGGGGACTTTCTGCCGTCAATACGCGGGCTTGCTAGGGACTTGAAAATAAGCGTTATAACTACTATGAAGGCATACGAACTTATGACCGAGGAGGGACTTATCTCGGCGGTGCAGGGAAAGGGCTATGTTGTAAATCCGCAGGATACGGAAATGGTAAGAGAGCAGCATCTGCGCCTGCTCGAACAGCATTTGCAGAACGCCATGGAGGCGGCAAGACTTTGCGGAATCTCCCGTGAGGAGCTTGTAAAAATGATAGATGTGCTTTATGAGGTTTAGGAGGAATTATGGAAGATATCATTTCTGTTTCGGGACTTAAAAAGATATACGGGAAATTCACGCTCGGTGAGCTTAATTTCGGCATACCGAAGGGATTTTCCACTGCTCTTATCGGCGCGAACGGCGCGGGCAAAACAACGCTTATCGACCTTATGTGCGGAGTTATCCACGCGTCTGCGGGGAAGATAAATTATTTCGGCGAAAGCGACGACCCCGATTCTCCCGAAATTCGCGAGCGGGTGGGATATTGTGCCGCGTCGGGATTTTTTCCGACAAACTGGAAGCCGAAAAATATCGTGTCCTCGTTTGAGATAGCGTACAAGAATTTTGACCGCGAAAAATTCGTGCGGATTTGCGATGAACTGGGCGTTGATTCGCATCCGGCAAAAAAACAGCTCCCGATGTACAAACTCTCCGACGGAAACCGTATGAGAACGGCTCTCGCGGCGGTTTTCGCGCGGGAAACAGACGTTCTTATTCTCGACGAGCCGGGAAGCTCCCTCGACCCGTTAATGCGCGACAGGCTGTGCGATAAATTCCGCGAATATCTCGACCGCGGCGACGGAGAAAAATCAATAATCTTTTCGACGCACAATATTGCCGATATGGAAAACGCCACCGATTACGCCGTTTTTATGGACAACGGAAAAATTCTCGAAACAGGATTTGTGGACGACCTTAAAGAAAAATACATAATAGCCCGCGGCGACCCCGAAAACTTTCCCGCAGCAAAGGAACTGCTGTTGTCGTACAGCGCGAATTCATCTACGTTTGAGGGACTTGCGAAAGCGGAAAATTCCGATAAACTGAAAGCTTTGGGCGCGGTGACTGAACGCCCGACTTTGCAGACGCTCTCGGTGGGACTGCTGAAATACGCGGAGGGGAAACGATGAAAATTCTGCGTTCGTATAAACTTTTTTCATTCGGAAACCGAAGACATATAATCCTCGCCGCGTGGTTCGCAGTGGTTGCAGCGTGCGGTTTTACGCTCAAAAATATCGCCGCGTTCGAGGATTTTTTGAGCGGTTTCGTCGGGGTTCAGCATATGGTGATCCCGTGCGTTTTGTCGTGTATCGCGCTTAACGGAACTATGCTTGCAAATTCCGCCAATGCCGGTTTCGGGTACAAATTCTTCCGCTCTCTGCCGAACGCCGAAAAGCATTTCCGCCGCGCCGTGCTCGGCGGTAATATAATCTCCCTGCTCGGCACGGCGTTTATCGCAGTGGTTGGCTCGTTTTACCTCGAAAGTACGCTTATGCTGATGTTCAGCGTTGTTCTTTCCGTGGTATTTTTGTCGATAATGAATTTTGTTCAGTATATCGAAAATTATGTTGTAAAACTCGTTTTGCTTATGATGACAATTGGATTTGCGGGCGGGATTGTCGGCTTTTTCGGTGAGCGGGAATTCACCGTCCCTAATGCAGTTGTGCTGTACACGCTTGTCATTTGCGCGGCAGTCTACGCCGTATCTCTCGTGTATGTTCTGACAAATTCAAAAAAATTCACGGGAAAGGAGCAGAAAAAATGACGGGACTTAAATATCTGTTAAATTCGCTTAAAATGCAAAAATTGGCGTGGATTTCCGCGGCAGCTTTCGCGGCGTTTTCAGCTTTGCCTTATGTCCTCAGCGAGCCGTTCGGAAGCGACGAATATCTCTATCCGAAAATGGCTCTGTTTTTTGTTCCGGCGTCGTTGGAGTGTATTGTTATGGTATTATTGTCGTTGGAGCTTAACGGTAATAAAGCGGTTCGCGCTCTGCCGATTTCGCGGGAGCTTTTCACGCGGTCGCTGCCGATTTTGCAGATAATTATGTGCTATGGTCTGCCGCTTGTTTTAATGGGTGGTTATATGGTTTTTCTGGGAGTGCGCGGGTGCGGCGTGCGCGAATTTTCCGACACGCTGATAATAGGCGCGGTTATCTGCTTTTTAACGCTTTTAGTGAGTACGCTTTTTGAAAATGTTCAGCTTGGCGGACTGTCCGTAGTGTATCTAGTGGTTTTGCCTGTTATCGGCGCTTCAGAGCTTTTGCCGCAGAAGCTAAAGTCCGAGGGCTTTAACATTCCTCTGGGAGCGGCAATTTCGGCGTTCGCGCTGTCGGCGGTATTATCGTCGGCGTTTTGCTTTTGGCAGAGCAAAGTAAAATTCACAAAATCAAACGTCAGGATATTGCCTATGTCAGGCTGAAAAAATCCCGCTTGTTTTCAAGCGGGATAATTTTTATTTATTGTGTTTAACAGTCGTCCTGCACATTTCCGTGAATTTCGGGAAAAGCTTTCTAATCATCATAAAAATCAGACACCCTAAAAATGCTCCGAGGGTATTCGCTATCAAATCGTCAATATCAGATTCGCGCCCCACAAAGTGCTGTACGAATTCCACAAAAAAGCTTATTGCAAAGCCGAGCAAGGTAACATTTAGTATTGTCGCCTTTTTCATTAAAAACGGCAGCAGCACCCCAAACGGCATAAACAGCACTGCATTTAAGAGCATATGTTCGAGGTCAAAATACTCCCGGTCGCGGAATATCGACGGCACAAAATTCGGTTGGAAACCGATTGAAAAGCGAAACTCCGTTCCCTTAAACGGATTTAGCCCGTCGTAGAGCTTTGCGAGAAACGGGTGCAGGTACGAATCCGCCAGAAGCGCGCAGAAAATAAACGCGCACCAGCAGAAAAACAGCGTTAAAATTATTTCGTGAAGTATTGCCGCTTTCCTCGCCGGTTTATAATTATCGCGGAGTTTAATTTTCTGTATTATCGCTCTCGCAAACCAGAAAATAATTCCCGCCGCTATCAAAGGCGGCAGATAGAAAATCAAGTCCGCAAGACTTCCGAAATGAATTTTAAGAAATACATAAAAATTTCCCATAAAAATCCCCCATTTGTTTTTTATTATAACAAATTAAAAAGGCTATGTCAAGCGGGCATTTCTTAAGATTTTATGATTTTTTCGGCAATAAAAAGGCGCTCCGTTCGGAACGCCTTGTTTTATCTGTGCGGGTCACTTTGCTTCTTCCGGAACCGCCTCGGCTTTGCGGACGAATATCGCCTTGAAAACCGTTCTCACAAACGGCTGAATAAACATCAGCTGTGAGAAGAACGCAAACGGCAGATTAAAGCAGACAAGCTTCAGCCAGTTTGCCAGAAGCGTCAGCACGCTGAACGTTGCCGCTCCGTAAGGGTAATAAAGTATCGCGGCAAGAAAGCTCATGGCGGGACACATTATCCCCACCGTAGCCGTGATTATCGCCGTTTCAAAAACAGCAGGGTGTACCTCGTCGGGCTTAAAGACTCTGCATACTAGTCTGAACGACAGCGGGCTTCCCACTGTTACCTCAAGTGTGTACGCCAGGGCGAATTCGATAAGTATCACTCCCCAGATGGGCACAGCCTTTCCAAGCACCGAAACACCGCCCATTGCGCGTATCGCCGCAAGCACGGACGGCTCTCCCGTAAGCTGCATGAACGTATTGCCGTTTATCACATACAGACTGTAGAACACATACGCGTGTACCGTAATGACCACCGTGATAAACGCAAAGACCATTCTCTGAAATTTTGTTTTTGGCATAAAGATCTCCTTTTCTCGTACTTTTTTTGTCAACATATAAATTTTACCATATTCTTCACGAAATTTCAAAGGCACTTTTCAACAAATTCTTTCAACATTTCAAAGTATCATATTGTGCGATAAGCGCAGACCGCTATGAAATTTTTCTTGCAAAATTCCTTCATTCTTCCTGCAAATTTGACGTATTTTTTTCTCCTTGTTGCAAGTCCGAAAAATAAACAATGGATTTTTTGTGCAAGGTGCATAAAATGTGAGGGACAAAATGTTGTAAATATACAAAAATTGCCTTTTGAGGTGAAAAATTCTTGAAAAATTCTTGCAGAATATAAAAGGATATGTTATAATAGTAGAGTAAGTTTTTTTGCTTATAATTTTATTGTAGGAGGATTTTTAACAATGGCGTTAAAAAATCAGTATCTCGCAGACCTGCTGGAAACAGTAAAGAAAAGAAACCCCGGTGAGCCGGAGTTCATTCAGGCGGTAACAGAGGTTTTTGAAACCCTCCAGCCCGTCGTTGAAAAGCGTCCCGACCTCGTTGAGGCAGGCGTGTTCGACAGAATAGTAGAGCCCGAAAGACAGATAATCTTCCGCGTTCCGTGGGTGGACGACAACGGCAAGGTACAGGTAAACCGCGGCTTCAGAATCCAGTTCAATTCCGCTATCGGTCCGTATAAGGGCGGTATTCGTCTGCACCCCTCCGTTTATATGGGTATCATTAAATTCCTCGGCTTCGAGCAGATCTTCAAGAACTCCCTCACCACGCTTCCTATGGGCGGCGCAAAGGGCGGTTCGGATTTCGACCCCAAGGGCAAGAGCGACGGCGAAGTTATGCGCTTCTGCCAGAGCTTTATGACAGAGCTTTGCAGACATATCGGTCCCGATTGCGACGTTCCCGCAGGCGATATCGGCACGGGCGGACGTGAGATAGGCTATATGTTCGGTCAGTATAAGAGAATCCGTGACGAATTTTCGGGCGTTCTTACCGGTAAGGGATTGACCTACGGCGGCTCTCTCGCGAGAACCGAGGCTACAGGTTACGGTCTTTGCTATTTCACCGACGAAATGCTTAAGGCTAACGGCAAGAGCTTCAAGGATCAGACCGTTATCATCTCCGGTTCCGGCAACGTCGCTATCTACGCTACACAGAAGGCGACCGAGCTCGGCGGCAAGGTAGTGACCGTATCCGATTCCAACGGCTATATCTACGATCCCGACGGCATCGACCTGCCTGTCGTTCAGCAGATAAAGGAAGTTGAGCGCGGACGTATCAAGGAATATGTCGGCAGAACTTCTCACAAGAATGCCGAGTATCACGAGGGCAGCGTCTGGGGCGCAAAGATAAAGGCGGACATCGCTCTTCCGTGCGCTACACAGAACGAAATAAACGGCGATTTCGCAAAGAACCTCGCAGCAAACGGCGTTTATGCTGTTGCGGAGGGCGCGAATATGCCGTCCACTCCCGAAGCTATCGAGGTTTATTTCGCAAACAAGATGCTCTACGGTCCCGCAAAGGCTGCAAATGCAGGCGGCGTTGCAACTTCGGGTCTTGAAATGAGCCAGAACTCCATAAGATACAGCTGGACGTTCGAGGAAGTTGACGCAAAGCTGCACGATATTATGAAGGCTATCTTCAAACAGTGCGACGACGCTTCCAAGGAGTACGGTATGCCCGGAAACTATATGGCAGGCGCAAACATAGCGGGCTTCCTGAAAGTCGCAGAGGCAATGAAGGCTCAGGGTTGCGTTTGATTCGGAACGTCAGAAAACCGAATTATAAATTAACATATAACATAAATTTGTGTTTTATAAGACAGCGCGGGAGATCTTTCTCCCGCGTTTTTTGTAGAATTTCATAGAAATTTCACATTTACCCCCTTGACAACGTCGGAATAATCGGTTATAATTAAAGTAGTATCTTCCCGTGGGAAGAATAAGGGGATTTTTTGAAATGAGGCGAACTTATGGGGAATATTAAATTTATGGGGAAAATTAAAAAAGTATGCCTGTCAACGGGTCTTAGGATCTGCGCGGCGGTCTTGTGCGCAGGATCTATCGTATTGAGTATGGGAGCGCCCTCCGATAGCGTTTCCGCGTCAAGCGCCATAGACGACCGTATACAACAGCTTCAGGAACAGTACGAAAAACAACAGCAGGAAAACGAAGCCCGTAAAAAACAAATAGAGGCTCTGGGCGGGGATATCAAGTCAAATAAAGAGGCTATAAAACTTGTTGAGGAGCAGATAGACGGCATTAACGCCGAAATGCAGCTGCGCGGTCAGCTTATCGACGTAAAGCTCGGCGAGATATCACAAAAGCGCATTGATATCGAAAATATTTCTCAGACTATCGCGGATACCGAAGCCGAGATAGAAAAACAGGAAGCCGAAGTAACGGAGCTTGAAGCCCAGAATAAGGCAAATCTCGAAAAATTCGCGAAGCTTGCGAGAGTTATGTACATGAACGACGCTTCAAGCACGTTACCGATACTTAACGGCTCGGACGATTGGTACAGCTTTTTCGTTTATTCCGACGTGGTGCGGAATATAAGCGGTCAGAATGTCAAGTTTATGAAAGAGCTTCAGGATTCGATAAAGGCTCAGGAAACCCTTATCGACGCTATGAACGCCGAAATAGACCGGCTTAATTCCGAAAAACAGAACCTTGAAGCCGAAAAGAAAAATCTTGAGGATCAGGAAGCGGCTCTTGAAGCCGAAAAGGCAAAGCTTGCAAGCGACGCCGCCGAAAAAACAAAGTATCTGAACAACCTGGTAGCACAGAATTCCGGATTGCAGAGCAAGGTGAATTCGCTTTCCGCTCAGAACGCCGAGGGCGACGCTATGCTTGAAGAGCTGAACGCGGAAATAGAAGCCCTTATCCGCCAGAAACAGTCGGGCAATACCACACAGTTTTCCGACGGTTTTATCTGGCCGTTGGCTTCGGAATTCCAGAGAATAACCACCCCTTTCGGTTATGATCCGTGGCGCGGCGGTCAGCACAGAGGAATAGACATCGCCAAGAACCCCGGCATACAGGATCAGCCTATTCACGCGGCGCAGTCTGGAACGGTTATCGTGGTTTCAAACACCTGCAAGGAGAATTACGGCAAAGACTATAGGGACCCCTGCGGCGGCGGTTACGGAAACTACATAATCATAGACCATGGCGGAAAACTTTCAACACTGTACGCTCATTGCGGATCAATAAACGTTTCCGTCGGGCAATTTGTAAATCAAGGCGACGTTATCGGCAAGGTAGGCTCGACAGGCTGGTCTACGGGCTTCCATCTCCATTTCGAGGTACGCGAAAACGGCGTTGCCGTAAACCCGTTCAATTATTCGTATAAGTACGTCTTTTAATGAAAATTTGAATAAAAAATTAAGCGGCAGTGGCTTTCACTGCCGCTTTTTTTAGTAAAAATCGTTAAAAATTGAAAATCCCGCTTGACATTATTAAGAAGAATTGTTATAATATAAAATGTATTGCAAAATATTTGAAGGGAAGATCTTTGTTGAGCGAACGTATGACAGTTGCGCGTGCCATGACAGAATGCCTGAAAGCAGAGGGGATCTCCGTCCTATTCGGATACCCCGGCGCGGCAATTTGCCCTTTTTACGATGAATTATATAAGTCGGATATAAAACATATACTCGTCCGCCACGAGGTGAACGCGGGTCACGCAGCTTCCGGCTACGCAAGAATTACGGGAAAGCCCGCGGTCTGCGTAGCAACAAGCGGTCCGGGCGCGCTGAACCTTATAACCGCGATAGCGACGGCGTATATGGATTCCGTGCCGATGGTGATAATCACAGGTCAGGTGAACTCCGAGCAGATAGGTCGTGACGTGTTTCAGGAGGCGGATATCACAGGCTCCGCCGAGCCGTTTGTAAAGCATAGTTACCTGTTAAAGCGCCCTGAGGATACCGCAGAGGTGTTCAAGAGAGCATTTTATATCGCGGGCACAGGCAGAAGAGGTCCCGTGCTTATAGATGTTCCGTTTGATGTGCAGCAGTCGGAGATAGATTTCGAGTACCCCGAAACGGTGGATATACGCTCCTATCGTCCGAGTACAAAAGGCAACGGCTTCCAGATAAAGCGAGCCATAAACGTCCTTAAAGAATCCAAACGACCGCTTATCTGCGCGGGCGGCGGTCTTTTTACGGGAAACGGCGCAGCGCTTATGCGTGAGTTCGCAAAAAAAGCCGATATCCCCGTGGTTTCAACCATGATGGGATTGGGCGCTATGCCGTCCGACAGCGGGCTTTATTTCGGAATGATGGGTATGCACGGCAAAAAAGCCGCGAATTACGCCGTAAATCAGTGCGACGCGCTGTTTTTGTTCGGGGCGAGAGTCGGTGACCGCGCTATCGCTGCAATGGAACAGCGGAAAAATTTCACAGTCGTCCATATAGATATTGACCCCGCCGAGATAGGCAAAAATATCGAGGCAAATGTTCCTATAGTCGGGGATATCACGCTTGTGCTGGAGCAGCTTACCGAACAGCTCGACGCTGTCATAGCCGAGCAGGGGGCGTTTTCTCATGCGGATTGGCTGCATACCCTCGACGAACGCAGGGGAGAGCTTCCAACTGAACCTGCAGAAAAGGGTTTTGTCAATCCAAAGTCCTTTATCTGCGAGCTTGACAGACAGCTTCCTGCACATTCCGTCGTGGTCGCGGACGTCGGACAGAATCAGATCTGGACGGCAGCAAATATCTCGCTTAAGGACGGAAGATTCCTGACTTCGGGCGGTATGGGAACAATGGGCTATTCGCTGCCCGCGGCTATAGGCGCGAAATGCGCCGACAGCGAGGCTTGCGTCGTGGCAGTCTGCGGCGACGGCTCGTTCCAGATGCAGATGAACGAGATAGCTACCGCTGTTCAGCACGGGATAAACGTGAAAATAATAGTAATGCGCAACCGCTGGCTCGGAATGGTAAGAGAGGTTCAGGAGCGAGCTTACGGCAACAGACTTATAGCGGTATCGCTCGACGGAAGCCCCGATTTCACGAAGATAGCTGAAGCCTACGGCATAGAGTCTATGCTCGTCGACAGCGAGGAGAGCGCCGCCGAGGGAATACAAAAAATGCTTAAGTCGGACAAACCGTTCCTGCTTGACGTCGCCGTTCCCGAATTTGAAAAGACGATCCTGTGAGGAGGGCAAGGAAATTAAGATGAAACACACTATTTCTGTCCTCGTGGAAAATCACGCGGGCGTTCTGGCAAGAGTAGCGGGACTATTCGCAAGAAGAGGGTTCAATATTGATTCTCTCGCGGTGGGCGTGACGGACGACGAGAAGGTGTCGCGCATAACGATAGTCGCCGACGGCAGCGATTATACTCTCGAACAGATAGAAAAGCAGCTTAATAAGCTGATAGATGTTATCAAGGTCAAGACCTTATCTCCCGACAGTATGGTGCCGAGGGAGCTTATCCTCATAAAGATCAACTGCACCGCAAAGCAGCGTCCTGAGATCCTGTCTATATGCGAGCTTTTCCACGGCAAGATTTCGGATATATCCGCAAATTCCGTGACGATAGAAATGTCCGACAGCGTGCAGAATATCAATAATTTCGAGGAGCTTCTGCGACCTTACGGGATAAAGGAAATAGTCCGCACGGGCACTATCGCCATACAAAAAGGCGAAGCCGCCGTTACGGTCAAGAATTAGAGCCTGTTTATGTAAACAGCCTCCGGTTAAAGTCAAAACCTCGCTGAAAAGCGTCGAATAAATTTTCAAAGGAGATAATAACAATGGCAAAGATGTATCATTCCGAGGACTGCAATCTGTCCGCACTGTCGGGCAAGACGGTAGCTATCATAGGCTACGGTTCGCAGGGTCACGCACACGCGCTCAACTTAAAGGACAGCGGCGTTAAGGTGATAGTAGGTCTGTACGAGGGCTCGAAGAGCTGGAAAAAGGCAGAGGAAGCGGGTCTTGAGGTCGCTGTTGCAGCAGAAGCCGCAAAGAAAGCCGACATCATAATGATCCTCATCAACGATGAGAAGCAGCAGGCTCTTTATCAGGAGAGCATTCTCCCGAACCTCACCGCCGGCAAGACGCTTATGTTCGCACACGGATTCAATATCCATTTTGGACTTATCGTTCCTCCCGCTGACGTGGACGTTGTTATGATAGCACCGAAAGGTCCGGGTCATACCGTTCGTTCCGAGTATGTTGAGGGTAAGGGTGTTCCGTGCCTTATCGCCGTACATCAGGACGCTACGGGAAGAGCGCTTGACACGGGTCTTGCATACGCTGCAGGCATCGGCGGCGCAAGAGCGGGCGTTCTCGAAACCACATTCAAAATGGAAACCGAAACCGACCTCTTCGGCGAGCAGGCTGTCCTCTGCGGCGGCGTTACCGCTTTGATGAAGGCAGGCTTTGAAACTCTCGTAGAAGCGGGTTACGATCCCCAGAACGCTTACTTTGAGTGCATTCACGAGATGAAGCTTATCGTTGACCTTATCTACAAGGGCGGTTTCGCTATGATGAGATACTCCATTTCCGATACCGCAGAGTTCGGCGACTACGAAACGGGCAAGCGCCTTATCACCGAGGAAACCAAGAAGGAAATGAAGAAGATACTTCAGGAAATTCAGGACGGCACTTTCGCGGCAAAGTGGATAAACGAGAACAAGACCGGCAGACTTCACTTCAACGCTTGCCGCCGCATAGAGGCTTCTCACCAGCTCGAACAGGTCGGCGCGGAGATCCGCAAGCTGTACGACTGGAACAAGTGATTTTCCCGTTTCGGAAAACATTTGTAAAATCACAAAACATACAGGGCGCTCTTTCGGGAGCGTCCTTTTTTGTAAGGTTTTGGCTTAATTTGCGTCTATAAGATTAGAGGAAGAAAAAAAGGAGGAAATTCTATGAAAAAATTAACTGCAATTACACTTTCTCTGCTCTGTACACTTACGCTTTCGGCTTGTGATTCGGGTGAAATTCCCGAAAGCTCCGACGAGAGATCAAGTACCGTTTCCGAAAATACTTCGTCGGAAATTTCTGAAAGCGAACCAGAAAGCTCCGAACCCGAAGTTCCCGCAGGCGAGCCTACCTTTCTGACCTGCCCCGACGGCACGGTAATTTACACGTCGCAGATCACGAAATATCAGGAAGGCGCGGAATTTCTCGGCACTCACGAACACGTGCAGTACCCGCTTGGTGCGTTCAACAAGGAAACGTTCACCACCCCCGAATGCCTGCAAGCCGTGTGCGAGGGGTTTACGTATGGGTTTTTCCCGCGCCTTAACGTAAACGTTACGGAATCTCCCGAAAAATTTACGGAAACAGAAGACGGTCGGACGTATTCGGGCGAGGAGCTTCCGCGGAGCTATGATTATTTCAGAATAAATGTCGGCGATAAATTCGGCTCTCTTACCGTAAAATCCGCGCAGGCGATATTCTCGAACAGTTTTGCGGTGTGGGAAGAGGAGGTTGACCCCGACACAATTCCGGGAATTTATCTTACAGACGGGGAAATTGACTACGAGGGCGAGATTGAGATGACAGGCTGTATCCAGATTATGGAAACAGAGGGGTATTTTTCATCGGGCGATATGTGGTTTTATCCCGACGGCGAATGCGCTTCAAAAATCCCTGCGGTGTTATATGAATATATCCCCGAATTTGAGCCGAAGGGCATCTTTCACAGAGCGTCAGCGTCATGGGGCATGATGTACGGGGAATTGAATTATTTTGAACTCGGCAATATGTACGACTACGATATAGATTTTGACGGTTTAGAGCCGGGAGATACCGTCCGCGTGAAAATCACGATAAAAGACCCCGTGATAAAGTCCAAATACAGCTATATGGCTTGCCTCGGCGAACCCGCGGCAGTCGAAGTTTTGAGATAACATAGTAGGAAATTCTGCGAAAAACAATTGCAACTCTTTCTCTGCTCTGCGCACTTTCGCTTTCGGCTTGCAATTCGGGTGAAATTCCCGAACAATAATTTTTTCAGCCTCCGAAATTCGGAGGCTTTTCATTTTGAAAGCCGTTTTGTGAAAGGTACTTGATTTTTAATACAAGATATGGTATAATAGAGGTTAGATGTTAGAGGTAAGAGGTTAGAGAGTGCGCGTGGCTTATACGCGCCGTAATAATCTGTTGCGTAGCAATTCAATCGTCGGCGCTAGCCGACGTACCTTGAACTCTTACCCCTTACTTCTAATCTCTTATTTCTAATTGAGGTAATTATGGACAACTTTATTCAGATAGATATTTTTACGTCGTCGGCGGCTGTCGACGGAATAACGGCAAGACTTTCGGATTTCGGGATAACGGGATTCATTATATCGGACAGCGCCGATTTTGAGGAATTCCTTGCCGACAAGAACGCAAACTGGGACTACGTCGACGACAGTCTTATGGGACTTAAAACCGTTGAGCCGCACATTACCGTTTACGTTCACGACAATGCCCAAGGAAAAGAACAGCTCGAAAGTATCCGTTCTATGATAGAAGAATTGAAACTCTCAAATTCTGACGGATTTTACGGAAATCTGAGAATGGAGCTTGCCAATGTCAAGGAAGAAGACTGGGCAAACAACTGGAAAAAATATTATAAGCCGTTTCGTATCGGAAAAAGCATTATAATCAAACCGTCGTGGGAGGATTTTGACGCACGAGAGGGCGACAGAATTCTCGAAATAGATCCTGCGTCAACGTTCGGCACGGGTCAGCACCACACCACAAAAATGGTAATTGAAACACTTGAAGATACGATAAAGGACGGTGATAAGGTTCTGGACCTCGGCTGCGGGAGCGGTATTTTGACAATAGCAGCGTTCCTGCTCGGAGCAGAAAAAGCTTCGGTCTGCGATATTTTCGAGAACGCCGTAAACACAGCCTCCGAGAATATAAAAAAGAACAGATTTGAAAACTTTTCGGCGTTCTGCGGGAATATTGCCGAGGACAAGAGCCTGCGCGAAAAAATAGGCGGCGGATTTGACGTTATATGCGCGAATATCGTCGCGGACGTTATAATTGATATGAGTCCGTATTTTTCGGAGTTTGCGGCAGAGAGCGGCGTTCTTATCGTTTCGGGAATAATCGACGAGCGGCTTGAAGAAGTCCTTTACGCGCTGAAAGCTGCAGGCTGGAAAACCGTTTTCCAGAAGCATGAGGAGGGCTGGAACTGCGTTAAGCTCTCGCGGTAGGCAAAATCCTTTGAACGGCATAAAATATCACGAGGTGATTTTTATGCGGTTCTTATATGTTTTCGCATTGATATTTATTTCTGTTTTCGGAATGGCGGCTCTTGTCCATGTGCTGTACAGGGCGCTTTTTGAAAGCAGTGTGCGGAAGTTTGAAATTTATGTAAAAAACAACGAATATATAACAGAGCTTCTCGAAAATCTCCGAAGCAATCCCAATATCGGAAAGGTCTTTGTCATAGCGGACAGCACGGACGAGAAAACAAGGGCTCTCTTTGCCCGTTATCCCGATGTGGAAATTATCGGCGAGAGCGAATTTGCAGAACGGAACAGGTGAATTTTATATAATGGATCTCTCAACGAATCGTTCCGGCGAGGAAAAACAGGAGCTTATACAGCTTAGCGGCGACGTGGAGGACGTGGTATATTACAACGAAAATTCCGCCTACATCGTGCTTGATATGAAGATAGGCAGCGAGCTTGTCACTGCGGTTGGCTGTATGGGCGACGTACGCGAGGGCGAGCGGCTTCTGATGTACGGAAATTATGTCAACAGCCCGAAGTACGGCAGGCAGTTCAAGGTGGAGATATTCGACCGCACACTGCCTTCGGATACGAACGCCATACGGAAATATCTCGCGTCGGGTGCTATAAAGGGCGTGGGCGCGTCGCTTGCCGGAAAAATAGTAAGCCGCTTCGGCGAGCATACCATCGAGGTCATAGAAAGCGAACCCGAACGTCTGGCAGAGATAAAGGGCGTTACCCGTGAAAAGGCAAAGCTCATCGGTATGGAATTCCACAACATCACGGGACTTCGTAAGGTCATGACGTTTTTCTCGAAGTATTCCGTGCCGCAGTATGTTATCTCAGCCGCATGGCGCGCTTACGGAGCGGAGCTTATACGCGAGGTTTGCAAAAATCCGTATCTGCTGTGTTCGTCAGGTATCGACCTGAAGTTCGAGGACGCGGAACGTATAGCGCAGGATCTGGATTTCCCGCCGAACAGCGAGGAGCGAGTTTACGCGGGAATAATCTGTATGCTTAAACGAGCCGCAGGGGAGGGACATTGCTGTCTGCCTGAAAGTTCGCTGTGCATATCCGTCACACAGGCACTGATAGTAAGCGACAAGCTCTATTATTCGGCGCTGCAGAATGCCGTTTCGGCAGGAGATCTGGTAAGCTGCGATATTTACGACAGGCATTACATATTTCTCTCGGAATATTTTATATCGGAAACTTTTATCGCACAGAAAATATACGATATGCTCCGCTATGACGACGGCGGCGAAACGGATTTCACCGACGAGATAACGGCGGTAGCCATATCAAACGGCATAACCTACGAATCCCGACAGCTCGAAGCGATAAACGCTTGTATGAACAATCACGTTTTTATCCTTACGGGAGGACCGGGTACGGGAAAAACCACGACGCTTAACGGAGTTATAGAGCTTTGCAGGCGGCGTGGAATGCGCATAAAGCTTGCCGCTCCGACGGGACGTGCTGCGAAAAGAATGTCTGACCTTACGGGCGCTCCAGCCCAGACGATACACAGACTGCTTGAAGTCGACCACTCCGCCGACGGAGTTATCGTTTTCAGACACTGCGAGGAAAATCCGCTTGACTGCGACATAGTTATTATCGACGAGATGTCAATGGTCGACACACAGCTGTTCGCGTCGCTGCTGCGGGCGCTTAAAAATTCCGCACGGCTGGTAATGGTGGGCGATTCCAATCAGCTGCCGAGCGTGGGGGCGGGAAATATACTGCGTGACCTTATCGACAGCGGCTATGTCCCCGTAGTGGAGCTTAAGGAGATATTCCGTCAGGCAGCGAAAAGCCTTATCGTAACGAATGCTCACAGTATTATTCACGGCGAAATGCCGGAGCTTTCGGTCAGGGACAACGACTTTTTCTTTATGCGTTCCGACAGCGAGGAAAATACCCTGCGGCTTGTCATACAGCTTTGCAAGACGCGGCTTCCGAAAGCCTACGGTTACGACCCGAAGGACGATATCCAAGTGCTTTGCCTGTCGAGAATGGGTGTTGTAGGAACAGAAAATGTGAATAAGGAGCTTCAGCTCGCCTTAAATCCTCCGAGCAAGGACAAGCGCGAAATGAATTATATGGGAGTGCTTATCCGTGACGGCGACAAGATAATGCAGACGCGCAACGATTACGACGTTGAGTGGAGGCGCGGCGACGAGGTATCTCACGGTATCTTCAACGGCGATATAGGGAAAATTATAAACACCGATAAGGTGAACCATAAGTGTGATATAGATTTTGAGGGCAGAACGGCGTGCTATGACAGTGAAATGCTGAAAAAGCTCGAACACGCCTACGCTATGACAGTACATAAAAGTCAGGGCAGCGAGTATCCGGCTGTTATTATCCTGCTTCCGGTAAGAATGGACAGGCTTTCATACCGCAACCTGCTGTATACTGCCGTTACACGGGCAAAGAAAACCCTCATCATCATCGGAACAGAAGCGAAGGTATGCGAAATGGTGAATCAGGACCGCCGTTTTGAGCGGTTCTCCTGCCTTAAATTTATGCTGGAAGACCATTTTGTAAACGAGTAAAGCTTTCATTTACTGAGAATAATATTATCGAGGAATTGTTATGACTTCAAGGATAACCGCAGAGGAGCTTTCGCTCCAGCGCGGATTTTCGGATAAGGTATCGGAGCTTTTAAGCTCCCGCGAAAGCCCGCCGACAGCGTATGTGCATACGTTCGGCTGTCAGCAGAACGTAAGCGACGGCGAGAAAATAAAAGGAATGCTCGCCTATATGGGCTACGGCTTCTGCGATTCTCCCGAAGGGGCGGATCTTGTGATATTCAACACCTGCGCCGTCCGCGAAAACGCCGAGGACAGGGTGTTCGGGAATCTCGGAGCGCTGAAGCACAATAAAAATGCCCGCCCCGATATGATAATTGGCGTGTGCGGTTGTATGGTCGAGCAGGAGCATATTGTGAAAAGGATAAAGCGCAGCTTCCCGCACGTCGATATGGTGTTCGGAACGAACGCTCTGCATACGTTGCCGGAGCTTTTGTACCGTCAGCTTACCGAGCGAAAGCGCGAATTCTATATCCCGAAAAACGACGGCGTTATAGCCGAGGGGCTTCCGATACGCCGTGAAAGCAAGATAAAGGCAAGTGTCCCGATAATGTATGGGTGCAATAATTTCTGCAGCTATTGCATAGTGCCGTATGTAAGAGGCAGAGAGCGCTCGCGGGAACTGTCGGATATAATTTCGGAAGTAGAGAGCGCTGTTAAAAACGGCGCCCGCGAAATACTGCTTTTGGGGCAGAACGTCAATTCCTACGGCAAGGATCTCGGAACGAGCTTTCCTGAGCTTCTGCGCAGGATAAACGCTATAGATGGGGAATTCAAAATATGCTATATGTCAAGCCACCCCAAGGACGCAACGCGTGAGCTTGTCGATACTATAGCCAAATGTGAAAAGGTAACGCGGCATTTTCATCTTCCCGTACAAAGCGGCTCAAACAGGATACTGGAGCTTATGAACCGCCATTACACGCGAGAGGATTATCTGAGGATAACAGAATATATCCGTGAAAAAATTCCCGACGCGGCGCTTACCTCCGATGTAATCGTTGGGTTTCCGGGGGAAACATATGAGGAATTCGGTGAAACGCTCTCGCTTATACGAGAAGTAAAGTATGATTCGCTGTACACGTTTATTTTCAGTCCGAGAAAAGGCACGAAAGCCGCCGCGATGGACGACCCCGTATCCGCAGAGGAAAAGGGGAAATGGTTCAGGGAGCTTTTGGACGTCCAGTCCGAGATAGGTCGCGGAATGTACGAAAAGTACGTCGGAAAGACGCTGCGTGTGCTGTGCGAGGGTACGGGCAGGTCAAAGGATACGCTCCTTACGGGTCATACCGCACAGGACGTTATTGTGGATTTTGACGGCGGCAAGGAGCTTATCGGCAGATTTGTCAACGTTAAGATAGAACAGGCATTCGATTGGATACTTGTGGGAAAAACTATTGAATAAAAGGAGAAATCATTATGACAGTTATCGAAGCGGCAAGGGCACTCGGAAAGGTGGTCCAGCAGGACGAAAGATATAAGGCGTATGTTGACGCAAAGAAGAAAAACGATGCCGACGAGGAGCTTCAGAGGCTTATAGGCGAATTCAACCTTATACGCCAGAATCTCGCCATGGAATCCGACAAGGAAAATCCGGAAGAGGTAAACGGCGAAAAGGTGAAGGAGCTTACGGCAAAAATGCACAAGGCATACGAGGACGTTATGTCCAACGAAAATATGGCGATGTTCACTATAGCCAAGCAGGGAATGGACAAGCTTATGAGCGAGATAAACACTATACTCACTTATTCGGTGGAGGGAATGGATCCCGAAACTTGTCCCTCCGAACCTCCGACAGGTTGTTCGGGCAGCTGCGAATCGTGCGGCGGCTGCGGCTGATATTATTCCCGAATTATTTGAGAGGGTGAGAGTATGTCCGAAAAAAAGGAAGGAAAAAAGGAAGCGGCAGCGGAAGAAAAAATATCCCCCATGCTTCAGCAGTATCGGCAGATAAAGGATATGTACGGGGATTATATCCTGTTTTTCCGGCTCGGCGATTTCTATGAGATGTTCTTTGACGATGCAAAGAAAGCGTCCGAAGTGCTTGACCTTGCGCTTACGTCGAGGGCGGGCGCTCCTATGTGCGGAGTACCGTTCCACAGCGCCGAAATTTACCTCAAGCGCCTTATCGACCGCGGCTATAGGGTGGCTATCTGCGAGCAGCTCTCTGACCCTCACGCCTCAAAGGGTCTTGTACAGCGTGGCGTTATACGTCTTGTTTCGGCAGGAACAGTCCTTGAAGCGGGGCTGCTGTCCGAGGATAAAAACAACTATATGTGCGCGGCGTTCAACACAAAGGAAGCGGCAGGACTTGCCTTCGCGGATATTTCCACGGGAGATGTACACGTTTTCGAGAAGAAAGGAAAGCTCTTCAAGGAGGAAATGACAGCAGAAATCATGCGTTTTGACCCCGTGGAGCTTCTTATCTGCGATTCTTTCATGGATATACCCGAAGTAAGCCGGTATCTTTCCGATAATATGAAAAATTGCCTGTGCGAGCGGCTTGACAGGGAGATGTTTGACGATAAGGATTTTTCCGTTATCTCGGAGCAGTTTTCCGACGGCGCGGAAATATCCGCGCTCGACAAGCTCCCGCTGGCGAAAAAAGCCCTGTGCGCATTGTTCAGATATGTCGGGAACGCTCACAAGTCGATAATCAGACGCTTTACCGAGATAAATTCTCACTCCTCAAACGAGAATATGGATCTCGGTATCTCCGCTATGAGAAATCTGGAGCTTGTACAGACAATGCACACGAAGGAAAAGCGCGGCTCTCTGTTCTGGGTACTCGACAGTACGCGGACTTCTATGGGAAGAAGAATGCTTAGAAACTGGATAGAGCGCCCGCTCACTTCACATTCCGGTATACTTGAACGGCTGGACGCTGTAGAGGAGCTTACGAAAAACACTGCTGTTCTCTCGGATATACGGGAATCTCTTACAGGAATTCACGATATCGAGCGGCTTATGTCGCGTGTTATGTATAAAACGGCGTCGCCGAGGGATATTTATGCGTTCGGACTGACGTGCGGACGGCTGCCGCTGTTGAAAAGCGAGCTTTCGGGTCTTTCTTCAAGATTGTTCAGAAATATAGATTCGAGAATATCACCGCTTTCGGAGATAGAGAATCTGGTCGAGAACGCCATAGTTGAAGAACCGCCCAATTCTCTCAGGGACGGCGGAGTGATAAAAGAGGGCTTCAACGCCGAGATAGACCGCTGCCGCGAAACGGCAGGCGGCGCGCAGAATATCCTTTCGGAGATAGAACTCCGCGAGCGTGAGCGGACGGGTATCCGAACCCTTAAGGTCGGATATAACCGTGTCGCGGGATATTACATAGAGGTTTCCAAGAGCTTTACGGACAAGGTGCCTGAGGATTATATACGCAAGCAGACGCTTACCAACGGCGAACGCTACATCACTGAGGAGCTTAAAAAGATCGAGAGCGATATTCTCGGAGCAAATGATAAAGCTCTCGCCCTTGAACAGGCTATATTCGGCGAAGTGTGCGAATTTATCGGAACAAAGCTTTCCGAGGTGCAGCAGACCGCCTGCGCCGTAGCCGAGCTTGACACACTCTGCTCACTTGCGCAGGTGTCGCTCGAAAATGATTATGTTAAGCCTGAGATATCCTTTGAGAACATCATCGAGATAAAGGACGGACGGCACCCCGTGATCGAGAAGATACTTACCGAATTTCCGTTCACGCCGAACAGCGTCCGCCTTGACTGCACCGACAACAGGCTGCTTATAATTACGGGTCCGAATATGTCGGGAAAGTCTACATTTATGCGCCAGACCGCCATAATCGTTCTTATGGCGCAGATGGGCTGCTTCGTTCCCGCAAGCTACGCCAAGATAGGGATAGTGGATAAGATATTTACCCGTGTCGGAGCGTCCGACGACCTGACGGCGGGGCAGTCGACATTTATGGTCGAGATGAACGAGGTGGCTGAGATCCTGAAATACGCCACTAAGAAAAGTCTGGTCATTCTCGACGAAATAGGACGCGGAACGTCCACCTTTGACGGAGTGTCCATAGCGAAAGCATCAGCGGAGTATATTTCCGGAAAAATAGGCTGCCGAACGCTGTTTGCGACGCATTATCACGAGCTTATCACTCTCGAAAAGGAAATGAAAGGGATACGCAATTTCAGCGTCGCGGTGCAAAAACGCGGCGATGATATAAAATTCCTCCACAAAATAATCGAAGGCGGCACGGACGACAGCTACGGCATAGAGGTAGCGAAGCTTGCGGGAATACCCGACAAAGTCATCTCACGGGCAAAGGAGATACTGTCGGAGCTTGAAGTAAGCGGAAAAGCGGAGCTTGCCAAGGCTATCGAATCGTCGCGTTCGGAGCAGGTGTCTTTCGACGCCGTCAACGAGCAGAACGCGATAGCCAAGATACGTTCGGTAGATATAAATACGTTAAGCCCCATGGACGCGCTGATGTTCGTTCAGGAGCTTAAGCAGTCACTCAAATAACACATAAAACAGGAGAAAAAATGCCTCGGATAAATCAGCTGGACAAAAGCGTATACGAGCTTATAGCGGCAGGCGAGGTCATAGAGCGCCCCGCCTCGGTAATAAAGGAGCTTGTCGAAAATTCGATAGACGCAGGCGCTCACAGGATAACGGTAGAGATACGCCGCGGCGGAGTCTTGTCCATGTCGGTGTCGGACGACGGCTGCGGCATATCGTTTGAGGATGTGCCGCTGGCGTTTTCGCGCCATGCCACAAGCAAAGTCAGAGAAGCAGACGACCTTGAAAACATAAATACTCTCGGATTCCGAGGGGAGGCGCTAGCGTCGGTCTGCGCTGTCGGAAAAGTGGAAATGGTGACAAAGCGTTCCAAGGACGAGCTGGGCACATATTACAATGTCGAGGCGGGAGAACCCGCCGGATACGAGCGCACGGGCTGCTCCAATGGTACGACGATAACTGTGCGGGAATTGTTCTTCAACACGCCCGCACGGCTTAAATTCCTGAAAAAGGACGTTACCGAGGGAAATTACTGTCAGAACGTTGTGGAAAAGCTGGCTCTTTCGCACCCGTTTGTTTCATTCAAGTTTTTCCGCGACGGACGGCAGGCGCTTTTTACTCCCGGAGATGGTGAGTACTACAGCGCCATTCGCGCTGTTATGGGAAAGCAATTCGCGGCAGGGCTTATCCCTGTCGAGAATGTCTACCGTGAAACAGGTATCACGGGTTATGTCACAGCACCGCTTTTCGCGAGAGCAAACCGTTCGCTCCAGATATTTTTCGTGAACGGCAGAAGTGTCAAAAGCCCTATTCTTTGTGCCGCTCTTGAGGAAGCATTCAAGAATTCCATTATGGTCGGAAAATTCCCCGCGTGCGTTATCTGTGTGAATCTCAGACCGTCGGAGCTTGACGCGAACATCTCTCCCACAAAGACCGAGGTGCGCTTTTCTGACGAGAAAGCCGTTTTCGACGCGATGTATATTTCCGTCAAAAACGCTCTTCTGGGATTCAATAAAAGCCGCGAGATAGAACTTAGACCCTCTGAAAACGAAACGTCAGCCGATACCTCCGACACAGCAGCGGACGATATCCGTACTGAAAACCGTACATTGAATATCCCTACGGGCGGCAGTATAAGTTTTAGTGCGGATACCGGAGAAGCCGCCGTGATGACACCAAAGTCGGACGACACGGGTCGTTTCGGAATGAATATCCCGCGCTTTGAACAGGAAGAACCGAAAAGCAGCGCTTTTTTAAACGCTGCGCGTGAAGAAAAAACCTCCGATGATAAAACGCCTATTTCCGAGCTTGAGGGATTTTCGTTCCTTTCACAGCGGTCGTTCGTGAGGAAAGAGGATCTGCCCGAACCGCCGCAGCCCGAAGCTCCCGAAAAAGCCGAGAATATCCGCGTTATAGGAGAGCTGTTCAAAACATACATCATATGTGAAAGCGGAGAGAGCCTGATACTTATCGACAAGCACGCCGCGCACGAGCGGATAAATTTCGAGCGCTTCAAAAGCGGCATGGATCTTTCCGGACAGCTGCTGCTTGAACCGTGCGAGGTAAAGCTGACGCCCGAAGAATACGACGCTGTGAGCCGATTTTACGGTAACCTCGAAAAAATCGGCTTGGGGCTTAAATTCACGGGAAATTCGACAGTGCTTGTGGAAAGCGTTCCGCAGACGCTTGAAGATTCCGACCCTGTCGACCTTGTCGAGAGCGTAGCCGCCGTTTTAGCATCAAATAACGAGAACGCCGAGGGAGCGCTGTTCGACGACGCGCTCCACACAATGGCTTGCAAGGCAAGTATACGCGCAAACGACGAGCAGGACATCTCCGAGCTTGCGTATCTTGCGAATATGGTGCTTCACAACAATAAAATACGCTATTGCCCTCACGGCAGACCGGTTCTTACACAGATATCAAAAAAACAGATAGAGAAATATTTCGGGAGGATAGTTTGATATGGCGTCCAAGATCGAATTTGTTCAGTATGCCGCGGAACAGTGCAGAAACGCAGGGGAGATAACTTATAAAAAGATGTTCGGCGATTACGGGCTTTATTGCGACGGGAAAATTTTCGCACTTGTATGTGATGATGAATTTTTCTTGAAGATAACATCAAATGTCAAAGAGGCTCACCCCGAACTTCCCGAAAAGCCGCCATATGACGGCGCAAAGAACTATTTTGTTATCGAGGATATTGACAACTCGGAAAAGCTCGGCGAACTGGTTTCCGAAACAGTAAAGCAGCTTCCCGAACCGAAGCCCCGCAAACCGAAAAGGAACAATAAATGAATGATGTAATAGTTGTCTGCGGACCTACCGCGTCCGGAAAAACGGCACTCGCGGTGGAGCTTGCGAAAAGGCTCGGCGGGGAGGTGATCTCGGCGGATTCCATGCAGATATACACGGATATGGATATAGCGTCCGCAAAGGCGACACCCGAAGAACAGCAGGGGATACCGCATCATCTGCTCGGTTTTCTCGACCCGTCGGAAAGTTTTTCCGTGGCGGATTATGTAAAGCTTTGCGGCGAAAAGACAAGGGAGATAATTTCTCGCGGGAGGGTGCCGATAATCTGCGGTGGGACGGGCTTGTATATAAGCTCGTTCGTGGATAATATCACGTTCGGCGAGGGCGGTCAGGACTTGCGATTCCGTGAGGAAATGCGGATATTCGCCGAGGAAAACGGTAATGCTGCGCTTCTCGAAAAGCTCCGTGAGGTCGATCCCGAAACCGCCGAAACGCTGCACGAAAACAATATCGGGAGAATTATCCGCGCGCTGGAGGTCTACAAAACATCGGGTCAGACCATCTCACAGGCAAAAGCGCAGTCGCGTAAAAATCCATCGCCGTATCACTTCGTGATGATGACTATTGACTTCGAGGACAGAGAGATGCTTAAAGAGCGCATAAATAAGCGCGTTGATGAAATGGTGAAGCGCGGTCTTGCAGAGGAGGCAAAACGGTGCTTTTTACAGCCGGAACGCCCGACTGCCGCACAGGCAATAGGCTGCAAGGAGCTTTATCCGTACTTCCGCGGTGAAAAGTCCTTTGACGAGTGTATAGAGGAGATAAAGCTGCGGACAAGACAATATGCGAAAAGGCAAATGACATGGTTTCGTCGGGATGAACGAATTTATCACATATTTTTTGGTAAAAATGACGAATTTTCCGATATAGTTTTACGAGCTATGGAATATGTTACGCACGAGATACCTGAGTTTAGGTGAAATATTTTTCCATTAGTGTAAAAATCTGGCTGTGCTTGCCGAATTTTTTCAAAAAAATCGGAAAATTTTTTATGAAAATTCAAAAAAACAGTAGCATTTTTTGAAAAAATATGTTATACTAATATTATATAGTTGGGGGTAGTTTGACTTTTGTCAGATTACACATTTTTCCAAAGCTTGAAAAAGCCGTGGAAATTCAGAGAGAAAAGGTGATTTAACTATGAGCAAGGACATCAATTTACAGGACGTTTTTCTTAATCAGGCGCGCAAGGACAAGATCCCCGTTACGATCTATATCACTAACGGCTTCCAGTTTAAGGGAGTAGTGAAGGGCTTCGATAATTATACGGTCATTCTCGATACCGACGGCAAACAGAATCTTATCTACAAGCATGCCATATCGACTATTACGCCTTTCAAGCCCGTGTCAATACTGGACGCTTACGACAAGGAAGACGACTAAATGAATTCGGGCTGGACGCGTGCGGTCATTGCACTGCTGTCCTTGTTCGTTATAATGATTTTTGTCGGACAGGTGTTTTTTTCAAGCGGTGTAAAGCTGACTACGGAAACGGCACTGAGGTATGATTATGACGAGGAGATCCCGTTCGACGGCGTTTATATGCGTGACGAAGTTCCTGTATACAGTACCGGAACAGGAGTGTTGAGCTATGAGCGAGAGGACGGCTCGAAAGTAGGAAAAAGCTCGGTCATCGCCCGACGCTACAGAAGCGAGAACGATGTGACATATCGCCGACGTATAGAAGAGCTTACAAGACAGCTTGAGGTGCTTGCAGGCGCTGAAAAGCTGATAGGTACAGATAATTCTCAGCTTGAGGCTATCTCGGCGCAGATAAATGAAAGCCATTCGCAGATAATAAGCAGCTTGCTTGACGGAAAATACTCCGATGCGGACGACGAAAGCTCGTCACTGCTGGAAGCAATGTGCAAGCGTGAGATAACGCTTAAGGAATCGTACGGGTATTCCGCGAAAAAAGCGGAGCTTAACTCCGAAATTTCCAGATTGAATGCACTGCTTTCAGGCGAGGTGTACGATATTACAGCCGACGGCACGGGTTATTTTGTAAGTTCGCTTGACGGATATGAAGATAAGATCTCGTTTTCGGATATCGACAGTATGACCGAGGACTTTATAAATGAGGTCGTGAAAAATCCCGCAAGAGGTTCTGCGCAGAATAGCGGGAGTGCTGTCGGAAAGCTCGTTGCGGATTATCATTGGCGGGCAGCGGCGGTCATCGAAACCGAGAACCTGTTCGGCGTGTATGTTGGAAGTGACGCAACGCTGCGTGTGGGCTCGGATCCTCAGCTGCTTCAGGCTCAGATCGTGTCTGTAACACCATGCGGCAAAAATAAAGCGATCTACGTTTTCGAGTGCGATAAGCTGACTTCGTCCGTGGTTACGGGAAGAACGGCAAAATTTAAGCTTCTCGTAAACAGCTACGGCGGCTTGAGAGTGTCGAGAAAAGCATTGCGCTACGACGCTGACGGCAACCGCGGAGTGTTTATCGTGCGCGGCGGGTCGTTGTATTTCAAAAAGGTAAATGTCGTTTACTGGGGCGAGGATTATGTCATCTGTTCGCAGGAATCGGGCGACGATTATCTTATGCTCTACGACGAGATAGTTACCGAGGGCAAGGATTTGTATGATGGAAAAGTCATCGGATAGGGCTTTATATAATTCTGAAACGAGCTTCGAGGAAATTCGGGAGAATTATCTTCGTATATGTGAGAACATCTCCCGCGCTGCGGGAAACCGTTCAGGCGAGGTAAGACTTATGGCAGTGACCAAAACGGTCGCTCCCGAAAAGGTAAACTTCGCTATTGAGCAGGGGATAACACTTCTCGGCGAAAACAGGGTTCAGGAATTTCTCGGAAAAAGAGAGAGCTATAAGCCCTGCGAAGTCCATTTTATCGGCTCGCTGCAGAGCAATAAGGTAAAGTACATAATTGATAAGGTATCAATGATCCATTCCGTGGACAATATGAAGCTGGCAGAGGAAATAAACCGCCGTGCGGCTTCACACGGAAAGGTAATGGATATACTCGCCGAAGTCAATATCGGCGGGGAGGAAACGAAGAGCGGTGTAGCGGCGCAGGATACAAGAGAATTCTGCGAGCGCGTGTCCGAGCTTCCGAATATCAGACTGAGAGGTCTGATGACAATACCGCCGCCCGCCTGCGGCGAAAAAGCTTTTGCACAGATGCAGGAGCTTTTTGAAAGCATAAGGTCAACGAGAAACAAAGAGTTTGACACACTTTCGATGGGAATGTCGGGAGATTATGAAACGGCGGTAAGGTTTGGGGCCACAATTGTCCGGATAGGTTCAGGTCTGTTCGGATACAGAAAATACTTATAATAATTGGGAGGAAATATCACAATGGCAATGAAAAACATTTTTAAAGAGCTGTTCGGCACGGGAGATGAGAACGAGGGATTCGTCGATTACGAGGACGGAGGATATGATACCTCGTCGTCGGCGGTAACAGAGCAGGAGGCGGATTACAGCCAGAGCTACGGTTCGGGGTATTCAAGTCTTAATTCCAATTCGAGCTACTCGTCCTCAAATTCTTCGAGCAAGGTGATAAATTTTGCCGGCTCGTCAAATCAGTCGAAGTTTGCAGTGCTTTACCCGAAGAGCGTCGAGGAGGTCATGAGCGAGGGCATCTCGTTCCTGCGCAACGGCACTATAGTCGTGTTCAACCTTGAAGAAATTGATCAGGATTCGGGCGCGAGAATAGTCGATTTTATGACAGGAGCAGTCGCAATGTGCGAGGGAAGAATCTCAAAGATAAACGGTCGCTGCTTCGCTGCTGCACCCAAGAATGTAGAATGGGTCAAGGATATAAATGATTATAAGTAATGAGGAGCGCGTCTTTGCCGCGCACGTTTCCGATCTGGCGGAGTTATCCCGCCGGACGGGAACTCCGCGTTTTACCCGATTCTTAACTGAACGGGAACAAACAGTGGCAGCGGAGGAGGCAAGGTCAAAGTGCGCATCTCCTATATTTTACGGAGGCTATGACGGCGCAGTGAGAACGGTATGCGGCTTCTTCGAGGGTACTTATGCCGAAGAAATGCCCAACGCCGAACGATTTCCCATGCGCGCCGTCACGTTTTCGTTTAGAAAGTGCGGTGATATAGGACATCGTGATTTTCTCGGAGCTGTTCTCAATACGGGACTTTCAAGGTCCATGGTGGGGGATATCCTTGTGGCAGAGGATCATGCTGTGGTCTTTTGTATGGATACCGCTGAGGAGCTGGTGCTTGGTCTTACAAAAGTAGGCAGAACGGGCGTTTCAGCGTCAAGCGGGATAACGGGAGAGCTTCCGAAAGCAAAGGTCGAGATTTTTGAGAAAACGGTATCGTCGCTTAGACTTGACTGCGTAGTCGGTGCCTGCGTAAATTGTTCAAGAGAGAAATCCGCGTCGCTCGTAAAAAGCGGGCTGGTAAGTGCGGATTTTTCGGTGTGTCTTAGCACAAACACTGTGATAAAAGAGGGCTGTGTGCTTTCAATACGCGGTCACGGGAAGTTTCGGCTCGCAGAAATAGAGGGCGAAACCCGCAAGGGCAGAATACGGATAATGCTCGAAAAATACGCGTAAAATTGAACGGCAGATGTTTTGTGCCGGAAACGGCACGGATTTTTTCGTCAAAGCAGGCGAAAAATGTCACAAACTTAGTAGTCACTAATTCCAGAGGCGGGAACGCAGATTCCGCTGTTATAGGAATGCCGCGGCAGACGCGGTATTCCTATGAAAGCTGACAGCGTTTCAGTTATTCATTGTTTTGGAGGATTGTTTTTTTATGAACGCAAAGGATATTTTGTCAAAGAATTTTGAAAAGACCACGATCCGCGGATACAAGCCCGACGAGGTCGACGATTTTCTGAGAGAGATCTCGGACGAGTTCGCGGCTCTCCAGAAGCAGAACGCGGAACAGAAAGAAAAGATGGAGGCTCTCGCAGAGGCTATACTTAAGTATCAGGCTGACGAGGACGCTCTTAAGGACGCTTTTCTGAACGCGCAGAAGCAGGGTAACGCCATAGTTGCGGACGCAAAGGCTACCGCCGAAAAGCATACCAAAGAAACCAACGAGGCTATTGAAAAGAAGCTGAACGAAGCAAAAATGAAGAGCGAGCGCCTGGTAAACGACGCGGACGAGTATTCAAAGAAGACCCGCAAGGAAGCCGATGATACCGCTGCGAAGATCGTGAGCGACGCAAACGCAAAGGCTGCCGAGATAAAAGCCGCAATGGACAGACAGCAGGAAATTCAGGAGAATATACTTCAGGAAACAAGAAAGGAAGTTCTTGAATACAGACAGAAGATCCTTGACGGATATAAAGAGCATATAGCGTTTATCGAATCACTTCCCGAAAAGTGCGAGAACGATTTCGTCAAGAGAACAGCCGAGGAAGCCGAAAAGCGTGAGGCAGAACGTAAAAAACAGCAGGCTCAGCAGGCACAGCAGCAACAGGCAAAACTGAAATTCGCTGCTCAACAGAAAGAAAAGGAAGCTCGCCGTGCAGCCGAAAAGGCAGCGGCGGAAAGCAAGACTGCTCAACAGAAGTCTTCCGACGAAAAATCAAGAAAAGACGACAAATCTGCCGAGAGTGAGAGCAATATGCCGTTTTTCGATGCATCAAGCGAAAAAGTCACACATCACAATAATCTTGACTTCGGCAAGAACAAGTCAAATAAATAAACAGAACAAAGAGGAGATAGCTCTATGTCAGTAGACCTCAATACTACCGTAAATCTGCCGCAGACGGATTTTCCGATGCGTGCGAATCTTCCGAAAAGGGAGCCCGAAATGCTCGCGAAGTGGGAAAAAGACAGATTGTATTACGCTCTCGCTGAGAAAAATAAGGGAAAGCCCTCGTACACGCTGCACGACGGCCCTCCCTATGCGAACGGAAATATTCACCTTGGCACGGCGCTTAATAAGGTGCTGAAGGATATTATAGTAAAGTATAAGTCCATGACGGGATATAACGCGAATTACGTTCCCGGCTGGGATTGCCATGGGCTTCCTATCGAGCTTAAAGCTGTAAAGCAGCTTGGCGTTGACAGCGGAGCGGTCGATCCCGTAACACTCAGAAAAAGCTGCCGTCAGTTTGCTCTCTCCTGCCTTGACGAGCAGAAAGCGCAGTTCAAGCGTCTGGGCGTCTGGGGCGATTTCGACCACCCGTACCTTACCATAGCTCCCGAATTCGAGGCAAAGCAGGTTGAAGTTTTCGGGGAAATGGTTAAAAAGGGGTACATCTATAAGGGATTAAAGCCCGTTTACTGGTGCGCGGACTGCAATACCGCTCTCGCGGAGGCAGAAATCGAGTATCAGGACGATCCGTGCTATTCTATCTACGTTAAATTTCCGCTTGCGGACGATAAGGGGAAGTTTGCAAATCTCGGCATAGACCTCAAAAAGGCGTTTGTCGTTATCTGGACGACAACGACCTGGACGCTGCCGGGCAACCTTGCTATTTGCCTTGGTCCGAATTACGATTACACGTTTGTTCACGTTGAGGACGAGGGCAGCCGCTCTTTTGGCGAGTATCTTCTTATGGCGGAGGAGCTTGTTCCCGCTGTAATGCAGGCTGTAGGGATTGCAAAGTATTCCACCGTCGGCAGCTTCAAGGGTAGCGATATAGAGCTTATAGAAACAGACCACCCGTTTATGGGCAGACGTTCTCCGGTTATAGTCGGAAACCACGTTACTCTTGACAGCGGCACGGGCTGCGTTCATACCGCTCCGGGATTCGGCGTGGAGGACTTTGAGGTTTGCATGAAGTATAAGGGAATGTTTGATATAATCGTTCCCGTAAACGAAAAGGGCATACTCACCGAGGAAGCAGGAGATTTCGCGGGTCTTAAGACCTCTGACGCGAATAAGGCTATAGCACAGCGCCTTGAGGACGATAACACGTTGCTCGCGATGCAGAAAATAGTCCACCCGTATCCTCATTGCTGGCGCTGCCACGAACCGATAATTTACCGTGCTACAGACCAGTGGTTCTGCAATGTCGACGCTTTTAAGCCCGAAACCATAAAGGCTATCGAGGAAGTACAGTGGATTCCCGAATGGGGCGAGGAGCGCATTAAAAATATGGTCAATATGCGTTCCGACTGGTGCATTTCCCGTCAGAGGAGATGGGGCGTACCTATTCCTATGCTCTATTGCGAGAGCTGCGGAAAAACAGTGATAAACGATACCACCATAAAGGCGATTTCCGATATGTTCCGCAAGGAAACATCCGACAGCTGGTATGCAAAAGACCCGTCGGAGTTTATTCCCGCAGACGTTAAGTGCGAGTGCGGCGGCAATAAATTCCGCAAGGAAATGGATATTTTTGATGTGTGGTTCGATTCGGGCTGCACTCATGCGGCTGTTCTTAAAGAGCGTCCCGAACTTTCGTGGCCCGCGGATATGTACCTTGAGGGCTGCGACCAGTACAGAGGTTGGTTCCAGTCGAGTTTGCTGACTTCTGTTGCGACTACGGGCAGGGCTCCGTATAAGGCGGTCTGCACGCACGGCTGGGTAGTGGACGGTCAGGGTCAGCAAATGCATAAATCAAAGGGAAATGTTATCCTCCCCGAAGAAGTAATCAAGGATTTCGGCGCGGATGTTCTGCGTTTGTGGGTAGCGTCGCTTGATTATCATGCTGATATTCGCGTGTCGAAGGAAATGCTGTCTCAGCTTTCCGAAAGCTACCGCAAGATAAGAAACACGGCGCGTTATATCCTCGGAAATCTCTCCGACGGCAAGGATTTTGACCCCGATAAGGATATGGTGGAGCTTTCAAATCTCCGCGAGATAGACAAATGGGCGCTTGCTCGTCTTGATGAGGTCATAGACAAGGTTAAGGCGGCATATGACGCTATGGATTATTACCTCGCATATCACGCGCTTATCAGCTTCTGCGTGGTCGATATGTCGAATTTCTACCTCGATATCGTAAAGGATACGCTTTACTGTGACGCAAAGGATTCTCCGTCAAGACGCTCTGTCCAGACGGCAATGTTCATCATTCTCGATTCTCTCGTAAGACTTGTAGCGCCGATTTTGTGCTACACGGCGGACGAGATCTGGAGCTTTATGCCCCACAGAAATGGCGACGACCTCAGAAGCGTAGTGTTCAACCAGATGCCCGAACGCACGGGCGTTACCGCAGACGAGGCAAAATGGGAAAAGGTACACGCTGTCAGAAACGACGTTCTCGCGGCATTGGAGCTTAAACGTTCTGAAAAGGTTATCGGAAAGTCGCTTGAAGCGAAAGTCGAGATTTTCACCGATGATAAGGAAATTGCGGCATTGGAAAGTGAACTTGCCGAGGCTTGCATAGTAAGCGAGGTTTCCGTAAAGCAGGGCGAGGGAGAATATAAGGGTTCGACCGTGTCCGTTACCGTTACAAAAATGGACGGTAAGGCATGCGCCCGCTGTTGGGCATTCGCGAAAACCGTCGGCGCAGACAGCAAGTATCCCGACCTTTGTAAGCGCTGCGCAGATGTAGTCAGACTCAATTTTGAATAAGATTTCCGGGAGGGAGATTTCTCCCTCCCTGATTCCGTTTAAGTAACTATGAGGCATATAAATGGCAGATAATTCTCAAAACATTGTAAAAAAACGCGGTTTTCCTATCCAGTATATCTGGATATTGGTCGCTTTGGCGCTTATGGGTATCGACAGATTCACAAAGTTTCTCATAACGTCAAATATGGAGCTAAAGGATAAAATCCACCTCATAACGTGCGGCGACACAGAGGTGCTGAATCTCTACTATGTGCTGAACAACGGCGCGGCATTCAGCAAGCTGTCGGGGCATACCGTGCTTTTAATCGTATCGACCTCGGCTATAATACTGTGGCTGCTGTACCTTCTGGTTTTCAGAAAGGTGTCGCGACCCGTCTACCTCGCGTCGATAGGACTTATTATCGGCGGCGGCTTGGGCAATCTTATTGACAGAATTTTCAACGACGGTCTTGTCGTTGATTTTATTGATTTTGCGATAATCAATTTCCCCATTTTCAATTTCGCGGATATATGCGCTGTCTGCGGAGCGGGTCTGTTACTCGTTTCGGTGGTTTGCGACGAAATATCCGAGTTTCGGAAAAAGCGCTCCGGGCGTGATAATTCCGAAAAACATAACCAAAATGGAAACACTTGAGTTTACAGTCGGCGAAACGGCTCGGCTCGACAAGCTGTTGTCGGAGAATACCGAGCTTTCACGAAGCGCCGCTGTAAGGCTTATTGAACAGGGATTGGTGCTGTGTGACGGCAAGACTTGCGGAAAAAATGACCGCCCGAAGAACGGCGCTCTGATAACCGTTTCTCTTCCGGAACCAAAGGCGTGCGATATTCTTCCCGAAAATATTTCCTTGGAAATAGTCTACGAGGACGACGACCTTCTGGTGGTAAACAAGCCGAAAGGAATGGTCGTTCACCCCGCAGCGGGACATTATTCGGGCACTCTCGTGAATGCTTTGATGTTCCATTGCGGCGAGCGTCTTTCGGGAATAAACGGCGAGATCCGTCCCGGCATAGTTCACCGTATAGATAAGGACACAAGCGGACTTCTTATGGTCGCCAAGAACGATTTTGCTCACATCGGGCTTTCGGAGCAGATAAAGGCACATTCGTTCAAGCGTCGTTATCAGACCGTGGTCTGCGGCTCAATAAAGGAAAACGGCACAGTGAACGCTCCGATCGGTCGGCATAAGACCGACAGGAAGCGTATGTGCGTAACAGCCGAAAATTCCCGCGAGGCAGTGACATACTATTCCGTGATACGGAATTACGCGGGGTATACACATCTAGATGTGGAGCTTGAAACGGGCAGAACGCACCAGATACGCGTCCACATGGCGTATATCGGACACCCCGTGGCAGGTGACGAGGTCTACGGGAACGGAAAGCCGAAAAGCCTTTGCGGGCAGTGTCTACACGCGAAAATGATAGGCTTTGTTCACCCGCGGACGGGCGAATATATGGAGTTTGACAGTGAGCTTCCCGAATATTTTACCCGTTTTTTGAAAAGCATTGACAAGTAACAAGTAAGGAGTGACGAGGTGGATTTCGCAAGAGTTATCTTTATGAGCGACCTCGACGGTACTCTTTTTACTGATGATAAGCGCGTCCTCAAAAAGGATATGGACGCTGTAAACCGCTTCCGCAAAGGCGGGGGACTGTTTACCGCTGCGACGGGTCGTGGCTGTGAAATGACCCGCAGAGCCGCAAGGGAACTTACACTCGATATTCCTGCGGTGCTGTTTAATGGGGCTGCGGTCTATGATTTCAAGGAGGACAGATTCCTCTGGCAGTGTGAAACCTCTCCGAACGCAAGGGAATATATCCGTGAGATCAGCGAAAATTTCCCGAACGTCCTCGGAATTGAAGTCCTGCACAAAAACAATGTCTTTGTGCCGTTTATAAATGATGTTGAGCAGATACATCTGGATATGGAAAAGGTCGTTCCGGATAGGAGAGCGCTTGACGAGATACCCGAAGGCGGCTGGCTGAAATTCGTTATCGCAGCGGAGTCCGGTATTCTTGATAAGGTTCAGGAATACGTTACCGTGAAATATCATGACAGATTTTCCGATGTGAATTGGGTGCGTTCCTCGCCCAGGTTTTTCGAGTGCCTGCCAAAGGGCGTGGACAAGTCGCGGGGTTTTGCGGAGCTTATAAAAATTCTTGGTGCCGAAAACCGTTTTACAGTCGCGGCGGGAGATTATTTCAACGATATTGAGATGATAAGGAAAGCAGACCTTGGCTGCGCTGTTTCAAGCGCTCACGAGGAGGTAAAAAACGCTGCCGACCTTGTCGTCTGCGACAACAACAGCGGCGCTGTAAGTGAGATAGTGGACTTTATAGAGCATCTGACGGAGGTGTAAAATGGGTTTTCTGGACAAACTGTTTGATTCAAGCAAGTATTTGAATTCCCAAAGGAGCAATAAAACGGAGGCTTCAACGGAAAATTCGGCGCAGAATGTATCTCCTGCTGATGTATCCAAGGAGTACGAGCCCGATTTTCCCGTGCCGTTCGGGTATAAGTGTAACTGGCTTTGCGTAAAAGCGGATTCGTCGGAGGAGGTCATAGAAAAGCTCGGACTTAAAAATCCGCAGCCCGCAAACTGGGACAGGGGAATAGAAATGGCTTACAACGGCTACGATTTCGTTTCGCCTGTGCTGGACGGGTATGTGCTGGTCGTCGGGTGGGGAACGGACGTTCTGACGCTTGCTCCCGATTTGTTGGAGGATTCCGCGAAGAAGTTTCCGGAGCTTCAGTATTTCGCTACACACCGCGTGGTGGATTATCACGCGTGGGTGAAATTCGTAAACGGCGAGATGGTCCGCGGCTATGGTTGGTGCGGCTGCGACGGCGAGCTGATACTGAATAAGGGCGAGCTTACTCCCGAAGAAACAGAGCTGGGATTTACAAATCTTCTGCCCGATACTGACGCTGACTGGGAAAAATATGATTGTCCCGATGAGGATTACGTTCTGGAAATAGCGGCTGCGTGGGGCGTTGACCCAAGCTTTCGCAAGGAACATTATGAAAAATCAATGGGATTTATCTGTAAATAAAAAAACAATTGTGTAAACGGAGGAAGGATTTATGGACAAAAGTCTTGTCAGAGATCTGGAAATTGCCGCCGCAAAGGTGAGAATAGGAATAATCGAAGGCGTTCATTCCGCTAAGGCGGGACACCCCGGCGGTTCGCTTTCCTGCGCAGATCTTTTGACGTATTTGTATTTGCACAGGCTGAATGTTGATCCCGCAGACCCTAAAATGGAAAGCCGCGACAGAATGGTGCTTTCAAAGGGTCACGCGGCTCCCGCATTGTACGCTGTACTTGCGCTGAGGGGATTTTTCTCGATGGAGGAAATGAAAACTCTCCGAAAGATAGACTCTCGTATGCAGGGACACCCGGACAGCCTGAAAATTCCCGGAGTGGACGCGTCTACAGGTTCGCTCGGACAGGGTATCTCGGCGGCTTGCGGAATGGCTTTTTCGGGAAAACTTTCTGACGAGAGCTATAAGGTCTACACGCTGCTCGGCGACGGCGAGCTTCAGGAGGGCGAGGTTTGGGAAGCTGCGATGTTCGCGGCTCATTATCAGCTTGACAATCTTGTCGCGGTCGTCGATAATAACAATATGCAGATAGACGGCAAAATAGCCGACGTTATGTCCCCGTATCCCATAGATCAGAAGTTCGAGGCGTTCGGTTGGCATACAATTACCATAAACGGACACGATTTCAACGAAATGGAAAAGGCTTTCGACGATGCGGAACGTGTGGTACAAAGACCCACCGTCATTATTATGAAAACCACCAAGGGCAAGGGCGTTTTCTATATGGAGAATGCTCTGGAATGGCACGGAAAAGCTCCTAACGACGAAGAGTACGAAGTCGCTATGAAAGAGCTTACCGCTCATTTGGCGGAGCTTGAGGGATAAGGAGGGGACGAAAAAATGGCAAATAAAGCAACACGAGAGGGTTACGGCGACGGTTTGTGCGCACTCGCGAAGGTTCGTCCCGACCTTGTGGTTCTTGACGCGGATCTTTCGGCAGCAACAAAGACCTGCATTTTCAAGAAGGAATATCCCGACAGACATTTCAACTGCGGCATAGCCGAGAGCAATATGATGGGCGTTGCGGCAGGTATCGCTTCTACCGGAAAGCTCGTTTTTGCAAGCTCGTTCGCAATGTTCGCGGCAGGGCGGGCGTATGAGATAGTGAGAAATTCCATAGCTTACCCGAAGCTCAATGTAAAAATAGGAGCTACTCACGCGGGTATCTCCGTCGGAGAGGACGGCGCTACTCACCAGTGCTGCGAGGATATTGCGCTTATGAGGGCTATTCCCGGAATGACGATAATAAATCCTGCCGACTACGTCGAAGCAAAGGCTGCAGTTCTTGCTATGGCGGAATATGAGGGACCGACATATCTCAGGTTCGGACGGTTGGCAGTGCCCATTTACAACGACGAGGAAACCTATAAGTTCGAGGTAGGCAAGGGTATTACCGTAAGGGACGGCAGCGATATCACAATAATCGCGACTGGACTTATGGTCGCGGAGGCTATGGAAGCCGCCGAAACTCTCGCTTCCGAGGGCATAAACGCCCGTGTCGTGAACATCCATACGATAAAGCCCATAGACCGTGAAATTATCGTAAAAGCTGCCCGTGAAACAAAGAAAATAGTTACCGTCGAGGAACATTCCACTATCGGCGGTTTGGGATCAGCGGTATGCGACGTGGTTCTTGAGGAATATCCGACGACCGTCGTCAAGCTCGGAATCGAGGACGTTTTCGGTCACAGCGGCGCGGCAAAGGATCTTCTCCGCGAGTACGGTCTTTGTGCCGAAAATATCGTAAATGTCGTAAAAAAGACTCTTAAAAAATAAATCATATTTTCCCCGTATAGTCAAATTGTGTGAAAAATTTCATCTATTTTTCACACAATTTTCATATACACCTTGTGAAAATTATGTATAATAAAAATGGGAAGAATTTATTCTGTACGGGAGAAATGATTTATGAAGCTTAAAGGAAATAACACCGCGGTAAGAAATGTCTGCGCGAAAATAGAGAGGGTTTACGGGATATATTCAGAAAAGGTCGATGAAATAACGGAAAAGCTCTGTATCCGTCAGTGCTATATGCCGCTGTTCAAGCCGCTTATGGAAAACGCTGCGCTCACTCAGTTGGAGCTTGTACATATGACGGGACTTAAAGCTCCCACCGTGAGTATCTCGATTCGGAATATGGAGGCGGAGGGCTTTGTCGTCCGTCATAAATCCGTAAACGACCGTCGGGAGGTTCATGTCGAGATCACCGAAAAGGGAAAGGCATTGTACAGTGAATTTCTGAATTCCGTCAATAAGCTCAACGAGCAGATGTTTTCCGGTATTTCCGCCGATTCCGTAAGGGCAGCTATTGAAATGTACGAGCAGATGGAGAAGAATCTCAAAAAAGTTTAAGGACTGTATTTTCAGTAAAAAACCGCTTTGCGGCAATTATAAAAAAGTGAACGGCAAAAAACACCGTTCACTTTTTCTGTTTGATCTTAAAACTGCCGAACAGGCGGTTTTTATTTTATACGGGTAATTATTCGTATTCTACGACATTTACCCAGTTGAGGAGGAAATCGCGCTCCTCAGGCTTGCCCTTGACGGACTGCGAAGCCGCGACGATAGGAAGCCACTTCTGAACATATCGTTTATCCACGCCGCTCTTCTTGCAGTAACTGTCGAGATAGCGCTCGGCAATTTCAGCGTCGTAATTCAGGTGGAACACGAGATACGTTCTCGCAACGTCCGCGGAAGCGTTTCCTTGAGTAACGTGCGACCAGTCGATGATATACGGTGTTCCGTCGGGCTTTATAATGATGTTTGACGGGCAGAAGTCCCCGTGGCAGACCTTCTTGTGTTTCGGCATGGATTCAAGGCGCGTGTGAAGCTCATAGCGTGTCACAGCGTCAAGAGAAGCCTCGCATATCTTGCGGTTCATTTTATCTTTCAGCTTGCCGAGCTGCGGGCAGGTGGCGTTATGCACCTGCATCTGCAAATCGACGAGCAGCTCCAGATATTCAAACTTCTTGTCGGGATTTTCTTTCATCATTTGGGAAAGCGTCTTTCCCTCGATAAATTCCGAAACAATAGCCCACCTGCCGTCAATAGTCTTGACCTCAATGATTTTTGGAACGTTGAAACCTATATTCTCCACACGGGCTTGGTTCAGAGCTTCATTAAGAACATCGTACTTTGCATAGCTCTCGTCAAAGACCTTGACGAACGTGTCACCCTCACGGTAAATTTTCTTGTGTGAACGCTCCGTAATTAAATTCTCGGACATTTTTGATACCCCCTTGATCAGACATTATCGTGTTTGCCGTAGTATGCGTTGAGATACATCTGTTTTATTTCGGAGATGAGCGGATAGCGCGGGTTTGCGCCCGTACACTGATCGTCAAATGCTTTCTCGCACATCTCGTCGAGCTTTTCAAGGAAGTATTTTTCATCAACGCCGTAGTCCTTGATAGTTTTCTTGATACCGATTTTGGTCTTAAGCTCATCTATCTTTGCGATAAGAGCCTCAACCTTATCCTCGTCGGTCTTGCCTTTGCAGCCGAGATATTCTGCAACCTCGGCATACTTCGCGAGAGTTTTCGGGTGGTCGTACTGCGAGAACGTCCCCATCTTCGGCGGCTTTTCCGAGCAGTTGAAACGTATCACCTCGTCGATAAGCAGCGCGTTTGCCACGCCGTGAGCGAGATGGTGATAAGCTCCGAGCTTATGCGCCATAGAGTGGCACACACCGAGGAAAGCGTTTGCAAAAGCCATACCCGCCATAGTAGCGGCGTTTGCCATTTTCTCGCGAGCCTCCGGGTCGGGAACTCCGGGATCTCCCGCACCGGGAGCGCAGTCATATGCTCTTGGCAGATAGTCGAAGATCATCTTCAGCGACTGCTTTGCCATAGCGTCGGTATAGTCGGTTGCCATTACCGAAACGAGCGCTTCGAGGTCGTGCGTTACCGCGTCGATACCCGAAGCTGAAGTAAGCCCCTTCGGGCAGGAAGCCATCATATCGGGGTCTACTATCGCCATTTTCGGAAGCAGCTCATAGTCAGCCAGCGGGTATTTAACGCCGGTTTTTTCATCGGTTATGACAGCGAACGGAGTTACCTCCGAGCCTGTACCCGCCGATGTCGGAACGGCGATAAAATACGCCTTTTCTCCCATTTTTGGGAACGTGTACACTCTCTTGCGAATGTCGATAAAGCGCATTGCCATATCCGCGAAATCCGCTTCGGGGTGTTCGTAAAGTACCCACATAATTTTGCCCGCGTCCATTGCCGAGCCGCCGCCCAGCGCTATAATAACATCAGGCTCGAATTTTCTCATAGCCTCCGCGCCCGCTTTTGCGGAAGCGAGGGTCGGATCGCTTTCCACGTCGGAGAACGTCGTGTGAGTTATCCCCATTTCGTCGAGCTTATCGGTCACGCATTTTGTAAAGCCGTTCTTTGCGAGGAACGAGTCGGTCACGACAAACGCTCTCTTCTTTCCGAGAACGGACTTAAGCTCTTCGAGAGCAACGGGCAGACAGCCCTTCTTGATGTAGACTTTTTCGGGCGCTCTGAACCACAGCATATTTTCTCTCCTCTCAGCAAGCGTTTTGATATTCAGAAGATGTTTTACATTGACGTTCTCCGAAACGGAGTTTCCGCCCCACGAGCCGCACCCCAGCGTAAGCGAGGGATTGAGCTTAAAGTTGTAAAGATCCCCTATGCCGCCGTGAGAGGAAGGCGTATTGATAAGCATACGGCAGGTTTTCATACGCTCGGCAAATTCGTGTATCTTTTCCGTTCCCGTTACGGAGTCGATGTAAAGCGATGAGGTGTGTCCGTAGCCGCCGTCGGCAATAAGCTGCTCCGCCTTGTTGAGAGCGTCCGCGAAATTTTTGGACTTGTACATAGCGAGAACAGGTGAGAGCTTTTCGTGTGCGAATTCCTCGGAAATATCGACCGACTCGACCTCTCCGATGAGTATTTTCGTATCTTCCGGAACATTCACCTTTGAAAGCTTTGCGATATTGTAAGCCGACTGTCCGACGATCTTGGCGTTCAAGGCACCGTTTATGATGATAGTTTTGCGCACCTTGTCTATTTCCTTATCTTTCAGGAAGTAGCACCCGCGGGCTTCAAACTCCTTTTTGACCTTGTCGTAGATTTTCGAGGAAACGATAACCGACTGCTCCGAAGCGCAGATCATACCGTTATCGAATGTCTTGGAGTGGATTATAGAGCTTACCGCAAGCAGAATATCCGCGCTTTCGTCAATTATCGCGGGGGTATTGCCCGCGCCTACTCCAAGAGCGGGCTTGCCGCTGGAGTACGCTGCTTTTACCATTCCCGGACCGCCGGTCGCAAGGATAATATCCGATTCACGCATAAGCATATTTGTAAGATCCAGCGACGGCACATCTATCCACGAGATGATGCCTTCGGGAGCGCCCGCCTTTACCGCAGCCTCCAGAACGACCTTAGCCGCTGCAATTGTGCAGTTCTTGGCACGGGGGTGAGGGCTGATGATAATTCCGTTTCTGGTCTTAAGGCAGATAAGAGCCTTAAAGATGGCAGTGGAAGTGGGGTTTGTCGTCGGGATAACCGCTCCCACCACGCCGATAGGCTCGGCTACCTTTGCAATGCCGTAAACGTCGTCGCGTTCGATAACTCCGCAGGTCTTGACGTTCTTATAGGCGTTGTAGATATGTTCAGCCGCATAATTGTTCTTGATGACCTTGTCCTCAACCACACCCATACCTGTTTCTTCAACAGCCATTTTTGCGAGGGGAATGCGCATTTTGTTTGCCGCGGAAGCCGCCGCGAGGAAAATCTTGTCAACTTGCTCCTGAGTGTACTCCGCGAATTTTTTCTGTGCGGCTCTTACTCTGCCGAGAGCCGCTTCAAAGCTCTCGACGCTGTCGATGATTTCGTAATCCATTTAGTCACTCCTCCTGAAAAAATAAAATTTTTAGTCCCTCTCCAGAGCGGTTATGCCCGACCGTACCATTTTGATGATTCCAAACGGCTTCATAAGGCTTAAGAAAGCGTCGATCTTCTGCGGCTCTCCCGTAAGCTCCAGCATAATGGAATTTTCTGCCACGTCCACAGGTTTTGCCCTGTAGAGGTTGGCGATCTCTATTATCTTATGGCGGTCCTCGGAATTTCTTCCCGCCCTGATGAGTATGTGTTCACGCGTGACGGCATCGGTGAGTATTTTCACCTCGTACACGTCGTACAGCTTCATAAGCTGATTTTTTATCTGTTCGAGTATTTTAAGGTCGCCCGCGACGACTATCGTAAGTCTTGAGATGTTCGGCTCTTCGGTTTCGGCGGCGTTAAGGCTTTTTATGTTGAAGCAGCGCCTGCTGAAAAGACCTCCCACCCTCGGCAGAACGCCGTTGTGGTTTGCCACCTTTACGGATAAAACATATTCCTGCATAATTATCCCTCCCGCTCGATCTCTATTGATGTTATCGGGTCGACGATAGGCTTGCCCGCGGGTATCATCGGAAGAACGTTTATGTCGCGGTCTATCCTTACCTCAATCATAACGGGCGCTGTTTTTGAAATTTCAAGCGCCTTTTTGAGTACAGGCTCTATATCCTCGTTTTTCGCTATGACGAAAGTCTGTATCCCGAAGCTCTCGCCGAGCTTTACATAGTCGATATGGCGGTTATCGAGCGTTGTCTGCGAAAAATGCTTGTTGTAGAACAGTCTTTGCCACTGTCTTACCATTCCCAGCACCTTGTTGTTTATTACCATTTCGATAATCGGAATATTGTGAGCGTAGGCGGTTATAAGCTCGTTCAGATTCATAGCGAAGCTTCCGTCGCCCGCGACGTTTATGACGGTCTTGTCGGGACAGCCGATCTTCGCGCCGATAGCCGCTCCCAGACCGAAGCCCATTGTTCCGAGTCCACCCGACGACACAAAGCTCCTTGTGTTCCTGAAACGGTAGTACTGCGCTGCCCACATCTGATTTTGTCCGACTTCAGTCGCGATAACGGCGCTGCCGTTTGTAAGCTCGTCGAGCTTTTCAATAACAGCCTGCGGTGTTACGGGAAATTCGTCGGTGCCGACCTGTACCGGCTCTCCGTGATCTTTTCCTATAAGCTCGTCTGTCCATGGATTTTTCTTTTGTGAAACGCGTTCGAGCAGCTTTTTGAGTACTGCTTTCACATCGCCCTTGACCGTTACCTTTGCTTCGACATTTTTGTTGAATTCGGCAGGGTCGATGTCGATGTGAACTATTTTGGCGTGCCGTCCGAAAACAGCGGGATCTCCTATGACGCGATCGGAAAAGCGCGTTCCTATTCCGATAAACAGATCGCACTCGTTAAGTGCAGCAGCAGCTTTGACCGTGCCGTGCATACCGAGCATACCGATATAACGACGATTTGTCTGGTCGTATGCGCCCTGTCCCATAAGCGAGCAGGACACGGGAGCGTCGCACACTTCAGCTAGTTTTTTAAGTTCTTCTTCCGCGCCCGAAGAGATCACTCCGCCGCCCGCATAGATATAAGGCTTTTCGCATTTTTCGATAAGCTCTGCGGCACGGGCTAGGTCGTCCTCGTTTACATTATAAATATCCTTGATTTTGGACATTTCGGGGATAATAAGAGGCTTTGACGGGTCGGCATGGGAATACTCGCACACCGCGGCGGTTATATCCTTCGGGATATCCACGAGAACGGGACCTTTTCTGCCGCTTCCCGCTATTTTGAACGCCAGACGGATAGTATCCGCAAGTTCGTCAATGTGTTTGATTATGAAATTATGCTTGGTGATAGGTATGGTAACTCCGGTGATATCGACCTCCTGAAAGCTGTCCAGACCGAGGAGATTACACGAAACGTTTCCCGTGATAGCCACCAGCGGCACGGAATCCATATACGCCGTCGCAAGTCCCGTAGTAAGGTTTGTAGCGCCCGGACCGCTTGTCGCGATAACGACGCCTGTTTTTCCCGTAGCCCTCGCGAAGCCGTCGGCAGCGTGGCAGGCACCCTGTTCGTGAGAGGTGATGATATGGCGGATCTTATCGCTGTACTTATACAAACTGTCGTAGATGTTAAGCACTGCGCCTCCGGGGTATCCGAAAACGGTATCCGCGCCCTGTTCGAGCAGACATTCTATAATTATGTCCGAACCTGTTAAAAGCATAAAATATCCCATTCCTTTGCTTGTTAATTTTCTAACATCTTTATATATTGTACCACATTTTCTTTCCATTGTCAATATATATTAAGTTATTTGCCTGATTTTTGCGTTTTTCCGGCAATAAATATTTTTTCATAAAACGTATAAAATAAACTTTGATAGGTATTATTTCTAAAGAACAGAAGATAAATGAACGTTATAGTTTTTCGGGAAAATTACACAATGAGGTGGTCTGTTGAAAAAATTTTTTGAAGGCGGCATATGCGGGCTTCTGAACGGATTTTTCGGTTCGGGCGGGGGAGTGGTCGCCGTTCCGATTCTCGAAAAGGAATGTGATCCGAACGAGGCGCACGCAACGTCTGTGGCGCTGATATTCATTTTAAGTCTTGTAACGGCGGTTTTCTACGGATTTTCCGGAAATCTGGACTTTGCAGGCGCTTGGGAATATATTCCGTGGGGTGTACTTGGCGCGATAGCAGGAGCGATCTTTCTAAAAAAGATCAAGCCGAGAATATTAAAGCGGCTTTTCGGAGCGGTAATAACCGCTGCCGCAGTGAGGATGTTGTTTTTATGAATATGATAGTGGGATTTTTAACAGGAGTACTCGCGTCCATGGGTTTGGGCGGCGGATTCGTGCTTGTTGTATGGCTTACTCTTTTTGCAGACGTTCAGCAAAAGACCGCACAGGGGATAAATCTGTTGTTTTTCCTGCCGATTGCGTTCATTTCACTGATGATACATCTGAAAAACAAACTCGTAAATAAAACTCTTGTGAAAAAAATGGCTCTCGGCGGGATAGCCGGAGCGGTACTTGGAACTCTCGCCACGCGAATAATCGACAATTCGGCATTGAGATTTCTGTTCGCGTTGTTTTTGTTAGCATTCGGTTTAAGGGAGCTGTTCGGCAAATCGGCTGACAATAAAGCCGCATCTGTTTCGTAACATATCACAAAAAATAGGTCGCCGAACAATCGTTCAGCGACCTGAATTATTAAATACGATCAAAAGCCGTTCGCGCAAGCGAACACATTTTACTGTAAACTGTTACTTAAGTTCTACCTTAGCGCCAGCTTCTTCAAGCTTCTTCTTGATTTCCTCAGCCTCAGCCTTGGGAGCGCCTTCCTTGATAGCCTTAGGAGCAGCCTCTACCAGCTCCTTAGCCTCCTTAAGACCAAGACCGCAGATATCCTTAACAGCCTTGATAACGTTCATCTTGTTATCACCGAAAGAAGCGAGGATAACGTCGAAGTCAGTCTTTTCCTCAGCAGCGGCAGCGCCCGCACCTGCGCCTGCAGCAGGTGCAGCAGCTACAGCAGCGGCAGAAACGCCGAATTCCTCTTCAAGTGCCTTTACATACTCGTTAAGTTCAAGAACCGAAAGATTCTTTACTTCTTCAACCAGCTTTTCGATTTTCTCAGAAGCCATTGTAATTTACCTCCATTAAACAGATATGTTGTTATTGATTGATTTTGACGGAAATACCGTCTGTCCCGCGTTATGCAGCCGAAAGCACGGCGCACCGAACAAAATTACGCGGACTGTTCGTCGTTTTTCTTCGCGATCTCGTTGATAGCGATAGCCAGACGCTGCATAGGCGACTGGAGCATAAAAACGAGCTGCGAAAGCAGAGTTTCCTTGGACGGGAGTTTAGCGTAAGCTTCTACTTCTTCCTTAGAAATAGCCTTTCCGTCGACAAAGCCGAGCTTTATGGAAAATTTTCCGTCAGAGCTTTCAGCTTTCTTGTAGAGCAGCTTCGGCGCGATGATGATATCCTCGTTGGAGATCGCTATCGCGGTAGTGCCACTCAGCGCAGGTTCAAGACCATCGATGCCGGCTTTTTCTGCGGCACGCTTGAGCAGTGTGTTCTTTACAACGAAATAATCTACGCCGTTTTCACGAAGATCCTTACGCAGCTTGGTATCGTCCTCAACGGAGATCCCCTTGTAGTCAACGAGGACGCCGCCCGCAGCGGACTTCAGCTTTTCGGCGAGATCATCAACGAACTTCTGCTTTTGAGCGAGTACAGACTCACTGGGCATTTGATTCACTCCTTTGCATAAATAAAATATGCTGTCCGGAACAAAAAACTCCTTCCGCCAAAGACAGAAGGAGAGATAGAATTCATGTACATCTACCCATTCTTCGGCAGGCGCGAAAATCGCATTATATCGCCCGAAACCGGTTTGGACGAAACCTGCTGTCTTCAGAACAGCAAAATTATTATACCACATTTTTCGCCCTTTGTCAAGGGTTTTTTGAAAATTATTTGAAAATTTTTTTGATTTTATTGCAATTTGGCAAAAAATATGTTACAATATCTTATGTGCTTTGAAAATGGATAGCGGGGTCAAAGTTAAAAGCAGTCTGTAAAATTCGTGAGGTGACAGCATGGCACGTTCGGATACGCAAAACAGCCCGGGCAGCGGCAGAGTATATATTTTTGATGAGATACGCGGTTTTGCCATATTATGTATGGTGGTCTACCACGCTATGTATCAGCTTCAATACATATTTATGGTGGACGTTCCTATCTTCTTCAGCGACTGGTTCGGTATTATCCGCAATTTTTTTGCGGGAACGTTTATCTTCATTTCGGGAATAATGTGCCGCTATTCGCGTAACAACCTTAAACGCGGAGTACAGTGCTTCTTCCTCGGAATGATTTTGACATTCATCGCGCCGTTTGTCACTGAGGGCGGTATATATTTCGGTATTTTACATTTTATGGGAATTGCGATGATGATTTACGGACTTTTCGGAGAGCTGCTCGAAAAAGTCCCCTCGCTTGTCGGAATAATAGTCTGTGTCGTTCTGGCAATAATGACATGGAATATATATGAAGGCTACATCGGTATACCGAACCTGTTCGAGTGGTCATTGCCGAATAAAGCGCGCGAAGTCGGAATATTGTTCCCGTTCGGGATAATAAACGATTCGTTTGCGACGCTGGATTTTTTCCCGCTGTTCCCGTGGCTGTTCGTGTTTATTGCGGGGTCGTACTTCGGGCTGTATTCAAAAAACGGCTCTCTTCCCAAAACTTTCTATCGTTCCCATATTAAGTGGCTCGGAAATGTCGGACGATACACAATTTGGATCTATATGCTGCATATCCCCGTGATATACCTTATTTTCAGCCTTATATTCCGCTGAATAGCTTATTTTTCAAAATTTAACGGAATATATTCGTTCTTGCAAAATGCAAAAAAATATAGTATAATATAGATGTAAGAAGCTGTACGCTTTTTACGGAAGCTTAAGATCTCAGCGTCTGAATCATTACTATATGAGAAATAAATTGTTGCGGCGAGAAAGACAGAATGCCGCGGAAAGGAAGATATATTATGACAACAAAAACCGCTTTGCTTCCCGCTATATCCTTGAGAGGACTTGTCATTTTTCCTACAATGGTACTCCATTTCGATGTCGGAAGAGAGCGCTCGGTAAACGCCCTTAAGGCTGCTGCGGCAGGCGACGGGTGCATTTTCCTTGTAGCCCAGAAAGACCCCGCCGAAACCGACCCCGCAGGAAGCGATATTTATGATGTGGGAGTCGTCGGGCAGATAAAGCAGCTGCTGAATACTCCCGACGGCGCGACAAGGGTTCTTGTCGAGGGTATGTACCGCGCCCGCGCACTTCGCCTTGTGTCGGCGGACGATTACTTGAAATATGAGGTAACGCCTTATCCTATGCGCGGAGGAACTCTTTCCGAAACTGCGGCTGCGGCTGCGATACGTTCACTTAAAAAGACTTTCGACGAGTACGCGTCGGTGTCGCCTAAAATGCCGAGCGAGCTTTACGAGAGCATTATGTCGGAGGAAAACGTCACACGTCTGCTCGATAAGATCATTTTTAACGTGTTCCTGAAGCTTGAGGATAAACAGCGCCTGCTCGAAACCAACGGCACACTTAAAAGAATACATCTGCTTATCGCAATGCTCGAAACGGAAATCGAAATAATGACTACCGAAATGGATATCCAAGAGCAGGTGAGAGAACAGGTCGACAAAAATCAGCGGGATTATTACCTGCGTGAACAGCTTAGGGTCATTTCCCGTCAGTTGGGTGACAGCGATAACCCCGCAGAAGAGTCCGAGGAGTACATAGAAAAGATAAAAGCCCTCAAGCTCCCGACCGAATCCGAGGAGAAACTTATTGAGGAAGCCGAAAAGCTCGGCAGAATGTCCCCCTCTTCACAGGAAGCAGCGGTAATCAGGACATACCTCGATACCGTGCTTTCTATACCGTTCAACACAAGGACTAAGGATAAACTAAACATAAATTCCGCTAAAAAACAGCTCGACCACGACCATTACGGTCTTGACAAGGTAAAGGAACGTATCCTTGAAATATTGTCGGTCAGAGCTTTGGCTCCCGACGTAAAGGGACAGATAATCTGCCTTTACGGTCCTCCCGGAGTGGGCAAGACTTCTATCGGTCATTCAATTGCTGACGCGCTCGGTCGGAAGTACGCGAGGATCTCCCTCGGAGGCGTCCGCGACGAGGCGGAGATACGCGGTCACAGAAAGACCTACGTCGGCGCTATGCCGGGACGCGTTATAAACGCACTTAAGCAGGCAAAGACCATAAATCCCGTTATCCTGCTCGATGAAATAGACAAAATGGGCAGCGATTATAAGGGCGACCCGTCGTCCGCTATGCTTGAAGTACTCGACTCGGAGCAGAACAGCGCGTTCGTTGACCATTATATCGAAATACCCGTAGACCTCAGCGAGGTGCTTTTCATTACCACGGCAAACAGCCTTGATACTATCCCCGCACCGCTTCTCGACCGTATGGAGGTAATCGAGCTTTCAAGCTATACCCGTGAGGAAAAATTCAATATCGCCAAAAAACACCTCGTGCCGAAGCAGCTTGCAAAGAACGGCGAGTCCTCAAAAACGCTCAGAATAACCGACAAGGCTTTATATTCGATAATCGACTTCTATACCCGTGAGGCAGGAGTAAGAAAGCTTGAACGCAGAATAGGCGAGATATGCCGCAAAACCGCGAAAAAGCTCGTTTCGGGCGAAAAGAAAGTCACGGTAACGGACGATAATTTGCAGGAATTTCTCGGTGTGAGAAAATATATGCCGGAAAAACTCGCTGCCCGCGACGAGGTAGGACTTGTGAACGGCTTGGCGTGGACCTCGGTGGGAGGAACGATGCTGCCGCTTGAAGTACTTGTACTTGACGGCACGGGCAAGACGGAGTTTACAGGCTCGCTGGGCGAGGTCATGAAGGAATCCGCTAAGATAGCGGTGTCGCTTACTCGTTCCCTTGCCGATAAATATAACATCGACCCGAATTTCTATAAGGATAAGGACATACACGTTCACGCGCCGGAGGGCGCTGTTCCGAAGGACGGTCCGTCAGCGGGAGTAACGCTTACGACAGCGCTTGTGTCCGCTCTTTCGGGAACTCCTGTTCGCCGCGACGTGGCAATGACGGGCGAGATAACTCTCCGCGGAAAGGTCCTTCCGATAGGCGGTCTTAAAGAAAAGACCATGGCTGCATATCGTGCGGGCATAAAGACGGTTTGTATCCCGAAGGAGAACGAGCCCGACCTTGAGGAGATAGACGATAAGGTGAAAGAAAATATCCGCTTCGTATCCGCTGAGGATATCTCAACAGTGCTTGAAACGGCGCTCGTGCTGCCTAACTGTTCTCAGCCTAAGAAGCAGGAGCGTACAAAGTCCGTCCCCAAGCCGAAATCCGAGGAAAAGGAACCCGTTTACAACGCTTAAAAGTTAATTCCCTGCGGGCGGATAAGCCCACGGGGAATTTTCCGCGTATAGACAGAATTATTCTATAATTAAAGGTACAAGTTATGAACTACAACAACGCGAAATTTTTCGCTTCTTACGGAAAATTTGAGCAGCTGCCGCCGTCCGACCGCATTGAAATAGCGTTTTCGGGACGTTCAAACGTCGGGAAATCTTCGCTTATCAACAAGATATTAAATAGAAAAGCCTTAGCGAGAGTTTCAGCCATTCCGGGAAAGACAGCAACAATAAATTTTTACGAACTGGAAAACATCTACTGCGTCGACTTGCCTGGCTACGGATATGCTAAGGTATCAAAGGAGGAAAAATCCCGCTGGAACGGGCTTATCGGCGGATATCTCGGCTCGGACAGGGAACTGGGGCTTGTGTTTCAGCTTATTGACTTCAGACACCCGCCAACCGCCGACGATATTTCCATGGTGAATTTTCTTATAGACGGGGAGTTTCCGTTTGCCGTTGTTCTCACAAAGGCGGACAAGCTCTCGAAAAATCAGCGCGCCGAGAGGAAAGAAGCGCTTTTGACTGAACTTCCTTGCGCACAGGACATAAGAATGATAGAATTTTCTGCCGAAACAGGTGAGGGCGTGGAGGAAGTGCGCTCGATAATCGAGGAAATTTCTTCAGAATAAGAGGACGACGTGGAATAAGTGGACTATATTAAAATAGGTAACGTGACGATAGAAAAGACCGCTGCACTGGCTCCTATGGCAAGCGTAGCGGATCTCGCATACAGAATGACGGCAAAGAGATTCGGCGCGGCGTATTGCGTGGGCGAAATGACAAGCTGCAAGGGCTTGTGCTATTCCGATAAAAAGACCGCCGAGCTTCTTGCCGTGACGGACGGAGAACGACCGATGGGTGTTCAGCTTTTTGGCGCCGAGCCCGAATTTATGAAAAGAGCCGTGAAGATAGCCGAGGGCTTTCGCCCGGATATTATCGACATTAACGCCGGCTGCCCGATGCCGAAGATAGTGTGCGGAGGCGCGGGCAGCGCTCTTATGAAAACGCCTGAGCTTTTCGGGGAACTGGTGAAGGCTGCAGTGGAAGCAACGGAAATTCCCGTGACAGTGAAAATACGAAAAGGCTGGGACAAAAATTCCGTAAACGCCGTAGAGATCGCCCGTATAGCCGAGGAAAACGGCGCTGCTGCTGTCGTCGTTCACGGGAGAACGAAAGAGGAGCTTTATTCGGGCAAAGCCGATTGGGATATAATACGCGAGGTAAAACGAGCCGTGAAAATTCCCGTTATAGGAAGCGGCGACGTTTCAAGCGTTGAGGACTGCGTCCGTATGTACGAGTATACGGGCTGCGACCTTGTGATGATAGGCAGGGGCAGTTACGGCAGACCGTGGCTGTTCGGGCAAATTCGAGATTATTTTTCGGGAAAAACTCCGCGACCGGAACCTGAGCTTGACGAGAAAATCGAGATAATGCGCCGCCATATCGAGCTTTTGTGTTCCGATAAGGGAGAAGCAAAGGGCATAAAGGAAGCCCGCCGACAAGCCGCGTGGTATGTGCGGGGGATAGACGGGGCGGCTTCGCTGAGAAATAAATTCGGCACGATTTCTACGCTCGGAGAATTCTACGAGCTGACGGAAGAAATTATAAAGAGGTAACTGACAATGAACGATATGAAAAACAAGATCGAAAGCATTTGCTGTTTTGATGTTCAGCGCGACCCCGTGGTTGGGGGATTCCGCGATTTTTTTACGGGCTATTCTCCGCTTGTAAATTATAAGTGGATCATTCGCACGCTGATCGAAAAAAATTGTACGCTGTCGGAATATCTCCGCGATTTGATAATTTACGGCAATAGCGAGATACTTTTAAGAGCGGCTGAAGATCCCGCACCGCTGCGGATAAAGGCTCTGGAATACGACCTTAAGATTTTCGGGGAGATTGCAAAAATCACTTCAAAGGAACTTAAAGACGCCATCTCCGAAAAGCTGAACGAGGATCTTTCCGACCTGCCCGATTACGAAAACGGGACTTTCGACTACACAGCCGAATATTTTCTTGATTTCGTAAGACAGCACGGAAACGGCATCTTCGCAAGGTACAGGGCTTTTTCTTTTAACGGGGAAACGCTTGTCCCGATAGAAGACCCAGACCCGATACGTCTTTCGGGGCTTAAAAACTATGAAGTCCAGCGTCAGCAGGCAGTCGACAATACACTGCGCTTTATCAGCGGCAAGCCCGCTCGGAACGTCCTGCTTTACGGCGACAGAGGAACAGGAAAATCCGCTACGGTAAAAGCTATATTCAACGAGTTTCAGGAGCTTCGTATGGCGGAGATATCCAAAAACGACATAGCAAAGCTTCCCGTGCTTTTCAGACTGATAAAGAAAGTCCCGCTGAAATTTATCATAACTATAGATGACCTTTCTTTCGAGGAGGGCGATGACAGGTTCGGAGCGCTTAAGGCGGCTCTCGAAGGTTCGCTTTCAAGAAAGCCGGATAATATCCTGATATACGCCACCACAAACCGCCGCAAGATAGTGCGTGAAACCGCCGCCGACCGTGAAATATCCGGAGCGGACGCTATAGACGAAAGTATGAGCCTTGCCGACAGATTCGGCTTGATGATAACGTTTGTAAAGCCAGACAAGCGGGTGTATCTCGATATTGTGGAAAAGCTCGCAAAAGATGCGGGACTTACCATACCGGAGGACAAGCTCTTTGCCGAGGCGGAGAGGTTCGCGCTTACTCGTTCGGGACGTTCTCCGAGAACGGCGCGGCTGTTTGTGGACAGTCTTAAAGGACATAACTCTACAGAAGGATCGGAGCAATAAATCAAATGAAACATTCTGAAAAAATTTTTGCCATTATTTCACTAATAACGTTACTGACGCTTTCGGGCTGCGGGATAAGCGGGAACTCTATACCATCGGAGATCGTTGTTTCGGGAGAAGATTCATTGCCTGAACATACGGATTTTCCGGCAGTTTCCTGCGGGATAACACTTGAAAAAGCCGTTGAGAAAGCAGTAAGCCTATCTCCTGCCGCGACGGAGATAATCTGCGAGTTTGGATTTAAGAGCGCTCTTGTGGGAGTGAGCGACTATTGCGATTTCCCCGCAAACCTTTCACTGCCGACCCTCGGAAGTCCCGAAAATCCCGATATTGACGGAATAATCAAGCTTGAGCCCGACGCTGTGTTCACGCTGTCGCCGCTTTCGGAGCGGGAAACCTACAACCTAAAACAGGCGGGCATAGCTGTTCTGAACGCCCCTATGCCCTCTACTGTGGAGGAATTTTCCGATATGTATACGGAAATTTCCCGTGCGTTTTTCGGAAAAAAGCTCACAGATGACGAAAAAGAAACCGAAATATCGACACAGATAGGCAAGAACGCAGGTAGCGCTTTGGAAAAAGCGGGAGGCGAGGTCAAGCTCGGAACTTTCGTTTATGTTACAAACAAGCTGACTATCGCGGGCGCGGACACGTTCGAGAGCGCTGTTTTAAGTCTTTCGGGCAGTAACCTCTGCACGGACGGCGGTTATATCGCAGCCGAGAATTACAGCGGCGGCATACCCGACTACATAATAGCCGACAGCTCTCTGGCGCGAGATGATATAAACAAGAACGCCGTTTTGGCAGATTTTCTGAAAAACGGCTCGGAGCTTCGGTTTGCGGATTCACGCTGCTTTGAGCGTCCGACAGCAAGGACAGCCGAGGTGTTCGCCGAAATTTCCAAAACCGAATAAAAACATCAAGGCGGTGAGAAAACCGCCTTGTTTTATTACGTTATTGCGATTTATTACATAGGTGTTACTACAAAACCGTTTTCGCGCCAATTGTCGATCACGCTGCCGAGAATGGCAGTGTTGGTTTCGGACACGGCGTGAAGCAGGCAGACCTCGCCGCTGTGGGCTTTGGAGGTTATTCTCTCGTAGGCTTGCATCGCGTCGGGCTGTTTATCCGTAAGCCAGTCCTGATACGCGAAACTCCACAAAACAGTGGTGTAGCCGAAATCTTTGGCAGCGGAAAGCACTTTCTCTGAAAATTCGCCTTTCGGCGGACGCATAACGTACATATCATAGCCGAAGTTGTCACGGACGTAATCGTGAAGCGTAGAAAGCTCATCGCGTATCTTTTCCTCGGAACATTCGGCAAGGGAGGGGTGAGTTGTTGTGTGATTGCCCACGGTATGCCCCTCGGCTATCATTCGCTTTATCAGTTCGGGATTGTCTTTTGCATAGTCGTATGTCACAAAGAACACGGCTTTTGCGTCCTTTTCTTTGAGAATATCGAGAATACGCGACGTGCAGCCGTTTTCATAGCCCTCGTCAAACGTAAGCCAGATGTTCTTTTTGTCAGGCTCTCCCACAAAAAGCGCATGATATTCGCCGTATTCGGACTGAGCGTTCACCGCGTCGACGGGACGTCCCACCGTGTCCGTCTGCGGACCTAAGCCCCACGCTATTTTTTCCGAGGAGAGCGTGTCCTGCGCAAATGCCGTTGTCCCGAAGATCTCAGCGGCAAGCAATACCGACAGTATTTTTTTCACAAAAATTCTCCTTTCAACAGATTTTATAGAATTATTATAAACAGTTCTAAACACGATATTTAAGTAAATAATCAGTATATTTTAGGTAATTTTAAGAAAAATCGGTAAAATTGTAAAATAACTCTTGTAAAAATTTATGAATTGTGATAAAATATAAGTGTAAGTATTTTTACGGAAATAAAGGAGAATTGTTTTGTGTCAAGATTGGGTGATTTGATAAAATTGCTTCGCGGACACCGCGTGTTTATACAGACTCATAACTTTCCCGACCCCGACGCTATAGCAAGCGCCTACGGACTTCAGAACCTGCTGAACGGTTTCGATATCCCCACTACCATCTGCCACCACGGCAGAACAGAACGTGCCGCGACAGCAAATATGATATCTGCGTTCGGAATAGAAATGACTACCGACGAGGAATTGAAAGATATGACAGAGGAGGACTACATAATCAACGTAGACTCCCAGAAGGGCAACGCTAATATACGCGAGCTTATCGGACAGGAGATAGCCTGCATAGACCATCACCCCGAATCGGAAAACTCAAGCGAATACCTGTTCAAGGATATAAGGATAGTGGGCAGCTGCGCCACTATTATTGCGGATTATTACCGAAAGCATCAGCTGCCGATGAAGGAAAGTGTAGCGACGGCTTTATTGTACGGTCTGAAGTGCGATACCAATGATTTTACACGAGGAGTTACACAGCTCGACGTGGATATTTACAGCTACCTGTTTCCTAAATCCAATGCGTCGCTTATAAGATATTTCCAGTCGGGAGAAATAGAGTACGACGAACTTAACGCGTTCGCGGACAGTATGCGTAACGTCGAGGTGTTTAACGGAGTGGCGTTCGTTTACTTGAATTTCGCCTGCGCGGACGCTTTTATAGCGACGATTTCGGACTTCGTTCTTGATGTGAACGACATAAATTTTGTTGTGGTGTACAATCACCGTGACGACGGCTTTAAGTTTTCGGTAAGAAGCGAGCTTGATGAGCTTGACGCGGGAGAAATAATCTCCGAGGCTCTTAAAGATGTTGGCAGCGGCGGCGGACATAAGTCTATGGCGGGTGGCTATGCATATGAGGACAGCCTTATAGGAATTTCAATAGACTATCACAAGACTATCCAGAACCTGTTCCTGAATGTCATTGACAAGATACCGCGCAAGGGAATCGACGTGAACGCCGTTTCCAACCCGAATGAGGTTTTTCCGACGGACGAGTATAATTAAGGTTACAGCGGGCATATTTCTAAATAAATTTTTTGCTTTCTGTGCCTTACATTTTACATATAGTATCTGAAAATATTGAGCTGAGAGGTGCAGAAAATGAGTTTGAATGAGAAGGAACAGCTTATGCCGGCGTTGAGTATGTTTTCGGCATTATAATTTATATGTACTGTGAACCGAATGGTCAACACCATACACCGCATATCCATGCGAAATACAGCGGTAAATCGGCAGTGATAAGTCTTGACGGGGATGTCTTGGAGGACGGTATTCCCGCTAAACAGCTTCGTATGGTATTAATATGGATAGATATTCATAAAGAAGAACTGCTTGCGGATTGGGAGCTTATTTCCAATGGTCAGGAGTATTTTAGGATCGATCCTTTGAGATGATTGTAGAGGAGATGTTGGTATGACACTGGATCCGCCGAAAATTATTAAGGTTCAACCAAGAGATAATTTCTTTATCTATCTCGAATATGAAACAGGTGAGAAGAAATTTTTTGACGTTAAACCTTATATCAAAGGAAACTGGTATGGTAAGCTTGGAGATCCGCGGTTTTTTACCACAGTTCATATAATAGAAAACGGAGATGGCATAGCGTGGGGCGACGGACAGGATATCGCTCCCGATGAGTTGTACGATTTCAGCACATCATCAATGTGCTGAAAAATCTTCCAAAATATTAAATAATATGTGAAAATTCAATAAATTTATGGGGCGGCTTCGTGCCGCCCTGTTTATTATGTTCGGCTTTTTTATTCCCCTATATATTGACATTTGCTTTGTGAAGTGTTATAATATAATATGTATGCTTATTTTCTGAAAAGGAGCGTTTCAAATGACAATTTTTTACAAGTTTGAGGGCAAGATGTATATAAATATCACAAACGGCTGTCCGTGTGACTGCGTTTTCTGCATAAGGAAAAACGGCGACAGCATAGAGGATAACGACAGCTTATGGCTCGAACACGAGCCGTCTTTCGAGGAAATTACCGAGGCTTTTGAGAAATTCGACAAAAACGGCATTTCCGAGGCGGTATTCTGCGGCTACGGTGAACCTACCGTGAGAGTCGATATGCTTTTGAAAACAGCGGAGTATATAAAGGCTAATTCCGATTTGAAAATCCGCCTAAACACAAACGGTCTTGTAAGACTGATGCACAAGGATTTTGATATTGAGAAATTCAGGGGACTTATAGATTCCGTTTCTATCTCCCTGAATGCTCCGAATTCCGAACGCTACACCGAAGTAACCCGCCCGAAAAAAGAACTTGCGGGAAAATGCTCCGACGGGAGCGTGTTCGACGAAATGCTGAAATTCGCCGAAGATATGAAAAAAATATGCGAAACCGCCTTTACTGTAGTAGACGTGATAAGCTCCGAGGAGATAGAGGAGTGCAGAAAAATCTCCGAGCGTATGGGAATACCGCTCAGAGTGAGAAAATATGTGACCGACAACGAGAGCTACACATGAGGATACTCGGAATAGACCCCGGATACGCTATTGTCGGCTACGGCGTTCTCGACTATGATAATGTGAATTTCAAGGTCGTGAATTACGGCGCTATAACCACAGATCCCGAAACCTCATTCGAGAAGCGTCTGGAAGAAATTTATAACGATATGCTTACGGTCATAGACACGTTCAAACCCGACTGTATGAGCATTGAAAAATTATTCTTCAACACGAATATCACTACGGGAATAGATGTCGCTCAGGCGAGGGGAGTTATTCTGCTTTCCGGTTCGCAGAGGGGTATCCCGATATTCGAGTATACGCCGCTTCAGGTGAAGGTCGCGGTCACAGGCTACGGACGTGCCGAAAAGCACCAGATGCAGGAGCTGACAAAGAATATTCTCCGCCTTAAGGAGATACCGAAGCCCGATGATACCGCCGACGCACTGGCTATCGCGATATGTCACGGTCATACGGGCGGTTCGCGGCTTTCGGAGATCATGAGAAAAAACAAATGACATTTGAAAGGAAATCAAAATGATATACAGCCTTAATGGGGAACTGGTACACTGGGAGCAGGGACTGGCGGTCGTCGAGTGCGGCGGAGTTGGCTATGCCTGCCGCACGACCATGAATACACTGGCAAGGATACGCGACCTTGATGAGGTGAAACTCTACACCTATCTTCACATCACAGACAGCTCGCTTGACTTGTTCGGATTTGCGGATTATTCGGAGCTTCAGTGCTTTAAGCAGCTTATTTCCGTGAACGGAGTCGGTCCCAAGGCAGCGCTTTCTATATTGTCGGATATAACGCCGTCAAAGCTGGCGCTGTGCATAGCTTCGGGCGACAGCAAGACGCTTACGAAATCTCCCGGAATAGGCGCGAAAATCGCTCAGAGAATAGTGCTTGAACTTAAGGACAAGGTAGCGAAGGGCAACAGCTTTTCCGCCGAGGAACTTAAAAGTGTTCCGGCAATGGCAGGCGATAACTTATCGGAAGCAATGCTGGCACTTCAGACGCTCGGATTCAATCCCGTACAGTGCGGCGCGGCTTTGCAGGGAGCTGATGTGAACGCCCCTGTTGAGGAGCTTATCAAATTCGGACTTAAAAACCTCGCTTAAAACGAGTACTGACAAATGCGAAAGGAGGATCTCCTTGAATAATAAAAATAACACCGCAGCCGCGACCTTGGCAGCTGTGGGTCTTGGATTTGTATTTTCATACGCAGTTTTTGCGATGTTTTCTTCCGACTCGGATGATGAACTTATTTTCCCGTCGGGAATGATGACGTTAGTCGCGATTGCAGGGGTCTGCTATCTCGCGATAATTCTCATAAAGCTGTTTTTAATGCCTTACCTTGCTCGGAGAAGAGCCGCTTTGAGGGCGCTCGGTAAAGACGGGATACGAATTCTCCGGAAAGACGCGACAGCAAGGCTCGCGTATAAAGGGATATATTCAATAATGTGCAATAAGTTTCCCGATGCGGAGAATTTCCTGCAGCAGGCTCTGGCAAGAGCCGATGTCCAGCAAAATCAGATGTTTTGCGTGGAGTGGCTGATAAAGCTCTACGAGGCGACGGATTCGGATTCAAAGCTGCTGTGGTGCTTCCGTAAGGCTGTGGAAATTTCTCCCGACAATCCCGAAGCACAGTCGCGTCTTGGACACGCCTATTTCTCAGACGGGAAATTAGACCAAGCGAGTTATTGTTTTGAGCAGTCGCTGAGATACGACCCCAACAACGGCTATGCTTATTTCAGTCTGGCGAAGATATACCTCGTCCGCGGAGAGGACGAAAAGGCTTTCGATACATTGCAGAAATTAGTAAGAATAAATGAAAATCACCCGCTCTGCCATGCGGAACTTGCGGACTATTACGCCATGAAAGGCGATGCCGAAAAGGCAAAGGAAGAAGTCAAGAAAGCCGAGCTTTGCGGTATAAAGGAACCTGAGGAGCTTAACCGAAGGATAAACGCGATGCTCAGTTTCCACAATACGGAATACGACGGTAAGGATCTGCCCTCGTTGTATTACAGAAAGATCGTCCCGAGGGATTGGAAAGGATCCGATAACAACGTGAAGCAGAAGGAGGGGGATAACGATGCTTGAAATGTCTGATACAGAGTTCGACTTTAACCCGTCCGAACGGCTTGTCGAGCCGCAGATAAACGATGCTGACATGGATTCCGAATTGTCGCTGCGCCCAAAGACCCTGTCGGAGTATATCGGTCAGGATAAGGTCAAGGAAAATATGAAGATCTATATTGAAGCAGCGAAAAAGCGCGGCGAGTGTCTTGATCACGTCCTGCTTTACGGACCTCCGGGACTGGGGAAAACCACTCTTTCGTGTATTATCGCGGCTGAAATGGGAGTTAATATCCGCATAACGTCGGGTCCCGCTATCGAAAAGGCAGGGGACCTTGCGGCACTGCTTACAAATCTCCAGAAAAACGACGTCCTTTTTATTGATGAGATACACCGCCTTCCGCGTCAGGTGGAGGAGGTGCTTTATCCCGCAATGGAGGATTACGCTCTCGATATAGTTATGGGAAACGGTCCTGCGGCACGTTCCATAAGGATAGACCTGCCGCCGTTTACACTTATAGGCGCTACTACGCGTTCGGGACAGCTTACCGCTCCTCTGCGCGACCGTTTCGGTGTCGTTCAGCGTCTGGAGCTTTACACTCACGCGCAGCTTTGCGATATTATACAGCGTTCGGCAATGATACTGGGTATACCGTGTGCAAAGGACGGAGCGCTTGAAATTGCTCGCCGTTCGAGAGGAACTCCGAGAATAGCAAACAGATTGCTGAAGCGTGTGCGTGACTTTGCGGAGGTACTCGGCGACGGAAAGATAACCCGTGAGATCGCCGACACCGCTCTGAAAAAACTGGAGATAGACGACCTCGGACTTGACAGCCTGGATCGAAAATTCCTTGAAATGATAATAAAGGGCTTTAACGGTGGACCTGTCGGACTTTCAACACTGGCGGCTTCGATAAACGAGGAGGACGTTACCTTAGAGGACGTGTGCGAGCCGTATCTTATGCAGCTCGGATTTATCGCGAAAACAGCACGGGGAAGAATAGCCACCGATTCGGCTTACCGTCATCTCGGAATACTCCGCGACGGACAGGGAACATTAGAGGACACTTGATATGAGAATTTCCGATAAATGGAAGGATTATGAGCTTATCGACACCTCCGGCGGGGAGCGGTTAGAGCGTTGGGGGAATGTAACGCTTATACGTCCCGACCCGCAGATAATCTGGAAAAATTCAGCGAAAGCCCGTGAATGGGGCATGGCTGACGCAAGATATATCCGTTCGTCGTCGGGAGGCGGCTCGTGGGATTACCGGAAAAAGCTTCCCGAAAGCTGGAAGGTAAGCTACGGCGATCTGACGTTTATGGTGAAGCCTACAGGTTTCAAGCATACGGGATTATTTCCGGAACAGGCGGTAAACTGGGATCTTTGCAGTGAGCTTATACGTTCGACGAAACGTCCCGTGAACGTGCTGAATCTTTTCGCGTATACGGGAGGCGCTACGCTCGCGTGCGCGAGTGCGGGGGCAAGCGTATGCCACTGCGACGCGGTCAAGGGAATGGTCGACTGGGCGCGTACCAATGCACAGCTTTCGGGACTTTCCGACAAGCCGATAAGGTGGATAGTGGACGACGCTTCAAAGTTCATAAAGCGCGAAATTCGGCGAGGAACGAAGTATGACGGCGTTATCCTTGACCCGCCGAGCTACGGGCGCGGCACCAACGGCGAGATGTGGAAGCTGGAGGATTGCGTTTTCGACCTTATGGAGGATATTACTGCGCTGCTTTCGGACAAGCCGCTGTTCGTGCTGCTTAACAGCTATACGACGGGTCTTTCGGCATCGGTTATGGAATATCTTCTCAGAATGACAGTCGGAAAGCGCTTTGAAATAAGCGTTCTCTCGGAAGAGATAGGGCTTCCCGTAAAGGAAACGGGACTTGCGCTTCCGTGCGGGAACACGGCGATAGTACTCTTTAAGTAGACAGAAGAGGTTTTATGGATATAATTAAAGTAGAACACCTTTGCTACGATTATGTGGCAACGGACGAGGAAGGAAAGATAATTGAAAAGAACACCGCGCTGTCCGATGTGAATCTGACAGTCCCCGAAGGGCAGTTTTTGGCGGTGCTGGGACATAACGGCTGCGGAAAATCCACTCTCGCGAAACATTTCAACGCTATTCTTACGCCGACAGAGGGTAAGGTATTTGTCGACGGGATAGACACGTCTGACGAGGACAGACTGTTCGATATACGGCAGACTGTGGGAATGGTTTTTCAGAATCCCGATAATCAGCTGGTCGCGACTATTGTTGAGGAGGACGTGGCGTTTGCTCCCGAAAATCTGGGAGTTCCGCCGAAAGAGATACGCGAACGCGTAGACGACGCTCTGAAGCAGGTGGATATGTACGAATTCCGCGAACACGCTCCGCATCAGCTTTCGGGCGGTCAAAAGCAGCGAATAGCTATAGCGGGTATTATCGCTATGCGTCCGCGCTGTATCGTTATGGACGAGCCTACTGCCATGCTTGACCCGAAAGGCAGGCGCGAAGTAATGAAAACAATAAAGCACCTCAACCGCGATCAGGGTATCACCGTTGTTCTTATTACGCATTATATGGAAGAGGCAGCGCAGGCTGACAGGGTCGTTGTGATGGATAAGGGAAAAGTGCTTATGGACGACGTTCCGAGGAAAATATTCGCCCGCGCAAAGGAGCTTCGTGCCGTGGGACTGGACGTGCCGCAAGTGACGGAGCTGTGCGTTATGCTTGAGGAAAACGGTGTTGACATCTCGCGTGAAATCATTTTCGAGGATGAATGTGCAAAGGCAATATCGCAGCTCCCGCTGAAAAGCAGAACGGCGGTCATTCCCGAAAAAAAACACGCTGAGGAAAAGGAAAACTCCGATATTATCGCGAAGCTTGAAAATCTCACCTATAAATACAGCATAGGTACTCCTTTTGAGAAAACGGCTGTTAATAATGTTGATCTTTCAATAGCCAAAGGCGAGTTTGTCGGAATAATCGGTCACACCGGCAGCGGAAAATCGACGCTTATACAGCATTTCAACGGGCTTATAAAGCCCACCGAAGGCACGGTCTACGTTGATGGTAAAAATATCTGGGGCAAGGACGTTAATATCCGTGACATACGGTTTAAGGTAGGGATTGTGTTCCAGTATTCGGAGCATCAGCTCTTTGAGGAAACCGTCGCAAAGGACATTGCTTACGGTCCGAGGAATATGGGACTTTCCGAGGAAGAGATAAAAAAGCGCGTAAACGCTGCTGCCGAGAGCATGGGAATTACTCATCTCCTTGAAAAGTCACCGTTCGAGCTTTCGGGAGGACAGCAGCGGAGGTGCGCTTTGGCGGGAGTGCTTGCTATGGAGCCCGATGTGCTTATACTTGACGAGCCTGCGGCGGGTCTTGACCCGAAAGGCAGGGACAAGATACTCGGACTTATAAAGCAATATCACGTCCAGTCGGGAAGAACCATACTGCTTGTGTCGCACTCTATGGAGGATATCGTGAGATTCGCGACAAAGGTTCTTGTAATGAACAAGGGAAGCGTTTTCTGTTACGACGAAACTGACAAGGTCTTTGAGCGCAGCTCGGAACTTACGGATATAGGACTTGATGTACCGCAGATAACAAGGCTTTCCCGTAAAATGAAAGAGCTTGGGATAGATATAGGCGAAGATATATATACTACACAAAGGGCGGCAGAGCGTCTGCTGACTCTTATCAAAGGACAGAACAAATGATAAAGGATATAACGATAGGACAGTATTTTCCGGGAAATTCCGTGATACACAAAATGGACAGCCGCGTAAAGCTGGTGCTGGATATTCTGTACCTTGTGATACTTTTCACGGCGCAGAAATTCACGGGGCTTCTTATAGGTATCCTGTTTATAGTGTTTTGCTATATGCTTTCGAGAATAAAATTCATAATGATACTCAAAAGCATAAAGCCAATACTGCCGCTGATGATCTTTACAGCAATACTGAATCTGCTGTTCCTCAAGGGTGAAACTCCGCTGTTTTCATGGTGGATAATTGAAATATATCCGGAGGGAATACGCACATCGGCATTTATGCTGCTCAGGATAATAGCGCTTATAGTGGGAATGAGCCTGCTTACCTACACGACTTCGCCGATAATGCTTACCGACGCTATCGAGCGGCTTCTGAACCCGCTGAAAAAGATACGTTTTCCCGTTCACGAGCTTTCTATGATGATGACAATAGCACTGCGCTTTATTCCGACGCTCGTTGAGGAAACAGACAAGATAATGTCTGCGCAGAAAGCCCGCGGCGCGGAGCTTGACAATGGAAATATCTTCCGTAGGGCAAAGGCGCTGATACCTATTCTTATACCGTTGTTCGTGTCGGCGTTCAAGCGCGCAAACGAGCTTGCGACCGCTATGGAATGCCGCTGCTATCACGGCGGTGAGGGAAGAACGCGTATGAGGCAGCTTCATACCGCACCACGTGACTATGTCGCGATCGCTGTGATGTTCGCGCTGTTGGGCGGAGTTATCGTGCTGAATTTCATTCCCGTTCTTCCGTAAAAGGAGCTTCTATGCGTAACCTTAAGGTTTTTATAGCGTATAACGGCGCGGATTTTCACGGATTCCAACGGCAGGAGAACGCCATTTCCGTTCAGGAAGTCGTTGAAAAGGCAATCGGAAAGCTGTTGAAGATTCCGCCGCCCGTAATTTATGGCTGCTCTCGGACGGATACGGGAGTACACGCAAGGAGATTCTGTTTCAATGTCCGTATTGACAGCAAAATCCCCTGTACGGGATTTGTAAAGGGAATGAATACACTGCTTCCGGACAGTATCGCGGTTTTGTCCTGCGAGGACGCTTCTGATGATTTCCACGCAAGATATGCCGCAAAGGCGAAGGAGTATGTATACCTTATAAATACAAAGCCTTCACGGGACGTGTTTTTGCAGAAATTGGCGTATCATTACCCGTATCCGCTTGATTATGAGAAAATGCGTAAGGCTGCCGGGCTTTTCCTCGGAGAACACGATTTCGCAGCGTTCTGCCGCGCAGAGGGAAAATCACGAGTTAAGACAACTGTTCGGACGATCTATGAACTTGAAATAACCCGAAATGATGGGATCTGTGAAATAAGGATACGCGGGAACGGTTTCTTATATAATATGGTAAGGATCGTCGCGGGGACGCTTATTTATATAAGCGAGGGACGGCGTTCGCTTGAGGATATTGAAAACGCCCTTGAAAACGGCGACCGCGCACTTGCGGGAGTAACACTCCCGTCGGAGGGACTGTATCTGAGCGAAGTGTACTATTGATTTACTTTACAGTTGACAGATTCAACTCAAAGTGATATAATAAACGCAAGAGTGTTTTTCTGCCTTTGAGGAGAATATGACACATTTCTGTATATTTGGTGAAATAAATGGACGAAAAAAATAATATAAACAAATATCGGCAGAAAAAAAAGCGCAGGAGTTTTCTTTTGAAGCTTGGGATATTTCTGCTGATAATACTTATAGCGGCGCTCGTTATTATAAACCGTGAGGCGCTGTTCGCTCCGCTTAAGGACGCGGCTCTCAAAACGGGAAAGGGCGGATTTCCGATTCTCCTTCCGGGAAGCACGCAGTATACCCTCGGAGAAATGGGAGATAACCTTTTCCTGCTTACGGATACCTACCTGTATACATATAACGGAGGCGGCGCACAGATAGCGGGGATACAGCACGGATTCCAAAATCCCGAAGCTGATTCCAACAACAAAAGGACACTGGTATATGACAGAGGCGGAAAATCATTCAAGCTCTTTTCAAGGACAGCCGAAATATACAAAAATTCCGTTGATGATACAATAGTTTTCGGTAAGATCGGAAATTCGGAGCGTGCAGCTGTAGTGACTACCTCGGTAAGATACTCAAATCTGCTTTATGTGTATAATTCAGAGGGAAAACAAATATTCCGCTGGGCTTCTCCTGAGGAAAAAATAATGGGCTTGGCGTTCGGAAAAAACGATAACAGCGTGTATGTTTCAGCTCTGGGCGAAAAAAACGGCGAGTTTTGCAGTTATGTAATTAAATTCGACCTCAGCGTGAACGGCGAGGAAAAAGAAGTCTGGAGAGCGTCGGCGGGCAACTCCATTCCGTATTATCTGGAGTGGGACGGCGACGGGGTCTATTCCGTGACCTCGTCGGGAGCGTTCCTGTTCAGCGACGATACGGGCGAAGTCGCAGCGAATACCGTTTTTACTCGAAAAATATACGGTATCCCTGAGAAAGACGGGATAAGGGTGATAATGTTCCGTGATTCCGCCTCGAACGGTGAAGCAGCGGTGGTGTATAACTCCGATCTTGAAGAACAGAACGTTCTTATCCTCGATAACACAACTGACTACGATATCAAGGACTCGAAAATTTATATCCTCAACAAGGATAAGCTGTCGGTATATAATTCCGTGCTTGAGGGAATAAGGACTTATGAGCTTGACGACGAATATTCAAATGTAAAGATAATAGGAAACAGCGCGTATCTGTTGGGCTATAACACGGTTCAGCGGGTGTCGCTGTAAAATTGAAAGGCGGTTTTCTGGGATTTTATGGGGGAACAATTCGCAGCGGTGTTTGACATCGCGGTAATAGCGGTAATAATATGTATGTTCTTTGCGGGGTGGCGGCAGGGCTTTGCAAAAATGGTTCTGAGCCTTGCGTCCGCAGCGGTGGCTTTTGCTTCGGCAATGCTTTTGAGCGCACCGATAGCAAACGCTGTCTACAGCAATTATATTGACGATCCGCTCACGGAAAAAGTAAGCGAAACCATTGACAATGCACTTGTTGAATTTCATCTGGGTGATTATTCGGGAGCGGATTTTTCCAGGGTGGAAGTTTCCGGTACTTCAGTAGGTGAGATAGAGCCGAATTACAACGGCACGCAGAGCGCTGTGTTCGACCTTACTTCACTGAATTTCGTTATGGTCGGGCTTACGGAGGATAATATGCGTTCGCTCGGCTTTACGGAGCATATCGTGCCTTCAAACCTTAACGCCAAAACAGCCGAGTTTACACGCTCGGATATAGAAAAATACGGTCTGGGAAAACTGGTCTATGCGCAGTTTGCAGCGGTAAGCCTTATCCAGAACGGAGTATTCGCGAATTTTAACAAGTATTACGATATTGTAGCTCCTTATATCCTCAACAGCAAAAATTACGGAAATTCCGAAAGCGTCAAGGTCGCAGCTGTGCGAAATCTCGTACTTGTGATGCTTGACACGAATTCCAATGTAAAAACTGCTGTTATGGACAATATGGTGCGTCCGGGGTGCGTTACGGTCATAAGGACTATAGCGTTTTCACTTATATTTGTTGTGGCGCTTGCGGTTATGAGGTTAATTATTCACGCCGCAAAACTTATTGATAAGATACCCGTGCTGAACAAGGCAAATTCTCTTCTCGGAGGAGCGCTCGGCGCAGCAATGGGCTTTGTTATAGTGTGCCTTGTATGCATAATTACACGCCTGATCGTTTCGGCAGGCGGAGGAGATGTTATGCTGTTCAACGAAACAACAATAAACGCGACAGCTGTTTTCAAGAAATTATATTACGCGGATTTTTTGAAGTTTTTGTCGTAAATTACATAGTAAAGGTAAGGTGAATTTTTATGATGATGTGTTCAAGATGCAAAAAGAATCCCGCTGTGATCTTTATATCAACCATGACAGGAACAGAGCGCCGCAATAAGGGGCTTTGTCTTAGCTGCGCGAAGGAACTCGGTCTTCCGAATGTGAATGATTATCTCCAGCAGATGGGAATTACCGACGATATGGATCTGAACGAATATAACAATATTTTCAGTGCCGATCCCGTTGGTGACGACCCCGATGACAATAACGATGAAACGGAAAACGAAACCGACGAGTCCGATATTATCGACGATTTCGACCCGTTCGGCTTTTCCAGAAAGGAAGAGGATAATCATTTCGAGCGCGGGGGAGCGGGTACTATGCCGAATTTCCTGAAGAATCTTTTCGGCTCCGATTCGGAAAAATCAAGCGATGACGCTCAATCCGAAAAAAAATCCCGCAAAAAGCCCGAAAAACCGGATAAGAAGCGCAAGTGCCTTGAATCATACTGCACGAATCTCACCAGACGTGCAAAGGAGGGCAAGATAGATAATATCATAGGGCGTGATAAGGAAATCTACCGCGTTCTGCAGATCCTTTCCAGAAGAACGAAGAACAATCCCTGCCTTATCGGTGAGCCGGGTGTCGGAAAAACAGCCGTAGCAGAGGGAATAGCGCTAAAACTCGCGTCAGGAGATGTTCCGTTCAGACTTCAGGGGAAAGAGCTTTATCTGCTCGACCTTACCGCTCTCGTTGCGGGAACACAGTTCAGAGGTCAGTTTGAAAGCCGTGTAAAAAATCTTATCGACGAGGTAAAGAACGCGGGAAATGTGATGCTTTTTGTCGACGAGGTACACAATCTTGTTGGAACGGGCGGAGATTCGGACGGTTCGATGAATGCCGCGAATATGTTCAAGCCCGCTCTGTCACGGGGAGAGCTTCAGGTCATAGGCGCTACAACTTTCTCGGAATACAGAAAGTATATTGAGAAAGACAGCGCGCTTGAGCGCCGTTTTCAGCCTGTTACCATAAACGAGCCGACAATAGACGAAACCGTCACCGTGCTGAACGGGATTAAGGGATATTATGAGGAACATCATAAGGTTCATGTGACCGACGAGATCGTTAAAATGTGCGCCGTGCTTTCCGAACGCTATATCAACGACAGATTCCTGCCTGACAAGGCGATAGATCTGCTTGATGAATCGTGTGCGTGTGCTTCTATAGGAAGCAGCTCCATTACGGAGTACGAGAAGTGCAAAAGCGAACTGAAATCGCTTAGGATTGAGGAAAGTGAGCTTGCAGGGGACTCGAATATCGACTACGAAAAGCTTGCCGACATAAAGACTTCCATTGCGAAATGTGAGGAAAATATCGAAAAATACCGCGAAAAAGCCGAAAACGTCTGCGTCACCATAGACGACCTGTCTAAGGTTATCGAGCTGTGGACGGGTATACCCGCAAGTAAAATACGCGAAACGGAATTCAAGCGTATGGGAGAGCTTGAACAACACCTTAAAGAAAAAATAATAGGTCAGGACGAGGCGTGCGAACTTGTTGCAAAGGCTATCAAGCGCACTCGCGTACGACTTTCCGACCGCCGCAGACCCGCTTCGTTTATTTTTGTAGGTCCTACGGGAGTGGGCAAAACGGAGCTTGTTAAGGTTCTCGCAAGTGAAATGTTCGACACGGTCGAGCCGCTTATAAGGCTTGATATGTCGGAGTATATGGAAAAGCACAGCGTGTCCAAGATAATCGGTTCGCCTCCCGGATACGTTGGGTATGACGAGGCGGGACAGCTTACCGAGCGCGTCCGCCGCAAGCCGTATTCGGTTATTCTTTTTGACGAGATAGAAAAAGCGCACCCAGACGTTATGAATATTCTGCTGCAAATTCTCGATGAGGGAAAAATCACCGACTCTCACGGAAGAAATGTAAGCTTCGAGAATACCATCATAGCTATGACCTCAAATGCAGGCTCGTCCAATGGAATGAACGGAATAGGATTTTCAAAAACGCAGGAGGATATTACCAAGGAGCGTACAATGAAAGCTTTGCGGGAGTTTCTGCGTCCCGAATTTCTGGCACGAGTTGACGAGATAGTGACTTTCTTGCCGCTTTCCGAGGAATCTTACGCGAAGATAGCAAAGCTTAACCTGAAGGAACTTGAGGCTCCGCTTGCAGAAAAGAAGCTTGAACTGAACATTTCCGAGGACGTTTATAAAGTTATCGCGAAAAAGGCGTTCGGCGGAAAATTCGGCGGGCGTGATATCCGACGCGTTATACGCTCGGATATTGAGGATAAGATAGCAGAGCTGCTTATAGAAAACAGCGAAGGGGAGCTTTCGGCTGTGGATATTTCCGTGAACGGCGAAGAAATAGCGGTCGCGGTACGATGAGCGTTATACTTGTCACGGGAGGAACAGGCGCTATAGGCTCGGCGATAGCGGAGGAATTTTCCAAGACCGATGATGTGATCTTTACCTATAACGTCCGCGAATCGGAAGCTATGGAGCTAAAAAAAAGGCTTTGCTGCGAATGTGTTCAGATGAACACGGCGGATTTCGGGTCGGTTGAGGTCGGGGCAAAGGAGATCTTGAAAAGGTTCGGAAAAATCGACATTCTCGTGAACAATGCGGGGATATCCCTCATAAAACCGCTTTACGACACGACCTGCGACGAATGGAAAAAAATAATCGACGTGAATCTTACCGGAGTTTTTAATGTGACAAAGGCAATCACACCGTCTATGGTAAGACGTAAAAATGGCACTGTGGTAAATATTTCCTCTGTTTGGGGAGTTTACGGAGCGTCCTGCGAGGCAGCATATTCCGCTTCAAAGGCGGGGGTCATCGGATTTACCAAAGCCATGGCAAAAGAACTCGGTCCGTCTGGAATTACCGTAAACGCGATAGCGCCCGGAGTTATAGAAAGCCCCATGAATGCACATCTTTCGGACAGGGAATTGTCGGAGCTTGCAGAGGAAACTCCGCTCGGACGGCTCGGAAAGCCCGCCGAGGTGGCAAAAGCGGTTCGTGCGCTTGCCGAAAACCGGTTTATAACGGGGCAGGTTTTGGGAGTCGACGGAGGATTTTATTGATGTATAAGGCGGTACTGTTTGATTTCGATTATACGCTCGGCGACAGCACAAACGGCATTGTGATGTGTACGAACTATGCGTTGGAAAATCTTGGATACGAGCCGAAAACGCCCGACGAGATAAGAAAAACGGTTGGTCTTTCGCTGAAAGAAATGTTTGCGGCGTTCACGGGCAAGCAGAACGGGGAGGATTTCGTAAAGCTGTTCAGAAAGCGCTCCGAAGAGGTTATGACCGATAATTCCGTGCTGTATGACGGCGCGGACGAAATGCTGCGCGAGCTTTTGCAAAGAGGTTTCAAAACCGGGATAGTTACGACAAAATTCCGCTGCAGAATAGAGGAAATCCTGCGAAAGTACCCGCAAACTGAAGTCACCGTAATCATAGGCGCGGAGGACGTATCCCGCGAAAAGCCCGCGCCCGACGGTCTGCTGAAAGCCGTTGATCTGTTGGGGCTTGACAAAAGGGAAGTGTTGTACACAGGCGACAGCTTGGTCGACGCTCTGGCGGCAAACTCCGCAGAGGTGGATTTTGCAGGTGTGAAAACAGGCTGCTGCGCCGATTTTTCGCAGTATAATCCCGTTTTTGTCGGGAATGATGTGTTACAAGTATTTGATTTTGTCACAAAAGAATAAACTCCGGATTGTTTTTTTGTGCAAAACGCTGAAAATCACGATTAAATTTTGTGCTAAAAAATCGAAAATTATCTTGAAATTTTTTACTGAATATAGTATAATTATATTGATTTGTAAAATAAATCTCGATTTTTCGAGTAAAAAAGGAGATTTTATATGAACTTTGCGCTTGGTTTGCTGTCGGAAAGCGGCAACGTAATAAGCAGACTTCAAGGCTATGAAACCGCCGCGGAGCAGGTTGCCGATAAGGATTACTGGAGTTCGGTCGGAATTATTTCCTTGACGGGTATACTCGTCGTATTCCTTATTCTGGCTATACTTATTTTCTTCTTCTGGCTGCTGGGTATGCTGTTTAAGACGATCGACAAAAAGAGAGCCGCGAAAAAAGCTGCTGCTGTCGAGGCAAAGCCTGTGGCACCCGCCGCTGTTGCTGTCACCGCAGAAGCGGAGGAAGAATTTGATGACGAGGAAGAGATCGTCGCCGTAATAAGCGCCGCTGTCGCAGCATTCGCCGAAGCCGACGGCACTTCTTACAGAATCAGAAGCATTGAAAAACGCGGTGACTCGCGCTCCCGTTCCGCTTGGAATCTCGCGGGCATTAACGGAAATATGCAGAAATTCTGAGAAAGGAAAAGGCGGAAAATGGAAATATTTACAAGTACATTCAAGGGACTTATTGATACGTCCGGATTTATGGGGCTCGGCATTACAAATATCATAATGCTGCTGCTTTCGTTCGTGTTGTTTTATCTGGCGATCGTAAAGCAGTACGAGCCGCTTCTTATGCTGCCGATAGCTTTCGGTATGATGCTTACGAACCTTCCACTTACGGGGCTTTATCATCCGGAGTTGTGGAATCCCGCGACTAACCCGTACTACGCTCCAGAATATATAGAGCAGGGCGCGAATATTCTCGTGAACTTCACGAAGGAAACCTCACTTGACTACGGGCGCGTGCTTCACGAGGGCGGACTTTTGGATATGCTTTACCTCGGTGTAAAGCTTCAGATCTATCCTCCGCTTATATTCCTCGGTATCGGCTCTATGACGGATTTCGGTCCGCTTATCGCAAACCCGAAGAGCTTTTTGCTCGGCGCGGCAGCTCAGGGCGGAATTTTCTTCACATTCCTCGGCGCTTGCGTTCTCAACCTTACGGGAATAGCTCCCTTTACGCTTAAGGAAGCGGCTTCTATCGCTATTATAGGCGGTGCGGATGGTCCTACGGCTATCTATCTTACATCAAAACTCGCTCCGCAGCTGCTCGGTTCAATAGCTGTCGCAGCATACTCGTATATGGCGCTCGTGCCTGTAATTCAACCTCCGATAATGAAGCTGCTTACGACCAAGAATGAACGTATGGTCAAGATGGGTCAGCTGCGTGAGGTTTCCAAAATCGAGAAAGTCGTATTCCCGATCGCAGTTACTATCATCGTTTCGCTTATCGTGCCTTCCGCGGCTCCGCTTGTCGGAATCCTGATGTTCGGCAACCTTATGAAAGAATCTGGTGTCTGCGACAGACTTGTAAAGACTGCTCAAAACGAGCTTATGAATATTATCACGATATTCCTCGGAATCACCGTTGGTGCTACAGCAGTAGCAGACAACTTCCTGAGCTTCAAGACGCTGTTCATCATAGCGCTCGGTCTTATCGCGTTCTGCATAGGCACAGCGTGCGGAGTTCTCCTCGGCAAGCTTATGTATATTATTTCCGGCAAGAAGATAAATCCGCTTATCGGTTCGGCAGGCGTTTCAGCCGTTCCTATGGCAGCGCGTGTATCGCAGAAGGTCGGTCAGAAGGATAATCCCTCCAACTTTCTGCTTATGCACGCTATGGGTCCGAATGTTGCAGGCGTTATCGGTTCTGCAGTCGCAGCAGGCGTACTTCTCTCCGTTCTCGGTTAATGGGTGAGGTTTTTTATGGATAAAAGGACTATCGCAGTAAAGGGCGTTGGTACGGCGTCCTCAAAGCCCGATTTCGTGATCCTATCGCTACGGGTAAGTGAAACCAATGTTGATTACCAAAACGCCGTAAATGGGGCAAACGAGCGCGTTCTCGCGTTGGAAAAAGTTGTTGTCGATATAGGGTTTGATAAGACGGATCTTAAGACTCGTTCGTTCAATGTTGAAACAGAATATGACAACGTTGAGGAGGGCAATCGCTACAAGCGCGTATTTGCAGGTTATAGATGCGTTTATGACCTTAAGCTTTCGTTTGATATGAACGCCGAAAGGCTTTCTGAAACGCTGATTGCTATCTCAAAAAGCGCGTCTGGGGCGGAGGTCGACGTGAGGTTCACGGTTAAAAATCCCGAAGCTGTCAAGGCGGAGCTTCTGAAGTCTGCCGCCAAAAACGCCCGCGAAAAAGCCGAGATTCTGGCTGAAGCGTCGGGTGTGACGCTCGGAGAGCTTCTCGCGATAAATTACGACTGGACAGAAGTTGTGTTTGCGTCGGAAACTCGTTATTGCAGGAGTGAATGCGTGAAGTACGACATGGCAATGCCCGAATTCACACCCGACGATATCGAATCGTCCGATTCAGCTACTTTCGTCTGGGAGATAAAATAAAAAATCGGCGTGTAAGTCGAAAGATTTACACGCCTTAATTTATGAGGTGCTTTATGCGGTTTAAACTCACTTCACGAATAATTTTCGAGTCATCTGTTTTCCCGATAATGACTGTGATTTATTCGATTTACAGATACGTTATATATTCTCTCTATTACGGATTTTCGCCGCAGACGCCAATGCAGTGGACGGCTCTGGCGGGCGTGGTTTTCGGGGGAATTCTGCCGTTTTTGATTACGCTCTTCGCCGGGGTAAACACGGGTCAGTATTTCCTGCCGAGATTGCTTATTCTCATAAGCACATTTGCCGTAGTTGCAATAACGTCGGAATTTCTCGATTACGAAAACGCCTTAAACGGGAATTTCGTGATAATTCTCGCTTCGCTGTTAATCTCCGCACTTTATTTTTACAAAATCAGACCGACAAAGCTCTCGGAATGGATTGTAATCTTCATCTCAAATCCGTATCTCTACACCTTCATTTCGGACGTAATTATGACTGTTATTCTGTCGTTGGGTCAAACCGAGCTTGCAGGTCAGACTTACATTTTGAGATAATTTAATTTCAGGCAAAAAAATCGGACGACTGCTCGTCCGATTTTTTTTTTTATAACAAAATTCTCTCGTCGCAGTATTCGCATACCAGAATATCTCCGCGGTTGATAAAACTGTGCGGAAGATAAAGCTCCGTCTGCGTCACGCATTTGGGATTGGTGCATTTCACGTTGTTGTGAATTTCACCCGTGAGCAGCGGGCGGATCTTCGGCTCGTTTTTCAGCGTGTAGAGAATAAGCGCCATACGAACATACATTCCGTTGTTCGCTTGACGGAAATATGCCGCTCTGGGGTCGCTGTCTACGGCGACTTCTATCTCGTTCACACGGGGGAGCGGGTGCATAACTATCATATCCCGCCGTGCGTACTGCATTTTCGCCTTTGTAAGGCAGTAAACATCTTTCTGCGCTTCGTATTCCGCCTCACTCGCGAAACGCTCCCGCTGGATACGCGTCATATACAACATATCGAGGTTTTTTATGCACTCGTCTATCGTCCGCACCTCTGTAAAGCTGCTTCCTCTTGCGAGGATAACGTCCTTTATGTAAGAGGGAAGCGCCAGATCGGGCGTTGAGATAAGCACGAATTTATTGTTCGGATAGCAGGACAGCGCTTTCAGAAGCGAGTGTACCGTCCTCCCGTATTTCAGATCTCCGCACACGCCGACAGTGAGGTTGTCCAGTCTGCCCAGCTCGCATTTCAGCGTAAGCAAATCGGTAAGCGTCTGCGTCGGGTGGAGGTGTCCGCCGTCGCCCGCGTTTATCACATGGCAATCCGCGTTCAGAGCCGCCGCCTTTGCCGAACCTTCCTGCGTGTGGCGCATTACCAGAATATCTGAATATGTACTTACTATCTTTACTGTATCTTTAAGGTTTTCACCCTTGACGACGGAAGAATTGTTCGGGTTATCGAATCCGATGATATTTCCGCCAAGGCGTATCATTGCCGCCTGAAAGCTCATTTGTGTGCGTGTAGACGGCTCGTAGAACAGGGTAGCCATAATTTTGCCTTTACATTCCTCCGAGTATTTTTCGGGGGAAATTTTTATTTTCTCGGCAAGCGCGATAATATCGTTCCATTGTGGCACAGAATAGTCGTCCATATCAACCAGATGGTTGTATTTCATAGCACACATCACCTCATTATATATTTTACCACATATTAACGCACTTGTCAAGGCGAGTTTTCAATTTTTTTCGGAAATTTGTGAAATTTGGCTTAACAACGGTGTTTTTTGGGCAAAAAAATATTCCCCGAAAGAGGGAAGCTTCACCAGTATTTTCTTCGGTCGTCCGTCAGTCCGCAGACGTAATCGACCGAAACATCATAAAAAACCGCAGCTTTGATGATGAGGTTTATTGGCATCATCACCCTGCCGCTTTCGTACCGTTGGTAGGCTTGTTGGTTTGTAAGACCAAGAAATTTTGCGATTTCTGCTTGACGAAGCTCGTGACCCTCGCGCAGTTCACGGAGCCTGTCAAAGTAAAATTTCACAAATTTCTCCTCCCTTTTTTGGTGCATTTAAATGATTTTATGGAAATAACAAATTCCCCCTTGACAATACAACAGAAAAGTAGTATAATAAAGAAAATACAACATTTATGTAGTATATTACAATTTTTTTAGAGTTTCGTGCTTTACTTATAATTTTTAAATTATTTTATAAATCCGTGACATTATTTGGAAATAGGCGCATAGGGCGCTTATTAAATAGGCATATCGGGGGGCTCCCTCGGTAGCCGTAATTCTTTTAAGGAGGTCTTTACTATGGTAAAGAAACTGCAAGCCCTCAAGGCTAAAAAAGGCTTTACGCTCGTTGAATTGATCGTTGTTATCGCAATCATCGGCGTACTTGCCGCAATTCTCGTTCCCACCATGCTGGGTATGGTAACTAAGTCCAGAGTTACATCTGCTGACACCACAGCTGCTGAAATTGACAAGCAGATCGACACTTTCCTGACTGATGCCGATACTGCTGGTTATGGTATGCTGTCTAATGCAAAAAACATTGATAAGCTTGAAATTACAGTTTCTGCTGGAACATGGAAAATTAAAGGAATTAAAGCCGATCATTTCAAGTCCAACGGTACTTTCACTTGGGCTGATGATGAAACTGGTGTAAAAGCCGGAGCGACTAAGGTTGGTGTGAAAAATCCTGCTAGTTTGCTTCTTATAACCCTTGCAGATAACTTCCCCAGCCTCCAGAATGCTTCTATTTTGGCTGTTCTTAAGGGCGGCAGCAACTGCAATTGCTGCGCGTACAGCGCTGATAAAAGTGCTGCTATGACTGAGGGAACTGACTGCCCTTCAGTTGATGAGAACGGTGGTTTCCCCACAGTATTTGCTTGGGATACTCACACCGCTGGTATTTCTTCTACCGGTCTTACTGTTGGTACTTCTCCTAAGGTAGAACTTGGCTAATTTGCCGATCCAAAAAAGGATCAAGCGCTAAAGAAAGGACGATGATCCATGCGCAAAAGGAATAAAAAGCGCCGTCGTTTCAGTATACATCGTTTGACGACAAAATTCGCTTCCTTCGGAAAAAATGCGCTGGAATGTATCCGAACCTTTCCCGCTGCCCGTCGTGAAGTTCCGGTAAACGTTGTTGACGTGGTGTCGGCTCTGTGTATGCTCGGAGTGACCGCCGTCATGATACTGGCGTTACTTGCAAACGGCGGAGCGGATTTCCCCTCGGCATAGCAAATTTCAAGCCCCTCGTGAAAACGGGGGGCTGTTTTATTATTCACAAAAAATACATATTTTATTCCCTTGAAAAAATTTTCTTTTTATTGTAAAATAAAATTGAGGTGATTTTATGGGGATATTGTACGGAGTAAGCGTCGGCGCGGGCGATCCGGAGCTGCTTACCGTTAAAGCTGTGCGCGTGCTTGAAAAATGCCGTGTTATTGCCGCGCCCGACGACGGTCTGGCTCTGTCGATAGCGGGGCAGGCGGTAAATTTGTTGGGAAAGGAGATAGTGCGGCTGTCGTTTCCGATGACAAAAGACCGCGCGGGGCTTGAAATTTCCCACGAAAAAGCCGCCGAAGCGCTTTCCGCGATACTCGAAAAGGAGGACGCGGCGTTTGTGTGTCTGGGGGACATTTCGGTCTATTCGACATTTCACTATATTTCGGAGAGAGTACGGCAAAGGGGCTTTAAGGTGGAGTGCGTTGCGGGCGTAACGTCGTTCTGCGCTGCCGCTGCTGCTCTCGGAATACCGCTTGTAAGCGGGAAAGAGCCGCTTGTGATAATTCCCGCCCACTGTGAAAGCCGTGACGCTCTGCTCTCGGCAGACGGCACACGCGTTGTTATGAAAAGCGCGGCTGACCTTACAAATGTGCGCGGAAAAATTTACGCCGCCGAAAACGTTGGTCTTGGCGGCGAGAGATTATTTTTCCCCGAAGATGAAATTTCGGATACGGGATATTTTACTTCTTTTATAATAAAGAACGAGTGAATTTTACTCGATTTTTTCCGCGTCCTTGATAAAGCCCGAAAGCTCTTTTCCTTTGAGTACCAGACCGAGCAGTTCGGGCAGCTTCTGCGGATTGCACGCGAAACATGGGATACCCATTGACGAGAGTTTCCCCGCGACGTTCGCGTCGTAGTAGGGCTTTCCTCTGTCGGCAAGCGCCAGCAGGCAGACGACGGTCACGCCCGATTGTTTCATTTCTTCCATTCGCCGAATGAACGCGGCGCGGTTTCCGCCCTCGTCAAGGTCGGAGATGAGGAAAAAGAGCGTCTTTTTCGGATTTTCGATAAACTGCTGACAATAGACGACCGATTTGTCGATATCCGTTCCTCCTCCAAGCTGGAATCCGTACAGCAGGTCGACGGGGTCGGAGCATTTGTCGGTAAGGTCTATTATATTCGTATCGAACGCGACGACGTGCGTCTTAACGGAGCTCATACTCGCGAGAATACAGCTCACCACCGAGGAATAAATTACCGATTCGCCCATAGAACCGCTCTGGTCTATATCAAGAATGATATTCCACTTGCTCGCGGCGCAAACGGCTGTGCGCTCAAAAAAGTAGAAATGTTCGGGAACGATTGTGCGGAGTTCGGGAGAGTAGTGCTTTAGGTTTCGGCGTATCGTCATTTTGTAGTCGAGAGCCGACGCAGACGGTATCGGAGAATGTTCCCGGCGGTTGACAGCGGCAGTGACGGCGCGGCGGATATCCTGTTCAAGGAGCTTGTTTATCTCCTCGACGATCTTCCGGATAAATTCGCGCACGCTGTCTTTCGAGCGTTTGGGGATCATATCTTTCAGCGTGAGGATAGCGCTCGCAAGGGAGATGTCGGGCTCGGTGTTTTCAAGAATTTCCGGCTCGAAAATAAGTTGCTTCAAGCCGCAGCGCGTCATAGCGTCGTTTTGTATGACCTTAACGATCTCCTTGTCAAAAAGCGTTCTCACATCGCCCAGCCAGCGGGAGATCTGCGGGTTTGACGGACCGTGACCCGCGCCGCTGTTGTTTCCGAAGCCGCCGTTTTCGCTCTTGTTGTATATCGCGGCAAGCGCGGAATCCATAAGGGCTTGCTCGTCCGAAAGGGCGGGCATTTTCATTCCCGAAAGGCGGTTTTCGCTTTCCGTTCCGAGTATCAGCCGCCAGCGCTGCATTTGTGCTGTTTTGTCCATAATTTCACCTATATATCAAAATCTATATCTGCGAGAGCGTCAATTGTTTCCTGTGAAGTTTCGTCAAGTTTCGCGTTCAGAATTTCGCTTACTTCCTCTCCGTTCAGTCCCCATATCTCGCCGAGGTTTTCGGCTATGGAATCTTTTTCCCCTGCTGAAAAATCCGCGAACGCCCGCCTCAGGAACACCAAAGCGCGCTTGAATTCCTCATCGTCAAGTGATTCGAGATATTCGTCAAGACTCTCCCACAGCGACAGCCGCGCTATAAGCCCGTAGCGGTTTTTAAGTGTCAGCCCCTCGAACCAGCCCGCTCCGAGGTCGGCGGGAACGCCCTTTGAAAGTCTTCGGGAAACCTCGGTTTTAAGCTCCTCGTTTGTCATCTGATTCCGTTCAAGTAAAATCGCTGCCGCCAGTCCCGAAAGCCGCGTGTTTATATCGTCACGCGCAGCGGCTTCTTTCAAAGCGGAGAGCCACTTTTCCGTTTCCAGAAAATCCTGTGAAAGCTCGACAAAATTCAGCATATTGACCGCTTCGGCGATATTTTTGGAAGCAGCGTCGTCGCATACGCACGCTCCCGTGAAAATAAGGCAGGCGCGGTAGTACAGCTGCTTTAATATCGGTTTTACAGCGGAGCAGTCGGCACGGCGGATATCGCCGTAGCTTATAACATTCGCGAGCCGTGAGGCAGTCTTGCAAAGCTCCTCGAAAGATACAGCGTCGACAGCCGCTGCTTGAAGCGCATCTACGGCGTATCCTGCCGCCGCTGATATTCCGCAGCAGAAAGCGTCTTCGATGGCTCCCGCGATAACGGACATTTCGGTTGAATGTTCAACTGTTTCTTTAAGCTGAAACGCTGCTGCAAGCTCGACAGTGTCGCCTTTAAGTGCGGATTCCACCAAAGCTATCTCCGCTTCGGGAGTCCAGCGTATCGCCCACGATTCCGACCATGTAGCGTTTTCCTGCTTCGACGGAACGTATTCCGCAAAGTTAATCCCCAGTACGCGCAGCTTATGCAGGAAAAAGGAGCGGTCAAGGTCGAGAAACGCAGACTTTTCCGAGCTTGCTCTTATATTTTCCCGCAGGTCAAGTTTCAGATCCTGCGCGGTCACAGAGCGGTATTTTTCGAGCTTCAGTTCTTTTAGCAAACGATAGAAATCGTCCTGAATACTCGTTCTCGAAACGCCTTCGGGCAGTTCGCCGATTTTCGTGCCGATTTCCGTGTCCGCCGAAGCTACGCTTATAGAAGCAAAACTGCCCTCTCCGATACAAGTTTCAGCCGCGTCACGCAAATCCCGCAGTGTTGGGATATTCCCTCCGCGCATTTTGGCAAGTGAGCCTGCAAGCCGCACACCCTCAATGACCTGCGCCGAGGACGCAGCGCCGCCGTTTTCACGCACTTTTTCGGCAATTTTGGAAAGATAGGCGTTTGCGGTGTACAGTCTGTCGCCACGAATAAGCCCCTCCCAGATAAGCTCGTAATACGCGGGAGCTTTGTTTCCCGCACCATACCCCGACCTAGTAGAAAGCCTGTAATACGAGTACGGCATAAGCGTGTGCAGCGACGTAAGCATTGGCAGTTCGGGAAGTTCTTCTTGAACGTCCCATGTTTTCAGCCCCTCAACGTGATACGCTCCCGTAACTACTGCTATTTTTTCGGGGGAAATCCCGCCGTTTACCGCATTTCGGATAACGGAGCGCATATAAATTTCGCGCAGTTTTGTTTCCTTTTCGTCAAATTCGTCTTTTTCGGAGAATTCCCGTATCTTCGCGCCGAAAAGGTTAGAGCCCTCGTGATAAGCTGAAAAATCAGCGCACTGTTCAAGCGTCCGTTCCCAAAACGTTTCGTGAGAGCCGTCCGCGCTTTTTTTCGCAAGAAGCTCGTAAACGTCGGGTTTGCGTTCGATTTGCTCAATTTCGCCAATTTCGTCGGTGTCGTCGCCGTTTTCGTCGAGCTGCTCGGCTTTTCGTATCTTCTCGTCGGCGAGCGCCAAAAACGTTTCCGACGGAAGATCCATAAACCGAAACGGAACATTATTCTCGTGGCACCAAAGAATAGCCTGATACTCCGGCGAATACTCCGCGAAAGGGTAGAGAATGGTTCTCACGGGAACGCTTTTTGTGTATGCCAGAATCGCGAACGGCGGTTTTGTTTCGGGTCGTACAATGTCGTCCGACGTGTCCTCGAAATCCGCGGGCGCTTCTATAATGACAAGCTCCGGTCGCTTTTCGGTTAGAAATTCCCGCAGATAAAACGCTCCCGCAGGGGAGAGGTGGCGTATTCCGAAGAAGTTCACGCTGCTCATTCGTTAAGCTCCCTGCAAGCCTTATAAAGCCCGCTCCACGCCGCGCCGCGCTTTTTCATGATGTTTTCAAGGTATTCTTTCCACGCGACGCTGTCCTTATCGTCGTCTTTTACCACAGCGCCCTGAAGTCCCGCCGCAATATCATCATCGGATATTTCGCCGCTTCCGAAGCTCCCCGCGAGAGCCATACTGTTGCACAGCAGAGAAATAGCTTCGGCGGTAGACAAAACGCCTGCGGTTGTTTTGACTTTCTGTTTATTGTCTAGAGTTTCGCCGTTACGCAGTTCGCGGAAAATCGTGCATATCTTCTCGATAACCTCGGCTTTCGGCAAAACCGCGTTAAGGTCAAGGCTAGAAGACAGCTGTTCCACACGGGTTTTAACGATATTCATTTCTTCTTCAAGGGTTTCCGGCGCGGGCAGCACTACGATGTTGAAACGCCTTTTCAGCGCCGCGGACATATCGTTTACGCCCTTGTCGCGGGTGTTTGCGGTAGCAATTACCGAAAAGCCCTTTTTCGCGGGGACTTCGAGAGATAATTCGGGCACGGAAATTCTCTTTTCCGAAAGCAAAGAAATCAGCGTGTCCTGCACTTCTGACGCGCAACGCGAAATTTCCTCAACTCTTGCAATCGCTCCGTCCTCCATAGCCGTAAACACGGGACTTTTCAGCATTGCCTCCTCGGACGGTCCGTTTGCGATAAGCATAGCGTAATTCCACGAATAGCGGATTTGCTCTTCTGTAGTACCAGCCGTGCCTTGTATAACGCGCGAGGAGTTGCCGTTTATCGCCGCCGTGAGGTGTTCTGACAGCCAGCTTTTCGCCGTTCCGGGTTCGCCGATAAGAAGCAGAGCGCGGTCGGTGACAAGCGTTGCAATCGCTATTTCAACCAAGCGTTCGTGACCTATGTATTTCGGCGTGATAACGGTTTTCCCGACTTTTCCGCCGCAGATGTAGGTTTTAACAGAGCGCGGCGACATTCTCCAGCCTTCCGGTATCGGGTCTTTTTCCGCTTTGATAAGCGCGTTCAGTTCTTCCTCGAAGAGTTGTTCCGCGGGAAGTCTTAAAATCGAATTGTCCATAAATTTCTCCTTATCTGCAATATATGTTTACCCAATTTTCAAAATCATCAACGTCAAATTTCGCTTTAATCTTACCGCTGCGTATAAGCGAGATCACTTCCATTGCTTCTTTGTATCGATACGGCTTGTCGCCCGGAACGTGCGACATAAAGATCTTCTCGTCAAAATCCCTACGCTGATTTTTCGTGAAGTAATCGACTATAAGACCCTCGACGTTCCGAATGCCGCAGCTCTCCATCATCCACAGGCGGGTCGTTGTGTCGTCGGTTTCCAGAATTTTCTTAACATAGTGGTCTTTCACCTTATCGTACATTCTCTTGTCGTTTCTGTCGAAAAGATATTCGATGAACAGATCCGCCTGATACCAGTCGCAGTCGATAAGCATATCTATCCACTTTTCCCGTATCGGCTGATTTAACGGGATAGAGTAGCATTCATGCGTCGAGGGTTCGGCGTCGCGGCTGTCGTACAGCTTGTAGGTCATGTAATATTTCCCGTTGATAAGCTTTATGCGCTCGATTTTGGTAATCGCCGAGCCCACCGCAACGCCGTTCCTCTTGTCGTGTTCAACAAACTTTTTGGTTTCGAGAATCCGCTGTTTGAGAAGATTTGTGCAGTCGTCCGTGCCGATTATCATAGCATAAATTTCCGACTCGGCAAAAGTCCTGTCGGGGTATTTTTTAGCAAACTCCATTGCAAGAGCGCACATATCCTTGTCGCCCGTCATAGCGACAGTATTGCACAGCGCAATGTCGATCAGTCCTCTTATGCTCAATTTTTCCTGCTTGTCGCCGTCCTTTTCGCAGGCACGTCTTAAAAAGTCCGCAACGTCCTTGCCCGTCTTCCCGCTGAACGCGACGTATTCGATATGTACGCCATATCCGTCGGTTTTGTAACTCCCGCCGTCGTTGTTGTCAAGAAGCCTGTTGCCAATCTTTGCGGCAAGCCTGCTTGACCAGTCTGAGGTGCTGAACCGCAAGTATTCAAGCGTTTCCTGCGGCTTTTTCTTTTCCATTTCCTCAAAGAATTCCCGCGACTTGTCGCAGTCAAGCCTTGCCAGCGTGTAGAACGCCTCCTCTTTTACCGCGCCTTTTTCGGTTTTGGTGAATTCTATCAGCTTGTCGGCGTTGCTCACGTCGTGCCGTAGCGCGCGAACAAGCAGCTTTTTTGCATTCTTTTCCGCAAGCAAAATATTTTCCAGATAAAAGTCGTTAGCTTTTTCTTTCCCAAGCGTATCTATAAGCGTAATGCGCCTTATCGTTTCCTTTTTGCCTTTAGGATCGAAGCCTTTTTCAAGCAGCGGAACCATATCTTCCCCCATACCCTCGATTATCTCGTAAACCATATCCGCAAGGTCGGAATAAGACGCTCCCAAGCCCTTTACAAGCGCGGGCTTAACGCGGTAGTCCTCAAACAACTCGGATTTTTCATTGACAGCGTCCCGAACAATATTATATTGCCCGCTGCCCGGTTTGGTTAGAGCGTTTATCAGCACGGAGAGCTTTGAATACGGCGCGTTTGTTACCTTCGCCGAAAAATCTGCCGCGGGAATTTCCTCTAAATCCCCTTGAACCTCATATCCCGCAAGAGCTACAGTCACGGAATCCGTAAGCGTCAGCGCGTCGAGCAGCGTGCCTGCAGCGTCCTCACATTTACCCGAAACGAGGTTGTTTGAAAGCTCATATATCTTACCGAAAACGGGCGACGCGTTTTTAAGCGGCTCTATTGCGCCGACAGCCTTTTTAAGCCTGAAATTCTCCGAAAGCAGATTTGCCCCCGCAATCGCCGCCGAACGAAGCTGTTCGCGAAGTTCAAAAATAGGTGTAGTATCCATAATTTACCTCCTTAGTAAAGCAGTCTTACAACAGAATTTTCGCCGTCGGGGATAATGCAGAGCGGTTGGGCGGCTATTCTGCGCTCGGCGAGGTCATAGTGAAATCCGCACAGCATAACGCCGTCTTTGAGGAGCTTTTTACCCGGCAGAGCTTCAATTTTGTCGGTCGTAGGTTCAAATTCGGCAAAATCGCTTAGAGTGACCGTATCGCCGCCCTTGGTTTTAAGAACGGTCTTTTCGCCGATTTTCCCAATCTCCGAAAACGCGACAAGCTTGTAAATCACGGGGCTTGACATGGCGTTTTGCAGGAAATTCCGTATGCTTTTTATCTCGTCCTTGACGGAATTTGCCGCAAAGGAGCGTATTTTTGAGAAATCTTCTTCGGTAAGCTCGGAAAATTCCGCAGCATCCCACCGCACGCGGACATTTCCGTCACCGGGGTAGACAGCCATTGACGGCACGTTTACTGCTCCGGAAACAGAATCGTCCGCTTTGACGTGTTTCAGCGATTTAAGCGGTCGGAAATTCTTTGTCTGGAAAATTTTCCCGTTTCCGAGGTCAAGCCACACGCCCGTGTCGATAAATTCTTTCCTTGCTTCGTCGAACACCACATTAAACGACAATTGCGTCAACCGCGCGTCTTTTTCGCACTTTCCGATAGCTTCCAGCTCGGTCAGCTTCCAGTTTCCTCCAAGCTCCTCGTAAAGCAGAGTATCGTCTGCGGCGGGGTCGTCGCTTTCGATCTTCTCGGTGATGTACTTTCGCGATTTTTTGATAAGCGAGTTGAGTTTTTCAAGCACGTCAATGGCATTGTCGTAGTGTATTTCGAGATTATCTTTCTGATACTCGGTAATCTCGATAATAAGGCGGTTGAACAGCCTTTGAATTCCAATAAGATAGTAATCGCCGAACTGCTTTGAAAGTTCCTGATAACTCGACAGGGAAGTGCCGCCCATAGTCCCCAGACCCGCCGAAATAAGCTCTTTGACTGCTTTTTCGCACAGTTCCAGACCCTCAAGCTGCTTTTCGAGCTTCTTCTTTTTCGCAGAATTAGAAGTCTTTTTAGCTGCAGCTTTTTTCTTTTCGGCTTTTTCAGCGGCTTGAGGAGTGCTGTCCTCGGCGGGAGCGTCAGCTTTTGAAGATTTTGCGGCAAGCTTTGCCCGCTTTGAGAGAATGTCCTCAGGGATTTCGCATATCTCAAACGTTTTGTCCGACATCATCTCGTACATAAGCCCCAAAGAGTGTTTGCAGGGAAACTGCCTGCTCGGACAAGAGCAGCGGTAGACGGGGTGATTTTCGTCTATGTAGTCCGCCGAGGTGATGTAAGGATTCTTTCCGCTGCCCAAACATTCACCCATAAAGAAAGTTTCGTCTGCCGAGCGATAAAGCTTGACAAAGCTGCCTGAATTCGATATCTTTTTGCCGTTTGACGCGGCAGCGGGATTCGGCGCAAGCGACAAAATTAACTGTTCCGTAATATTTTTCATTGTGAATTCTCCTTATTATAATTAAATAAAAAACTGCTAAATTCATTATACACTATATTTGGGAATTTTTCAATAGCTTTATGAAAAATACTTGAAATTAAAGGTAAAAAGTTGTATAATGTATTTGAAAGTGCAACTTATAGCGATTTTGGAGGAAATTATGCAAACTATAATTATTGTTCTGGACTCCGTGAAAATGCAAAATCCCGACTTGGATATATGTTACGATTTACCCGACCGTATTGACGAATTTACCGACCATGCGGTGTGCGACAACGGCTACGATTATCTTTCGGAAACGAAGATCGGGATATGGCTGGAAACGGAAAACGCCGCTGCAAATTATGAAAAGATCATCGAGCTTCTGAAATCCGAAAAGTTTTTTGATAACGACCTTTCGGCAAGCGCGGAAATTTACATATCCGAAGACGAATGTGCCAAGCTTGAAAATTGCCAAAAAGTATACCAAGGGCAATGCCCTTGACCATTTCCCGGCATAGGCGGCTTTTTTCAAACACCCTTTTCTGTACGGCAGAAGTGTGGACGAAAGTTTGTAGAGTTAAAAAGTGAAATTCATTAAAAAAACGTGCGTTTTTTGTAAACATTTTTGTCAAAGGTCTTGACAAGCTGAAAATATTGTGTTAAAATAAACAACAGAGCCGTTAAGGATTGAGCGGGATAGAGAATTTTTCTCGAACCCTATGTGCCTTAACGGTTCTGTTTTTATATTCTGCAATATGTTATTTCGGTCTGTATTTTCCCATAATTTTCACGGCAGTTCTAATCCCGTCCACTGCAGCAGACATTATCCCGCCCGCGTAACCTGCGCCCTCGCCGCAGGGGTAGAGATTATCGGCTATTGAAGTCACAAATTCCTCGTTTCGTGGAATTCTGACAGGGGAGGAGGAGCGCGTTTCTATCGCGGTAAGAACACTGTCGTTATCGGAAAATCCGCGAATCTGACGCTCAAAATTTCTTATTCCCGCCGAGAGAGTTTCGCTTACAAATTCGGGGAAAAGCTCCCGTAAATCGCAGGGCTGTATTCCGGGAAGATATGTCGGCGTTACTCTCCCAAGCGAAAAGCCGCAGCCGTTTCCGAGAAATTCTCTTGTAAGCATTGCGGGCGCAGAGCCGTTTTTTCCGTGTACAGCGCCCATTTCGTATGCCTTAGCTTCAAGTTTTCGGATAAACTCCACGCCCGAAAGCGGTTCTTTCCCGAAATCATCGGGAGTAACCGACACCAAAACCGCGCTGTTGGCGTTTTTGCCTGCTCGGTCAAAATAGCTCATACCGTTTGTGACTATACTGCCGTTTTCACTTGCGGACGCCACGACAAATCCTCCCGGACACATACAGAAAGTATACACCCCTCGTCCGTTTTCGTGATGAGAAAGAGCGTATTCCGCAGGCGGGAGCGTGGGATGTCCCGCGTATTTCCCGTAGAGTGCCGTGTCTATATCCACTTGAAGATGTTCTATCCTCGCGCCCACTGAAAACGGCTTCGGGATAATTTCAACACCATTTTCAAGCAGCATTTCAAATGTATCCCTTGCCGAATGTCCCACTGCTAGGACAAGCGCTCCGCAAGAGATATCTTCTCCATTTACTCGAACATATCGCACCGCTCCATTCGATATCCCGATATTCTCAACTGACGTGAGAAACCGCACCTCTCCGCCAAGTTGTATTATCCTGTTCCTGAGATTTTTCACAATGTCCCGCAGTTTATCTGTACCGATATGCGGTTTTGCTTTTACGAGAATTTCATCGGGAGCGCCGAATTCACGGAATTTTTCAAGAACTCTCGCACAAAGCGGGTCATTTATGCGTGTTGTAAGTTTACCGTCGGAAAACGTTCCCGCTCCGCCTTCGCCGAATTGAACATTGGCATTGGGATTCACTTTGCCGCTTTTCCAGTATTTTTCAACCTCGGAGATCCTTTCGTCCATTGACGCTCCGCGCTCGAATACAACGGGCTTGAATCCGTATTCGCACAGCGTCAGTGCGCAGAACATTCCCGCAGGACCGAATCCCGCAATTACTATTTTCCCGTCAAGGGGTCTGCTTCCTGCTTTTACGTTAAGTTCAGACTTTAAAAACGGCTTTGCGTTCGGGAATTTCTGTAAAAGGGATTTTTCCTTTTTTTCCGAGAATAGCTCAAGACACACCGAGCTTACGAAAGTTATTCCGTGGCGTGCGTCGACGGAGGTCTTGTGGATATACGAGGCTTTAACGTCTTTTTCGGAGAGCTTCAGGATCGAGAGCGCTTTATTTATCGCGTATTCCTTTGGCTCGTCAAGTGAGGTTTTGATTTGTGAAATTATTATTGCCATAATTATTCTGCCGAGGCGTTTATGCTTACGGTATATTCTCCCGTTACCCAGCAGGTCTGGTTGCTGCCGCGTATCTGTACGGAGATGCTGACGTCCTGAGTTCCCGCACGCAGTGTAACTCCGAGAAGATTTACGGTAATATTGAAGCTGTCGGGACTGAGGTTCGCAATATCTTCCGAGGGACCTACCGCCGTGACTGTGATCTCCTTTGTAACAAGGCTCACGTCGAAATTATCGGGAATATTGGTTATAGTGATATTGTCGCGGTTTACGGTGAAATCAAGTTTTCCGTAGGTATCATTGTCCCACATAATACGCGCTACGTTGTTTCCCGAAAGATTCTTGTACCCGTCGGGAAGAGTGATGGGTATAAAGGACGTTTTGCTAAGTTCGATATCATTGATATCTATGGTGCCGATATTAAGTTCGCTCAGATTGTCGATAGATTCGTCCGGCGAGGCAACGACAATGGACGACGGCTGAATTTCATATTTCAGACTGCTGATGTCAAAATTGTTCGGATAATTTGTGACGGAGAATTTAAGCGTAAGCTCTTTTTGCTTGTAGATAAGGATATCCACTGAAATATTATCTGTGGAGAGTGTCAGTCCGTCCGGAAGTATTCTTGTTCCGTTAGAGCCGTACAGATAGATCTCGCTGTTTGTTCTGTGCGATTCGGAAAGCTCCCCGTGGAAAGTGCTTCTCGCTTCGACTTTAGCTATGGAATTAAGTACGTTTGAAGATCCTGTAATGGATATAGTATCTATTGAGGGATTTATTTCTCCCGCGTAAAATTCGGCAGGAAGGCTTATATCGGGAGCAGTCGCCGTGACGGGAAATTCTTTTGTGATTATTTCGTCAATCGTGATAGTAACCGCGAGTGGTTCGGTTTCTGTGATGGTGCAATCACGATCGGTTTTCGCGAGAACATTCAGCGGCAGGGTGTATGTTCCTGCCGAACGAACGGAGGAAAGGTCGATATTTGCGTAAAAATCCGCCGCACGCAGGTCGCTTATGTCGTAGCGCTTTCCCTCTATTGTGATATTTGCGGAATTACCTATCCCGCTTACTATTTCGAGGTTGTTCTGAACCATAAAATCCGTCGGCTGGGCTTCTATGCCGATTCCCGTTATCGGACGCTCGATAGTAGGGAATACGTTAATGGAAACGACCACCCATACTCCGAACGCGAGTATAAACGCCGCTATCAGCTTGAAAATGTTCTTGCGGATATCGTTTATGAAATTAAGCAAGAGTGTTTTCATTTTGTATTCTCCTTATAATGTTTTATTAAGTTGAGGAACGAGCCTTCTTTTTTCTTGCTTTGGTTTCCGCCGGCATAAGCGATTTGAGGATATTTATCAGAGCGTCGCGTCCGAGGTCACGGGTGAGCTGTCCGTCCTTTGCTATTGAAATAGCTCCCGTTTCCTCCGATACGACAATGACAAGCGCGTCGGAATTTTCGCTCATTCCGATAGCTGCTCTGTGGCGGGAACCCAGCTCCGTAGAGAGGTTGGAATCCCTCTGTGTGTTCGGCAGAAAGCAGCCTGCTGCGTATATCCTGTTGTCGCGGATTATTACGGCTCCATCGTGGAGAGGGGCTTTGTTGAAGAAAAGGTTGCAGAACAATTCCGGTTCACATTCAGCGTTGATAATGCTAGTGGTTTCTTTTTCGATAATATCGCCGAGCTTGGTTTCGCGTTCTATGACAATAAGCGCACCCGTCTTGCTGTCATGAAGTCTGGAGCAAGCGTCCGCTATTCCGTAGATGGCTTTGTCACGGGCGGAAGTGTTACCGGAATTTTCGACATATTGAGTAAATGTGCTTACTCTTGTCCTGCCGACTTTTTCAAGGATACGGCGAAGTTCCGGTTGAAATACGACAATTACTGCGATGATCCCCGCCTGAAGGAAGTTGTCGAACAGGAATCCCATAGCTTTAAGCTGAAATCCCTGTACGAGCAAAAAGATGATAAACAGGATTCCTATTCCCTTTACAAGCTGTACCGCCTGAGTTTCTCTTACAAGCTTTATAAGGTAATACAGCAAAAAGGTCAATATGAGGATATCGAGAACGTCGAAAAAGCTTATCGACTGAATAATTCTCAGAAAATTCTGGAAAATATCTCTTACATACAAAACAAAATCTTCCACTGCAAACTCCTTGAAGATAAAAGCTTAAAGCTCAGGTGCGCTGTGCGCCTCTTATTATTACGCCGATAAACTCCGGACCGGCGTTGCAGCTTACTACTACTCCGCATTTTTCCACCATAGCGGGCGGGTATCCGACTTTTTTGGTCATTTTGTCTATGAATTCCTTTTCCTGCTGAGGGCGTGTGGTGGTAATAACACAGTACGGGGTCTTTGGGGTCATACGCGAGGAAATTGTTTCCACGGCAGCGTCTATTATCGCTTTTTCACCGCGCACCTTGCGCAGGACTTCCGTTACCTCGTCGTAAAGAACGATAAGCGGCTTTAATCCCATAAGCTCCCCCAAAAAGGAAGCCGCAGCCGAGATTCTGCCCGATTTTTTCATATGCCGCAGCTCGAAGCCGATAATGAATGCCTCTGTATGGCTTGCCCAGTCCTCAAGGTAGCTTACGACGCTTTCAACGTCAGCGCCCTCGGACAGTTTTTTACAGGCTTCGATAACGGGATATCCGTAGCACAGTGTATAATTTCTTCCGTCAACGACATGGACTTTAAGCTTCGGAAGCTCCTCTGCGATATTGTCCGCCGCGATCTTCGCCTGAGCGCAGGTCTGCGAGCCGTGAGAATTTATCACATCAACGATGATATCTCTCACGCCCTCGGCATACAGCTCGCGGTATTTGTCTTCAAACTGTATCTGTGTTATCTGGGAATGTTTTGGTATCTCGTCATTTTCTTTCAGTATCTTATAGAATTCATCGGGCTTTATGTCCTTTCGGTCAAGAAGTGTTTTTCCGTTGACGGTTACAGCAAACGGAATGACAACAAGGAATTTTTCCCATTCTTTTTCCGCTTCGGAAGAAATATCGCACCCGCTGTCCGTGATTATTCTTACGTTTTCGTTCATAATGTTGTTTTCCTTTCTTATTGTCTTTTTTGTCTATTCGGCAGCTGACCAGTCGAATTTTGTAAGCTGCCCGTTATTCTGCAGTTCGGGAAAATCCCACTGCCGCAAGACCTCGTAAGCCGCGATGGCGACGCTGTTCGACAAATTAAGGCTTCTTAATGTCGGGAGCATAGGTATTCTTACGCAGTCATTTTTATGTGAAAAGAGAATTTTCTCCGGAAGCCCCGCGTCCTCCCGTCCGAAGATAATAAAGCATTTATCGGGGTATTTCACGTCGGTGTAGCGGTTCAGGGCTTTTGTGCTGAAAAAATAGCACTGCCCGTCAGCTTTCCCGAAAAAATCTCCGAAATTTTCATAATAAGTTATATCCAGAAAATGCCAGTAATCAAGTCCTGCACGCTTTAATTTTTTGTCATCCGGAGTGAATCCCATAGGCTTGATTATATGAAGTCTTGCACCCGTAACAGCGCAGGTCCTTGCGATGTTTCCCGTATTCTGTGGTATCTGAGGCTCCGCAAGGACTATGTTAAGTTCCAATACAGCTTCTCCCCTTAAAATTAAAGAAAAATATTATCATACAAAATAATTATACCATATTTTATATTTATTTTCAATAGATTTTGCAAAATTACTTGCAAAATACCAAATATAGTGGTATAATATAGTTTGTAGTGGAAGATGAAAGAGGGCAAGGTTTGCAAAACGGGACGTTATACTGTTTTTCGGGATTGCGGGTCGTTTTCGGTTTGCGCGGAACGTGAAAAGGGGATAGACGTGATAGAAGAACAGCGGGTCTTTCGTGAAAAATATCGGGGCGAAAGAAGCTCCGGAATGGCTATAGCGTGCGATATCACGCCGAATCTTATAAGCGTTGTGTATTATGACCTCGAACTGAAGCACAGGTACGCGAGGATAGCGCTTTCGGGCGGGATAAATGCCGAAAACGCAAAAGAGCTGCTGATAAGACTGATGATCGGCTCTATGCGGGAATTCGGCTTGCCGGGCGCTGCGATAAGGGCGGTGGGGATAGCTGCTCCGTTTTATATTGAATGCCGCCTTGACGGAGAGATCTCAGCGGGAGAATTGTATCTTGCTCCCGATACGGATATATTTTTCGTGCCGTATATTTCGGCAGGTATCAGCGGGAGATTTACAGCGTCGCTGCTTACGCTGCCTGACGGGGAGTGCGCTGCGGCGGATCTGGGAAGAACGCTGTGCATAGCTCATAAAGGTGCTGATGGCTTTGAATGTGCAGCATTTTCGATGATGGGAGCGTTCGACGGTACGGGACTTGAAAGCGGAATGGCTGCCGAGAACGGCGCAATAGATTCTGTTCGGCGTGAAAGCGACGGCACGATAGTTTACGAGGTCGTCGGCGACGGCGACAGCACGGGCATTTCGCCCTGTGCGGCTGCAATGGCAGTCGGTATAATGCTTGACACGGGCGCTTTGGACGAGGACGGCATACTTACTGATCGCGATTTGTTCGCGATAGGAGAGGACTTTTTTGTATCACAGACGGACATTCGCGCCGTACAGACGGATAAGGCAAGACTTGCGGCTGCACTTTCGCTTTTGCCGAAATGCGAGGTCTGCTGCCTTTCTGGAGAAATGTTCACGACCTCCGACGGGCTGAAAGCGCTTAACAAGCTGAACGCTTTGCCAAAATGGTTTTCAAATGCGGCTTTCTGTCGGAACTCGACCGAGCAGGGAATAATAATGTGCCTCGAAAATCCCTCAAATCTCGAAAAGGCTTTTGAAATAGCGAAAAATTCCAAGGATATAACCGAGCAGCTGTTTCACAAGTTTGATAAAAATTATCTTGATTTTTTGAGTTTTTCGACTTGAATTCGGCGTTTGAAACAACTTTTTTACGGAAAATTTGTGAAAATTGCAAAAAAGCACTTGATTTTTTTTGGCAATTGTGTTATAATAATAAGGCATTTAGTATCCGCCGGCGGAAAATTTCCCCGAAAGGATAAGGGAAAACCGCCGCCGAGCGTGTGTTAATGCGCGGCTGAACGCCAAACATTAAAACGGACAGTCCGCTGGATACGCGGGAAACGACCTGCGGCAGATAACGTCCGGAAAAGCCGGATCCAAGAATGTCCGAAAAGTAACGGAGGAAAAATATGGACGCATTAAAACTCATTGAGCAGAGCAGCATGAAAGAAGCCGCTCCCAAGATCGAAATCGGTGATTTCGTAAAGGTGTATGTAAACATCAAGGAGGGCGAGAAGAGCCGTATCCAGATGTTTGAGGGTACGGTCATCGCCAAGAAACACGGCGGTATCAACGAAACTTTCACTGTAAGACGCGTGGCGCACGGCTGCGGCGTTGAGAGAGTTTTTCCGCTTCACTCACCGTCTGTTGACAGAGTAGAGGTAGTGAGAAACGGTAAGGTTCGCAGAGCAAAGCTTTACTATCTGCGTGACAGAGTGGGCAAGGCGGCTAAGGTCAAGTCCAAGGTTTGATCCCGAAAAATTCCGGCTGCGCTGTGCGCGGTCGGAATTTGAGCGCATTTAATCAGGAATCGGGTGAGTTTATGAACGAGTTTGACGATACGGAAAATAATTCGCACGAAGAAATTTCCGAGGGCGAAATTTCCGCGGAAGCGGAAAACACCGGATCGGCAGAAAACACGAAGATTACGGAGAATACAGACAGCTCCGAAGCCCCCGCAGAGGAGAAAAAGCCCTTTTCGGGTGCTGTAGAATGGGTAAACAGCATTGTGTTCGCATTGACGCTGATGCTCGCGCTCAGTCTTTTTGTGTTCCGTTCTATCACCGTTTCGGGCGATTCAATGAACAATACATTACTGGACCAAGATAAGGTCATCGTGATGAATTTCTTCTATGAGCCGAAGTACGGTGATATTGTCGTGCTTCAGGCTGACAGGCTTGTCAACAAACTGACGGGTACTTACGGAGAAGCCATCATAAAGCGTGTGATCGCTGTGGAAGGGGACACCGTGCTTATCGACTTCGCTAAAGGCGAGGTTTACCGCAACGGTGAGCTTCTTGAAGAGGATTATATCAAAGATCTGACGCACTTTCGCAGAGTGGGCTGGATCGAGAGCAACAAGGAATATACCGTTCCGAAAGACTGTGTGTTTGTTATGGGAGATAACCGAAACGTTTCCAACGACAGCCGCAATCTTGAGGACGTGGGATTCGTGAATAAGGGTCTGATAATGGGGAAAGCGTTTGTGCGCTATTCTCCAATCAAGGATTTTAAGTGGCTATGAACGGTGCCGATAATATTCAGTGGTTTCCGGGGCATATGACCAAAACTAAACGCCTTATTGAGGCGGACGTTAAAATGGTCGACGCGGTCGCCGAGGTCATTGATGCCAGAATCCCCGAAAGCAGCAGAAATCCGATTTTGGACGAGCTGGTGGGCAGCAAGCCGCGTATTATAATAATGAATAAGTGTGATGTCGCAGATGAATTTGCGACAAACGCATGGAAAAAATTTTACGAGAGCCGCGGAGCGTGTGTTATCGTGTGCGACTGTCGAAACGGCAAGGGGATAAACAGGTTTGTTCCCTCCGTGAAAAAAATGCTGTCGGAGCTGATCGAACGGCGGAAGGCACGGGGTATGGCAGGAAAAGCGCTTCGTGTTATGGTGGTCGGGATACCGAATGTCGGGAAGTCATCGTTTATCAATCGTATGGCTAATTCCAAAAAGACAAAGGTCGGTGACAGACCGGGTGTTACCAGAGGAAAACAGTGGGTGTCGATCGACAGGGACGTGGAGCTTCTGGATATGCCGGGGATCCTGTGGCCGAAATTTGAGGATAAGGACGCGGCGCAGAAGCTCGCTTTTACGGGAGCTGTTAAGGACGAGGTAGTAGATACGGCGGCGCTTGCAAGAGCGCTGGGAGAAGTGCTTAGACGTGATTATCCGGAGCTTTTGAAGGCAAGATACAAAATCGCTTTTGAGGGCGATATACTTACGGAAATTGCCAAAGCCCGCGGAATGCTGATAACGGGTGGCGAACCTGATACCGAACGTGCCGCGGCTGCCCTGCTTGATGAGTTTCGGGCGGGGAAGATAGGCAGGATAACGCTTGATAAACCGCCTGTTGCCGAAAGGAGAGCGAATGAGTAAGCATCACAAAAGCCGTGAAACTCTCCTTGCAATAGAGGGCGTGGAGCTTGATAAAATAGGTGATCTGCGCGAGTTCGACAGGATAGTGTCCGAAAGGTACGGCGTGGTCTGCGGTATTGACGAGGCAGGCAGAGGTCCTGTCGCAGGTCCTGTGTATGCGGCTGCTGTAGTCCTTGACCCCAATAATCCGATAGAGGGCTTGAACGACAGCAAAAAGCTGTCACCGAAAAGGCGCGCAGAGCTTTATGAGGAAATCTGGAACAAGGCACTTGCGGTTAGTGTGTCATGCGCCCTTGTAGAGGAGATAGACGAAACCGATATTTTGTCGGCTGATCTGCTTGCAATGTCGAGGGCTTTTGATGGCCTTTGCGTGAAGCCTAAAATCGTTCTTGTGGACGGCGATGTGCTTCCCGAACTCAACGATCCGATGAATAACGGGGATAAATATTACGGAGAAGTTAAAAACGTGATAGGCGGCGACGCAAGGTCGGAAGCGATAGCAGCTGCGTCAATTCTTGCAAAAGTTGAACGTGACGAGGAAATGTGCAGGCTTGCCGAGAAATATCCCGAATATGGCTTTGAAAAACACAAAGGATACGGGACAAAGGCGCATTATGAAGCGATTGAAAAATACGGGCTGTGTCCTGTTCACAGGAAGAGCTTTTTGAAGAAATTCCTGAAAGACGAAGATGAGTGATAAGCAGGAAAAAGGAAAGCTCGGCGAGGACGCGGTATGTGAGGAGCTTAAAAGGCGCGGGCATACGATAGTTGCAAGGAATTATCACAAGCGTGTAGGTGAAATTGACATTATTTCCCGAAGCGGCGATTATCTGGTCTTTACTGAAGTGAAAACCAGAAAAAAGGGCAGTATGGTTTCGGGAGCGGAAGCGGTGACTTCCGCAAAGAAAAAGAAAATTATTCTTACCGCCGATGCTTATCTTACCGAAAATCCCTGCGATTTGTGGATAAGGTACGATATTGCTGAGGTGGAAATAACCTGCGGCACAATGCCGAGGATTGTCAAGGTTGAAATTTACGAGGACGCTTTCGATACCGAGGGCGTTTATACGGTAAACTGAAAGGAAGAGCGTATTATGGATTACGCAAGCACCAGAAATTCTTCGCTGAAAGCAGACAGCGCACACGCGATTGTCAAGGGGCTGTCGGCTGAGGGCGGATTGTATGTTCCGAGGGAGATACCAAAGCTCTCCGAAAAGGAGATAATTGATCTGTGTGACAGAAACTATGTTGAGAGAGCGTATATTGTGTTCGGTAAGTATCTCACGGATTTTACAGATGAAGAGCTTCGTCACTGCGTCGAGAGCGCGTACAATGACAAGAATTTCGATACAAACAATATAGCGGAAATAACTAAACTCAGCGGCGGGAGGTATATTCTCGAACTGTGGCACGGTCCTACCTGCGCGTTCAAGGATATGGCGCTGCAGATCTTGCCGTATCTCCTTACGACTTCCGCGAAAAAAACAGTTGACGGGAAACATATCTCAATTCTTGTGGCAACTTCTGGAGATACAGGAAAGGCTGCTCTGGAAGGTTTCAAGGACGTTGACGGTACGTCAATCTGCGTGTTCTATCCTGAGGACGGAGTAAGCCCTATGCAGAAGCGACAGATGACAACACAGAGCGGAAATAATGTGAATGTATGCGCTGTAAAAGGCAATTTTGATGACTGTCAGAACGGCGTGAAGGCTATTTTCACCGATGATGAGATAGCGAAAAAGCTTGCCGCGAACAACATTCTGCTTTCGAGCGCGAACTCTATCAACTGGGGCAGACTTGCGCCGCAGATAGTTTACTACGTTTCGACATACGCGCAGCTTGTGAAGGATAAGGAAATAGCGTTCGGCGAGAAGGTAAATATTGTCGTTCCTACGGGAAATTTCGGAAATATTCTCGCGGCGTATTACGCAATGCTTATGGGAATTCCCGTAAACAAGCTTATTTGCGCGTCCAACAGCAATAATGTGCTTACCGATTTCATAAATACGGGAGTTTACGACAGAAACAGGAAATTCTATACGACGGTTTCTCCGTCAATGGATATACTCATTTCGTCAAACCTCGAAAGACTGTTGTATCATCTTACGGGCGGAAACGACAAACTCATCTGCGAGTGGTTCGGAAAGCTCAAAGAAAGCGGCAGGTACGAGGTAAATGACGACGTGAAAAATAAGCTCGGTGAGCTGTTCTTCGCGGGTTGGTGCAGCGACGAGGAAACCAAAAAGCAGATACATGATATCTTTAATAACGAGCATTATCTTCTTGATACCCATACGGCGGTTGCCGTCAAGGTCTACGAGGACTATAAGGCTAAGACGGGTGACAGCACAAAGACGATAATTGCTTCAACAGCGAATCCGTACAAGTTCGGCAGGACAGTTTATGAAGCTGTCGGCGGAAAAATCGACACTGACGATGAGTTTGAGATAATAGCAAGACTCGAAAAGGAAACGGGAACGAAGATCCCCGCTCCGCTTGCGGCTGTCGGAAATAAGGAAGTACGATTCACCGGTTCGGTAGAAAAGCAGAATATGCCGAAGGCTCTGCTCGATTTCCTCAGAAGCTGATTTTGAGATTTCGACAAGTAACAAATGGAGGACACTGAATGGTTTACGCAATAGGCGATCTTCATTTGTCATTCGGCGTGAAAGATAAGCCGATGGATATTTTCCCCGGCTGGAAAAATTATACCGAAAAGCTCCTTAAAAACTGGAACGAGAAAATTACCGACGATGATACGGTGGTGCTTGTGGGCGATCATTCGTGGGCGCTTAAGTTGGAGGATACCTTTGAGGATCTGGATTTCATTGACAAAAAGCTAAAGGGCAGGAAAATCCTTACGAAAGGGAATCACGACCTCTGGTGGACGACGATGAACAAAAATCTGAACTTCATAAAGGAGAACGGTTTTTCCACGATAAGCTTTCTGTTCAACAACGCTTTTTTGTGTGAGGGGCTTTCGGTTTGCGGAACACGCGGGTGGATAAGCGAAAACGGCGAGCCTGCCGATCTGAAGGTACTTAACCGTGAGGCAGGAAGGCTTGAAGCCTCTCTTAAAGAGGGAGTAAAGCTGGGCGGGGAGCTTGTTGCATTCATACATTATCCGCCTATTCTCGGAAGTGAGGAAAACGTACTTATTACGGAAATACTTCGGAAGTACAACGTTAAGAGGTGCTATTACGCGCATCTCCACGGGAGCAGTATAAACCGCGCCGTTCGCGGAGAACGCGGCGGGGTGTATTATGAGCTGGTTTCCGCGGACGGCGTTGGCTTTAATCCGATAAAAATCAAATAATTACTCAGGAAGGAATATTACAATGGAAATTATTTCGCAGAACAACACAAAGACCAATACCTACGCGGTTGAGGTGAAATTCAGCGCCGAAGAGTTTGAAACGGCAGTAAACTCTGTTTACAACCGTCAGAAAGGCAAAATAACTATCCCCGGATTCCGTAAGGGTAAGGCAACAAGAAAGGTAATTGAGGCATACTACGGCGAGAATATTTTTTACGATGACGCTGTAAATACCCTTTACAACGACCATATCGAGGATATTGTTGAAAAGACGGGGCTTGAGGTCGTGGATATCGAAAATACCGAGGTTTCCGAGATCAGCAAGGAGAACGGCGTAAGCATCAAGGCTGATGTCATTGTAAAGCCCGATGTGGAAATTTCCGATTATAAGGGAATAAACGTAAAGAAAACAGTCAAGACTGTCACCGATGAGATCGTTGACGAGGAGATCAACAAAATGCGCGAGAGAGTAGCGCGTATAGTTACCGTTGAGGGCAGAGCCGTTAAAGATGGCGATACCGCTGTTATCGACTTTGAGGGATTCGTTGACGGAGTTGCATTCGACGGTGGAAAGGGCGAGAAATTCCCGCTTGAAATAGGTTCTCATACCTTTATTCCCGGATTCGAGGAGCAGATAATCGGTAAGAACATCGACGAGGAATTTGATGTAAACGTTACTTTCCCGGAGGATTATCAGTCCGAAAATCTTAAGGGAAAGCCCGCTGTGTTCAAGTGCAAGCTTCACGAAATTAAAGAAAAGGAGCTTCCGGAGCTTAACGATGATTTTGTTAAGGACGTTTCCGAAAAGGATACAGTTGACGAGCTTAAGGCGGAGATAAAAGAAAATCTTGCCAAGCGTTTTGACGAGGAATCGGAGGATAAGCTCGATTCTGACCTTATGGACAAAATGCTTGAAAATATGAAAGCCGAAATACCGCAGGTAATGTTTGAGCGCCGTATAGACGAAATCTCCCGCGAATGGGTAGCGAGAACACGCGTAGATATCAAGGATTATCTGAAGTATACGGGTATGACTATGGCTCAGTTCCGCGGCAATTTCAGAGAACCCGCAAAACGTCAGGTAGAGCTTAGGCTTGCTCTTGAAAAAATCGCAGACCTTGAGAATATCGAAGTGACCGACGAGGATATAAACAAGGAATACAGCGACCTTGCGGAGCAGTACAAGATCGACGTTGAAAATGTTAAAAAGGCAATTTCCGAAAAGACTCTTATTCAGGATCTCAAAATAGAAAAGGCACTCAATCTTGTTAAGGACAGCGCGGTCATCGAGGAAGTTACCGAGTAACAGGCTGTCCGTGAAAGGAGTAACCCATGGCTTATATTCCTTATGTTGTAGAACAGAGCAGTCACGGAGAACGTTCCTATGATATTTTTTCACGCTTGCTCAATGACAGGATAATTCTTCTGCATGACGAGGTTAATTCCGCGACCGCGAGCGTTATTCAGGCACAGCTTCTTTATCTTGAGGGACAGGACCCCGATAAGGATATATTCCTTTACATCAACAGCCCCGGCGGTTCCGTATCCGACGGTATGGCGATATACGATACTATGCAGTATATAAAGTGTGACGTTTCCACTATATGCACGGGTATGGCGGCTTCTATGGGAGCTTTCCTGCTCTCATCGGGAACTAAGGGAAAGCGTATAGCTCTGCCCAACAGCGAAATTATGATCCATCAGCCTCTTATTTCGGGCGGTGGTATTTCGGGACAGGTTACGGATATTCAGATACGCTCAAATTATCTTCAGAAAGTTAAAGATAATCTCAACCATATCCTGAGCGAGAATACGGGCAAGGACTACGAAACAATTTGCCGCGATACCGAGCGCGACAATTTTATGAGCGCACAGGAAGCGCTTGAATACGGACTTATTGATAAGGTATATAAAAACCGCGGCGAATAACGGAGGAATAGTATATGCTGGTTTGTTCCTTTTGCGGAAAAAACGAAAATCAGGTCGGAAGAATGCTTTACGGTATGGGTGGAAACGCCGTGATCTGCAGCGACTGTATCGTGACTTCGTACAATATGCTGGTGGAAAACGGTGACATACGCGCCGCTAAAGCTCCGAAATCAGATAATGGCAGATCCCCTCAGAAGCACTCTTCGGAGTTTCTGAACGACGTGTCCGAGCTTATGACTCCGGAGGAGATAAAGGCATACCTCGACGAGTATATTATCGGACAGGAGGAAGCCAAAAAGGTACTCTCAATTTCCGTTTACAACCATTATAAGCGCACATTCCTCAACAGCGAGGAGCAGGACGAGGTCGAAATGCAGAAGTCTAACGTTCTGCTGCTTGGACCGACGGGCGTGGGCAAAACAATGTTGGCGCAGACTCTCGCGAAGCTTCTGAATGTTCCGTTCGCTATCGCGGACGCTACTACGCTTACACAGGCGGGCTATGTCGGCGAGGACGTGGAGAACGTTCTGCTGAGACTCGTTCAGGCAGCGGACTATGACATCGAAGCTGCAGAGCGAGGCATCATCTACATTGACGAAATAGATAAGATCTCCCGCAGAAGTGAGAACACCTCCATTACCCGCGACGTAAGCGGTGAGGGCGTTCAGCAGGCACTTCTGAAAATCGTCGAGGGAACGATTTCAAACGTTCCTCCGCAGGGCGGCAGAAAACACCCGCATCAGGAGTTCATTCAGGTGAATACGAAGAATATCCTGTTCATCTGCGGCGGAGCTTTTGAGGGAATAGAGAAGATGATAGCTCAGAGAGTTTCAAGCTCTGCTATGGGCTTCGGAGCGGACGTGAAGTCCTCCAAGGAAAAGGAAAGCTCCGATATCCTGAAGCAGGTGACACAGCAGGATCTGGTGAAATTCGGTATCATACCGGAGCTTATCGGTCGTTTGCCTATCGTGACACCGCTTGAAGCACTTGACGAGGACGCACTGGTCAGAATACTTGACGAGCCGAAGAACGCGCTTATCAAGCAGTACAAGTGTTTGTTCAAGGCGGATAATATCGACCTTGAATTCGATAAGGAAGCACTTAGGGCTATCGCAAAGAAGGCTATCGCGACAAAGACAGGTGCAAGAGGTTTACGTTCGATAGTTGAAAACGTTCTGCGTGACGTTATGTTCACTTCACCGAGCGACCCTTCTATCGCGAAAATCACTATCACAGAGGAGTGCATTGACGGGGAAGGCAAGCCGCTTATCTCCCGCGACGAATCCCGAAAATCCGCAAAGCTGACTAAAAAGAAAAAAATCGGGTAAATAGTAAAAAGGCGGTGCTTCGGCATTGCCTTTTTTAGATGTAAGAGGTAAGAAAGAAGTTAGAGATTAGAGAGGGGTAGGATATGGGAAAGGTTTACAGAAAACAGCGCATTGAGGGCGTTACTGTGCCTGCGATAATACATAACAGACAGTATTTCTGGCATAATATGGCGGTCTACGAGGACGGAACGGTAAGCTGCTGGGAAAAGACCGATTTGTGCGACGTTATCCGTCAGCTTGAACGCGGGTGGCTGACGTTTTCCGTGCCCGCGGGCAGCGCTCTTAGCGTTCACGGCTTGTGTACGCTTGAAATCGTTTCGGCAAACTGGAATTTCGACAACGAGAGTTATCTGCAGTTTATTGAAGATACCGTGCGCACGATAAATCCCGAAATGGCGAATATCTACGAAACCACGCCGCGTGAAAAAGAAATGTGGAAAGAACGTCATATCGGTTTTGTCGCAGACCCTACGCCGTTTAAGGTAAGCGGGAATTTCGGCTATGAAACCCTGAACGGCAAGCAGATGAACGTATTTCTCCGCAAAGACGGGGAAATATTACTTACGTCGGTCACGGCTTTCGCGGACGGGACGTTTTCTGTTGACGGTTTTGACGAGGAGTATGTTTCGCTTGAAAGAATTCAAGAGCTTTTTGATGAAGATACGCTTTGCACGTCCTCGAAAGAGAACGAGAGTGTAAGTTTCGGCGCGCTTGGAAACGCTGTCTGCAAAATTATCTATAATGTAAATAAAGCCGAAAAGTTAAAGGAGCTTGAAAACGAGTCGTTGCGCATGATGAATAAACCCGACGCGTTCCAAAATGCCCGTCAGGCGTATTTTAACTACCTTGCAGAACCGTCGGAGTTTCACAAAAACAAGCTCCGCGAGGCATACGAGGCTGTTCCCGAACATCAGAGAATGTATCTGGGCGATATGGACACGCGGGATTCCGATTATATCCGTATCCTTTACACCAACGACAAAAGGGAAGTATGAGTTAGAGGTAAGAAGTTAGAGTTTAGAGAGAGGTAGAGCATGGGGGCGTTTGAGAGAATTTACGAGGTTGTGAGAAAGATACCGAGAGGAAAAGTCGCCACATACGGACAGATTGCTATGATGGCAGGAAATCCGCGCTGGGCAAGAGTTGTGGGCTACGCGCTCCACTCAAATCCCGACCCTGAAAATATCCCGTGTTATCGGGTAGTAAACCGATTTGGGGGACTTGCTCCCGCGTTCGCTTTCGGCGGGGACGATGAGCAGTCGCGGCTTTTGCGTGCCGACGGTATAGAAGTTCGCTCCGACAACACAGTTGACCTTGAAAAGTATCTCTGGAACGGATTGTAATAATGTAACTCGTTACAGATAATACGGCATAATGCCTAAAAAACTATACGGAAAAACAGGTTTTTTTGCGGTAATTACTGAAATTTCGCGAAAAACTTGTTTTTTTTATCTGTATGTGAGATAATAAAAAAGAGTATGTCCTCATAATTTTATAGGGAAGAAGATTTATATGGCACAGTTTTTTAATTTTGAAAAGGATTATTACGGACTTTCAGAGCATGAGGTCGAAAAAAGACTTTCGCTTTACGGTCTGAATACATACAGCGGCAAGACTGAAAGCTTTGCGTATTGGGAGGTCTTGTTGTCGCCCGCTGTTCTGCTGATGTTTATTGCGGGAGTGCTTTGTTTTTTCAATTTGCAGATAGCACAGGGAATAGCGGCAATACTTATTGACGGTGCGTATGTTTTCGCGGAAATTTATTTCAGGCAGTCGTCCGATAAGCGCCTGAAAGAAATAGAGGACAGCACCTCTATAAAATTCCGTGTGATACGCAACGGTCGTCTGGAGCTTGTTGATAAGGAAAAAATCGTTCCGGAAGATACTATCGTCGTTCAGGAGGGAGAACGGGTTCCTGCGGACGCTTTTATTCAGGAAAGCATTGATCTAACTGTTGACGAGAGCATTTTTACGGGAGATCCCACTCCCGTTCCGAAATATGTCGGGGCTATTTCCAAGAACGAGCTGAAGCAGACTTTCGTTTATGAGGGGACGACAGTGCTTTCCGGAATGGCAGTCTGTCAGGTGAGCGCTACGGCTGTGGATACCAAACTCTATCAGCAAAAGGGAGATATTCCCGACCGTCACCCGTATTTTACTTCCGTTGAGAAAATAATGCGAGGGATCGTTCCTATTGCCGGCTGTGTGGCAGTTGCAATGACGCTTGTTTCGCTTATTTTGAGTATCGTATCCGAAAACGACATTATCCCTGCTGCTATAGACGCTGTAACAATAGGCATCTGTTTTATTCCTACCGGAATAAGTGCTGTGATACGCGCTTTTTATACACGATGCGCCATGAAGATGGTCAAGAACGGTGCTATTGTAAAATCATTCCACGATATTGAAAAGCTGAATTCGCTTTCGGTACTTTGTGTTGAAAAAGAGGGAGCTATTTCCAAAAACAGGCTTGAAGTACGCGGCATTTTCGCCAGAAGCGAGGAGCTTCTGTATAAGGTCGCGGCGCTTTCATGCGAGCCTGATTCACAGGACGCTTATATAAACGCCCTTATGGTAAAGGCTGCGTTCTTTGACGAGGATATAAAGGACGTTTACACCGAAAACAATTTTGTCGAGAAAATTCCCGACAGCGGCGAGATGTTCAGCGGAGCAATATGGGAGGTCGACGGCGACAGGCTCTGCTGTATCAGGGGTATACCCGAACAGATACTTCCTATGTGCAGGCTGAACGGCGAGCATCTTCTTGAGATCCGCAGAAAGTATGAGGATTATTATTCCAGAGGTTGCAGCGTTATAGCTGTTGCCTGTGTTGAAGCAAACAGCCGTGTAATGGACGTAACGGCAGGATTTTCGTATATGTTCATAGGGCTTGCGGCATTTTCCGCACCGCTTCGGGATTCGGTTTCTTCCGCAGTAAAGACGTGCAAGCGTGCGGGAGTGCGGGTGGTAATGCTTACGGAGGAGAATCCCGAAGTAGCCGAATCCACAGGCAAGATGATAGGTCTTAACGGCAATACTGTCGTAACCGGCAAGCAGATTGCTGCAGCAGAGGAAAACGGAACTCCTATCGACCTTTCGGCGGATATATATGCGAAAATTTCTCCCGCTCAGAAGCTCTATGTTATCGACAAGCTCCGTGAAAAGGGTGAGGTCGTCGCTATGACCGGAACACGCTCCTCTGACGCAGAGGTGCTTGAGGCTGCCAATGTCGGTATAACGATTTCGCAGCTTTCGGTTGGAAGTACTCTCGAAGCTTCCGATATAATTATGAACGACGACAATTTCAGCGCCATAGCGGATATGATTTTTTCTGCAAGACGGCTTCACAGGAACATAAAGCTCTCGGTTTCCATACTGATTTCGGGATATATTGCGCTTGCCGTGATGATGATCATCAATTTGTTCAGCAAAGTGCCGCTTATGCCGACGCCGTCGCTTGCGGGACTTTTGATAATGGTATTTTTCCCGCTTTTGTCGATAGGGTTTATTGATGACCGCGCTGAATCTTCGGCGTACTTGCCGCCGTCGGAATTTATAGCACAGCGGAAAATAAATTATCGGTTTCTTGGCGGAGCAGGACTTTTCGGCTTGCTTACGGGACTTCCGGCGATAGCGTCGTATTTGTTTATGTACAACGGCTCAAATTCCGAATTTGCAAGAAGCTGCGGACTTATCACGTTCTGCTTCGGGATCTCCGGATTTACAGTGCTGCGGCATCTGGATACTAAGGCTCCGAGGGAATTCTTAAAGGCTTCCGGAATAGCGAAGATCTCCGCAGCCGCAACCGCTGTCCTGCCTATTCTGTTGGTATATATTCCGTTTGTGAACAGAGCGTTCAGGCTTGCGGCAATTGACATTCTCGCTCTTTTGATCTGCATTGTGACGGGTATTCTTCCCGTTGTGGCTTATTACTTTATCAAAAATATTTTCAAACTTAGGGAGCTTCTATGAATAAGACAGTTGAACATCTTAGATTTTTTCTTTGTGGGATAGTTTTCGGTATCGCGAACGTGATTCCCGGAGTAAGCGGCGGAACAATGCTGGTTGTTTTCGGAATTTTTGACAAGCTGACCGAGGCAATTTCAGGATTCAAGAAAATAATCGGAAACCTAAGTTTCCTTATCTCGTTCGCGCTGGGTGCGGGAGGCGGGATTCTCCTCTCCGCGAAGGTTCTCGGCTCTTTGTTTAAGAGCTTTCCCGTGCAGACGAATATGTTTTTCATAGGGCTTATTCTTGGCGGAGTGCCGCTACTTTATCGTTTTGGGACTTCCGAAAAAAGCGTGAAACCGCTCTGCGCCGTGCCATTTATGATAGCTATGGCTGTCGTGATAGGACTTACAGTACTTGACAGAATGAACGTTATAGATATAGCTCCAGACGAGGTGACGGGCTTCGATCTGATAATTTCGATAAAGCTTGTTGTATGTGCGGCGATAGCAGCGGTAACGATGATAATTCCGGGAATTTCGGGCTCGTTTGTTATGATGCTTCTGGGGGTTTATCAGACGATAATTTCAGCGTTAGACAGCTTTAATTTATATGTAATCATACCGTTCGCGATAGGAGCGGTCATAGGTATCATTCTCGGCTCGAAGCTGATTTCAATGCTTATAAAGAAAAATAAGCTTATGGTTTATTCGGCTCTTATGGGCTTGGTGATAGGGTCGGTTTACGCGATTCTGCCGGAGGGCTTCGGATTCAATCTTGAAACGGGTTTTGGATTTGTATGCGCCTTGTTTGGGGTGCTTGCGTCGGTACTTATAGAAAAGCTGAACTCGGCGGAAAAATCTGAAAGTTAAGATTTGAAAATACTTTTTTATGCAATAATATTCGGGGAAAACACATTTGCTTATGAAATGTTTTTTCCCCGATTTTGTTATTCAGGAATAAATTATAAAAAATTTCCCGATTTTTTCGGAATATCGGAACGCAAATCCGACCATAATATTTTTACCAAACAAGTCGGAGGCGTTTTATGTACTATAATAAAGTTGAAATCAGCGGTGTGAATACGGCGAATCTGACCGTGCTGAAGGAATCAGAAAAAAACGAGCTTCTCAAACGCGTAAAACAGGGAGATATGCAGGCAAGAGAGGAACTTATCAGAGGGAATCTCCGTTTGGTACTGAGTGTTATTCAGCGGTTTATGGGCAGGGGAGAAAGCGCGGACGACCTCTTTCAGGTCGGCTGCATAGGGCTTATCAAAGCGATAGACAATTTTGACATTTCTCTTGACGTAAGGTTTTCGACTTATGCAGTACCGATGATAACCGGCGAATTAAGACGCTATTTAAGGGATAATTCTCACGTCAGAGTAAGCCGTTCAATGCGGGATCTGGCGTACAGAGCTATGCAGGCGAAGGAGCGACTTACCGTCGAAAAAGGCTGCGAACCTCGCATTGACGATATCGCCAAGGAAATAGGCGCTCCACGAAAAGATGTGGTCATAGCGCTTGAAGCGATAAGCGATCCTATCTCGCTTTACGAGCCGGTCTTTTCGGAATCGGGAGATACCATCTATGTTCTTGACCAGTTGGGCGACCATAACGACGATATGAACTGGCTCAACGAAATTTCGCTTAAAGAGGCTATTTTAGGATTGGGAAGCCGAGAAAAAAGGATCCTCAACCTGCGCTTTTTCAGAGGAAAAACTCAGGTCGAGGTCGCAAAGGAAATAGGTATAAGTCAGGCACAGGTGTCGCGCCTTGAAAAAGGTGCGCTAAACAAAATAAAAAACCGTATTTAATTTAATTACACACTTTTTCCAGCTCCTCACGGAGCTGTTTTATTATGCGTTTTTCAAGTCTGGAAATGTAGCTTTGAGAGATTCCTATCTCGTCGGCTACCTCTTTCTGGGTTTTTTCTTTGCACCCGTTAAGTCCGAAACGCATTTCCATTATTTTTCGTTCACGTTCGCCGAGGTGGTTGACAGCGTCGTGGAGAAGCTGTTTTTCGACCTCTTCCTCAATCTTGGAGTTTACGCAGTCGCTGTCCGTTCCGAGAACGTCCGACAAAAGCAGCTCGTTTCCGTCCCAGTCGACATTAAGAGGTTCATCAATGGAAATATCATGCCTGTACTGTGAATACTTCCGAAGATACATCAGAATTTCGTTTTCAATACACCGTGAAGCGTAGGTAGCAAGCTTTATGTTCTTATCCGTTCGGAACGTGTTCACTGCCTTTATAAGTCCGACTGTTCCGATAGAAACGAGGTCCTCAAGCCATATTCCCGTATTCTCGAATTTTTTCGCAATATACACTACCAGACGCAGGTTGTGTATGATAAGCGTATCACGGGCTTTGTCGTAATCGGTTTCCATCAGCTTGAAAGCGGCTTCCTCTTCCTCCCGCGTGAGGGGTGCAGGCAGCTGCTCCGAGCCGTTTATGTAGTGGACAAATTGTCCCGTATCCCGAACAAAAAGACGCTTGAGCTTTATTGATAGCTCCGTAAAAAATTGTTTAAGCATAGCTGTTCCTCCGTGTTCATATCGAAATTATTTTTGGATTCAGAATACAGTCAACGTCCTCTCCAAGAGGATTTTTTGTAACTCCCAGAAGAGCGTCCGCGGGCTTTCCGTCAATAATTATTTTCTTCGGTTTGAATATCGGAATAAGAGCCTCGGACGACACTGTTTTACAGGGAATTAGCTTTATTCCCTCGCTGCAGGGATCACCGTTTAGGTATCGGCGTATGTTTTCGGGAATTATTTCCGAAACTTTATTTTCACAGCAGATTATAACTCCCTTTCCGCTGAAAATATCACGAAGCTCGTTTCCCGTATCGCAAAGTCCGCATAAAGAGATCTCCGTGCTTTCCGGCAAGTCCGATAATATTTTCACAGCACACAGCCTTGTCTGCCTAAGTCTTTTATCCGAAAAAAACTTCACGAGTTTTACAATAAAATATCCCGCAGCCGTAAATGCCGCTATCGCTGCAAGGGGAATGTTGAACGTGAAAAATCCGTTGCCGCAGATCATACCGTAAGGCGCAGCAAACGTCCACAGCGCTAGGGCAAGTCCCGCGAACAGAAAACTCACAACCAGAAAAAACAACGCGCACACAGCAAAATCGGCAGGTTTTTGCTTCCCGAAAACGGCGAAGGTAATAAGCGCTCCGAGAGCTATCTTCCAGAATATTACAACAAAAAAAGGTAATTCCGGAAGAAGTATCACAAGCGCCCCAAGCGCTCCGATAAACGCGCCGAGCAGACATCTTTTCGCGCTTGCGTCACGCCTTAGAGCAAGCGCCGTTGACCTTATCAGGAAGTAATTTATGTAGAGATTCAGTATGACCAGAACGTCCGCGTAAATCGTCACACACGCCACCTCGCTTGTACTTTAATTATAATTCTCCCGAACATAAAAATATGCCGAATTCGGTTGTCGAAATCGGCATATTTGTGTTTGTTTTTAAGGTACAGTGTCAATCGCGGTTGAATTCCGCAAGCTCCAGACCCTCGTTTTTGTCAAGCGCCCATTTTATATTCCACTCGCTTGTAAAAATGAGCAGGTAGTTTCCCTTAACGTCCTGTATTAGTTTTGTATCAGATGTGAGAACCAGTTTTCTAAGCTCGTCAAGCCCGCCTGCAAGGTGTTTTTCGCTGGTTATCCAACGAATGTATTCGTAAGACAAGTCCTCGCGGATAATATCTACTCCGTACTCGTTTTTCAGGCGGTATTCCAAAACTTCAAACTGAAGCACTCCCACCACTCCGACAATTACTTCCTCAAAACCGCTCTGCGGCTCGGAGAATATTTGGATTGCGCCCTCTTGCGCGATTTGAGTAGTGCCTTTTATAAACTGCTTACGCTTGAGAGTATCCTTCTGGCGTATCCTCGCGAAATGTTCAGGCGCGAACGTTGGAATTCCCTCAAACGTCACTTTCTTTTTCGGTGAGCAGACTGTGTCGCCTATTGAGAAAACTCCGGGGTCGAAAACTCCCATAATATCTCCTGCGTATGCCTCGGAGATTACTTCTCGGTCGTTTGCCATAATTTGCTGCGGCTGTGACAGGCGCATTGTACGCCCGTTCTGAACGTGCAAAACCTCCATATCCTTGTCGAAACGCCCGCTGCAAACCCTCATAAACGCAATTCTGTCGCGGTGAGCCTTGTTCATATTCGCTTGGATCTTGAAAATAAATGCGGAGAAATTCTCATCAAACGGGTCGACCACGCCGTCCTCGGTATTTCTGGGGAGCGGGGGAGGAGTCATCTTCAAAAAGTTTTCCAAAAACGGCTCAACGCCGAAATTCGTAAGCGCCGACCCGAAGAACACCGGCGAGAGCTTTCCATTTGCGACAAGCTCCGAATTGAATTCTTCAGCGGCTCCGTCAAGCAACTCCACGTCCTCACGGAGAGTGTGGCAGTTTGTTTCGCCGATAAGCTCCGCGAGCTTGTCGTCATTAAGGTCGATCTCGGTTTTTTCGACTTCGCGCGTGCCGTTATTTGCCTCAAACGAAAGTATATGTCTGTGTTCTCGGTCGTAAACTCCCTTAAACTCTTTTCCCGAACCGATAGGCCAGTTTACGGGGTAGGTTTTTATACCCAGCTCGTTTTCTATCTCGTCAAGCAGGTCAAACGGATTTCGGGATTCTCTGTCCATTTTGTTGATAAAAGTAAAAATAGGGATATTCCGCATAACGCAGACCTTAAAGAGCTTTCGCGTCTGATTTTCAACGCCCTTTGCCGCGTCTATCACCATAACTGCTGAATCCGCCGCCATAAGAGTGCGGTAGGTGTCCTCCGAGAAGTCCTGATGTCCCGGCGTGTCGAGGATATTTATGCAGTAGCCGTTGTAGTTGAACTGCATAACCGACGACGTAACGGAAATTCCGCGCTGCTTTTCAATTTCCATCCAGTCGGAAACAGCGTGGCGTGCATTCTTTTTTCCTTTGACAGCGCCCGCAAGTGAGATAGCTCCTCCGTACAGCAGAAACTTTTCCGTAAGCGTAGTTTTTCCCGCATCCGGGTGAGAGATTATCGCAAACGTGCGTCGTCTTTCAATTTCTTGTTTATAATCGTTCATAAGTTTTCCTCTGAAAAAATTTTTTTAACACTTTATTATACCACTTTTTTCTCAAAAAGTCAAGGAGAAAAAAATTCGGTGTGCAGTACACACCGAATTTTTACGCATCGCGTTCCGAAATATTTTCAAGATCGGACTTTGACGGTTCGGCATAGCCTATTTTTTTAAGGAGAAGCATATGTATCATTCCCACGATTATAGGCAAATAGAACGTTATGATCCGCCACAACATCATTGTGACGCCCGTCAGGCTTCCGAAAATATTCTTGAAAAATCCCGCAAATCCGAGTTCAGCCGCTCCCATGGCTCCCGGCGACGGGATAAACGCTGAGATCATCTGGACGTATGCCTGATACGAGATTATTTGAAGATATCCCGATGTTTCAAGACCGAATCCGAGGTACAATATGTAGGAAATGCTTAACTGAAGCGTAAACTGCAAAAACGTGAAAAAACACGATTTAATTATTATACGGACGTTATTTTTCAGAAACATAAAATTTTTGTGGAATTTGTGGATCTCTCTCGTAAAATACAGCCGCTTTGAGATAGGATCCTTTATGATCCTCATTTTTGTAAGCAGTGTTATGACCGCATTAGTAAACTTTAATGTACCTTTTGTCCACACAGCGATCCCTACAAGGAAAACCATCACCACGAGGTTTACTGCAAATCCGATAAGTACGAACGGCATAAGTCCCTTTTCCGTCAAATCATTGCCGAATTGTCCGAATCCTACGGCGAGAGTAAACGCCGAATATAACGTCAACACGAACTGGTACACGATAAATCTTGACAAAAGCGCTGTAAGCCCCGCTCCGAGAGGAATGCCGAACTGTGTGAAATAATAAGCCTGCATCGGCTGACCGCCCGACGCGAACGGTGTAATGCAGTTAAAATACTGTCCTATCACCGTATTTGTCCAACAGTACCGGAATTTAACCTTCGGGACGATACCCTTAAGCAACGAGTGGATAACAGCGCTTTCACAAAGCCAGTACCCGCCCATAAACAACGCTGCGATTATCAAGAAAAGCGGATTTATCGTTTTAAGAGCCCCGATAATATTTTCGGGTTTGTCGACCGCGAAAAGGTACACAAGCATAATAATAAAAGCTGCCGCGCATATTATAAGATTGATCTTTACGCCTTTTTTCTTGGATTTTTCCATAATTTTCACCTGCATTTCCGCCGCATACACATTTTATTATATAAAATATTTTCAAAAATGTCAAGAGCTTTTTCATTACATTTTTGTAATATTGAAAAAATGAACACAATTTGTCGCTCATTTTCGGAGTATTGCACAAAAACACTTGACTTTTTCGGGAAAAAGTGGTATAATAAATTGTTAAATATTATTACACGGGATTCTGTGTTTCGGGAGGATTGAATTTAAGTGTTTTATGAAAATGAATACCGCACGCAGTATTGCAACGCGGTGAGTGAAAAAGATGTCGGGAAAAAAGTCCGCGCTGCGGGTTGGGTAGCGAATATCCGTGACCATGGCGGAATTATGTTTGTTGACCTTCGCGACCATTACGGAGAAGTACAAGTCGTATTTCATAACGAATCGCTTCTTGAGGGACTTCACAAGGAGTGTGCGGTTTCTATTACGGGAACCGTTCTAAAGCGCGACGAAAGCACATACAATGATAAGATCGAAACGGGTACTGTCGAGATAGAAGCCGAGGAGGTTCGTATTCTCGGAAAAGTAACAGAGCAGCTCCCGTTTGAGGTTGACGAATCAAGAAAAACTAAAGAAGATTTGCGCCTTAAATATCGTTACCTCGATTTGAGAAATAAAAAAATGCACGATAATATCGTGTTCCGTTCGCAGGTAATCTCGTTTTTGAGAAATAAAATGACCGAAATGGGTTTTCTGGAGCTTCAAACACCTATCCTCTCGACTTCTTCTCCGGAGGGCGCAAGAGATTACCTTATTCCGAGCCGCAAACATCACGGGAAATTCTATGCGCTTCCGCAGGCACCGCAGATCTTCAAGCAGATCTATATGGTGTCGGGATTCGATAAGTATTTCCAGATAGCTCCCTGCTTCCGTGACGAGGACGCTAGAGCCGACCGTTCGCCGGGAGAGTTCTATCAGCTTGATTTTGAAATGTCTTTCGCAACGCAGGAAGACGTTTTCGCAGCAGCGGAAGAGGTGCTTTCGGCAACTTTTGCAAAGTTCTCGAATAAAAAAGTAAGCCCCACACCGTTCAAAAGAATTCCGTATGAGGAGTCAATGCTGACCTACGGAACGGATAAGCCCGACCTGCGTAATCCGCTTGTTATCAAAGAGCTTTCCGACTTGTTTGTAGACAGCGATTTCAAGCCGTTCTGCAACAAGACTGTCCGCGGTATCCGTGTTCCGAAAATGGCTTCACAGTCCAAGACGTTTTTCAAAAACATGGAGGATTTCGCGGTAAACGAAGTCGGAATGAAGGGTTTGGGTTACTTCAAAGTTGAAGAGGGCGAGAACGGGAGATTTAAGTATAACGGTCCTATCGACAAATTCCTAAACGACGACCAGAGGGATGAGCTTGCAAAACGCTGCGAGCTTGAAGTTGGTGATGTTCTTTACTTTATTGCTGACAGCAAGAAAAACGCTCCGAAATTCGCGGGTCAGATACGCACGGAGGTCGCAAAGCGTATGGACCTTATTGATACAAGCCGTTTCGAGATGTGCTTTATAGTGGATTTCCCGATGTACGAGCTTGATGAGGAAACAGGCAAGATAATCTTCACGCATAATCCGTTCTCTATGCCGCAGGGCGGTCTTGACGCGCTTTTGAATAAAGACCCGTTGGATATTCTCGCATATCAGTATGATATCGTCTGCAACGGCGTTGAGCTTTCGTCCGGAGCGGTCAGAAACCACGACCTTGACATTATGATAAAGGCATTTGAGATCGCTGGCTATACCGAAGAGGACGTAGCAAGCAAATTCGGAGCGCTGTATAACGCTTTCAAGTTCGGAGCGCCGCCTCACGCGGGTATGGCTCCCGGTGTTGACCGTATGATAATGCTTCTCACGGAGGAGGAGAGTATCCGCGAGATCATCGCATTCCCGCTAAACTCCAACGCGCAGGATCTGCTTCTCGGCGCTCCTACAGAGGTAACAGAGCAGCAGCTCCGTGAGGTTCACATCAAGGTAAGAAAACAGAATTGATTTTGCCTGCCTTTAATTTACAATAAATTACGCCGACGTGAAAACGCCGGCGTTCTATTTTATTTATTTTGTTCAGTATCGTCTTTGGCTTTTAGGCTTTTGTTGTTGTGCTTTTTGATCTCTGAGCAGATCGTTGAGGTCGTTTATGACCTCAATAATTCTGTGCTTGATGATTTCCATATTTCTTTGATTGGGAATATAAATGAAAATTGAGAACGATGAGAACCAGTAGATCCTGATATCATATTCATCATCAACGAATTTGTATTGGTAAAGGAAATCAACAGTTTTCACTTCAAGCTCGTATTTTGCGGCATAAGCGAAAACAAAATCGTGAAATGGGTCCATATTGCCGATAAATTCCCAGTAATCAATGTCGACTTCAAAAGTATTCGGTTTTCTGCAGGACACCCATTGAAACATTTCTGAATTCTCCTTAAATACTACTTTACTGATAGAATTATATCATATACGACAAGAAATGTCAAGAAAATTCCCGCAAGTTGCACAAACGCAACGTAAAATGAAAATCCCGCCCGATAGGGCGGGAAAAAATTATTCTGCATCGTCGTCGCTGTTTACGGAAAGACTTTCGTTCTGTGATTTAAGTAGATCGCGTATCTCAGTAAGTAAAACCAGCTGCGGGTCGGGCTTGGGAGGTTCGGGAGGAGGTGTTTCTTTTTCCTTTTTCTTTGTTGCCTTGTCCTTGACAGTATTCATAATTTTTACTATCATGAAAACGCAGAGTGCCGTCAAGAAAAACGTAATGATCGCCTGAATAAAGCTTCCGAAAAGTATCTCGACAGGAGCGCCATCTCCGATCGTCCACGGAAGCGTCAGTTTCCAGTCCTTTACATTTATGCCCGCCATAATAAGTCCGATAACGGGCATCAAAATGTCGTTTACCAGCGAATTTACTATCGCCGTGAACGCTCCGCCGATGATAACACCGACCGCCATATCGAGAACATTTCCTCTCGAAATGAACGTCTGGAATTCCTTGCCGATGCGCTTAAAAGCGTTAGGCTTTTTTTCTTCGTTTGCCATAACTAAAGCAGTCCTTTCAAAATAAATTCACAATATAATTGTATCACAAAAAATCCTATTTGTCAAGATTTTTCAACATTCTTTTCAAATATTCGCCCGTATAGGACTTTTTGCATTTTGCTATTTCTTCGGGAGTACCCGCGGCTATCACTGTTCCGCCGTTATCTCCGCCCTCAGGGCCCATATCAATGATATAATCGGCTGTTTTTATCACGTCGAGATTATGCTCGATAACAAGCACGGTATTTCCCGCATCTGTCAGCTTTTGTAGAATGTCGATAAGTTTTTTCACATCTGCGGAATGGAGTCCGGTCGTCGGCTCGTCGAGAATATAGATAGTCTTTCCAGTGGAGCGTTTTGAAAGCTCCGTCGCAAGCTTTATACGCTGGGCTTCGCCGCCCGAAAGGGTAGTGGACGATTGTCCTATCTTGATATATCCCAGACCCACGTCCTCAAGTGTGCGCAGCTTGCTGTATATTCTCGGAATATTCTTAAAGAACTCCACGCCCTCCGAAACCGTCATATCGAGAACATCATAGATACTCTTTCCCTTGTATTTCACTTCGAGTGTTTCGCGGTTGTATCGGTGTCCCTTGCAGACCTCGCAGGGTACGAAAATATCAGGCAGAAAGTGCATTTCGATCTTAATTATTCCGTCGCCCTCGCAGGCTTCGCAGCGTCCGCCTTTAACGTTGAAGGAGAATCTTCCCGAAGTATAGCCGCGCTGCTTTGCGTCTGTGGTCTTTGCGAACAGGTCGCGGATATCGGTGAAAACTCCCGTATATGTCGCGGGATTTGAACGCGGGGTCCTTCCGATAGGCGACTGGTCTATCATAATTACCTTGTCGAGATTTTCCAGCCCTTTCATATCCTTGAATTTTCCCGCTCTTACGCGTCCTCTGTTGAGTTTCCCGAACAGATGTTTGTAAATTATTTCGTTGACGAGCGAGCTTTTCCCGCTTCCCGAAACTCCCGTAACGCAGGTAAAGACCCCTATCGGGATTTCCACATTGATTTTTTTGAGATTATTCTCCTCCGCGCCGATAACCTTAAGCCACCTATCGCCGGTCGGACGGCGTTTTTCGGGAACAGGAATGATAAGCTTTCCGCTCAGATATTTCCCCGTAATGGAATTTTTGCATTTAAGGATACCGGCGACTTCGCCGCTGTACACGACGTTTCCGCCGTTTACGCCTGCTTCGGGACCTATATCGACTATCCAGTCGGCGGCACGCATTGTGTCCTCATCGTGTTCGACCACGATAAGCGTGTTTCCAAGGTCACGAAGATTTTTAAGCGTTGCGATAAGCTTGTCGTTGTCACGTTGGTGAAGTCCGATACTCGGTTCGTCGAGAATATAAAGCACTCCAGTAAGGGCGCTGCCTATCTGAGTCGCCAAACGTATTCTCTGGCTTTCTCCGCCCGACAGTGTTCCGGCGCTACGTGAGAGGGTGAGATACTCCAGTCCCACGCTTTTCAAAAATCCCAGACGATTTTTTATTTCTTTGAGGATCTGTCCCGCAATAAGCTTTTCACGCTCCGAGAGGTTTATATTGTCGATAAAATCCAGTGCTGCCACAACCGACATCTTGCAGAAGTCGCTGATATTTTTTCCGCTGACAGTTACCGCAAGAGCCGTGTCGTTAAGCCTTTCACCGTGACATTTGGGGCAGGGGGAATCGCTCATAAAATCCTCAAGAGCGTCGCGGGCATACTGACCGACCTGCGATTCGTTGTAGCGTCTTTGAAGATTGTTGGCTACTCCCTCAAAATCCGTGTAATACTGCCCGCCGCCTTGATTCCTCGGACGCTTTATTAGGATCTTTTCGCCTTTGGTGCCGTAAAGCAGTTCGTCAACCGCCTTTTCCGGGATCGAGGACACGGGATCGTCAACGGAAAATCCATAACGCTCGGCGATAGCGTCAAAATACATAGCCGCTATAGAACCCTCGTTATAAGTCCAGCCATAGCCCTTGATCGCGCCGTCCCTTATCGACAGGTCGGGATTCGGCAAAATAAGGTCAGGATCTATTCTGCGGTAGCTTCCGATTCCCGTACATTCCGGACACGCGCCGAACGGATTATTGAACGAGAACATTCTCGGTACAAGCTCGTCCACCGAAACGCCGTGTTCGGGGCAGGAGTAGCTCTGTGAAAAATGTAGCTCCTCACCGCCGATAACATCGATGTAGATAAGTCCGCCCGTAAGCGCCCCTGCCGTTTCAATTGATTCTGCAAGGCGGGACTTTACACCGTCTTTTATTACAAGGCGGTCTACTATTATTTCAATGGAATGTTTGATGTTCTTTTCGAGAGAGATCTTTTCGGACAGATCATATGTTATCCCATCGACGCGTACTCTTGCGAAGCCCGCTTTTTTTGCGGATTCAAATTCCTTTTTATGCTCCCCCTTGCGCCCGCGGACGACAGGGGCAAGCACCTGAAACTTTGTTTTTTCGGGAAGCTCCAGAACACGGTCTACTATCTCATCTACGGTCTGCTGGCGTATTTCTCTTCCGCATACGGGGCAGTGAGGAATACCTATCCTCGCGTACATCAAACGCAGATAATCGTAAATTTCCGTGACCGTTCCGACAGTGGAACGCGGATTTTTAGATGTTGTCTTCTGGTCGATGGAAATAGCGGGGGAGAGCCCGTCAATGCTGTCCACGTCCGGCTTTTCCATCTGACCGAGGAACATTCTCGCGTAGGACGAAAGGCTCTCCATATAACGCCGCTGACCGTCCGCAAAAATAGTATCGAACGCAAGCGAGGATTTCCCCGAACCCGAAACCCCCGTAAGCACGACCAGTTTGTCGCGCGGGATAGTAACGTCAATGTTGTTGAGGTTATGCTCCCTCGCGCCTTTAATGATTATCTTATCGTTTGCCATTGTTATCTCCTGATTTCATATTATCCTTTATTTTTGTTGGTTGTAAAATTCCTCCGCCAACTCTTTAAGCTTGTAAACGCCGTTTTTATCCCACTCTGCGACCTTGCTTTTTATATATTCGCACGGAAAAACCCGACAAAGCCCGCAGAAAAATGCGCCGTGTTCCTCGCAGCACTTGAATATCCTGCACTCGTTTTCCCACATTTTAACGCATTTCCCGCCGTTTTCGCGGCAGCCGACGCAGCCGCCGTCGTGGAAAAAACCGCACGTTTCGCAGCTGCCGCCGCAAGGAGTGATTTTTGAAAGATCCGTGTTCATTCCTGCAACTCCTTTATCTTATCGCGCAGATATGCCGCATGCTCGAAATCAAGCAGTTTCGCGGCTTTTTTCATCTCGGAAGTATACTGCGCGATAAGCTTTTCGCGCTGCGCTCTCGGCAGCTTACGCAGATCGGACTTTTTGCCCTTCTTTTTGCCGTCGTCTTTCTTGGTAATTTCGAGAACGTCACGCACTTCTTTGATGATAGTTTTCGGAATTATTCCGTTTTCCTCATTGTAGCGTTTTTGAATTTCCCGTCGGCGAAGTGTTTCGGTAATCGCCGCTTCCATTGACTGCGTAACTTCGTCAGCGTACATAATAACCGTCCCCTCAGCGTTTCTCGCGGCGCGTCCTATCGTCTGTACAAGAGATGTTTCCGAACGGAGAAATCCCTCCTTATCCGCGTCAAGAATAGCCACCAGCGACACTTCGGGGATATCCAGACCCTCTCGCAGCAAGTTAATCCCGACAAGCACGTCAAACTCCCCCGAACGCAAATCGCGTATTATTTCCATACGCTCGATAGTGTCAATGTCGTGGTGCATATAGCGTACCTGTATGCCCGCCTTATCAAGGTAATCCGTCAGGTCCTCCGCCATTTTTTTGGTGAGAGTAGTGACAAGAACACGCTGTTTTTTCGCGACGCGGGTGTTTATTTCAGAAATCAGATCCTCAATTTGCCCTGTGGTCGGCTTTACAATGACCTCAGGGTCTAAAAGTCCCGTCGGACGGATTATCTGCTCGGCTATCTGGGTGGAATGCTCTTTCTCAAATTCTCCCGGAGTTGCCGAAACAAACACTGCCTGCGGTATCTTTGAGTAGAATTCGTCAAAGTTCAGCGGTCGGTTGTCGTATGCACACGGAAGCCTGAATCCGTAGTCCACCAGATTTTTCTTGCGTGCGACATCTCCGCCGTACATTCCGCGAACCTGCGGAAGAGTAACATGGCTTTCGTCCACCATAAGCAGAAAATCTTCGGGGAAGTGGTCGATAAGTGTTATAGGAGTGCTTCCGGGAGGTCTGCGGGCAAGTACCCGTGAGTAGTTTTCGACGCCCTTGCAAGTACCTATTTCGCGCAGCATTTCCATATCATAGCGTGTTCGTTGTTCTATGCGTTGAGCCTCGATGAGCTTGTTGTTATCCTTAAAGAATTTTATCCGTTCCTCAAGCTCATCTTCAAGCTCGTTAAGTGCGTCTTCCATTTTATCCCGTCCGATAATATAATGCGACGCAGGAAATATCATAGCGTGAAGAAGCTCCGCGCGGGTGTTTCCCGTAACTACCTCAAATTCGCTTATGCGGTCAATTTCATCTCCGAAAAATTCCACGCGGACGGCACATTCGTTGGTGCTTCCCGCGGGGAATATTTCTACGGTATCTCCTTTTACGCGGAATTTGTTGCGTACAAAATTCAATTCATTGCGTTCGTACTGCATTTCAACAAGTCGTGCAATTACATCATCACGGGAAATTTCCTGTCCCTGACGTATGGACAGTGTGTTGCAGCGGTAATCGTCGGGACTTCCGAGAGAATAAATGCAGGACACGCTTGACACGACTATTACATCTCTGCGCTCTGCAAGAGAGGCTGTCGCCGAGTGCCGCAGACGGTCTATTTCGTCATTTATAGCGCTGTCTTTTTCGATATAAGCGTCTGTAGAAGGAATATAGGCTTCAGGCTGATAGTAGTCGTAATAGCTTACAAAAAATTCCACAGCGTTATTCGGGAAGAACTCTCGGAACTCAGAGCAAAGCTGTGCCGCAAGCGTCTTGTTGTGAGCAAGAACCAGTGTAGGCTTGTTGACGTTGGCGATGATGTTCGCCATTGTGAATGTTTTTCCTGAACCCGTAACGCCGAGAAGAGTCTGCTCCTTGTCGCCGCGGAGGACTCCCTCCGATATCATAGCGATAGCGTCGGGCTGATCGCCCATAGGTTTATATTCGGAATGAAGCTCAAATTTATCCATAAAACTCCTTTATCCGACGGTCAGATATACATTTTGCGTTTCTTGCGGATATACAAAAGATCGTCCAAAAGCGTCAGACACGTTGTGTCGTTCATTAAAATGCATTCTTGTAGGTCAACGCCTGTTTTGTTAAGCGCTTTGCTGAAGCGGCGGGCAATTGTACAAGACTTTGTGGCAAGATTCACAAGAGCCGTGTTGTCAGCATTTACTTTCCAGACAATTATGATTTTTTTGCATCCGTTCATCTTTTCCTGAGAGCTAAGAAAATTCAAATAATCGTGATACTTCCGGATACTGTAGTTTGTTCCGTGTAATTGAAAGACATACATTCTTTCGGTGAGTGTGATGATATAGCAGCTGTATTCGTTTTTGCTGAGATTATTTAAACAATAATCGAATATGATGTTTAGCCTGTTCAGACGAACCTTATTCGGTTTTTCTTTGCGCAAAGCCAGAATTTCCTTTCCGGCTTCGGATAATTTTTTTGATACTGCCGGACCGACGCCTTCAATCTCCTGAAGCTTGTCCGGGTCGGCGGCAAATACATTATCCAGAGATTTGAATTTATTTATCAGCATATGAGCAATTTCATTTGTATTTTTTCTCGATATCATTTCATACATGAAGATTTCAAGCTTTTCATGTTCGGAAAAGAAACTTATTCCGTTTCTTAAAAATTTTTCGTACATTCTTTTTCGGTGATTTTTGTGCAGCTCCGATTTATTTTTGGATTCCATAACAAACAATCCTCTCTAAAACTTAAGATAACAAAACCCCCGCAAGCGAGGGGTCTTTCATTAACTTAATAATATTTTCTGAAATAACCAAATTAAATCTGTCAAGTGAAAAATCCCTTATTCAACCATTAAGTATTATATCATATTGCTTAAAAAAAGTCAAGAGGTAAGATAGTAAGTGTTATGTCATTGGCGGTACTGCAGCTTCCCTAAATTTTACCGGGAAAGATAACACAAAATCCGAGTAAAAGAAAATGTCCCGCAGCGACCTGCGAGACGAACTTGCCGCCGGCCATACCGGCTGTCTAACCTTTGCAAAAAAGATTGCCCAGAAGTCGAGAGAAAACAAAACGTCCCGCAGCGATCTGCGAGACGAACTTGCTGCCGGTCATACCGGCTGGTACGCCTGATGCGATTCGAACGCACGACACATAGCGTCGGAGGCTATTGCTCTATCCAGCTGAGCTACAGACGCATATAGAAGAGCGAGAAAAGGCACGCTCTGAGAATAAACAACAACCCCGACGAAAGAAACTTCCGTCGGGATAAGTTGGTGATCCACCCGGGAATCGAACCCGGGACACCCTGATTAAAAGAAAGGTGGTGATTATATGAAAGAAGTAGATTGGCTCGACTTTGAAGTTATAAGCGCCGATGCGGACGACGGATAAGCAAGCCCCCACCAGATCGACATAACACACAGCCCGAAGAGCTTCCCCTTCGGGCTCTTTGTCGTGTCTGTCCATTGACCTCATAACCAGCAAAACGCACATCTGAGAACATCAGTCAAGGGCGAAATACGTCTGCAAGCGTTAAGTCTTGTCCGCGTTATTTCATTGTATTATCAGCTTGCAGAAACGAATTTCAGAGGGTGGAGATTTTTTGCAAAGCAAAAAATACTACCCGTCCCTTGACGGATGCTCTCAGATGTGCTATAACTCATAATGAGGTCAATGGACAACAAGACAGCATTACACGACGGAAAACGAGGGAAAACGGAGAAAGCGCCGCCTCGCTCATCGGCGCGGCGGGGAGAGCGCACCCCTCTGGGGCGTGCGTCCCGCCGCGCAGCGGCGCTTGTATGCCCGTATAGTAATACGGGCATACAAATTACAAACAAACAATTGTAAAATGGCATTATAAAACGAATTATAAGCTATTGGAAATATATTACAAATTTAGAAAAGTAAAAAAATGTCATTTAATTGACAATAAAAAAATTCTCCCTTTTTGGGGAGAATGAAAATTTACTTTTTCTCTGAATCCTTAGGTTTATATTGTTCTTCTCCGGATTCGATCCACATAAGGAAATCGTTAATCTGTTTTTCAGTCCAGCCTGCAGATCTCAGTCCTTGGATCAAGCGTGCAACTTCTGTCATGTTCATAAGAACACCTCCTTACTCAAATTTCATTATCTTTGGTAAGATTATTATATCACTTTTTGATGAAAGTGTCAAGAGGTATTTTTATTCTTCTGTTTGTATAACTAAATATCCGTGAACTATGGGTAGAATTAGAGCTATTATATCTACAAAAGATACTTTTATTTTTGGATGTATTATTGCAATAATAAGTGATATCAATGATATACCTAACGCAATCATCATACATAATAATGCTTTCTTCTTATCTCCTTTTAATGTCCATATACCTCCCATTCCATATATGATTGTAAGTAATAAGCAAAAAAGTACCATTATAATTAATCCTAACGTACCGCCTATGATCGCTGTTGAAAATGTAGCAAGACTCAATAATGCTGTAAAGCCTGTTGCAAAAATTGTTATAATTGCAAGTGTTAAGTAATGTAGTCCGAAGATTATGTTGAGAACCGATGTTATTTTCATTACTGTTTTCATATTTTTCTCCTCCTAGTTGGTTTTTTTAATTCCAAAAAGCCAATCCGTACTAACATTGTATAGTTCGGCTAGTTGCCCTATGGTGTCTATGTTTGGTTCAAGCAGTCCTATTTCATATTTTGTTATGTTAGATCTTGATGTGTTTATTTTATCTGCTACTTCTTGTTGTGTTAATTTTGCATCTTTTCTTGCCCGTTTTATGTTTGTTACAAAATTTTCCTTGAACAACATTTTTACTCCTCCTTAGTTCTATTTTAGCACTTTTGCATAATTCGTTGTGTTCTTTTTTGGAACATTTGACAGTTCCATTTTGGAACAATTTATGTTATAATGTTTTTAGACAAGTTTTTGTCTATTATTCGCCCTGTACCGGGTAAGTAAGAAAGGAAGAAAAATTATGTTTGTAAAAGTTTATCGTTTTGTATTGAAAGAGAATATTTCCGGCTTGCGACATTCTGTTTTTAGAGGTTATCTTTTTAAGTTTGATAATGGTTATGAGCCGGCGGTAGATTTTAAGGATTTCGTTGAATCTGTCGGGTTCTATTCTGTTGATTCTTATAGTGTCGTTAATTTTTTTGAATTTACCTCAGAAGATGAAGCTCGTGTTTTTCTTGACGGCTTTAATTATCGTGAAACCTTAGTTTAATCTCTCCCCGTTGGTCGTCCGGGTCACGACGACTACCAGCCGCAAGGCATATTACATTAACACCCCATAACAGGGTACTTAAGGAGGTTTTATTATGAAAGTTTTTGTAACAGGTTATCAGAAGGTAGATTTTTTGAATCAGCAGAATGAGAGGATTACCGGTGTAAATCTGTTTATGCTTGTAAAAAATGAGCATGTTGTCGGAACTAAGGCAGATAAGAAGTTCCTTTCTTCTCAGTTAGTCAATGCTCTGGGTCTTTCCGAAGGTACGTTAAATCAGATGGTATCTTCTCAGGTCGATTTTGATTCGGATCTTAATGGTCGCATCTGTGGCTTTGAGATTTTGGAACCGATGGAACTTAAGGCAAGGTGATAATATTATGCTGTTGACTTTTCTTCAATGGCTCACTATTATTTCCGGTTTATTTCTTGTCATCTTTCTTATTCTCGGTCTTTTCGTCGGCAAAGGCGGTAAAGGTGGTAAGTAGTGAACGATTCTTATTATGAGCAGTTGGGTGAATATTGTGATGAAGCTTGGCAGTTACTAGCTGATTCTTTTTCTGATCTTCCTGATTTTATCGGCGGTTTGTTCAGCTCGTTTCTTGAAAATCCTTTGTGTATCATTATAGTTTCTGTTTTATTTGGTACTGCTGCTTTTTATGGTCTTTTAAGTTTATTTCGTGTTTTTGTTTTTGAAAGGAGGTTGTAAAATGCCTTTTAATATTTTACCTTTGGTGGCTATGTCTTCGTCACCGTCTTTGGAAGGAGGTGGTACTATGTGGGAAACAATTACTACGGGCTCAACGTCTTTCATAAATCTCATTACTAATGTAGGTTCTTCTGCTGCTGAAAATGAGATTGCACTTGCGTTTCTTTCTGTAACGTTTGTAGGTCTTGCAATCAGATCATTGCGTAAGATTGTTTCTGCTTTCGGACGTGGTCGCTAACAGGGAAAAGGGGCAAGTTTACCCTTGCCCCTTATTTTCCGCATTTTGTGTTTTTTCTTAATCACTGCCGCGCCGATCAGAACGGCAGTGACTAAGAAAGAGCAGAAAAAAGACCGCCGAAGCGGTCTGTAGTTTATTTTTGTTGTTTTTTATAGTAGTTGTCTATTATCGCTTTTTGAATTTTATTCAGTAGGCAGCAAAAAGTTATCATTATAATTGCAAGTATTATTGTTGTTATCATTGTTTTTTCAAATGATCCTTTGATAATACTTACAATTACAAATATTAAGTTCAATATTCCGTCTGCTATTCCTATGAATGTTAATACTTCTTTTTCTTTGTATGCGTTTATTCCTTTGCTTGCACTTTTGAAAATGTGTATTATTAGGAATATGTATACAATTGTTAAGATATAGCTTATACTCATTTATCATCACCTCTTGTATTATTATAATACTTTTGGTGGATTTTGTCAAGGGGGTTGTTTTATTTTGAAAAGGGTGGCTGCTTTTTGTTTAGTTTCTGTTTTTGTATTTTTTTCTGTTTGTTTGAGTGTTTCCGCTTTTACTTTAGACAAAGCATCTCCTTCCACTTTAGATAAAACATCTCCGTTTTATCAGAAATTTGTAGATTATTTTGTAGATCTTGTTTCTGAAGGCGATGATATTAGATCTATGATTGAATCTGGTGAGTTTGATTCGGATTATTTTGATTTGTGGTATGGGCTATGTAAAGAAAATGCTTATGATATTTACGATGATTCTCGTACTTGTGGCTTTTCTACTCCAAAGTCTGTTGATATGATTGATTCTTCTGGTACTTTTTCAGATGATTATTTAATGCAATATAAATGGGAGTATGATTATCAAACTTATATGCAATCTCATCATATTGATTGGGATGAGTTTTGTACATATGCAAAGGCTCGTTATTTATATGAAGCTGCAGGAGGGTCTGATTTTGAGTATGATATTAAAAATCCTAATACTGTGGATCCAGTTACTGTTCCATCAGAAGTCTTTAAGGACGTAATTACTTCCGACACCACCCGCACCCCAAAGAACACGCGAAATATAATGAGCTGGCGAAATGATCCTCGATATTCAGAAAAGGGGGATAGTTTAACTTGTCCCCGCCTTACTTGGTATAGTTTATCACAAGGTGGTTTTGTTCCTCTCGGCGGTGGCGATGAGATTTATATGATCCCTTATTATACCGATGGCGATCATATGTATTTCGGTACTTTTCAGTTTCACGCTGTTTTCAGCATATCAGATTTTGTTCCCGGTGGTGGCGGCGATAGTAATTTGTTTCTGGAATGGTTAGCGTTTGAACCATCTCTTGAGGATTTTAATGGTTCCAAAGATATATGTACTGATTCATATTATTCTTACTTCGATTTCTCTCTTTCTGATTCTAGTGCTAAGGGTCGTTTTTATGTCGAACAGTACCTATCTTTGCAAGATTTTTCTAATAGAACCCGTAAGTCCGGTGTATATTTTACTATACCTTCTGATGTTTTTTGTAGTTTAGTTTGTGCCGATGATTTAGGCTTAACTCTTGATATGTCTACTGTTGGTGGATCTCATTTTGGTAAGTCTGTCGCGGCTCATGACGAATCCTGCGATATCGGCAGTGGGGAAGATATGGGGTATTTTTGCAGCTCTACACCTATTGAGCTTGATTATCATATTGATACTCAGCGTATACCCGATAACTATTACATTACTGTTGAGGGCGATACTGTGTATGATTATACGATAACAAATCCCGATACAGGTCAGAGCTCGACCGTTAATGAGTACATTACAAACAATTATACCTACGTTACCAACGAGGGCGGAAGCTCCTCCGGCGGAACTGTTGGTGGTAATGTGACAGTCGGCGGTCAGATTGATGTTAGCGGATCCGTTGATGTCGGTGTCGATGTTAATGTTAGTGTACCGGATATCAATATCAACGTTAATGGCGGGGCAGGGGGAACGGGTGCGCTTCCTGATGTAGATGTCAATACAGACCCTCTTGATGAGTATCTTAATTCTGCTCTTGAAGAATCAAGCGGTATTCGTCATTTTTTTGCTGCTTTTTTCGATTTTTGTCCGCCTGAGATCTTTACATTACTTTGTATTGGTTTGACTTTTGTTGTTCTTGGTCGTATTTTGGGACGGTGAGATCATGTCATTTGATTTGAGTAATTTTAAAGAGGTAGGGGAGTGGTTGTTTAATACCGGACGGAACTTTTTCGGTTCTGTTTTGTTCGATTTTGGCTCTTTTAAGATTACTGCTCTGAGGCTTTTGATAGGTTTTGCGGTTTTGTCCATTGTCGCTTGGTTTTTAGGTAAAATTTTTGATTGAGGTAAATTATGGAAGATATAATTATTGCTCTTGTTTTACAAGCTTTAGATGCTGCTCTTACTAAGGCTATTGAAACCGGAATAAATTACATCATCAAAAAGACAGTTGACGCTGCAGGGAACATAATTACCGAGATCGTTTATGAGTACGACAGTGACGGCGACGGCGCGAACGATTCCGAGCAGGTGATCTACACCCTTGATACCCTGATCCCCAGCCTTGATGATGGCTACTGCTTGTGTAACAAAGGCAACGAGATAGGTCTTGGAATTCCGCAGTATAAGGTTCTTGACGGTTTCGAGATCTCCGAGTATGTTGATACTGATATTGTTACCGGCAACGATAACGGGTTTATTGTAGATTTTGACGGCGACGGTGAAAATGATGATGTATTAGTACCTTTGCCGGATTTTACGGGCGACGGTCAGTCTGACTGGGGGTGGCTTGTCGATGATGACGATAATGGACTTCCTGACGTGTCGCCTTATAGTCCGTTTTATCCTGTCGGTTCGGAAGGTTATCACGAGATCGTCGAGAGAGTGTCCCCAGCTGATGATTATACTATTATGACAAAGCCGATCAGCGAGTATACTGTCACCGAGGGTATTCTCCTTATTTTTCTTATCGTCGGTGCGTTTAAGCTCGTGGGTAAGGCTTTCCGCAGAAAGAAGGTAGTTAAATATTATGGATGATATGGCTATCGTTAAGTTTTTGGAGCTTATAGGTTGGGGTGATTGGTTTAAGGCTCTTTTGCATTCCGGTGAGCTTGAGAGTGTAACCTTTGCTGATCTTGTTTTTGGTACGTTGCCTTTTATGCTTCAACTCTTTTTTATTATTTTCTTGTTAAATTGGATTTGCGGTATAATCGGAGATGTATGTAAAACCATTGCACGGGGTGGAAGATTGTGATTGTAAAGCTATTTTTTAAGCGTTTAAAGATATTACCTCATTTTCTGTTTTTGGTCTTTATTGACTTTATTAATTGGATCAAAAGTCGTGGTTGGACTATTTTTGAGGGTTGGGGTATACATATCTATATTGGATCTTTCGGACAGGGTAAAACCTGTTCTATGGTTCGTGACGCTTATAATATATGTTCCTCTTATCATAACCTTAATGTTATCACTAATCTTGAATTGCGGAATTTTCCAAAGGATACAAATATTATTCCTTTGCAGTCTAAGGGCGGTGCGCGTCAGATCATAGAGGCTCCTGACAACACGCTTGTTGTTCTGGACGAGCTGGGTACTATTTGGAATTCTCGTGATTTTGCCGACGGTAAGACCAAGGATGGGAAGGGTGGCGGTCTTAGCAAGTCTGTATTTCAGAATATAGCTCAGTGCCGTCATCGACATATTATGATTTTGGGTACTGCTCAACATTGGAAGTTTATGGATGTTCTTCTTCGCCGTATTACCGACTACGTTATTATTTGCAGTTCTTCTTTCGCTCACCCGTTCTCGCGTATGATAACCAACAGGATATATGGCGCTAAAGAGTATGAGCTTTTTGCAGAAAATCCTATGCTCCCTCTGTTCCCTATTGATGTTGACTGTTTTGTGCAGACGGATAAGCTGCGCGGTCTTTATGATACTCGTGAGATGGTTGATACGCTTTTGACTGCTGATTATATCTCTGATAATGAGATTATCGCTAATCAAGTCGGCGATTTAGTTGCCGCTGTTCCGGATGTTTCTGTTGATAAAAAGCAGCAGCAACAGTTACTTAATAAAATTCGTAAAGGTGGTTTGTGATATGGTATCTGCTACTATTGACTGGCTTACCGTTTCTTGTATGACTTCTCTTGATATCGGTGTTTGTGGGTTATTGAATCGTGTGCTTGAGACTTTACGTCTGTCTGACATCTGGGATAAGTTCATACAAGTTGGGCGCGATAAATACTATGAGTCTGTTTACCGTTACAATGATATATCTATACTTGTTTGCGCCGATAACCCTAAAAAGTTACTTAAAAATGGTGTTTGTGTTAGATTTTCCGGTAACGGTTTAGCCTTTTATCAAGAACATCTTTCCGAATTAGGTTATGATCTTCGTACTGTTTGTCGTGCCTGGCGTGCGCTGTCTGTCGGTGGCTTTTTTACTCGCTGCAGCAGGTTCGATTATGCTATAGATGATGTTTGCCGTGTCGGTGATAAGCCTTTACTTACTATGGATCGAGTTCGTTCTTCTGCATCTAAACGCGAGTTTTGTTCTCGTCTTTCCAGAAGTCGCAGAGTTAAGGGTGTCAGCGTTGTTTTTGATGATACCGGTACTTTTGATGATTCTTACGGCGATACCGTATATTTCGGTAATCGTAAAAGTCCTGTTTTCTGTCGCTTTTATGATAAACTGCTTGAATCTCGTCAGCACAGGGACGAGCTCGATCCCAATTTAATTTCGTGGACGCGTTGCGAGTTCGAGTTTAAGGGCTTGCGTGCATTGTCTGTTTTCAATTCGTTTTGTGATTTATCTTCCGCTGAGGGTGAGTTCCAGCAGAAGATGTCTGAAGTGTTTAATCATTACTTATCCTTTATTTATCGTGATGATCTCAATTCTTCCCGCTGCACTCAAAAAAAGTGGTGGACTTCTTTTCTCGGTACTTCTTCAAAATCTCGGCTTGTTATTCCCAAATATAAGCCGGATGTGTTTCGTTCTATTTCCCGCTGGATTGATTCCTCTGTAATGCCTACTTTGGCTAATTATATAATTAAGTGTATCGGTGTTACTGCTTTTCTTCGTAACTGTTTTAAGTATCTTCGCAAGCGTCCCTCTCCTCGTATTCAGCAGATGATAAACGATTATGATTATATTCGCCGTTCTGATGATCCTTTTTCTGCTGATTCTATAGCTGATTTTCGCCGTCTTGGTATAGATCCCTGGATTATGACAGGTGCTGGATCGTCTGCTGCTTTGGAACAAGATTATGTCGAGCTCGTTTCCGTTGATGATTTCTCTGATTTTGAGTTTGATGTTGATTGTGATTGGTCTGATGAGCGTTGTTCAGTAGATTCTTTGCTTGAGGATGATCTTTATGATCTTGTCTGACGCTTTTGATCTTTTTATGTATGAGCAGCGTTTTCGGAATAATTCTCCGGCTACAGTTGCTTATTATAATTCATATCTTACAGAGTTCCTCAATTGGCTTAAGACTTATTCTGATATTACCGAAGTTGAGCAGCTTACTGTAAAAGAGTACAAGGATTATGTTATTTTTTTAAGCTCTGGAGATCTTAAAGCCTCTAGCGTTAATACTAAAATTCGAGCTGTAAAGGCTTTTTACAATTTTTTGATTGATGAAGAGAGAATAGGTGATTGCAGCCGTAAGCTCAAACTTATCAAGCAGCGTCGAGAAGAGATCATTCCCCTTACAGATTCTGAGATTCGTTTACTTCTGGAATCGTTTGATACTTCTGACTTGTTGGAACTTCGCAATATGTGCTTTGTTTTGCTTATGCTGGATTGCGGACTTCGCCGATCAGAACTCATACGTCTTAAGGTTTCTGACGTCGATTTTATCCGTAGCTCTTTGTTGGTCAATGGCAAAGGTGATAAACAGCGTCTTGTTCCTATGGGCGATAATACTTCATCTGTTATGTTACAATATAATGACCGTGTTTCTGATCGGCGTTCCGGTAAGCCCACCGACCCTTTTTTCTTGGATCGCTTCGGGAACGGTATTGATATAAATTGTATAAAAATGGTTTTTCAAGACCTTAAAACCCGAACAGGTATCCAGCGTCTTCACCCTCATCTGCTTCGTCATACTTTTGCAACTTTATATATCGTTGACGGTGGTAATTTAGAGGTTTTGCGTTGTTTATTGGGTCATAGTAGTATAGCTATAACTCAAATATACTTACATCTTGCCTCTAATTATATCATTCTTAAGAATCGCCATAATTCTCATATAGATAATTTGAACAAAGAATACAAATAAACTTTGTCGCTTTTGCACAAATAGACACCCTAATTTTGCAATAATAAAGGATTATTGCCTCTTTTTTAGGCTCTACTAGGAAAGATAACACTTAATCCGAGCAAAAAGAAAACGCCCCGCAGAAGCCTGTGGAACGTTTTTTGGTACGCCTGATGCGATTCGAACGCACGACACATAGCGTCGGAGGCTATTGCTCTATCCAGCTGAGCTACAGACGCATATAGAAGAGCGAGAAAAGGCACGCTCTGAGAATAAACAACAACCCCGACGAAAGAAACTTCCGTCGGGATAAGTTGGTGATCCACCCGGGAATCGAACCCGGGACACCCTGATTAAAAGTCAGGTGCTCTACCGCCTGAGCTAGTAGATCGTCCGTGCAACATTATTTATTATATCAAATTTCAAATCGTTTGTCAAGTGGTTTTTAAAAATTTCTTGAAAAAATGATAATTTTTTTCAAAAATTCAAAAAAATCTTATTCAAAATATTGAAAAAGCTATTGAAATGTGATATACTATATTATGTATGTGTATACCCATTTTTTGGTTGCCACTTTTTTATGATTTGAACTTTGAAAGGCGGTGGGGTCGTGGATATTGAAGCAGGTGATATTCTTGTTATGAAAAAAGAACATCCGGGCTGCGGAAGCAACCGTATGAGAGTTATCCGAGCAGGAGCGGATTTTAAGCTCTCGTGTGAGGGCTGCGGTAGGACGTTTATGACTCCGCGCTCAAAATGCGAAAAAAAGATCAAGTCTGTACTTCGTGATCAAGCCGAAAAGGGCTAGTGTTCCTCGTTTTTTGAATATTCAAAAAGGAGGAGAATAAATTATGCTTGAGAAAATTGCACAAGCACAGGCTAGATATGAAGAAATAAGTGTGCGCCTTTCCGATCCCGCCGTCATCTCGGATAACAAACAGTATACCGAGCTTATGCGGGAATATAAGAATCTAACGCCGCTTATAGATATGTACAAGCGCTACATCAAGGCAAAATCGGATTATGAGGACGCGAAAACCGCTGTCGAGGATACTTCGTTTGACGAGGAATTCCGCGTGCTTGCCGAGGAGGAAATGCGATCCGCAAAGGAAGAAACTGAACGTTGTGAGGAGGAACTCAAACTGCTGCTTCTGCCTAGGGATCCTGACGACGACCGAAGCGTTATAATCGAGATACGCGCAGGCGCAGGCGGCGATGAGGCTGCACTTTTCGCAAACTCCATTTTCAGAATGTATTCAATGTACGCAGCGCGTCAAGGCTGGAAAATCGACTTGCTTGGTTGTAATCCCACGGAATTGGGCGGCTATAGGGAGATAAGTTTCAGTGTGGAGGGCGAGGGCGTGTACGCGAAACTCAAATTTGAAAGCGGTGTTCACCGCGTTCAGAGAGTCCCCGAAACGGAATCTCAGGGCAGGATACAGACATCCACGATAACGGTGGCGGTTTTGCCGGAAGTTGAGGATTTTGATGTGAACATAAACCCCGCCGACCTGACAATACAGACGTTCCGTTCAAGCGGCGCGGGCGGTCAGCATATCAACAAGACCGAATCCGCTGTGAGGATAATCCACAAACCGTCGGGAATGGTCGTCGAGTGTCAGGAAGAACGCTCCCAGATGAAGAATAAGGATAAGGCAATGAAAATGCTTTACAGCAGGCTTTACGAAGCAGAAAAGACCGCCCGTGACAGCGCACTTGCCGAGGAAAGAAGAACTCAGGTAGGTTCGGGAGATCGTGCCGAAAAAATAAGGACATATAATTATCCGCAGTCGAGAGTGACCGACCACAGGATAAATTTTACGCTTTACAAGCTAGACGATTTTATGAACGGAAACTGCGACGAAATTTTTGAAGCGCTGAGAGTTGCCGACCAAACGGAAAAGCTTTTTAAGGAAGGAATAGACAAAAATGTATGAAATATAAAACAAGGCTTCTGCCGTATGACAACAAAAGTGCTTTAGAGGCAGCGGAATATCTGAAATACGGAGAATTGGTCGCAATACCTACCGAAACGGTCTACGGGCTTGCCGCAAACGCTTTGAACGAAAATGCCGTGCGGAATATTTTCACGGCAAAAGGCAGACCGCAGGATAATCCGCTTATCGTTCATATCAGCAGTATGAAAATGCTCCAGTCGCTCGTAAAGGAAATTCCCGAAACGGCAAAGCGTCTTGCGGAAAGATTCTGGGGCGGTCCGCTTACTATGATTTTTCCGAAGTCTGATGCCGTGCCGAGCGTTACAAGCGGCGGTCTTGATACGGTAGCAGTAAGAATGCCGTCAAATAAGGCGGCTTGCGAGATCATCAAAAAATGCGGATTCCCGCTTGCAGCGCCGTCCGCGAATCTTTCGGGAAAGCCCAGTCCCACCACTGCAAAGCGTGTTTTCGAGGATATGAACGGCAGAATACCGCTTATTATCGACGGTGGGGAATGTGATGTCGGAGTTGAAAGCACGGTTATATGTTTTAGGGAGAATAGGATACATATTCTCCGACCGGGAGCCGTTACTGTCGAAATGTTGTCGGAATTCGCCGAAACGGAAGTAGACAGCGCCGTCCTTAATGGACTAAAAAAAGGAGAAAAGGCGCTTTCTCCGGGAATGAAATACAAGCATTATTCACCAAAAGCGGAGGTGTATATTATCAATGCTCACGGTGAAAATTTCAGAAAATACTGTACTCACAGGATATCCACAGAGAGAAGCGTTCTTGCACTGGGTGCGGGGATACGTGAAGAGGGCGGATTTCTGGATTATGGTAAAAGCCCCGAAATTCAGGCAAAGCGTCTTTTTGAAATGCTCCGCAGGGCGGACGAGCTTGGTGCTAAGACCGTGCTTGTTGAAATCCCCGAAAGAACGGGGGTAGGACTTGCGGTGTATAACAGACTGCTGCGTGCAGCGGCTTTCAGAATTATCGAGGTATAATAATGCGGGGATTTTCGGATACTAAAGTAATAGGTCTTACAGGAATGAGCGGAGCCGGAAAATCTACCGTGAGCCGTGTGTTTCGTGAAAAGGGCTTAACGGTCATTGACTGCGATGCGGTATCCCGCCGGACGGCAGACAAGCGTGAGTTCCTTGACGAGGTGTCGGCGAGATTTTCCGAGAAGCTTCTTAATCCCGACGGCAGTCTGAACCGACCGCTTGTCGCGAAGATCATCTATGGCGATAAGAACGCAAGGGCAAAATATCAGCGGATAATTTTCCCGTATATAGTATTTGAGATAATTTATGAGATAAAAACGGCAGGCGGAGCGGGCAGCGTCATTGTTCTTGACGCACCGACGCTTTTCGAGTCGGGACTTGATATTATCTGCGAAAAGATAGTGAGTGTCTGCGCGGACAGAGAGCTTTGTGAAAAGCGTATACGCGACCGCGACAAGCTGACATCAGAACAAGCCCGCGAGCGGCTCTCTTCACAGAAAAGTACGGATTTTTTTAAGCTGCATTCCGATTTTTTATTGGAAAATAACTCCACAGCTGAAAGCTTGAAGTTGCTTGCTGAAAAAACAGCAGAAACTCTGCTCGGCTGAAATTACAACATCTTCGGGACGGTAATTTATGACAGTTTATTCGACCTATAAATCAAAACGCAGGAGAAAACGTGTAAACCCTGCCGCCGTTATCGCGGTGATACTCGTTATAGCGGCAATAATCGGTATCGGCGCTTATTTCGGTTATAATTTATACGAAAGAAAAACTCACCCTTTGGAGTATGAAAACTATGTTGAGCGGTATTCAAAAGAATTCGGGGTGGACAAATATCTTGTCTATGCGGTCATAAAGACCGAAAGCGGATTCCATACGGACGCGGTTTCAAATGTCGGCGCACGCGGTCTTATGCAGATAATGGAAACGACGTTCGACTGGATAAAAAACAAAATGGGCGATGACGAGCGTGTTTATTACGATATGTTCAAAGCCGAACAGAATATCCGGTATGGCTGCTGGCTGTTGGGATATCTTTACGAGGAATTCGGGAATGTCAAGTGCGTTGCCGCAGCGTATCACGCCGGACGCGGGAATGTCAACGAATGGCTAGCCGACAAGCGTTACTCCAAGGACGGAAAGCACCTCGACAACATTCCGATAAAGGACACCGCACATTACGTTTTCAAAATAACAAGGGCAATGGATACCTATATAAGGCTTTATGATAAATAATTTTTGAAAGGAAGATCAGAATATGGCAAACTCAAAGCAAAAAACTCCTACCGCGAAGGAGCTTAAGGAAAAACTCTTTATGCAGAAGAAAAACGCGTATCTTCGCATGACGGACGCGGATATCAAGAAATGCGAAAAATTTTGTGAGGGATATAAGGAATTCCTCGACAGCGCAAAAACCGAACGCGAGGCGGTAGGATTCATCGAACGTGCTGCTAAGGCAAAGGGATTTACCGAGTTCGACAAGAATAAGACCTATAAGCCCGGCGACAAGGTTTACCGTGTAAACCGTGAAAAGGCAGTAGTCCTCGCCGTTATCGGCAAGGCTCCGATAACGGACGGCGTGAATCTGATAGCAGCTCATATCGACTCGCCCAGGCTTGATATGAAGCAGAATCCGCTTTATGAAAAGGACGAGCTGGGCTACTTCAAGACGCATTACTACGGAGGAATAAAAAAGTACCAGTGGACGACTGTGCCGCTTTCGCTTCACGGAGTGATCGTGAAGTCCGACCTCACGAAAATTACTGTAAATATCGGTGAGGACGAGAACGACCCTGTTTTCTGTGTGTCCGACCTGTTGCCGCATCTTGCGTCAGCACAGATGAAGCGCACTGCTCCGGAAATCGTAAAGGGTGAGGAGCTGAACGTACTTGTCGGCTCGCGCCCGTTCAAGGACGATGAAGCAAGTGAGGCTGTAAAGCTGAATCTTTTGATGATACTCAACGAAAAATATGGGATAACCGAAGCGGATTTCCTTTCGGCGGAACTGGAGGCTGTTCCCGCGTTCAAGGCGCGTGATATAGGTTTTGACAGAAGCCTTGTGGGCGGTTATGGGCAGGACGACAGGGTCTGCGCTTATACAGAGCTTATGGCTATACTTGAATTGAAGGACCCGAAAAAAACCGCCGTTGCTGTCCTCACTGACAAGGAGGAAACGGGCTCGGACGGAAATACAGGCTTGCGCTCGGCATACCTTAAATATTTTATAGCGGATCTTGCTTCGTCTTTCGGAGCTTGCGGACGTGACGTGCTTTCGGCTTCGAGATGCCTTTCAGCTGATGTAAACGCGGCATTCGACCCGACATTCCCCGATGTTTTTGAGAAGAACAACGCCTGTGTGCTGAATGGCGGTGTTTGCGTAACGAAGTTTACAGGTTCACGCGGAAAGAGCGGAACATCGGACGCTTCTGCTGAATTTGTCGGGGAAGTGCGTGAGCTGCTCGACCGTAAGGGCGTCATCTGGCAGACCGGCGAGCTTGGAAAAGTCGATATCGGCGGCGGCGGAACGGTAGCGGCATATATCGCGAATTTGAATGTTGATACAATCGACGTGGGAGTTCCCGTAATGTCTATGCACGCTCCCTTTGAAATAACCGCAAAGGCTGATATTTACGCGGCTTATAAGACATTCGAGGCTTTCGTCGGGGAATAAAATTCGTCAGAATACGCATTTGTTTTTAATTTTTCGGACTTGCCCGTTCACTCTTTTTCGTATTTAACATAAAATACGAGTGGGGTGAGGGTATGAAGCGCAAGTCAAAAATCATATTCAGCAAATTCTGCATAAAGCTCGGCGCATTGATGTTCGTGGCACTCGGTCTGGTACTGATACTGGAGATGGCGTTCCGTCCCATGGTTGAAACGGTGAACGCTTATCGGTGTCACGAGCTTCTGATGGATATAATCAATGAGTCGGTCGAAAACGAGCTGGAAAACGAGCAGACGAGTTATTCCAGCCTTGTGACGCTTACGTCCAATGCTGACGGCGAGGTGGTTTCCGTTGAAAGCAACGTGATGAATATAAACCGCCTGAAGACCCGCATAGCGGACAGGATAGAGCGTGAGATAGACCGTGTTTCGGCTGTCGACATAAACGTTCCTATCGGCTCGCTTACCGGTATCCAGCTTTTCTACGGAAAAGGCTTTGACGTGGGAATGAAGATCGTACCCATGGGTTACGCAAATACCGCGATAATAAGCGAATTTTCCGATGCAGGGATAAATCAGACGCTTCACAGGATAATTATTGAGGTTTCCGCGGAGGTAGACGCTATCATTCCCGGAGTTTCAACCAGAGTTCCCGTAAAAACATCTATAGTCGCTGCCGAAACAGTCATTGTCGGCAGAGTACCGCAGGCGTACACGCACGTCGTGACCGATTCGGGCGACCTTGCGGGTTTGATCAACGATTACGGCGCGATAAATCCATAATTCAGGAGATATGTTACAATGAATATTCAGGACGCTGAAAAGCGGCTTTCGGAGCTTAGATCCAAAATCGAGAAAGCCAACCGCGAGTACTACGACCTTGATTCTCCCTCGCTTGAGGACGACGAGTACGATGCCCTTATGCGGGAACTTCGCGGGATAGAATCGGAATTTCCGGAGCTTCTTACGGAAGATTCTCCGTCGCAAAGGGTAGGCGGTACTGCTCAGAGTACGTTCAGCAAGGTTCAGCATGAGGTGCAGATGGGCTCGCTTCAGGACGTTTTCAGTATTGATGAGGTGAGGGCATTCTGTGATAGAATGTTTGCCGAGGGTGTTAAGGAATTCACCGTAGAACCGAAGATAGACGGGCTTTCTGTGTCTTTGGAATATCACAACGGAGAGCTGGTTATAGGTTCAACACGCGGCGACGGATTCGTCGGCGAGGATATCACGCCTAATCTGAAAACCATTCGCACTGTGCCGCTTTCACTTACGGAAAAACTCCCGTTGCTTGAAGTGCGCGGAGAGGTGTATATGCCGAAAAAGAGCTTTGCGGAGCTTTGCGAGCTTCAGGAGAAAAACGGCGAGCCGCTCCCGAAAAATCCCAGAAACGCTGCAGCGGGGTCGCTCAGGCAAAAAGACAGCAAGATCACAGCGCAGAGAAAGCTTGATATTTTCTGCTTTAATATTCAGAGAATTGAAGGAAAGCAGTTTTCAACTCATTCCGAATCACTTGAATATATCGAAAAAGCGGGATTCAGAATTATTCCCGATGTTATAGTATGCCACACCGCCGATGAGATCATCGACCGTATAAACGAGATAGGACAGATGAGAACGTCGCTGCCGTTCGATATTGACGGCGCAGTTATAAAGGTAAACGACCTTTCTCTCAGAAATGAGATAGGTGCGACGACGAAAGTCCCGAAGTGGGCTGTCGCGTTCAAATATCCGCCTGAAGAAAAGGAAACAACGCTTCGTGAAATAGAAATAAATGTCGGACGCACGGGAGCGTTGACACCCGTTGCGGTCTTTGACCCCGTAGGACTTGCGGGAACTACTGTTTCAAGAGCAATACTGCACAATCAGGATTACATCACAGAGAAGGATATACGAGTAGGCGACACGATAGTCGTCCGAAAGGCGGGAGATATTATTCCGGAAGTAGTGAGATCTGCAAAGCACGCAGATAATTCCGAACCGTTTTTTATTCCGGAAATCTGTCCCGTGTGCGGAGCTAAGGCGGTTCGTGACGAGGACGAGGCAGTGATACGCTGTCAAAATATCGACTGCCCGGCACAGCTTCTGAGATCTATCGAGCATTTCGCTTCAAGACCCGCTATGAATATCGACGGCTTGGGAGAAGCAGTGGTAGAGCAGCTTGTAAATGCTGATCTGGTGCATACCGTGGCAGATCTGTATACGCTCAGTCTGCAGGATCTTACGGCACTGGAGCGTTTCGGAACACGTTCTGCGGAAAAGCTTCTGGACGCTGTTGAAGGTTCCAAGAAAAACGAGCCGGATCGTCTTATTTTCGCGCTCGGTATCCGAGGGATAGGGCAAAGAGCGGCAAAGCTGCTCTGTGAAAAATTCGGCAGCGTGGAAGCTATAATGTCCGCTTCCGAGGAAGAAATAGCGTCTATAGACGGATTCGGCAAGGTGCTTGCCAAAAGCGTTTTCACAGCAATGCGTGAGCCGCACAGGATAGCCCTTATAGAACGTCTGCGGGAATTGGGCTTGAATATGACCTATTCCGAGAAAAAGGTTTCGGACAAGCTCGCGGGACTTACGTTCGTGCTTACCGGGACGCTTCCCACACTCAAACGCGACGAAGCAAAGAAAATGATAGAGGACCGCGGCGGCAAGTGCAGCGGCTCGGTTTCAAAAAAGACAAGCTATGTCCTTGCGGGAGAGGAGGCCGGCTCCAAACTCGATAAAGCAAACGAGCTTGGGATAGCCGTAATTTCCGAAGAGGAATTCTTAAAAATGATAAACGAGGAAGGAGAAACATAATGAATATCGACGTACAGCATTTAGCGAAGCTGGCGCGGCTTCACCTTGACGACAAAGAAATCGAAAAATTCGGCAGGGATATGGAGAATATAGTCGCTATGGTGGAGGGACTTCCCGATACTTCGGGCGACGCTTCGGGACTTGACCCCGAACACCCTATGAAGCTGCGTGAGGACGTTATCTCAACAGAAAAAATTACCCGCGAGGAGCTTCTCTCAAACGCCCCGAAAATGCAGGCGGGCTGTGTGGTAGTCCCCAAGACGGTAGAATAAGAAAGGACGACGTAAATGGAATTGTACGAAATGTCCGCGAGCGAGCTGTCGCTTATGCTCAAGGAAAAGAAATGCTCCTCCGAGGAGCTGACAAGATCTGTCCTCTCGCGAGCAAAAGCCACCGAAGAAAAAGTCGGCGCATATCTCACACTCTGCGAGGAATCGGCTGTTTCCAAAGCCCGTGAGGTCGACGCGAAAATCGCAAAGGGCGAGAAACTCTCCGCACTTGCGGGAATACCGATAGGAATAAAGGATAACATTTCCACAAAGGGGATCCTTACGACCTGTGCGTCAAAAATGCTTTACAATTACGTTCCTCCGTTTGACGCTTTTGTTATGAAGAAGGTAAATGCGGCGGATATAGTCGTTACCGGAAAGCTTAATATGGACGAATTCGCTATGGGAAGCTCGACCGAAAATTCCCATTTCAAAAAAACGCATAATCCGCATAATCTCGACTGTGTTCCCGGAGGTTCTTCCGGAGGTTCGGCAGCGGCAGTCGCTGTCGGAAGCGCGGTGATCTCTCTTGGCTCGGATACCGGCGGTTCAATCAGAATGCCAGCGTCCTATTGCGGAGTCGTGGGACTAAAGCCCACCTACGGCGCTGTTTCACGTTACGGATTGGTGGCATTCGCAAGCTCGCTTGACCAGATCGGTCCTTTCGGAAGAACTGTTAAGGATACGGCGGCGCTTTTCGGTATCATCTGCGGTCACGATAATATGGACGCCACCTCCGCCGACAGGGAATATCCCGATTTTACAGCGGCTCTCAAATCCGATGTTTCGGGGCTTCGCATAGGAATCCCGAAAGAATATTTCGGCGACGGCGTTGATGAAAGTGTGAAACAGGCGGTCATGGATACTGTCCGCGAGCTGGAAAAGCAGGGAGCGAAGCTTGTCGATATTTCTCTTCCAAGTACAAAGTACGCTCTTAATGCGTATTACATTATTTCCTCGGCGGAAGCCTCCTCAAATCTTGCAAGGTTTGACGGGGTAAAGTACGGTTTCCGTGCCGAAAATTATGACAGCCTTACCGATATGTACGAAAAGACCCGCAGCGAGGGCTTCGGCGACGAGGTTAAGCGCAGGATAATGCTTGGAACCTTTGTGCTTTCAAGTGGATTTTTCGATGCGTATTACAAGAAAGCAAAGCTTGTGGCTATGGATATTGTACGGGAATTCGGAGAGGCATTTGAAAAATGTGACGTTATTGCTACCCCCGCAACTCCGGGAACGGCGTTCAAGCTTGGCGAAAATATGGGCGACCCGACAAAAATGTATGCTGCGGATATCTGCACGGTAACGGTAAATATCGCGGGACTGCCCGCAATAAGCGTTCCTTGCGGAAAGGTGAACGGTATGCCCGCGGGACTTCAGTTCATCGGAAGAAAATTCTCAGAGCAGACGCTTCTGAATTCGGCTTACGCCGTTGAACAGCTGACGGGCGAGGTCAGACCCGTAAACGTGTAAGGAGGGAGATAAAAATGGAATACGAAACCATAGTGGGACTTGAAGTCCACGCGGAGCTTAACACAAAGACGAAAATTTACTGCAGCTGCCGCAACGCTTTCGGTCTGGAAGTGAACACGCAGATATGCCCCATTTGCACGGGTATGCCGGGAACTCTCCCTACACTCAACGAAAAAGTTGTTGAATACGCTGTAAAAATGGGTCACGCGACAAATTGTTCTATAAATAATGTGTGCAAGCAGGACAGAAAGAATTATTTTTATCCCGACCTGCCGAAAGCTTATCAGATATCTCAGGCGGATATTCCGCTGTGCGAACACGGATACGTCGATATTATGCTTGACGGAGAAGAAAAGCGCATAGGGATTACGCGTATCCATATTGAGGAGGACGCGGGAAAAATGCTTCACAACGACGCTTTTCAAGGCTCGCTTGTGGATTTCAACCGCTGCGGAGTACCGCTTATAGAGATAGTTTCCGAGCCGGATATGAGAAGCTCCGCCGAAGCGAAAGCATATCTTGAAACTCTGAAGTCCATATTGCAGTACATCGACATCTCCGACTGTAAAATGGAACAGGGCTCTATACGCTGCGACGTGAACGTTTCGGTTCGTCCGAAAGGTTCAACGGAATTCGGCAAGCGTGTTGAGATGAAAAACGTAAACTCGTTTTCGGGCGCTATGAGAGCTATTGACTATGAAAGCAACCGTCAGATAGAAGCCCTCGAACGCGGTGAGGAGATTTTTCAGGAAACCCGCCGCTGGGACGATATGAAGGGAATGAACTTCGTTCTCCGCTCAAAAGAGGACGCGCAGGATTACCGCTATTTCCCCGAACCCGACCTTACGACTATCTATATTCCGCTTGAGAAAGTCGAGGAACTGAAGAAAACCATTCCCGAACTTCCCAATGCGAAGATAAAACGGTATGTCAAGGAACTGGGACTTTCACAGACCGACGCAGAGCTTATCGCGGAAAATCTTCCGAGATGCGGACTTTTTGACGAGTGTGTTTCGATAGGCGGGGTAAGCCCGAAAAACATCTCGAACTGGATACTGGCTGACGTTTCAAAATATATGAACGAAACGGGAAAAGACATTTCCGAGTCGAATCTCACGGCGGAAAAGCTAGTTAAAATAATAAATCTTATCGAGGACGGGAAAATTTCAAATAATTCGGGAAAGATCATTTTCGACGAGATAATGAAGAACAACGCCGATATTGACACGGTGATCTCCGAAAAGGGTCTGGCACAGATATCCGATGACTCCGCTCTCGAAAAAATAGTAAACGAAGTCCTCGCAGCAAACGAGAAGTCGGTAAACGACTATCGCGGCGGCAAAACAAATGCCCTCGGTTTCCTTGTCGGACAGTGCATGAAAGCGTCCAAGGGGCAGGCAAATCCCGCAAAATGCAAGGAACTTGTACTCAAATATCTGAACGGCTGACGTTCTTAAATTTATTAGGGAGGAATTTACAATGGGAATGACAATGACACAGAAAATTCTCGCAAAGCACGCGGGACTTGATTCGGTCGTTTCGGGGCAGCTTATCCGCGCAAAGCTGGATATGGTACTCGGAAATGATATCACAAGCCCTGTCGCGATAAACGAGTTCAACAGAAACGGTTTTGACGGAGTGTTCGACAAGGATAAAATTTCGCTTGTAATGGATCACTTCACGCCGAACAAGGACATCAAAGCGGCTATCCAGTGCCAGCAGTGCCGCAATTTCGCTGAGAAGTACGATATAACGAATTTCTACGACGTAGGAAACGTCGGGATTGAACACGCCCTGCTCCCCGAAAAAGGGCTTGTAGTCCCCGGTGACTGCGTTATCGGCGCGGACAGTCACACCTGCACTTACGGCGCACTCGGAGCATTTTCTACGGGCGTAGGCTCTACCGATATGGCGGCGGGAATGGCAACAGGTGAAGCGTGGTTCAAAGTGCCTTCGGCAATAAAGTTCAATCTTACGGGCAAGCTTAATAAGTGGGTAAGCGGCAAGGACGTTATTCTTCACATTATCGGTCTTATCGGAGTTGACGGGGCTTTGTATCAGTCTATGGAATTCACGGGCGAGGGCTTAAAGTCACTTTCCATGGACGACAGGCTTTGTATGGCGAATATGGCAATTGAGGCAGGCGCAAAGAACGGTATCTTCGAGGTCGACGATGTTACTCTTGGATATATCAAGGAAAGAACTAACCGCACATCTGAGATATTCAATGCTGACGCTGACGCGGAATACAGCCGTGTTATAGACATAGACCTTTCGCAGGTTAAGTCCACGGTTTCTTTCCCGCACCTTCCCGAAAATACCAAAACCATTGATGAAGCCGAAAAGGAAAAGATAAAGATAGATCAGGTGGTCATCGGCTCGTGTACGAACGGAAGATACAGCGACCTTGAAATTGCCGCGAAAGTTGTAAAAGGAAAAAAAGTCGCAAAGGGCGTTCGTGCTATCGTAATCCCCGCAACGCAGCAGATATATCTTGACGCTCTGAAAAACGGCTTGCTTGAAACGTTTGTAGAAGCGGGTATGGTTGTTTCCGCGCCGACCTGTGGTCCGTGCCTCGGCGGGCATATGGGAATTCTCGCGCCGCACGAGAGAGCCGTTTCTACGACTAACAGAAACTTCGTCGGAAGAATGGGTGACACAACTTCCGAGGTTTATCTCGCGTCCCCCGCGATAGCAGCGGCAAGCGCGCTTGCGGGTTATATTTCGGGAGTAAAGGATTAAAGGAGGATAATACATGAAAGCACATGGTTTTGTTCATAAATACGGCGACAACGTTGATACGGATGTTATAATCCCCGCACGTTATCTTAATACGTCCGACCATAAGGAGCTTGCATCTCATTGTATGGAAGACATTGACAAGGATTTTGTTAAAAACGTAAAACAGGGCGACATTATAGTTGCGAATATGAATTTCGGCTGCGGAAGCTCCCGCGAACACGCTCCTATAGCGATAAAGGCAAGCGGCGTTGGGTGCGTTATCGCGTCTACTTTTGCGAGAATTTTCTACCGCAACTCGATAAATATCGGACTTCCGATACTCGAATGTGACGAAGCGGCAAATGATATTGACGCTGGAAACGAAGTCGAGATAGATTTCGATACTGGAATAATTACCAACATCACCAAAAACAAGACCTACAAGGCACAGCCGTTCCCCGATTTTATCAAGGAGATAATCGCAAAGGGCGGACTGCTTAATAGTATCAAAAAGTAATTTCCTATGATATGAAAGACCTAAAGAAAGCAAGTATTTTTCTCGCACTTATTCTGCGGCATAAGCCCGAAACTATCGGCATTTCGCTCGACCCGCACGGTTTTGCAAGTGTAAAGGAAGTTATCGAGGGCATAAACCGCATAGACGGCTATTCCATTGATATGGAAACTCTGGAGGAGATAGTTCGCACCGACGAAAAGGGGCGTTATTCCTTCAATGAAGATAAAACTCTCATTCGCGCAAACCAAGGTCATTCGGTACAGGTAGACGTGGAGCTTTCGGAGAAAATCCCTCCCGAAACGCTCTATCACGGCACGGCGGAGCGTTTTGCCGACGATATCCGAGCCGAGGGGTTAAAGCCTATGTCGCGGCTGTATGTTCATCTTTCAAAAGATGTCGAAACCGCCGTAAAAGTAGGCTCGCGCCACGGCAAGCCTTATATTTTCAAGGTGAACGCGGGGGAGATGTCAAGGCAAAATTACAAATTCCTGCTTTCGGAAAACGGCGTGTGGCTTACAAAATTCGTTCCGCCGGATTTTCTTGAAGAATCAAATGAAAAGAGGTAATTCCGAATGGAAAAGAATATTGCAGTTATAAAAGGAGACGGCATAGGACCCGAAATAGTAACAGAGGCTATGAAGGTACTTGATAAGGTTGCAGAAAAATTCGGACATAAGTTTAATTACGAACAGCTTCTTATGGGCGGCTGCTCAATAGACGCAAACGGCGTGCCGCTGACAGATGAAACGATTGAACGCTGCAAGGCGTCTGACGCTGTACTTATGGGCTCTATCGGCGGCGACACCACAAAGTCCCCGTGGTATAAGCTTCCGGCAAATCTCCGTCCCGAAGCGGGACTTCTGGGACTTCGCAAGGCGTTGGGATTGTTTGCAAACTTGCGCCCGTGTTTGCTGTTTAAGCAGCTTTCTGGGGCTTGCCCGCTGAAAACGGAGATAAGCTCCAAGGGCTTTGATATGCTTATAATGCGCGAGCTTACGGGAGGATTGTATTTCGGCAAAAGAGCGACCGAAGAGCGTGACGGAGTGACAGTTTCTTATGATACTCTCGAATACAGCGAAACCGAAATCCGCCGTATCGCGAAAAAAGCGTTTGAAGTAGCAATGCAGCGCCGCAAAAAGGTAACAAGCGTTGACAAGGCTAATGTTCTCGACACCTCCCGCCTTTGGAGAAAGGTAGTGGAGGAAGTGGCAAAGGATTATCCCGAAGTAACACTTGAACATATGCTGGTGGATAACTGCGCTATGCAGCTTGTAAAAGACCCCGCGCAGTTCGACGTTATGGTAACGGAAAATATGTTCGGCGATATTCTCTCGGACGAGGCTTCCATGATAACGGGTTCTATCGGAATGTTGGCGTCCGCATCTATGAATGAAACAAGATTTGGACTGTACGAGCCGAGCGGAGGTTCAGCTCCCGATATCGCAGGTCAGAACAAGGCAAATCCGATTGCGACTATCCTGTCGGCAGCGATGATGCTGCGCTATTCGTTCAAGATGGAAAGGGAAGCAGACGCTATAGAATCCGCCGTCAACAAGACTCTTGAAGCCGGATTCCGAACAGGCGATATTATGAGCGACGGTACGACGCTTGTTTCCTGCTCTGAAATGGGCGACAAAATAGCAGAATTTATTTGATTGGTCAAAATAACCAAAAAATTCAATGCATGACCTGTTTTTAATGTGATAAATCACGGCTTGAAAAAGAGCGTATTTTGTGGTATAATTAGTTTATCAGCAGCTATATGTGGGATTTTCCCGCAGAAAGGAAATTTTATGTACAACGATTTGGTGGATACTATCGGATTCCTCGGAAATTATGACAAGGAAGTCGCGGACGCTATGGGTCTGGAGCTTGCTCGTCAGAAGCGCAATCTCGAACTTATAGCAAGCGAGAATATCGTATCTCCTGCGGTAATGGCGGCAATGGGCAGCGTTCTTACCAACAAGTACGCAGAGGGTTATCCCGGAAAGCGTTACTACGGCGGCTGTGAAGATGTCGATATCGTTGAGAATATTGCTATCGAGCGCGCAAAGAAGCTTTTCGGCGCTAAATTCGCGAACGTTCAGGCTCATTCGGGCGCACAGGCTAATACGGCGGTTTATGTGGCTCTGCTTCAGCCGGGCGATACCGTTATGGGAATGAGCCTTGCTCACGGAGGACACCTCACACACGGTTCTCCCGTGAATATTTCGGGAAAAATCTATAATTTTGAAGCATACGGCACAAACGACGAGGGCTTTATCGACTATGAGGAGCTTTACAAGCAGGCTAACAAATGTAAGCCCAAGCTTATCGTAGCGGGCGCGTCGGCGTATCCGAGAGCTATTGATTTCAAAAAACTCTCCGAAATAGCAAGAGCGGTCGGTGCATATCTTATGGTGGATATGGCGCATATCGCGGGTCTTGTCGCAGCAGGTCAGCATGAAAGCCCTGTGCCTTACGCGGATATTGTGACTACCACTACTCACAAGACGCTGAGAGGTCCGCGCGGCGGTCTTATCCTCACGAATAACGAGTATCTTGCCAAGAAGATAAATTCCGCTATTTTTCCCGGAACTCAGGGCGGACCTCTTATGCACGTCATTGCGGGCAAGGCGGTCTGCTTCGGCGAGGCTCTCAAGCCCGAATTCAAGGCTTACGGTGAACAGATAGTTAAGAACGCGAAAGTTTTGGCGGATACTCTCCTTGAAAAGGGCTTTAATCTCGTTTCGGGAGGTACGGACAATCACCTTATGCTTGTAGATCTTCGTCCGTTCAATATTACGGGTAAGGAGCTTGAAACCAAGCTCGACAAGGTCTACATTACCGTAAACAAGAACGCTATCCCCAACGACCCGCAGAAGCCCGCGTTTACTTCGGGCGTTCGTATCGGAACTCCTGCCGTTACGACGAGAGGTCTTAAAGAGGACGATATGAAGATAATCGGCGAGTGCATTTATCTCACAGCTAAGGATTTCGAGGGCAGCGCCGACAAGGTTCGCGGAATGGTGACAGAACTCACCAAGAAATATCCGCTTTACGAATAATGAAGTATGATTTAAATTATGTTCGGGAGCTTGCTGCTTCGGAAGAACGCTTGAAATATGTGTTTTTCTGGAGCGCAAATCCCGAATATGACAAAGGCGTTTCAAAGGCTTGTTTCAGTCAGTGGTGGGACTGCAAATTCACTGTTGACGGCGTGGAATACCATACCGCAGAGCAGTATATGATGGCGCAGAAGGCACTGCTTTTCGGAGATGAGAAAACGCTTTCGGAAATTATGGCTGCCAAACACCCGCACGAGTTTCAAAAGCTCGGAAGAAAGGTTTCCGGTTTTGTTCAGAAGCTTTGGGACAAGAAATGCTGTCAAATCGTTATCGAGGGAAATATTGCCAAATTCTCGCAGAACGAGGAACTTAAGGCGTTTCTGCTCGGTACGGGGAACAGAATTCTTGTTGAGGCTTCACCGTTGGACAGGATCTGGGGTATCGGAATGGATGAAAACGACAGCGGCATTGAAAATCCGTTCCTCTGGAAAGGAACTAATTTTCTTGGCTTCGCGCTTATGGAAGTACGGGACAAGCTTCGAGAGCTGTAGGTTCCCGAAAAACAAGGAATCACACCTGACCTCTTGATTTCAGAAAGGTGAATAAAATGGAAAATACTGTAAAGAATACAGAAAGATTATACAGGGAATACAATGAAGTAGCTCCTATCGGATTGCTTGCTATGAAAGGCACGGAGGAGCTTGCAAAGCGTATCAACGGGTACCTCACCCGTTGGGCAGACCGCAACGGCAGACCTGTCCGTGAGTATATGATAGAAAACGAGTGTCCGAGATTCTCGTCCGGCGACGCAAAGGGACTTATCAAAAACACCGTCCGCGGCAAGGATCTGTTTATCCTTATTGATGTGGGAAATTACAGCTGTACATATAAGCTGTTTGACCGTGAAAATTATATGTCACCGGACGACCATTACGCAGACCTGAAGCGTATTATACAGGCGGCTTCGGGAAAGCCCCACAGAATAAATGTTATAATGCCGCTGCTCTACGGCGGACGTCAGCACAGACGTTCCTACCGCGAGAGCCTTGACTGTGCTTTTATGCTTCAAGAGCTTAGGGATATGGGCGTTTCTAACCTGATAACGGTCGACGCTCACGATCCGCGTGTCTGCAACGCTGTGCCGCTTATGGGATTTGACAACGTGATTCCGAGCTATCAGGTGCTTAAAGCGATGTTTGCTAATTTCCCCGACCTTGTTATTGACAAGGACCATTTTATGGTAATTTCTCCCGATGAGGGCGCACTGAACCGCAATATGTTCTACGCGTCCGTTCTCGGAGTAGAAATGGGTATGTTCTACAAGCGCCGCGATTATTCAACTATCGTAAACGGCAGAAATCCGATCGTCGCTCACGAGTACCTCGGAACTGACGTTTCGGGAAAGACCGTTTTCGTCGCGGACGATATCATTTCTTCCGGTGAATCAATGCTCGATATTGCACAGGAGCTTAAAAAGCGCAATGCAAAGCGTTTCTTTGCGTATGCTACCTACGGTATCTTCACGAATGGTCTGGAGATGTTCGATAAAGCATACGAGGAAGGGAAGATCGACGCTGTGTTCTCCACCAACCTTACCTACAGAACTCCCGAACTTCTTAAGCGCCCGTGGTACAAGGAAGTTGATGTGTCTAAGTATCTCGCGTACTTCATCGCCTGCCTTAATCACGATACGTCCGTTTCCAACGTGATCGACCCGCACGAGAAGATAAAGGCTCTTCTGCGCGAGCATAAGGGATTGTGATATTATGCCTCTGGCTGATAGGATCCGTCCGTCGTCTATAGAAGATGTGGTCGGACAGCGTCACTTGCTGGGAGAGGGAAAACCGCTGCGGCGTGTTATTGAATCGGGAAAGATCCCAAATATGATTTTTTACGGACCATCGGGAGTAGGTAAGACCACTGTTGCCCGAATCATCGCGGATTCGGCAAATATGCGTCTTCACAAGCTAAACGGCACATCTGCGTCGACATCTGATATCAAGAGCATAGTTTCAGAGATAGACACTCTCTTAGGCAGCGGCGGTATCCTGCTCTATCTCGATGAGATCCAATATCTAAACAAAAAACAGCAGCAGTCACTCCTTGAATATATTGAGGACGGAAGCATCACGCTTATTGCTTCCACGACTGAAAATCCGTATTTTTATGTTTATAACGCCATTCTTTCCCGAAGTACGGTTTTCGAGTTTAAGCCCGTAAGTCCCGAAGATATGGAAAGCGCCGTGAGGCGCGGTTTTGCGGAGTGTTCAAAAGAAAACGGCATAAATTACGAGATTTCCGATGAAGCTGTAAATTATATATGTCACGGAGTAGGCGGTGACGTTCGCAAGTGCCTGAATACCGTGGAGCTGTGCGCACTTTCTGCAAACGAGGGCAGGGTAGACCTGTCAATCGCCGAGGAACTTACACAGCGGAGCAATATGCGCTATGACCGCGATGGCGATCAACATTATGATCTGCTTTCAGCATTGCAGAAGTCGATTCGCGGCTCGGACGAGAATGCAGCGCTGCATTATGCAGCTCGGCTTATCGAAGCAGGTGATATTATTTCACTTTCGAGAAGATTGCTTGTTATCGCGGCAGAGGATATAGGACTTGCGTATCCTATGGCTATTCCTATAGTGAAAGCCTGCGTTGACAGTGCAATGCAGCTCGGACTTCCTGAAGCGAGGATACCGCTCGGCGACGCTGTGGTACTTTTGGCGACTTCTCCAAAGTCAAACACGGCACATATTGCTTTTGATGAGGCTATAGCCGACGTGAAGAACGGTGAAGTTGGCGATTTTCCGCGGCATTTGCAGAATGTTCATTGTGACGGTGTGGACGCCGAGGTCAGAGGGCAGTTTTATCTCTATCCGCACGATTTCCCGAATCATTATGTTGAACAACAGTATCTTCCCGACAATCTCAAGGATAAGGTGTATTACCATTTCGGCGACAACAAGCTTGAAACCGCCGCCCGCGAGTATTGGGAAAAAATAAAGGGCAAAAAATAATGAAAATCCCCCGCGCGAACGGGGGATTTTTCAATCAGAAAACGGTTTCGATAAGCTTCGGTGATCTTTCAGAGGAATAGACCCAGCGTTCGATATGTCCGCTTTCGATAAAATAATTCAGAGCGGTATTGTGGAATGATTCGTCGGAGGCGTTGACGATTATAAGCTTGATTTTCATTTTTTCGGGAATTATTGCTTTGATGTAAACAGAGGCGTGTTGATTTACCTGAATATCGGCACGCGGTTCGGCAAGTCCAGCAAGATTCGGGGCTAGTTCAACGAAAACACCGTAATCTTCAATGGAACGCACTATTCCCGTCACGGTTGAGCCTACGGAAAAAAGCTGGGCGTTCTGCTCCCATGTTCCGAGAAGCTCCTTGTGGGAAAGGCAGACACGTTCGGGGTCGTTGGATTTCACGACTGCGCGGATATATTGCCCGACCGCGAACCTGTCGGACGGGTGCGATATTCTCGAAACGGAAATAAGGTCAATAGGTATCATTGAAGGAATACCGCAGCCGATGTCCACGAAACAGCCAAACTGTTCAAGATGTGTAACTCTTGCAGGAATTACGTCACCGGGAATAAGCTCGGATATGTAATCCCGTGCCTGAAGCTGCGCTTCGCGTCGGGAAAGTATAGCATAGATGCCGTGTTCGTCCCGTGCAAAATCCTTAACGATAAAGCAAACAGGCTTGTTAACTCTGGAAATCAGAGCTATGTCCTTGGTCGTACCCTCCGCTATACCCAGCGCACCCTCCTCGCGCGGGATAATACCCCTTGCAGCGGGCATATCGACAATGAGATTGTGATTATTGTCACAGACTATACAGGGAGCTTCGAGTATCTTACGGGTATGGATACATTCCGAAAGCGCTGCAGCGGACGAGATTGCCGCCGTATTCTCCGCCGTTCCGTATAAGCTCCCCTCAGGCAGATATTCTGTCATTTTGTACCTCCGAACAGATTTATTTCTCTAAATAATATGCGTCGGCGGTCTATAATATTCGGAGAACACGGGCTTTGTGTATAATAAAATCCCCTCGACAGAGGGGATCTTTTTTACATCATGGGAGCAAACAGCCTTAAAAGCGCTCTGCCCATACGGACAAAAATATTCACGTTCCTGCAATCTTCGTATGTTATTTCCCGACATTCCTCAAGAGTGTTGAGATAATCACGTTTTATATCCGGAATACAAGAGCATTTGAACATCCAAGCCGCACACTCGAAGTGAAGATAAAGGCTTCTGAAGTCGAGATTTATTGTTCCGACAACTGCTGTTGTGTCGTCCGAAACAAAATTTTTAGCGTGGATAAATCCGGGAGTATATTCGTAAATTCTTACTCCTAATTGGATAAGGTGCTTATAATGCGCTCTTGTGACAGCGTGAACGAACCACTTATCCGGAACGTGAGGAGTTATGATCCTCACATCGACTCCGCTCTTAGCAGCGAGAGTAAGCGCTCTGCTCATTTCATTGTCGATAATAAGGTATGGTGTAGTGATATAAACATATTTTCTTGCATTGTTTATAATGTTGAGGTAAACATTTTCACCGACAGGCTCGTCGTCGAGAGGGGAGTCGGTATACGGGATAACGTACCCGTTAGGCGTTCCCGCAACATCGGGAAGAAAATCATTCGGCAATTCGGGAGTGCTGTCTGTGACATAATTCCACATTGTAAGAAACATCATTGTAAAGCTCCGAACGCCGCTGCCTTTGAGCATTATTGCCGAATCCTTCCAACGACCGTGTTTTTCGTATGCGTTGATATATTCGTCCGCGAGGTTTACGCCCCCCGTGAACGCTGTTTTTCCGTCAATAATGAGTATCTTTCGGTGGTCGCGGTTGTTCATTTTGGCGCTCCAGATAGGTTTGAATTTGTTGAACACACAGCACTTTATTCCCAGAGCCTCGACCTTTTTACGATAATTTGCGGGAAGTGTCAAAAGACAGCCTATATCGTCATATACGAGCCTTACGTCGACTCCTGCGGCAGCTTTCTTGGCGAGTATTTCAAGAATTGAATCCCACATTTTTCCTTCCGCGATAATAAAATATTCAAGGAAAATAAATTTCTCGGCTTTTTCGAGTTCTTTAATCAAAGCCTCGAATTTCTCCTCGCCGCCCTTAAAGTAGGTGATCTCTGTATCGGAGCAAAGTGGGTATCCGCCGTAACGGAAAAGATATTCCGCCTGTTTAGCGGCAGAGTTGGATTCCTTCGACAATTTTTTGAAAAGCTCCTCATTTTGAGGAAGATTTTTACGTTCAAAATCACTATAATGGCGCATACGTTTCCTTAAACGGTCGCCTGAGTGGCTGTTCCCGAAAAACACATAGAACATCACTCCGAATATCGGGAACGTAAGAATGGCGATTATCCACGCTATCTTATAGCTCGGATTGATATCGCGGCTTACGATATAAACGGACAATGCCACTCCGATAAGCTGAAATACCACATACGAGTATGTATAATACGTCCCAAGTGTCCAGAACAGGGAAGTCAGGTATGCGACCTGAATAAGTATTCCCAGAATACAAACCGTTGTCCTGTTGAAAATTTTAAAAAGTCCGCCTTTTAACTTCACAAAAACACCCCTGTTTAATCAAAAATAATAAAATAAAAAGCAGTTTACAAGCAGCAACAAATGATGTCGTGCCGAAAACTGCGTCAAATTATTCTCCCGATGCGGGTATAACGTAATATATCTGCTCGTCGGAATTTGCGTAATCAAGTTTTTCGCGGGCGATATTTTCTATATACTCGTCAAGATTGGCTTCGTTTTCAAGGTAGGCGTTGATTTGTTCGTTATTTTCCAGTACAGCGTCTGTCTGGTCGACTAATTCGTTATATCGTTTCATATTATCCCGAATCGCGATATTGTCGGATATTATCGAATAAGCCGTGTAAACCGCTATGACCGCAAGTGCGGAAAGCACCAGAACACGCAGCGCCCCGTGCCGCTTAATATTCTCGCGAGCTTCTTGTGACTTTAGCTTTAATGACATTGCTCTTTTCACTCTCCCCAACATTTATATATCTCTTATTATTATACAACTTTTTATGGGACAATTTCAAGTGCCCGCGGCGTTTTTCCTCAACTGTCGAGAAATGTTTGTAGACTTTACCAATTTCCGCCTTCGATTTCTGTGCAATAGTACCAAATACTTTTGCCGTTCCTTTTCTGATACCTTTTGCGGCTTTACCCAGAGCTTTTCTCCACGCGGAAGCCATAGCGTTTTCCGCAATATTGAAAATTCTTCCTATAGTGACAATATATGTGAATACTCCCGCTCCAAAGCCTATGATAGTCCACCCACGGATACAGTTTCCCAGCATTTCCGACAAAAACATACACACTCCCGCCGAAAGCACGAAAAACACAATGTCGCAAATGAAAGTAACTGCCGCGTTTCGTGTAATGACCCGAAATATTCTCAGAGCCTCATACACCAGACCAAAAAACGCCCCCACCGTAAACGCTGTCAAAATGCAGTCGGGAATAGAATACATAACATCGTCACCTTTCACATTCGTTGATTTATCGGAATAATTTTTTTATCGGACCGTCCAGCACACTGTGCCTGCTGTAGTTGAGTGAGGAAATCTTTCCCGTCATGGAGAACTCGCCGCTGTCTGCGTCAAGAGCGTTGATATGAAGCCCGTCGCCGCGTATCACAAGCTCACCCATAACTGTCGAAAGCACTATCCTGTTGTCCGTGAAGCTCCCTATGTCGCTCACTCCGCTTATCCTTAGATTTTCTCGGTTTTCCATGATCACATTATGCGGGCTTTTGATAGGTATTGTCTTTATATCCTTAGCCATAAGAACACCCCCGTTAAAATATATTCAACGGGGGTGTTTAATATTCAATTTTATTCATATTCAGCCCACGACCTCAAACAGTCCTGCGGCTTCTTCTTTTTTGGTGAATTCTCGGATTTCGAGAACACGCACCTTCAGCGGCTTGCCGATTTGGATCTCGATTATATCGCCTGTTTTGACCTCATAGGAAGCCCGTGCCGGCTTTCCGTTGACAAGAACCTTATCCGCATCACAAGCCTCGTTGGCGACGGTCCTGCGCTTTATAAGGCGGGACACCTTAAGATATTTGTCGAGTCTCATAATAACTCCTTGATTTTACTTGAAATACGGTAAACGGTCGGTTATTTTTAACCGACCGCCCGTAATCTGCGACTTATGAATGAAGAAATTACTTGTTGGAAACAGCGTCCTTAAGAGCTCTGCCTGCTTTGAACGCAGGAACCTTAGAAGCCGCGATCTTGATTTTCTTCTTAGTGCGCGGGTTGATGCCGGTTCTTTCAGCACGGTCACGAACCTCAAAGGTACCGAAACCTACCAACTGAACAGACTCACCCTTGGAAAGGCTTTCGGTCACTACTTCAATGAATGCCTTAACTGCCGCCTCCGAGTTGGTCTTGGTAAGACTTGTCTTTTCCGCTACTGCCGAAATCAATTCTGCCTTAGTCATGTTGTAAAATAACCTCCAAATGAAAATCTATTATAACGGTCGTGATATGTTTAAGCCCTATTGCCCGTCACTGTCAAGACCGCTAAAAACTAAATCCGCAACACGCTGTTTCTCTTCTTCCGACAGCCCGTTCCACATTTCTTTGTTGGATAAACCACCGGCTTTTTCAATAAGCTTGTCCTCAGATACTCTAAAATCCATTATAAACCTATTTGTTGCATCTGTCAAGCCCTTTTCAGCGTCAATTTTAAGAATTCTGCATAAATTATAAAAATTCAACAGTATTTCCCCTATAATCTGTTGATTGTGTTCAATGTTTTCCTTGATCCCCTCTGTATCTGATTCCAGCTTTTTAAGACCGCGTATAATTCTCTCTGTGCAGTCAGCAGGATTATTTATGGGGATCCCCGATACTGCGGCGCGCTTGCAGACCTTTTCCGCCCGAAGATTTGCGGGCAGGGCAGAGCACACACCTTCAACCGTCCCGGTAACAGTCTCCTGATGCTTGGAGGCTCTTTTGCGGGAATTCCAGCTTTGAAGGGCTTCGTCCTCGTTATCCGCCTTTACGTCGCCGAAAACATGCGGGTGTCTGTACACCAGTTTTTTGCAGATATCATTGCAGACGTCGTTTATATCAAAAACATTCCGCTCGCGTTCTATCTGTGCGTGGAACACGACCTGCAACAACAGATCCCCCAGCTCCTCGCGGAGGATAACAGGGTCGTCGCGGTCAATCCCCTCAACCACTTCATATGTTTCCTCGATAAGGTCGGGACGTATCGACTGATGCGTCTGGACTTTATCCCAAGGACAGCCGTTTTCCGAGCGTAAAATTTCCACTATCCGCCATAAATCGTCGAAACCATATTCTCCGTCGAAGGCTGTTGTATATCTGTTTTTTTCTTCGTCCTTCAGACCTGACACGATAATCAACTCCCGGCAAATTGAAAACTTCTTTACTATAATACCCTATTTTGATTTATTTTTCAAGGGGTTTTTCAAAAAAACTTCTGTTTTCGCGTTTTATTATGCTACTTGAACGAAAATTCCCCATTAAAATTAGTAATATTGCATAAACAACTAAGCCACAAAACGTGGCAAATATTATTGAAAGAAGCAATCCTGCCTTATCCTGCAACAACGAAAAAGCAATTTTGATACTTATACCGCAGAACAAACCGCAAATGGCAATTTTTAACACTGATGCAAAAATACCTGTTTTGACTCTTAGAGATTTTTTCAGAATTATTCCGCCGAGCGTGGCAGTGATTATATTTCCGATAATGCTTGAAAGCGCTGCTCCCGCAATATTCAACTGAGGTACAGAGATCAGCAGGGGATTGAGCGAAAGCTTTACTATTGCCGCTGTTGACATCAGAATAAGCGGAACGTGCGATTTGTTCATAGCTTGAAATGTTCCGAACATTGCCGACGAGAAGATCATAAAGATACCGCCTAAACACAAAACCGTAAAAGCCGGAACACATACAGAAACTTCCATCGGTCTTGAATGGTAAAGAAGCGTTAGGATTGGCTCGGCAAGCGCCGCCGCTCCGAAACACGCAGGCGCTGCGATAAGCATTCCCGCCTGAGTGAGCCGTCTTATATTCGCGCCAAGAGCGTTGTAGTCACGTTTTGCGTTAGCCGCAGCAATTTCCGGAGCGGCTGAGGTAAAGGTCATTCCTGCAAATGACGGGATCAGCATAAATACCGACATAGCAATTCCCGTATAGCTTCCGTACATAAAGTTGGCAAGCTGAGGTATCCCGCCCAGTTCTTCTATAATATTCCCGAAATGAGAATTATAATACTCCGCGTTGATTTCTCCGGAAATTGAAAGCGTCCTTGTAACGGTAAGCAGATCAATGAAAGAGCCGCAGTTGCTTACCAAAGCCGAAGCCGAGATCGGCAGAGTTTCACGTATAAGCATTCCGAATATCTCCCGAACACGATATGTTTTTCTCGGAGGGAGCTTTACGGCACTGCGTCGGCGCTCTCCGAGGACCAGAGTTAACAGTCCCGCCAGTTCGCTTATGCTAACTGCAAGTATAGCAGCGGCAGCGGCATATGGAAGAGCCGCATTGTGCGCCTGAGCAAGCGTCGAGCAATTTTGTCCGAATACGCTTCTTCCGGCTTGAAAAGCACTCTGAGCGCCGAAAATAACCGCATATGACATTCCCAGACCGAAAACTGCTCTCGTTACCGCCTCCGCAATAGCCGCAGCAGCCGACGGCACAACGTCTGATAATCCCTCACGGTATCCTCTGAAAACGGAAGCTATGCAGCAAAGCATTACTGCGGGGGAGATGCAGACTATTGCCGTGAAGCTGTCAGGGGAGCAGGCAATATGTACCGAGAAAGGTCGCGCCAGAACAGCCACGACGACTGTTCCGAGAAATCCCAGTGCCGCGAACAGCACCAGTGCCCAGCGCCGTACAGCCGCGGCATAATCGAGCTTTCCCGTCGCCGTGCAACGTGCTGTTATTCTCATAATAACAGTCGGTACTCCTGCCGCTGTCACCGCGAATACGGGCGAATACAGTCCGTAGGCGTTTGAGAAGCAAGCCATTCCCGAACCTCCGAGCAGATTTGCAAGAGGGATTTTGAACAGCGCTCCGACGATTTTGGTTATTGCCATTGACACAAACAGTATCGCTGTGTTTTTTAAGTAACGTTTTTCCGTAAATACCACCCTTTCTTCGGCTTGTACATTCTATTCGGACAAATTCCGAAGTATGCGGGAGGATATCACGGAAAATAAAAACACTCCTGTATAGAAGTTATTATCAGCAGTTTGGATTTGAATTTCCGCTTTTCTTTATAAAATATCAAGCCGCGCCTGTCAAATGGCAGACGCGGCTTTTTATAAAGGGGATTACTTCTGGCAATCCTTTATCTGGGACTGATAGTAGTCGAGAAGCTCTCCGAAGCGCTGGAAGTGAACGACTTCGCGCTCGCGGAGGAATTTAATTACCTCGTTTACGTCGGGGTCATCGGACATACGGAGAATATTGTCGTAGGTAGCGCGGGCTTTCTGTTCCGCAGCCAGATCTTCCGCAATGTCGGCGATAGGGTCGGCTTTAGACTGGATATAAGCCGCCGTGAACGGTACTCCTGCCGCAGAAGCGGGATATACGGCATTGGCGTGATCTACATAATAAGCGCCCGTACCATATTTATCGAAGCTCTTTGCTCCCTCGCAGTCGGTAAGTTGAGCTACGATGCTGCCTACTATCTCAAGGTGCGCCAGCTCTTCCGTGCCTATATCTGTCAGAAGAGCCTTTCCGCGGTTGTCGGGCATTGTGAATCTCTGAGAGAGGTATCTCAGAGAAGCGGACAACTCGCCGTCGGGGCCTCCATATTGACTTAAAATTATTCCTGCAAGGCGAGGATTCTTATTTTTAATGCAAACGGGTATTTGCGTGCGTTTTTCAAATACAAACATATTATCACCTCACTCAATTATCTCTGACTGCACGGGCAGGAGTCGGGAGGGAAATTGCCCTCTATCCAGTCCCAAGTCCCGTTTTTGCCTGCTTCGTCGCTGGTGAGGGGATAGAAATTCTCCTCAAAAACCTTGCGGGTAGCCTTATATTGACGTACAGCCTCGCGGAACATTTCAACTGCTCTGGTATCGTCGGGGTGAGTATCGAGATAGAGCTTCAAATCCTGAGCGTAGAAATCCGCTTCCATTATCGCGTGCATAAGGTCGCTGAACGAGCTGTTGTTGTCGCAGGCGCAGCCCTGATTATCATTATGCGAATTGTTGTTTGAGGAGCTATTCTGATTTCCGCAGTTAGGGCAGCTTTGCTGGTTTGAGTTTGAGCGCATATTATTGTTTCCGTTGAAATTTCCGGAATAATTCTGTCCGCTCACGACGTAACGGCGGTTCATATTATTTTCCATCATAAAGCCCCCTCTCGTATTCGTCGATGGTTATGTCAAGCTCAGGGAAAATCGTTCCCGCTTTAATGGCTTTATTCGGAGAATATACTTTCTCCATGCGCTGTACGGGAACATATGAGTAACCTACGCGCTTATAGCCTTTGGAGTTTTCCATATTATCTTCCTTTCAAAGAGATTTCGGCAAAAGCGTTTGCCGCTGGTTTATAATATGAATCAGGAAGAAAAATGTGATTAAAAAAATAAGGCTGCGCTTAATGGCACAGCCTTTTTGATTTTAGCGGGAACGTTATTCAATGCCGCGTATCTGCTCGACTATTGATTGCTTTTTAAGCCTGTGAAGCGGTATGAATGATGCAAGAAGTGCTGCCGCAAACGCGGGAATAAGCGCTATAAGCACTTTGGGTATGGGTGCTGCAAAGGATATAAAATTCCCGAAAAATCCTGAAATCATCTCGTCCGTGTTCAGCATCATTTGGGTAAGCACCATAAGCACCTCGCAAAGGATAATTGACGCTATTCCAGAAATAAACACATATTGCAGGCACTCTATCACAGTCATTCTGTTCAACTGCTTGTTGGTCATACCGATGCTTATTAAAGAGGCGATTTCTCCGCGGCGGTTGAGAATTCCCGTAGACAGGATATTCACCATATTTACTATCGCAATAAGGGCAAGCAGGATATTCAGCGCGTCAGAGCCTATGCGGATTGCAGACAGCATAGCGTTGTTTTCTCTGTAACTGCGGAAAGAATCGTTATACCATGTGAACAAATCGTCGTTTTGGTTTAGGAAGTCCTCGGCTTTGTCGTAATTTGTGGGGTCTATAAGGTCGACAAAGGCGTCCGAAAGCATATTTTTCCCGAACATAACGTGGTCGTAGTCGTATTGATACTCTCCGTTGTAGTATGCGTCAACGGTTGAAACAAAGTCCCACATGTCAAACCCCATCAAAACAATGTTTCCGTATGTCGACCTGAAGGAGTCGTTTGTTCCGAGTGTGTAGGTTGCCGCAATATCAAGCGTTTTTTCGGTTGTTCCGCGGTAAACATACGAATATTCGCGATCTTCGGAATTTTCCTCCTCGTTGTCGTCGGGTGCTTCCGTGCTTTCCTCATAGCTGTCGCCAAAGAAAAGCGAGGGATCGCCCTTCTCAAACTTATCAACGTATTCTGGGAGAATGTCCTCTTTATTCAGCGTTGCGAGTTTGTCCTGCCTTGTGTAGGTGATTTTCCCGTTTTCAGCATTCAGATAATAGCAGTCTTTCATAATATACGAGCGGTTTTCGGAAAGCTCCTCGTAGGATACGGGAGGGTTGTTGTTAAACAACTTCATATACATCGGCTTGTTTAAGAAAAGTATAATGTATCTTGAAGGTCCTTCGCCGGGATTTTGGGATATTATGTTATAGTCGGTATTCGCTATATACGCCAGCGGCTCTTTAAACAGCCCCGACTCCTCAAATCTCTTACAAACGTCCTCGTAAACGGTATTCCCCGATGTGGGATTGTAATTATAAGACACGCCGTAATTAAATTCTGCAAGCGGAGCCTGCTCTTCTAACACGCTTGTCATACTGTTTTCAAATTTGTCAACAATTATGCTGACCGACGCGAAAAGCGTTATCGACACCGTAAGCGACAGCACGGAGACTATAAACCGCTTTGGCTGGCGGCGGTTGTTTCGGGCGGCAAGAGTTCCCGTCCAGCCGAAAATTTTCCCGAAAAGCGACTTTTTTCTCACCTTTTCAACGGTGTTTGAACGCGCGCTTATCGCCTGTATCGGAGTTTTCTTTATAACGCGCATTCCCACGCCGTATGCCGAAAGCAATACCCACAAAACTCCCGTTGCCGCCGCCAGAAGCGTAAGCAGAGGGTTTACATGGAGCTTTAAGAGTTCCGCGGCTTTTTCAGCGGTGAAAAATACCCCGATAATGCATTCGTTGACGATTATCTTAAACACCGCGAACGCGATGCCTATTCCCGCGAGAATTCCGAGCGGAAGTCCCGCAACCGACAGAATAAGCCCCTCGGACGTAATTATTTTCACTATCTGTTTTGGCGTAGCACCCACGGACTGAAGCACTCCGAATTGCCGCTCGCACTCCTTGGACGAGATCTCAAACGCCGTATCTATAAGCAGCCTCAGCACCAAAATGATGAAAATGATTATAACATACAGGAATACTATCCACAATACCCACTGAAATCTGTCGTTGTCGTCAATAGGACGGTATGTTCCGAGCGAAGTCGACAAGATATAGCCTACTTCGTCGTCGGAATTTGGTGCCCCATGCATTTTTTCCTGCAGACCAACCTCGCCAAGAAGGTTCTGTATAGTTCCTATTGCAGTCTTGTCCGAATTTATCGGAAACGATTTTTCAAAGAAACAATACACCGTTCCGCTTATGCACTTTTCAAAGTTTACGACTACTTCATTTTCCTCTTTTTCGGCAGTCCCGTATTCCTTGAATTTTTCGATAAATTCGTCAATCTTTTCAGACTTCTGCGTGTCGTCCTCGTCAATATAATATGGGAACGTGTAGTGATACGGAGTTTTATCGTGAGTAATCTCGTACATACATTCCATATATGTGGTAAACGCCGTGAAAATTATCGTAAGAATTGCAATAGCAAGAGCAATGCTGCAAACTGTAAGCGCAGAGTGACGTTTTTGTTCTTTAATGTAGCGAATGGCAAGTTTTATTGTATACATTACATTACTCCTTTGGATTTGTAAGAAGCGTATCGCTTACTATTTTACCGTCCGAAAGAGCAATGATCCTGTCGCATTGTCGGGCAATATTCTGGTCGTGAGTTATGATTAGCATAGTCTGGTTTAGCTCGCGGTTGGATCTTCTCAGCAGATCGACGATCTCGGCACTGTTGCGGCTGTCGAGATTTCCTGTAGGCTCGTCCGCGAGGATAACGGCAGGGGAGTTGAACATCGCTCGTCCGATAGACACTCTCTGCTGCTGACCTCCCGAAAGCTGCGAGGGAAGATGATTCCGGCGTGATTTTATGTCAAGAGTGTCCAGAAGCCGCTCCAGATATGCCGTGTCGGGCTTTCTGCCGTCCATTATCACGGGGAGGGTGATGTTTTCCTCGGCGTTGAGGACGGGGATAAGATTGTAGAACTGATAGATAAGTCCTACCTGCCTGCGACGGAAAATCGCCAGATTGTGGTTGTTTTTCGAGAAAACGTCCTGCCCATCAAGGTAGACCTTTCCCGAAGTGGGACGGTCGACCGCACCGAGAATGTGCAGAAGTGTGGATTTTCCCGAACCCGAAGGACCAATGACGGCTGTCATCTGTCCTTTCGGAACGGTGAAAGTCACGTTGTCAAGCGCCTTTACGGCGTTTTCACCTTTTCCGTAAACCTTGCAAAGATTTTCGATAACAAGTAATTCCATAAAAAATTCCTCCATAAATTTATTTTATTTTTTGTTATTCTGAATCGCGTATTTGCTCGATTATTGATTGCTTTCTAAGCCTGTAAAGCGGTATAAACGAAGCAAGAAGCGCGGCTGTGAACGCAGGAATGAGCGCTAAAAGCACTCTTGGCAGCGGCGCGGCATAGTATATGCCGAACGATCCGACCATTTCGCCGAACGTATTATCAAGCCCTATCAGGCGCTGCGTAAGGAACATCAGCAGCTCGCAAAGAACTATCGACGCTGCTCCCGAAACTAAAACATATTGCAGACACTCAATTATTGTCATTTTTTTGAGCTGCCTGTCGGTCATACCGACGCTGCGAAGTGCTGCTATTTCACCGCGCCGGTCGATAATTCCCGTAGAGAGAATATTGACCATATTGATGACAGCAATAAGCGCGAACAGGATATTAAGGACATTAGTTCCTATTCTGGCAGATGCTATCAATGAATTTACTTGATATGTTGGCTGGAGATTATCGGTATAACTTCTAAAAACTGTGTTGTTGCTTTTATAATTTGCAAAGAATTGCAGCGCGTTTTCATAATCGCCTGAATTTTTCATATCGCAGTAGATCCAGGCGGTCGTATCACTTCCATACAGCATTTTATGGATAGATTCAAAGCTGTACTCGCTGTTTTCGTATGAGTCAATCGTTCCGATAAAGCAATTCGGCATTTGAAATTGACCTTTAAAATCTGTATAAGCCGCTATATTTAAGGTTATCTCCTGAGTGTTGAGATAGGAATAAGTTACTACGTTTATGTCGTTTCCGTCAACATTTACACTCTCTTTGTTTTCTTCAAAAGCATCTCGGTATTCGGGTCTGATCTCATCAAGACTGTTAGCGTAAACATAATCGACAATTGTACATGTTATTGAATCGGGCTTTGGATCATCGGGAGCGCTGTCGGTTTTGACATAGGAATTCAACTTTGAAAGCTCTTCATATGAAACGGGCGGATCTCCGTTAAAGTATTTCATGTACATTTCTTTATTAAAGTAGTACAAATAGTAAAACTTGTTTCCGTTTTCAGCATTATCATCTTTACAATGTATAATGTTATCAATAATAAGCATCGGCTCCTTAAACAAACCGCTTTCCCTTATCGCTTTGATACCTTCCTTGTAAGAGAAAACAGGCTTTTCAGAATCGGGGATATCATCTTTATTCAAAAACATAGTCATACAGTTGAACTCCGACAAGGGCTTGTATTCCTCAAGCCATTTGTAATATGAGTCCTCAGTCAGGTTTATTGCCGTGGATACGGCTGCGAAAAGCGAGATCGACACCGTAAGAGATACTATCGAGATGATAAACCGCTTTGGCTGACGCATATTGTTCCTGGCGGCAAGCTTTCCCGTCCAACCGAAAAGCTTGCCGAACAGGGAGTGTTTTCCTACCTTACTTATCGTGTTTACACGTCGGCTTATCACTTCTACAGGGGCTTTCTTTATAACGCGCATACCCACGCCGTAAGCTGAAAGGAATATCCAGACTATACTTGTTACCGTTCCGAGAATTATAAACAGGGGATTTATGTTGAATTTCAAAAGCTCTTTAGCTTTTTCGGCAGAAAAGAACGCCTCTCCTATTCCGCTTCCTAAAATCAGTTTGAACGCTGCATATGCTGTTCCTATACCGAGCAGCACTCCGAGAGGTATCCCTATTACCGACAGGAACATTCCCTCAAATGTTATTATCTGAACTATCTGTTTCGGGGTAGCTCCTACGGATTGAAGAATACCGAATTGCCGCTCGCGCTCCTTTGACGATATCTCAAACGCCGTGTCGATAAGCAATCTCAGGGCTACCGCGATGAACAGCACGAGAACATAAAACACGAGTATCACAAAAACCCATTTTGCGCGGTCTGAGTTGCTTATAAGGTCGAATACTCCGAGATCGGTAGTGTCAAAACTTTTATCTATTCCCAATTTTTCAAATATAGGTTTTATGACATCAATATATTCTCCCTCTATCGGCTTGATGAAATAAAGTCCAAACCGCGGATTGAGATAATGTTTGTCGGTAAATCCGTGTGTGTAGTTAGACGGAATAATGTTTACCGTGCCGTAAGGCTTGAATTCTTCCTTAATTGCAGAAACCGTTTGTTCATATTCTTCTGTAAGTTCAAAATCTTCATTGGTTTCAAACTCAAGATCAAAATACACATGGAACGGAGTACTGTTATATTTAACATTCCTTAAACAGTTCCACACTGTTGAGAACATGGTAAAAAGTGTGATCATTACGGTTACCGCAATGGTTATGCTGCAAGCAGTAAGTATTGACTGACGCTTATTCGATCTTATATAACGCATGGCGAGATTTCCTGAAAACATGAATATTCCTCCTTGACTTCGTTTTATATTTTAATTATAACACCGTTTTATAACTATTCCGTTTCATTTTCGTTACAATTTTGTAATATTTCAAAAAATTCTTGCGGGATTCTTAAAAATCTGTTATAATTAAAGTAGAGAGGTGAACGTTATGCGAAGTATTTTGCTGGTGGAGGACGATGATGATCTGGCTCGGAATCTTGCTAAATTTCTTTCGGGGGAGGGCTACAGCGTAACTCACGCTGCAGGACAAACGGACGGTATGAATTTTCTGGAGCGGGAGCGTTTTGACTGCATAGTGCTTGATATTTCCTTGAAAGACGGAAACGGGCTGGCTATGTGTTCAAAAATTAAATCAGAATATGACATTCCGGTGATTTTTCTGACTGCCTCCGCCGATGAAAATTGTACCGTCGCGGGCTTTGAGGTCGGAGCGGACGATTATATCGGAAAACCGTTCCGTCCGAGAGAGCTTTCTGCCAGAATAAAAAACGCCTTACGAAAATACACAAATTCCGCACAGACTTTTTTACGGTGCGGAAATATTACAATAGATACCGCAAGGGGAGCGGTATTCAAAAAAGATGACGAGATATTTCTCTCGGCACTTGAATATCGCTTGCTGATGCTGTTTTTTACGAACAAGGGGATATTACTCTCTCGTGAAAGAATAGCAGACGAGCTGTGGACGCTTTCCGGAGAGTTTGTCGGTGACAGCACTCTCAACGTGTATATGAAGCGTTTGCGTGACAAAATAGAGGACGACCCCGCAAATCCGACAATACTGCGGACCGTCAGGGGACTGGGTTATAAGGCGGTGGACGAATGAATATTTTCAGAAGCCCCGAACTTAAAATTTCAATAATCGTTCAGATAATTCTCGAAGTGGTCGGAATTGCGGTCTGCATATCGCTCGACCGCATATGTGCTGTTGTCCTTGCGATTGTTTTTACGGCTTCGTTAGCGGTACAGTGTCTTTTTCTGGCGAAAAGACAAAATACGATTTCGGGTTTCTGCGACGAGATAGACAAGCTTCTTCACGGCGCAGAGAAGATAAATCTTGAATCCTTTCAAGAGGGAGAACTGAGCATTCTTTCCTCCGAGATACAGAAGATGACGGTAAGGCTTCGGGAGCAGAATTCGGCGCTGCGAAGAGAGAAAGTATTCCTCAAAGAGTCGCTTGAAGATATTTCCCATCAGCTGCGAACGCCGCTTACCACTATGCTTGTTATTCTCGGAATGCTTAGAGAACCTAAACTCCCCGCAGAGGAACGCTCCGAACACGTCCGCGAGATGATGAGCCTTTTATCACGAATGTCATGGCTTATCGACACGATGCTCGGACTGTCACGTTTGGAGGCGGACGCAGTGAAATTCAAGCCGGAAAATATTTTTGTGTCTGAGCTTGTCAGGGATTCGTTCGAGCCGCTTTCCATTTCATTTGAGCTGAAAGACATCACGCTTAAAACCGAAATCAATGAGAATATTCACATTTTTGCGGATAAACAGTATTTGAGCGAAGCACTCGTCAATATCTTCAAAAATTGCCTTGAACATTCTCAGAGCGGGGGAGAAGTGACCGTTTCTGCATATGAAAACGGCATTTTTACGGATATTGTGATAACTGACACAGGCACAGGTATCTCCGACGAAGAAATTTCCAAGATCTTCGAGAGATATTACCGCGGCTCGGACCTTTCCGGAAAGGGTTACGGCATAGGACTTGCTTTTGCGAGGAAAATTGCTGCATCGCAAAACGGCTCACTTGTTGTGAGGAACCGGAAAGACCGTTCCGGCGCGGAGTTTGAATTAAGAATGTATAAATCCCCTAAAGAATTGGTCAGAGATCAAGAAGCCGGAAGGAATATATAAAATTATCTGCAATATTCTCTCGTAATATGAAAATGCCCCGCACTTAGTGCGGGGCATAATGGGCAAGGATTTACATAATATCCATACAAAAAAGCATCCTAGTGAGAGCAGCGTCTTACTGGGAACCGGTGTAGGGCATTGCCCTGCCTTCTAACCTTTACAAAAAGATTTCCCCGAAGTCGAGAGAAAACAAAAATGTCTCACAGTAACCTGTGAGACGAACTTGCTGCCGGTCACACCGGCTGGTTGCGGGAGCAGGATTTGAACCTACGACCTTTGGGTTATGAGCCCAACGAGCTACCTAGCTGCTCCATCCCGCGATATTCCGGAGCTTTAACACCCCAACAAAAAATATTATACCATATTTCCAAGCGTTTGTCAAGTGCTTTTTCAAATTTTTTTATCAAACCGAGAGAAAATTCACAAAACAATAAAATATGTTCTTTAATACGTTCCGCACATAATGCGGGACGTATTATCTGAACATGAAATTTGCGGATAAACTTAAAAGTAGCGGTTAATGTAAACGCCTGAAGTTATTATATGCTGTCAGTCACCAAAAGATACGCCGATATCTCTGGCGGTTTTTACCATCTGATTATCTTCCTCTACGAATTTTGTTTTCATGGCAACGTCGCCAAGAGGATTTTCGGTTATCCTTCCGTCTTTCATAGCGACAGTGTAGCCGAATTTCTCGTGCTTAAGAAGATATGCTGCGTGTGCGCCGAACTGCGTTGCAAGAATTCTGTCATAAGCCGACGGAGAGCCTCCGCGGAGAATATGTCCTGGGACGACCGTTCTGGTTTCAAGACCTGTTTTTTCACCGATAATGCGGGCTATCCTTGCCGTAGCGGTGGTTTCACCGCGTTCAGCACGAGCCTTGGCACGTTCTTTTTTCTTAAGTTTTGCTTCCTCAACGTCGTAAGCGCCCTCAGCGACTGCGAGAATGGAGAAGTCCTTTCCCGAATCTGCTCGCTTCTGGCAAGCTTTAGCGACTTTATCTATATCAAACGGGATTTCGGGAATAAGGATAATATCTGCACCTCCGGCAAGTCCGCTGTAAAGCGTCAGCCAACCCGCCTTGTTTCCCATAATTTCGATAACCATAATTCTGCTATGGGAGTTTGCGGTGGTATGGATACGGTCAATGACCTCCGTTCCTATATCTACGGCACTATGAAATCCGAATGTCACGTCTGTTCCGAAAATATCATTATCAATTGTTTTCGGAAGTCCGATAACGTTCAGTCCCTCTTCGGAAAGCATATTTGCGGTTTTATGAGTACCGTTTCCGCCCAGAGTGAACAGACAATCAAGTTTCAGATCTTTATATGTCTGCTTCATTTCCTTGACCTTGTCGACGTTGTCGTCCTCAATTATCTGCATCATCTTAAAAGGAGTGCGCTTTGTGCCGAGAATAGTGCCGCCTGTGGTAAGGATTCCCGAAAAATCGTGCGGTGACATTTCCTTGTAAACGCCATGTATAAGTCCGTGATACCCGTCATGGATACCGATTATATCAACGTTATCAGTACCGAAAGTTTCATAGGTCGCCTTTGCCACTCCCCGTATAGTCGCATTAAGTCCGGGGCAGTCGCCGCCGCTTGTGAGCATACCGATTTTAAGTTTTGCCATAATTTTTCCCTCCGTAAATAAAATTTAATTTTTCATAGCTATCTTGAGGCGGTTGTCGTCGCCGCTGAAAATAAGTACTTTCATACTGAAAAGTCTTGACCACAGCCTGTCCTGATACCTGTTTTGTATCTCCGTTTGGTTGAGATTGGAATTTATAATAATCGGGAGCATACGGTTCTGACGGGCGTTTATGCACTCGTAAAGATATGAAACGTATCTGTCATTTTTTGCTGATTCCGAGCCCAGATCGTCAAGTATCAGCAGATCACATTCCGTGAGAAGCTGCATAGTGTCGCCGTTTGATTTTCCGAATTGCTCTTTGTCAAGAGTCCTCAAAAGTTCGGGAACCGAGCCGTAGACCACACATACACCTTTTTTGATAAGTTCGTCGGCTATTGAAAGGGATAGATGAGTTTTTCCAAGCCCCGTAGGTCCGAGCATAAGTATCCCCATTTTCTGCTTGCTGAAATTTTCGGCAAATTCCTTACAGTATTCCAAATTTCTCGACATTAATTCCTTTGAGGATTTTCCGGAGCTTGGGTCTTTTTTATCGGAATAATATTCAAGACTGAATGTGTCGAAAGAGCAAAGTCTGAGAGGGGAGCGGGCGTTCAGTTCTTCGGCAGCTATCCTGTAAAGAATCCTGTTAAAACAGTCACACCATTTCCCCTCAAATGAGCCTGTGTCCTTGCATTTTTTGCAGGTAAAAACAGGGTCAAGGTAATCTTCGCTGTAGCCGTTAGACCTCAGCAGCCTGCGCATTTCGCACTGCGTATCAAGATTTTGCTTGATGATTTCTTGAATGACCGCTTGACTGTCAGGCTTTTTTTCAATGACATCTGAGATTATTTCTGACATATTTTCCGAAAGACGACATTCAAGCTCGCTGTATTCAGGTATCTTCTCGTGTATTTCAGCGCGGTGGGCATTTTCTGTTTGTCTGTTTTCTATTCTTCGCGCACTTAGAATTTTCTGCGCTGTTTCGTAATATTTCTTACTGAATGCCATAACAAACCTCCTGTCAGCTATAGTTTTTCTTCATTATCTGAGCCATTATATCATTCGGGTCAAACGACGACTCCGTTTTGGACACAGTGGTTTTACCGTCGGATTCTGCGGCTTCGGGAGTGAAAACATCGTCCGCCTTCCAGTTTTCGAGTATCTTGTCTGTGTACGGGACTTTCCACTGACCTATCTGGTCGATCGTTTTTGTTATGGCGAGAATTATCATTTCCTCCGAAAAACTCCATTCCTCCGACCATTTTTTGAGGAATTCACGCTGTTTTTTTGTAAGAGCTGTTTTTAATTCGAGAGCTTCACAGATGCGTTTTTCAAGAGCGTTCATTTTTTCGAGAGAACGAATCTTTGAATCCGCAAGCTCTATTGTTTTTATCTCGTTGTCGCTCCAATCCTGCGCTACGGCAGTTATGTAGCCGGGGGAAGTCTTATTTGCGTTATAGCAGAATTTCAGCAGCAGCAAAGCGACCTCTGCCGGAAGTCCGAAGTGGTCAACAAGCGCAATGACGGTCTGGTTTTCACGCTGCAAAAGCGGCTTGCCGTTGAGGATCTCTGCTTGCCTGAATAAATATTCGATTTTTTTGTCCTCGTTTATACGCCTTGCTATTTCACCAGAAGAAACCGAGGTCGGGGCAATTTTCACGATTCCGGAGGCAGCGGGTTTGACGGTTGCTTTTTCGATGTCGTCAAGGGTCAGCTGTTCAGATTTTTCCGTTTTGCGTACAGGATTGCGGACGGTGTTTTTTTCTTTGGCGGGAACGAGCAGCTCCTCGTCGTCTTTATCATAGCGTATTATTCCGCGCTGCACCCAGAAAAGCGCTGCGTCCTCAAGCTCGCCCTTTTCGAGGAAGCCGAGCGCCTGTTTCAGATAATCGGCGGAAAATGTTTCTCCGCCGTGCCTGAGCAAAAACAGCAAAAGTTTCAGCGAATTTCCGCCCGCAAGTTTTATATAAGAATCCACAACGCTTGCGGGAACGGCGAAAACATTGTTCCATTCGCCTATATTCAAAGTAAAGTTCATTCTATCACCGCAGTTAAATTTATCTTCTTTAATTATATCACAATTAGCTATAATTTTCAAGTATTCTTAAATTTTTTATTCAAAACTGCGTAAATAAATCTCTGAATGAGAATAATTCCCACAGATGTCAGAACTGTAGTCAAGCCGAATTTCACACTCAGACTGTCCGAAAGAGCGAAAATGCCTTTGAATCCGACAGCGGTAAGCAAGAAAGCTCCGATAAGAGCGAAATACAATATTCCTCTTTTAAGATCGAACGGAGCGCATACCTCGCCGAGAGAGCCGAAAAAGCCCGCTGTTGTGACAATTACCGACATTGTGGAAATGATATCTTCAGAAGCGCCCGAATCAGCGCCGACTATCATTACTGCAAGACAGCCCAATGCCGTCGAGATGCCCGCCGGCGCGGACTTTGCAAAAACACTTTTCAGAAAGTCTGTGCGTACTCTCTCGTTGTTCGGTTCAAGAGCCAGAACGAATGACGGTATACCGATAGCGAACGCTCCGATAAGCGTCATCTGGATAGGTTCAAGCGGATAGCTCCACGGCAAAAACAGACACAGCGCTGCCATAAGGAACGAGTAGGTGGTTTTTGTGAGGAAAAGCGCGGCTGAACGCCGGATATTGCCTATACAGCGCCGACCTTCAGCGACCGCTGTAGGCATTGATGAAAATTCATTGTCTGTCATGACCAGCTGTGATACTGCTCTTGCAGCGTCCGAGCCCGATTGTACAGTCGCAGAGCAGTTCGCCTCGCGCAAAGCGAGAACATCGTTTACTCCGTCGCCCACCATAGCTGTTTTGTGTCCGGAAGCATTGAGAGCGCGGATAAGGAGCATTTTTTGCTCCGGTGTGGTTCGTCCGAAAATAGTGTACTTTTCAGCAATTTCAGGGATCTTCTCGTCGGAAATGCCGCTCATATCGACGGCTTCTCCGTCAAGCCCTGCAAGGTGTGCGATATACGCGGCTGTTTTGGCGCTGTCGCCCGAAATTATTCTGACAGAAACGCCCTGTTCACGGAAATATCGTAGCGTTTCGGGCGCTGTTGTCCGTATTTTATCGGAAAGTGAAATTATTGCCAAAGGCTTAAGTCCTTCGGGAAGTTCTCCGTCAGAGGGATCTTCGGACCTCGCGAAAACAAGCGTTCGCAGTCCCTGCTCTGAAAGCTCCGAGCAGCGTGTCTTTACATCGGGAAAATTGTCCAGCGGAAGCATTTCGGGAGCGCCCAGAACAAGTGTTCCGAATTCCCGAAACCGCGCCAGACTCCATTTTCTCGCCGAGGAGAACGCAACGGTCTTTTCGGCTTGGATATGTTCTTTTTCGGGAAAATTATCTGAAATGGCACAAAGTGTCGCATTTTTTTCGGAAAAAGCTTCCGAAAAAGCCGAAAGTGCTTTTTCGACTTCATAATTTTTATCAACTGTTTCGATATCGGAAACAGCGATTTTTCCCTCGGTAAGTGTTCCTGTTTTGTCCAGACAAAGGACATCTACTCTCGCGAGAGATTCCACACAGCCCAGATCGCGGCAGAGTATTTTTTTCTTTGAGAGCCGCACGGCGCTTACCGCCAGAGCCACTCCTGTAAGCAGCACCAACCCTTCGGGTATCATTCCGATAAGCACCGCGACAGTCCCCGTAACGGAATCTTCAAGCGTATCATTAAGGAAAAATCTTGATTTCACGAAAAGAAAGATACCGACGGGAATAATTATCGCCGATACGATACGGATTATTTTGTTTACGGAGCTTAAAATTTCCGAATGTGTCTTTTTGAGAAATTTCGCACCGCTTGTCAGTTTTCCGGAGAATGATTCCTTTCCAACACGCGTGACCCTTGCAAGTACTTTTCCCGAAACTATAAAGCTTCCCGAATACAGTTCCGCTCCCTCGGATTTTTCGATCGGATCGCTTTCGCCCGTGATAAGACTTTCGTCGGCTTCGCATTCTCCGTCAAGAACAACAGCGTCCGCACAGACCTGCGCTCCGTGTGATAAAACCATTATATCGTCGGCAACGATCTGGGCGATGGGGATTGAGAGTTCCGTGCCGTTTCGGATAACCTTTGCCTTCGGCTCGGAAATGATAGAAAGCTTGTCCAGCGTGATCTTTGCTCTCAGGCTCTGAAAGATCCCGATAAGAGTACTGCAAACCGCGACACCGAGAAACAGAGCATTGCGGTAGCTCCCGACAAAAATCACCAAAAGTGCAAGGATAAGATTCAGAATGTTAAAAAATGTAAAGATATGTTCCGAAAGAATTTTAGGCACACTTGAGGTTTTTACCTCAAAATCCGCGTTTGAAAGTCCTTTTTCAATGCGTTCTTGTACTTCCTCGTCTGAAAGTCCCTTAAAATTTTGGCTTTCTCTCATATTCAGCTCCTAGTGTGAATCAATGTGTTTCATTATTTTGATTTTCAATATATAGTATATGATTTTTATCTACAAATGTCAAGTCTAAAGTGAATTTTCTATGAAAATTTCAAAAAACAGCTTGAAAATCTGCACCAATTGTGGTATAATTAATTATCAGGGAAAAAGAATTCGGTATGTCTAATTGATAGCTGATGCCGGAATTAAGAACCGGCACCTTATTGATTCAGTGCGACATCATTAAGCCGTCTTTTATTTTGCTGAAATACATTTTACTCAATTCAGGAGGACGACAAATGACCAACATTATCAGAGATTATGCAGAAAAGAAACAGGAGCTTTGCGCAAAAAACGACATTATTTCCGATGAGCTTTATCAGAAATACGGCGTTTACCGCGGACTTCGTGACAACAACGGCAAGGGGGTACTTACTGGACTTACGACCATTTCAAAAATGGTGTCGTTCAAAAAGGTCGACGGAGTCGAAACACCGTGCGATGGAGAACTGTGGTACAGAGGATATAATGTCAAGGATCTTGTATCTGCAACATCGGATAGCGGATTTACTTTTGAAAGATGCACATATCTGCTGCTTTTTGGAGAAATGCCCACGGAGGAAGAACTTGCGGAGTTTTGCAGGATACTCGGAGAGTGCAGGTGTCTGCCGACGAATTTTACGCGTGACGTTATCATGAAAGCCCCAAGCAAGGATATAATGAATTCTATGACGAGGAGTATTTTGACGCTCGCGTCATATGACAGCACCGCTAACTCCAATTCTATCGCAGACAGTCTTTACCAGTGCATTATGCTTATCGCGAGATTTCCGATGCTTGCAGCTTACGCTTATCACGCCTACAATCATTACGAAAACGACGAGAGTATGTATATACATCGTCCCGACCCGACGCTTTCCACAGCGGAAAATCTCTTGCTTATGCTGCGCCCCGACAAGAAATATACACATCTTGAAGCAAAGGTACTTGATATTGCGCTTTTGTTGCATATGGAACACGGAGGCGGAAACAACTCCACTTTTACAACGAGGGTCGTGACCTCTTCCGGTTCGGATACTTATTCTACAATAGCGGCGGCAATGTCCTCTCTCAAAGGACCTAAGCACGGCGGTGCAAATATCAAGGTTATGGAAATGATGAATGATATAAGAGCGCACGTTTCCGATATAACCGATTATGAAGCGGTTTCGGATTATCTTACCAAGCTGCTTAACGGAGAAGCGTTCGATAAAAAGGGTCTGATCTACGGTATGGGACACGCTGTTTATTCGCTTTCAGACCCGCGTGAGAGAATTTTCCGCTCGTTCGTGGAAAAGCTCGCTATCGCTAAACACCGTGAGGACGACCTCACGCTTTATAAGAACATTGAGGACGCCGCGCCCAAGCTTATTGCTCAGAAACGTAAGATAATGAAAGGCGTAAGTCCGAATGTGGATTTCTACAGCGGATTCGTTTACGATATGCTGGGGATACCTATAGAGCTTTTTACGGCGATTTTCGCTATTGCAAGAATCGTGGGCTGGAGCGCCCATAGGCTTGAGGAACTCGCTACGGCAAGCCGCATTATACGCCCCGCTTATATGAGCGTTATGGAAGAACGCGTGCTTGACGGGATATAATACTCCAAAGGACGGCTTGCGCCGTCCTTTTTTCTGTAAAAATTTATGTAAAACCTCTTGAAATATGAAAGGATTTGTATTATAATATATAGTGTGGAAGTATTTCCGCAAAACATAATGCTTGAAAGGATTGTTCTTCGATGCTGAACCAGAAGATAACAATATCAATATGCAATAAAAATTACAGACTGATCACCGACGATGCCGAAAAGGTAACTCAGGCGGCAAAGTGCGTTGAGGATAAGATCGGCGAATATTGTCAGGACAGTGAAAATATCAGCAAAGAGGACGCGGCGATTTTTTCTGCTCTCGATTTTTATAATGAACTTTTGGAGATAAAAGCCGATTGCAAGAAATTTGCGTCCGAGATCGAAAGACTGAAAAAGAACGAATCCGCTGCCGTGAACGCTATTGAGGAAAACGCAAGGCTGTCGGAGGAGGTTTCAAAGCTAAAAAACGTAAGCGCGGAGCTTGAAAAGCTTACAAAGCGTTTTTCGGAGCTTGAGGGAAAAAATTCACAGCTCGCGGAAACCTTGAAGGAAGCAAATTCAAAGGCGGCAAAGTGCGACTCGCTCGAAAAGGCTCTTGCAGAGGAAAAAAAGCGTTCCGAAAATCTTGAAAAGAAAAATTTACAGCTTTCCGATACGGCAAAGCAGACAAGCGCAAAGACAGAAGAACTTAACAAGCAGATCTCTGCAAAAGACAAGAGAATCTCCGAGCTTGAAAAGGAACAGGCAAGGGCTGTTTCCGTCGGCGAGGAAAATAAACGCTTGTCAGAAAAGCTGGTCAAGGCTGAAAATTTCGAGGAAGCGTTCCGACGTGAGCAAAAACGTGCGGAATCAGCAGAGAAAGAACGCGATTCTTTCAAATCAAAAAACGACGAACTCAATAAAAATATCGGCGAACTAAAAGCACAGTCGGAAAAGCTTTCCGAAACGCTGAAGTCCAAGGGCTCGGATATTTCGGAAACAGCTTCGGAACGTGACGCTCTCAGAAAAGAAAACGCAGAGCTAAAATCAAAGACGGCTGACTTTGAAGCTAAAATCAAGGAACTGGAAGGCAAAACATCTAAATTCGACCCCGAAACTGAAAACAGGCTTCGCTCGGAGCTTGAAAAGTCAGATTCCGAGAAAGCAAAGCTGGTCAAGGACTATGAGGAGCTGTCGGGAGCATATGATGAACTCGACAAGCAAAACAAAGAGCTTGCAGAAAAGCAGTCGGAGCTTGAAAAACTGAATAAAAAGCTTGAATCCGAACAGGACGAGCTTAAGGTGAAGTTTTCACAGGTCGAAAGCGAGAATGTGGCATTGAAGCAAACCGACAACAGCGCCGAGCTTTCGGAAGAACTTGAAAAGCTTAAGGCAAGCGCAGACGAGCTTGCAAAGAAAAATTCTGAACTTTCAAATGAGGTCAAGACGCTTAAAAAGACAAATTCCTCGCTTGATAAGCAGTTGAAAGAACTTCTTGAGGACGGGCAGCTTACGCTATGAGCGAAATACTTGCTCCGTGCGGAGGGTACGAAAGCCTTGCGGCAGCGCTCAATGCGGGCGCGGACGCGGTTTATGTCGGACTTAAAGAGTTTTCGGCGCGGAAAAACGCCGAAAATTTTTCTCATGAGGAATTTGAAAAAGCTGTTTTTGAGTGCCACAGACGCGGTGTAAAGATATATGCTGCAGTAAATACACTGGTTTACGACGCGGAATTTTCGGCGCTTGCGGATTGCGTGAGGTTTATAGCGTCATGCGGAGCCGACGGACTGATAATGCAGGATCTGGGAGCGGCAAGGCTTGCTAGGGAGATCTCTCCAGATATTCCGCTGCACGCTTCAACTCAGATGACGCTTAACAGCGTTTGCGGGGTCAAGGCGGCGGAAAAACTCGGATATTCGCGTGTGGTTATTGGCAGGGAACTGTCTGCGGAGGAAATTCGTGAGATCAGGGAAAACACCTCGGCAGAGCTTGAAATATTTGTCCACGGAGCGCTTTGCGTAAGCGTAAGCGGACAATGCTACATGAGCAGCGTTTTTGGCGGCAGAAGCGGAAACAGGGGACTTTGCGCACAGCCGTGCAGACTGGATTTTTCATGCGGCGAAAGGCATAATGTGCTTTCACTTAAAGATTCGTCGCTTGTTCCGAAGCTCAATGACAAGATCTTCAAGGGGATATCTTCTTTCAAAATCGAGGGCAGAATGAAGCGCCCCGAATATGTTGCGTGCGCTGTAAACGCTTGCCGCGAGCAGCTTGCCTTTGGCGCCTGCGATATGGAGCGTTTGGGTGGGATCTTTTCAAGAAACGGTTTCACAACAGGATATTTTGACGGTACAATGACCGATATGTCAGGTATCCGCGGAAAAGAGGACGTGGAAAATTCCGCTAAGTCTCTTGTGGGTATCAAGGAAATTTACAAGAATGAATTTCCGAGAATAAAACTGGATATTTCCACGGAAATAAAAGCAGGGAAGCGTATCTGTGCGAGAGCGGAATGTTCTTTTGGAGAGGTTTTCACACAAACCGAAACTATCCCCGAAGATGCTGAGGGTGCGCCGCTTGACGAAAGGTCCGTTTGCGATAGAATGGAAAAGCTTGGCGGTACGCAGTTTTTTGCCGGAAAAATCACTGCTGAGGTGGACGGTGGACTTTATGTTCCCGCTTCGGCATTAAATCAGCTGAGAAGGGAGCTTTGCGCAAAAGCAGAAAAGCTCGTTATTGAAAAATCAACACCGAAATACAGAATAAACAGCTTTAAGCTCCCCGAAAAACGGATATCTGAAAATAACGGGAACATAAAATACCGTGCGGAAATTTCTGATCCCGAACAGCTAAAACAGGCTTTGGAGCTTGATTTTGAGATGATATATGCTCCAATGGGACTGCTTTGTGAGAAAATTCCCGATAAAGACAGGATAGTTGTTGTGCCGCCGTTGGTACTTTCCGACTGTGAAAAAGAAACGCGAAGCCGACTTTTGGAGCTTCGCAGGGGCGGTTTTTCAAAAGGGCTTGCTCAGACGCTTGGACACGCGTATCTGCTGAAAGAATGCGGTTTCGAGATCTGCGGCGGGTATAGAATGAACGTATTGAATTCGCTGTCGGCTGCGGTCTGCGCGGAGTTTGGAATGCATGATTTGACGCTATCTTTTGAGGGAAAGCTGTCTGTCCTGAGAGAGATAGATTCGCCGATACCGAGGGGTATTCTCGCATACGGGAGGATACCGTTGATGCTTTTGCGGCGCTGTCCGATAGCGGACGGAAAACCTTGCGGGAAAAAAACTCCGTTCGGCGAGGGCAGAAGCTGCGGAAGATCTATTGTCGACAGACGTGGGAATGAGTTTTTTGTAATGTGTCAGGGAAACTGCGTGGAGATACTGAATCCCGATGTTCTTATTTTGAGTGACAAACAAGAGGAACTTTCGGGATTCGATTTCGCTGTTCTGAAATTCACCGACGAAAAAGAAATAGCGCCTGTACTCGAAATGTACAAAACCAACGGAAAGCCTTCGGGAAAGCTCACAAGAGGGCTTTATTTCCGAGGAGCGGAATAATTTTAGTTTTAGAGGTCAGCAAAATGGAAAACTGCGTTGAAAAATTCGACGAAAAAATCAAGCTCTTAAAAGAAAAAATGTTTGAAAACGAAGCCGTTTTTTCTGAATTCGGAAAAAACTTCGGCAGATATGCGGCATTTATTTCGGTTTGTGATGTCAGGGAAAGAGCCTATGTTTTCAGAGCTTCCGCCGAAAGCGTACAAGACGCTTGGGAAAGAGCTTCGTCAGACGCGAGAAATTTCATTTCGTCTGATAAGATCGAGCCTGTATGGATCAAGACAGACGTTACGATAAAGGGCGAACGTGCAAGACTGTCCGATGTTGTCACGAAAATCGGAAAGGGCTATCGTGAATTTTTTAGACGCGGTATCTCTTTCAGTGATGATATGAGTACTTCCTTTATAGAAGCAGAGCTTAACGGAAATTATCTTATCGACTACAAGGAAAAAAAGCTTGATATCACAGAGATAAACAAATATCTTGCAGGCTGCGAGCTGAAAACACTGACGCAGTTTCCTGAGGAAGTAATACTTTTCGACTGCAAGTCGCTTTTCTGCGGCGAGAAAAGCCGTGTTATAGAACTTTACTTCGAGGGCGCGAACTGCGGTCGGCGTATTATTGAAAAATTCGACAAGAAAACTGCGTTGAGGGTTATTTCAACTTCATCGGACTATCTCGCTATGCAGATAGGTCTTGACGGAAAATTCGATTACGGATATTATCCGATTTTCCCGAAAAAAATCTCCGGATATAACATTCTTCGCCATGCCACTTCTATCTGGAGTTTGCTGTGCGCGTACAGACTGACGGGCGACAGGTTTATTTTGCGTCAGGCGGAGAGCGCTATCGTTTATATGATTCAGAATTGTGTTTACAGGTATCCGAAAAGCGATACTCACGATAACACCCTTTTCCTTGCCGAGAAAACTAAGGGTGAGGTCAAGATCGGCGGCAACGCTGTCGCGGTCATTGTACTTACGGAATATATGGACGTTGTCGGCTCAAAAGAATACGAAAAATACGCTTCGGAGCTTGGAAACGGCATACTGGAGCTTTTTGACGAGCGTGACGGGAGCTTTTTCCACGTTCTGAAATATCCGTCGCTGGCGCCGAGAGATAAATTCCGTACCGTTTATTATGACGGAGAATGCGTTTTCGCGCTTTGCAGACTTTATGGTCTTACGAAAAAAAGAAAGTATCTTGAGGCAGCCGAGCTTGCAGCAAACCGATTTATCAAAAAGGACTATACTCAATACGCAGACCACTGGGTCGCGTATTCAATGAACGAGCTTACAAAATATGTTCCTGAGGAAAAATACCTCAATTTCGCGCTGAAAAACGTTCAGGTAAATCTCGACAGGATTTATAAGCAGCCGACGACTTATCATACGTTTCTGGAGCTATTGTGCGTGTCCTTCGAGCTTTATACAAGGATCAAAGAGCGCAAGCTCAAATGCAGTTATCTTAAGGAATTCGATGAAAAATACTTTGTAAAGACGATATTTCACCGCGCCGAGTATATGCTAAACGGATACGGTTATCCGGAGTATGTGATGTATTTTGCTGAGCCACATTCGGCACTGGGGGCGTTTTTCGTGCGTCACGATGAGTTCAGAATACGAATAGATGATGTTCAGCATTTTTGCGGCGCATATTATTCATTATATAAAAATTACGAAAAGTTAGATGCCGTTCGTAATGAAAAATAAATCCGAATAGGGGGATCGGAATATGACGGAGAGATTGCCTGCTCCCGAAGAGTTTACCATAACTGAAAAGGACGGAGCAGTACTTGCAAACTGGAAAGCGGTATTCGGCGCGGATGGTTACAAGCTGTTCTTCTACTCGCCTTATGAACCGACAAAATGTATAAAATCCCGTTATTCCCAAAAGACAAAAAGAATGGTCACGGGTCTGGAAAACGGCAAGCAGTATCTTGTTGAGGTCCGCGCTTTTTATTTAAAAAACGATATAGAAATTTTTGGCGAGCCTACAAGGAAAATTGCGTTTTCGCCCATCTGCGGGAGCCTTAAAGCCGAGGGCACAGTGTGCCTGAAAAAAGGGGAGGTATTCCAGCTTCATACAGAATCTCCAGATCCCGATGCGAATATTTCCTATACTTCCGAAAATACGGAAATCGCCGAGGTCAATTCTTCAGGAGTTGTTACCGCTGTAAATAAAGGCTCTACGGAAATAAAAATATTTTCCGGCAACGAAAGCTCGTATCGTGTGAGGGTCTTTGTCGACCGTTCCTTAAATATCGGAAAACAGCACGCTGTTATGATGTTCACAGGAGATATTATGTGTACGCTGAGTATGCAGAAGCAGTCCTGCGGACGGGATTTTTCACGTTCATTTGAAAATATCAAAAGCACTCTCGCAAAAGCGGATCTTGTCGCCGGAGTACTTGATCAAGTGTGTTATGATGGCGCTCCGTATGATTCCGAGCAGCAGCGTTTGAGCGGCACTCCGATAAAAAGCAACGCTCCGTCGGAATTTATTTTTTCCGCTGCGAACGCCGGTTTTGACGGACTTTTTACAACTACCGACAATATTCTCTCAGAGGGGGAAGCAGGGCTTGATTATACCGTTGCGGCAATAAAGCGTGCGGGAATGTACAATTTCGGGACCTGCGGGAACAATCCGACGGTCGTCGACGTTAAAGGTTTTAAGGTCGGAATTATTTCCACCGATTTGCTTAATGATAATTCCGATTCGACATCGTTTCTGAATAAAACAGGCAAATATGACCGCGACTATTTTGTCGAGTTGTTGAATACTGCAAGGGCAATGGGCGCGGAGTTTATAGTTGCATATCAGCACTGGGGTACGGCAAATTCTCATCAGATAAGGAAAAATCAACGTGCCGAGGCTGAATTTATGGCAAAGTCGGGTGCGGATCTTATAATCGGATCGCATACTCATACTGTTCAGAAGTTTGAATTTATCGACGGCGGAAACGGCAGAAAGGTACCGTGCGCGTTTTCGCTCGGAACTTTTCTGACGAATATTTCGGAGCTTCGGGAAAACCGCGACGGAATTATTCTTCGTGTGGAATTGTATCGCGAGGGAGAGGAGATCTCCGCAAAATGTTCCTATATTCCGGTGTACAGTGAGATCAGAGAATTCGGTGCGGCTTCGGAACCGGCTTTCCCCGCACACAGTGAAAATACCGACGATTCCTACAAGAGAACGCGTAAGTTTATCGGAACGGAGCTTCGCACCTTTTCCGATAAGCCGTCGGGGCTAATAATCGGCTCATCTATTTTGTACAGGATACTTTCTTCCGGAAAGAATTTCAGAATAGACAGGACGGGAATGTATCTTTCCCCGCTCTCTCTCGGAGCGGAAATTATGCATAAAGCCAATGAAAATATGGATACCGCTCTCGCTCTCGACGTGAGCAAAGATATTTCGGGATATATCAAGAATAATGCTTTCGATTTCGTTGCGGTGGATTTCTTTACGGCTGCGACTGTATCGCTTTTCAGGCATACCAACAACGGCGACTGCTTTTACTCAAATACCGGAAAGCTCCGCTGTTCGGAGTTCTACGAAAAACACCGTGATCAATGGATAAGGATCCGCGCTCCGTTCGGGGAAACCCTGTGGAAGCCGCTTCTTAAGAATTTCGCCGAAAAGCTTTCAAGTGCTGTTCCGAGCGAGAAAATAATCCTTTTCAGATGCAATATCTCTTCGTGGAGGAAAAAGGGACTTATGCTTCGGACCACTCCCGAAAATGAAAGAAGAAACCGCCTTATGCGGGAAATGGAGGATTATTTTATCAGTCTTGTTGATCCTGCCGTCGTTGCATTGTCGGATAAATATTTTGTAGAGGACGACACCGAGATCACATTTGAAGCGGAATACTACTCCGATGCATATAAAGCAGCGGTCGATATCGTTTCCGGCAAGGGAAGAACCTATGTTGATTCTCCGGATGCCCAGACGTGGTTCGACCGTGTTATGAGATATTACGAAAGTATGACGCTGCGTTCCTATCACAAAAGACTTCTTGATATGAGCAACGCTGCGGATAAAATAGTCGCTTATACCTCTGTCGAATTTTGCGCGAGAAACAGCGAGAGAATTATCCGCCTTAAACGAGCGGGAAAATCCGACCTTATCTCTGTGAAGGGCTTTTTTGAAAATGATAAGGGCGCTGAGGATATCGTTCAGGCAGCAGAAATTATAAATCTTGTCGAAAAAGGAAATCTCACCAAGCCTTACGACTTCTATAAGCCCGCCTTTGACGGTCATTACAATATAGTGAAAAAAATCGCTTATCAGCTTTCAAAGGAGCTGGGGGCTTCCGTTGAGGAGAGAAGCGCGGAGCTTGTGTTTCTGCTTCGCGGAAAACCGCAGCTGCGGCGGTATATGTCTGAACATTGCAACCATACCGTAGATATCTGGGGCAGCAGCGTTTCCCGTGAATCGGTAAATCTTTGCCGCGAAGCGTTCGTTGGGAGCTTTGTTCAGATGCAGCCCGCTATTTTCGCGCTCGAAAAACCTATAGAGTACGAAATTCCCGATGACATCGGGCTTTTCTGCAAAAGCCGCTACAGACGGAAGGTCCTTGAAGACGCTTTCAAGCGCAAGGGGATAGAAACACTTGAGGACAGCGCCGCACAGTGGATAGTCGTGGATTTTTACAATCTTATATGTACTATGGCGGAATTTCACGGAGAGGTTTTCGTTCTTGATGATTTTCTGCGCCGCACGGAGTTCTACAAAAATATCAAAAAAGATATTACTGAATGCTGTCTGTTCGAGAAGCGGGATATGAAATTCTGCTTTGAGGGGATAACTAAATTCTCAAATGAGATCCTTGATATTTACGGGGAGAATATAATCCTTATCAAAACTGAGCCAAAGAACCGATATATCAATCATGATTTCAGGCTTTGCGAGCTTCCCGATACTATGCATGACATAAAGAAAAAATTCATTTCCCTGTGCGAGGAGCGATTTGCGGGAATTACAGGGTGCTATGTCATTGACATTTCCAAGAATTTTTATTCCTCGGACGATTATCCTCTCGGTGGCAGGGATATTACGCACTATGAAGCCGAATTCTACAGACAGACGGCGGAATTTATAAGCAGGATTTTTAAGGGAACGGACAGAAAAGTTTTCAACGACATTGACCAGAATTATATTCTTCTCCGCGACCTAAAACTGAAGCGCTGAGGTTTATTGTTTCCTGAAAGGATAATGCAATATGATCTGTAACAGCTTCGGAGCGTTTTCGGGCATTATGAAAAAGCTTGCGGCAGCGGCTTTCACGGCTTTATTGCTTGCGGGCTGTGATTCGGGAGTTTCGGAGGGCTCGAACCAAGGCTCCGATAATACACATACTGTTTCCGAAAACACTTCTTCGGAATCTTATCAGCAAAGTTCTTCGGATATTTCCGAGGCTTCTTATGTGAGCGCAGTAAGCACTGCTGATGATCTGTCAAATAGTTCGGACAGCTCCGAATCAAGCCAATCGTTCGAGGACATTTCATCGACTGAAGTTTCCGGCGGTCATGATTCGTTTATAAGCGGAACGACCTCAAATTCGGGGTCGAATTCCGAAAGCAGACCTCCTGTTTCGTCAAGTGCTGAAAGCAAGCCGCCTGTTGAGGTAGTCGTTCCAAATATAGTAATGCCGACTTCTCCCGGAACAAATGCGGAAATCAAGGACTGCGGTATTATCGACTACTCCAACACCTCGAAAGGCTATATTTCCGCAAAGTATACCGGTTCCAAGAAAAAAGTAAAGCTCCGTATGGAGGCAAACGGAGAAACATATACCCATGACCTCAACGTTAATGGGAAGATAGAATATTTTCCTCTTTCGTGCGGAAACGGAACGTATAAGATAACACTTTTCGAGCAGGTAGAGGGAACGAGCTACGCAAAGGGAATGGAGCTTTCCATAAATGTAAATATGCCGGATCCCACAGCGCCGTTTTCTCTTCCGAACAAGTATGTAAATTACAGCCAATCTTCAAAAGCCGTTTACAAAGCGGCAGAACTTTGTGCGGGCAAGTCGGGTAATATCGAGAAAATCGCGGCTGTTTTCACTTGGATCACCGAAAATATCTCCTATGACAATCAGCTTGCGGCTACCGTAAAAAGCGGCTATGTACCCGATGTCGATTCCACTCTAGCAAGGAAAAAGGGAATATGCTATGACTATTCCGCTTTGATGGCGGCAATGCTCCGCTCTCAGGGGATACCGACCAGAATGGTCCACGGATATGCGTACTCTTCGCCGAACGATATTTATCACGCGTGGAATGAAGTTTATACAAAGGAAACCGGCTGGATAACTCCGGAATTGCTTCTTAAAAACAACGGATATAACCTTGTGGATGCGACCTTTTACGCGGGCTCCTCAAATAAAGGACAGATTTCCGCGTATATTTCGACTCCCGGAAACTATTCCGCGGTATACTATTATTAAATGTAAGAGGAAAAGAATATGGTAAAGAAATTAACTCCCGACGAAACGGCGTATTTCTGTGAACAGCTCTCGCTTATGCTGAACGCGGGTATGCAGCTTTCCGACGGTATCGACGTGCTGTGTGAGGATATGGACGACAAGCGTATGCTTTCCGTGTGCAAGTCGCTGCTTGATGATCTCAACAATAACGAAACTCTCGCTCAGGCAATGGAAAGCAGTATGGTCTTTCCGGAGTATGTGCTGAAAATGGTGAAAATCGGCGAACTTACGGGTGAGCTTGAGAACGTCCTCGGAAACCTTGCGGAATATTACGAGGAGCGCGCCGAGCTGAACCGCACTATACGCTCGGCTGTGCTTCACCCGATGATGCTGTTGGTTATGATGACAGCTGTAATTGTCGTACTTATAGTGTTGGTTATCCCGATGTTCGGAGATATTTTCTCACAATTCGACAGTTCTATAACACAATCCGTGCAGCTTACAGTAGATGTAGCTTACGGAGTCGGAACGGCGCTGCTTATTGTTATGCTCGTGATAATCGCCGTTGCTGCAGCAATTGCAATATTGTCGAATATTCCGAGCTTTCGTAAAGGACTTTCGGCGTTTCTTGCGGCTTTTCCTCTTACGAGGAGGATCTCACGGAGCTTTTCACTCGCGAAAATTTCCGGAGCTTTGATGATGATGGTATCGGCGGGGATCTCTCCCGTAGAGATGATGGAAATGGCAGCGGATCTTATTGATGACAAGAAGCTTAAGGAAAAACTTCTTAAATGCCGCGAAAAACTTCTCGCAGGAGAATATTTTGCGGACGTTATTGCAACAGCCGGAATTTTTCCTGCAATGCACGCCCGCTCCTTGAAAATCGCTTACAGCTCCGGTTCGTTTGAAAAGGCGTGGAGAAAGCTCTCCGACAGATGCGGCGAGCAGGCTATGGAATCCGCTGCCGGAATAGTGGCATTTATCGAGCCGTCTATTGTAATAGTACTTACAACAGTTATAGGAGCTATACTGCTTACGGTAATGATACCGCTTATGAACATTATGTCTGTAATGGGTTAAGGTGGAAAAATGAAACGTTTTTCAATAAGGAGTTTGTTGGGATATATTATTCCGGCGGCTGTTTTCACGGCTCTTATAGTATGGATCTGTGTCGCTTTGGGCAATGCGTCTGAAGCAAGCGGCAGGGGACAGCTAAACGCCGTAAAGAATACTATCGAAAACGGGATAACACTTTGCTATGCCATTGAGGGAATTTATCCACCTTCGGCGGAATATTTAAGCGAAAATTACGGCGTTACTTATGACAGGGAAAAATATATAGTTCACTACGACTGCTTCGCGGATAATGTGCGTCCGACGGTCACGGTGTTGGAAAGGCAGGCTCCGAAATGAAAAAATACCGCAACAAGACGTTGAGCGACACAATAAGTACGATCGGAAGTATGCTGCTGTTTATGTTGTTTGCGGGGTGTACCTTAATGATAATTGCCGTCGCTGCGGGAGCTTACAGCAGAATAAGCTCCAATTTCGACAAAACGTTCGGAGCTTCGGCAGCAGTGCGGTATTTATCGAATAAGATAAGGGCGTCGGAGCAGGCAAAGGTCATTGAAAACGGCACCGGAATAATTCTCCAAAGCGGGGAAATGGTAAACGTTATCTACTTCAGCGACGGCACACTTTATGAAAAAAGTATAAGCTCCGACAGTGAGCCTACTGCCGAGGGCGGTGAAAGGATCTTCGACCTGTTTGATATGGGAATCACTGAAAGTGATAACTTTTATACAATAAGTGTATCGACAAATGACGAGGAACTGGAAACAATTGTAAGAAGAGGGTGATCAACCTGAAATCGAAAAGCATAAGGCGACCCGTGAATCTTTTTTTCATTGAAATAATAATCGCGCTTCTTTTTTTCAGCATTTCGGGAGTTGTTATCTTAAAAATGTTCTCACAAGCGGACAGCAAGTCGCGCTACAGCGCCGAACTTGAAAATGTGATAGTTTATGCGCAGTCCTTAGCGGAGGTTTATTCCGAATGCGGCAACGCAGAGCAAGCCGCTAAAGTCGTTTGGGACGAGTTGACTGTTACAAAAGATGGCAATTGTACTCAAATCACTCCCACAGGCGAGGGATTCATTCTTAAGGCATATGAAGAACAGAAACCTACCGATGCGGGAACTATTTCAAAGCTGCATATGGAATTTCTGGCAGATGAAGAGGAGATTTACACGCTTGACTGTTCCGCTTATATTTCAAATGAAAGAGGCGAGTGGCATTGAAAAAGAATTCTATAAACAGCAGTATGGGTGTTGGATATGTTTCCGTTATGATAATTTTTGCGTCGGTATGCCTTACTGTTTTCGCAGTGTTGAGCTATCGGGCAGCTGTTTCAAACGATTCTTTCAACAGGCGCAGCGGAGATTATCTGGCGCAGTATTATGCTGCGGATTCAAAGGCTAAGGAAATTCTCGCAAAACTGGACGGAATGGCATATTCCGCGAGAAGGTCGGGATTTTTCGAGGATTCGTTTGAAGCTGCTTCAGAGGAACTGGAGGGTATCAGTCTTTCAAGAGTGAGAGGCGGACTTTCAGTCGAATATTCCGTTACTATCAACGAAAAGCAGAAGCTGCTTGTAAATGTTGTTTTCCTTGAAAGCGGTGGATATGATATTTCACTCTGGCAAAGCAAGACATTTTCTTCCGATGAGAGCGATTCCCATATCAATGTATGGGACGGAAATACGCTCTAACTACATTATTATATATTATATATTATGAGGTGCAAAATGGAATTATTGGAAATACTTAAAAAAGCGACCGACAACCATGCTTCGGATATTTTTATGATCTCAGGAGCAGTGGTGAGCTGCAAAACCAACGGCAGAATTATCAAAATTGATAATACTCCTATTTTACCCGCAGAAGCGCGGCGTCTTGCCTGCGAGATATACAAGCTCGGAGGATTTAACTTTGAAGCTGACAGTCTTCCCGACAAGGAAATGGATTTTTCGATTTCCGTAGCAGGAATGGGGCGCTTTCGTGCAAATGTTTATAAACAGCGCGGCTCTTACGCCGCCGTGCTTCGTTATGTTCCGTTTGAACTGCCAGATGCAAAAACGATCGGCATTCCCGAATCTGTAATGAAACTATCAAAGCAGAAAAGCGGAATCGTGCTTGTTACGGGTCCCGCAGGAAACGGTAAATCCACGACGCTTTCCTGTATAATAAACCAGATCAACAACGAGCGCGAAGGACATATAATTACAATAGAAGATCCGATAGAATTCCTGCATAAGCACAAAAAGTGCATTATTAGTCAGCGTGAGATAAATATTGATACAGAATCATATCTCAACGCGCTTAGAGCGGCACTTCGTCAGTCACCGGACGTTATCCTTCTCGGAGAAATGCGCGACTATGAAACAATAAGCGTCGCTATGACCGCCGCAGAAACAGGTCAGCTTGTACTTTCAACTCTCCATACGCTCGGAGCAGCGAATACCATAGACCGTATAATTGATGTTTTCCCGATAAACCAACAGCATCAGATAAGGATCCAGCTTTCTATGGTGCTTGACGCAGTGGTATCACAACAGCTTTTGCCGACAGTTGACGGAAAACTCGTTCCGGCTTTCGAGATAATGACAATGAACAGCGCTATCAGAACGCTTATCCGTGACGAAAAAACATATCAGATAGATACTGTTATAAATTCCGCTCCCGGAATGCAGACAATGGACAACTGTATTTTGAAGATGTATAAGGACGGAGTCATCTCCGCCGAAACAGCCGTATCTTATGCATATAACAGTGAAACAATGCACAAACGAATCGGAGTGTGATGAATTTATATAATTCGTTGTGCAAAACGTACAAAAATATTTAAGTTTATTTTAATAAATTGTAAAAGATTTCGGGGTAAATTTCCGAAACTCTATTGACAATATGTTTAAAATGTGTTATAATTAAATAAATAAAGTATAGTCGTGTAACTATATGATGATGTACATTGGGTCTGATCGTGATGAATTCAGCTGCTATATTGTGGAGGAGATTATTATGGCTGACAACAACGAAGAGAAGAAGAACAAGAAGAAATTGAACAAGGGCAAGGCTGCCTTTATGTTCGCATTCGCTGTGACTGTGCTCGGCTCTCGTGCCGCTTCCGCAACTGCGGCAGCTGCTCCGGTAGACCCCGATGACTTTGACAGCGAAACTACCGCCAGCTCTAATAAAGCTATCGGTAATAACCCCGGCTATCAGGAGCTTTCCAAGAATGTATTTGTCGCGACTGACCAAGCGCATACCTTAAACGCTTTCAGGACCGATATGCACGTTTTTGAGGGCTTCGGTTCTTATAGCGAAACCCATAACGGCGGACACGTTGAAGGAAATATTGCTACCGCTGTGACACCTGACTTTTTCGTGTTCAACTCAAATGTCGCTCAACACGTCAAGGACGGAAATACGCATTATACTCAGTATTTGCAGAAAGCTCCGACCAATACAACCATTATGGTAACAATGGCGCCGGACACTACATACGAGTTCGTTCTCGATTTCGATTTTGAACAGACCTCGTTCGATAACGGCAACGGTATAGGTTTCAGAGCGGGCGGAGTTGAGTATAGATTTGAATGCGGCGGCGCTCAGAACGCAAAGAAGATTACTCTCACAAGAGCAGATGAATCTCACGGATTCAAAAACATAACACAGAATCTTGACAACATCGCGGAAAGCGGTCAGGCGTTGATAAATGATGTCGACTTTTCCGAGGAGGATTCTGAGGACGCTCTAAAAAAAGCTGCTCTTGCCATTTCGCAGGGAGATGTTCAGCTCGGCGACACTATGGTGATAAATGTAAAGGCTGACGATCTTCAGAAGAATGACGCAAGCGTAAAGTCGCTTATATGTGACAACGGCGGCGTTAATATCGTAATTAACGTTATAACCGATGATGAAACAAATGACATTTTCCTCGGAAATGTCAATTCTCCCGACTGGACTGAATCGGCAGCGAACGTGGTGTTTAACTTCGGTACATATGACGGAAATATCAGTTCGGGTCTTACAGGAGGAATTTACGTTGCTCCTTACGCAAACTTTACTGTAGGCGGTAATGTAAACGGTTCTGTTATCGCAAATCATATTGAAATGGTTGGAGAGATCCACCAGATCACTCCGACAGGAATTTATCATGATCATGAGAATAATTCTCAGGGAGAAGTTGAAGAGGAGAAATCCACCCCCGCTAATCCTGATGAAGGTAATGTTAATCCTGACGATGGCGATGCTGATACTGATAGCGACGCTGATACGGATACCGATACCGACACGGATACTGACACAGATGCGGACGCTGATACAGATACCGACACAGATACAGATTCTGACGCTGACGCAGATTCCGATAATGACACAGACAGTGATGTAGATACGGGTACCGATTCAGAGTCAGATACCGATACGGATACAGACACAGACACAGACACGGATACTGATACCGATACAGATACTGACACGGATACTGACACTGACACAGATACTGATACGGACACAGACACTGACACGGATACAGACACAGACACAGATACTGATACGGACACAGATACTGATACCGATACAGATACAGATACGGATACAGACACAGATACCGATACAGACACAGATACAGATACAGATACAGATACCGATACAGACACAGATACCGATACAGACACAGATACTGATACGGACACAGATACTGATACCGATACAGATACAGATACGGATACAGACACAGATACTGATACGGACACAGATACTGATACCGATACAGACACAGATACGGATACAGACACAGATACAGATACGGATACAGATACTGATACGGACACAGATACGGATACTGACACTGATACGGACACCGACACAGATACGGATACCGATACAGATACAGATACTGACACAGACACCGATACGGATACAGATACCGATACAGATACTGATACGGACACTGATACCGATACAGATACGGACACGGATACTAATACCGACACAGATACGGATACAGATACTGATACAGACACAGATACCGATACGGATACAGACACAGACGCAGATACCGATACCGATACAGATACAGATACAGACACAGATACCGATACGGACACAGATACCGATACGGACACAGATACCGATACGGACACAGATACCGATACGGACACAGATACGGATACGGACACGGATACAGATACAGACACGGATACAGATACAGACACGGATACAGATACTGACACAGATACTGATACAGATACAGACACGGACACGGATACAGATGCCGATACGGATACAGATACAGACACGGATACAGATACCGATACTGACACAGATACTGACACAGATACGGATACCGATACTGACACAGATACGGATACCGATACTGACACAGATACCGATACGGATACTGATACCGATACCGATACCGATACAGATACAGATTCTGACGCGGATTCCGATTCCGATTCGGATACAGACAATGATGTAAATACAAGCACAGATTCTGACACGGATACTGAAGCAGATACAGATTCGGATACTGACACAGATACAAATACGGACAGCGCTTCGGATACAACCACGGAAAATGATACCGATTCGGACTCCGATAGTATCACTATCGACGACGATGAGGTTCCGAGAGGGGATACTCCCAATCTGGATTTCAGTATGGATGATGATGGCTTCGATGATACTCCTGTTTCCGACGGAAGCGAAAGCGTTGAAGTAGTTGACTACAGCAACGTTATCATTGAGGACGAAGATATTCCGTTAGGATCTAATCCCTACACGGGAGTTCAGGATTCTACGACCGGTCTTGCAATCGGCGCGGCAGGCGCTGCTGCGGCAGCTGCAGCGGCTCTCGCACTTAAGAAGCGTAAGGACGACAAGTAATTTAACAGCGACAGCCCTTCCGATTGGGAGGGCTGTTAATTTTAATAAGGCAGGAAAAATGATGATGATGAAACGAGATATGCCCGTATGTCATGTTACTCCAAAAGGTGAAAAGGCTCTTCGCGGAGGTCATCCGTGGGTTTATTCCGACGAGATAACGGACTCCTCCGTTAAGTGCGAAAACGGTGCTCTTATTGATGTTTTCAGCGGCAAGGACCGCTTTCTCGGAACCGGATTCTACAATGAAAATTCCAAAATTCGGGTGAGAATTATTTCCAGAAATACCAATGATAAATTCGACCGCGACTTTTATTCCAGAAGGATAAAATATGCTCTTGACTACCGCAATACGGTTATGGCTGATGATTTCGGCTGCTGTCGGCTGATTTTCGGTGAAGCCGATTGTTTTCCGGGGCTTACTGTCGACAGGTTCGGCGATATTCTGGTGACACAGGTGCTTTCTCTCGGCATTGAGAAAATCAAAGAGATGATCTACGAGTTACTCGTTGAAAATCTTGAAGCAATGGGGGAGCATATTGAGGCTATTTACGAGCGCAGTGACGTGAAGATCCGCGAACTTGAGGGAATGGAACAATATAAGGGTTTCTGGAGCGGTTTGAAAACAGATCTGTCGGGGATCACCGAAATTTCGGAGAATGGTATACGTTATAATGTGGATTATATCAACGGTCAGAAAACCGGATTCTTTCTCGATCAGAAATATAACCGAATGGCTATCCGCCGAATCGCCAAGGGAAGAACTGTACTTGATTGCTTTACGCATACAGGCGCTTTTGCGCTTAATGCCGCTGCCGCAGGAGCAAAGCTTGTCAACGCGGTTGATATTTCCGAGGACGCAGTCGAGATGACAAAGAAAAATGCCGCCCTGAACGGACTGACAGACAGAATGGAGTTCACGACGGCTAACGTATTCGATTATCTCACGGAGCTTTACAAAAAAGGCGGCAGTCCTTATGATTTTATTATTCTGGATCCTCCCGCGTTCACGAAAAGCAGCGGAACCGTGAAAAATGCTGTTCGCGGATATAAAGAAATAAACCTTAAGGCTATGAGGCTGCTTAACAGGGGAGGATACCTTGCCACCTGCTCGTGTTCGCATTTTATGACAGAACCGCTTTTCAAACAAATGCTGCATGACGCGGCAGCAGATGCGGACGTTTCACTTCGGCAAATCGAAGCCCGTCGGCAATCGCCCGATCATCCGATTCTGTGGAATGTTCCCGAAACGGATTACCTGAAATTCTATATTTTTCAGGTCGTATGAAAAATTAAACCTGTAAATTTCCGCTTAAAATTATTCGTTTAATGTTAAGGTGTTAGGGAAGCAAATAGAAAAGATCCAAAATAAAAAAGCACCCTTGTAAGGGTGCTTTTTTACTCACGCGCGAGTGCTTAGCAACAGCCCCCTACCGTCAGGAGAGGGAATGTTACCGAGCATTTCTGTTATTGCTGCCATCTGCTGTTCGGTCTGTTCCATTGTTTTTTTCATAAGCCCGATAGCGACAGCATTTTGGGTGTTTTGTGCCGCCATTGACATGGACATTGCCGCAATTGACATTTCCATACCGCAATCCTCCTTTTTAATCTTTAATTTATTATACCATAATCCTTCCGGTTTGTCAAGGGGGTAATGTAAAAAAATTAAAAAAATCCAATAAATATGACTAAAACCCTTGATTTTTTTAAAAGATTATAGTATAATATAAATAAGTAATGAACGCGGGGCGTTCATAATCTGGAAAAGTAAGGAGTCTTTTTTATGGAAAACAATATCCTCCTTGAAAGCGGCACTAATGAACTTGAAGTGCTTGAGTTTATGGTAGGAAAACAGAATTTCGGTATAAATATCGCTAAGGTAAGCGAAATTATGAACTATCAGCCGATGATTCCCGTGCCCGATTCTCCTGAAGAGTTTGAGGGCGTGTTTACTCCGCGTGACAAGGTTATTTCCGTTATTGATTTACATAAGGTATTGAATAAAGAAAGCGACGATTCCGGTCACGACCTCCTTATCATATGCAACTTCAATCAGATGGACGTGGGCTTTCACGTTACTTCTGTAAGAGGAATACAGCGTATCTCCTGGGAGGATATAGAAAAACCGCCGAGAATTTCCGGCGACGGCACGCAGAATATCGCGACAGGTATCGCTAAACTTTCCGATAGGATAATTCTTATTCTCGATTTTGAAAAAATAGTTTCCGATATCAATCGTTCGGCTGTTATCGACGCTACGGGCGCTACAATGACAGACGAGACTAAGGCTGAAAAGCATATTGTTATTGCGGAGGATTCACCGTTCCTCAATACACTTATTAAGAATACGCTTGCCGAAGCGGGCTACAAAAATATTGTCACATTCGACAACGGTAAGGACGCTTGGGAGTATATCAGCGGTCATAAATCTCTTCCCGGAAATATTCTTGACCATGTATCCTGCGTAATAAGCGACATCGAAATGCCGCAGATGGACGGTCATCACCTCACAAAGCTTATCAAGGATGACGAGCAGCTGAAGAAGATTCCTGTTTACTTGTTCTCGTCGCTCATTAACGAGCAGATGAGAGTAAAGGGAAACAGCGTCGGAGCGGACGCGCAGTTCTCAAAGCCGCAGATAGGCGCACTGATAAATTACTTGAACGACCATATCTGAGAATTATCTTGACACCCCGAAAAAAATCGGGGTGTTTTTGTGTCCACATCTTGACTATTTTTAAAAAATGTGGTACAATATATATTGGATTTTGATCCACAAATTTAGAAAGAAGGTTTTATTATGACAAAAATAGATGTGTTTTCGGGCTTTTTGGGAGCAGGTAAGACCACTCTTATCAAAAAGCTTCTTAAGGAGGGCTACAATAACGAAAAGCTTGTGCTTATTGAGAACGAGTTCGGTGAGATAGGCATAGACGGCGGCTTTATGAAAGAAGCCGGAATCCAGGTAACAGAAATGAATCAGGGCTGTATTTGCTGCTCTCTGGTCGGAGATTTCGGTGAGGCTCTGAAAAAGGTACTGGACGAGTTTTCTCCTGACAGAATTCTTATCGAGCCGTCCGGCGTAGGAAAACTCTCCGACGTTATCAAGGCGGTCATGGGAATAAACAGCGATAAGATAACACTTAACAGCTACACGACTGTTGTTGATGCTTCCAAGATAAAGATGTATATGAAGAATTTCGGCGAGTTCTACAAAAATCAGGTCGAAACCGCAAAGACGATCGTTCTCAGCCGTTCGCAAAAGCTGTCCGAGGAGAAACTTGAGGAAGCAGTGAATATGTTGCGCGAGCTGAACGAACACGCGACAATTGTCACCACAAGCTGGGACGATATAAGCGGAAAACAGATTCTCGCGGCTATGGAAACCGAAAACAAGTTCGCGGACGAGCTGCTTAAGGACGAGGATATTTGCCCTGTCTGCGGTCATTCGCATCATCATGATGATGACGATGATGAACATGAACACGAGCATCATCACCACCATGACCACGATGAAGATGATGAACACGAGGAACATGGTCACTGCTGTCACCACGACCATGACGATGATGAAGATGAACATGAACATCATCACCATGACGACGAATGTGGGTGCGGTTGTCATGACCATGATCATGAACATGACCACCATCATCACCATCACCATGCGGACGAGGTGTTCACATCTATCGGCATAGAATCCGCTAAAAAGTTCACGAAAGAAGAGCTGGAAAACGCTCTTTCAAAGTTGTCGGGCGAGGAGTATGGAACAGTCCTCAGAGCAAAGGGCATCGTTCCCGGAGCGGAGGGGGTATGGTATCACTTTGATTTCGTTCCTGAAGAGTATGAGGTAAGAACAGGTCCCGCGGACGTTACGGGCAGAATGTGCGTTATAGGCTCAAAACTCGTTGAGGATAAGATAAAGGCTCTGTTTGGGGTCTGATTGGAGAAGAAAATGGAAATTCCCGTATATCTTATGACAGGATTCCTTGAGAGCGGCAAGACCACGTTTATCGAGGAAACCCTTAATGACAAGGAATTCAGCAGGGGCGAAAAGACGCTTGTTATAGCTTGCGAGCAGGGCGAGGTCGAGTTGGACGAGAGAATACTGAAAGCGTCGAATTCGGAGGTCGAATATATCGAGGACGAGGAGAATTTCAACCCCGAAAATCTAACGGCTCTCGTCAAAAAGCATAAGCCCTCCCGTGTAATGCTCGAATATAACGGAATGTGGAGCTTGCGGGATATGGCGCAAAAAGCCCCGAAGGACTGGATATTTTACCAGATATTTATGTTCGTTGACCATACGAAATTTGACGTTTATATGAACAATATGCGTCAGCTTTTGTCGGACGATATAGCGGTTTCAGATATTATAATCTTCAACCGCTGCGAACAGGGAAAGGTCGACAAAAAGCGTCTGCGCCGCGCCGTTAAGGCTCTCAATCCGCGGATAGATATGATGTTTGAATATGTTGACGGAAGCGTTGAACAGGGATTTCAGGGTGATGACGAAATGCCTTTCGATGTGAACGCCGACCCTATCGAAATAATTCATGACGATTTCGGATTGTGGTATATTGACATTATGAGCAATGCGCCGCGCTATAAAGGCAAGAACGTTCACGTCAGGGGAATGGTTTTCCGTGCGAAAAACGTTCCTAAGGGGTATTTTGTTATCTCGCGGAGAGCTATGACTTGCTGTGCGAACGATATTCAGGTCGTGGGTATTCTCGTGAAAAGCTCAGATGAAGCGAAGTTCAAGGACGGCGACTGGGTCGAGGTCAAGGGAAATGTTATCGCGGAAAAACAGGCTTGCTATAAGGGCACGGGTCCTGTTATTCTCGCGGATATGATTGCTCCCACTGAAAAAGCCGAAAGCGAAGTTGTTTATTTCAACTGAGGTGTGTATGAAAAAAGCATTTTACGCATCGCTTTGTTGGGAGGGTGCTCAAGGCGGGGGATTGTACGCAGATGATAAGGGTATAATTTTTCGCGCCCAAAAGCTTACTCTGCCCGAAAAACTAAAGCACATCAAAATGTCTTACTCCGCGATAAGGCAAGCTTCGGCGAGCCGTGCGTTTGTTTTTCCCGCGGTAATTGTTTCTCTGAAAAACGGTGAGGAATACAAGTTCATTGTTTTCAACAGGGAAACGCTTTTTAAGATACTGAAATCCAAAAAGATAACGACGATAGGATAATATGGACAAGATTTTTACGCTCAGACTTTCCGACGACAGGGCAGCGGTCGAAATACTCGATCAAACGCTATTGCCGAACGAGATAAAATATTTAAGGCTGGAGGACGCGCAGGCTCTTTTTGAGGCGATAAAAGAACTGCGCGTTCGCGGCGCACCCGCAATCGGGATTGCTGCGGGGTACGGTATGTATGTTCTCGCGCAGAAGATAGCGTTTGAGGAGAGAGGGAAGTTTTATAAAGAGCTGTCGGGGCTTGGGGAGTATCTTATTTCCTCGCGTCCTACAGCGGTGAATTTAAGTCATGCTGTGGAACGTATGCTTTCGGCGGCAAAGGGGCACGGAAAAAAATCCGCGCTGCCGTTGCTTTTTGAGGAGTGTACAAGGATATGCGACGAGGACAGGGCAATGTGCAAGGCTATCTCCGAGAACGGGCTGACGCTTGTCAAGGACGGCGACGGCATTTTAACGCACTGTAACGCGGGCGCATTGGCGGCTTATGAATACGGAACGGGGCTTGGAACGCTGTTGCTCGGAAAAGAACGTGGGTATAATTTCCATGTTTTCAGTGATGAAACAAGACCGCTGCTTCAAGGGGCAAGGCTTACCTCGTTTGAACTGAATCACGCGGGGATAGATGTTACGCTTATTTGCGACAACGCGGCTTCAATGCTGATGAAACAGGGAAAAATTCAGGCTTGCTTCGTCGGCTGCGACAGAGTTGCCGCAAACGGCGATACTGCAAACAAGATAGGCACTCGGTCGGTCGCCGTGAACGCGAAGTATCACGGGATACCGTTTTATGTTTTCTGCCCAAGCTCTACTATTGATTTCAACTGCGAAAGCGGCGATAAGATAGTTATAGAAGAACGTTCAGGCGAGGAGATAAAGACTAAATTCTTTGAAAAGCCTATAGCGGAGGATTCCGTAAAGTGCTATAATCCCGCTTTTGACGTTACGGACGCGGAACTTATCACGGCGATAATCACCGAGCGCGGTATCTGCCGATATCCGTATAAAGAGTCGCTTAAAAATATGTTCGGTTAGGAAAGGATAACTATGAAATTAAGGTTTCACAACGCGAAAATTCTCACTATGGAGAATGAAAACATAATCGACGGGGAACTTCATACCGACGGTGGTAAAATCTCCTATATAGGCGAAAAAAAGGAAAATTCAGAGAAATTCGACCGCGAAATAGATTTGAAAGGCGATTTGATAATTCCGGGGTTCAAGGACGCGCACACACATACCGCTATGACTTTTCTGCGATCGTTCGCGGACGATTTGCCGCTGAATGACTGGCTGTATAATCAGGTTTTCCCGCGCGAGGCAAAACTCACGGAGGACGCTATTTACGTTTTTACTCAGCTTGGAAATATGGAGTACCTCACAAGCGGTATAACCTCGTCGTTCGATATGTATTTCAAGCTTCCCGCGTATTCCAAAGCGAACATAGATATGGGATTCAGAACAGTCATCTGCGGCTCTATAAACGATTTCGGCGGGACTGTAGAGGGGATAGAAGAGGAATTCAACACCTACAATTCTCTAAGTCCCCTTGTTTCCTATCAGCTTGGATTTCACGCGGAGTATACCACAAAGCGCGAAACACTGGAGGGCTTGGCAAAGCTCTCCCAGAAATACAAAGCTCCGATGTATACGCACAACAGCGAAACAAAATCGGAAGTGGACGGCTGCCGCGAGCGTTATGGAATGACCCCGACGCAGCTTTTCGATAAGCTTGGAATGTTCGAGTACGGCGGGGGAGGATTTCACTGCGTTTGGTTTGACGAGCGCGATATGGAGATTTTCCGCGACAGGGGATTGTATATGGTGACAAATCCCGCTTCTAACCTCAAACTTGCAAGCGGCATTGCGCCGATTTGCGAAATGAAGCGGCACGGAATGAAGAATTTCGCTATCGGCACGGACGGCGCGGCGTCTAACAACTGCCTTGATATGTTCCGCGAGATGTTTCTCGTAACAGCTCTGCAAAAGTACCGCGAGAACGACGCGGCGGCTTGTCCTGCGTTTGACGTGCTGGAAATGGCAACTAAGGGCGGGGCGCACGCTATGGGGCTTTTTAACTGCGACGTTCTGGCTGTCGGTAAATGCGCCGATTTTGCGGTAATCGACCTTTCACAGCCGAATATGCGCCCGTTCCACAACATAGCTAAAAATCTTGTTTACGCAGGTTCAAAGCAGAATGTAAAAATGACCGTTATTGACGGGAAAATTCTCTACGAAAACGGCGAGTTTACGACTGTCGACAAAAACGAAATCTACGAAAGAGCCGAAAAAATCGCGCGGGAGATTTGCGGATAACGGAGGGAATATGAAAATTCTCGTAACGGGCGGAACGGTTTTCGCCAGCCACTTTACTGCGGAATATTTCGCGAAGGGAAACGAAGTTTATGTTTTAAACCGCGGCAGCCGTCCGCAGCCGGCGGGCGTTATACCGATAATCGCCGACAGGCACGCGCTAGGAGATATGCTGAAAAATTACTCGTTTGACGCGGTAATAGACGTGACGGCTTATAATTCGGCGGATATCGACGAGCTGCTGAACGGTCTAGGGGAGTTTGAAAGCTATGTAATGATAAATTCAAGCGCGGTCTATCCAGAAACTTCGCCGCAGCCGTTTTCGGAAGAAATGCCCACAGGCGCGAATTCCATATGGGGCGATTATGGGATAAACAAAATTGTGGCGGAAAATCGTCTTTTAGAGCGCGTTCCGAATGCGTACATACTTCGTCCGCCGTATCTTTACGGAAAATATAATAACCTTTACCGCGAGGCTTTTGTTTTCGACTGCGCGGAGCAGAACCGCAAATTTTATGTTCCGAAAGACGGGAAAATGAAACTACAGTTTTTCGATATTGAAGATATGTGCCGATTTATTGAAATTCTCCTGAAAAAGAAGCCCGAAAAGCGCGTTTTCAATGTCGGAAATTCCGAAACAGTAAATATTCTTGAATGGGTAACGGAATGTTACAAAGTTTTAGGGAAAAATCCTGAATTTTCATTTGTTTACGGCGAAATTGAACAGAGAAATTATTTCCCGTTTTACGATTATGAATACGCTCTTGACGTGACGGAAATGCTGAAACTTATGCCGGACGTAAAGCCGCTTTGCAAGGGACTTTTCGAGAGTTACGAACAGTATTCCGAAAACAGAAATGCTGTTCGACGAAAAAATTTATTGGAGTATATTGACGAAAATCTGAAAGGAATGTAAAATGCCGTTTTTGCCTGTTTCAAGAGAGGATATGAACGAACGCGGGATAGAGCAGCTCGATTTTATCTGCGTGACGGGCGACGCGTATATTGACCACCCGACGTTTGGAATCGCTATAATTTCGCGTATGATTGAGGCAGCGGGATTTACTGTCGGAATTATTGCACAACCGTTGTCCGACGCGGACTTCAAGGCTCTCGGAAAGCCGAAATTCTGCTTTATGGTGACGGGCGGGAACATCGACAGTATGGTGTCGAATTACACGGTAGCCTTAAAAAAACGCAACGACGACGCATATTCCCCCGGCGGAAAAGGCGGGCGCAGACCCGACCGCGCTGTTATCGTTTACTGCAAGGCACTAAAACGGCTTTTTCCCGATACAGAGATAGAAATCGGCGGTCTGGAGGCGTCGCTGAGAAGATTCGCGCATTACGACTACTGGAGCGACAGCGTTATGCCGTCGATTTTGGTTGACAGCGGCGCGGACTTTCTGATGTATGGCATGGGCGAGGTGACGCTCTCGGAGATGCTTAACCGTTTCAAGCAGGGGCAAAGGCTTTCGGATATGCATGACCTACGAGGAATTTGTTACCTCACAAAGCCCGAAAATACGCCGCTTGGAGCGGTGCAGTGCGATTCGCTGGAGATTGTCCGCGAAAACAAGAAAGCCTATGCGAAAGCCTGCCGAAAGCAGTATGACGAGCAGGACGAGGTTTACGGACGAACTGTCGTACAGCGGCACGGGAATATGATGCTGGTGCAAAATCCTCCGCAGCGTTCGGTAACGCAGGAGGAATTTGACTACGCCTACGAGCTGCCGTATATGCGGGCATATCACCCGATGTATGAGAAAGACGGCGGCGTTCCCGCTATTCAGGAAATTGAGTTTTCGATAACCCACTCGCGCGGGTGTTTCGGATTCTGCAATTTCTGTTCGATAGCGCTCCACCAAGGACGAAGAATTCAGACCCGAAGTGAAGATTCGGTTTACAACGAAGCGGTTATGCTTTCCGAAAAGCCGAATTTTAAGGGCTATATTCACGACGTCGGCGGACCTACGGCGAATTTCCGCCACCCCTCCTGCGAAAAACAGGAGAAATTCGGGCTTTGCAAAGGCAGAAAGTGCCTAGCGCCCGTTCCGTGTAAAAATATTGACCCCGACCACAGCGAGTATATTTGTCTTTTGCGCAGGCTTCGCTCAATAAAGGGCGTTAAAAAGGTGTTTATCCGCTCCGGGATAAGATTCGATTATATGCTCCTTGAAAAGAACAGTACTTTTCTGGACGAGCTTGTGGAATATCACGTCAGCGGGCAGCTGAAAGTTGCTCCCGAACACGCAAGTAACAAGGTCCTTGATTTGATGGGAAAACCGCATATCGAGGTCTACGAGGAATTTGAAAAGAAATTCTATGCTTCCACGAAAAAATGCAGCAAGGAGCAGTATCTCGTGCCGTATCTTATGTCATCGCACCCCGGCTGTACACTTGCAGAGGCAATAGAACTTGCTGTATTTGAGAAGCGTCATAATATCCAACCCGAACAAGTTCAGGATTTTTATCCAACGCCCGGAACTATTTCTACTGCAATGTTCTATACAGGTCTTGACCCGTACACTATGGAACCTGTTTTCGTTCCGAGAACGTCAGAGGAAAAGGCAATGCAGCGCGCTTTGCTGCAATATTACGACCCGAAAAACCGCTCGCTTGTCGAAGAAGCTCTTACCATGGCAAAACGCCGTGACCTTATAGGATACGGGAAAGATTGCCTTATCACTCCGGACAGGAAAAAATCCGAAAGTTTAACGAAAGGCGTTAACAATGGGAAAAAAAGTATCTCCGCGAAAAAAGAAAAGAAGAAAACCGTTATATTCCATAATAGAGGAAATAGTTGACGAAAAGAATAGGCTTACACTTAAAAATGGTGCATTGTTCATACTCCTTTTTGTTACAATGCTTTTCTATATAAACGAATATTGTCTGAAGCTCCCGTTTATACCGACACTTGACGAGGTGAACAAAGCTGTCGGATTGGTTTTTCATCCGGATGTGGAACTTTCGGAAGATGAAGCTGCCGTTTATTTTATTGACGTAGGTCAGGGAGATTGTGAACTTATCAGCTGCAACGGATACAATATTCTTATTGACAGCGGTAAATCTTATAATGCCTTGATAATCGTTGAAAAGCTTAAACGACTTAAAATTGATGAATTGAATCTTGTTATCGTAAGTCATATGGATGAGGATCATTATGCTTCTATGAGCCATATGTTTGAGTATGTTTTTGTGGACGAACTGATCGTTCCCGAAATGCCTGATGAGATGATACCTTATACGAATACCTACAATACCTTTAGATACTGCATCGCACGTTATGGGATAAAATACAGCTATGCCCATGTGGGGGACAGCTATTATCTTGGGGAGGATTCAAGACTTGATATTCTCGCTCCCGTGAGAAATGATTATGCCGAAACCAACAATTATTCGATATGTGCTAAATTTATTCATGGGGAGAATTCATTTTTGTTCACGGGAGATATTGAAGAGATCGCTGAGGGCGATATCCTTGAAGCGGGAGTGGATCTGGACGCGGACGTTCTTAAAGTAGCTCATCACGGAAGCGCCGGTTCAAGCACACTGGATTTTCTTAATGCGGTTTCTCCCGAAATCGCGGTCGTCCATGCCGGCGAGAATAACCGATACGATCATCCAAGAGCTGAGGTTTTAGTGCGGCTTGCCAAAGCAGGCTGTAACGAGCTTTACATAACTTTCTATAACGGAAATATAGTAATAGTAAGCGACGGAAAAGAACTTCGTCCTTTGACTGAAAGAGAAAGAATGATAGATTTGTCACCTTGATTCGTCAAAATAAACAAAAATTAAACGCTTTATTTGTAAATTTTTCAGTAAAAACACGTTTTTTCTCAAATTCCCTTGTAGTATTACAAAAAAAGTTGTATAATAATTTTTGGTAAATAAATATAAAAGGAAAGTGAAAAATTTTGATCAGAAAAGATTTAAGGAATATCGCGATAATCGCGCACGTCGACCACGGAAAAACCACTCTCGTCGACGAGATGTTAAAGCAGGGAGGAGCGTTCCGTGAAAATCAGGTCGTGAACGACCGTGTCATGGATAATAATGACCTTGAGCGTGAGCGCGGGATCACTATCTTGGCTAAAAATACTTCGTGTATGTATAACGGCGTGAAAATAAATATCGTCGACACTCCCGGACACGCCGATTTTTCGGGCGAGGTAGAGCGTATCCTCAAAATGGTAAACGGCGTATTGCTGCTTGTGGATTCGTTTGAGGGAACTATGCCGCAGACGAGATTTGTTCTTCAAAAGGCGCTTGAACTCGGTCATAAAATAATAGTGGTGGTAAACAAGACCGACCGCCCAGACGCTCGAAATCACGAAGTCGTGGACGAGGTTTTAGAGCTGCTGCTTGATTTGGACGCAACAGAAGAACAGCTTGACAGTCCGGTTGTTTTCTGTTCCGGAAGGCTCGGCTGCTCGTCTTACAACCCCGACGAAATGGGAACGGATTTCAAACCGCTTTTCGAGAAGATAATCGAACATATCGACTCGCCTGAAGGCGACGAAACGGGTGATCTGCAAGTCCTCGTGTCATCAATAGACTATAACGATTATGTTGGAAGAATAGCCGTCGGACGCGTAGAGCGCGGAGTCATAAAGCAGAATCAGGAAGTTATGGTATGCGATTACTACAACCGCACGGCTCCGTATAAGGGAAAGATCGTTTCTCTCAATCAATTTGAGGGTCTGGCAAAAGTTCCCGTGGAGCAGGCATCTGTGGGAGATATTGTTGCTTTTTCCGGAATCGAAAATGTCACAATAGGTGAAACCATCTGTGCTGTAAGTAATCCTGAACCGTTGCCTTTCGTAAAAATATCCGAACCTACGGTAGAAATGACTTTCTCGGTAAACGACTCTCCGTTCGCGGGAAGAGAAGGCAAGTTTGTAACTTCCCGACAAATCCGCGACAGACTTATGAAAGAAACGCTTAAGGACGTATCTTTGAGAGTTACCGACAGCGATACCACCGACGCTATGAACGTTGCGGGACGCGGCGAAATGCACCTTTCCATTCTTATTGAAACTATGCGTCGCGAGGGTTACGAGCTTTCTGTTTCAACGCCGAGAGTGCTGTATAAGGAAATTGACGGCGTGAAGTGCGAACCGGTAGAACGTCTTGTGATTGACGTTCCCGAAACGGCGGTAGGTTCCGTTATGGAGAAGATGGGACAGCGCAAGGGCGAGCTTGTCGAAATGCACCCCGTGGGCAGCCGCACAAGGCTTGAATATCTGATACCGTCAAGAGGGCTTTTCGGCTACAGAAGCGAATTCCTTACCGATACCAAGGGCGAGGGCGTTATGAACTCCGTTTTTGACAGCTACAAGCCGTATTACGGCGATATTCCGAGAAGAACAGAGGGTTCTCTCGTGGCGTGGGAAACGGGAACGGCGGTTGCATACGGTCTTTTCAACGCGCAGGACAGAGGAACGCTTTTTATCGACGCGGGAACTCCCGTGTACGAGGGCATGATTGTCGGCGTGTCGCCCAAGGCGGGGGATATTGTCGTAAACGTCTGCAAGAAAAAGCACCTTACAAATATGCGCGCGTCGGGTTCGGACGACGCTTTAAGGCTTATCCCGTATAAGCAGATGAGCCTTGAAGAGAGCCTTGAATTCATTCAGGACGACGAGCTGGTGGAGGTCACTCCCAAGAATATCCGTATAAGAAAAGTAATTCTCGAACGTGACCTACGTCTGAAAGCCGAAGCAAAGCAGAAGAAATAAAATATTGCTTTGCGGAAAGTGTGGAACATTGGTTAAGGATATGACCCATGGGGCTGTAACGCCCATACTTATAAAGTTTTCGATACCTCTGCTGATAAGCGTGGCTTTTCAGCAAATGTACAATATCTCCGACAGTATAATCGCGGGAAGATTTATAAACAACGACGCTCTTGCCGCGATAGGTGCGTCCTACCCCATCACGATGATCTTCCTGTCTATAGGAACGGGAATGAACATCGGCTGCTCGGTGGTTATTTCGACGCTTTTCGGCGCAAAGGATTATAAGGGAATGAAAACGGCGGTTTACACGTCGATAATTTCCACGTTTTCACTTGCGGTGATACTTACGGTAGTCGGAATATTCACAAGCGGACTGTTTTTGAATTTACTCGGAACGGATGCGTCGATTTTTCCCGATTCTAAGACTTATCTTAATATTTACGTTCTCGGATTGGTTTTCCTGTTCGTGTACAATATCTGTACGGGAATTTTTACGGCTCTCGGTGACAGTAAAACGCCGCTGTATTTCCTTATCGGTTCGTCACTTGGAAATATTGCGATGGACCTGCTGTTCGTTGCTGTTTTCAAAATGGGAGTAGCAGGAGCAGCGTGGGCGACATTTATCTGTCAGGGTGTTTGTTCGGTACTCGCGTTTATTGTCCTGCTTCACAGAGTGGGAGAGATACAGAGCGAAAAGTTCAAATTGTTTGAATGGAAAACTCTTGGAAAAATCGCGACGCTTTCCGTACCGAGCATTTTCCAACAGAGTTTCGTATCGGTAGGGCAGTTATTCATTCAAAGTCTGGTAAACAGCTGTGGTACGGACGTTGTGGCGGGTTACGCTTCGGCAATAAAGCTGAATACGTTCGCCGTGACCTGTTGCTCAACGGTCGGGAATTCGATTTCCAGCTTTGCAGCGCAGAATATCGGAGCAAAGGAATATCCCCGTGTAAAAAAGGGATTTTACGTCGGAAGTCTGGTAACATTAGTTATTGCGGCTTTGTTTTCGATACTTTATCATATTTTCGCGAATAATCTGATTTATTTGTTTATGGATAAAACCAACGCCAACACTGCCGCCGCAGCGGAGGCGGGAGTACATTTCTTAATGGTTGTGTCGCCGTTTTATGCTGCGGTCGGACTGAAACTCGCAGCGGACGCTATACTGCGCGGCGGACGGCGGGTAGTTGCGTTTATGGTGACTACATTCAGCGATCTAATTTTAAGAGTGGTGTTCGCGTTTGTTCTGAAACCGCATTTCGGAGCAACGGGAATATGGCTCTCGTGGCCCGTAGGCTGGACAACTGCGGGGATAATCTCGCTTTCGCTGTATTTTGTTTACATACGGAAGATTTGTCCGAAAATTCCAAAAAATAAAGGAGAATCCAAGTGAGCAAGGAACATTGGTCGGAGGACGGACTTGATTTGTTCAAGACTCCCGAAAACTTAAAGGATTACAATATTTCTGTGTTGAACTGTTCGGACAAGGAAACTCCGGACGTAAAATTTTCCGAGGAGATAATCTGGAAAATGACATTCAGAAGTCTTAATTCAAGAAACAACAGGAAATTATGACAGAAGTCACGGTAGGAAAAAACGATGCTGGACAACGAGCCGACAGATTCCTGTCAAAAGCGTATCCGAATCTTAAGGCAGCGCTTGTCTGCAAATTGATGCGAAAAAAAAGAATAAAACTCAACGGCGCTAAGACCGAACCAAACGTTATCCTTAAGGAGGGTGACGTTTTTCGGTTTTATCTCGGAGAGGAGCTGCTTTCACAGAAGCCCGTCGTAAGGAGAACGGATTTTCGGGAAATCGAACCGGATATTGAGGTCATTTACGAGGACGAAAATATTCTTCTTGTAGATAAGCCCGTGGGGCTTGTCGTCCACGAGGATAACAACAAAACAGATGATACGCTTATAAATCGAATTTTAAGCTATCTTTATCAAAAGGGCAAATTCGACCCGAACAATGAGAAAAGTTTTACACCCGCACTTGTAAACCGTATCGACAGAAACACGGAGGGTATCGTTATCGCGGCAAAAAATGCCGAAAGCCTGCGGATATTAAATCAAAAGCTCCGTGACAGAGAGCTTACGAAACTGTATCTTTGCGCTGTTGTCGGAACTCCGGAACCGAACGAAGCAACTCTGACAGCATATCTTAAAAAGCTCCCTGATGAGAACAGGGTACTGATTTCCGACAAAAGACTTCCCGATTATCTTACGATAAAAACAAAGTACAAGGTGCTTAAAAGCAGGGGAGATATATCGCTTGTTGAGGTAGACCTGCTGACGGGGAGAACGCACCAAATAAGGGCGCATTTCGCGCATATCGGACATTCGCTGTTGGGCGACGTGAAATATGGAAATAATTCTGTCAACAGAAAATACTGTTTGAAAACACAAGCGCTATGCTCGTATAAATTGATTTTCAGATTTACCACAGACGCGGGTATCCTCGAATATCTCAACGGACGGGAATTCACCGTAAAGGACACTGACAAAATTTCTTATGTAAACCTTTTCAAATAAGACAAAATGTTGTGGGGAAAACCATTTTTCTCAATATATAAGGGATAAGCATTTTTTTGAAACGGAATTTTTTTGTGAAAAATGCACAAAATACGCTTGTTAAAAATTACACAATTTTGTTATACTTTTTTGGAAAATGACTTGATAAAAGTTTCAGAATATAGTATAATAATAATTGATAGAAGATATCATGCGATATTATCGCAAAAATTTATCTTTCAGGAGGATTATTCCAATGGCAGTTAAAGTTGCAATCAATGGTTTTGGCAGAATCGGACGCTTGGCGTTCAGACAGATGTTCGGCGCAGAGGGTTATGACGTTGTCGCTATCAACGACCTTACAAAGCCCTCAATGCTTGCTAATCTTCTGAAGTATGATACAGCTCAGAAAGGTTACTGCGGCGTTATAGGCGAGAATCTTCATACCGTGACCGCTGATGATGAAGCAAACACTATCACTGTTGACGGCAAGACTCTTAAAATTTACGCTGAAAAAGAAGCTAAGGATCTTCCTTGGGGACAGCTCGGCGTTGACGTAGTTCTTGAGTGTACAGGTTTCTACTGCTCGAAGGAGAAGTCTATGGCTCACATTAACGCTGGCGCTAAGAAAGTCGTTATCTCCGCTCCCGCAGGAAACGATCTTAAGACTATCGTTTATTCCGTAAATGAAAAGACTCTTACCAAGGACGACCAGATTATTTCCGCAGCTTCCTGCACGACCAACTGTCTTGCTCCTATGGCTAAGGCTCTTAATGATTATGCTCCTATCCAGTCCGGTATCATGAGCACCATTCACGCTTATACGGGCGATCAGATGATCCTTGACGGTCCTCACAGAAAGGGCGACCTGAGAAGAGCAAGAGCTGGTGCAGCTAACATTGTTCCGAACTCGACAGGTGCTGCAAAGGCTATAGGTCTTGTAATTCCGGAACTTAACGGCAAGCTCATCGGTTCAGCTCAGCGTGTTCCTGTTCCCACAGGTTCGACAACTATTCTTACCGCTGTTGTAAAGAAAGCTGACGTTACCAAGGAAGCTATCAATGCCGCTATGAAGGCTGCCGCTTCTGAATCTTTCGGTTACAACGAGGATCAGATCGTTTCTTCCGATGTTATCGGTATGAGATTCGGCTCCTTGTTCGATGCTACACAGACCATGGTTTCCAAGGTCGGTGACGATCTCTTCCAGGTACAGGTTGTTTCTTGGTACGACAACGAGAACTCCTATACTTCTCAGATGGTAAGAACCATCAAGTATTTTGCGGAGCTTTAATTTCAATATTAAACAAAACACGATGTCCTCGGTCAATACCGGGGACATTTTTTTCGGAAAATTATATCCTGAAATGCAATATTTTTGCGTAAAAAATTACAGGATTTTACAATGTTTCATATTGACAAACAGGTTTTTATTTGATATAATAAGAATAGATAGGTTTGTCCGAAAGTAGGTAAAAGATGGAAAATAATGATGATAACAATATACCTGTAATCGCGCCCGAAAATTTTTCTGAAAACCCGATAACCACTAATGGCGCGGGAGTTGCGGTAGAAACTCCTATAGATGAAAAAACTGTTTTTGAAGAAAAAATTTCTGAATTTGAAAAGCAAAAGAAGGAAATAGAAGAACAGGATAAAAAACTTCTTGCGGCATTGGACGAGGTCCTCGAAAAACATTCTCAAGAATTTCAAAAGGCACAGAGAGTCCCGCCGCCTATCGAAAAAACCAGACGCATAGCGAGGAGCTTTGCAAAAAAAGGTGTAGGAATAGTTTCACTTGGGCTTATATTGATCTTCCTCGGCGTGGTTATGATAGGGTGCCTTTTTTCAAGCAAACCCGATTTTTTGCTGCCTCTGAAATTATCACCGATATGCGCAGTACTTATTGGAATAGAACTTTTATTCAATCAGGTTTCAACACGCGGTAACTTCAGAGTGAATTTTCCGAGCGTCATTATATCGGCAGTGCTTGTCGTCGGCTGCTGCGTAATGAGCGTGGTACTCAACAAAAATTATAATAAAGAAAAATACGAATATAACAATCGTTCTGTAGCGGCTGAGATTTACGACCAAAGCTACAGAGAGCTTCGTTATGTGGCGGATATCGAGTCGCTGGAGGTCACTGTTGACCTGAATCCTGACGGTACAGGAAAAGATCAGGGAATCGAAATGCTCTCGTACGACGATATTGTGAATATCAAGGTGGATTTTGCGGGGGTGATAGAAACGCCGTCAAAATTCGCAGAGAACTGTAAAAAGATAATAGACGGTTATCGTTTTATGGGTATCCCTGTAACTAATTTCTATTTTGAAAATGAAAGCTCTTTACATACGTTCACTCTGTCTGTGGAAGGAAAATTTGCACAGGAATTCACCGAAAGTGAGCTTGTCGGGGAGGTCAAGCATATCTATATGAAGAATATGGATTATATTGATGATATCAAGGATTTTAAGGATCCGTACGATTCCGAAGAATAAAAAACGAAAGGCTCTATATGTTAACACAAGAAAACAAAATAACAATCTACAAATGTATCATGGGTCAGTTTCCCGACGCGGGACTTTACAGAGTGTCGCGTGTCGCCGAATGGCTTCATACTAACAGCTACATTCCTGAGAATATGGGATATAAAACCTTTCGCGAATTCGCGGAGGATTTTCCCGAAATGTTCGGATTCCAGAACGACAATAACGACGATTTTATTTTAATAAAAAAATGGCAGATAGGTGAACAGAATATGTATAATGCTTTTAACGCAAATCACCCCGCAGACAGTTTCTTCGGAAGCGCAAATATCATTCTTAATGATGATATAATCGAAATGACGCAACGCTCGCTTTACGCTCTTACGAAAATTCTCGGAAACGGTTATAATGTTCAACAGATGAAACAGGAAATTTATGACAAGTTTGACGAGGCTAAAAAAGAAAACCGTCTTACGTTTTTCGGGGAAAGGTATACGTTTCCGGTGGGCTATTGTCAGGATGGTCTGCTCGTAAACGGAATAATTACAAAAAATTTAAGTCCGATAGGAAAGAGCCTTTATTTCTCGTTTGACAAAACTAAGATCTACAAGCCCGTAAGCGAAATAGAATACAAAACTCCCCCTGTTGTCACGGGTTCGATACCTCCTGAGGACTGCGAGAAGATCTATAAATACCTTGTGGATAATTTTGAATTGGAAACGCCTATTCATATGGCGTCGGTAAGCAAGTTTCTCAACGACCACGGAATTACTCGTATGCGCTACGGGTACTATAAAATGAAAGATTTTCTGGCGGATCTCGATTTTTTGAATCTGGACGAGGTCGTGCTTGGCGGAGTTCCGCAGATAATGGTCACGATACATCTGAGTGACAAATACGACTATACTCCCGCACCTAAGCCTTTCTCAAACAGGGAATCCGAAAGCGGCTCAGTTGAAATAACGGATTATTCTCTGCTGCCCACGGGAAGGCTTTCGGATTTTTGCAATCTCCCTGCAAAGCCTGTTTCTATTCTTGAAAATTTCTTGATGAATAAGGGTATACACACGGATTATTTCCAGATCTGCAATGACATTTCTGACGATTTTGAAGAAGCAAGACAGAACGGGACAATTCGCTCCTATGAGAATAAATTCATCTTTCCGTGCAGATTTAAAAAGGACGACGGCTCGAATGTTGAGCTTACAATCAAGCCGAGTGCTTATGAGGGCAAGGCGTGGTTTTTGTATTTTGTGGATATACATTCACGAGAGAAAAATTATGTTTCCGGAATTCCCGGAAAGCAACTGGAAAATTTTGCTTTCCTCGGAAGCTGGGCAAACTTCCTGACAGAGCTCGCTTCTAAAGCAATAGATGAAGAATGGGATTTCTCCGAAAGTCCGCGCCGTAATTTCCAGATACTCATTCAGTATATTAAATATACTTTCAGCAGGCTTGTTCACGAAAATAAAGTGTGTATTTCCTTTGACAAGAAATTTGCGTCGTTCAATACGGGGCTTGTTGATAACCATTACGACGATATTTATGCCTGCTTTATCCCGAACGATGCGGGCAGCGACACGGAGTGGAAGTTTACGGGATTCTGCACTGCGGCTTCGGGAGGACTTGGAAAGGAGCTTGTAAATTATTTCAATCCGCTTCCGCAGCCTGCGTCATATTTCAGCAACAGCGAAGATCTGTACTTTGACTGCAGTAAGCCTATCCACACAGACTTTGACCATATCATAATTGATAATATCAAGCGTCTGCCGATACAGTTCCTATATGACCAGTTTTTTGATAATCCAGAAGGTAAGGAGCTTATCGAAAAAATCAAGGAAAGCTCATATGACAGGATAACACGTAATCTGCTTTATGATGAGCTGAAAACGCTTGTTTCGGATAACAGCAGACTGTATGTCAGAATTCAGAATCGAATAAAGGATTCTATCGAGCTTGCGAAAAAACGTGTTCGGTGGAATTACAAGACCGCTGTACCGTCTTATGTTCCGAAACGTGATTCTATGTCGCTTATCTTGCCGTTGGCGCTTCTTGACGAAATGAATCCTGATGTTGCGCTTGTAGTGGAGCTTACGCGTTCGGGAAGCTATCAGGGCAAGACCATACTCACGCTTCCGCAGGCGTATATTGACGCACGTCTTGTCTGCCGGCTTACGGGAGATTGGCTTGTTCCGAAGAAGATCCTTTCGGATAGTTCCGAAGGTTCGGAGGATTTTGCGGACGCGGAATGATATTCGATTCTATAGAACGAACATTCGTTTAGTTCATCTGAATTTTTTCAAATATAAAGAAAACGCCGAAATATATTCGGCGTTTTTTTTTCAGCGAATTTCAAAATCCTCAGGTACATTAAACATAACCTTGCTGTAAAGTTCCCCCGAATCCGAATTGAAACCGCCCTCTATCGCTTTGCATAGGCTATTATAGCTTGCGCTGTAACCCACAAGTTTTTGGACAAGTTCGTCTGTCCGCTCGCCGTAAACTCCCGTGCTGAAAAGATAAAACATCATATCTCCGAGCGTATAATAATCCGCAAGCTGCGATTTATAGACAGTATAGTTGTCCGAGCCTTTGGAAAACAGTATCTGCTCGTCAAAATCCATCTGCTGCGTAAGAAGCCTCTCTGCGCAGATTTCCGGCAGGAAAGAAAATAACTCCTCTGCGGTGGTCCGGTCGCCAGTAAACTGTTCAAGCTGCCCCTTAATGACGCTAAGATTTTTACTCGTATCAAGCTCAAGAATAAGGTCAAGCGTTTTCTTTACGCAGACAAGAAGCGTCGGCTCTCTTTTCTCACCGCCGAACGGATAGGGAACAACAGTTTCGCTTTCCTGTTTTAAGAAGAAAAATTGCTTTGCCGACGAAAATGAACCGCGAGCCACGTTCCATTTTGCTGCGTTTTCCTCAACAAGCTTTCCAAGCTCCGGAATAGCAAAGTCGTTTATGCGCACTTCTCCCGTAAGGTTTGATTCGCCGTTTGCATTAACTCCTTTTGACGCAAAAACCTTTACATAAGCAAGTCTTTGGTTTCCCAAACGATTTCTTACTCCATCGGCAATCAAGTCAAAATAGTTCCTAACTCCCATATTATCGCCAAAACCTACAACATCGCTTGTATAGAGTTTCCAGCGGTGAGTTTTACCGATAAATTCGCTTTCAAAAGGCTCTGCATTTTCGCCCTTCATCATTGCCGTAAAAGTCGGCAAAAAGCATAATGTAAACGACCCAATTGCAAGCCCCAAAGCGGTATCAAAGTCCTTTCCTCCGCTTGCGCAGCACTCGTACATACGCCCGTCCCAATCGGGGCAGGTTATGTGAAAATCAATCACTGCCATCTGGTCGCTGTCCGTTTGTTGGAAGCTCGGAGCAATTGTAACATTCCACAAAGGCACAAAAACCTTACCGTCACGAATCTCGTTCTTGACGGTAAGGCTGGTGTGTATTGTTTCCAGAACCTTATCTATGGGATTTTTCGGTTTCTTAGAAAACAGTCCCATTAAAGCTCCTTAAGAATTTCTCCCATAAGACCGGGAGTAGCTCCGATAGCGTTGGACTCGTCAGTGTCAATATGCATAGCGTCCGCGAAATCATCTCTTACGCGAACTACAACATCACCAAGAACAGCTGCTCTGCCGTTGGTGTTGCATTTTACCCAAACAACATCGCCGTTTTTCAGACCGTTTTTCTCAGCGGTAGCGGGTGTGAGGTGAATATGACGCTTTGCGACGATTACTCCCTCTTTAATGGTAACTTCTCCTGCAGGACCTCTGAGTGTGCAACCGGGAGTACCTTCGATCTTTCCGCTCTCACGGATAGCGATATCAAGACCGACAGAACGTGCGTCGGTAGCGGAAAGCTCGACCTGATCTGCACTACGGCACGGACCGAGGATACTTACATTAGCAAGCTCTTTTTTGGGACCTACGACGGTAACTCTCTGTTCGCTTGCGAACTGTCCGGGCTGAGAAAGATCCTTTTTCTTGGTGAGAACAGCACCCTTGCCGAACAGAGCCTCAAGAGTTTCCTGCGTAACATGAACGTGACGTGCTGACGTTTCGATAAGTACTTCTGCCATTGGTAAATTCCTCCATTTTAACGGGCAATGCCCAAATTTTTACTTACATATACATTATACAACTTTTCAAAAAAAAAATCAATAAATTTCCCAAAAACTCTTGCAATTTTCGTAAAAATATGTTATAATTTAAAATTGAGAATCATTATCATTTTGGTGAGAGTATGGATAAAAATAACTATAACACTAAACAACGTGACGAAATAGTCGAGTTTTTCAATCAGCACCGCGGAAAGTGTTTTACAGCAAAAGAGCTTATCAGAAGCGGTAAGGTGTCGTCGGGAGAGGCGACCGTCTACAGAACGCTTTCAAGGCTAACTCAGCAGGGGATACTGAAACGCTTCACAGATGGCGACGCTTCGTGTTATCAGCTCAATGAAAGCGAGGAATGCTCCAGACATTTTCACCTCAAATGCGAAAAATGCGGCAAGCTTATTCATATGGACTGCGAGTTTATGGCGGATATAAAGCGCCACATCGAAAGCGCACATGATTTTAACGTAGATATAGGTAAGACCGTGATATACGGCTTGTGCGGGGAATGCTCGAAAGGGGAGAGCGCTGATGATTAAAAGGTTTTTCGCGATTTTCAGCGCCGTGATTGTGTGTGTCGGGCTATTCGGGATTTTCGGACTTTGCGGCTGCGATATGATCTCGGCAGATCTTACAGACGGAAAATTACGCGTCGTCACGACGATTTTCCCCGCATATGATTTCGCCCGTGAAATTTTCGGCGAAACCGCTGATGTGGTTCTGCTTTTGAAGCCCGGAACCGAAAGTCACAGTTACGATCCGAGTGCCCGTGACATCGTGAGGATAGACGGGTGCGATCTGTTCATTTATAATGGCGGTGAGTCCGACGCTTGGGTGGAGAATGTTCTGAAATCAACCGAAAATGTCAGTGCGCTGCGAATGATGGACGCGGTCGAGGTTATTGAAGAGGATCACGAAAATATCGCCGAAGCCGAACATGAGGACGATAAACACGATTCCCACGAGGACGAAGAATATGACGAACATATATGGACTTCCCCGAAAAATGCCGCTCTTATTGCCGAGTCCGTAAAAGAAGCGGCTATAAGGCTCGCTCCCGAAAACAAAACGCTTTACGAGGATTCCGCAAACAAGCTTATATCACAGATAAACGACCTTGACAAGAGGTTTTCGGAGCTTTTGGCAGGAGAGGAGCGGTATTTTATCTTCGGTGACAGGTTCCCGCTGCTGTATTTCTTTAAGGAGTACGGACTTAAATTTTACGCGGCATTTCCGGGCTGCGGCAGCGAAACCGAACCTTCGGCGCAGACTATTGCGTTCCTCACGGAAAAGCTCTCAGAGGACGATTCTGTAAAAACCGTGTTCTGTATAGAGCTTTCAAATCGGAAGCTTGCGGAAACTCTAGCTGCCGAAAACGGACTTTCCGTTACGGAATTTCATACTTGTCACAATATCTCGGCGGACGATTTTGCAGCAGGGGAGAGCTATGTTTCGCTTATGGAGCGTAATTTCTGCTCTCTTGAAAAAATATTAGGTCAGGAATAATATGGCACTTATTAAAACCGAAAATCTTACGCTGTCATACGAAAATATGACAGTGATAAAAGACCTGAGCTTTGAGGTAAATTCCGGAGAATATCTCTGCATTGTCGGCGAGAACGGTTCAGGAAAAACAACATTGATGAAAGCTCTTTTATCGCTTAAAAAGCCCATTGGCGGGTCTATCACCTTCGGGGACGGACTTATTCAGAAAGAAATAGGCTATCTTCCTCAGCAGACAGGAGCGCAGCGTGATTTCCCCGCAAGCGTTTCGGAAGTCGTATTGTCGGGGTGCTTGAATTCACGCGGGATAAAGCCGTTCTACTCTATACGGGAACGAAAAAAAGCAGCCGAAAATATGAAGCGTCTGGGTATTTACGAGATCAAACAGCGCAGCTACCGTGAGCTTTCGGGTGGTCAGCAGCAGAGAGTACTTTTAGCGAGAGCGCTTTGCGCTACAAAAAAGCTGCTTCTGCTTGACGAGCCTGTTTCCGGACTTGACCCGATGGTTACGGCAGAGCTTTACGAGATGATCTCCGATATAAACAAAAGCGGCGTTACTATCATAATGGTCACGCACGATATGAACGCCGCGCTTAAATATGCCACACATATCCTTTGTATGCGTGAGGATAACATCTTCTTCGGCACTCTTTCGGAATTCAGAAAGAGCGAAGCCTCAGATTTTCTGAAAGGGGAGGGGAGCTGCTGAAATGGGTGAAATTTTTGTTGAAATGCTCTCCTCGCCGATGTTAAGACGGGCGCTTATTGTCGGGATACTGGTGTCGCTGTGTGCCGCCCTTTTGGGAGTAAGTCTTGTCCTAAAACGGTACTCAATGATAGGCGACGGACTTTCTCACGTTGGTTTCGGCGCTTTAGCGATAGCTTCTGTAATGAATCTTGCGCCTATGACCGTAGCGATACCTGTGGTGATCTTAGCAGCGTTTCTTCTGCTGCGGCTTTCCTCGAACGGAAAAATCAAGGGCGACGCGGCAATAGCCATAATTTCCACAAGCGCTCTTGCTATTGGCGTTATGGCGGTTTCTATGTCAAGAGGTATGAACATTGACCTTAACAGCTATCTTTTCGGTTCAATTGTTTCCGTAAGCAGGGGAGATGTGGCAACAAGCGTCGTTCTGGCGGGAGCGGTATTGCTTATGTTTGTGTTCTTTTACACAAAAATATTTGCTATAACGTTTGACGAGAATTTCGCGAAAGCCACCGGGACGAATGCAAATGTCTACAATATGTTGATAGCGCTTCTTACGGCGGTGACTATTGTTATTGGAATGCGGCTTATGGGGAGTATGTTGATTTCGAGCCTGATAATTTTCCCTGCGCTAAGTTCAATGAGAGTATTCAGAAGTTTCCGTTCGGTAACGATTTGTTCGGGAGTAATTTCGGTGGTATCGTTCCTTATCGGAATGTTCATTTCTTATATAGCGGACACTCCGTGCGGCGCTTCGATAGTTTGCGTGAATATAACATTTTTCGTGCTGTTTTTTATCGCCGGTAAAATAGTTTCCGGAAAACGTGCTTAACAAAGAATTTGATACTGACAATTAAAGGGATACCGAAGTATCCCTTTAATTTTATTTATTTGCACTCTTGTCTCAGTTCGTCTGAAGCCTTGAAGCAAGATCCGAAACCGTATTGATAATATCGGATATCTCGGAAACGCTGTTGCTTATGAACGTAAGGCTCTTATTAAGGTCGTCTACAGCCGAATCTGTGTTGTCAACGTTTGCTTTGGTGCTGTCAACATCGTTCACAATGAAAGCAGAAGCCTCCTTTATCCCGTCAATATTACTGAGAATTTCGTTAGTATGCTGTTCCGCAGCTTTAAGAGTATCCGCAGAACGCACCGCAAGAGTTCTGATCTCGCCCGCGACAACCGCGAATCCCTTTCCGAACTGTCCCGCGCTTGCCGCCTCGATGGAAGCGTTGATAGCAAGAATATTTGTCTGCTCGGAAATGCTCTTTATCTTTGAGAGTATTCTCTCGTATTCTCCGATGCTTATGCTGATTTTGGAAACGAATTCCGCAATATCGTTTGCGCGAGCCTGTATTCCCGAAATATCATTTCCAAGAGTATTCATATCGGTCTTTATGCTTGCGTTCTTAACGGAGTTATCCGCAGCCTGCTCGGAGATAGGAGCTATCATATTCGAGAGATGGTTCATAGACTGATGTATTTCGAGAACAGCACTTGCAAGCTCCGCATTCTGTTTTTCGATTTTTTGAGCAAGAGTACGCATCTGATTTTTCTCAAATACCATACAGTTGTTCGGGTGATTGTTTCCGTAGAAGATAGTCATTGCCATATCGTGGCAGGACTTGAATCCGCAAGCGTGGCAATTGATATTTCTGTCTGCTTCGGTGAACTTGCCCATAGATTTGTAGATAGCATCGAGTTGAGCCTCTGTAGGCTTTTCGGTCGTACATCTGTTCTGATAGGTGCGGAGGAAATCTTCAAGCTTAAGTGTTTTGAACAGCTTCCTGTGGAAACGTTCGGAGGCACTCTTATTCTTCACGCTCCATTTTCTCGCGTGTACCATAATGTCATATGCGTTAAAATTATTTATAACCTCGCGTGCGCCAGCTCCGGAGTTGCACCCGAACTCGCAGCTGAGAACATCATAAACGGTAGGAACGTGGTTCTTGTCAGTTTTGAGGTAATTGTCGAGGTCGTCGTAAACTTTCTGCGCACCTTCCGAAGTTGCCACCAACAGCTCCGGATCATACGCGTGCAGACATTCCTTCAGTCCGCCCGGTATCGGATAGAAAGCGCCGTCAAATCCGCGGTTAGCCGACCATTCAAACGGACTGTGTCCGTGAGCAAGCGTAATGCCGTTTTCTCTCATATACTGGAGAATATGTTTAAAAGTCACATTATAAGCGTATATTCCTGTGTTCTGGAACTCAACGGTCTTTGCGATACACGGAGTAATGCCGACAAGGATATCATTATTATGGAGATACTTGCGGACATAAACTCCCGCACAAAGCAGAGGAGATTGAACAGGAGAAAGGTATTCGAGCAGCTCCGGTTTATGAAGCTCTGCGTAATTAACGATAGCGGCACACGGCTGTGAGATGATTTTGGAACTGGGGTGAGATTTAAGATACTCAATGTGCATATATGTACAAATATCAGCACCAAAAGCGCCGTCGTATATCTCGTGAACGCCCTGTTCCTTAAACCACTGCAGAACGTGTCGCCACGTTCCGTCCATAGCCGACTTGATAGCGGGAGCTACGACGAACGAAACTTTCTGACCTGTTCTGATAAGATTGAGAACCTGATCAATATCATCATCATAGTATCGCGCACCGTGCGGACAATGCTTTACACATTCACCGCAGCGAATACACTCCTTGTTGTTTATTTTTACAACTTGTCCGTCGTAAGTATTCGCGTTCGGAATAGGACAGCAGCGGATACACGCGTTGCAGCCGATACATTTATCTTCTCTTACATGAACCATAATAATTCCTCCGAAACTGTTGAAGTAAGGATCGTTATAATAGCGCAAGGGGAAACTTATGCAAATACAAAAACGGGAACCCCCGTACAAGACGAAATACGCACGGAAAAATCGAATCCGTGGCAAAACGCCCAAAGCGACCAGCCCAAAGGCAAAGTACACCTATAATAATTATATATGGAAATCGCATTTAAATCAATTCATTATTTTCACGAAAATCAAGCCGAAAAGTGCCGTTTTTTTGTGCATTATGACAATATCGACCACCATATATATGCATTTTAACAAAATTTTGCAAATTCAAAAGCAGAATACCTAAAAATAATACTCATTATAATGCAATCTGTTGATTATAAAGAATCCGCTGAATACCAGCGGATCCCATATAAAAATCAAAAAACAGACGCGAGCTTTACAGCTGCGGCAATATTGCCCTCGGCGTAAAAATCATTAGACTCAAGGAGAGCCTTGAGAGTCATTTTTCCGTCAAGGAATGCTACAGCGTTAGCGAAGCTGACTGCGATTCTGAAATCCTTCTCATTGTAAGTGTGAGGAGAAACAGTGATCTTGCCATCGTTAAGCTCTATATACATTTTTGCGTTAGAGCCGTCCTCAAAGCCCCAGACTTCGATATCAACAGCTATTTTGCCCTTGACAGCGCCTGCCTTAGTCTTATTGATGACCTTTTCGGTCTTGGCGCAGATGGTGTCGATAGTAGTCACGGCGGGCTTTCTGGGAGCTCTCTTTGTTGCAGTCTTTGCAGGAGCTTTCTTTGCCGCAGCGGCAGATGTTGTTTTCTTTGCAGCAGGAGTTTTCGCAGCAGCCTTTGCCTCAGTCTTTTTTGTTGTGTTTTTGGTTGCCATAATATTGGTCCTTTCAGTGATTTTAGCGCCCAAGCGAGCGCAATTTGTCTATAATTATATAATACCACATTTTTTTGAAAATTTCAACTATTTTTTGTAATAAAAGCTGATTTTTGCAAAAAATCAATTACAAATAAATATTTTTTGAGCAGAAATGAAAATAATGATCCGTAACAAATAAGTTTTTAATTTAATTGAAGCATACAGCTTGAATTATTCGTGATTTTGTGATATAATTTAATCATATTGAATTTTCAATAAACAGGAATCATTTGATTATTTTGTCATAGTAATATTGAATGATTTGCTGTATCTTCTTTGGTAGCTCCCCTGTATTGCGTAAAACTTTTATTTTACGCAATTGAATATACTGTTCCCCAACACATAAATGTGAGGTGCTTATTGTGAACAATGATTATTATGCGGAAGCTCCGCAGACTATCAAGGATTTTATTTACTATGAGCAGATCGTTAAAGGACGCTCCGAGCTTACAGTAAAAAATTACTATACCGACCTTCGGACTTTTTTCAGATTTCTGAAAATTTGCCAAGGACGTGCTTCGGACGACCCTGAAGGTTTTTCGGAAATTTCCATCTCCGATATTACCGACGACGACATTAAATCGGTCACGCTCAAAACGGCTCAGGAATTTCTTATCTATATGAAATCCAAGAAAAACAACGACCAGAAGGCTCGTTATCGCAAGGGTGTTTCTTTGCGGCAATTCTACAAATTTCTTACCAATAACAAAAATATGTTTAAGGTAAGTCCCATGGCTAATCTGGAGCTTCCAAGCCCAAAAGCCGCGCTTCCTAAGCATCTGACGCTTGAACAGGCTCTTGAAATGCTCACAAATATCGACACTCCCGACAAAAAGCGGGATTATTGTATTATTGTTTTTTTCCTAAATTGCGGAATGCGTTTGAGTGAGCTTGTCGGGATCGACCTAAAGGATATTCGTTCAACTCACGACGCAAACGGACAGGAAGTCTATACATTAAAGGTTCTCGGTAAAGGAAGCAAAGAGCGTATGATATATCTCAATCAGGCTTGTGTAGATGCTTATCTGGACTATCTCGCGCCCAATGTGACCGATCCGGACGTCAGAGCGTCATCCGGTTGCCGTGACAATTCTGCACAAACAAACGCACTGTTTCTTAGCCGTCGCGGTACAAGAATATCAAACCGCCGTGTTCAGCAGATCGTCGAGGATTGCTTCAAAAGCTGCGGTCTGGATAATATGGGTTTTTCGGTACATAAACTCCGCCATACCGCCGCTACACTGATGTATCAGAACGGTGTTGACGTGCGTGTGCTGAAAGATGTTCTCGGACACGAAAATCTGAATACGACACAGATATACACACACGTTTCAAATACTCAGATGGAAAACGCCATGAAACAGAATCCTCTGGCAAAAGTCAGACCGTCTGCTAAAAATGACGATAATTCATAGAACGTTATTCATTTTACGATTATCTGACCGCGTTCCTATGGTACGCGGTTTCTTATTATAAAAAATGATTGACATTTGTTTTGGGAAGTGGTATAATATAAGTGGTATTTTGTAATTTTTTGGGAGGAATTATTGAAAATGCAAAAGGTCACTGTAAATGCAAGCAGAAAATATGATATTTTCATTGATGAAGGAATTATTGACAAAACAGGCGAGCTTATTTCGGAAATAAAAAGTTCGGGAAAAGCCGCCGTTATAACGGACGATAATGTGGATAAATTCTACGGGGAAAGAGTTATGAAGTCGCTTTCAGATGCGGGTTTTTCTCCGAAGAAATTTGTTTTTGAACACGGAGAAGCTTCAAAATGTCACACTACCCTGCTTAAAATATACGATTTTCTTGCGGAGAACGGATATACACGCTCTGATTTTATAGTAGCTTTAGGCGGCGGAGTTGTCGGAGATACGGCTGGATATGCCGCGGCGACTTTTATGCGCGGAATAGATTTTGTGCAGATACCGACTACCGTGGTTTCTCAGTCGGACAGCTCGGTCGGCGGCAAGACGGCGGTCGATATCGCGGGCGGGAAAAATCTCGTCGGAGCGTTTCACCAGCCCTCCCTTGTTATCTGCGATACAAAAACGCTTGAAACTCTTACGCCCGAATTTTTCTCGGACGGAATGGCTGAAGTTGTAAAGCACGGTATGATAAAGTCACGGGAGCTTTTTGATATTCTGTCAACAAAAAATATAAAGGAAAATCTGGTTGATATTATGAAGCGCAATGTGTCAATAAAGGGACAAGTCGTTGAAAACGACGAGCGCGAAAAAGGCGAGCGTATGCTGTTAAATTTCGGACACACGCTCGGTCACGCTATCGAAAAGTATTACAATTTTACGGGGCTGACGCACGGGTGCGCGGTGGCTGTCGGAATGAGCGTTTTCACGCATATCGCCGAAAGACGCGGAATGACTGTAAAAGGCACTGCCGACAAGCTGGACGCTCTTTTAGTAAAGTGCGGACTTCCGATAACAGACCACGCGCTTGGTGATATGGACAGGCTGTACGAGCTTTCTCTCCGTGACAAAAAGCACCTTTCAAGCGGAATGAATATCGTTATCTGCTCCGAAATCGGCAAAAGCGAAGTTGTTAAAATGTCGGTCGATGAATACAGAGATTTTCTGAAAGGCTGAAAAAATGGATCTGAAAATAATCCCAAAAACTCTTAAAGGAACGGTAACTGTGCCGCCCTCAAAGAGCGTTGCTCACAGAATGATAATCGCAGCGGCTCTTGCTGACGGCGTTTCCGAAATTTCAAACCTCTCCCCTTCCGAGGATATTCTCGCAACTATCGACTGTATGAACGCGCTCGGTGCAAATATTGACTTTGACGGTAAGACAGCAGTAATCAAAGGAATAAAAAATGTTCCCGACAAAGCGTTGCTTGACTGCCACGAATCCGGCTCTACAATGCGTTTTCTTATGCCGGTCGCGTGTGCGTTGGGAATACGATCGGAGTTTATCGGGCGCGGAAAACTCCCACAGCGACCGATAAAGCCGTTTCTGGAGGAATTTCCTAAATATGGCGTAGAATTTGATTTTTCCATGGCTTATTCGGGAAACACCCTCCCCTGCACACTTTCGGGGAAGCTCACTGCGGGACGCTTTGAGATAGACGGCGGTATTTCCTCGCAGTTTATTACGGGTCTTTTGTTCGCGTTGCCATTACTTTGCGGCGACAGCCAGATAGTTCTCACTTCTCACCTTGAGTCCAAACCGTATGTTGATATTACTGTCGGTGTTCTGAAAAAATTCGGCTGTGAAATCAAAGATACCGAAAAAGGTTATTTTGTCCGCGGTAATCAGCGCTTCAAGCCCTTTTCGGGAGCTGTCGAGGGAGATTATTCCCAGTCGGCGTTCTGGTTTACGGCAAATTCTTTAGGCTCAAAGCTTGATATTCTCGGATTGAACGAAAATTCACTTCAAGGCGATAAAAAAATCGTTGAAATATGCAATAATTTTAACGAGGAACGCAGGGCTTTCGAGCTTGACTGTTCGGATATTCCCGACCTTGTGCCGATTTTGACAGTGCTTGCAAGCTTTTGCAAAGGCAAAAGCGTTCTTACAAACGTTGCGCGGCTGCGTATCAAGGAATGTGATCGTCTTGCCGCTATGGAGGACTGTCTTAACAAAGTAGGCGGCAAGGTAAAGGTGTTTTCCGACAAAATTGAGATTGAAGGCGTTGATAAATTCACGGGCGGTGAGGTTTCGTCCTATAATGACCACAGAATAGCTATGTCTATGGCTATAGCGGCAACAAAAAGTGATTCTCCCATTATTATAAGAGGCGCGGAATGTGTTGCGAAATCATATCCCGATTTCTTTGAGGTATTTAAAGCCCTTGGTGGGGAAATTTCAGAGCTTTGATTGGAGGAATTTTATGTCATCGGCGTTTCACGGCGAAGTTGAATTTTCGCTTTTCGGAGAAAGTCACGGAAAAGGAATCGGCGTGGTCATAGATAATCTTCCCGCAGGAGAAGAGATTGACCTTGACAAAATCGCGGAATTTATGGCGCGGCGCGCTCCCAAAAAGGACGGCACTTCTACAATGCGCAGCGAAAAGGATATTCCGGAGATACTTTCGGGTCTGTTTGATGGAAAGACTACAGGCACTCCCCTTGCGGCAGTAATTATGAACACCGACCAACATTCTTTCGACTATGGGAACATTTCGCATATCGCGCGTCCTGCCCATGCGGATTATACGGGCTACTTGCGCTATAACGGCGCGAACGACCCTCGCGGCGGCGGGCATTTTTCGGGAAGAATAACAGCTCCGCTTTGTTTTGCGGGTGCAGTCTGCGGGCAGATACTCGCTCATCGGAACATCACGACGGGAGCGCATATCCGTTCTATCAAAAACGTAAAAGACGAGGCTTTTGACCCCGTGAATATTACTGCCGAACAGCTTGAAAAAGTAAAATCCCGCCCCTTCCCTACCCTCTCGGAAAAAGCCGAACAGAAAATGCGTGATGTGATAAATTCCGCACGCGAAAACCTCGACAGCGTAGGCGGAATTGTCGAATGCGCGGCGGTGGGATTTCCCGCGGGCGTGGGTTCTCCGATGCTGGACGGACTGGAAAATATCATTTCGCATTTGGTGTTTGCTATCCCCGCTGTTAAGGGGATTGAGTTCGGGAACGGGTTCTCCTGCGCAGATATTTTCGGCAGTGAAAACAACGACGAATTCATCGTAAATAACGGTAAAATCGCCACCGTTACCAATAATCACGGCGGTATCCTCGGCGGGATAAGCTCCGGTATGCCGATAATTTTCCGCGCGGCGTTCAAACCTACGCCCTCTATCTCGCGCCCGCAGAAAAGTGTTGATTTCAAGACGCTCACCCCTGAAGAGCTTGTTATTAAAGGCAGACACGACCCCTGCGTTGTTCCGAGAGCTGTTCCCTGCGTCGAATCCGCAATGAATATAGCTCTTCTTTCCGCTTTACTTCGTGATCCTGTACTGTAAGGAGGAATTTCAGTGTTCGTTCCGAGGATACGCATTGAGGAAACAGACGACATCTGTGTTCTTATTTGTTACCTTATTTATTCGCTCGGCTGTCCGCTTTCAAAGCAGCAGTTAATTGAAATAACCTCCTACGAGGAAGCTGTCAATTATTTCAGTCTTATTCAGGCTCTTGAAAAAGCAAAAGAGCATCTCTGTGAAGAGATCGAGGTCGACGGCGAACCTGTATATACGAATACTCCTAACGGAATCTCTGCCGCTAGAAATCTCGGCAAGGATCTTCCTGCCACTATCCGTGATAAAACATTCAAGGAAGCCGTTCGCGTTTACACCCGTGATATGATGAAGCGCAAAGGCTCCCAGCTTGCAATACGCTATATAAAAAACGCCGACGGTACATGTACTGTCGGGATAACGATAATGGACGACGACGCTGCGCGGCACAAATACTATATTGAGCTTACCGCTGATAATTCCGACATAGCCGACGGTATGAAACAGAAAATCAAATCCGACCCAAAGGCGTTCACACAATACATTGATAAATATTTCAAATAAAAAAACCGCGGTACCTTTCGGATACCGCGGTCGTTTTTTATTCCGGAATTATCCGCAATGCTCACAATCGTGCTTCTGTGCGAACATTTCAGGGTCGTATTCGATGCCGTTCTTATCGTAGTAATCCTTGACAGCCGCTTTTACAGCTTCCTCGGCAAGAACCGAGCAGTGTATCTTGTGTGCGGGTAATCCGTCAAGAGCCTCGACTACTGCTTTGTTTGTCAACTCAAGAGCCTGTGAAACAGGCTTGCCTTTTATCATCTCGGTAGCCATACTGGAACTTGCGATTGCTGAGCCGCAGCCGAATGTGCTAAACTTTACGTCAGTAATAATTCCGTCGTCGATTTTAAGAAAGATCTTCATAATATCGCCGCATTTCGCGTTTCCGACCTCACCTACGCCGTCGGCGTTTTCTATTGTGCCGACGTTGCGCGGGTTAGTAAAATGATCCATTACCTTATCGCTGTATAACATAGTTTCTCTTGCCCTCCTGTAGATCCTGCCAGATCGGTGACATACTGCGCAGACGCTCTACGACCTCTTTCACCGACTGTATAATAAATTCCATATCCTCCATTGTATTCTCTTCGCAAAGCGAAAGCCGAAGCGACCCGTGAGCTATCTCATGCGGTCTGCCTATCGCGAGAAGAACGTGACTCGGATCAAGCGAACCGGACGTGCAAGCCGAACCTGATGACGCGCATATTCCCTTTGCGTCAAGGTAAAGCAGTAAGCTCTCGCCCTCGATTCCCTCAAAGCACATATTCACGTTTCCGGGAAGTCTGCTCGTTCTTGAACCATTGAGTATAGAATGTGGGATCTCCCCCAGACCCTCGATAAGTCTATCACGCATTTTTGTAAGCTTTTCGGCATTTTCGTCAATCTTGGAAACAGCTTCTTTAATTGCAGCCGCCATACCGCATATTCCGGCGATATTTTCGGTACCCGCACGTCTGCCGCGTTCCTGCGCTCCGCCTTCGATAAGAGTGGACGGGAACAAGCCCTTTCTCACATAAAGCACTCCCACGCCTTTCGGTCCGTGGAATTTATGTGCCGACAACGATAACATATCGCAGCCCATTTCTTTTACATCAATGTGGATATGTCCGACAGCCTGAACAGCGTCCGTATGGAACAATACACCCTTTTCCCTGCATACCGCTGCGATTTCTTTTACCGGCATAATAGTACCTATCTCGTTGTTCGCGGTCATTATTGTCACCATTACGGTATCCTCGCGGATAGCGTTTTTTACCTGCTCGGCAGTAACCAGCCCGTCGCCGTCGACGTCAAGTAGCGTCACCTCAAAGCCGCGCTTTTCAAGCTTGTTAAGTGCGTGAAGGATAGCGTGGTGTTCGGTTTTCTGGGAAATGATGTGCTTTTTCCCTTTTCTCTCGCCAAGCTCCGCAGCGGTAAGCAGCGCCTGATTATCAGCCTCGCTTCCGCCCGACGTAAAGTATATTTCCTTTACGTCCGCGCCGAGAGCTTCCGCAACGTCCATTCTTGCCTTTACGAGAGCTTCTTTCGCTATCTGCCCAACTGTATGGAGAGAGGACGGGTTTCCGTAAATTTCTTCAAAATACGGCATCATCGCTGAGATCGCTGCTTTTGACATTTTTGTAGTAGCAGCGTTATCAACGTATATTGTTTTCATTACATCACCTGTTTCCGAATTTTAAATAGAATTCATATCTATTCACTAGGATTATATCACATTTTTTCCAAAATGTCAATAGATATTTAGTTAGTTAAGACAAATTCGTCAAGAATTTCTCAAAACACTATTATTATGTGGAATTTTCCTTAATGAATTCCTCCAACAAGTCCGCGGCGCATCTGCAAAGCTCAGGACAAGGGCGTTTTTTGTAGTATTCGGGAGTTCTCGGTTCGGGAGCGGCTGATTCCTCTGCTTTTTCCAGACCCAGCAGTTCACGGCAGATTATGCTACCGTTTTTTGCCTTAAAACGCCCTGCCAGTTCGCGTATCTTCTCATAAAGCTCCTTTTTGGCAGTCACGTCCTTTGGGTCAGAATATCCGTAAAGCCAACTCAGCACCATCACGATCCCCGAAAAAGTGCCGCAGACCTCACGCATTCTTCCCATTCCCCCACCGAAACCGCAGGAAAGCTGTGCCGCCGTGTCCGCGTCAAGTCCGAGTTCTTCCGCGAATGCGACTGTTACCGCTTGTGTGCAGTTATAGCCTTTGAGGAAACTCTCGTATGCCATGTCGCCCTTTGTCATTTGCAGAATTCCTCAACAGCGTCCGCGATAGGCTCGCCCGCGTCGGATTCAGTGAGTTCAAGAAGTCCGCTGTCTACGAGCTTTGCGAGTTCGGGGTCTATCGGAAGTTTTGCCAAGACTTTAAGACCGAATTTCGCGGCAGTTTCATCAAGGTGGCTTTCGCCGAAAACATTGATATGCTTTCCGCAATCGGGACAAACGGCATAGCTCATATTCTCAACAAGTCCTATTACCGGGACATTCATCATATTTGCCATTTTGACCGCCTTGCCGACTATCATCGAAACAAGCTCCTGAGGTGAGGTAACGACGATAATTCCGTCAAGCGGGATAGACTGGAACACGGTAAGCGGAACATCGCCTGTTCCCGGCGGCATATCGACAAACATATAATCCACGTCGTCCCAGACAACGTCCGTCCAGAACTGTTTTGCCGTACCTGCTATGATAGGACCGCGCCATATAACAGGGTCGGTGTCGTCAGGCAGCAGCAGATTCAAAGACATTACTTTTATTCCCTTTCTTGTAATTACGGGGTAAATAGAGGTATCGTCGCCTTTTGCCTTTTCTTTCAGACCGAAAGCCTTTGGCACGGACGGTCCTGTGATATCCGCGTCAAGCACGGCGGTCTTAAAGCCACGGCGATTCATAATTACGGCAGTAAGGCAGGTCACTAAGGATTTTCCAACGCCTCCCTTTCCGCTTACAACTCCGATAACTTTTTTTATATCGGAAAGCTCGTGCGGCTTTTCGATCAGGCTGTCGGGCTGTCTGTCCGAGCAGTTGGCGGAACAGCTTCCGCAATCGTGTGAACATTCGCTCATTGTAACAAAACCTTCCTTTGTGTAAAATAAAATTTATAATACAGCAGGCGCTGTCATTGACATTATTTCAAAATCTCTCTTGCGAAACTCTCTCCGTCGACTTTGCCCGAAACTCCGAGCATTTCGAGAACAGTCGCTCCGATATCGCCGAAACAGCTTCTCGTGCCGAGATTTTTCGGGAAGATATTCTCCCCGTAAACCAGCACGGGAATGTATTCGCGCGTGTGGTCTGTTCCGCTGTGGCACGGGTCACAGCCGTGGTCGGCAGTGATTATAACCGCGTCGTCGGGGCGCATTTTCTTCATAAATTCCCCGAACCAACGGTCAAACTCGTTTAAAGCGTTCGCATAGCCCTGCGGGTCACGGCGGTGTCCGTACTGCATATCAAAATCAACTAAATTTGTAAAGCATAGACCGTTAAAATCCGTTTCGCGGAATTTGTCGGTAATTTCCATATCGGTTGAATTTCCGATAGCCCTGTCAGCTTTAGTAACTCCTTTACCCGCGAAAATATCGTAAATTTTTCCTACACCGATAACGTCCTTGCCGTTTTGCGAGAGAATATCAAGCGCGGTGTCCTTTGGCGGAGTAAGCGAAAAATCGTGTCTGCGGGAAGTCCTCTTAAACGGGTGTTCTCCCTCGAACGGGCGTGCTATAACACGTCCAACGGCATACTCACCCGTAAGTATCTCCCTCGCCGCGCGGCAGTATTCGTAAAGCGTTTCCACAGGTACAATACTCTCGTGAGCGGCAATCTGAAAAACGCTGTCCGCGGACGTGTACACGATAAGCGCACCCGTTTCCATATGCTCGCGACCGTAATCGGCGATGACCTGTGTTCCCGAATACGGCTTGTTGCAGAGAACTTTTCTGCCCGTTGCTTTCTCGAATTTTTCGATAATTTCGGGCGGGAAACCGTTCGGGAATGTCGGAAACGCTTTTTCCGAAACGCACCCTGCTATTTCCCAGTGTCCTGTGGTAGTATCCTTACCCCTTGAACGCTCCAAAATGCGCATAAAAGCACCTTCGGGAGCATCTGTCTTTTCCCCTGCCAAAACTCCGTCAATGTTGAAAAGTCCGAGCCGCCGCATATTCGGCACGTTCAGAATTCCCGTATTGAAGCAGGAACGCAGCGTGTTTGCTCCTTTATCGCCAAAATCTGCTGCATCGGGCATTTCTCCCACTCCAAAGCTGTCAAGCACTATCAGAAAAACACGTTTCATACTAATCCTCCTCCGCAAGCAGTTTTACCGCCGAACTTGTTCCTATACGCGAGCAGCCCTCAAAAATGAACATTTCAAGCTCGGACTTAGTTTTCACGCCGCCTGCCGCTTTTATCCTCACACCTTCGCCGATATATTTCCTGAAAAGTCTTATATCCTCGATTTTAGCACCCGCTGTGCCGAATCCCGTGGAAGTCTTGATAAAATCCGCTCCTCCGTCGGTAACGCATTTGCAGAGTGCGATTTTTTCATCATCGGTCAGAAAACAGGTTTCGATTATCACTTTGAGAATTTTGTCCCCGCACACCGCTTTCACTTCGGAGATCTCTCTTGTTATCTCGGAGAATTTCCCCTCTTTCGCAAGCCCCAGATTTATGACCATATCAATTTCATCTGCGCCGTTTTGGATAGCCTCACGCGCCTCAAAGCATTTGACGGCGGTCGTCGAATATCCTAGCGGAAAGCCTATAACGGTGCAAATATTGAGTTTTGGAAAATTCGTCCGCGCAAATTTAACATAACTTTCGGGAATACATACACTTGCTGTGTGATAGAAAAGCGCTTCCTCGCAAAGCTGTTTTATCTGCTCGGTTGTCGCCGTGGGTTTAAGCAGCGTGTGGTCAATATACGGAAAGATCTCCGAGCTGTTCATAAAATCACCCCTCGAAAAGTCTGAACGATTTGAATGACATTACATCATTTATGATAAATTTCAAGTCATACAATCCCTGAAGCGAATCGAAATCAACAGTAACTTTTGAAAATCTGTCAATCGCGCCCGACTGCGGGATAGCGGCTGAAGCCAGAATTTTCCCGTTTCGTGCATCAGCAACCGTTATTACAGACTGAGCCGCAGGGTTTGAAACTTCGATTTCAAGCTTGTTTTCACCGTTAAGGCAACAGTTCTCAAACACCAATTCTCCGCCGTATTTCGGAATTAAAGCATATCCGTAAAGATCTTTTGAGGTACGGAATTCCACATTTGAATATTCCCATGAAACAGTAGCGGAAATGGCTCTTGTCACGTCCAGCCCCCTGTAATCCTCGCCTATTACGCGTATTTCACAAGTTCTGAATATATTTTCGGAGGACGCTCCTGCCTGAAGCTCGTAAACTCCGCCGAAAAGCACGAATTTATTCTGATTTTCGTCCCAGAGTTTAAGGTCATTCACATTGAAAGAAAGTGTTATGGTTTCTGTTTCCCCGCCGTCAATGTGGATCCTTTTGAAAGCCCTGAGTTCCTTTTTCGGAACGGCGCTCGAAAATCTCGGCGCGCAAACATACAGCTGAACTACCTCGTCGGAATCTCTCGCTCCGATATTGCAGATGTCAAGCGTGAGTTCAACACAGTCGCCCTCACGAAATTCGGCTTTGTTAAGCCTCACTGAGCTGTAGCCGAAAGTCGTATAGCTGAGTCCGTGTCCGAACGGGAACAGCGGAGTTCCGTTATAATAACGGTATGTAGTTTCTGTTCTTATAATATTGTAGTCCTTTATATTGCAAAGCTCATTTTCGGAAGAGTACCACGTCATCGGACATCTTCCAGCAGGAGAAATTTCCCCGAAAAGCGCCTTTGCTATTGCCTGTCCCATAGCGGGACCGCCGTGAGAGGAATGAACTACCGTCTTGAATTTATCGCTTATTGAATACGGAAATCCCGAAATCAGAAACAATACGGCGTTCTGATTCAGCGCCAAGACCGTTCCGGCGAGTTTCTTCTGTCTTTCCGGAAGTTCAAGAGTCTTTCTGTCGAAATTTTCCCTTGCACCAACAAGAGGATTGTTTCCGCAGAAAATCACAACATTATGTGATTCTGTCGCGGCGCGGCGGGCTCTTTCAATTCCCGAAGAAAACATCTCGATATTAAGGAACGAGTTTTTCGGAGGTTTTAATTTCCCGCAAACCGACAGTTCTTTATTTTCATTTACGCACAGAAACTTTCCGCGGCAGTTTTTCAGTACGCATTGATTTTCATTTCTGATAAGAGTGAATTTTTCCTTTACGAACCACCCGTAAACCGTGTCGGAATCGCAAACCAGAGTTTTATCTTCACGCAAAAATTTTCCGTTGAATTTTGATCTGAACGAAACCTCGCCGTTTTCCCACTCGAAAAGCTCCAACAAGCAACGCTCATTTATAAGCGGAGCGTCACAGACGAATTTACCGTTATCGTCGACCTCAAAATAAAATCCTGTCGCAGCATTCCTGAGAGCAATAATGTCGTTTCCCGATTCGTAAATAACATTCTCCCGACCGCGGTATGCGACAAGCGCGTCCAGTATTGTCGGATTTCTCTCGGAAGTACCCGTATACCAATCCGGAAAATTCATATCCGCATGGATACCTATTACGGATATTTTCCCGTTTTTGTCAAATGGCAGCACCGAAAGACTGTTCCTCAAAAGAACAAGCGATTCCTCGGCGGCTTTCTCGGCACTTCTTTGGTCGTATGTACGGCACGGATTTTGTATATCTCTTGAATAACGACAGTCCTCGTCAAATTCTCCGAGCAGGAATCTTGCTTTCAGCACTCCGAAAATCGCCCTGTCAAGGTCTTTTTCCGAAATAAGCCCCTTATCTAGCGCTTCAAGGACAGCCGCGTCCACAACATCGTGTTCGTCTGTAATTATATCTGCTCCGCCGTTTTTGTAGGTTCTTGCAAGAGCTTCGGCATGACAGCTGTCGTGTTTGTGACGCGTGACATTTTCGACAAAATCCCAAGCGTCCGTCACTGAGAAAATCAAGCCCCATTCCTTTTTCAGTATCTCCGAAAGCTCCGGATTGCACATTGCCTCCACGCCGTTTATCTCATTGTAGGAGGTCATCACGCATTTTGCCATGCCGTCCTTTATTGCACGTTCAAAAGGCTTCAGATAATAATTATGCTTTAAGCAATCGGGGACAGACGCATTGTCGGCAGTCCTGTCCTCCTCGTGATTATTTGCATAAAAATGCTTTAACGTCGGAATAGTTTGCGCATATTTTTCGTCATCGCCGTACATACCCTTTGTCATTTCGGCAGCCATGATCCCTGTAAGAAACGGATCCTCACCATATCCTTCCTCCGTTCTGCCCCAACGCGGATCCCGCTCCATATCAACTGTAGGAGCCCATAAAAAGAGCGAAGATTTCCATTCGGAATTATAGTATCTTGCCTCGCGTCCGGCTGCGCTTCCCATAGCGAAAGCGTTTTCAGGATTGAAAGTTGCAGCTATGCCGAATGGTTCGGGAAACACCGTCGTAGGTGCTGTTCCGAACTGAAACTCATCTCTCGAATCACTTCTGCAAACTAGTCCTCTTGCCGCCTCCGAGCCGATTTTCAAAGCCTTTATCCCCAATCTCGGAATTTCCCTCTGGCGGTAAGTCAGAAGTCCGATTTTTTCTTCGAGAGTAAGCTCCTTTATAAGCGAATTTACACGCTCCTCTAAAGACAAAGAACTGTCGCGAAACGTGAATTCCATACTATCGGCTCCTTTCAATATACCTACAGGCGCTTTCTTAAAAGTGACCTCGGCGGTACTTCAATATCTGTTTTGATTGTGATTTTCGACATAGCGTGCCGTGCCGTGTCGATTTGTTCGCCATTTTCGTTGAACATCAAAACGGGCTTGAATTTTATCGGCTCTTTTTCGGGAGCTAGTATCTCCAGCTCGTCTGAAAGTGTGAAATAATTCCGTACAGTCAGATACATTGTGCCGTTTTCGCACTTATCCGCGACCGCGACAAAATCGTAATTGCGTATATAGCTGCTGTCCGCAAAATATTGTCCGCCGTTTGTGACTGTATTCGGATCCTGCGAGCCGCTTCCGTCAGCGGGATTCCCGTAGAAAAAACCCGTACAGTACGGTCGGTGACTTATTTTGTTGACTTCTTCAAGCACCCACTTTGGCGGCTTTTCTCCCTTAAACAGGCAGTCCAGAGCCGTTCTGTAGGCATTCGTCGTTAAAGCGCTGTAATAAGCCGATTTTGCCCGCCCTTCTATCTTCAGACTGTAAACTCCCGCATCTATCAGGTCGTCAAGATGCTCTATCATACACATATCCCGTGCATTGAGAATATACGAGCCGCGATCGTCCTCAAAAACCTTATAAAACTCGCCCGGACGCTTTTCCTCCATAAGATAGTAATTCCAGCGGCATGGTTGAGCGCATTCGCCATGATTAGCGTTTCTTCCCGTGAGGTATTCCGAAATAAGACATCTTCCCGAAAAGCTGACGCACATTGCTCCGTGAACAAAAGCCTCGATTTCCATATCGTCGGGGATCTTCTCGCGGATCTTCTTTATACTTTCGAGGTCGACCTCACGGGCAAGGACAACTCTTCTGACGCCCATTTTATAAAGCTCCAGAGCCGTCCGATAGTTTACCACTCCCGTTTGCGTTGAGGCATGAATTGCAAGCTTCGGAGCATATTCTCTCACGAGAGAAATAACTCCCACGTCTGCCGCAATGACCGCGTCAACTCCCGCATCGCGAGCTGTCGAAATAAATTCGGGGAACGCGTCTATCTCGTCGTTTGAGGGGACGATGTTGCATGCGATGTAAACCTTTGCGCCTTTCTTATGCGCCATTTCCACCGCTCTGAACAAGCCCTCCTCGTCGAAGTTTTTGGCGTTTGCCCTCATTCCGAAGGTCTTTCCCGCAAGATAGACAGCGTCCGCTCCGTAATCCAAAGCGCACAGCAGACTTTCCTCGTCCCCTGCTGGAGATAGAAGCTCGGCTTTTTTATTCAATTGCTCTCCCTCGTTTCAGTCGAAAAGTAATCATACGATCATGTTCCCGAATTTGTCTGATCGTGAAGTGCAGCGTCATGGATATTCTTTTCGTGCTGCTCGTTGGTCTGCGCGTACCAGAACACTCCATCTCTGTCTACAAGGAAGTATTTATAATCCGTTTCGGCAGGATAAAGCGCTGCTTTGATAGCTTCCAGTCCGGGGTTGCATATAGCACCTTGAGGAAGTCCGATGCACTCATAAGTGTCATAAGCGTCGATTACAGCCTGAAGTTTTTCCTTGTTGGAATTTGTGATCTTCGGTTCAATACACTGCTCTATATAGGTGTCGGTCGTATCCGACTGGAGTTTGGGGAAAGTTTCGGGATCATTCAGACGATTATGGAACACTGACGAAACCTTAGACATATTGTCCTCATTTGTACCCTCACGCTGAATGAGCGACGCCAGAATTATCGTTTCATCAAGCGTCATATCCATTTCTTTCATACGATCGACAAGCTCCTCGGTGATTTTGACCTCAAAATTCTCGTACATCGTATTGGCTGCGACCTCAGCATAAGGCTCTGTATTCATTGTCGGTATATCGACAAGATCCTCGACAACATAAAAATCGTAGGTATCGGGGAAAAGGTATCCTTCAAGCATATTGAAGCGCAGGTCGTTTTCGGCGATCCCTTCCTCAAAATCGTATTCATTAAGCTTATTCTTGTAGAATTTTTCAAAATCGACGGCGCGGCAGACGTAATTTTCTTCAAGGATCCTTCCTATATCCGCCGCCGTAGAACCTTCGGGAATGACCACCCTCACGGTTTTGGTGTATTCCTTTTCTCTCTGGAGCATATCGACCAGAGCGCCGTAGCTCATATTTGCGCTAAGGGTATGCGGACCGACATACAATCCCTTGAATTTATCTTTAAGACTGTTTACATACGCCACAAAAAATTTCGGTTCAAGAATGATATTATTTTCATAAAGCATATCGGCAACATCTTTTACAGTTGTGCTTTCGTCAATAAAGATGTCGTATTCCGTGTTTGATTTTGCCATTCCGGTAATATCGCGAAGTCCGTCTATTACCTGGAACGCCAGCATAAATCCCAGACAAATAGCCACGACGCATATCACAGCGCCCAGAAATATCTGTCCCATTGTGCGTATATGATTTGTTTTGTCCTTACGCTTATGGTGACGTTTTTTTACGGGATTTTCGGAAACCTCGACACTGCTGCTCTCCTCTTCGGAAGCCAACGAATCCATAAGCAATGTACGCGACATATCATCGGCAGAATTCATCTCGGTAAACTCGTCACGCGGAGTTATCGAGCGTTCCTCTCCGGAGATTTTCTCAAACTGGATACTGTCCATTTCTTGGGTTTTTCCGAGTTCCTCGTCATTATAGGTCTTGGGAAATTCCTCAGAATTATCGAAATCGTCAAAATTATTGTTCATAATATTTCCCCCGTAAAATACGTCCGTTATGTGATACTTAAACAAAATTTCAAAGTCTGTCAAAAATTGTAATATCCGCTTTTTTGTCGTGTTCTTCGATCGGGACATCACGCCTGAAGCCGCTGTAGCAAATGATCACACTTTTTCCCGAAAATCCGCTTAAAAATCGGTCATAATAGCCTTTGCCGTAACCGAGCCTGTAACCATTTCCGTCGGCGCACAGTGCGGGAACGATACATAGTGTATCCGCGTCCGGAACGGCTTTTCTTATTCTCGGAGGCTCATCTATTCCGTAGCGCCCGCGTGAAAGCTCGCTTTTATCGTTTATGTAGAAAAAATCAAGTTCCGTGTCGCCGCTCACCGGCAGGGCTGTCGGTATACCTCTCCCGATACAATAATCTATCACTTTTCGTGTATCGACCTCTATTTCGGTAGAGGCATATACAAAAACATCGCCCGCCGCATCTATAAGCGGTTTTAACTGCTCAAAAATATCGCGGTCGGCGAGTCCTCTGCCACGGCTGTCCATTTCTCGCCGAAGCGCGATTAGCTCTTTGCGAAGCTTATTTTTCAGTTCACGCATTGTATTGCCGCTCTTATATGTTCGGAAGCGTCCTTTCCTTTAAGGACTCTCACAAGTTCCAGACCGAATTCTATAGCAGCTCCCGCACCCGCAGCTGTAGTGAATATCCCGTCCGTAACGACTTTTTTATCGGAGATCTTCGCTCCAGTGAGATATTTCTCGTATCCCGGAAAACATATTGCCTCTTTTCCGGAAAGTACTCCCTTTTTACCGAGAATAGACGGCGCGGCACAGATAGCTCCGACCGGGACACCGTTCTTGACGCAATAATCGACAGCCGATTGAACGACAGCGTTCTTTTCAAGATTAAGCGTTCCGGGCATTCCTCCGGGAAGCACTATCATCTGCAGGCGCTCGTCAAGCTCCACCTGCATATCCGTTATATCGCAAAGCATAGCTATCCCATGGGAGCTTTTGACGCAGTCGTCATTTATTCCTACAGTAACAACGTCAAGCTCGGCGCGGCGAAGAATATCTATCGGCGCTATAGCTTCGGTTTCCTCAAATCCGTCAGCAAGAAAAACATAAATCATAATTAACCTCCAAAATATAATATTATAGTTGTTCTTTCACAGCGAGTTTTCGGTTCAGCCGTTAGTCAGCAGTTCGTCAATGCACTCGCAAACTTCAACATAAATATCCTCGATAGGACGCGGCAGACCCTTGTAAGCGCAGTCCACTACCTCCCAACCGAAATGCTCCGCCGCATAAACGGCATTCTCACGGCATTGTTTCTGAAAAGCGATATTTTTTTCGTGGATATCCTTTTTCTTCGGGTCGCCGAGATACCGCTCAGTAATCAGCTTCTGCGAAACCTCAACAGGCATATCCAGGTAAATAACCATATCGGGCTTCGGCAGTCCGAGCTTTCCGTACTCAAAATCCAACAGCCAGTGGAGAAAATGATCCCTCTCGTCGTCGGGTATCTTGGACATCTGATAAATAATGTTTGAAGTAGTATATCGGCTTGAAAGCAGTATCCCGCCCGCTTCATAATAATCTTTCCAGTCGGTCGCGAAGCTCACATACCGGTCTATGGCGTACATTGCCGAAACAGCATAAGCGCCGTTTCGCCCGTCGGCAGGAATTTCACCGCGAAGATAGCACTCCACCAACTGTCCCGTTATTGTATGATAATTCGGGAAACTAAGCGAACGGCATTTAATGTCTTTCCCACGAAGATAACCTACCGCGAGGTCAAGCTGTGTGGTTTTTCCGCTTCCGTCAATCCCTTCAAGTACTATCAATCTTCCCTTGTTCATAATTCTGTCACTCCAAAATAAGTATACATATATATTGTACCACAAATATCTTGTTTAGTCAATATTTATCAACGGATTTTTTCGAGGAACGAGAACAAAGCACGTTTTTTCGTATATGAATCCGTTTTTTTCATAGAATTTTTCAAGGCTGTCCTCGCAGATAATAAAAATATCCGAACCGTCAAGCTTTGCACACATCGCCGAAATAAGCCTTGAAGCGTTTCCTTTATTACGCGATTTGGGTAAAGTCGCTATCTGAGAAAGAAGCGCTTCCCCGCAAAGCTCGTGCTGCACCGCAGCCACCGAATCTCCAAGCCTGAAAAAACGCGTCACTCCGTGTCTTATACGGTGCGACATATCAAGATACCACGGTTCAAATTCGATACTGAATCCCGTTTTGAGTATCTTGAATACTTCCTCAAGCGGCGGATTTTCTTCAAGAATACACGATTCCGCTTTTCCGCAAAAGCGCATAAGTTCCACTCTTTTGGCGCTGCACGAAATCGCTTCTGAAAGCTCTTTTCCGATATATTCGGAGCAGAATATTTCCGAATAGCCGTGAAACAGGAAAAAGCTATTCAGCTCATCAAATTCCACAGAATAAAGCTTTCTCAGCTCACACACGACAAAACTGCCGTTCAGTTCGCAGATCACCGCATAATCCGCGCTGTAAAAACGGCAGAATTCATATTTTGAGCCATAGCAAAGCCAAAGCGCACGAATTTTCTGCGCTTCAACGCCTTTTTCGGGAAGCCCCGACAATTCCTCGCCCGACATAACAAGCCTTATCATAGATTTGCGGCAGCCGAAAGCATTTTCTGGGCCAAAGCATTCACAGCAAGAAAATCATCATACTTGATAACACACGACGGCGAATGAAGATACCTGCACGGAACGGATATTGCGCAAGTGCGCACTCCTCCGCTGCTTATGTGTATCGCTCCGCTGTCGTTTCCTCCGGCAACAAGAGTTTTCGTCTGAACGGGAATACAGTTTGCTTTTGCGGTTTCAAATGCCAGATCGTACAGCTTCCTGTCGTAGATGGTCGACCTGTCCATATACGACACCACAGCGCCCTTGCCGAGCCTGCAAACCGTCTTTGCCCCCGAAACTCCCGCAATATCGCATGCCGTTGTGGACTCAAGTACGAACGCAATATCGGGTGCTATCGTAAACGCAGCCGCTTTCGCGCCGCGTGTTCCGATCTCCTCCTGAACCGTGAACGCGTACCAAGCATCATATTCGGGTTCGCCGTTTATCATCTCCATCAAAACAAGGCAACCAAGACGGTCGTCTATAGCCTTTCCCTTGACATAACCGTCGCCGAACTCAAAGAAATCCGTATCGAAATATGCCCTGCTTCCCAAAGGTGCAAGCTTTTCGGCTTCTTTTGCAGAGTATGCTCCGATATCGAGATACATTTCCGAAAAATCGGGAATGCTCCTGCGTTCATCAGCTGACTGCTGATGAATGGCTTTTGTTCCGACAACTCCGTATGCTCCGCTTTCGAGGACAAAACTCCTTCCGAGAACAACTGACGGATCAATTCCGCCTACTGCACCGAAGCTTATAAAACCGTTATCCGAAATATGCGTTACGATAAAGCCCACCTCGTCCATATGCGCGGCAAACATTATCTTGTTCTTCGGAGATCTTTTTCCTTTTTTGAATACAATAAGATTTCCGAGATTATCTGTGAAAACCTCATCGGCAGTGATATGATCTTTTATATATTCGCGCACGCGTGATTCGTCGCCGGACGTTCCGTTCAGCTCACAGAGCGCTTTCAGCTTGTCAAGCATTTTTCGCACCTCCTGCCGCGTATTCGCAGATAAGCTCGGCGGTCGACTCAATATCCCTGATATTCACGGTTTCAACAGAGGTGTGCATATACCTTATAGGAAATGACAGTGTACAGCACCTGACGCCTTTCCCGATAGTTCCTATAGAATCCGCGTTTGTTCCCGTGGAGGAAGGCATTATTTCCGATGTGAACGGGATATTCTGCTTTTTTGCAAGTTCTCTAAGGCTTTCCGACATTTCCTTGTCAAGAGCCGCCGAGAATCCTATCATAACGCCGCTTCCAAGCTCGGCAGTTTCTTTCGGTGAGCTGTCCGGGGTCGTCCCGAACGATACGTCCACTGCAATTGCTCTGTCAGGCATAATTCTGAACGCTGTCTGTTTTGCTCCGCGTTCACCTGTTTCCTCCTGAGCGGAAAAGCATACAGCGATATTGTAAGCGGGTTTTCTGTCTTTCAGCAATTCCAGAGAACGCAGCACGGCACACACTCCCGCACGGTCGTCCACTGCCGCCGAGGAAATAATATCTCTTCCAAGCTCACGAAAATGTGAATCTACAGTGATCCTGTCGCCGAGTGAAATCAATTCCTCTGCTTGACTTTTTGTCATTCCCACATCAATTGAAATATCGGAGATTTCGGGAGCGTTTCCCTCTTTTTTTGCCTTGACGTGCAGTGGGAGAGTCGAAACCACTCCCCTTACGGGCTTTTTTCCGTGAACAGTGACCGACTGTGCGAGAAGCGTTTTTACATCAGGCGAACCGCACGCACCCACGCCGATGAATCCGTTTTCATCTATATAGGTAACGATAAAGCCCACTCTGTCAATGTGTGCGTCAAGCATCAGCGTTTCAGCATTTGTGTCGTCACACTTTACAAATCCCGTGACGTTTCCGAAAGCGTCCACGCTTACGTTTTCAGCGTATTCCCGCAGAAGCTCTGCAGCTTTTTCCGAAGCGGGAAATTCCTCTCCCGAAACACCGCTCTCGCTGCAAAGCTCCATTAAAACAGCCTTAATATCCACAGTTATCCCCTATCTTAAAAAACCGTTATCATTACGGTCATACTTGAATTTATGCCCTTTGAAATTCAATATTTCAAGTTTGTATTCTATAATTTCAAGAGGCAGACGAAGCTCCGAAGCAAGCGTCCGTGCGTTGTCAACACCCTCAAGTGCTTCAAAGAAAACGCTGTCCGGAATAAGGACCTCTGCTGCAAAAAGATTCGCCTCACGCTCGGTACTGTTGTTTTTCAGGAACAGAGTGCTTTCGCGTATTCCACCCTCCGACATTTCTCTGTGGAGCATATCATGCCCCAGCTCGTGAGCGCAGACGACGTTCGTCATTATTTCGTCGAGTTCTTCGTTTATGACGATATATCTTTTTCCTTTTTCGCAGATGTAAAAGCCCTTCAGCCCGCCCAATTCACGGAACCATACCTTTGCACCCGAATTTTCGGCAGTTTCGATAATATTCCTGCCGCCGTACTTCAGCAAGATCCTTTCTGCGGTCTTGATAATATACTGCATTATTTTCCGGAGTTCTTATCAGATTTTACTGAATCCTCAAAAATTTCGGTAAGCACGTTGAAAAGGTTCTTCTTATCCTCGTCCGTAAGCGAATTTCCCGCAAACAATCCATGGCTTTTTGCCAGAAATCTTACAGCATCAGTAGTATCCTCGCCGCGGTCGGAAATTCTCTTCAAGAGTTTCTCCTCAGAAGTAAGCTCAAGGTCTATGTTGTCGTCAAGCAGAAAATCGGGAGTTACCTCCAATTCCTTGGCGATCCTTTCAAGAACGCTTCTTTTGGGCTTGCGTGTCCCGCTCATATAATAAGCGAAAGCGCGGTATGTAACCCCGATCTTCTCCGCGAATTCCACCCTCTTATAATGTTTTCTGCCGAGCATGATGTCCAGCTTTTCACAGATTGTCATAACAAAATCCTCCTTAAGTTATTACATTATTTATGAAAATTTACATTTCATTATTTAATTATAACAATGAATGTGCATTTTGTCAAGTAGTTTTTTGAAATTTTAAAAATAAAAATTGACTTAAAAAATTCACTTCTAATGAATAATATTCGTAATTGTGAATAAAAACGCTTGACTTTTTCAAAAAAAAGCGTATAATTTAATTGTAAATATTTTTTCCGAAAAGGAGATTTTGTTATGGCTAAAGAAATCAAAAAAATTGTACTGGCTTATTCGGGCGGACTGGATACCTCTATTATTATTCCGTGGCTGCATGAAAATTATCCCGGAAGCGAAGTTATCTGTGTTGCGGGAAACGTTGGTCAGGACGCGGAACTTGAAGGTCTTGAAGAGCGCGCAAAGAAAACAGGCGCGTCCAAGCTTTATATCGAGGACATTCAGGACGAATTTGTGAATGATTTCGTATTCCCGACACTGAAAGCGGGCGCGAAGTACGAGGGCTATCTTCTCGGAACGTCTTTCGCTCGTCCTCCTATTGCAAAGAGATTGGTAGAAATTGCCAAAAAAGAAAACGCAGACGCTATATGCCACGGCTGCACGGGCAAGGGCAACGACCAAGTGCGTTTTGAGCTTACGATAAAGGCTCTCGCGCCTAATCTGGAGATAATCGCTCCGTGGAGAATTTGGAATATCCGTTCTAGAGATCAGGAGATAGACTACGCCGAGGCGCATAATGTTCCAATAAAAATAACCCGTGAAACGAATTATTCCAAGGATATGAACCTGTGGCATCTTTCTCACGAGGGTCTTGACCTTGAAGACCCCGCAAACGAGCCGCAGTACAACAAACCCGGCTTCCTTGAACTCGGCGTTTCTCCCGAACAGGCTCCCGATAAGCCCACTTATATCAACATTCACTTTGAAAAAGGCGTTCCGACCGCTCTCAACGGTGAGAAAATGGACGGCGTGAAACTTATCAAGACGCTGAATAAAATCGGCGGCGAGAACGGTATAGGTCTTTTCGACGTTGTTGAAAACAGACTTGTCGGAATGAAGTCCAGAGGCGTTTACGAAACTCCCGGAGGCACTATCCTCTACCACGCTCACGAGGTTCTCGAAACAATATGCCTTGACAAGGAAACTCAGCACTACAAGTACGGTCTTGCTCAAAAGTATGCGGAAATTGTTTACAACGGTCAGTGGTACACCCCCCTGCGCGAAGCTATGGACGCTTTTGTTGATAAAACGCAGGAAACTGTTACGGGTGACGTAAAACTTAAACTTTACAAGGGCAACATCATAAACGCTGGTGTTACTTCGCCGTATACCCTTTACAGCGAGGACTTTGCTTCGTTCGGTGAGGACGACGTTTACAATCAGAAGGACAGCGCAGGCTTTATCAACCTGTTCGGTCTGCCTATCAAGGTAAAGGCTCTGCTTGACGCCGAGAGAAACAAGAAATAATGCACGGCTTTATGGTCTACTGGTCAAAGGAATATGTGTCAAAGGTCAAAAAAGCCGGCGACACAGGTCCTTTGAAAGTTTTGTACGGCAGCCATCACACGATTATGCCGCACATAAAATCAGTCAAAGTCGGCGACATTATTTATCCCGTAACTCTTCAGAACGGGACTTTGGCGGTTATGGCAAGGCTTCCCGTTGAGAAAATAGAGTGTGCGTTTGAATACACCATACGTGAGCTTGGCAGAGCATACAGCGCTCTTATTCCTAAGGGCGTGGCGTATTACTGGAGAGAGCCGCGCGGCGAGTTTGTCGCATTGTACCGTGACAGTGGGTTTGTTACGGGAAAAAACACATACATAAGTTTACGCTACAGCGGAATGGCAAATCCAAAAGAAGACCGTATTCCTGATGATATAACACGCGAATACCGCGAATGTGAAATGCCCGAACCTCCTCACCACTTTACGCAGGAGCCGAAAACCTGCTGCGCGGAACAGGCGGCAAGCGGTGAACACGGTTCGGAAATATATCCGCGCGAGATACCGCTTGAGGTCGCTAAAACTCTGCTTTTCGGGAACACGAAAGCGTCTTTGAAACCTCTAAGGCTTGACAAAAACGGGAATATTACCACAATGTCGCTTTCGGGTTTTGTCCGTAAAATGAGCGATGAAACATTTGAGATTTTTGAAAAGCTGTTTTGAATTCTTGAGTATCGGGTAGAATTTCAAATCGTTTTCTACTGCAACAGGAAAAACAAGAAAGCCATTTTCTTAATTTTTACGGCATCAGATGTTAAGGGCGGGAGATCCGTTTCCCGTCCTTTTTTGATTTTTCGTTTTTTATGGTTGATTTTTTTGAATTCCTTGCAAATCTGTGTCTGGCAATCGGAGTGATTCTTCTCTTTTTGTTGGGAATTGCTATTTCGATACGAATAACCAAGAATATAATGGAAATTATTCATTATTACAGATTATACAAAATGGCGCACGACACGGAGGGAAAATTTGATGTATTCAGCGTTGAGAGCGTAGTTGAGAGCTTCACCGAAAAGAATATTGACCGCTTTAATACACTGTATACCGTACAGGTGCGCTACGCCGTTGGCGAAGCGGTTTACTTTGCTGAAGTGAAGCTTCTCAACCGAGGAAGTCTGCGTGTAGGTCAAACTATCATTCTCCTATGCGACAACGACAACTTGAACAACGTCGTGGTGCAGGGCGGCGATGAGTCATATGCTCTTAAACACAGTGTGCATTTACTTATTTTTGAAATTATCACACTTATTGTTTACATTGCGTTGGAGATCTTCGTGTTTTATGTTGAGGTCGGAGAATAAACTGTAATTTGTTTTTGGAGGAAGTTTTTATGGCAATGATGTGGGCAGGACGGTTCTCAAAAGAGGTTGACAGCGGTGTAAATGCTTTCAATTCGTCGATAGCCTTTGACGCGAGAATGTACAGGCAGGATATTGCGGGAAGTATCGCTCACGCGACCATGCTCGGCGAACAGGGCATAATAAGTATGAGTGACAGTCTTGAAATTATCGGCGGACTTAAGGAAATTCTTGCGGACCTCGAAAGCGGGAAGCTTCAGTTTGACCCGAACGCGGAGGACGTTCACATGTTTATCGAGGCGGAGCTTACAAGCCGTCTTGGGGACGTGGGAAAACGGCTTCATACCTCGCGTTCGCGAAACGATCAAGTCGCTCTCGATATAAGGCTTTACCTGCGCGACGAGATAAAAGAGATCCAAAAGCTTATTAAGGAGCTTATTGAAGTCCTCTGCGATATTGCCTCAAAACACGCCGACACGATTATGCCGGGATATACACATTTGCAGCGCGCCCAGCCGATAACGTTCGGGCATCATATGATGGCGTATGCGCAGATGCTGCTGCGTGATATTGACAGGCTTAATGATACGGCAAAGCGTATGAACGTTTCCCCTCTTGGGAGCTGCGCTCTGGCGGGGACTACCTACAATATCGACCGCAGCCGCACCGCTTCTCTTCTCGGAATGGACGGGGTTATGGCAAACTCCCTTGACGGGGTTTCCGACAGGGATTTCTGTATGGAGCTTGCAAACGCGCTTTCTATCTGTATGGTTCATCTTTCGAGATTTTCGGAGGAAATTATTCTCTGGTGTTCATGGGAATTCAAGTTTATAGAGCTTGACGACGCGTATACCACGGGTTCAAGCATTATGCCGCAGAAAAAAAATCCCGATGTCACCGAGCTTATCCGCGGCAAAACTGCAAGAGTTATCGGCGACAATATGACCCTGCTTACTATGATGAAAGGCTTACCGCTGGCGTATAACAAGGATATGCAGGAGGATAAAGAGGTGATTTTTGATGCGGTAGATAATATCAAGTTGTGCATTTCAACGTTTATCCCAATGCTTTCGACAATGACCGTTCTGAAAGATAATATGCGTAAAGCGGCTGCGAAAGGATTTATCAATGCGACAGACTGTGCTGATTATCTTGTAAAAAAAGGTATGCCGTTCAGAACGGCTTATAAAATAACGGGCGGTCTGGTCGCTTACTGTATTGAAAATAATACCACACTTGAGGAACTGCCCCTCGAAGATTACAAAAAACAGAGCGAGCTTTTCGAGGACGACGTTTATAATGCTATCTCGCTTGATACCTGCGTCAAGGAACGGAAGTCCTACGGAGGTCCTTCCCCCGAAAGCGTAAGGGCGCAGATAGAGCTTGTACAGACAAAATTAAAGGAGCTTTACAATGGTTAAGGTTTATATAGACGGTCAGGAAGGCACAACGGGACTTAAAATTCTCGAACGCTTTAATGGAAGAAACGACATCGAACTGCTGAGGATCTCCGAAGAAAAGCGAAAGGACAATGATGCTCGGCGGGAGATGATAAATTCGTCCGATTATACGTTTCTTTGCCTGCCCGACGCGGCGGCTATCGAAGCAGCGGATATGGCGGAGGACAGAGTGCGGGTCATTGATGCGTCCACAGCGCACAGGACAAATCCCGCTTGGGCTTACGGATTTCCCGAACTTTCGGCGGAATTCCGCGAGAAAATAGCGAAATCGAACCGTGTCACTGTTCCGGGCTGCTACGCGAGCGGCTTTGCTTCAATGGTATATCCGCTTGTAAAGCTCGGAATTATGCCTGCTGATTATCCTGTTTGTGTTCATGCTGTTTCGGGCTACAGCGGCGCGGGAAAGAAAGCAATAGCGGTCTACGAGGGAGAAAACCGCCCTGCGGAATACGATTCCCCCAGACAGTATGCGCTTTCGCAGCAGCACAAGCACCTCCCCGAAATGCAGAAAATATGCGGATTGGAATACGCTCCGTCCTTCAATCCGCTGATATGTGATTTTTTCAGCGGAATGGTGGTTTCCCTACCGCTGCATACAAGACTTCTCACGAAAAAATATTCCGTGTCGGACGTGAGAAAAGCGCTTTCGGAATATTACTTTGACGCACATTTTGTAAAAGTAATGCCCGAAGGAGAACCTGCCGACGGTTTTATTGGTTCTAACAATTTAAGCGGAACGAACAATATGGAGATATTCGTGAACGGAAACGACGAGCGAATGATACTCTGTTCCCGGTTGGACAATCTCGGCAAGGGAGCGAGCGGAGCGGCTGTTCAGTGCCTTAACATTATGATGGGAATTGACGAAAAAACAGGTTTGGAGTGATCAATATGGTTAAATTTAAAGGTTACGAATTTATTGACGGCGGAGTCTGTGCCGCTGCAGGCTTTAAGGCAGCCGGCGTTATTGCGGGAATAAAGGCGGGCAATACCACCAAGCGCGATCTTGCAATGATCTACTGCTCTGAACGCTGCAATACTGCCGCGCTCTTCACCTCAAACAAGGTAAAAGGTGCGCCTATTCTCGTATGCAAAGAACACCTCAAGGACGGAAAGGCACAGGCTGTTATCGTGAACAGCGGCAACGCCAACACCTGCAATCCCGACGGCGTGGAAATCGCCGAAAAAATGTGCGGACTTTGTGCCGAATCGCTCGCTATTGACGTTAATGATGTTCTTATCGGCTCTACCGGAGTTATCGGGCAGAGGCTCGACATTGACGTTATCAAGCCCAAAGTACCGGAGCTTGCAAAGATCCTTTCGGAAAAAGGAAGCTCCGATGCCTGTGAGGCTATTATGACAACTGATACACGCAAAAAAGAAATTGCGGTCGAATTTGAGCTTGACGGTAAAAAATGCCATCTCGGCGGTATCTCCAAGGGCAGCGGTATGATAAATCCGAATATGTGTACTATGCTCGCGTTTATCACGACTGACGTTTCTATAAGCTCCGAAATGCTTGATAAGGCGCTTCGGAAAGTAAATTCCGTCACCTACAATATGGTAAGCGTAGACGGCGATACTTCCACCAACGACACGCTTATCCTCATGGCTTCGGGTCTTGCGAAAAATAAAGAAATAACGTCGCAGGACAAGAATTACGAGATATTCGAAAATGCACTTTTTGCAGTTATGATGAATCTTGCCCGCGAAACCGCACGCGACGGAGAGGGCGCGACAAAGCTTATAGAATGTATCGTAAACGGCGCTCCGAACGAAAAAACAGCGAAAGTAGTCGCAAAATCCGTTATTTCCTCTAGTCTGGTCAAGGCGGCATTGTTTGCAGCGGACGCAAACTGGGGAAGGATCCTTTGCGCTATAGGCTATGCTGACGCGGACTTTGACATTGAGAAAGTTTCCGTTGAACTCGCAAGTGCTAAGGGAAAGCTTACCGTATGCACCGACGGAGCGGGAATTTCATTCTCGGAGGAAGCCGCTAAGGACGTTCTTTCCGAGGAAGAAATACGGATCGTTGTCGATCTGCACAGCGGCGAGGACAGCGCGATAGCGTGGGGCTGCGATCTTACGTTTGATTATGTTAAGATAAATGCAGAATACAGAACATGAGCGAATACCCTGTTCCGCATCATCTTAAAAACATTTTTTCGGTCACAAGATTTAAGGGAAACGCACTTGACGGGAAAATCGTTTGTGAATGCGGGTGCGAAAATTTCAGAGTGCTTTATTTCGGCAGCGAATACAAAAGCGGTCATATCGGCTGCTTAAAATATAAAAACAATTTTGCTTTGAACGTTACCGGAATTTGTGTTTCCTGCGGAAAACGGCATCTTCTGTTTGATCTCGCAAAACACGGATTTGACGGATTTGTCAACGGCGAGGGCGTAAGTGTTTCGGACGGGAAGCTGAAAGAGTCCTCCTGCTGTGAAAACGGTTTCAACGTGGAAATGTTGATAGAAACAGAGGACAAGGAGAATTTTGCAGAGGATTTTACTGACGATGAAAAATTATCTCCCGAAGATTATGTTGACGCATTCAATTGGCTTGTGATAAATTTGAAATGTTCCGAATGTGGAAAGAATTTTCAAGGCTTTGTAAACATTGAGCTTTCATAAGCTCCATCTTAAAGAGGTAAAAAAATGCAGATTGATTATGATGTTCGCGCAAATGTTATGGTAGAGGCTCTGCCCTACCTGCAAAAGTACAACAACAAGGTCGTTGTTGTAAAATACGGCGGCAATGCTATGACCAACGACACACTTAAACAGGCTGTTATGGAGGATATAGTACTGCTTTCATTGGTAGGAATAAAGGTCGTGCTGGTTCACGGGGGCGGTCCGGAAATCAATGATATGCTCAAGAAAATCGGCAAGGAGAGCAAGTTTGTAAACGGGCTGCGCTACACCGACGAGGAAACTATCGACATCGTTCAGATGGTTCTCGCGGGAAAGGTCAACAAGGATCTGGTTTCTATGCTTGAAAGCCACGGCGGCTCGGCTATCGGGCTTTGCGGGCTGGACGGCAATCTTATCGAAGCGGAAACTCTCGACCCGAATCTCGGTTACGTCGGAGAGATAACCAAGATAAACCCCATGGTTATTCAAAACGCTCTCGACAACGGATATATTCCCGTTATTTCAACTATAGGACGCGGCAAGGACGGCACGGTCTACAACATAAACGCCGATACCGCTGCCGCGAGAATAGCCGCGGAAATGAAAGCTCCGTCGCTTATACTGCTTACCGACATTAAGGGGCTTCTGGAGGACAAGGACGACGAAAACACCATTATCCGCACGATTGGAGTAAGCGAAGTTCCGTTCCTTAAGAAACAGGGCATTGTATCGGGAGGAATGATACCGAAGATTGACTGCTGTGTCGAAGCTGTAAGGCGAGGCGTAACGCAGGCGAACATCATCGACGGACGTATTCCGCACTCCATTCTTATCGAGCTTTTGACCGATATAGGCGCGGGTACTATGATAATTGCGTGAGGTGATAATTTTGAATACTATTGAGCAGTTCAACAAATATGTTATGCACTCCTACGGCAGGTATGACCTCGTTCCCGAACACGGAAACGGCGAAATAATGACCGACGAGGACGGCAAGGAGTATATCGACTTTGGTTCGGGAATAGGCACAAATTCTCTGGGATTCTGTAATGACGAGTGGGTCGAAGCTATCTGTTACCAGGCGAAGAAAATACAGCACACCTCGAATTACTATTACACCAAAGTACAGGCTGATTTTGCTAAAACATTGTGCGAGACAGCCGGATTTTCCAAGGTGTTTTTCGGTAATTCGGGCGCGGAAGCGAACGAGTGCGCTATAAAGCTTGCAAGAAAATACAGCTTTGACAAATACGGCGCGGGCAGACATAAAATACTCACACTGGTAAACTCGTTCCACGGGAGAACGCTATGCACGCTCTCCGCGACGGGTCAGGACGTTTTCCACAACTACTTCTTCCCTTTTGTTGAGGGATTTGACTACGTCGAAGCAAATAATATTGCGGATCTGCACGCCAAAATCGACGATACCGTCTGCGCGGTGATGTTTGAATATATTCAGGGCGAGGGCGGGGTCCTGCCGCTTGAAAAGGAATTTGTAGACGAGATTTTCAAAATCTGCGCCGAAAAGGATATTCTTACAATCGCCGACGAGGTGCAGACGGGCGTCGGCAGAACAGGAAAATTTCTTGCGGGAGAGCATTTCGGCAAGAAAGCCGATATAACCACTCTCGCGAAGGGTTTGGCTGGCGGAATCCCTATCGGGGCGTGTCTTGCGGGCGAAAAGTGCGCGGACGTGTTCACTCCGGGAACGCACGCTTCAACGTTCGGCGGAAATCCTATCTGCTGCGCGGGCGGGCAAGCTGTTCTAAACAAGCTGAACTCCGCAGGATTTCTTGATGAAGTTGCGAAAAAGGGGGAATATTTCCGCGAAAAGCTTCTTGCTATGCCCGAAGTTAAATCAGTTTCGGGAAAAGGCTTGATGATAGGCATTGAGCTTAAGACTAAAAACGCCGCAGACGTCGTGAAAGCGGGACTTCAAAACGGGCTTATGCTGCTAACGGCGAAAACAAAGGTTCGTCTGCTGCCGCCGCTTACAATTACCTACGAGGAAATCGACAAGGGGCTTGCTATACTCGCAAAGTTGCTGTCTTAAAGAAAGGCGTTATAAATGAAAAAAATCACGCAGATCATTTCGGTATTGAGTCTTGTCATTGCTGTGCTGGCATTGGTTCTAAATTTTCAGGTCCTGTTCGGAAGAGGATATTTTATCCGATTCGCTATCATTTCGACTATCCGAAGCGGCGGTATGATGGGCTTTCTCGGAAATCTTCTGGGACTTCTTTTAACTTCGTTCGCGTTTGCGGCAATGGGATTTTACGGAGCGATGCTCACGATATTCAACAAGGAAAAAGCCCGCAAACCCGCTTTTATTTCGGGAATATGTGTGACTGTCCTCGCGCTTGTGTCGCTGTTTTTCAGCTTTAAGAGCGGATTCAGTTTCGGGGATATTCTCATTATCCTCTTCCCTGCCGCGTTTACCTACTGTGTTATTCAGACAACAAAATAATCATACGAAAGGAAATAATTATGAAGCATTTATTAAAACTTCTCGATCTTTCGACCGAGGAAATCATCGACATCTTAAACCGTGCCGATCAGCTCAAATACGAGCAGAAGCACGGCATTCCCCACAACATTCTTAAAGGAATGACGCTCGGAATGATATTCCAGAAAGCGTCCACTCGTACCCGTGTTTCGTTTGAAACAGGAATGTATCAGCTCGGAGGTCACGCGCTGTTTCTCTCCTCAAAGGAACTTCAGATAGGACGCGGAGAGCCTGTTCAGGATACGGCTCGTGTCCTCTCGCGTTACCTCAACGGAATTATGATCCGCACTTTCGAGCAGAGTGAGGTTGAGAATCTCGCTGAATACGGCAATATTCCGATAATCAACGGACTTACCGATTTCTGTCACCCGTGTCAGGTTTTAGCCGATCTGCAAACCGTCCGTGAATATAAAAACAAACTCGAAGGGCTTAATATGTGCTATATCGGCGATGGAAACAATATGGCGAATTCCCTTACAGTCGGCTGTCTGAAAGTCGGTATGAACGTTTCACTTGCCTGCCCTGAAGATTACCGTCCTGACGCGAAAGTACTCGAATTCGCTAAAGAATACAAGAATTTCAAACTCGTCACAGATCCCAAGGAGGCGGCTGCCGACGCGGACGTTCTCTTTACCGACGTGTGGGCTTCTATGGGACAGGAATCCGAAGCTGAAAAACGCAAGATAGCATTCAAGGGCTACCAGATAAACGACGATATTATGAAACTTGCAAAGGGCGACGCAATGGTATTGCACTGCTTGCCCGCTCATCGTGAGGAAGAAATAACTGCAAAGGTTTTCGAGCAGCACGCTGCCGAAATATTCGATGAGGCAGAGAACCGTCTGCACGCTCAGAAAGCGGTTATGGTGCGCTTGATGGCTCCCGAAAAGTAATTTTGTCTTAATAAAAACGAAAAACGCGGCAGATTTTGCTCTGCCGTGTTTTTTTATTTTGTTTCGTGCTTTTTTTCGGAAACCGAACGCTTTCCGTGAACGGGTTTTGCTTCTGTCTTGACCTCAAGATATTCGGGAGCTTCAAACCAGAATGTGCTTCCTTCTCCCTCGCGGCTGTCCGCTCCGTATGGAAAATTATGACCTTCAAGGACACTCTTTACGATAGACAAGCCTATTCCGCTGCCCATCTTAGCCCGCTTGTGCGTTTTGTTGCGCTCGCTTACTTTATAGTATCTGTCCCAGATATACGGAAGATTTTCTGCGGAGATACCCTCTCCGTGGTCGATGACCTCAAAGCGTACATTTCCGTCGCCCTTGCGGAACAGGCGTACAATTACCGTATTGTCGTCGCCTGCATATATAACGGCGTTGTTTATAAGATTATAGACAACCTGTTCGAGCTTTGTTATATCCGCCGTGATAATAATATCCTTATCCGCTTCAAGGTTGATTATGATCCCATCGTTTTCCTTAAGAATATCGAATCTGGAAATCACGCCCGAAAGCCTTACCGAGAAGTTGAATGTTTCCGGATGCATTTCGGTAACTCCTGCCTGAAGCTTTGAAAGGTCAAGAATATCATTCACAAGCGAAGAAAGCCTGTCGGTTTCGTCGATTATGACTTTCAGATGGCGATCACGCTTTTCGGGATTTTCGCCCGATATATCGCGTATCATTTCGGCGTAAGCCTTTATCATAGTAAGCGGAGTTCGGAGGTCATGAGAAATATTCGACATCAATTCGCGCCGCAGATCGTCCGATTTCGCTATTTCCTTTGAAGCGGAAGTAAGCGTCCCCGCAAGTTGTTTTATCTCACCGTAATCACGCTTTGCGATCTTTACGTTGAATTTCCCCTGCGGCAGCTCCTTTGCGGAATTGTTTATTCTAATTATAGGAGCGGAAATCTCGTAAGAAAAGAGCATTGACAAAAACACTGTAAATACCATCATCACGACACCTACAAACATAAACTGCCGTGTGAATATCTGTACGGTCGTTCCGATAGGTTCAAGGTAGTTGCATATGAAAATATACGCTTCCGGATCGTTTTTGTCCTCGCCGATATAACTTCCGACCAGAAGTACGGAATTATCCTCCATTTCGTCGCGGAAACGACGCTTTATAAGTCCCCTTTCCGATTCTCTTACTTCCTTTGTAATAGGAGTTTTTCCCAGACCGTTCAAAGAAAGGGAGCCGCCGAGCTTATTTGCATAATAGGAATAACCTGTATTAGGAAAATAAATCTCCACATACATTTTTTTCCTTATTGCTTGCTCGTTGATAACGCTGCCTATATTTTCACTTTCCCAGTTTTCGCGTATATCGACGAGGGCTTCGCTTATCTCGTAAGTTTTCATCCACTCATAAAAATGAGGAAAAAGCGCTATAAGGAAGATATAAGTAAACGCCAGCAATACAATTACGACTATTTCAAACAGCGCCCAGACTCTGAACTTAATACTCCTAAAGAAATTCATATCAAGCCTCGAACTTATATCCCAATCCGCGAAGTGTCACAATAAATTTACGGTATTTTCCTAAATTATTGCGAAGCATTTTTATATGAGTATCAATCGTTCTGTCGTCGCCGAAGAAGTCATACCCCCATACTTCTTCCAGAAGCTTGTTTCTTGTAAGGGCTATGTTCTTGTTTCTCACCAAGAAAAACAGCAGGTCGTATTCTTTCGGCGTAAGATTTACCTTCTCGCCGTCGATAAATACATCGCGTGATGTAAAATTTACCTCCAGACCCTCGAATTTTTCGACTTCGGAAACCGTTGCTGCGACAGGCGGAGCGTTGCGCTTTACTATCGCGTTTATTCTTGCCATTACCTCTTTCGGAGAGAACGGCTTTACAACATAATCGTCGATACCGAGTTCAAAGCCGAACAGCTTATCGTACTCCTCTCCTCTTGCAGAAAGCATAAGCACCGGAATCTGCTTTATCTTGCGGATTTCCTTGCAAGCGGAATATCCGTCAAGTCTTGGCATCATAACGTCCATAATTATTATGTCATAATCGTTCTTTTTTACCATTTCGATAGCCTGCATACCGTCCGCTGCCTCGTCGACAGTATGACCCTCGAATTCCGCGTATTCTTTTAGTACCTCGCGGATATTTTCTTCGTCATCTACAACCAGAATCCTATACATAAAAACCTCCGATGCAAAAAATTACGGAATTTTATTACATTGTACAACAGATAAAAAAACGGCGTTCTTTACGAGATTCTGATAAAGAACGCCCAATTCGCAAGAGGAAACTATGAACATTGCTTGTCGGATCTCTCCGACAATTTAATTATAAACCAAAACTATGATAGAAATGTGAAAACCTGTTGAACGTTATGTAAAGAGCGATTTTATTTTTTTCCGTTTTCGTTTTTTATTTCCATAAGTGCAAGCTCTAAGGGATAAAGCATATGCAGCTCGTCAACAAAATAAGACGGGCAATTGAAAATATATTTACTATCCCTTTCGGCGTTTATAACAGATTCCTGAAATATTATCCTGATTTTTGCTTTTGAACAAAATTTGTTGTATTCCATATTAAGACTGCCGCCGCACTGTGTGAGATATTTTTTGGATATTTCACTTCTTATCAATCCCATGACCGAAGAAAAAATCGTGTTGTTTTCAAGCTCTTCCTCGGAAAAATTGTATAAAGTTTCAAAATCTATTTCAATAACATTAACTTGTTTTTCTTCAATTATTTCTTTTCTCAAAAAGATATTAATGGGAACTTCAGTTTCGGAAAGAAAAAGCGCACTGTGAATGGCATTCATTATTATGAATATAAAATTTTCAAATCTCAATGTTGTATAAAATAATTCGCCATTTTCAATGTTTTTAATATATTCAATATGTTTATTCGTATTACAAAGTGATTCATTGCAAAGAATAGAAAAAGTCTTTAGGGTTTCATTCAGATCAACAATAATAGGATTTTCAACCGTATTGTCATTTAAGAATTGAGAAAGAATATCACAGGAAACAGCGATATCAGAGAGCATATCATGAATTATTTCGATCGTGCCGGCATTTACTCTGTTTCTATCTGTGAATTTTACATTATGCAGGGAAGATTTGCAGATTCTCAAAATATTTTTTATCTTTTCATTGATAATACCTATTTCGGTGTTCAATCCATCTCTCAGCTCCATACCGTTTGAGAGCTTTATTATGTCATTACTGTTGAAAAGCTCACAATAAAGAAAATTTTTGGTTAAACGGTATACCCTGCAATTGTAGAACTTTGAATTTATCTTTGCTTTGAATATCTGTCCATCTTCAAATTTAATAGAAACATTTTCGTTGACGATTAAATCAAGTTTCCTGTTTTCTTTGATGATTCTTCTGTTGTTTGAAAACAAAATATTCCGTTCATTGTCGATCAGTAATGTGAGCGACTTTCTGCCTTTGGCAAATTTTGTGAATACATCATACAATTGGATGCTGTTATAATCATTAAATTCCATATTATTTCAGTAATTCTCCCATCTCATCAAGCAGTGACCCGAAAAGCTTCAGTGCCTCGTTTACTGCATTTTTTCCTGTCATATCTACGCCTGCTCCCCTAAGAAGCGTTATAGGGTCAGCAGAGCAACCGCCGCTAAGAAATCCGATGTAATCCTTAACGGCACTTTCGCCCTTGTCAAGTATTCTCCTTGAAAGAGCTACTGCAGCGGAAAAGCCCGTCGCATACTGATAAACATAATAATCATAGTAGAAATGCGGTATTCTTGCCCATTCCATATCAAGCTCGCTGTCCACTATCAGATCTTCGCCGTAATAATCGACATTAAGCTTGTGATACATCTCACAGAGATTTTCAGCGGTAAGTGTTTCTCCGCGTTCGACTTTCTCGTTAATCATAAGCTCGAACTCCGCAAACATTGTCTGCCTGTAAAGAGTAGTCCGAAACTGCTCCAGAAAATAATTTACAAGAAACGCCTTTCGCTTTTTATCCGACGTATTTTTCAGCAGATACTGCATAAGCAGGCTCTCGTTGCAGGTGGAAGCGACCTCCGCGACGAAAATCACATAATCGGAATACACCGTCGGCTGATTCTTATTGGATAGATAGGAATGTATCGCGTGACCCATTTCGTGAGCGAGCGTAAATTCCCAATTAAGCGTATTCTTGTAATTCAGCAAAACGAACGGGTGAACCTTTGCTCCTGCTGAATACGCTCCGCTGCGCTTTCCCTCGTTTTCAAGAACATCTATCCAGCCGTTCTCCAACCCCTCACGGAAGATTTTCAGATAATCCTCTCCCAAAGGAGCTAGAGCCTCGCACACTTCGCGTTTTGCCTGTTCATAAGGAACATTGTCCTCCACGCCGTCAACGATTGGGGTATATAGGTCATATGCGTGAAGCTCCGAAAGCCCCAGAGCTTTTTTTCGCAGCTTTACATATCTATGCATAAGTCCCATATTATCATGAACTGCTTCGATAAGGCTGTGATATACTCTTGTATCGACTTCGTTACGGTCGAGCGACATTTCAAGAGTGCTTTGATATTTTCTCGCTCTCGCACTGAACACAAGCGTTTTCACTTGTGCTGAAAGCATTACCGCGGAGCTGTTCTTAAAGCCCTCATAGGTGTGATAAAGCCCTTCAAACGCGGATTTTCTAAGCACCCTGTCGGGGCTTTGAACAAGCGGGATATAACTTTCGTGAGTTACCTGATGAAGATTTCCGTCCTTGTCAACCGCGTCCGGAAATTTCAGGTCCGCGTCATTGAACATAGAGAAGATCGTTTCCGGAGTTCCGAGCATCTCCCCCGCCAGAGCCATTAAGCGCTCCTCGTTTTCGGAAAGTATATGCGCACGCCTGTGACGTATTCTGTCGAGTGCTTTTCTGTAAAGTTCAAGTTCGGGGCAGTCCTTGAAGAATTGCTCCATACTCTCATCGGAGATTTCAAGAATTTCGGGAACAACAAACGCCGAAGCACCCGAAATCTTCACAAGAAGCATCTCCATTCTGCCGCACATATCCTGATATTTCGCGACTCGCGTATCCTCGTCGCCCTTGCGCTGCGCGTAATTTATCAGGCTGTCGAACAGCAGCGTCAGTTCATCATCGAGCCTGAAATATTCAAGCAGTGATTTTCCGCTTTCACGCAGTTTTCCACGGTAATTTTCGATTTTATCCACATACTCCGCCGCTTTTACGAGATCTTTCTCCCAAAGCTCATCGGAAGCGTAGATATCCTCGATAGACCATTTGTTTTCGGCGGAAACGTCCGCCCTTACAGGTATTCTTTCCGACATAAAATCCTCCTTTATCTTTATCTCTCGCGGCGTTCCGCGAGGTAAATTCCCATATCCTTCAACATTTCGGGAATATCGTAAATCATTTTCCCGTCAACCGTTATGGCAAAGCTCTCCGCAGGATGTTCGTCTGATACGGTATCCCACGCGCTTACAAAATTTTCCGTTTTCGGGATATCATGCTCGGTAAAGAACAACTCGTATTTTTCGAGATTTTTGCTGAACAAAACGACATAATTGTACTCGATTGAGAAAATTTCCTCACCGCTGTCATGACACCCAAACCCGAACGCCGCAATTCCGTCGCTGTACAGAATATCTCCCACACGCGCCAGCACCGTTGATGCCTGCGCCTGAGAAAGCCAGTCAATATAATAAACGTCCGTGTGAACCGAATGTTCAATATCGGGCTCGTCATTTTTATTTGTGGGAAGCTCCAGAATAAAGAACAACGGTTCGTCGTGCATACCTATGAAATGAATCATCATAGCGCCCAGTTTATCCGCCCCGACATTCGCGATTATCCTGTCGTCACACACAGCGTAGCACTCAAAAAGCCGTTCGGGAAACGGGACTTTGCACCCGCTTCTCATAAGCAAATTTTTCATAAATTGTCCCTTCAGTGCATTCTTTTGCGTATTTTTGGCTTTATAAGCTTTTTATAGAGGGGGATATAAACCGTCAGCAGCAAATCGTACATCAAAAACGCTCCTGCTCCCGCGGCAAGCAGAATAATGGAGCTGTATTTTCCAAAATCGTCCATATCTTCCAGAAGCTCCTTCATTCCGAAAACATATATAAGAACAGTATACGCCGATACTGCCGCAACGGTATAAAGCGTAAGCTTCACCACTAACCGCAGTAATTTAAGCCTTATTTTCTGTATATGTTCCCGCAGTATCGGATAATATCCGAGCAAAAACAGGAAAACTATTGCCGCCTCGTAATTCATTGTGATAAGAAGCGCCAATATCCCCACAGCAAGATAGCTTGTAAGACCGTATTTAACTCCAAGCTCCTCGCGTATGACCCATATAAGTACCCCCGCAGTAGCGGAGCTTATATACTCAAATGCCGGTATCATTCCCAGCACAAACATCAGCGCTATAGCCAGACCGCACATAATTCCGCACAGCGACACGACATAGCCTATACCGGGAGTATTCTTTTCCGACATTATCTTCGCCCCTGTCCGTAAAACTCCATACTCTTTTCTTTAAGCTCTTTACCGTTGCGAAGCAGAACACGAAGCGTTTCGGTATCGTCGTTTATCATTGCGTCACGGTATTCGGATAGCGATTTTATAATTGAATTTATCTCGAACAGCAGCGCTTCCTTGTTGCACATAAACAAGCTCGACCACATATCCTCGTTGAGGTACGCTACCCTTGTAAGATCCAGAAAACTTCCCGCCGAGAAACCGTCGGCTCTCAACAGCGACGGACTTTTAACATACGCGTTTGAAACGACGTGTGCCAGCTGCGAGGTATACGCGATATTAGCGTCATGCTGTTCCGGTGTGGCAATTACGACCTGTCCGAAGTTCATACACGCTCCAAGCGTTGAAACAAGGTCAATAGCTATCTGCGGAGTGCTTTCGGCAGGCGTAATGATAAAACTCGCCTTGTTAAACAAATCGGCAGTAGCGTAGTCAAAGCCGGAATGTTCCGTTCCCGCCATAGGGTGAGTACCGATAAAGATAACGCCCTTTTCCTCAAGGACAGGTGTACAGCTTCTGACAATATATCCCTTCACGCCGCAGGTGTCCATCACGATAGAACCTTTTTTAAATTTATCAGCGTTTTCCTTGACGAACTCCACGATAGCATAAGGATAAAGGGCAATAATTGTTAGATTAGCCTCCGAGAGTCTGTCGGCGGTAATTTCCTCGTCAATAGCTCCTTGTTGTATAGCTTTTCTTATAGTTTCGTGATCTGTATCAATTCCCATTATGTGATGAAATGTATTAGCCTTAAGAGCTTTACATATTGAACCTCCGATAAGACCCAGACCAACGACCGCGATATTCATTCTTTAATTCCACCTTAATTATTTAAGTCATTATAGATATTATACCACTTTCTACAAAATTTTTCAAGTTTTTTCCGTTATTTTTGAAAAATTTCATTTTAGCGGAACATACTCACTTTGTTCAATTATTTTCTGCCCTTCTTCTGAAATGATCCAATCAATAAAAGCGCGCAGGTTTTCGTTATCGTCATTTTTTCGGCAAACTGCGTAAAAATTTGACGAAAGCGGATATTCTCCGTTTGCTATATGTTCTTTATCGGGGTAAACGCCGTTTATCGACAGTATTTTAACGCCTGAATTTCCGACTATCCCCTCAACGTAATATCTGAACGAAAATCCTATTGCACTCCCTGTTAAAGCGCCAAAAATATTACGTTTTATCTCTCTGCCGCCCATAAACGACAGCATCTGCGTCTGCGAACCGCTACCCTCGTTTCTTTCGAGCGCGTTTATAAGGCGGTTTTTTCCACCGACTTCCGACCAGTTTAGAATTTTCCCCGAATAAATATCTCTCACCTGTTCCTCAGTTAGAGAATTAACGGGATTTTCAGCATTCACGATAAAAACGAACGCCTCGCGTCCTATCGGGATAAGTTCCAACTCCACGCCCTTTTCTTTCGCGTAAGCTAACTGTTCCTCGGACGGCTTCGCACAAAAAATCAAATCCGCGTCGCCGTCAACAATCGCCTTGTAAGAGCCTCGTGTGTTGGTGTAATGCAGCGCACTGTCGGACGTGAAATTCTCCCCGTCAAAATGAACGCTCTCCTTAGGATAAACCGCGTTTACAAATGCCGAAAACACGGGATAAAGAGCCGCAGCGCCGTCTATAACAGGCAGTTTCTCATTCAGCTTGAACGATGAATTTATTTTCACTATTTCCGAATTTTCATCAAACGGAAGATACTTGCAAAGCTCCACCGATTTTGCCTGCATAGCTTCGGAATTGTGGTTCATATAGCGTTTTGTGACCACGTTATAAACCGCAATATCAAACGACGCGAACACTGCCGCCGTAAGCACGATAGCAAGAATTTGTTTTGCGAGCTTCATATTATCCTCCGTTCGCGATGTAGGAAATTATCGATGCGTGTTCATAAAGCTGAAAAGTATAAATCACCAAAGCCGCCGAAACTGCCGCCCCGACAACGCACACCGCAATAAGAATACCGTAAAAAATCCTGTCTTTCATAACTTTCCTTTCACATATTCGCAATAACCAGCAGTGTCAATACTATAATGAAAATCATACCGCTTACCAGCACGCCCGCGATAATCCCCATCACTATAGCGGGAATTCCGCATTTTCGGCGAAGCTCGGCGTTATCCTTAGGTGTTTTCAAAAACCTTACCAGCATTATGACAAACACCACGGCAGCCACCGCGGGCAGCCCGTAAATTATCCCGTAATTCAACAAATCAATCGGATCCATAACACCCACCCAAACTCAATAATGTTTTATTTTATTATACAATATTAAATTTCCCTTGTCAAGGCATTAAAAAAGGGCACCGAAACCGATGCCCTCTTGTTTATCAAGCCTTGCCGACAGAGCCGAAAAGCTCCATTTTCTCCTTGACGGTAGCCTTGATAGCCTCCGCACCCGGAGCGAGAAGTTTTCTGGGGTCGAAGCCCTTGCCCTGCTGGTCTTTGCCCTCTTCGATGTATTTTCTTGTTGCCGCTTGGAACGAAAGCTGGCACTCGGTATTTACGTTGATCTTCGCAACGCCCAGAGAAATTGCCTTCTTTATCATATCTGCGGGGATTCCCGTGCCGCCGTGAAGCACCAGCGGCATATCGCCGACCTTAGCCTTTACAGCTTCCAGAGTTTCAAAGCTCAGTCCCTTCCAGTTGGGAGGATATTTGCCGTGAATGTTTCCGATACCCGCGGCAAGCATTGTAACGCCCAAATCAGCAATTCTCTTGCACTCGTCGGGGTCAGCGCACTCGCCCATACCGATAACGCCGTCCTCTTCGCCGCCTATAGAGCCGACCTCCGCCTCAATGGAAATGCCGAGAACGTCGCATGCGTTTACAAGTATCTTGGTCTTTTCGATGTTCTCATCAATAGGATAGTGAGAGCCGTCAAACATTATTGACGAGAAGCCCGCGTTAATGCAAGCCTTTGCTCCCTCAAAAGTACCGTGATCGAGATGAAGAGCCACAGGAACAGTGATCTTAAGCTCCTGAAGCATACCGTTTACCATTCCGACAACAGTCCTGTACCCTGCCATGTACTTTCCTGCGCCCTCGGACACGCCGAGAATAACAGGCGACTTCAGCTCTTCGGCGGTCAGCAGTATGGATTTTGTCCATTCGAGGTTATTGATGTTGAACTGACCTACCGCATACTTCCCGTCGCGTGCCTTAGTAAGCATTTCTTTAGCGGAAACCAACATAAGTTATTTCTCCTTCGCAAATAAATTTAGGATATAAATCCATAAAAACATTATATCACATTTTCCACAAAATTTCAAGGGATTTTGAAAATATTTTTTACAAAATCACCATAATCAGGTATTATGGTCGCTTGTGTGGAACTGCTTGAGGTTGCCGATTTTTTTCGCTCTTTCGCGCATTATGTTGTCGATTTCCTCAACTGTAACGCCGCGTTCTGCCATAAGCACCGCAACGTGATAAAAAAGGTCGTTTATCTCGTTTGCAAGCTCGTCGTTGTCGGCGTTTTTAGCGGCAATCACCATTTCGGTACATTCCTCGCCGCACTTTTTGAGAATTTTGTCAAGCCCCTTGTCAAAAAGATAGCATGTGTAAGAGCCCTCCTGTGGATTCGCCCTGCGGTTGATGATAACATCATACATTTCCTTGAATGCTTCGCTCATTGTATTTCCTCCTGTGTTTCGTATTCCTCCCAGCGGATAATTTTTCCGAGGGAAGCCAAGTTTTTCGGTGTTGCACTAAAGGTAAAGAGATTCTGCTCCTTGCCGTTCAGATCTTTCGCTTTCACGATCAATTTTCTTTCGGAACGCTCGTAATCCGCATAAACAGGGATAGCGTCATCCATGCGTGCTGCTCTTAAACCACTGTTTGTAATCACATAAAAGTTCTTCAAAGCGCTAATAATTCCTCCGATCACAACAAGCAATTGAAAAACAGATACTAAAGTTAAAGAGTCTGCAAAATTTCTTAATTTCTCAACTTCATTCCGAATATAAACTTCGGGATCATTTATCGTTATGCCTGCGTCCGCCTCTGCCATGCTGATGTATTGTTCAATATATTCGGATCCCGAATTATTTATTTCTTCAAGATATGAAGCTTTATTTTTGTAGGAATCGGATTTGTTGAACCCCCAAACAGAAAATGCCATTAAAACAATGAGAATAACAAGCGTCGGGATAGTAAACTTACTGACATAAAATTTCACCACGAGAACGCCCTCGCTTTTTGAAGCCGTTACAAACTTCACCAGGTGTATTATGTCAACAATAATGAATACCACAAAAACAATTGATATCAGTATTATTATTAGATTCGTCACTGTTATTTCTCCTGTCCAAATTACCTTATTTTGTTAAAAAAGCACGTCCTGTTTCCCGTATGGCAAGCCGCGCCCGTCTGTTCGACCTTAACAAGCAAAGTATCGTCGTCGCAGTCGCCGTAAATCTCGATAACACGCTGAACGTGACCCGAAGTCGCGCCTTTGTTCCAAAGCTCCTGCCGCGAACGGCTCCAGAACCATGTATACCCCGTTTCAAGCGTTTTTCTCATGCTCTCCTCGTTCATATATGCCAGCATAAGCACTTCTCCCGTCTGATAGTCCTGAACTATCGCGGGGATAAGCTCCGATTTCTTAAAGTATTTTGATAAATCCATAAATCTCCTTAATCCCACCAGAAATACCAAACCGACGACTTCATAAGCGTATCCGCAAGCGCGCCGATAGTATTCAAGCCCTGATCGACAATATCGCTGCAAAAAACATACTGTTCGAGGGCAAGATCCATAGCAGCAGTTTTATCCTTAACTGGACGCGCCGCAAATTCAAGCACATCGTGGGTCATTACAGCGGGTATTGCACCGTATTTTTCATACCAGTACTTCGCAATGTACATAATTTCGTCGTTTGTCGGACATTCGTTCCAGCCGCCGAACGGCACCCACGCGAAAACCTCCCACGGATTTTTAACGGGGATTTTCGCTATAACGCACTCGACAGATTTCCTAGTATTGTAGTCCATAAGTCCGCCGAAAACGCGGCTTTCATCGCCGCCCGACACCGCGCCGATACGCTCCTCCCATTCATCGGCGGTATAAAATTCGCGGTTCTCCTTAATTCTCTGCCGAAACCAATTTTCGGGGATAGTCGGTTCTTCGGACATAACCTCATTTTGGTATTCCTCAAGAGGTTCCCATTCGTCAAAATCTCTTTCAAAAAAACCGTCAAGCCCGAAAATCATCGGAACAAAGCCGCCCTGTTCGCGCTTTGCATACAAATCGTCGTAAATATTCATAATTTTATCAAGCTCCGTCCCTGCGGGAATAATCTCGCACGGACAGCCGAGATAATCAATAAGTTTTTGCGCATGCTCGCTCTGTTTTGCCGCAGTATTTTCTTCCTTATCTTTCGAAAAGAGTTTTTTAAACATAATCTCCTCCTTATTCCTCATAAAGACCTTTTTCAAGGCGGTATTTTGTGTTCGGCGTGATATACAACGGGAGTTTTCCTTTTTCCTCGGCTGTTATCCCGTTTATAAGACCGGTGTTGTAAGAAATATGTCTGAACTGCAAAAGAACCAGCTCTATCCGCATAAAACCGCATTTTTCGGGCTTTTCGTAAAGCATTTCGTCTGTAAGCGAATCAAGATACAATTCGGATTTCTTCATTACAAGAATGAGATATTCCAACAGCTGCTCATCGGTGAATTCCTTTGTGCAGGGATTGTTGGGATCTTCCATTCCCTTTTCGTGGAATTCGCGTTCCTCGTAATCCATCGGATTGAAAAACCATTGGTCCGCCCAGTGGATAGTATGATAAATGTATCTCCAAGCAGGAGCGCCGCATATAAGAGCGTTCCTGTCGTAAGTCTTGATAGCCGTTTCGAGGTTAAGAAAATTGGCTTCCGCCTGTTTCTTGATTATCTCACAATGCAATTTTTCGCTGTATGATGACATTTTCCTGCTCTCCCTTATCTTGCTGAAATATTATGCTGCCTTAAATGCTCTTTGACCTCACCGACCGTAAGCTCCTTAAAGTGGAACAATGAAGCCGCCAATGCCGCCGAGGAGTTTGTTTTCTCGAAAACCTCGCTGAAATGCTCCAGCTTTCCGCAGCCGCCGCTTGCGATAACGGGGATTTTCACCCTCTCGCAGACGTAATTCAGCATTTCAATGTCAAATCCTCCGCGAACGCCGTCGGTGTCAATCGAGTTCAGGCAAATCTCCCCAGCGCCGCGCTCGGAAATCTCCTTTACCCAATCACCCAGATCAAGATTCATATCTACGCGCCCGCCGTTTATAAACACGGAATAACCGCCCTTGCCGTTTCGCTTAGCGTCAATTCCGACGACGACGCACTGACTGCCGAAAATTTCAGCCGCGTCGCTTATAAGCTTTGGATTTTTGACCGCCTGAGAATTCACGGAAACCTTATCCGCTCCAGCTCTCAGCGTATCACGAAAATCCTCAACAGAGGAAATTCCACCGCCCACGCAAAGCGGTACGAAAACTTGACGTGCCGTGTTTCTCACCACGTCCAGCATTACCCCTCTGCCCTCGTAGGACGCGGTAATATCATAGAAAACTATCTCGTCCGCGCCCTGCTTGTTGTACTCGACGGCAAGCTCTACCGGATCGCCAACATCTTTTACGCCCTCAAAATTCACGCCCTTTACGACCTTTCCGTTTCTGACATCAAGGCAAGGGATTATTCTTTTCGCAAGCATACTTCCTCCTTACTCCCGTGAAAACTTGATAGCTTCTGCAAGGTCAAGATTTCCCGAATAAAGCGACTTTCCGCAAATAGCACCATAAAGTCCCATTTCCTTACAGATCTTTATATCCTCTATGGAACGCACTCCGCCGCTTGCAATTATATTGCAGTCAGAGGTCCCGTCTTTCAGCGCTCTTAGCTGTTCGGCGTTCACACCCGAAAGAGTGCCGTCTTTAGAAATATCCGTAAAAATGAAGTACTTTACCCCGAACGATATCATCTTGTTTGCAAGGTCAATATAGTTCACATCTGAAGATTCAAGCCAGCCCTCCGTCGCGACAAAACCGTTTTTTGCGTCTATGCCGACGACGATTTTCTCAGCGCCGAATTTCTCGATTGATTCCTTCACAAGCTCCGGATCTTTCAAAGCCGCTGACCCCAAAATAACACGGGAGATTCCCATATCCAGATATTCTGAAATCGTTCCGATATTGCGTATTCCTCCGCCAAGCTCTACTTTCAAGGCTGTCTTTTCGGCAACCTCGGTGTATATCCTCGTGTTGACAGGACGACCAGCCTTAGCGCCGTCTAGGTCGACCATATGTATCCACTCCGCGCCTGCAGCCTCGAACGACTTAGCAGTATCAAGAAAGTTATCCGCTACCTTTTCGGCAGTGGAATAATCCCCTCTGAAAAGCCGCACGCAGGTCCCGTCTTTAATGTCTATCGCGGGTAAAATAACCATTTTTGTTCTCCTTATTTTGTTTTATCGGCGTAAAACTCGATTTTCCGCAGCAGCGGCTTTTGCAATTGCGTAAAATTTAACTTTTACGCCATAACTTTGAGGAGTTTCTGCAAAGCTGCAACACTTCACTAAAATCACAAATTGCAAAATGTCTTTAAAATCCCAAGCCCGACGTCGCCGCTTTTTTCAGGGTGAAACTGCGCACCGTAGACGTTCCCCGAAAAGACCAAAGCGGGCACTTTCATTCCGTAATCACAATACGCCGCAACGTTTTTGCTTGGACAGTCAGCCGCGTAGGAATGTACAAAATACACATAATCGCCGTTTTTGCAGTTTTCCAGCAGTTTACACGGCTCATTGAATTCAAGAGAATTCCACCCTATCTGCGGTATCGGAAGATTTTCTGGAGTCATCAGCTTTACGCTGCCCTCAATAAGCCCCAAGCCCTCTGTTTCCTCAAACTCGTAGCCTTTTTCAAACAGCATCTGCATTCCCAGACAAATTCCCAGCAACGGCTTTTTTGCGGCTTCGGATTTTATCGTATCAACAAGTCCGCTTTCGCCTAACATTCTCATAGCATCGGGAAACGCTCCCACTCCCGGAAGAATAAGTCTGTCTGCCGTTTTCAGATCCTCGGCATCTGCGGTGATCTTATTCTCAATGCCGAGAAAATCAAGAGCATTTTTCACGCTGAAAAGGTTTCCCGCTCCATAGTCGATAATTGCTGTCATTTATAGAACTCCCTTCGTGGAAACCGCCGAGCCGTCCGAATTCTTTCGTACAGCATTTTTCAAAGCGTAAGCCAGCGCCTTGAAAAGCGCTTCTATCTTATGGTGGTCGTTTGTGCCGTATTCCGCACGCAAATGCAGAGTTATCCCCGCATTGTACGCGAACGCCCGCATAAACTCTTCCGTAAGGCAGGTGTCAAACTCCCCTACCCTTTCATTAGAGAATTCCGCCTTGAACACCAGAAACGGACGTGCGCTTATATCAAGAGCGCAGAACGCAAGCGCCTCGTCCATGGGGATAAACGCGCTTCCATAGCGCATAATTCCCGACTTGTCACCGAGAGCTTCCTTAAACGCCATACCAAGCACTATTCCCACATCCTCGGCAGTATGATGACCGTCTACGTTAAGATCGCCTTTCGCACTGAGAACAAATCCAAACCCGCCATGTACACCGAGCGCCGTCAGCATATGGTCGAGAAAGCCTATCCCCGTGTCTATTTTCACCTCTCCGCCGTCAAGAGAAAGTTCGGCTGTAATATCGGTTTCTTTGGTTTTTCTGGCGATTTGCGCAGTCCTGTTCATTATTGCTCCTCCTTGCGGACTTTTATCGAATTGGCGTGTGCCGTAAGCTGTTCGCGTTCAGCTATGGTGATTATATCATCAGCCGCATCAAGCAATGCATTTTTGGTGTAATAAATATAGCTCGAACGCTTGATAAAGCTGTCAACTCCGAGAGGGGAATAGAATCTTGCCGTGCCCGATGTTGGCAGAACATGATTCGGTCCTGCATAATAATCTCCGAGCGGCTCCGGCGAATACTGCCCCAGAAACAGTGAACCGACATTATCAAGCTTTCCGATGTATTCAAAAGGATTTTCAGCAGCTACTTCAAGGTGTTCCGGAGCTATCCTGTTTGCTATCTCAACGGCTTGTTCCATATCATCACAGACAATAATCCCGCCGTAATTTTTAAGTGATTCGGCAATATATTCTTTTCTGGAAAGGTTTGCACTCTGTCGTTCTATTTCAGCCTTTGTTTTCTCGGCAAGCTCCATACTGGTGGTTATCATGATTGCCGAAGCGAGCTTGTCGTGCTCCGCTTGTGACATAAGATCCGCTGCGAGATACTTCGGATTTCCCGTGTGGTCTGCAAGAACAAGAATTTCGCTGGGACCTGCGACCATATCAATATCGACCGTGCCATAAACCAGCTTTTTCGCCGTTGCAACAAATATATTGCCCGGACCTACGATTTTTGAAACACGCGGAATTTCCTCCGTGCCGTAAGCCAGAGCCGCCACAGCCTGTGCTCCTCCCGAAAGGAAGATCTTATCCACCCCGCAAAGCGCCGCCGCAACAAGAATATCCTTGTTTGCCGTGCCGTCTTTAAGCGGCGGAGTTACCATAATTATTTCCTTAACGCCCGCAATTTTCGCAGGAATGGCGTTCATCAAAACCGACGACGGATAAGCCGCAGTGCCGCCCGGAACATACAGCCCGACCTTGTCCAGCCCGCGCACGCGCTGTCCCATAATAACGCCGTTTTCCTCGGTAACGCAAAATCCCTCGCGCTTTTGGCGGGTGTGGAACGCGGTGATATTTTCGACCGCGTTCAGCATAGCGCTTACAAATTCGGGTGATTTTTCGTTAGCCTCGGTCAGAGCGTCCTGAATAGCCTCGTCGGGAACACGGTAATACTGCGGATTTTGGCAGTCGAACTTCGCCGTATACTCTTTAACCGCCTTGTCGCCCTCTGCCTTTACCTTTGCGAGAATTTCCTTTACAGTCACTTCGACCTGAGCGTTCACCTCGCCCGCGCGCTTTTCGACCTCGGCAAGAAACTGCTTTTCCTCGCCGTCTGCCTTGATAATTTTTATCATTGTATATTCTCCTCGATAAGTTTTACTATTTCCTGTACACGTTCCTGTTTTAGCTTCATGCTCACGGTATTTACGATAAGTCTTGCCGAAACGGGCGCAACGTCCTCGTAAACCTCCAGTCCGTTTTCTTTAAGGGTGGTTCCTGTTTCCACGATATCGACTATCCCGTCCGCAAGCCCCACAAGGGGAGCTAACTCCACAGAGCCTTCTATTTTTACGATATCAACGTCGATACCCTTTTTCTCAAAGTAATTTCTTGTGACATTGGGATATTTTGTAGCGACCGTCTTAACGCCGTATCCCGCGAAAAAATCCGTGCCTTTCTTTACGGCAAGCGCAAATCTGCATTTCCCGAAATTAAGATCGGATATTTCGTAGAATCTCCCGCCGTGTTCCATAATCGTGTCCTTGCCGACAACTCCCAAATCGCACACGCCGTGTTCAACATAGGTGATAACGTCGGCAGCTTTTGCTAGAACAACTTCAATATCCTCGTTCGGTATCGACAAAATAAGCCGTCTTCCCTTTTCCCTGAGATCCGTAACGTCATAACCTATTTTTTCGAGCAGGCTTACCGCTTTTTCCTCAATACGCCCTTTTGTCAGGGCAATACGCAGTTTTCTGTTTTCCATAGCTCACATATCCTCGCTTGTTATATTCCCGTCATTTTCCGCTATTTCAACGTGTTTTATCCTATGAGCCTTAGCATATTCCCTTGTCTGCTCTGCACTTTCAAGAACCGAATTTACCGCGCAGTTTCCCGATGCAATAAGCTCGGCGCAGCGTTTTAACGCCAAAACGGGATTTTCGCTCCACACAATAACATCGGGCGATTTCTTGAAAACCTCGCCGTCCTTTTGAAGAAGAACACGGGCTACTGCCTCCACGTTCACTGCAAAACCCACTGCTCCGGCATCTCTGCCGAAATCACCAAGAAGCCTGTCATACCGTCCGCCCGAAAGCGCAGGCTGACCGTAACCCTCGACGTAACCGCGGAAAATTATTCCTGTATAGTAATTTTTTCTGCTTAAAAGCCCCAGATCGACGCGAATTTTCTCTTCGGGAATGACCTCGCTTAAATCACGACAGAGTTTTTCCAGCTTTGCAAGCTTCATATCGAAAAACTCTCCGTGAAGATACTCCTTAGCCTTTTTAAGCACCTCAATACCGCCGAACAATATCGGTAGTGCCTTGAACGCCTCGGCAAAAGCCCTGTCGCTCTCCGCGATATTATCAGACGAATAGACCTCATCGAGTTTCGGGAGATTTTTTGTTTCTATCCAGCTGCGCGTATTAACGGCAAGTTTGGGGTCGCACTCATATTCAGCCATAAGCTCCGTAAAGATTCCCATATCTCCTATTTCGATACGGTAATCATCGTCGCAGGCGGCAAGCGACTTCGCCGCAAGCACCAGCGCCTCGAAATCCGCAGCGTCGCCCTGTCCGCCTAAAATCTCAATTCCGCACTGCGAAATTTCGTCGTCGCGTCCGCTGTCCTTGGGATTTACCATATAAATGTTCTGATTATAAAACAGCTTCAACGGAAGCGCTTCATCTCTCAGTCTTGTAGCCGCAAGTCTTGCTATAGGCATTGTGCTGTCGGGACGTAAAACCATAAGCCTGTTTTTTCCGTCAACGAGCTTATACATCATTTCCTGCGGAAAATCCCGCACATAGCCGTTAAAAACGTCGAAAAACTCCAATCCCGGCGTAATCACCTCGGAATATCCCGAACTTTCAAACAATCCTGTCAATCGCTCGGAGATCTCGCGTTTCGCCGCGCATTCCTCAAACAGCATATCCCTTGTTCCCTCAGGGGTCAATAAATCATTTCTTTTCAAATCGGTTTCCCTTTCAAATTACTTTAGTACGGTGACGTGGTAACATATTATCACATCACTATAACAGTGTAACATATTTACTTAAGATTGTCAAGACGGGAGCCTTCTTTTCGGCAAAATGCTCAAAAACATTCAACCATACAAGCGTTTTTTCAAGCATTATCACATATCAAAAAGCGAATATTGCGCCGAATCCTGTATTCCCTCAAACACGCCCATAACCTTTAGCTTTTCGATAACGGAGCTGTTCACGCCGCTTTTTTGCTGAATTTCCTCAACGGAAATGCACTCTCCCGAATCTATCGCTTCTTTCAGTTTGACAGCCGCAGCTTCACCACAGCCCTGTACAGCCGCAAACGGCAGGCGTATCTTCCCGTTCTCGACGGTATAATCGGATGCTGCTGATTTATCAGCTTTAACTGGCAGAAACTCGATCCCGCGCAGCATACACTCATAAATAAGAGTAAGCGCTTCGAGGATACCTTCCTCTTTCGCCGATGCTTTCGGTATGGAATTTATCTGTGCTATGCGCTGCTTTACAGCATCAGTCCCCTTGATGATCACTTCGACTTCCATATTTTCGGTGTGCTTCATAAGCGTCGCCGCGTAAAACTCCGCAGGGCGATAGATCTTGAACCACGCCAGCTTTACTGCTGCCATAACATACGCCGCCGCGTGAGCTTTCGGGAACATATACTTTATTTTCTTGCAGCTCTCAACATACCAATCGGGAACGTTATTGTCCTTGAATGCCTGATATATTGTGTCATCAAACAGTTTCTTTGCATTACCCTTACGGGTTATTTCCATTATCTTGAACGCTAAGGACGGCTCCAGACCCTTGTGCATAAGATAGACCATAATATTATCACGCGTTCCGATAACATCGGAAATCGTGCAGGTACCGTTTTCGATAAGGTCTTTTGCGTTGCCGAGCCATACGTCTGTTCCGTGTGAAAGTCCCGAAATCTGAAGCAGGTCGGCGAAAGTTTTGGGTTGAGCGTCCTTAAGCATCTGCATTGCAAAGCTCGTTCCGAATTCGGGAATACCATAAGTGCCGCTGTAAACTCCTATCTGCTCATAAGTCAGCCCTATGGGTTCGGTCGAAGTAAACAGCTTATAAACTTCGGGGTCGGTGGTCGGGACATCGGCGATCTTTATTCCCGTCATATCTTCAAGATGTTTGTAGATAGTAGGAACATCATGACCAAGCTCGTCAAGCTTAAGAATAGTATCGTGGAGCGAATGAAAGTCGAAATGCGTCGTTATCATATCGCTTTCCGTCTTGTCGGCGGGGTGCTGAACGGGCGTGAAATCGTAAACTTCGTGGTCGTTCGGAACGACGACCATACCTCCGGGGTGCTGTGAGGTAGTGCGTTTTACTCCTGTACAGCCTATAGCCAGACGCTCCATTTCGGCGTTGTTGTATGTTATCCCGCGTTCCTCGCAGTACTTTTTTACAAAACCGTAAGCCGTTTTATCCTGAACAGCGGAGATAGTACCCGCCTTGAAAACGTGATCCTTGCCGAACAATTCTTCTGTGTATCTGTGGACCTTTCCTTGGACTTCTCCCGAAAAGTTAAGGTCGATATCGGGAGCCTTATCGCCCTTGAAGCCGAGAAACGTTTCAAACGGAATATCGTGTCCGTCGCGTATCATATCAGTGCCGCAGTCGGGACATTTTTTCGGAGGCAGGTCGAATCCGGAGCCTACAGAGCCGTCCGTTATAAACTCGTTGTGGCGGCACTTCGGGCAGCGGTAATGCGGCGCGAGCGGATTCACCTCGGAAATACCCGACATTATCGCGACAAACGATGATCCTACAGACCCTCTTGAACCTACAAGATACCCATTGTCCTCGGAATATTTCACCAACTTCTGCGCTATCATATAAAGCACGGAAAATCCGTATTTTATTATTGCGTCAAGTTCCTTTTTAAGGCGGCTTTCGACTATTTCGGGAAGCTCGTCGCCATACCACGCATGCGCTCTGCTCCAGCAAAGATCCTGAAGCTCCTGCTCCGCTCCTTCAAGCGATGGCGTGAAAGTTCCTTTCGGTATAGGACGAATATCTTCTATCATATCCGCTATTTTATTGGTGTTAGTAATTACGACCTCACGGGCTTTTTTCTCTCCAAGATAGCTGAATTCCTCAAGCATTTCGTCGGTTGTTCTGAAAAACAGCGGCGCTTGATTGTCCGCGTCCTTATAGCCCTGTCCCGCTTGGAGTATCGTGCGGAAAACGGAATCCTCCTTATCTTTGAAATGAACGTCGCAGGTAGCAACACATGGTTTTCCGAGCTTGTCCGCAAGTTCGATTATCTGCTTGTTTATACATTTCAGTTCGTTATCGTTCGCGACTTTTCCCTCACGCACCATATATTCGTTGTTAGCGATAGGCTGGATTTCAAGATAATCGTATCTTCCTGCTATTTCCTCAATTTCCTCTTGAGTTTTGTTGCTGACAACAGCACGGTACAGCTCGCCTGCCTCGCACGCTGAACCTACAATAAGCCCCTCACGGTGTTTGTTAAGCTCCGAAAGCGGTATCCTCGGTTTTTTGTAGAAATAATTCAGGTTTGAGAGCGACACGAGCTTATAGAGATTCTTCAAGCCCGTCTGATTCTGAACAAGAATTATCATATGATAACTCGGAAGGCTCTTGTAATCAACATCTCCGAAAAGCCTGTTAAGATCGCCCAGCTTTTCAAGTTTACCGATTTTTTCAGCGTCCTCCAGCAATCTAAGAAAAATAAGCTCCAGCATTTTTGCGTCGTCGAGAGCGCGGTGATGATTAAAGTCGCCGAGCTTGTATTCCTTAGCGACATTGTCTAGCTTGTAATTCTTGATTCTTGGAAGCGCTGCCCTGCAAATCGGTATGGTATCTATCGAATGGAACGAATAGTCAATTTTCTGACGCGAACAAACGGCTCTGATAAAAGAAGTATCAAACGACGCGTTATGTGCGACAAGAACGCCGTTTCCCGCAAATTCGATAAATTTCTCGACTGCTTCCTTTTCGTGAGGAGCGTTTGCCACCATTTCATCGGTAATGCCTGTTATTTTGGTTATTTCCGCGGAAATACTTCTCTCAGGATTCACAAAGGTGCTGAATTCCTCAACGACCTTGCGGTTTCTCAGCTTTACCGCACCGATTTCGGTTATACGATCCGCCTTACTAGAAAGTCCCGTCGTTTCTAAATCGAATACAATAATATCACCGTCCACGGGATAATCGACACAGCCTGTGATGAGCTTTCCGCTGTCGTTTACAAAATAAGCTTCCACACCGTAGAGTATTTTCATCTCTCCGCCGTTTTTACGGATAGACTCAACAGTATTCATAGCTTCGGGAAATGCCTGAAGATTTCCGTGGTCGGTAATTGCCACAGCCTTATGTCCCCATGCAAACGCCTGCTTTACAAGATCGGCGGCGGGAGTTACAGCGTCCATATCCGACATATTAGTATGTAAATGAAGTTCGACACGCTTTTCCGGAGCGTCGTCCCTACGTGAAAGAGTTTCGATCTGTGCTATCGACATGGGTCGCAGATTAAGCTCCTTGCTGAAACTGTCGACCTCAAATTTTCCCGTAACAATTATCGACTTTCCGTTTGAAATATAACTCTTGACAGTATCGGCTTCAGCGGCTTGAGTTATTATTTTAAGTATCTGAGAAGATGTTTTATCGGAAAAGTACGCCGTATAAATGAAAGTTTTCCCGTCCTTTGATATTCTTTCGTCGGTCTTAAAAACAGTACCCCATACCGTCACGGAATCTTCCTCACGGAATCCCTCAGACATTGCCGACGGCGCGGAAAAATTATCTTTTCCGAAAAAAAGCTTTCCACTTTTCGCAAAATGCGGATTATCAAATCCGAATTCAATATCTGTCGGCTCTGTCATAAAACGCGGTTTTCCGCTGCCTTTCTGATATCCCCCCTTTTTTGTAGCAGGAGCAGGTTCAGCTTCGGGGATACGGACGATCTCCACCTGTTGACTTTCCGGCTGTGAGATAACATCATCAAACGACTTTTCGTTTTCTGAAAAAAACGTGACCGTCATACTTCTGTCGAAAAATCCTTTAACGAACGCGGATATTTTCTTGTCCATACCTATCCCCTCAAGAACAGACAAGCCACCTGATTTCAGTGTTATTTCAATGGAGTTTTCATCGGAGGAAATTTCTGCGTTGTCAAAATATCCGTTTACGGAAACGTTGCGCTTCTTGAAATAATAAATGATCTCATAAACATATTCAACATCGAAAAGACTGCTGTGGTATTTTGGGAACAGAAAGACCTCGGAAATCCTCAGCTTTTCCGCAAGCTTTCTTCCCGCCTCAAACAGCTCTTCCATCGGCACAAGCTCGTCAAGTTCGAGATTGAGATTTAATGTGTTGTTTTTTTCAGATCTTACGATTTTCAGAAGTCTTCCTTCGGATATTTTTTCGGGAATTCCCGAACAATCTATAAGCTCATTAAGTTTAACGCGCATTTTCAAGTTCCTTTCCGAATATTTCAATTTCCTTTTTCAGTTCCGGCAACAGCATATTTTCGGGGACCTTGCGAAGTATCTCTCCCTTTTTAAAAATCAAGCCCTCGCCCGCGCCTCCCGCGATTCCGATATCCGCCTCACGAGCTTCTCCCGGACCGTTCACAACGCACCCCATAACAGCTATTTTAATCGGGAATTTTATATCCCGTGTCATTTCCTCTACCTCATTCGCAAGCCTTATAAGGTCGATCTTCGTTCTTCCGCAGGTCGGGCAGGAAACGATCTCCGCCCCCTCGGAAAACCCACAGGCTTTGAGAATATCTCTCGCAGCGTAAACCTCTTTTACGGGATCAGCCGTCAAAGAAACACGAATAGTGTCGCCTATCCCGTCGCAAAGCAATGAGCCTATCCCGACAGCAGATTTTATAAGTCCCATATGCTCCGTTCCCGCTTCGGTAACTCCAAGATGGAGCGGATATTCCGTTTTTTCCGCAAACAGCCTGTAAGCTGCTATCATTCGCTTTACATCAGAGGATTTTATGCTTATGACAATATCGTCAAAATCACAGTCATTCAACAGTTTTACATGACCCAAAGCACTCTCAACAAGCGCTTCTGGAGTTGGAGAACCATATTTTGCAAGTAACTCCCTTTCAAGAGATCCGGAATTCACACCTATCCTTATCGGTATCCCGTGAACACGACAAGCGTCCGCGACCGCCTTTACCCTGTCAGGACTTCCGATATTTCCGGGATTTATTCGGATCTTGTCGACACCCGCGTCAACACACGCAAGCGCTATTTTATAATCAAAATGAATGTCGGCGACAACAGGCACGGACAGATTTTTCTTAAGCTCGTAAATCAGCTTTGCGTCCTCGATCCTCGGCACTGCGGCACGGATTATATCGCACCCCGCGTTCTCCAGTGCCTTTGCCTGCCTGACGCTTCCCGCAATATCCTCCGCAGGAACATTCAGCATTGACTGAACATAAATTTTACCTCCGCCGAGGATAAGATCTCCGACCCTGACTTTTTTCATTAAATATTAAGTCCTCCAGTCACCAGCTTTACAATGTCGTTAAAAGTAACAACCAGCATCAGCACCATTAACAGAGCGAATCCTACAAAATGAACCATACCTTCCACTTCCGGCTTTATCGGCTTACGTCGGATAGATTCCACCACCAAAAACAGGAATCTCGCACCGTCAAGAGCCGGTATTGGCAGAAGATTGAACACTCCGATATTTATGGTAATCACGGAAACAATCCCCATAACATCGGCAAAGGTATATTTCTTAACTGCCTGAGAAATTACTGTCCCCACTCCGATTGGACCCGAAAGGTCGTTCAGACCGTATTTCCCACGGATCATATCAAAAAGCGTCATAATTATAAGACGTGCGTTTGAAACGCTCTCCCGCCAGCCCTCAGCCAAGACTTTTCCGAAAGTTTTTTCCATTCTGAATACTCTAAAATCAAAATACACGCCGTTTTTTCCGTCCTCACCTGAGGTGGTTGTGAACTCAACATCATGAATAGTAACTTTCTCGCCGTTTCTGATAACCGTAAAATCATAGACGAGATTTCCCTCGGCATTCTTTCTGTCACTGTTCTGGAGCTTGTAGACAATATCACTTGAAGAAAAAATCGGCAGTCCGTCGACGTTTACGATCTTGTCATTTTGCATTAAATATTGGCTTGAAATGCTCTGTTCGCGGAATTCGGCGATAGTCGTGGAAGCGATAACAGGCGACGCGGCAAGAGAGATCACCGTTACTATATATCCGAGTATAAGGTTCATAACAGGTCCTGCGAGAATTACTATCATTCTCTGCCAGACAGGCTTTGAATTGAAAGCTCTCGGATCACGTTCGACAGCATCGTCCTCGTAATACCCGCCGTCCTCACCCTCCATAGAGCATGAGCCGCCTATGGGAAACGCTCTTATTACATAGACCGTTTCCTTTCCCTTTTTCCTGAAAATTACAGGACCCATTCCGAATGCGAATTCCTTAACATATATCCCGCATGCCTTAGCGGCTGCAAAGTGACCAAGTTCGTGAAGCAAGATGATTGCACAGAATACAATTATTGCAATTACAACAGGCATATTTCCTCCGACAAATTGAATTTTTTTCTGACAAAGCTTTCCGCCTCGGCGCGTGTTTCCAACAGCTCCTCAAGCGTCGGGGCAGCCTTGAATTTTACCTGAGAAAGCGCGTCCTCAACTGTTTCCCCGATTTCAAGGAAACGGATCTTATCTTTCAGGAATAACGAAACCGCTGCCTCGTTTGCACAGTTTATGATACACGGAGCGTTTCCTTCAAGCTTTATTGCTTTTTTTGCTGCTGAAAGACATACGAATGTATCTTCATCTGCACGCGCGAATGTAAGCTCTCCCACATCAAACAGCGAGAGCTTCTTAGCAGGACACGGAAGTCTTTTAGGATAAGTTAGCGCAAATTGTATAGGCAGACGCATATCGGCGCTTCCCAGTTGAGCTATAATCGCACCGTCCTCGAATTCCACGGCGGAGTGGATAATGCTTTGCCTCTGGACAACTATCTCCACCTGTTCGGGACTTACACCGAAAAGCCTAACTGCCTCAATAAGCTCCAGACCCTTGTTCATCAAAGTCGCGCTGTCAATCGTGATTTTTGCGCCCATACTCCAGTTCGGGTGCTTCAGAGCCTGCTCTTTCGTGATATTTACAAGGTCACTGCGTTTTTTCCCGAAAAAAGGACCTCCCGACGCTGTTAAAATTATTTTGGAAGCTTTATTTTCATCCGCACCCATCAGGCACTGAAAAATTGCGGAATGCTCGCTGTCTATCGGGTAGATACTGACTCCCTTTTCCTTTGCCTTTGAAATGACAAGCGACCCGCCTGTCACGAGAGTTTCCTTGTTCGCGAGAGCCACATCGTTTCCTGCTTCTATAGCTTTGAGGGTCGGAACAAGCCCTGCCATTCCGACGATAGCGTTCACGACTCTCCCGCACTTTAACGAAGCAAGCTCGTTCAAGCCCTCCTCGCCCGCGAGAATTTTCACGCTTGTATCCGCAAGTCTGGTTTTTATTTCCTTATAATATTTTACGTCGGAAACAGCAACATATTCGGGCTGAAACTCACGAGCCTGTTCTTCGAGCAGCGCGGTACTGCTGTTTGCCGAAAGCGCCTTAATTTTTATATTTAGTGAGCGACAAACGTCGCAGGTCTGAACGCCTATCGACCCTGTAGAACCCAACAATACAATATCGTCCATATTATTCCCCCTATAAAAACCCGAAACACCCGCTTTATTAACAAAATCACCCATTCATTCTTGAATGGGGAATTTTGAATTATTACATTAAAGGAGATATAAAACTGTATACCGCAAACATAAACGGCGCAACAAACAATACGCTGTCAAATCTGTCAAGTACTCCGCCGTGACCGGGCATCAAGTTTCCGAAGTCCTTTACATCGTATTGCCGCTTTATTACCGAAGCGGTAAGGTCGCCGAGTACTCCCGCGACCGACGCACACATTCCGACCGGAATAAGCACTGCGTAATTCATTTTCATTGTGCTTGGAAGTATCAGATTATACACAAGACACTGTATAGCCACGACAACTCCCACCGTAAGTATGCCGCCTATCAAGCCCTCAACTGTTTTCTTTGGGCTGATTTCGGGACAAAGCTTGTGTTTTCCGAGAAAAGTCCCAACAAAATACGCTCCCGAATCTCCGAACCAAGCGCAGAACAGCAGGTATACTATCATAAACACTCCGGGAAGATATCCTCCCTCCGCGTACCACGGCATATATCTGACGTACACGATACAACTGAGCGACGCGGGAATTACTATAGCAGCGCTTCCGCACATACAAATGCTTTCAAGTCTGATCCTCTTATGGTCGAAAAGCATTATAAGAAGCAGCGAGAAAATAAAAGCAAGATACGCAAAAACAATTATGCCCCTCTTAAATCGGAATTCCGACGAGAGATTAAGAAGCGTCGGCACGACCGCCGAAAAAACCACGCAAAACCAACAAAGCACCTTATGTTCACTGCACTTTACAGCGTGGATAAGCTCCCACACTCCCAGCGTTCCGAAAACAGTCAACACGCCCGTATAAAGAATTTTATTATCAAAAATCAATACCGCGACGCCGACAAGTATTCCAATAAACGCCGACACAATTCTCTTCAGCATAATTCTGCCTTTCCTATGAACTAAACTCCTCCGAATCTGCGGTTTCTTCCGCTGAACTCTGCGATAGCACGTTCAAGGTCTTTCTTTGTAAAATCAGGCCACAACGTATCCATAAACACAAATTCGGAATACGCTGCCTGCCAGATAAGGAAATTCGACAAACGCTGTTCCCCGCTCGGTCTTATTACAAGGTCAAGCGGCGGCATTTTGTTTGTGTAGAGATATTTTTCAACAAGCTCCTCTGTCACGTCATTCGGAGAAATTTTACCCCTCAGACATTCCTCACAGAGCATTTTTGCTGCACGGGTAAGCTCTGCCCTGCCCCCGTAATTCAGCGCGATCCCTACTATAAATCCCTTATTATCCTTTGATGTCTGCATTATGTCCTCAAGCTCGACGCGTATATCCTCGTCGAACGCGGAAATATCCCCAAGGATAATTATACATATATCCTCGTCCGCAAACTCGCGAATATCTTTGATATACTGCCGCAGGAGATTCATTATTCCGCGGACCTCGTCCTCAGGACGCTTCCAGTTCTCGGTTGAAAACGCGTAGAACGTTGCACATTCAACGCCCAGCTCTCTGCACCAGTTTATTGTTTTCTTAAAGACGGAAGCACCTTGACTGTGACCGAAATTCCGCGGCATTCCACGTTTTTTTGCCCAGCGCCCGTTTCCGTCCATAATGAATCCGATATGCTTCGGAATAATGGGATTTTCCATCAGATAGACATTATTTCCTTATTCTTTGCTTCACCGATCTTGTCGACTTCCTCGATAAATTTATCGGTGATCTTCTGAATATCCTTTTCGGCTTCCTTAACGTCGTCCTCAGTAATCTCGTTAGCTTTCTTCTTAGCCTTTATCTTATCCATACCGTCACGGCGAACATTTCTAACGGCGACCTTACTTTCCTCACAGGTCTTGCTTACCTGCTTGCAAAGTTCCTTTCTTCTGTCCTCCGTTAGCTGAGGAAACGCTATGCGAAGCACTCTTCCGTCGTTTGTAGGATTTATTCCAAGATCCGACGCCTGAATAGCTTTCTCTATAGCCTTCAGCTGCGAAGCGTCATACGGCTGAACAACAAGGATCCTCGCCTCCGCGACCGACACGGACGCCATCTGATTTATAGGCGTAGGCGTACCGTAATACTCAACTGTTATCCTGTCGAGAACAGTGGGATTAGCTCTGCCCGCACGGATAGAGCCGAGTTCGCTTTCAAGCGCCGTTATGCACTTCTTCATTCTTTCCTTGGTATTTTCGATAACTTCTTTCATACTTTTCCCTCCGAAAAATGATTATATGTGCTTGGTAACAAGCGTTCCGACGTTCTTGCCCATTACGGCATCGTAAATATTGTCGGGATTATCAAGGTTGAACACGATTATAGGAATATTATTTTCCGTACATATCGCCGCGGCAGCGCTATCCATGACCTGCAGACGCTTAACAAGGATATCGTGATGTGTTATTACATCATACTTCACTGCGTCGGGGAATTTTTTCGGGTCTTTGTCATATATACCGTCGACCATTGTCGCCTTCAAAAGAATATCGGCTTTAAGCTCGGCTGCTCTTAAAGAAGCAGCACTGTCGGTTGAAAAGAACGGATTTCCTGTGCCGCAGCCGAAAATAACGACTCTTCCCTTTTCAAGATGACGCAGTGCTTTTCCAAGTATAAAAGGCTCGGCGACCTGCTGCATGGTTATCGCGGTCTGAACGCGCACAACGCACCCTAAGCTCTCAAGGACATCAGCGACCGCAAGAGCATTCATTGTTGTAGCTAACATTCCGATATGGTCGGCTCTTGCGCGGTCAGCACTTTTGGAGGAACGTCCTCTCCAGAAATTTCCTCCGCCGACGACGATTCCTATCTGAGCGCCCGCGTCAGCAGTCTTTTTTATGCTTGTGCATATTTTCTCAACAGTCGGAAAATCCAGTCCTGTTTCCTTACTGCCCGCAAGGGCTTCGCCACTCAGCTTCAACAATACTCTTTTGTACTTAGGGGCTTCAAACTCGCTCATAATTACCCTCCGCAATTTTTATCAATAATCGAGAACGCGGATCCTGCCGAGAACCGACGCGTCCGCCGAAAGCTTCCCGCAAAGCTCCTTGATTTCCTTTTCGGATCTTGCTTCGGTAATAAACGCCAACTCATTCTCCGGCTGTTTTTTTGATGATAGAAATTCTGTCTTTTCTCCGAACAGCTTTACGACCGTGTTTTTCGCGGTTTTTACGTCATTCGAGGATACGCGGATATAATTTGCACAGACAAACTCGTCAAACGGACGAACAAACGACTGGTCGGAATCGTTCCATGTAAGCGAACGGCTTGTGCCTCTGTGTTTTACTGCGGAAACGATATCGGAAACGACGGCGCTTGCCGTAGGCAACTTGCCGGCGCCCTTTCCGTAGAACACTACGTCGCCCGTTGCGTCACCGTGTACAAGAATTGCGTTGAAAACGTCGCTTACTCCCGCAAGCTGACTTTCATTTCGGATAACCGCCGGAAAAACTCCGATAAGTATCTCGTCCCCGTGTCTTTGAGCGCAGCCTATGAGCTTGATTTTGGAATCATAGCTGTCAATGTATTCCACATCTTCGAGCGTCACTTTTGTAATACCCTCGGTATGGACACTGTCGGGATAAACGTGTTTCCCGAAAACCAGTGACGCTAAAATACATATCTTTCTGCAAGCATCTATGCCCTCAACGTCTGCGGTCGGATTTCTCTCTGCGTAGCCCAACTCCTGTGCGATTTTCAAAGCCTCATCAAAGCCCATTCCGTCGCGTATCATTTTTGTCAGAATGAAATTCGTCGTTCCGTTGAGGATACCCGCTATATCATCTATCTGATTTGCTTCAAGACAGGTGTGTATAGGTCTGATTATCGGTATCCCGCCGCCTACGCTTGCTTCAAAGAAGAAGTTGACATTTTTCTCCTTGGCAATTTTCAAAAGCTCTGCGCCTTTTGAAGCGACAAGCTCTTTATTTGACGTTACGACGCTTTTTCCCGCCTCAAGCGAAGATTTCACGAAATCATACGCGGGCTTGATACCCCCGATGACCTCGCTGACAACGCTTACTTCAGGGTCATTGAGTATAACGTCAAAATCCTTTACGAATTTATCGGAATACGGACTGTCGGGAAAATCCCTCACGTCCAGAATATATTTTATATCCAACGGTTCTCCCGCTTTTTTTTCAAGATTTTCTTTATTTTTATAGAAAACCTCGACTGTGCCTGAGCCTACAACACCATAGCCCAGCACGGCGATCTTTGCCATAAATTAACATCCTTTCCATGTGAAGATATACCTATCTTATTTATTATACCACATTTGGCATTATTTTGCAAGGGCAATTTGAAAAAAACTTTTCAAGATGTGATTTCTGACTTTGCCGCGCATTTTTTGAGTGTAAGTATCAACAACACAAGTCCCACTCCCGTTAAGATATGTCCTAAGCCCGCGATACCTGAGATCGCGGCAGAAGCTCCCTTTGAAAGCTCTGTTCCAAGGACCTCAAAAACTCCGCGTACTCCAAGCATAATTCCCGTTATGGGAACTCCGATATTGTATACTGCTCGGAATGCCTTGAACATTTTCTCGCTGTACAAATCATAATTCCGTGCAAACAGCGTTATAATGAGATACATCACCATTCCGAGCATAAAGAAATGTGTATGTACCTTTCCAAGAGCCGTTGTCCCGTCAAATGCGTTTACTCTCGTAAACTCGCGGTAGAAAACTCCTCCTACCATTGCCAGAGCCGCATAACAAAGCGCGTAATTAAGGCTCTTTTTCATATTTGTTACCCTCTTTTCATAAATTACCAATTTTTTACACTTTAACTTAATTTGACAAAATTCAACCTTGCCTCCGTACAGAAAACGACCTTCAAAACAAAGTCCCTCTGCCGGTAAAAGGCGCAGGTCTATACCCCGCAAAATACGGCGGAGAAAAACTCCGCCGTAAAGCTTATCACATTACTCTCCTACAAGTTCCTTGTACAAGCCGATGTAAAGTTTTGCGGAAGCCGCCCAGCTGAAATCCGCTTTCATTGCACGCGTCATAAGCTTTGTCCACTCCGACTTGTTGTCGTAGCAGCCCTTTGCACGGCGGATAGCTTCAAGCATATCGTGTGCGTTATAGCTCTGGAACGTGAATCCGATACCGTTGTCGCCTGCGTCGATTATGCTGTCCTTCAAGCCGCCTGTCGCACGAACGATCGGAACTGTGCCGTATCTCGCCGCTATCATCTGTGCAAGACCACATGGCTCGCTCTTCGACGGCATAAGGAACATATCCGCGCCTGCATAAAGCTTCTTTGCAAGCTGAGGATTATATCCGCGATAGAATCCTACCTTATCGGGATAACGCCAGTGCATTTCCTGGAAGAAATCCTCGTACATTCTTTCGCCCGAACCCAGTATAACCATCTGAACGTCAGTAGCGATTATCTCGTCAAAGACGTACTTTACAAGGTCGAATCCCTTATGGTCTGCGAATCTGGAAATCATCGCGATAAGCGGAATATCGTACTGCGGCATTCCCATTTCCTCGAAAATCGCGGATTTGCACGCCATTTTGCCCTTATGGTTCTTGGAACTGAACTTTGCGGCGATCGTGTTGTCGGTTTCCGGATTATACAAATCAATATCTATTCCGTTAAGGAATCCGCAGGTCTTATATTGCTTGTTGCGGAGTATTCTGTCAAGCCCGTGAGAATACCACGGATCGAGAATTTCCTTTGCATAAGTCGGAGACACGGTCGTAACCTTGTCCGCTACTTCAATAGCGCCTTTCATAAAGTTAAGGTCGCGGTCATATTCAAGAATATTCACATTTTGGGGAGGTATTCCGACAATATCCTTAACCAAATCAAGACCATACTGTCCCTGATAACCGATATTATGGATAGTGAATACATTCTTGATATCGCCGAAGCCCCATTGATTTTTATAGAAAAGATGATGATATACGGGGATCAAAGCGCACTGCCAGTCATTGGAATTGATTATCTGCGGGTGGAAGTCAATGTGGCGCAGCATCTCAAGCACAGCGCGGCTGAAGAAAACATATCTTTCCGCGTCATCGTAATATCCGTAAAGACCGTTGTCACGCTTGAAATAATACTCGTTATCTATAAAATAATAGGTAACGCCGTTTACCTCCTGTGAAAAAACTCCGCAGTACTGGCTTCTCCAGCCAACAGGAACGGTAAAATTCGTGATAAAACGCATTTTTTCCTTATGCTCAGGTTTAATGGTATTAACGTAATAAGGCATTACCACACGCGCATCGTGCCCTGCCTGTACCAGTGCCTTCGGCAGAGAACCGGCAACATCGGCGAGTCCGCCGCTTGCCGCAAATGGAAGCGCTTCACTTGCCGCATATAAAATGTTCATATTTCTGACCTCCGTATAAAATAATTTTACGCCATCAAATGACTGTTAATTTCTCGGAATAACAGAAGCGACAGCTCCCGCAAGATTGCTTATCGGCATTGTTTGGAGATAGATCTTTCCGGGACCCGTGACCACGGTATTAAACAGACCCTCTCCGCCGAAGAGGACATTGCCGACGCCCTTGACAGTCTGGATATCCATTGTTACCGTTCCGCTCATTGCTGCGAGATAGCCCGTATCAATCACCATCTGCTGACCCGGCTGAAGATCGTATTCAACAACATAGCCGTCGATCTCAACGAATGCCATACCGTTTCCGTGCATACGCTGCATAATGAAGCCCTCGCCGCCGAAGAAACCGGCTCCGATTTTTTTCTGGAACGCGATAGAGAACTCAACTCCCGGCTCGGACGCGAGATAACCGCCTTTCTGAACGATCATATCACCCTTGCTGATATCGAAAGGAAGGATAGACCCCGGAACGTTTGAAGCGAACGCTATCATACCCGGACCGCCCTCGGAAATATATGTATTCTGGAACATAGACTCGCCGGAAAACATTTTGCTGAACGCCTTGCCGATACCGCCTGTGCCTGTCTGCATTTTCATATTCGGCGTCATCCATGACATCGCGCCCTTTTGACACAGCACACTTTCGTTTGCATCAAGGTTTACGAGCAGCACGGGCAGCGGCTCGCCTTTGATTTCGTATCTCATAAGCAATCTCCTTAAAAAAGTTACAGTTTTCACGGAAAAACTCCGTTACTTTTATTATACAACATTTCTCGGAAATTGTCAAGCAAATCCGAAGAATTTGTATATTTTTTCTTTTCGGCGATTTCAAAGGAAAAAATGAACGGCAAAAACGGTTATGAATATGGTGACTGCAGCTAATGTGAATATTCCGAAAAGGAGGACTGTCTTGTCCACATTTTCGGGACGGCAGATCTTTATCACAGCGAGTTTAAGAAGCTGTGCGCCGTCAAGTTCTCCGATCGGAAGCAGATTTAATATTCCGGTAAGCAGATTGACAGCACTTGCCGCGTCGTTTCCGACAATATGCAAAAAAACCGCTGCCGCGAAGTTTGCCAAAACTCCTGCCAAAAGAATAAGCGCCCGCACTCCGGTTTTTGCGTATTCCGTTTCCTTTGAAGAAATACATATTCCCGCGCCGTAAAATGTGATCCTGTCAGCGCTTATTCCGAATATCGTCATTATTGCGAGATGTGCAAGCTCGTGAATACCGCATGCCGCAAGCGCAGCTATCCCGAACAGATAACTTTTCAAAAACAAAAACAAAGCCACGACCGCAAAGAAAGAAAATCTCAGTTCAACGACCGTTTTTCTTAATTTTAATTCTATCATACGGAATTATATTCCCATAATCAGAATTATAGAAGTAAAGAGGGCGGAAAAACCGCCCTCTTGTTTTTTAATCGGAAAATACAGCTCCCGTATTGGAAGATGTTACCATTTTTGCGTAGCGCTTAAGGTATCCGTCAAGCTGCTTGGGAGGATTTATACCCTTCTTTTTACGCTCGGCAATAACCGCGTCGTCCACGAGAAGCGTTATCTTGCGGTTCGGAATATCAATGTGAATCTTATCTCCGTCCTCGACAAACGCGATAAGACCGCCCTCCGCCGCTTCCGGCGAAACATGACCTACCGCTGCACCTCTCGACGCGCCGCTGAAACGCCCGTCGGTTATGAGAGCCACGCTTCCGTCAAGACCTTTTCCGACGATAGCCGCCGTCGGAGCGAGCATTTCGGGCATTCCAGGACCGCCCTTCGGTCCTTCATAACGGATAACAACAACATCTCCCGCCTTGATAGACCCGCCGAGAATAGCGTCGCAGGCGAGCTGTTCACCGTCGAAAACTCTTGCTGTTCCCGTGAAATCCATCATTTCGGGCTTTACTGCTCCCTGCTTTACAACAGAGCCGTTCTCCGCGAGGTTTCCCGACAAAATGGCAATACCACCGTCCTTGCGGATAGGTTCTGCACAGGTGTGAACAATCACGCCGTCAGCGTCCCTTGCCGCTGCGATACGCTCTTTCTGTGTGCCGCTTACGGTCAGAACATCCTCATTTATGTGACCACCCTTAGCCAATTCCTTTATAACCGTCTGGATACCGCCCACGTCATTGAGATCGGTAATAAAAACGCTGCTTGCAGGGTTGAGCTTTGCAAGCTGGGGAGTTTTTCTGCTCATATTGTCGATATCCGAGAGTTTAATGTCAACTCCCGCCTCGTGAGCAATTGCCAGCAAGTGCAAAACTGTGTTGGACGACGCGCCGATAGCCATATCCGTCGCAAGAGCATTTTCCATATTTTTCTTGGTAAGTATATCAAGCGGACGAATATTCTGCTTTACAAGCTCTACAACGCGTTCGCCCGACTCTTTCGCCAGACGACGACGCGCAGAATTTACCGCAGGTTCCGTTCCCGCCGTCGGGAGAGCAAGACCTACCGCCTCGGTAAGGCAGTTCATGGAGTTTGCGGTATACATTCCCGAACACGAACCGCAGGTCGGACACGCGTTGTTCTCGTAATCTCTTATAACATCGTCGCCAATTTCGCCGTTTGTGTACTGCCCAATAGCCTCGTAAATCTCGGAATATCCCACTCTCTTGCCCTGAACGCAGCCGGGATTCATAGGACCGCCGCTTACGAAGATAGACGGGAGATTCATTCTTGCCGCCGCCATAACCATTCCGGGAACGATTTTATCGCAGTTCGGGATAAACACAACTCCGTCGAGCGGGTGCGCCATAAGCATTACTTCAATGCTGTCCGCGATAAGCTCACGCGACGCGAGAGAATACCTCATACCTTTATGGTTCATTGCAAGACCGTCGCATACGCCGATAGTAAAGAACTCAAACGGCACGCCGCCCGCGTTTCTTATGCCGTCCTTGACATAGCGCGAAATTTCGTGCAGATGCTGATGCCCCGGAACATAGTCCGAAGCCGCGCATACCACCGCGATAAACGGCTTGTTCATCTCGCTGTCAATTACGCCCAGCGACTTCAAAACAGCTCTGTGAGGGGTTTTTTCTACTCCCTCTTTGATCAAATCCGATCTCATTGTTATCATACCTTCCTAAATTTATTTATTTCGACAACTAATCGTTGTCAGCTTTTAAAAAGCATTGCCGCCCCGATTATACCGGCGTCGTTTCCGAGAGAACAAACCGAAAGCTCAGTCGTTTTCGCGGAATTTCTTGAATATATCTGCTCCCATACGGCTTTGCGCAGGGGTACCATCAGCGTGTTGCCCTCGTTGCACACTCCCCCGCCGATACAGAGAATATCGGGCTGGAACGTGTTTATAACGTTCGCTATGCCGCACGCGAGATATTTCACATAACGCTCTGTAAGCGCTTTTCCTATCTCGTCACCACGCTTCATTGCAGTATACGCAGTGCGTGCGCTTACTTTGCCCTCTTCTTTTATAACATCTTTGAGAATGGATTCTGGGTGTTCATCGGCGGCGCGTTTTGTCATTCTTGCAAGCCCCGTCGCCGAAGAATATGCTTCAAAGCAGCCGCGTCTGCCGCAGGAGCAAGGTTCTCCGTCAACTTCAATTACCGTGTGACCTATCTCACCGCCCGCGTAATTCGAGCCGCGGTAAATTTTCCCGTCGATGATAATTCCCGCTCCCACTCCCGTCCCGAGGGTGATAATCACGGCGTTTTTCGCGCCTTTCGCCGCGCCTGCGCTAAATTCCCCGAAAGCCGCCGCATTTGCGTCATTTTCAAGGTATACGGGTATCCCGAACGTTTTCTCAATATCGGGACGCAACGGAGCGTTTACAAAATTGAGATTGCTAGCGAATTCCACAAGTCCCGTGTCGCTGTTGCATATCCCCGGACAGCCTATGCCTATGGAAGCCGCTTGATTTGGAGCTATCCCCGCTGCTTCACAACAAAGCTCTACAGCCGTTCTAATCTGACCGACAACATCTTCATAGCGCGGTATCCCGCCGTTACCGTTCGGATTGGTCTTGACCTTAGAGCGGGCTACTATCTCGCAGTTCCCGTTTACAGCCCCGCACGCTATATTCGTTCCGCCGACGTCAACGCCTATGTATAATGCCATAAAACACCTCCCGAAATCAATATCCGAGATTTTCGTTTACGATTATCACCTTTATCCTGTCGGGGACGCGCTGGTGTGCAAGCGTAACATACGAACAGCATATCCTTGCCGGAGCATTACAGTGCATACATTCCCCCGTTTTTGCGCAGGGAGTTTCGCAGCTAAGACGCACCGTATTCTTTGGAGCGGCTATCTTCTCAACACGCAGCTTTGCCTCCTCAAGGTCTTTGACTATCTTATTCACTCCCGCAACAATAACCACCTGTTTCGGACCGTATATCATTGCCGAAACGCGGTTTCCGTTTCCGTCGACATTGTAAAGCTCGCCGTTTTCGGTAATGGCATTGGAGCTAGCGAAAAACGAATCCGAAACGAACGCCTTTCGCATTATTTCGTCAACTTCTTCTTTTGTCTTGCCAGCCGAGCGGTCGAGGTAAGCGTCACCAAACTCTTTCATAAGGAGCTCCGTAACACCGCTTTCCTTAAGCGTCATAGAGCCGCCCGCTGTAATGAGCTTGTCATTTTTAACCAATCCTCGGATAATGTCGTAAAGCTCCTCGCGGTTTTCGACAAAATAAGGCTTCATACGGTTTTTTTCAAGATTTTCAAGTGTTCTCTGAATTTTTTCGTCCATAATTTCCTCCAAGAATCAGGCGAGTCCCGCCTTTTGTTTAATTGTTGTGATCGAATTCTCCGAGATCACGAATCCGCCGTCATCACTCATTTCGCCGTAAGGAATATAATATTCCGCGGGTGACGACGCATATTCAACAGAATTCAGAAGTGCTGCCTTATGCTCTTTGTAAAACTCCTCTGTAATATCGGTGTCAGTCTTTTCCGTGAGCATTCGATAGAACATATCAAGCACACGACTTTCGAGCTTTCGGAAATTCTGGTTTATAAATTCCGAAAGCATTGAACCTATAACATTATATCTGTAAGAATTTCCCTCCTCGTAATCCGCAAACATCATCATTCGGAACATCGTTATATCTCCGAGCTTCTGCTCACCTGCGTTTACAGTTTCAACATCGCTTCCGTCCGTGATTATCAAAGTTTTCGGAACCTCAAACGTCAAGCTCCCGAAAGCGGACACTATCTCGCTGAAGCCCTCACGGTCCATTTTAACGTACGCGCTGCACGGAACGCCCAGTTCGTCGGAAACGACCTGCGTGACTTTTTTCGCTCCTTGTGCGGCATAAACATTCGGCAGAGTTCTGCCCTCCGATTTCATACTTATCCCCACGGGAAGCGGAATAAATGTCAGACGGCTGCTTACGGCTTCATATTCAACAAGGATATAAAGGTCGGGAGAATCCGACTCCTTATCGGAAAGCATTGTAAGCATAATAAAATTATGCTCGGCTGTCGGTCGGAAGTCGTCTGTAAGTTCGCCCGTTTTGTCAAGTCCGACAGGGTCGCTGTCCTCAGGGAAAAGATACCATCTGAACGCGAATATCGCCGCGAGTGCGAAAACGAGCGCTATCCCGAACGCTATAAAATATATATACCAGTTGCTTCTTCTGCGGACTGCCATAAACTTCCTCTTTTCTGAAATTTAACAATATTTTCAAAAGCTATTGATTTTTTTTGTTGATTGTAATATAATTTAAAAGTGTGATAGATCACGCTATATATAGTATAACACATTTTTTCCGAAATTTCAAGATACAGAGGTAAAGTGATGAATAATTTTTACTGGAGAACATGGGCTGAAATAGATCTTGACGCTTTGAAGGGAAATATCACGAAAATACGCGAGCTTGCTAAGGGAAAGGAAATAATCGCGGTGGTCAAGGCAAACGCCTACGGTCACGGGGACGTTCAATGCGCCAAGGCGCTTAACAAGGCAGGCGTGAAGCATTTCGCGGTTTCAAATCTTTGGGAGGCGCAAAGACTCACCTTAGGAGGTATTGAGGGGAAGATACTTATTTTCGGATACTGCGATATTCCGCTTATATTTGAAAATCTCGGCAGGGATTACATATTCACAGTAGGTGATACAGAATACGCCGAAAGGCTCTCGGAGCTTGCCGTACAAAGAAATGTGAGAGTTCCAGTTCACATTAAGATAGATACGGGAATGAGCCGTGTCGGGATAAACACTGAAGAACAGCTCGACTTTATTCTCTCGCAAAAGGGACTTGACTGCCTTGCGGGTTATACACATTTTGCCGTTGCTGACAGTCTTGACAGTTCTGACATTGAATATACGGATCTCCAGCAGAAAAAACTGCTCGATATGTGCAAAAAACGCGGCTTGAAAACTCATTCTCAGAACAGCGGCGGTATTATTTATCATGGCGACTATGAGGGGGATTTTGTCCGTGCGGGGATAGTGATGTACGGTCAGCGTCCCGACTTGTGTTTCCCAATTCCGAACGGGATAAAACCGATCTTCAACTTCAAAACCGTTGTAAATCAACTTAAAACGATAGACGAGGGCACAACAGTAAGCTACGGAAGAACGTTTACGGCTAAACGTAAAACACGCTTGGCTCTTGTGGCTTGCGGTTATGCCGACGGATTCAACAGGCGGCTTTCGGGCGGATGGAGCGTTTTTGTCAACGGGAGATATGCCCCTATCTGCGGCAGGATCTGTATGGATCAGACGCTTATAGACGTGACCGATATTCCCGACATAAAAATCGGCGACGTTGTGACAATTTACTCCGGAGATCCGTCTATGGAATGTTCAATAGAACGCGCTGCCGACAAAATCGGTACGATAAACTACGAGCTTCTCTGTGCTATCGGGATGCGCGTCCCGCGGATCTACATAGAAAACGGCAAAGAAACGGAAATACAGCGTTATATCTGAGTTGTTAATACATATAAAAGGCGAACCTTTTGTTGTGGTTCGCCTTTTATTTTTTGTTTAATTGCTGAGTGAACTTCTCATGAAATATTCCTTTACGCCGTTGGCTATAGCCTCCGCCATTTTGGTCTGATTATCCTCATTCACCATCATAAGGCACTCTGTCGGATTTGAAACGAAGCCCATTTCGACAAGCACTGACGGGAAACTCTGCTCCGTAGTCACCCAGAAATAGTCATACTTTTCTCCCCGTGAACTTACAGTACCGTCTGCATATGCCGAATCAAAAAATGCTGAAAGATTATTGGTTATCGCCGCCGCAAGAGGCTGAGAAAACGGTGTGAAGTAGTAAGCCTCTACTCCGTGTGCTTTAGGATTTTCATCGGTGCTGTTGCAGTGCAGCGAAATAAACATATCTGCGTCATATTCTCTTCCCTTAAACTGGCGTTCAACGGTGACATATGTTGTCGTTTCTGTCGGAAGTCTGTAAACGGTCGCTCCCATTTGTGTAAGAACGCTTTCAAGCTTCTTGGAAACAGCACAGTTTATCGACTGCTCAGTCACTTCGCCGACCGCTCCCACGTCAAACACGGATGCACCCGTATATCCATGTCCGGGGTCTATAACAATGACTTTCCCAGCAAGCGACGGAGTAGGCACGTTGAATGCGAACGTAAGCTCGTTGTTGCTGTCATAATACGCCGCAACACCGCTGTAAATTCCTGCCTGACGAAGCGTGAGGACAAGCCTGAACTTTGGAACACCGTTCTCGGTAACAATTTCCCACTCACCACTGCTGAACAGAGCGCATGACGACAAATCGGGCATTTTGGTTACGGAAGTTATGTTGTCGAAAGTAATATAAATGTGATGCGCGTTAAAATTCTTCACATAGAACGGTCCGGCAATTCCCGAAAAGAGCGCCGCGTCCGTTGTTACGTTGAAGCTTACCTTATAATCGAGCGACATCTTGATAAAGCTCTTGCCGCTCATATTTCCTGCAGAATTTACTTTAAGAGCGTTGATACCCAGTCCCGTATCGGTAAAGGTCTTGACATCGCTCATTCTGTAGCGTTTTCCCGATGTGGAAACAAGATAGTTCCCGACGGTCGATTTGTAGTAATCAAGCGTTCCCGCAGGCATCTCGCTGAATACAGGCGACGGTGCGTTACCCGTCATATTCGGGTCGAAAGTAAGAGAGTAATTGTTAAGGACTTTGATATATTCAATCGTTTCGGTATCAGAAACGATTGGGTCGATAGTACCTACCACTTCGCCTGTTCCGACCGTGGACTGGTCGATTATTTCGGGATTGAAATCGGTTTTCGGAGGTTCGGGCTTTGCTTCAACGGTAACGCTGCCGCCCGTCATATACTCTTCCATTCCCATAAAATTAGCATAAAAGCTGATATGACCGAGAGCCTGTTCCTTTCCGATAATTCCGTCGGGAGTAGTATACGTTCCGATAAATTCTGAATAAGAGCCGTTCGGGTCAAGGGTATCGGAAACCGTTTTTTCCGTAAGCGCGACGATCTTTCCATTTACCGATGCCGAAACCTTGGAGCCCTTGTAGCACACTGCCTTGAGAGTAATTGACGTACCGCCTTCGACGTTAAGGTCTGAGGTAGGCTCTATTGACTTCATAACATCGACACGGCGCTCGATATTATATGTGTACTTTTTGCCCTTGTGTTCGATGACGAATGTATTTTTTCCGACGTTCAAATCTTTCGGAATATAGAAATTGCCCACTTCGTTAAGCGTTATTTTGCTTCCGTTGAAATAAACGTCGAAATTCTCGTCAAAGGTTCCCGCAAATTTGACCGTCGTATCATAAGTGACAAAATTAAGCTGCGTCGGAGAGATCATTTCCAGATCCTCAAACAAAGTATCTGTGTTTATCTGATCGTTGAAATATTTAAGCAGGCTGTCCGTGCTGTTGAGAGGATTTTCTTTAAGCGATGCAAACGAATTGAAAGCGCTGCCGCCAAGTCCTCCCATGTCTTTCATAACGGTAAGCTGACGCAGCAGCTGATCCTCATTCCAGCCGGCACGGTTCCCGATTCTTTCATTGAGGTGGCAGACATATGTTTTAACATCGTTTTCGGCGCATAGCTCCTTCCACCATGTTACAACGTTCTTGAAATTTAAAGTCGTGTTTTCGGTAGAGCCGTATGCCTTGACCATTACAAAGTCCGCATATTTCTGCTCAATATATTTTTTTGTGTCGCAAAAACCGTCGTAAAGGGACTGAAAGGTATCCGAGGTATCGGAGCCTTCTTTATTTGTTGATGAATTTGCCCACATATCCTCGATCAATATACCGACGGCGGTTATGTTGTTTGTTCCGTGAACAGCCTCGCTTACCGTGCGCAGCAGGCACTGATTTATTTCATACAGCCAGTTTTTATATCCTATTCCCGAACCGGAACGCAGATATTCCGCATACATATCCGCATTGTCGGAAGTATAGAAATCCGTGAGGATAATTCCCTCGCAGCCGTATTTCATAGCGAATTTATGAGCCGCTGCCGAGAATCCCTCCTTTATTCCTCCGCCGTTTTCAATAACGTCCTCCAGAAGTGCGTTCGCGTCAAGGGTTATGTAAGCCGAAAGCCCCGCCTCGTGAGCCGCGTCGATAGCCTTATTCAGTCCGTTCTGTGAACTGAGATCCAAATCGTAGAATTTTTCCGATTCGGACACGGAATTTATTATCGCGGCATTCATTCCGAAGCCCGAAATCTCCCCCATAGCAACATCTGCGTCCGAACCGTCAGATTTGAAGTCCGTTTCGGGAGTTATAAAAACTCCCCTCATATCATTCTGAAGAAATATCATATTTTCGGCTTTAGGAAGAACATAAGCGTCGTCAGACGCAGATTCCTCCGAAGCCGCCGTATCCGATGTCTGTACACTATTCTCCGAAAATGCCGTTCCTGCAAGCATTGATGCCGCCAGAACACCCGATATGATTCCCCTTAAAATTCTGTGTTTCATAACTAAATTCCCCATTTTAAAATTCTGTTAGGATCAATTCATTACTGCTTTAAGTGCCGTGATTTCATCTTCGACTTGTGATTTGACTGAACTTTCGGGACTGAATATGCTTCTGTAGCTGTAAAGGCAGACCCCGCCGTAATACTGCTGCTCGCAGGATTCAAGGAACTGCCGCCGCAGGATATCCGAATCGGTTATCCATTCACTTTTTCCGGCTCCCGCCCATGTGTCCTCCAGACCTATCTTGGATACCGAAAGTCCCACGATAAGCGGAATGTTTCCCGAAGCTGCCAGCTCGTCCCATCTCTTTACGCATTTCTCAAACGGCTGAACCGAATTATTGAAACCGTAATATATCTGCGGCATTATGTAATCCAGATAACCGTTGCCTGCGCACCATTTCTTAACGTCTGCGTACATCGAGCTGTAGTTGTTTTCAATGCTTCCCTGACAGCTAACGCCGAAAACCGCACTCGGATTTGCTGATTTTACCGCTTTATACAAAGTGCTCACCATTTTGTCGCAGTTTGCGAAACGGAAATCCGATATTGTAGAATATCCGCTTTCTTTGAAAGCCGCGCTGTCGAAAGATGCGTCTGTTGTCGGATAAAAATAATCGTCAATATGAAGCCCGTCGACATCGTAATTTGCCGTGATCTCCGCTGCTCCGTCCGCAATAAGCTTTATGACCTCATCATATGCGGGATTCAGATAATAATAGCTCCCGACCTTGACCGCTCTTGTACCGCCGCCGAGCCAGTTTCCTATCGGATAGCCGTTCTCGCGTGATGTGTCCGATGCGGAGCATACTCTAAGCGGATTTATCCACGCCTGGAACGAAAGTCCACGCTTGTGAGCCTCCTCGACCATAATTTCCAGAGCGTCGAATCCTCCCGAAACATACTTCGTGTACGGGAAAAGTTCGGAGCTGTAATAAGCATCTCCGTGAGAGCGTGCGTGAACGTAGACCGTATTTATCCCCAATTCCTTGCAGTTATCATAGACCGCGCCTATTGACTTTCTGAACACGCTTGCCGACGAGCTTGCCATTTCCGATATTTCAATGTAGGAGATCCATACGCCCTTGACTTCCTTATAGTTAAGCGCTTTGTAAGAATTTGTACCGATATGCGGATCTTCGGTCTTGGGAGGTGTATCCGACGACGAGGACGATTTTTCCTCCGAGGAACTCTCCGATACGGAATAAACAGAGCTTTCAGGATTTTTTGAAGAGGCGGACGAGCTTTCAAGACTTGAAGATCTCTCCGAAGACGTCAATGAATTCGAGAAGCTATGTACCGATTCTGCTGACGAAGCTTCTGTGTTTTTCGATGAAGATACCGACAAAGAAGTAACAGAACTCCCACCCGCCAAAGTACTTTCGCTTGGCGGGAAAAAACTATTTTGTGACTGTGAAAAAACGCTTTCGGAAAAGCTTGGATATAAGCTTGCTGAACTGTTTGCGGGTCTTGACGAATTCTGAATAGACGCGTTTGACGTGTCCACAATATTGAAGGAATTCGGCACTCCCCCCTGAGAGCATCCTCCAAGCATACAGATCGCCGTCACGAGCGACAGTATACATATAAAATTGTGTTTCATTTCTATTCCCCAAATATTTTTTATATATGTATATGTATAAAAACCTTATAGATATTTAAATTATATCACACAAAAATACGATTGTCAAGTGTTTTATTTTATTTTCAAAGTAAAAATTGCCTGATTGACAGAAATATCAATTTATTGTATAATTATTTGGATAACATCTGACCGAAACGATGCGCAAACTACGTCTTTCATTACAGGAGGTGAAGAAATGGATGATAAGGAAATAGTTGAAATGTTCTTTGCGCGTGACGAAAGAGCGATCTCCGAAGTGCAGAAAAGGTTTGGGGCGCTGTGCGAAACAATTGCCGCGAACATAGTTTCCGACCGTCTGACCGCAGAAGAGTGCGTGAACGATGCTCTGCTGAAAATGTGGGAAACTATCCCGCCGCAGCGTCCCGCTCACCTACGGGCATATTTCACAAAGGTAGTGCGCAACCTCGCCATTGACAAGCTGCGAAACCTCTCCACGCTCAAACGCGGGAATGGAGAAAACGCCGACTCTATCGACGAGATTTACGACCTTCAATCGGAATATTCCGTTGAAGAAACGGCTTTGCGTCACGAAACCCTCAGCGCGGTAAATCAGTTTCTCGCGGGACTGCCGAAGAAAAAACGTCTTGTGCTTGTGATGAGATTCTGGCACTGCTGCGGTGTCGGAGAAATTTCCCAAGCGCTCAACATTTCCGAATCAAGCGTTTACAACATAATCAAACGCGAACGAAAAAAGTTGCTTGACTATTTAGAAAGAAAGGGTGTATTGAATTGAAAAAATATGAAAAATACGACATTGCTGAGTTCTTCGGAAACATTGACGAAACATTCGTAGAAGAAGCCAACGAAAAGCTTGAAAAGCGTGCAAAACGTTCTGCGAAGATCTCATTTCTGCCTGTTGCGGGAGCAGCTCTTGCAGGCGCGGCATGCCTGACGCTGATAATCGGGTCGGGTGTAACATCACATTTGGGCGGTTTACTTCCCGCGTCACATGGAACAAGCGGCGTAACCCTCTCCCCCTCCGACAGCCAAAATGAAAATTCTTCTTTCAATGAAATTATCTCCAACCAACCGGACCACGACGAATCCCGCACGACAAGAATTGAGCTTGATGAAATAGTTGAAAATAAGCTGGAAACAGCTGACGTTATAAGGTACGGTATTCTTGATGTATTCAAAAACGGGAATTATATTATAATGGACGATGACTGCCGCTATCGGCTTTTTGACAGCAGCGGAAACGAAATACCCATAGAAACTCCCGATTGGAATTACGGATTGGACGAAATAACACTCGGCGGCAGATATTACATCGCTCCTTATTCCACACCAAACGGACACGAGCTTTTTATAATTGACAGCGAGGACGGAGAGCTAAATACTGTTCCATTAAATGTTGACGACAATTCTTCATTGATGAAAATTATCAAAACAAGCGAAAATTCTATGATTCTGCATAATTGTCAGGAAATTGAAGGAAAACGGGTCAATAACCTCATCTTCGCCGAGATTGATGATAACGGCGAGCTGAAATTTACTTCAAGCGCTGCCATCAGCGGCAATATGGAATTCAGCGCGTATAACGGCACGGTTTACGGGCTGGAAACAAGAGATGAAGCGGGAATAACGTCTTATTACATCAACATCTTTGACAGCAACTTTAACATTGCTGAATCCTACGAGCTTAAAAACTTCCCGGAAGAATGCTCCTTCATTCGTTCGCTCTGCATTTCGGAGAACTATTTCTTGTTTGTGGATTCTTACTACGGCACGAAGTATTTACTGAAATTAGATGACAATGATTATACTGTTGAAGCCGAATTGTCAAGCGAGATCACAGATTATGAGATCGTGGGATCATTTATTTATTACTTTGAACACACAGACAACGAATGTACACTCTACAGACTTGACGCGAAAACAGGAAAGACAAGCTCGGTCGTTTTTGAGATGCCCAAAGATAAGCTGGACAGAGCAACGGAGCTAAACGCTCTTTCGGACGGGAATTTAATATTCTGGTTCAGAAGTTTGGAGAAGAATTCGACAGATAACGTCATCATTTCGGCAGAAAAACTAAACCAAATTATGTAACACATTTCATCGCTCTAAAATAACCGAAAACGGCTTGTCGGCAAACCTTTAAGGCTGCCGAGAAGCCGTTGAGCTTTTCTTTCATAACGGGATCATTCTTCCATCTGTTTTCCGAAATAAAGAGCCGCTGCCTGAACAAGCGCGGACTGCTCTGCTGTTGCAGAATCGCTGCCGCTGTCGGGACTGAGCATAATAACCGCGCCGTTTACATCACCGGAAGCCAGAATAGGCGAACACGCCACAGCATATCTGTCCACACCCTCAATAGGATTCAGACGCTTATCCTCACCGCTTTTTAGAACATAAGATTTCCTTTGCTCGATAAGATCCTCAAGAGAACCGGAAACACGACGCTCTATGACCTCTTTCTTACTCATTCCGGAAACCGCGATAACGTGATCGCGGTCGCATATTACCGCAGGACAGCCGCCGACTTTCGACAAAACGTCAACATACTGCGAAGCAGTGTTGCTTATTTCCCCAACGGGAGAGTATTTCTTAAAAATTACCTCGCCTTCGGGGCTGGTGTAAATTTCAAGCGGGTCGCCTTCTCTTATTCTCATTGTACGGCGAATCTCCTTCGGAATTACAATTCTTCCCAAATCATCTATTCTACGGACTATTCCCGTTGCTTTCATATATAAATTCCTCCAAGTTATTTCTCTTAAAGCAGAACACGCCTGCTTGACGGTATTGTTTGTTATTTCGAGAAAATTATTCATTGTTCTTCGACAAAACAAACTGCCGCTAAAACGGAAAAATGTGTTGACAAAAGATGAAATATGTGGTATAATTTATTTGAATATTTATTTTGGAGGAAAAATATGAAATACAGCGATATCGAATTCGACACCTATCTCAAAAATTATCCCGACAAAAACGGATATTTCGGAAAATACGGCGGAGCATTCGTCCCCGATGACCTCAAAAAGGCTATGGACGAGATCACAGAAGCTTATTTTACTATCTGCAAATCCAGCAAGTTTATAAGCGAGCTTCGCAGAATTCGCCGCGAGTTCCAAGGCAGACCTACACCTATCTCCTACCTTGAAAGACTCTCCTCAACTATCGGAAACGTTCAACTGTACGTTAAGCGTGAGGATCTGAACCATACCGGCGCTCACAAGCTCAACCACTGTATGGGTGAAGCTCTGCTTGCGAAATATATGGGCAAAAAGAAGATCATCGCCGAAACCGGCGCAGGTCAGCACGGCGTTGCTTTAGCTACCGCAGCGGCTTATTTCGGTCTTGAATGTGATATTTATATGGGCGCTGTCGATATAAAAAAACAAGCTCCGAATGTCGCAAGAATGAAGATACTCGGCGCGAACGTCGTGGAAGTGACCGACGGACTTCAAACCCTTAAAGAAGCAGTAGACGCAGCTTTCGCAGCTTACCTTAAAGATTACAAGAACACGATTTATTGTATCGGTTCCGTAGTAGGTCCTCACCCGTTCCCAATGATGGTTCGTGATTTTCAGAGTATAGTCGGAATTGAAGCCCGTGAACAGTTCCTCGAAATGACAGGCGAGCTTCCCGATGCAGTAGTTGCTTGTGTCGGCGGCGGTTCAAACGCTATGGGAATTTTTTCCGGATTCTTGAACGATCCTGTTGAAATTTACGGAGTTGAACCTCTCGGTCGCGGAAATAAGCTCGGAGATCACGCTGCAAGCCTTAACTACGGCTCGGAAGGAATTATGCACGGCTTCAATTCGATAATGCTTAAAGACGAAAACGGCGACCCCGCACCGGTTTATTCCGTTGCAAGCGGACTGGATTATCCTTCCTCAGGACCAGAACACGCCTTTCTGCGCGACTGCGGACGTGTCAAGTATGACGTTATCGACGACGAAAAGGCAATTGACGCGTTCTTCAAGCTCTCACGCCTTGAGGGAATAATCCCCGCTATTGAAAGCTCTCATGCTGTTGCTTATGCTATGGAACTTGGCAAGAAAATGGGCAAAGGTTCTATTCTCATTAACCTATCGGGCAGAGGCGACAAAGATATGGACTTTGTTATCGAGAAGTACGGAATCCGCTGATTTGATTCAGTTTCAAATAAAAAATCCGAGCCGCAAAGCTCGGATTTTTGTTTTATATCCCGCATATCGTGAATCTGTCAAATTCCTCAAAGCAGGCGTTTACCCATTTGTCCGCTTCTAAAATACATTCGAGGATTTCACCGCCCGCTTTTTCCGCGAGAATTTTCACCTGTTCCCATTGCTCACGCATAACGGAAACAATACCATAAGGATCATAATCCGGAATCACTTTCTTGAATATCTTATAAAGCCCAAGCCTTGAAAATTCGTCATCTGAAAGCAATAGTGAATCCTCATGCCAACATTCGCCGTTATATTCGCTCTTCATAAACTCGTGGAAACAAGTCGAATGAAGTGCCTTCCTTTCGGCTTCGGTAATAAAATATCCCATCAGTTATCTTTTACATGAACATCAATCTGCTTGTACGGAATTTCAATCTCGTTTGCGATAAACGCCTCGCGCACCTGCTCGTTAAGGTCAAAATAAACGTCCCAGTAATCGGCGGTTCTGCACCACGCGCGAGCGCAAATTACAATCGCGCTCTCTCCGTGTTCGAGCATACGCACCTGCGGCGCGGCATCATCAAGTACCATCGGGTGAGCGTTCAATACGTCAAGAATGATTTCCTGCGCTTTCGAGAAATCATCATTATAAGAAATCGAGAACGTAAGATCAACACGGCGTGTATCGTTTCCGCTGTTGTTGATTATAGTTGCATTTATCGCAAGCCCGTTCGGAATGAAAATTGCCTGATTTGTCACGGAATCAAGTCTTGTATGTAAAATCGAGATTGCCGACACCGTGCCCTCCACGCCGTTTGATACGATATAATCGCCTATTTTAAACGGCTTTGTTATCATCAGCAAAAATCCTCCCGCCACATTCGACAGCGAGTTTTGCAGTGCAAGTCCGATTGCCACGCCCGCCGTGCCGATAACGGCGACAATAGACGCCGACGGAATGCCGAGGATATTCAGCACAATGGTTATAAGCAGCACATAAATCGCGATTTTTGCAATTTGCGTGGTAAATTTTGTGACAGTAACCTCCAGCTTTGTCTTGGACAGTCCCTTTGACAGCAGCTTAATCGCGAATTTTGACACGATAAGTCCCACGATAAGCACCAGTATCGCGAACAAAATTGTCGGTATAACACCGAGTATTGAAGCACCCAAATTCTTGAAAAACTCGCCTATCCCCGAAGGATTTTTGACAAGCTCCTCGACCGTTTCAGTAATGTTTGGCGTACTCTCAACTGCACTCTCCGCGGAGCTTTCCGCAAGTGCTAAAAATATGTTATTCATTTAAACTCCTTTTCAAAAGCCGCAACCACCGCGTCTGCATCTGCGTCGCGGATAAGAACGGAAATTTCGTCCACACCTGTGGTTATCATTAAAATCATTGCTTCAAGGCGATTGAGAATTTCAAAAACTCTCGCAGCAAAACCTATGGTTTCGGTCATCTCACCCGTCTTAATAACGATTTTTCTGTTAGTGCCGTTTATCATCGGAGAAACTCCGCCCATATCGCGCAGTTTTTTTACAACGCCAAGGAGTTTTGGAGTGTCCTCATCGTTCATTGTAAAACCGAAACTGAAAATTTCGGAAGTCGGCGCTGTCATAGAGATCATATCAACATTTATCCCCGCCTCGGCGATAACTCTCAGCGTGTCCTCCATAACAGTCTTATTCAAAGGAACGTTGTTGAACGAAACGGCAGATACGTTTTCTGTAACTTCAAGCTTCATAATTGATCCTCCTTGATAAGGTCGCTCATAGCGTACATTCCGGCGGGCTTGCCGCTTAAGAACACGGCAGCGTTCACAGCGCCCGCAGCGAAAACCTCTCTCGACTGTGCAGAGTGAGAAAGAGTTATTACCTCGTCATGTCCGGCAAAAATTATATCATGTTCTCCGACTATTGTGCCGCCGCGGACGGAGTGCATACCTATTTCGTCCTTACCGCGGGGCTTTCTTACGGAATGACGGTCATAGACGTAGTGATCCTTGTTGCCGAGTTCTGCATTTATTGCCTCCGCAAGCATTATCGCCGTTCCCGAAGGAGCGTCTTTTTTCTGGTTATGGTGCTTCTCAACGATTTCGATATCGAATTGCCCGCCGAGTACCTGTGCGGCTTTTTTGGCAAGCTCCGCAAGAAGATTGATGCCGAGCGACATATTGAATGTAAAGAATACAGGTATCTGCGACGATGCCGAATTTATCTTCGCACGCTCATCGTCGGTATAACCCGTCGTCGCGATAACGACGGGCACACTGTTCATCTTGCAGTATGAAAGCAGGTCGTCAAGCGCCGACGGGTGCGAAAAATCAATTATAACATCGGGCTTTTCGGGCATATCGAAAATGCTTTTATATACGGGAAAATCGGAATATTTCTCGCCCAGCTTGTCGATTCCCGCAACGATTTCACAATCCTCACGCTCGGCGCAAAGTCCCGCAATAACGCGTCCCATACGTCCGCACGCGCCTGTTACAGCAATTTTAGTCATTTTGCAATTCCTTTCAGAAGGTTACTTTACTTTTCCGACAAGTCCTAGAGGCTCCATAACAGAACGCAGCTTTGCTTTCATTTCGTCTGTCATTGAACACAGCGGAAGCCTGCACTCCCCTGCCCTGAATCCCATAATATTCAAAGCTTCCTTTACAGGAATAGGATTTACGTCCATAAACATAGCTTTATCAAGCGCCAAAAGCTTTTTCTGTACAGCCAGAGCTTCTTCGTGCTTTCCTTCAAGATAAAGTTTTATTTCATCGTGTTTTTCTTTCGGAGCTACGTTTGAAGTAACGGAAATAAGTCCCTTTCCTCCGAGTGCCAGACAGCAAAGTGCCTCATTGTCATTTCCCGAATAAATATCGAGGTCGGTATACGCTGAAATATCCATAACAGTCGCCATATTGCCCGACGCTTCCTTTACGGCAGTGATATTCGGGTGCTTTGAAAGCTCAATATAAGTATCCGCCGCAATATTCACGCCTGTTCTACTGGGAACATTATAAAGAATATTCGGTATATTCACAGCGTCAGCTATCGTCGAAAAATGCTTTACAAGCCCTCTCTGCGACGCTTTATTATAGTATGGAGTGACTTGAAGAAGAGCGTCCGCGCCGAGTTTCTCGGCTTCCTTTGAAAGCTCAACAGCATAAGCGGTGTCATTGCTGCCCGCGCCCGCGATTACGGGGACACGGTGATTTACGCGCTCTATGCCGTAACGCAGCACCTCGATATGCTCCTCGTCAGTCATTGTCGCGGATTCGCCCGTAGTACCGCAGATAACTATTCCGTCAATGGAATTTTCTATCTGATAATCAATGAGCTTTCCGAATTCCTCGTAATTTATGCTGCCGTCAGCGTTCATAGGGGTGGCGATAGCGGTCGCGCAGCCCGTGAAAATTGTCTTGCTCATAAATCCTCCTAACAGTTATAACACCTATCAGTCCAGATAACCCTTTGCCGCGAGAAGCTCCGCCATTTCGACCGCGCCGCCCGCCGCGCCGCGCAGAGTATTGTGCGAAAGGCAGACGAACTTGTAATCATACTGCGTATCGGGACGAAGACGTCCGATAGAGATAGCCATACCTCCCTCAAGATTTCTGTGGAGTTTAGCCTGAGGGAAATTATCCTCTTCAAAATAGTTGAGGAACTGTTTCGGTGCAGACGGGAGCTTCAGCTCCTGCGGCTCTGCCGAATACTCTGCCCATATCTTCTTGATCTCTTCGATTGAGGGCTTGTTCTCGAATCTTACGAATACCGCCGCAAAGTGACCATTTGAAACAGGCACGCGCAGGCACTGAGTTGTAATGGACGGCTTTTCGACTTTGACTATCTTGTCACCCTCAATATGACCCCATACCTTCAGCGGCTCCTGCTCGGACTTTTCCTCCTCACCGCCGATATACGGGATAAGGTTGTCGACCATTTCGGGCCAAGTTTCAAACGTTTTGCCTGCTCCCGAAATTGCCTGATAAGTACACGCAAGTATTTCGGTTATACCGAATTTTCTCAGCGGAGAGAGAGCGGGAACATAGCTTTGTATCGAGCAGTTGCTCTTTACTGAAATAAATCCGCGTTTTGTTTCCAGACGTTTTCTCTGTGCGTTGATTATTTCTGCGTGATCCGCGTTCACCTCCGGAATTATCATAGGAACGTCGGGGGTAAAACGATGAGCGGAGTTGTTTGACATCACAGGGCATTCAGCCTTAGCATATTTTTCCTCAAGAGCCTTAATTTCGTCCTTTTTCATATCAACCGCGCAGAACACGAAGTCCACCATAGACGCGATCTTCTCAACATCAGCGGACGCGTCCATCACGACGATATCCGCCATATTCGCGGGCATAGGGGTATCCATATACCACCTGTCGCCCACTGCCTCCTTGTAAGTTTTCCCCGCCGAGCGCGGTGATGCCGCGAGAGCAGTCACCTTGAACCACGGGTGATTTTCAAGCAGCGTCGCGAAACGCTGTCCTACCATTCCCGTAGCTCCAATGATTCCGACCTTGTACTGTTGTTTCATTGTTCTTACCTTCCTTTTGTTGATTTAAGTAAAATAAAAAACCGATGAGGCATAATCATCGGTCAGGCTTTATGTGCGGCTAAATATTGCGATAGCGCTCCATCAAGCAAGTCGATGACAGTCATACGCCTGTTCGACGCACAACCGGATAACACGCACCTCGGAATACGCGCTCCTCGGCGGTACTGCCTTTCACGCCGCGCTTCCCGAAAAGCCGCCCCGTCCGCAAGTACCGCAGATACGCCTGAAATCTACGCATCTTAAGGAAAACTTCAACGTCCGGGTGCCTGCTGACGCGTTACTTATCAGCCCCGCACCTCTATCATATTTTCATACATTTCATTGTATCACATTATTTTGTATTTGTCAATATATTTCCGCATATTTTTCATAAAAATATTTCACTTTTCGATTATTCGAGCGTAATTTTGTAATTTATCTCAATATCGGGATCTATTATTTCACACAAGAGAAAAAAATGCTGTACTTGCAATTTTATAAATATAAAGAATAAAATATCGCGAGGAGGTTTTGCTATGTATAAATGTAACTGCAATTGCTCAAATGAAAAAGGCTATGATTTTACCGAAAAAAACAGCTGCGCCCAAGACCGCAGACCCGCTCAACACCAAAATCGTCAGCCGGGATTCGAGTATGTTATGGAGCCGCTGCCGATGTCGGAGCGGAATTCTGATGCCCGCAGGCTTGAGGGAAAGGTCGCGCTGATAACTGGAGGCGACAGCGGTATCGGACGCGCTGTCGCCTACGATTTCGTGAAAGAAGGTGCGGCTGTAGCCATAGTTTACTATGATGAGGACAAGGACGCGGAAGATACCGCAAAGCACATCAAAGACCTTGGCGGAGAATGTATCCTGCTCCGCGGCGATTTGAAAATCCCCGAATTCTGCAGCAAATGTGTAAAAGCGACGTTTGCCCGATTCGGAAGCCTTGATATTCTCGTAAATAATCACGCGTTTCAATTTGTACGAAGAAGCATTCTCGATATTTCTAATGACCAGCTGGAGCTTGTATTCAGGAACAATGTTTTTTCATTTTTCTACCTTATCCAAGCTGCCCTTCCCTATCTCAAAAGCGGAGGTTCTATAATAAATACAGCGTCAGTCACGGCGTTTGCCGGAAATAAGGATCTGATAGACTACAGTGCAACAAAGGGCGCGATAGTAGCGCTTACAAGGTCGCTTGCATTGTCGCTTGCGGATAAAGGTATACGAGTGAACGCCGTGGCTCCCGGACCTATCTGGACACCGCTTATTCCTGCGTCGTTTTCAGCGGAGGAGGTCGCAGGATTCGGGTGTGAAACCTCACCCGTTCCAATGATGAGAGCGGGACAGCCCTGTGAAATCTCGCCCAGCTATGTATTCCTCGCAAGCTGCGATTCAAGCTATATGACAGGACAGATACTCCACCCGAACGGCGGAACTATTATTTGAAATTCTCGTATAAATTTCTCCTATAAGGGACATATTATTCCAAAAGGAGGAATTTTAAGATGTTCAAACACGAAAAACAGCTCTTTCACCCTGTCGGAGTGGAAAAGCCAAACCCACAGTACGCCGCGCTTATGCAGGAACAGCTCGGCGGAGCAAACGGCGAGCTTAAGGCAGCTATGCAGTATATGTCACAAAGCTTCCGTATAAAAGACCAGCAGATAAAAGATCTGTTCCTTGACATTGCCGCAGAGGAGCTGGGGCATATGGAAATGGTCGCACAGACAATAAATCTTCTGAACGGTCACGACGTTGACGCGGAGAGCGTACCCGCCGGCGAGATACAGACGCACGTTCTTATGGGTCTGAATCCCGGATTGATAAACGCATCGGGCTATTCGTGGACAGGCGATTACGTTTCGGTAACGGGAGATCTCTGCGCCGATCTGCTCTCGAATATAGCGTCGGAACAGCGTGCAAAAGTGGTTTACGAATATCTTTATCGTCAAATCGACGATAAAAAAGTCCGTGAAACGATAGATTTTCTGCTCAACCGCGAAGAGGCACATAACGCAATGTTCCGCGAGGCGTTCAACAAGGTTCAGGACACAGGCTCGAACCGCGATTTCGGAACAACAAAAGCCGCAAAGATGTATTTCAGTATGTCCGAGCCGTCACCCCATGACAGCCCATATCCGAACGCCGACGTGAATCCGCCGTCTTTCAACAACGACCGTCCCGTTCAATAAAAACAGCTTCCCGCCCTATTGGGCGGGATTTTCATTTTACGTTGCGTTTGTGCAACTTGCGGGAATTTTCTTGACATTTCTTGTCGTATATGATATAATTCTATCAGTAAAGTAGTATTTAAGGAGAATTCAGAAATGTTTCAATGGGTGTCCTGCAGAAAACCGAATACTTTTGAAGTCGACATTGATTACTGGGAATTTATCGGCAATATGGACCCATTTCACGATTTTGTTTTCGCTTATGCCGCAAAATACGAGCTTGAAGTGAAAACTGTTGATTTCCTTTACCAATACAAATTCGTTGATGATGAATATGATATCAGGATCTATTGGTTTTCGTCGTTCTCAATTTTTATTTACATTCCCAATCAAAGAAATATGGAAATCATCAAGCACAGAATTATCGAGGTAATAAACGACCTCAACGATCTGCTCAGAGATCAAAAAGCACAACAAAAGCCTAAAAGCCAAAGACGATACTGAACAAAAGACGATGCCCGTTAAATTGCCGGAAGTGTTGGAGATTCCGCTGTCGTTGTGTAATAAAACAAGAGCCGCTCATTCCGAACGGCTCTTTTCGTTTAGTCAAAAAGCGATTTTTCATATTGGGCGGGATTTATGTCTTCTATCCATTCGTGATAATGCGCACCGCTTATAGCTTCATAGAATTCGCGATAATCCGCCATTATCTCAATTTTTTCGGGATCTTTTAATATCCCGTAATCGTCAAACGGCTTTACAAGCTCGAAAATACGCTTCTTTATTTCGGCGCGGAGAACGGCATTCTGCGCGAATTTCCGAGCTTCTTCTTTTGTATCAAAAATAAAGACCGTCACACCGCGTGCGGGAACAGATACCCTATACGGCTTCAAGAAAGCAAATTCATTTTCGATTTGTTTTCTTACTGCCCAGATTTGTTCAAAAAGGTAAACCTGCGCACAGTCCACAAACGAAATAACACTGAAATTTGTTTTTTCGTACTTTTTCGGGTGCAGATTTTCCTTGATAAGGACGCTTATTTCCGCGTCGTTGGTTTTAGGTTTTTTGGGGGAGTTTATGTCCATAGGAAGCTTTTTCATGTCCTCGTAAGAATATACGCAGAACTTGAACCAATGCGTATTAAACGCGAACCTATAAAGGATCGTCATAACTCTCGCGCCGTATTTTTCGCGAATAAGAGAGCGCATTTCGTCAAGCCACGGAAACTGCGTTCTTTCGCGCTCGCTTTTATAAAACTCGGCAAGCTCTTCGCGCGTGAGCGACCACTTGCAGAACATTTCTTCATTTATCATATGTCAAGATATCAAATTTTCTGGCGCGGGGATATGAACACAGCGATTCCTCACAGGATATAACGTGAATGATCTCCCCACCCGGTACAACTCTCACAAAATACGGATACTTGCTCTTTATTAGTTTATATCCAAGTGGTTCTAGAGCTTCGCCGAAAACTTTCTTGATCGCGGCGTTTAGCGTCATAGCTTTAGCCTTCTCTTCAGCTTTCTTGAAGTAAAGCGCCGTGATGTTCTCATTCTCGTCAGCCTTTTCCAAGACCTCGTCATAATCCGCATCTATGTAATAGGGATCAATTACCAGAATAACCGCCAACTCCGACAATGTGTCCTCGACAAATACCTCGTTCTTTGCCGCTGTTTTGGAAAATTGCTCCCATGTTTTGCCGTCTGCAAGAAGCTTTTCCCAATATTGCCGCTCACCTCTTGTCGGTTCTTCAATTCCGTATCCCGAACCGTCCCCGACAATTACAGCATCTCCGTTGTCAAGAGTTAATGTCGCGAAATCGCTGTCAACAACCTCAACGGAAAACGCGCTTGTTTTAAGAGCCGCTGCAATTTCACGGGAATCCTCATATGCCTTTTTAGGATCGTTCCTGTAATCCTCATTCGCGAGCGTCACCCAACCGACTTGAAATGCAAGCACATATGACAAAATTCCCTCGTCCTCTTTGCACTGCACAAACCCGCGCTTTCTCACCATCGCATAGAATGACTTCAAAAAACTTTCGCGGTCGGAATTATTTTTAATATTCAAGGTTGTAGAAAATCTGCCCATATGTATCTCCTTTACATAACAATTATATCAGTGAAAAGTTTGAACGAAGTTTTTGATTATCAAAACGATAGCGGCAAATATGCGGCAATTACGGCAAGTATTACAGACGGCAGCATATTCGCGACTCGAATAGTTTTCCCCCAAACAAGATTTACTCCCACGCAAAAAATCAACACCGAGCCGATAAGCGACAAATACGCCGTCGCAAGATCCGTCATTACGGGGGCAACTAGCCTTGCAAGCAAGGTAATTGCACCCTCAACAGCGAACACGGGTATTGCCGAAAATGCGCAACCTTTTCCGAGCGAAGAGGTCATAACGGCTATTATGATGAAGTCCAGCACGGATTTCACAGCAAGCGTTGAAAAGTCGCCCGAAATGCCGTCTTGAATTGCGCCCACGATAGTCATTGCCCCAACGCACACGGTAAGCGAGGCGGTGACAAACGCGGTCACAAACTGCTTGTCGCCGCTGTTCCCTGTTTTTTTCTTAAGCCACTCGCCGAAACGCTCGAAGCCTTTTTCAATTCCGATAAGTTCGCCGATAATTGTTACCCAGCGCGATACAAAGCGTCACAAGCATTGATTTCCCGCTGATTATCCCGCCGCCGTCTATGGCAAGCATACCCTGCATTGCGCCTGCTATTGCGATAAAAATCACGCTTACGCCGCAGGCTTTGGTTATCGCGTCCTGCTGCTCCTGCCGGAACAGTTTTCCCGTAAAATGACCTAAAACACCGCCGACCGCGATAGCCGCGCTGTTTATTAAAGTTCCCAGACCGATCATATTATCTCTCCCGCAAATCCGGATTTCCCGTGCATATTTAGTATTTTTATTTACCCTTTCATGATTTGTTCACGATAAAAAGCACATTATATTATAACATAATTTGATAAAAATTGCAAGTGTTTCACGCAGCTTTTATATATTAAAGACTTTGCGCCGTATATTGATAAAAATTATCGCCAAAGTTGAGAGAAAATAAAGCGTCACGCAGGAATCTGAAAGACGAACTTACTGCCGGTCACACCATGGTGAACCACGATATGATTTCTGTCTGTTCGGTTTTGTATTCACTTAAGAGTGCAGTCCCGTAAACATCTGTATTTCGCCTGTTTTTGCGGGGCGGTGTTTCGCGCTTAATATCCTGTGAACCGTGTCCCAAAGTTCCTTTGTGATGATAGGCTCGTGGCAGTTTTCGGCGACTATCCATTCCTCGCGCGGGTTCTTTACCTTTTCCTTGCTCTTTATGGATTTGTTGCGGCGTTTGCCGTATACAAGCTGTCCAAGATAGACCTCGTTGTCCAGAATTGCGCGTATTGAGGTAACGTGCCAGTCGAATTCCTTACGCCAGTAATCGCTTTTGAAGTAGTCGGGATTGTTTTTGTTGAAGTAGGCGATAGGCGTGAGTACCTTTTCCTCGCGGAACATTTTAGCCATTTTGTTGTAGCCGATACCCTCAGCGGCAAGCCTGAATATTCGCTTTACTACCTGTGCGGCAGATTCGTCAATTATCAGATGGTGACGGTCGGCAGGGTCGATTTTGTAACCGAACGGTGCTTTTGAGCCGATGAATTGCCCGTCGCGGGCTTTGGCTTTTTTCGCCGCTTTCGTTTTCTTGGAAACGTCACGGGCGTACATTTCATTCACGACATTCTTTATGGGGAAGAGCAGATCGTCGCCGTTTACCAGAGAATCGTAATTGTCGTCTGCCGCGATAAACCGAATGTTGTTATCTGTAAACTCGCGCACATACATTCCCGTTTCAACATAGTTTCTTCCGAACCGCGAGAGGTCTTTGACGACCACAAGGTCGATTTTCCCGTTTTGAATATCTTTGTACATTTGCCGGAAGGCGTCTCTGTCGAAGTTAGTGCCGCTGCACCCGTCGTCGCAGTAGAATGTGTAATCCGTTATCGAATGGTCCTTGCAGTATTGCTCCAGCAGAACTTTTTGTGTTTCGATACTCACGCTTCCGCCAAAGTTACCGTCGTCCACCGAAAGCCTGCAATATAATGCTGCCTTGTAATTTTGTTTTCTTGTCATATAACTCCTTTCCCGGCAGCGGATCGCTTGGTCCTGCAACAGACAGTATACCACAACCGTCCGCAAAAGTCCAGCTTTTTTTCCGCTGCCGTCAAGATTTTTTTGCGGAAATCACATTTTAAGGGTAGGAGACTCCTGTTCTTCCTGATCCGATTGCTCCTCGCTTTCGTCGTTTTCGAGCCTGTTTAGCATGAGATTTTCAAGACTGTCGGCAGCATTTACCTCGTCCGTAAACGCTGACCACACCCGATATGTCACACCGCCGATCTCGCGGTCGGTGAACTTAATTTTCTTTATCTTGTGCATATTCTCGCATAACGGTCTGTTAAGACCATTTACTTTTTTAATTTTATAACCGATTATTTTTCTCATAAATACCTCCTTGAAGTATCGTTCTTTTTAATGCGCAACCCCTATGAATTCGGCTTGGCTGTCACACTTAACTTTTCCTGCAACCCCTGATTTGCGGAATTGTTCATTTTACAACCCCTCTTTTCATTTTCAATATTTGGCATAGCGGCGGGCTTTGCCCGTCCGCTGTATTCGGGACGACCCCGTCCCTTTAACTTGCATCATTTTCATAGCCCCATATTTGCCCGAATTATCAGCTTTTTCTCCTGCAAATTGCTCGGTGAACGGCACGATTAAATTCGCGCAGAAACGGCTCAAATTTCGCTTCAATCGCGGTAGGCGAGTAGTTACTCTACTCGGCTGAAAACCTCGCACAAATCGCCTCACGTTTCGGAATTAAACGCCGGAATGTTTATCCCTTGCTTGGCAAGATTATTTCTCATCAATTCCGCTGCAAATGCAATTAAATTATCTCCGCTCATCATCTCAACAGGGACAGCAGAGTCGGCATTTTCCTCGCTCGGCAAATTCGCACATTCAACCTTGTGTAAATAATCATCGGCATTTGCAATGCTTTCAGTGTCGGCAGAGACAGCATTTCCCGAATACAAAATTTTACCGCCACTGCTGTCCCTTTCGGGATTATAACGGATAAAAATACTGCGCATACCATTACTTTTTGCTTTCCCGTAATCAATTCCGAGCGAACGTATCTCATCATCATGCTGAAGTAAATCACGGTAGAGCCAGTTGCAATTAAAATCCTGTTCGGGATATTTTTCTTTAAGCAATGAACAAATTTCCGAGGCTGTTCCGCTGACATTCTCCCGCTCGCAAATAAAATCATGGATTATGAATGAAAAAATATCCGCCTTCTTTTCAGGCGGATCATCAAGTAAAATCCATTTTGCGTTTTTTCTTTTCAGATTTAATTCAAGAGCAGGCGCTCCTCTGCCGCTGATATGGAGTTCAGCGTTTTCACCGCTGCGGGTGAACACAAGCAGTCCGTCCGCGCAGCCCGCTATTCCGTTCGTTCCGGAGATAAGATTGTTGGGATTGGAGTCGCGTGCTTTGCGGTTGTGATGAACCAGCACAACAGCAATTTCAAGCTGATCCGCAATACTTTTCAGAACGGAAAGCTCACGGTAATCCGCGCCGTACTTAGTTTCAACAGTTTCTCTGATTTTTTGCAGCGTGTCAATAACGATCATCTTCAGTTGGGGAAACATTTTCTTACACTCCCTCAAGTCATCTTCCAGACCGTTTCCGATAGAGTTTGCAAGCAAAGTGAAGAACAAATTTTCACTTGGTTCATCTGTAAGTTCATACATTCGCGACTGCAAGCTAACGAACGTGTCCTCCAGCGCCATGTACACGACTTGCCCCTGCTCGGTTTTTCTGCCGAGGAAATCCTCTCCTTTCGCGACTGACAAGCACATATCGAGCATCATCCACGATTTGCCTATCTTGGGATCTCCCGAAAGAATGTGCAGCCCGGGATAAATGATCCCGTCAACTGTGAACCGCTGTTTTTTCATTGGCGTGTTCATAATTTCAACGCTGCTTATCAAATTTAACTTTTTCCTTTCTGTCATTTAATTCCTCCTGTCAATAAAATTTAGAAAACAAAATCCCGCCTAAGTACGACGGGATTGCCCTCTATAATCTTACCGACACGAGAAAACAAAATTATTCACTCTCGGATAAGAATTTTTTGAATTTTGAAATTTTTCTTGAAATAGTGCTTTGAGAAATGCCGAGCCTTTTTGCAATCTCGCTTTGATTATACCCTTGAGAAAGCAAAAATATTATCTCACGCTCCTGTTCCGAAGATTCAGCAATCAACTTTTTGATAAGCATACGCATATCTGTCGTGAATTCGACATTAGTTTCACCGACAGCGTCATTCCCGTTTTCAATAAACTCATCAAGCGAATTAACCTTGATTTTGGCGCGGGTGTGGTAATATTTTTTATAGTGATCCATTTTCGGATAATTCAGTGCTTTGTTCGGATTAAAATCCTCGTCACACGAGAACTTTTTTGCGGATTGCGCCAAACTCTTAATATCCAGTGTCTGCATAAGCGCATTGACGGTATTGTGTAACGCTTTATCGGCAATTTCATCGGATGTTACCGTGTCATCTGCTATGTCAACAAGATTTGGGATAATAAATTGATCAAAAATATTTCCGAGAACTCTGTCGTCACCGCTGATTTTGACGACCTGGTCCGCAATGATACGCTGAACTCTGTCGCGGATAAGTTCGGGCGGGAAGTCCTTTGAATAGCAGTCCTGCGGGTGAGTTAAACCAAGCGATTTTAAAATCGTTTTCCATTCCGAGTTAACGAGTTTAAGCACTTTTTTATATAGCTTGAGTTCTTCTTCACTGTACTCGGACGGGTCTTTCACCGGCATGGTTGAGAAGTCGTTTTCGTGGAAAAATTCTCTGAGTTTGTCCAAAGTTATTTCTTTTTCGTTAAACAGGTCTGGCATTTTTCTCCTTTTTGTGTCGTTCTTAAATTTCAATTGCTTATTAAACATTATACATCATAAAATATGGCTTGTCAAGGTGTTGTGGTTTAATTATATCAAGTAAATTTCGAGTTTTCCCATTGCAAAATCACCATTATTCAACATTTTTATTGACTTTTATTTCTAAATATGGTATAATTATACTAAACTAATTCTACATTATGCGGAACATTCGGAGGTCATCAATGATAACAGGAGTGATAAAAAATAAGATCGACAAGATCTGGACGGACATCTGGGCGGGAGGTATAACCAATCCGCAGATATTGCAGAAAATAATTACGGGACTTGACGACCTCTATGAACATGATATAGCCGATCTCGATATGCAGGGCGATCTGTATGAATATATGCTCGGAAAGCTTAATTCGGCAGGGCAGAACGGACAGTTCCGTACTCCTAAGCATATCCGTGAAATGATGGTTGAACTTATTGCGCCCACGCCCGATGATGTTATATGTGATATAATCTTGCAGAGTTTGATACAAAGCCGAGGAAAACCCCAAAGTGCGCCTTTGCGGTGTAATTTTCGCTTGCGGTGTAAAATGTGTGCCGGGTGACGTCTGGTGTTCATAAGGCAGTATAGGAGTAGATGGTGTTGCAGTTCCGATGGTAGCAGAGCCGACGGACAAGATCGTTTATACGTTAGCTTTGGGACAGCGCGATTTTAAGTACTTCATACTCATCTCGTTCCGTAGATTTTTAAGCGCCGTTTCATCCGACCGCGTTTTTGTGTTCCTATCAGTAAACTTTACATCCGTTTTACGATTCAGTGCCTTTTGCGGACGGAAATCTGCGTAACAGCCAATCAAACATTTTTGCATCCTTTTTGTGAAAATAGAG